>NZ_JANAVQ010000002.1:0-784231 GCF_024213605.1 Paenibacillus sp. CH40
TAGCTACCGTTTCCGGTAGTTATCCCTGTCTTGTGGGCAGGTTGCCTACGTGTTACTCACCCGTCCGCCGCTAGGTTATGTAGAAGCAAGCTTCTACATAACCCCGCTCGACTTGCATGTATTAGGCACGCCGCCAGCGTTCGTCCTGAGCCAGGATCAAACTCTCCATTAAAGACCAACCGAAGTTGGTTTATAGAAAGAGCGATAAGCTCATGTTGAAACTGACGAGATAAAAATATCTCTTGTTCGCTTCCATTTCATACAGCCTGACGGCATGTACCAAAATTTCAGCGTTGGATTTTGCAAGCAAAATCCGTACTCACTCGTTGTTCAGTTTTCAAAGATCAAATTTTCATACGGCTTTGTTTGAGCCAGAACATTAATATAACATTTTCGTCTAATTTGTTCAACCTGTAAATAATTCCAGGCGATTCATCCAACCCATATTTTTAATAATCATTTTCGGGCTGGACTAATAATATATCAATTTAAAGCAATTAAGTCTACCTGTAAAAATTTCCAGTTTGTTCAAACTTATTAAAAATCTTTGATCTTGTTTTATCGGCTGGACTAGTAATTTAACACGTATACCAAATTAATTCTACTTGCAATTAATTCCTTTTAATAGACAACTATAGATAAACACCAAAGTAATTCATAATGCCAATAGGCGGAAGTATTACTTAAATCTGTGTTATTCTAATTTTACATGAGGATTTGCTTTGTCAATTAGTTATGGCAAAAACAATTATGCTTACGTCACTCAATGAAAGTGAGGTTATTCGATGTGTATTCCAAAAGTTGATAACTTCATCTGCTCTATGACAGTTAGATTGATCCCGAAATATGAAAAACAGCGGTATCTTTAGACGAGTCCTAGATACCGCTGTTTTATTGAACTATCGTTCCTCGTTTGTTAAACGATAAACTTAATCTCCGTATTGTGTTTACAACATACGCAACTCCTGCTTTGAGTTCACCTCTCAACGATGCAAGGCGAAGAAGAACCTTGCGCCGACTGTGGGGACAGGACAGATTTAGGAAGCCATGACTTTAATATTCAAGAGGATGCCGCTACCGCAAGCGTACCGGAAGAATCAGCTGTATGATGAATACTCCGCACGAAGCGAATCGTTTTTGTTTCCGAGTGCATTACAACTGAATGAGTTTCCGCTCTGTGACCGGGAAGAGAACGAACCCCCTGCAACCACTCTCCAGGTGTCACACCTGTAGCCACAAACATCACGCCTTGGCGTCCGACCATATCATCCATGGAAAGCAACGCACCGGGGTCAGTAATGCCCATACGTTTGCAACGCTCAATCTCTTCTTCACCATGAGGCAGCAGACGACCCTGAATTTCTCCGCCCATGCATTTCAGCGCTGCAGCAGCCAATACACCCTCAGGAGCGCCACCAGAACCGATATGCAAATCCACACCGCTATCCAGGCATGTTTCAATCGCGCCCATCACATCCCCATGGCCAAGCAATTTGATTCGAACGCCGCTTTCCCGCAGAAGCTTGATGATCCCGGCGTGCCGTGTACGATCCAGAATGGACACGGTAAGATCAGACAAGGATTTACCGAGTACTCGTGCAGCTTTTGACAATGTAGTTGGGATGGGGTCCTCAAGTGATAGCTTTCCAGCCAATGCCGGGCCAACGGCCATTTTTTGCATGTACATATCCGGAGCGTGGAGTAGACTACCACGAGGTGCAGCAGCAATGACCGACAGAGCGTTATTCAAACCATTTGCTACCGTTTCGGTTCCCTCTAGTGGATCGACAGCGATGTCCATAGCCGGTCCTCTGCGGTTGCCTACTCTTTCCCCGATATACAGCATGGGAGCCTCATCCATTTCGCCTTCACCAATGACGACCGTGCCGTCCATGGATACCGCATTAAAATGAGTGCGGATGGCTACCGTAGCCGCCTCGTCCGCGCTATTCTTATCTCCACGCCCTGTCCATTGTGCTGATTGCAGTGCCGCTGCCTCTGTTACCCGAACGAATTCCAATGCCATTTGACTCTCCATACCTATCCCTCCACCTCTCCTAAAAATAATCGTTACCCTTAAGCAAATGAATTATTTAGGGTAGCTTTGCCGCAATCTTTCTATTTATCTATTAAACTCCTGTATCCTACGATTTTAATTTTTAGTTATATGAGCAGCTACTAGGCTCTATAACATTCTGATAATCAAACCTGCCGTCTCTTCAATCGCCTTATCTGTAACATCAATAACCGGACAATTCAGCTCTTTAAACAAAGACTGCGCATACGCTATTTCCTCTTCCACCCTCGTCGCTGTAGCATACTGCACATTATTAGGAAGCCCCATAACCTTTAGTCGCTCACTGCGTATTTTTAACAGTAACTCTGGCTCGATCGTTAGTCCGAACACTCGACCACGCTGAACATCCTTCAACTGAACAGGGGGTGTCAGCTCCGGTACAACCGGTATGTTGACCGTTTTATAACCTTTATGCGCGAGAAACATGGATAAAGGAGTTTTGGAAATACGGGATACCCCAAGCAATACAATATCCGCTTTAAGAATGGCGCTCACATCTTTGCCATCATCGTATTGAACCGCAAAATCCAAGGCCTCTACACGGCGAAAATAGTTGTCGTCCAGTCGATGCAGCAGACCTGGCTTCTCTTTGGGATCGTCATGGAACGTATCGGCAAACGCCTGCATCATCGGTCCCATAATGTCGACAGCCCGCACATTCAGCCGGACAGCCTCCTCTTTCATCGCCTCTCTCAATTCCGGCTGTACCAGCGTATACGCTACAAAGCCTTTACGCTCGGCAACTTCCTCCATCACCCGGCTCAGCTCGTCTTCATCCCTCACGTTCATAAATCTTTTGATCTCTGTGTCTGGTAACTCAAATTGGCGCATGGTCGCCTGTACGACAGCTTCTGCCGTTTCGCCAATCGAGTCTGAACAGATCGCTATAAAATGACTGCTCGCCTGAACCATTCGATTCCTCCCATTAATCCTCTGCTACCATATCGAGCAACATTTTAATAATATTCGTTTTTGTAATGCGTCCCACGACTTTCCAGTGCTCCCCTGGCTTGTCGGAGTCGGAAGGGACGACGACAGGCAGGCTGTCGATTTGACGGGCAATAATTTTGCGCGCTGCCTCTAATACCGTATCCTCTGGGGAAACGGTGACAACATTCGCCTGTCGGGTCATCACAAGGCTGACAGGAATGGTTGCTGCATTGGGATTCCCTAACGTTACCTTAAGCAAATCCTTGCGGGAAGCTACCCCTGCCAAATCTCCGTCTTCATCGGTGACGATCAAATTGCTCACATTTTCCAAAAAGAGAGCCACGACAGCTTCCTGAATCGTTGTTGTTTCACGTACGATGACTGGAACCCCATGAAGATCGCCGACCTTCATTTGCAACAGCCGGAATTTTTCCTCCCGATTTGGCGTGCCCCGTTTTCCAACAAAATATCCGACCTTGGGCTTTGCATCTATGTAATTCAGAATGCCCAATTTGGATAAGTCGGTCCGAATGGTCGCCTTGCTGAGATTAAGCATTTCCGCAATCTGATCCCCGGTAATCGGGGCATGCTTTTGTACAATGTTTAAAATTTCTACTTGTCTTGCCGTAAGGTCGATGATGAACGTCCCTCCTTTTTTCTTTCGATCTGATATTGAATATAATACGTCATATATAACAATAAATCAACCTTAAAAATCATATAAAACATCATATATATAAAACTAAAGTGTTTATTCATGTCTTTTCATCATTTAAAACACTTATTACACACAAAAAACGGGTACTTACACCCTGCTCTTTCGAGTAAGGCGAAGTACCCGCTCCCTTATTCGTATCTTAAAGCATCAATCGGACGTAGCTTCGACGCCTTCCGCGCCGGATATACTCCGAACAACACCCCGACTGCCATACAGCACAGAAAAGAGTACAGCACGGGCTCTATCGAATACACAATCGGCATTTGGACGAATTTCTCGAGCAGCTTTGCACCTCCGAGACCCACCATTACGCCGACCAGTCCACCCATCAGACTGAGAAAAACAGCCTCAGCCACAAACTGCAACATAATATCACTGCGCTGCGCACCAATCGCTTTGCGAATCCCGATCTCCCTTGTGCGTTCCGTAACGGACACCAGCATAATATTCATAATGCCGACACCACCAACGCCAAGCGCAATTGCAGCTACACCGGCCAGCAACATATTCATAATCCGATCAACCCCGGACACTGTTTTTAAGATTTCCGTCTGGGTCATAATCTGAAAATCATCACCCTCTGATGGCTTTAGCTCATGTCTGACACGTAGCACCTGCCGAATTTCAGCACTTGCCTGACTAATCTTCTCCTCTGTTGTTGCGGAGGCGTTCACCTGCTGAATACTCATATTGCCTAGCCGTTCCATCCCCGTTGTAATCGGTACATATACCTGCTGACCACTGTTACTCATATTGGAATTGGAATTTGCCAGCACACCAACCACCTTAAAAGGAAGCTGTTTGATCATGATCGTCTCACCGACCGCTCTGGAGGCATCCGGACCAAAAATATTACGGGCCGCATCACTCCCAAGCACAGCCACATTCATTCGTTTATCCACTTCATAGTGTGTAAAGGACCTACCTTGAGCTAGCGACAGCTTTCTCACATGAACAAATGCCAGCGAAGTCCCCTCAATTTGCCCGCTGACCTTATTGCGGCTCCACGTAATATCTGCATTGGTCATGGCACTTGGTGCTACCTCTGCTACTGCTTTTTGCTGCTCTAGCGCATCGATATCTTCCAGAGATATTCCTTTCGTCTGACTGAACGACATGGAGCTGGACCCATCATATGGAGCATAAGGATAGATCATCAGCAGATTATTTCCCATACTGTTGATCTGAGATGTAATCGTAGCCGTTGATCCTTTACCGATGGCTACAATCATAATCACAGCGGCCACTCCGATAATAATGCCCACCATGGTCAGCAAAGATCGCAGCATATTGGTTCGCAAACTGTTGAGCGACACACGGATAATTTCCTTAAACTTCATGCCTTCACTTCCTCTGCCGCCATTCTTCGTTTCCCAACAGGCTGATCCTCTTCAATCCGCCCATCTCGAAAATGAATCAGACGCTTGGCGTATTCCGCAACCTCCTGATCATGAGTAACCAATACAACCGTTTTCCCCTGATCATTCAGACGCTGAAAAATCCCCATGATTTCAACGCTAGTTTTGGAGTCCAATGCGCCTGTCGGTTCATCCGCCAAGAGAATAACCGGATTGTTCACAAGTGCGCGCGCAATGGATACCCGCTGCTGCTGACCGCCTGACAATTCGTTCGGCCTATTGTTCATCCGATCGCCTAGACCTACGCTAGTGAGGGCTTCCATTGCCCGCAAACGACGCTCCTTGGCAGAAATACCCGCATAGATCATAGGCAGTTCCACATTCTCCAAAGCCGTTGCTCGCGGGAGCAAATGGAATTTTTGAAATACAAATCCGATTTTCTGATTACGTATAATAGCCAGTTCATCCTCGCGGGCATCTAATATCGAATAGCCATCCAAATAAAATTGTCCCGATGTAGGTAAATCCAGACAGCCGATGACATTCATCATCGTGGACTTGCCTGATCCAGACGGTCCCATGATCGCAACAAAATCACCGTCAGCAATATCAAGTTGTACCTCACGCAGGGCATGAATTTCCTGATCTCCGACCTGGTACACTTTTTTCAAATCCTCAATCTGAATGACGTATCTCATACCCGTTTAAAAGCCTCCCTGCATGCCGCCCATAGCGGAAGGATCCGGCGGAGGTTCAGGAGCAGGCACAATAAGCGTGTCACCCTCCTTTACACCTGACTTGAGCTCGACTCGATCTGGCGTGTAAAATCCGAGTTCTACGGGCTTGAATGTGCGCGCCCCTGGATTCGCAGCGTTATTGGCGGCAACATACACGCCATCCTGTCCCCCTTCGGATCTCAGCGCAGTCGCAGGTACGAACAGTACATTTTTGTGTACTCCCAAAATAACGGCCACATTCATAATCATGCCCGTTTTGAGCTTGCCTTTAGGGTCATGGACAGACAGTTCCATCAGATACGTCGTCATCCCTTCATCCGTAGAGGCTTCCGGTGAGACGAATTGCACCTTCCCTGGAAAAGATTCACCCGGATAGGCATTGGTAGTCAACACGGCTGAAAGACCCTTTTTTACTTTGACAATGTCGGTCTGACTTACCTTTACAACTACCTTAAGATCGTTGGAATCCGAGTTATTCATGACAATGAATGGAGCGGTCGGACTGGTCCCCACATCCCCGTTCACCTTCAAGATCACTCCGTCCCAAGGTGCTGTGACCTGAAGCTTGTTCAATTCATTTTTCTTCTGCTCCAGTTCCGTCGCCTGTCTTCGAACCTCTATCCGTGAGGCTTGAATATTGGATGCATCAGCAGGAACCTGAATTTTGCGAAGCTCTGCCATTGCCGTACGATATCCGATTTCAGCTTCTGAAATGGTGCGACGTTTTTGCGACATGATTTTGCGGAACTGCAGATCCAGACCATCATAGTCCGTCTGTGCTTTATCCAGTGCTTGCTCTGCCTGCTCCAATTCACTGTTGGACACCGCCCCGGCATCATGTAAAAACTTTTGGTCTTCATATGCCTTTCGCGCCTGTTCCAACTGCTTTTGGGAAGTTTTCTTCTGACTTTCGGCTTCTTCCAATTCAAATGATTCTTGCGCTGTATCGATAGCCATTTTGGCCCGAAGTACATTTGTCTTCTGAATTTCAATATCCTCTGCCTTCGGACCTTTTTCTAATTCAGCCAGCTTGGCTTTGGATATTTCCAAAGTATCAGACGCAGTCTGAATTTGCATTTTAATTTCTGAACTGTCCAGAAGAGCCAGCACCTGTCCTTTTTTCACCTTGTCCCCGGCTTTCACATTTACCGCTGCCAGCTTGTTATCACCTGCACTCGTGAAGTTTAACTTCACTTCCTTGGATGCTTGCACAGTGCCGGACGTGTCCAGCTTCTCACTCACATCGCCGCGCTCTACTTTAAGCGTCTCATCCTGAACTAAAGGTGCCTCCTGCTCCTTGGGCAGATTCAGATATACTGCCGCTCCGCCTCCACCTACAACCAGTAGAACAATTGCAGTCCATATCCACTTTTTTCTCCGTTTTTTCCGTAACTTGATTAAAGCATCATTTAAAACCGTTTCTGCCAACGCCTTTTCCTCCCTATGTGCTCCATGGCTTGTTCAACGTATACTCATTTTGATCCAACTCGATCGCCAGCTCTTCCATTTGCCGTTCAATCTGGTTCACTTTTAGCTGATTATTTTTCAACTCCGTCTCGATAATTAGACCTCTGGCCCACTTTTTGCGTGATAACTCCAAGGCCTCTTTTGCCGTACGCAAGCTTTCTTCCAGTTGTACGTATTTCTTTTGGTTTTCCTTAACCGTGGCATACAAATTGCGGAGTGATTCGGCAAAATCCTTTTGACCTTTGGCTAGCTCCTCTTTGGCTGTATCGACATCCATTTTAGCTAGATCGTAAGCACCTGCGCCGCTGTTAAAATCGAAGTATCTCACATTGAGCTCCGAAGTTTTGATACTATCCTCCAGCTTCCATAAATTCGGATTCATGTCTGTCAGCTGTTGTATATGTAATTCGATATCCAGTTTTTTGGGTTCCTTGTACACGGGTCGATCAACCAATTCATAGGCTGTTCCATTAGGCTGTCCCATGAGGAAGTTCAGAGCATCCCTGGATTTTTGCAACGCAATTTTCCCCTGTTCTACTGTTTGCTGAGCCTGGTTTCTGGCCTGTGTACTCTCGTTTTTTGCATACTCAGACAGCTTGCCGCGCGCAAATTTGGCAAGTGCAATCTTTTCCTCCGCTTGGGCGATTTCAAGTGCTTCTAGATCATTTTTCACTTGATTCTCTGCCACGAACACACTTTGGTAGCTTTTCATCACATTAAAATAAATCTGGTCTTTGGCGAACTGCGCCTGCTTTTTGCTGGCTAGATAAGATAGCGTCGAAGAGTTATAACTTCTCCAAGAGGTATTATCATCAACATATTCGCCGTCTATAAAATCAACAAATGCATTCCCCAGATCCTTTTCTGCATTTTTTAGTTCCATTCTGTGACGCTCTACGTCCCGTTCGGCGGTACGCGTATTGTAACTGTTCGTCTGTGCCCATTCCGCGGCCTGCTTGAGTGTCAATGTAGGTAAAGCCTGACCCGTTACGGATGATGTCTTCGATGTAACCCCAGCGGATGGACTAACTGACGTACTTGATGCTACATTTCCTGATAAACTCTCAGCCTGTACAGTGGAGGCCAAGCCTGATGATAAGGACAATACAAGCAGCACGGCAGCCGCTTTTTGCTTCATAGATGAATCTCTCCCCTTTCGTGCCTTCTTCGAATCATTTCCATTCTTTTCGACATAAATTTCCACGAACTCTTTGCATTCTAATTGTACTTTCAGGTTTATGTTGGTACAAGGTGTCAAAACAATACATTTTTGTAACCTTTACTTCCTGATTACTCGCTTTATACTACTTTTCGTTCAATGAGATATTGATTCAACCTATTTTCACCTGAACTTTACCTAATTTTCAGCTAATTTTAAGGAAACCAACAGCATCTATTAAGGTTTGGAACATATACTAGAGAAAGAATAACAGCCGCTCACTGGGAGGGTTAATAGATGATAAAAGAATCTCGCATGACAACCACTAACGAACCGTCTGATTTGTGGATGACCCGCTTTTTACGTGAATCAGAACAAAAAAAGAAACAACTAATCCGGGAAGCCCGGAAAAATAACGATATACCGCTGATGAACAGCATTTCTTTTCACCTTGCCCAACGGGATCAGCAGCATCTTATCGGATAAAATGACAAGTGAATCTTATGCTATAAATAACAGATTACCTCTAGTTATCTGCTTCGTATGCTAGATAAAAAAATCCGGGACAAATCGATAATTGATTTGTCCCGGATCTTTGTGATGATCAAACCTAATATAAAACCGCATAGCTTGTTCCGTTCCTATTCTTCCATCTCCGCTTGCGGATCATAGAGATATTGATCTAGTGGAATACGCCCGCTTTCATTAAAACGTATGCCTTCCTCCTCCAAATACAGACGCTGCAGGGATGCGGACTCATCCTCCTGCAAAGCAATCTCCCCCAAGCGGTTGACTACTCTATGCCAAGGAAGTCGGTGTTTTTGGCTCAATGTATGCAAAATTCGCACCACCTGCCTGGCACCTCTTGGGCTTCCGGCCTCTGCCGCAATTTGACCGTAAGTCATTACTTTTCCCTCAGGGATCAACCGTATAATTTGAAGCACACGGGCAGTGAAAGGCTGCATGTTCTAATTCCTCCGTATTACTATTGCTTTTTCAATAATTATAGCACCCTGAACAGAGGCTAAAAACCCCTGCTCCTACGAATGCAAGAAGCAGGGGAAAACCCATAATTTAAATTTAGAATCCGCTCAGACCCTGCCTTTTTAAATCCTGTACTACCAATCGGGCCAGTTCTCTTGCACCTTCATAGTTTGGATGGAGTGTATCGCCGTTCATATACAAGGCCAGTGTAGCGTCTTTACCAATAGAAGTGAAATAAGCTGAGCTAAGAACATTCAGGTCGACTAAAGGCGTTTGTTCCTCTTGAGCCAGCGCCAAAATAGCGCTTCTATACCATCTATTTTCTGCGTTGTGTACATTGTTAGCATTAAAGTCAGTGGCTCGTCCTTGCGGAGTTGACAGGATTACCGTCGCCCCCTTGGCCTTAACCTGCCGGATCATATCCCGCATCCAGTCCTTAAACTCCGCTTCGCTTTCGTTATGCTTTGGATTGGTGTCATTAATGCCCAATTGGAGAATAAAATAATCCCCCGGCTTGATATATTGGACGATGGCCTCCAACTGACCGTCCTGGTGGAAGCCTCTAGCAATTTGGCCTCCTGACGCCATATTGCGAATTTGAAAAGTATTCGTGTTCACAAACTCTGGCAGCAGTTGACCCCATCCCGCCTGCACGCTGCTATCTAGCGGATAATAGTTACAAACCGTAGAATCTCCACCGATATAAATCGTTCGATTCGTAACCGGATTGCTAGATAATTGCTTGATTTCCAATGCACTGAGTGTGAAGACCGCGCCCTCTTTGCCTTCAGTAACCAGCAGATTTAGCTGTCCGTCTGTCACTGGAATTTGAAAGCGATCCTTGGCCCCATTCCCTGTCATATTAATGACCTGATATACCCCTTCAGCCGCAATACTCGAACGAGAGGTATCTCCTAAAGTAACCGACACCTCATACAAACCAGGAGGAAGATCAACGTCAAAAGTATTCTCGCTTTTCGTACCTGTAGCCAGGAACCGTACCGCATCACTTGCCACTCCAGTCCCCGAAGCACTGACATTACGCATATTCTCAGGGGTACGAAAGCCATAGCCACGTGCTGAGTCATAGGACAGCGAAGCGCTCACTCCGGTATAACCCGTTTCGACCGTACCTCCACCAAAATCAAACTTGTACTCGCCAGCGGATGCATGTGCCGGGGTAGCTATGCCCACACCTGGTGCACCACATAAAAAAGCTGCTAAAAGCATACCAGTCAATCCTTTTTTCCACTTCATTTTTCATTCCTCCTCCAAATTTTTAATTGTATGAAGCAAAGGATATTTCGTTTTTTTGTAAGCGTATACATAAAATTCTACCCATTGTTGCAGGGGTATGCCTATGTAATTCTTATGCAAAAGAAAAGTAGTTTATTCGTTAAGCTGAAACTTGTACTTGTACACAAAAAAGCTTCGCAGTTACAACTGCGAAGCTTTATGAAGCATATTTCGTCATATCAAAATTAATGCATTAATCTGCAACCAAAATTCCGTCAAAACTCTCTGGACCTACTCGTACTGTACCCAGCAGGTTAGAAGAAACAAAAGCTGTATAAACCAATTGTGGTGTAATCGGCGGGTTAAAGTCATCGGCTGAGAACGCAATAACCTGTGGAGCTAATAAACTCAAACTAAAAGTAGACGTAGCCGAATAAACAACAGGGTCAGTGACCAGGGTACCTCTTACAATAGTGATCGTTATTCCGACTAAAGCAAGCGGAAGTTGAAGCGATATGGTTCCTTTAAGCAGAACCCGTGGCGTACCTGTAGCCCCCAGTGTGTTTAAACCGATCTGCCCAAACAATTGAGGCGTATTTAAAAGAGTGATCGGAATGGCAATAGAGTTAGCTGTCGAAGCGTTTTGGGATGTTCTTCCATCAATAAATGTTCCCATGGTTTCCCCTCCTCTCTCTACCAGATACTCATAGACTATGAAAAAGTTTGTTTTGTGCTTGGACTGAATAACTTGTAAAACACACAACTTCTGATGAATAGGCTAATGTGCAGCCCTTTCCCTGGCCCTGTGAATACACTAAACCAACACTGGGAAAGGAGGGATGTCATGTCTAATAAGTTTAGAGCCACCTTAAGGGGGGCTAATGAAGTGCCTCCTGTCAGAACAAATGCGACAGGAACAGCCGAATTCCGTTACCGTCCAACGAGCCAACAATTAAGCTTTGAACTGACTGTACGCAATATCTCACGGGTAACCGAAGCGCATATTCATCTGGGACGAAGAGGTGAAAATGGCCCTGTTGTTGCTACACTGTTTGGTCCTTCGAAGTTTGGGATAACCGTTAGAAGAGGCGTCGTTAGCGGCGTGCTTCGTGCATGTGATCTTACCGGTCCGCTCAGAGGCAGAACCATTTATGATTTGGTGTGCCAAATTAGAGAGGGCAATGCCTACGTCAATGTCCACACGATCCGTCATCCGAACGGCGCTATTCGTGGACAGATTAGACGCGCACCTATCAAACGTTGCAAATAACGAATGAACATGAGTATAAAAAAGAACTTCCATGCCACTCATTTTGAGGCTATGGAAGTTCTTTTTAATTCAGGATTTTGCAAAATTCGATTCCAGTCGCTCCGAAGTGCAAGATATAGACGAACTAAACCATTTCGATCTATATCTTGTTCATTGGAAGTCGCTTATGGGATTTTTGCAAAATCCTCAATTCTTAACAAAAGTTAAGAAGTTCATAAGCGTTTCTTAAGCCGTTCCCTTTAGGGTTGTTAAGAACTTTATCTTTTAATAGAAGGAGTTCAACAAGATATAGTTCAATCCTGAAAGGAAATGAAGCTTATGAAGACTAAGACCAAAGAAAAAATTCCCGAATTACAGTTGGTCAGAGCCATGGCGATTTTAGCCGTCTTGATGGTACATGCCACTTCTTATGCAACGGTTCAGCTTACAAATTCCAGCCTATATGTTGTATACAATGCCCTCAATGTGTTGATGAAGTATGGAACCCCCGTATTTATCGCGCTTAGCAGCATGGTGCTGTTCTACAACTACAAGGATCGTCCGATGGGACGACAGCTCTTAAGCCGCTTTTATAAGCAGAGATTGCTGTACATCCTCTTACCTTATGTCATGTTCTCTCTGTTTTATTTCATTCTGTCCCTTATGGCTGGCAGCTCCGAACCATGGAATATAGCCACACTTGCGAAGAGCTTTGCTCTGAAACTGGCCACAGGCAAAGCTTATACTCATTTATATTATATTTTTATCATGATGCAATTCTATCTCGCATTTCCATTCGTACTGTGGCTGTTCCAGCGTTGTCGGCAACTTCCACAATGGTCTATTGTCCTTGGGCTATTGGTACAGTGGTCATTTGTTATTGGAAATAAATTTCTATTTCATGTTCAAAATAAGGGCAGTTGGGCACTGTCTTATATAGCCTGCTACATGCTGGGTACTGCTCTCGGTTACTACTACCCACAGCTGAAAACGTGGTTTCTGATACGTAAGGGGGAACGAAGTGTTGCCGGAGTGCTGACATGGATCGCAATTTGGGCTTTATGGCTGATTTCAGCCACCATACATGTCTATATGTGGTACGAAAATAGAATGTACGGAATCTCGTACAATTCGCTAGTTTTTGAACTTATGTATAATATGTACAGCCTGTCTAGCACGCTGGTAATACTACAGATTTCCTTTTTAATGTACAGACGACAACATTCCTTTGTCACTCGCAAACTGGAACGTCTGGGCACACTGTCGTTTGGTGTGTATCTGATTCATCCGTTCTTCCTGCTCCTGTATCGGCAATTTTCACCACATATCGGTTCTCCGCAGCTTATTCATGCGTGGTATGCCGGAGGTTTTTTCTTTGCACTTCTTTGCTCTTGGCTCGTCGTGTCGATCATCTCCCGTTTCCTGCCATTTGCTTGGATCTTGTTCGGTCAATTACCAGAAATAGAAAAAAGACAATTCAAGCAAGAAAACCGTATTTCTTCAACTGAAACAGCACTATCCAAAGGCTGACGACCCCAAGCAAGCGAACTGAGATGAGTGTCCATAGCCTCCATCTTTAAAAAGGTATATAATACGCCCATATTGTTTACTGCTAGAAAGAACAGAAAGGGTGCACAACCATGCATAACGGAACCATTTTATTAGTAGACGATGAACCTGAAATTATTAAGCTGATGCAAATTTATTTGGAAAATGAAGGATATCGACTGCTCATGGCACGGGACGGACTGGAAGCGCTGGAGCAAGTCAGTCGGGAATCGATAGATGTGATGGTGCTTGATGTGATGATGCCCAATATGGACGGGGTTGAAGCTTGCATGAAGATCAGGGAAACCGAGCATTTTCCGATTATTATGTTGTCTGCGAAGGGACAAGATATGGACAAAATCACAGGACTTAGCGTTGGAGCCGATGATTATGTCACTAAGCCGTTCAGCCCGTTGGAGCTGGTGGCACGCATCAAATCCCAGCTGCGCAGAGTACGGAAATATACCCACTCTTCCCCTGCATTGGAGCATGAAATGATACTGGATGAACTCTCCATTAATTCTGCCACGCATGAGATCACTCTCGCCGGAGAATCCATTAAGCTGACCCCGCGCGAATTTGCCATTGTCGAGCTGTTGGCCCGTAATCGTGGTCAAGTACTGAGCATGGAGCAGATCTATGAAAAAGTGTGGAAAGAGCAATATCTGGAATCCAACAATACGCTGATGGTTCATGTGCGTAAAATTCGCGAGAAAATTGAGACTGATCCGAGAAAACCCAAATACCTGAAAACGGTGTGGGGCATCGGCTACAAAATGGAAAAATTCGATTAATGGAGGATTCACGTCTTGAAGGCAAAACGATATGACACGTTGGGATGGAAGCTGGCAGCCCTTAGCCTTGCCGCTTTCGCTCTAACCGGACTGATTTTGATGGTGTTTTATTATGGAGCATCCTTGCTGCTATGGCTGAACCCTTCCCGTTCATTTTTTGGCACCCGTCTGGTTCGCTGGACCGTAAATCACATTGGGTCCCCACTGATCATGCTGGTGGGCGGGCTACCTACATATATCTATTTCTTTTTCCTTTTTACCAAAAATACGATTGGCTACCTTCGCGAAATTACGACGGGGATGCAGGAGTTTGCTGATGGAGATCTGTCCTATACGATTCCTGTTTCTTCAGCGGACGAGCTGGGTACCTTGGCGAAAAATATGAACACCATGGCGGACAAGCTCCGTCTCTCTCTGGAAGAAGAACGGGCTTCCGCCAAAGCCAAAAACGACCTGATCACCGGCGTATCTCATGATCTTCGCACCCCGCTAACATCCGTGATCGGTTTTTTGGAATATATTGAAACCGACCGCTATCGGGATGAAATTGAGCTGCGCTATTATGTGAACATTGCTTATGAAAAGTCATTGACGCTTAAAAAACTGATCGACGAGCTGTTTGAATACACGCGTGTGAGCGGTGGCAGTCTGCCACTGGAGCTGGAGCCTGTAGATCTCGGCAAATTGCTCACTCAGCTTGCTGAGGAATTTGTACCCTCGCTGGAACAGGCGGACATGTCCTACCTTGTCCGAATCGTCGAGCCTGTTCGGATTCTAGCCGATACCGACGAGCTGGTACGCCTGTATGAAAATTTGTTTTCCAACGCTATTCGATACGGAAAAGACGGCAAACGCCTCGATATCACCATAGGACGCGAAGACGACGAGGCGGTGGTAATCTGCACCAACTACGGCACCCCAATTCCTGCGGAAGATGTCCCGCACTTGTTTGAGCGGTTTTACCGGGTGGACAAATCACGCTCCAAGGAAACTGGGGGCACCGGACTGGGCCTTGCGATTACAAAAAGTATTACTGAGCTGCACGATGGCCGCATTTCGGTTAGGAGTAATCGCAGACAAACAGATTTTGAAACCCGTTTTCCCCTCTATCATGCTCGTTAGGCGGTCTACACGCTAGCCCACTAACAACGTATAGACGATGCCGGGTCCATGCACACCAATCGTCAAATCATTTTCAATATCCGACGAGCGGCTCGGCCCAGTAATAAAATGAATGCCTGCGGGCAGTTGCTCACGCCCGATTTCGTCAAAGCGACTTAGAATCTCGCCCAGTCGTGTTCGCAAGCGCTCTACGGGCAGAAGAATAATCAGTGCGGTTGGCAAAAGGCTTACCGCACGGCCTTTCTCCGGCGAGGATAGTACCGCTACCGAACCGGTGTAAGCAGCCGCTTCGTCGGCGATGACGATGCCAATATCCGCCTCGGCAGCGCGGGCCTTCCAGTCCTCGACTGGATCGGTGTTCCATACCGATAAACGGACTTCCGGCAGCGCCGATTCCAGCTGGAGCGCATCCAGATCCGGCTCATTCTGCCGGACGATATAGGCCGCTCCCAGCTCTCGCGCTTTGAGCGCGATCCAGTCTGCGGTCTGCTCCAAATCCGGCAGACGCACGACATGCCCGCCAACACTTGTAAAGTTGGCGGTAAACTCCTCGATGCGCTGCTCCGCGCTCCATTCGAATTCGTGCCAAAATGCAGGTGCTCCGCGAAACGGCTGAACTGGCGGCTCCGTCTGTCGTGGACGCTTGAGCCGCGTCGCGATGCCGTCCATAAAGCATACCTGCTTAGCACGCGATTCTGCTTCCATTTGCTGAAGCCACGCTTCATGGGCCGCTTTTGCTTGCGCAGAAGGATTACTCTGTTCCCTCATGCTGCGTCCCTCCTTTACTTCTATCTGCCAAAATCTTCTCCATTCGGCTGAGAACATCCGGTTGCATCACGTTGCGTTCCTGCTCCAGCTTATGCTCCAGCGTGTTCCATTGCTGACGGAAGGATTTTTTCGCCAAAGAGGGAGCCACACGGTACGTATTCCATCCCTTTAGCGGGCCCAGCTTAAGGGTAATTTCGCCCTTACGGACGACCGCTTTCTGGGCAATCTGCCCTAGCCGAATCGCCGCTGCGAATCGCTTCGAGCTGGAAACCACGGTTGCAAAACCTTTCATTCCTGCCGTTTCCAGCTTATCTCCTTGTCCCGCCTCCACCTTGCGTCTACGCAAATATACCAGCATATCATGCAGCGGTATTTTGACTGGACAGGCTTCATAACACGCACCACACAGACTGGACGCACTTGCAATATCGTTCCACTCTTCGATGTTGCCATGAAGGGCAGGCGTAAGCACTGCACCGATAGGGCCACTATATGTCCCGCCATACGCGTGCCCGCCAATGTGTCGGTACACCGGACAGGCATTCAGGCAAGCCCCGCAGCGAATGCAATTCAACAGCTCTTGAAACTCGGGATTGCCTAGCTGTAGTGAACGTCCGTTATCTACGATGATGATGTGCATTTCGTCAGGCCCATCGGCATCCTGGCTGCGCCGGGGGCCTGAAACTCCAGACATGTACATGGTCAGCTTCTGTCCGGTAGCGGATCGTGGCAGTAATGTAGCCATCACCTCCAAATCCGTCCAGGATGGAATAATCCGTTCCATGCCCATCAGCGTAATTTGCGTTTTGGGCAAAGTGGATACCATTCGTGCGTTGCCTTCATTTTCAAACAGGACCATGGAGCCTGTCTCGGCGATGGCAAAATTACACCCGGTCATGCCAATATCCGCTTCTAGAAACTTTTCACGCAGCTTTTTGCGGACAAAGCCTGCCAAAATCGTCGTATCCGCGGACAGTTTCTCCCCTGCTTCTTTGGACAGCAGCTCGGCAATCTGATAGCGGTTTTTGTGAATCGCCGGAATGACGATATGAGACGGGGGCTCTCCTGCCAGTTGAATAATATATTCACCGAGGTCACTTTCAATCGTCTCGATATCCGCCCCCTCCAGCGCCTGATTCAAATGTAACTCCTCCGACACCATTGACTTGGATTTGACGACGGAACGAGCTTGGCTATGCGCAGCAATATCCAGTGTAATACGTACGGCATCGGCTGCTGTGTCGGCAAAATGGATATGCACCCCGTTGGCACGGGCATTTTCTACAAATAGATTTAAGTAATAGTCCAGATGGGCAATGGTATGAAGACGAATTTGACGGCCCCGTTCACGCCATTCCTCCCAATTTCCATGCTGCTCTGAGGCCACCCGCTTGCCGTTGCGCAGACGCTCGGTAGTGAAACGAACTGCATTCCGCAGAAAATCATCATTGAGAGCCAGCTCTGCGCGTTTCTTAACCTTTTGGTTCATGGAATGTGAGTGTACGGCGGTCATGCGTGCTTCACCCCTTCGTACAGCAGCTCAGCCAGATGCATCACCCGAACTGGCTCCTCCCGATACCGGATATTTCCGGCAATGTTCATCAAGCAGGCCATATCTAGTCCGACCAGTACCTCGGCTTCGGTCTCCCTGATGTGGTCCACTTTTTCAGTCACCATCGCTCCCGAAATATCCGGCATTTTCACCGCGAAAGTCCCGCCAAAGCCACAACAGTCCTCAGCAAAGGGAAGTGGTACTAATTGCAGCCCCTTTACACTGCCAAGCAGCTTCATCGGTTCCTCCTTCACGCCGAGCAAACGTGTGCCATGGCAAGACGGATGGTAGGTTACCTTATGCGGAAAAGACGCGCCCACATCGGTCACGCCAAGCACTTGCACCATAAATTGCGTAAACTCGTACGTCTTTTGCTCAAGCCTCCGTGCCGAATCGAGCCATTCGGGCTCATCCTTAAACAACTCCCGGTAATGATGAATCATATAGGTGCAGGAACCGGAGGGGGATACGACAAAATCGCTGTCGTTAAACGCTTTCAAAATCGTTTTGGCCGCAGCCCTCGTTTCATCCCAATACCCGCTGTTATAGGACGGCTGTCCGCAGCATGTCTGCACCTTCGGAAAATCCAGCTGAACACCATATCTGGTAAGCAAGCGTGCCATCGCTTCCCCCACCTTGGGATAAATCGCATCACTCAGACAGGTAATAAATAAAGATACCTTCATACGGAACACCCCTTCCGTCCATGGAATTGCTATTACTTTATAACTGAAAAGTTACCTTTAGTGCCACTGCGCAGTCGGATGGTGCTTCCCATCGCTGTTGCCCCCGGATTTTTACTCAATGCTAAAAATCCGGGGAAGTGATAATTTAGAAGCTTGCAGTGGGATTCTCACTTATAACTTTTTTACATCATCAAAGAATCCCCCTGCAACAGCGATCGTAAGATCAAATGAAACGCAAAGCGGCCTTCACCTTGGAAACTCCCCGCTTTATACAACCGTAACTGGAATCGCCAGCTCCGCAAGTTGACTGCGAATCGGGTCCGACAACCGTGAATCTGTAATGATCTCGGACACTTGCGACAGGTTCACGACATGCGTAAACGCCTGCTGCCCAAATTTGCTCGCATCCGCCAGTAAAATCACGCGGTCTGCAATGCTGACCATTTTCTGCTTCAAACGAGCTTGCAGTTCATTCGATTCGCTAATACCGCGATCCAGATGAACCCCTTGGCTGGAGAAAAACAATTTATCCACATAATAGGTTTCTAGTGAACGCTCTGCGAGCGGGCCTACATATGACAGCGAGCGTTGAAGCAACTGGCCCCCCGTCGAAATGACCTCGATTTTTTCCTTACCCGCCAGCTCTGTAGCTACCCGAATCGAATTTGTTAATATTGTCAAAGGAATATCCGGTAAGCTGGACGCCATATACCAGGCGGTTGTGCTAGCATCCAGTAAAATACGATCATTCGGCTGAATCTGCTTGACCGCTTCTTCGGCAATCCTACGCTTTTCCTCTGCGTTCATAATTTCCCGTACCGCATAGGGCGTTTCAGGTTGCTCGTTTTTGACACTGACCGCTCCCCCATGCGAACGGCGCAGTCGTCCCGCCTGCTCCAGGCGGTCCAGATCACGGCGGATCGTTTCCTCCGTTACTTTGCACAACTCACTCAATTCGGACACCCGTATGCTTCCTTTTTCATTAACGAGCTGCACAATCATCTCATATCTTTCTGCGACCAGCATGGCAATCTCACTCCACATCTTTAATGTACAAAAAGTCCCGCCACTCGCCGGAATTGCCCGTAGGCATCCTCCCACGCTTCTGACTCGGCAGGTTCATATTCCTCCACGGAAATAGAATCTGCGATGACCCGGCGTGCTTCCCATATATCGGCGAACTTTCCCTGTGTCATCCATTGTACCGCAAGATTGCCGATTGCGCTCGCTTCTGCAGGTCCAGCCCACACGGGTTTTTGAATTGAATTGGCCGTCCATTGGCACAGCAAGCGATTTTGAATCCCCCCGCCGACCATATGCAAACCATTAAAACGTTGTCCTGACACCCGTTCCGTAAGCTCCAAAATGTAACGATACTTTAACGCCAGACTCTCCAAAATACAGCGCGTAATCTCTCCCGGCGTCTCCGGCAACGGCTGCCCAGTGTTGCGGCAATATTGACGGATACGTGTTTTCATATCCCCGGCGTGCAGAAACAGTTCATCGTCCGGATCAATCAAAGAAGTGAATGCTGGAGCCTGTTCTGCCATATGAACCAGTTTAGGGAAGGAATAGGAGCTTCCCTGCCGCTCCCACTCTCTACGCGCCTCCTGTAAAATCCACAATCCCATGATATTTTTAAGCAGTCTGTAAGTTCGACCGACCCCACCTTCGTTCGTAAAATTAAAACGAAGTGTATCGTCATTGATTACAGGCTGTGCCGTTTCCGTTCCCATCAGGGACCATGTTCCGCAGCTTAAGTACGCAAACGAGCGCTCCAGCGCAGGTACGGCAGCCACAGCAGATCCTGTATCGTGCTCTGCTACTGCAATCACAGGAATCGCTCCAATGCCCAGATCGGTCATGACCGACGAGCGGATCGTTCCTACAACATTTCCTGGTTCTAGGACTTCACCAAACCAGGAACGGGGGATATCGATTCCAGACAAAAGCTCTTCATCCCATTTTTGCTGCAACGGATTATATAATTGCGTGCTGGTCGCATTCGAAAACTCATTGTACATTTCACCTGTCAGAAAATACCGCAGCAGATCTGGAATCATCAAGAAATGCTTTGCCTGCTCCAGCAACGGTGAACTCGCATTTCGCATAGCAGCCAGCTGATAAATCGTGTTAAACGTCAAAAACTGAATGCCCGTGCGCTGAAAAATGGACTCTTTCCCTAGCCTTCCCTGTATTTCTTCCATCACCCCATGGGTGTGCCAATCCCGATAATGATAAGGGTTGCCTAGCAGTTCTCCGGTTTCCCCAATCAATCCAAAATCGACCGCCCAAGAGTCAATCGCAAGACTGGACGGATTCACTCCCATATGTTTGGCTTTGAGCAATCCTTGCTGAACCTCGTGATACAGACGCAACAGATCCCAGTGCAGACGTTCCCCAACTTTGACCGGATCATTTGAAAAGCGATGGATTTCCTCCACCACTATACGTGAATCTATCAATTCTCCGAGTAGAACCCTGCCACTGCTTGCCCCCAAATCATAAGCGAGGATACTCACCAGCTTGCACCACCCTTGCCTCTTTGTAAAATCTGCGCGCCATAATTAGATGCCAAGTAGGCTTTCATCGGGTCTGTAGGTAATCCCTGCTCTTCACGGATCGCTCTGAGCAATGGTGCCACATCAAACTCAAACGCCTGGCGTACAGCATCCTCTGCACCCAGCACATCCTGGCGGTTTGCTGCATCTTCCACCTCTGCATGATTAATCAAGAGTGCCTTTGCATATTGAGTCTGTACATTCAACACGGAGCGAATCATGGCCGGGATTTTGGATTCAATATTGTGCGACTGATCAATCAAGTATGCGATTTTGTCCACGGTTTGGCGGATATCAGCTTCTACATCCTGAGCGGCATTTAAAATTTGATAAAAGATCAAAAATAACTCATACGGATTGGCAGAACCTACAATCAGATCATCATCTGCATATTTATAGCTATTAAAATGAAACCCACCTAGTCGCTGCTCATCAATTAGAAATGCGACAATATGCTCCACGTTGGCTCCCGGCAGATGATGCCCTGTATCCACCAGCACCTGTGCCTGCGGCCCCAACTTGGTTGCGTAATTGTACGCCATGCCCCAATCGGCAATATCCGTATGATAAAAGGCTGGCTCGAACGCCTTGTATTCAATCAGCATGCGCATGTCAGGTGTGAGCGCCTTATACATTTCACTGAGCGCTTCCAGCATCCAATTTTTCCGTTTGCGAATATCCCCCTGACCGGGATAATTCGTTCCGTCTGCGAACCATAAGCTAAAATCGTTAGAGCCCGTTTCCTTCGCAATATCCACGCATTCCAGCAAATGGTTGATGGCCTTGCGGCGGATGGACGGGTCTACATTGGTGACACTGCCGAGCATGTAGTCCTCGTCTTGAAACAAATTGGGATTCACGGCCCCAATTCGCAAACCGAGGCTTTCGGCATGACTGCGAAGCTTGCCGTAATTGTCTACTGTATCCCACGGAATGTGGATCGCAACGGATGGACATAAGCCTGTCACAGCATGAACCTGCGCGGCATCCTCCAACTTTTCGAACGGATCACGCGGGACGCCTGTTTTCTGAAAGACTTTAAACCGTGTACCTGAGTCGCCATATCCCCAGGATGGTGTTTCTATGCTAAGCGCTTTCAGCTTTGCCTTTACTTGCTCCAAGTCAATGCCTCGTTGTTGCTGTTGCTCCTCGAATAAGGCGTACGCTTTGTCACTCATCGTGGTTCCTCCTTGGAAAATAAAGTGAGTTACGGGGGGATGCCGCTTCGCGTGCGGATTGTTCTTCCGATCGCTGTTGCAACGGGATTTTTCATTTTATAACACATGATAAGGTTAAAATCCCGTTGCAAAGGCGAACACTTCGTTTCTTCAGAACAATTCCGCCCGCTCCGCTGCTGACCACCCATAAAGTCACTTCTACTTTTAAAGTGTTAGTGTGTATATCAAGGATGAGAACACGTAAATACATTACATTGCTTATTTACGTGTTTTCCAAAGTGTTTTATAACCCTTCGAAACTATCGTCATATCGCTTACATAGGTTCATTTTAATTCGGCTAGCGTGTAAATGCTGCGGGGACGCCACCGTCGATGGTCAGCATACAGCCTGTCGTTTTCTCTGCCTTGGATGAGGCGAAAAAGGCAATGCCCTCGGCGATATCCTGCGGATAAATGTTAACCAACAGCGTCGTCCGTTTGCGGTAATGCTCTTCCAGCTGGTCGGGCTCGATGCCGTAGGCGGTAGCGCGCTCGTTGCGCCAATTGGAGTTCCAGATTGCCGAGCCTTGCAGAATGGCATCCGGCAAAATGGTGTTCACACGGATGCCATATTCACCGCCTTCTGCGGCAATACAACGGGCTAAATGTGCTTCTAGCGCCTTGACCGAGCTATAGGCCGTTACATTTTTACCTGCGTAGACCGAGTTTTTGGAACCGACGAACACCATGCTCCCACCAAGTGTCTGCTCCTTCATGAGCTTGAACGCTTCTCGTGCAACCAGAAAATAACCCGTTCCCAGCACATTCACATTTAAATTCCATTCCTTTAACGATGTTTCATCGAACGGACTGGATGTAGCAAGGCCTGCATTGTTGACGATGATATCTACACCGCCATAGGTCAATGCCGTTTCTGCATAGGCAGCCTGAATCTGCTCCTCCTGCGTCACATCCATTTTTACGGCGATGGCACGGTTTTCTCCGTAGCTGCCATTTATCTCTGCGGCTACCTTTTGCGCGCCTTCCAGATTCAGATCTGCCAGTACGACATGTGCACCTTCATCCACCAAGCGACGTACGGTTGCACTGCCAATCCCGCCTGCACCGCCTGTAATGAACGCAATTTTACGGGAAAATTCAGCTTCTGCTGGTGCGAGTGACAGCTTATAAAGCTCCAGCGGCCAGTATTCCACGTTGTATGACTCGTTCTCGCTGAGTGAAACAAACTCTCCTAACGCCGTTGCTCCTCGCATGACAGCAATAGCACGATGATACAAGGCGCCGCTTACCTGCGCGTTGCTCCAGCTTTTTCCTGTGTTGATCATACCAATACCCGGAATCAAAATTACACGTGGCGCAGCCTCAAACATAACATCTCCCTCATGCCGATTGCGCTCGAAATAAGTTTGATACTGTTCCTTATAGGCCGCTATACCCTCAGCGAGCTTAACTTTCAAGCCCTCTACGTCCTCCACATTCGGTGTCCAATCTACATAGAGTGGCTTCATCTTGGTATGAACCAGATGATCCGGGCATGCTGCCCCAACCTGAGATAAAACAGCAGAATCTCGGCCGTTCACAAACTCCAACACATCCTCCGCGTCATCAAAGGTGAGGATCATCTTTTTCTCATCACTGACTGCACCCCGGACGGATGGCATAACTTGGGAAGCAATGCTTCGGCGCTCTTCATAAGTAAGCGCTTTATATTTTACGCCTCCAAACGCCTGCTTTTCCTCTTGACGAGCTTTAATATAGCTTTCTGCTTCTTGAATGATTTGGATTGTTTTGGCATAAGCCGCTTCGGATGTGTCTCCCCACGTAACCAGACCATGCTTTTCCATCAATACCAATTCAGCTTGTGGATGATCGATTACACCTTGGGCAATCATTTTCGACAGCTTAAAGCCAGGACGGATATAAGGCACCCATACAAAACGGTCACCGAAGATTTCCTTAGCCATTTCCTTACCGTTGTGCGCACAACACAAGCTAATAATCGCGTCTGGGTGTGTATGATCGACATGTGTAAAAGGCAGAAAAGCATGCAATAGCGTCTCAATTGAAGCCCGTGGATGCTTGGCATCTATCATACAGTTCGCCAAATATGCGACCATATCCTCGTCAGACATATCTTCCCTTTCAAATAAAGGACGAATATCCTCCATACGAAGCCCTGTGAAGTTATGCGCTTTCATTGTTGCGAGATCGGAACCGCTGCCCTTAACGTACATCACTTCTACTTCACGCCCACGAAAATCTTGTATCATCGTTTTGGCTGAAGTGTTACCGCCTCCCCAGTTGCACACACTCCTATCTGTGCCAATCAGGTTAGAACGGTATACGAGCTGTTCCAGCGTGCTTTTCTGCTCAGATGCTTGTGAAGAAATCCACAGACTTTGTACCATAGGAAAAAGACCTCCAAGTTCTGTTTAGTTTTGAATCACTTTATTATAGTGTTTATTTTTGCTTACGGAGACTATAACACTTTTGTTTTAATTTGAAAATATGTAATACAAAAATAATCAAAAATAAATTTTAATTTTTACCCATCTGAAAAAATGGATATATTCATTTGGTAAACGATCATTGCCACGCACAAAATAAAGGCCATGTCAGAATCGGTTATAAGAACCTTTCTGGCACGGCCTCATTCGTTTAACTCATCTAATTACCCAACTATACGCATCACTTTGGCTAGCAGCTCGTACGAGCGCAGGCGCGCCCGATGGTCATATACCTGAGAGGTTGTAATCAACTCATTGGCTCTCGTCTGGTCGATTATCAAATCCATCTTTTGCTTGACGGTGTCGGGACTGCCGATGGCTGAATACCCCAGCATATTACCACGAACCATCTCCTTCTCGTGCTCACTCCATAGCTTTTCCATGTCATCCACTGGTGGCTTCAGTCCTCCGCTGTGCCCGCGCAGCACATTTAGAAACTGCTGTTCTTGTGAAGTGAAGAGCCATTTTGCTTCCTCATCAGAATCTGCAACAAGCACATTAACACCGACCATCACATATGGCTTATCCAGTGCTTTGGATGGCCGAAAATTGCGATGGTACAACTCCAGAGCCTGTAGCAAATGAGCCGGGGCAAAGTGGCTGGCGAACGCGAACGGCAGCCCAAGCTGACCTGCCAGCTGTGCGCTGAATCCGCTTGATCCCAGTAACCAGATGGGAATGTCCAGCCCTTCTCCAGGAACTGCTCTTACTCCCGGAACGGCTCCGTTCAGCGCTGGATTCAGGTAAGAACGCAGTTCATTCAATTGCTCAGGGAAATCTTCCCCAGTACTGTGAAGCCCTCGCCGCAGTGCCCTCATCGCAGGTTGATCCGTGCCTGGAGCCCGGCCAAGTCCCAGATCAATTCGTCCCGGATAGAGCGACTCTAGGGTTCCAAACTGCTCTGCAATCATGAGTGGAGCATGGTTAGCCAGCATAATACCGCCTGAACCGACCCGAATCTTGTTTGTATGTGCAGCTACATGCCCGATGATCACGGACGTAGCCGCACTGGCGACCGCCTGCATGTTATGATGCTCCGTTAGCCAGTACCGATGGTACCCCCATTGTTCAGCATGCTGGGCAAGATCCACCGTGTCACGGAAGGAATCGGCAGGAGTGCCGCCTTCAAGGACAGGTGCAAGATCTAATATAGATAGTGCAACGTTACGCGTAGTCATTATATATAAACCCCCTGTCAAAATATTATTTTACGAATTTTCCTCAATGCCTTAATTCTTTGACCTATCAATTGATACGTCAATTATGATAATGTGTCCCGTTATAAATTGCAAATGATTTAAATTTTTAGTTTTTGTTCAAAAACAGTTTACTTTTACGAGAAGCTCGTCTATCATGCATTTATGTGGATAATAATTATCCACATTAGCACTGTTATAAAGATTGAGGTGATTGCTAGTGCATATGAAAACAGGTGTCGAACAATCTGTCTACGCGCTTCTTCTACTCACGATGCTGCCGGACAAAGCCGTTTTACCTGGGGAGGCCATTAGCCAGCAGTTAGGTGCTTCACCTACTTATTTTCATAAACTGTTACGTAAATTGGTTAGCGCCGATTTGATTACTTCTGTACCTGGTGTCAAGGGCGGGTTCAAATTAAAGAAAAAACCTGAGGATATACGGGTATTTGATATTTATCTGGCGATTGAAGGACAACAGACTCTCTATTCTTCCAGCGGTATCTACAACGATATGCTTGAATTAAAGAAAGACGATCAGTGTTGTTTACTGGCAAATTTAATGGAAGAAGCGGAAGCCTCCTGGAAAGCCGTTCTGAAAAGAGAAACCATCGCGTCACTATCCGCTGACTTTTTTAAAGAAGGATATGATGACAAAATGACTTCTTTGGAGAACTGGATTCAGGAAAAAATGGTCTTGTAAAGAACTCTAATGAACAGAAAGGAATATGAACATGAACGATTATTTAGTAAAAGCTCTTGCCTACAATAACCAGGTACGGGCTTATGCCGTGAGAACAACGGAAACGGTAAGTGAAGCTCAACGGCGTCATTATACCTGGCCCACAGCATCGGCTGCATTGGGACGTTCTATGACGGTCGGCGTCATGCTGGGAGCCATGCTTAAAGATGAGGATAAACTGACGATCAGGATTAATGGCGGCGGACCTATCGGCACTATTCTTGTCGATACCAACTCCAAAGGTGAAGTTAGAGGTTATGTAAAAAATCCACAAACCCATTTTGAGCTTAATCAGATAGGGAAATTAGATGTCGCCAGAGCTGTAGGAACAGATGGAGCGCTAATTGTATCTAAAGATATCGGCTTAAAACACCCATTTGTTGGACAAGTCCCTCTCGTTTCGGGTGAACTGGGGGAGGATTTCACATCTTATCTCGTCCAATCCGAACAAATTCCTTCTTCTGTAGGAGCGGGAGTTATTGTTAACCCGGATAACTCTATTCAGGCGGCTGGAGGTTTTATTATTCAGCTGATGCCAGATACGCAGGAGGAGGTTATCAGTTTTATCGAGAGACGCATTGAGAGCATTCCAAGCATCTCCGCAATGGTCATGGAAGGTCTTACGCCAGAGCAGATTCTGGGTCAGATTTTGGGAGAAAGCAACCTGAACATACTGGAAACCATGCCTGTACAATTTCATTGTCCCTGCTCAGAAGAGCGCGTTACCAATGCCATTATCAGCTTAGGGAATAAGGAAATAGAAGATATGATCCATACCGATGGACAGGCTGAAGCTCATTGCCACTTTTGTAACGCACACTACCATCTTACCAAAGAAGATCTCGAAGGCATGCTGGAAACAAACATCATTTAAATATGGGCTGTTCCCAAAAAGTAGGTTTAGCTACTGGGGGACAGCTTTTTTCTTTCCCAATGCTTCCGATGATTACTTAATCCTAAACACGGTAGACTTGTTCATGATGTAAGTGATAATGTTATATTATTCCAATCACTTGAAATGAGGTGCGCTATGCTCGAAAAAGATACGCAGGAAATTTTAAGACGAAGATTGTGCTGGAGGTCTTGCAGGAAGAGCAGACCGTGAACGAGATTGCCGCCAAATATGAAATGAGTCCGTGATGATTAGCTGGTGGAAAGCCGAGTTTCTGAACCGGGCGTCTATGGTGTTCGAGAAAGGGACGAGTGAAGCGGACAAGATGAGAAAGGAATACGAAAGCAAACAGGAGCGCCTAGAAAAGCTGGTCGGTCAACTTACCGTTGAAGTCCACTGGCTCAATGGGAGCATTACACATCTTCCGGCAATCCGCAGTTCATTAATGAATTTCGGCATTAACGGAATGATCAGCCCGATGCCGGTGAACACCGGAAACAGATTCAGCATAAGGACACATCATATCCCCCTCATAATTTAAGGGTTACTGCTCCCTCTGTAATTCTAAGCAAAAAAACACCTGCTCTTCGGCAGATGTTCCTCGCCTTTCGTATTTCTTGACTATCCGATCCATTTGTCCGTTCTAATCGTTCAACCCTTTGCCCTCCAGAATGGGCTGTGTGTATGTTTCAACCCTTGAAACGCACGTTTTGAACTGCTTCGGTTGTGGTACACTCTCCAATCCAGCGCTTAGTTTATCGTCAAGCATGAACGTGCGAGCAGCGGAGAGATTGTTGTTCCTTTTCATAATTGATATATCTACAACTCAGTGCATGTAGCGCGTTTATTGCTGCTCGGCAAATCTCCACCAGGCAAATGTTCCGACTATTCCGGCTATTCCCGTAGACGCAAGAATGATTATACTACTCAACTTTAAAAACCCGGTGCTTTGAAATACCGACGGGATGGTCCACGGAAAATAGGGGGCGAATCCAAAAGAGGCCAAAACATTTGAGAGAATGACGATTATCAGGATGAGTCCTAATGGTGCCAAGTATCCCTTGCTCACATTGGCCAGAAGAGTGCCTGGTGTGGTAACAATAATAAACAATAGCGATGTTATAATGAATTTAAAGAAGATATTCCAAATAAAAGAAGCTAACCCGCCCGCAACTCCTAGAATACCCCCCACGGCAAAACCTATGGCAAACATATACATGGAAAGTAATAGGCTCCATGCTAAAATTACAAGAAATTTGGACAGTACAATTTTCGATCTGGAAACGGGCTTTGCAAGCAAATCTTTAATTGTTTTATCCGAAAACTCTCGTCCAAATACCCATGCCGCGATAAAGGTGTACCCGATAAGTCCCAGCGGGGCAAGACTATCAAGCAATTCGGTTAAATACATTTTCCAATTGATTCCGCCGGCGTCACTGGATAAAATAATTCCGACTCCCATCATGATTGGCCCAAATGCAAAAATAAGAAATACCAACCAAAACACATTGGCGCGGATAATCTTGCGAATCTCACAATGTAAGACAGAAAAAATATTCATTATATATTCCCCCTTATATATTCCCCCTTGTCATACCAATTGTGCGGAGAAAATATCCTTCCAAATCCTCCGTAATCACTCGAAGCAATGTTGGCGGTTGATTGGATTTAACCAGCAGTTCGGCCAGTCGTTCAGGACTATCCGCTGCGTGGTCATCGGTTAGTTTAATATAGCCGTCTATTATCTCCTCAAATTCATATCCATGCTCTTCAAGCACCTCCTTTAAGGCATGTTTGTCGCGGCCATTCACCACTAAGTTTTTCTGTAACGATTGCTCCAGCTTATCCATTGCGACTTCTTTAACAAGATGGCCATTGTGAATAATCCCAATGCGTGTGGAAACTTTCGAGAGTTCCTCTAACAGATGGCTGGATATAAAAACAGTTACGCCGAAATTTTTCGCTAAGTTATATAACATATTCCGTATCTCCGCCACGCCTGCGGGATCGAGGCCATTTATCGGCTCATCCAATATTAGAATTTCCGGATTGTGAATCATTGCTTTCGCAAGTCCCAGGCGCTGTTTGTTTCCTAAAGAAAGATTCTTTGCCTTCTTCTGTTTGTGCAGCTCAAGCCCCAACTTATAGATAACCCGATTTACGGAATCTTTGTCAGGCACCCCTTGCATGCGTCGTGCTATGTCAAGATTTTCAACTACAGTTAAATCGGGATAAAAAGTAGCCTCCTCCAAATATCCAACCTTGTCCCATAATTTATAGTTTCCGGCATCGACCTTTTCACCTAACATATAGAGCTTGCCGGAGGTTGGCTTGAGCATCGCCAAGAGCATCTTTATGGTCGTTGTCTTTCCAGCGCCATTCAGTCCCAAAAATCCAAATATCTCTCCTTGGCTCACCTCCAGCGAAAGATTGTTCAATGCGATATAGTCGCCAAATTTTTTGTGTACTCCCTCAATTTGTATGGCGGGCGTTCCGCCATTTTTTTCCTTTGATAAAATACTCATAGCCTTCAACTCCTCCATAAACAGAGAGCTTATTCAGGATTCTAAGTACGACACTCCTGAACAAGCTCAATCAGAAATTTTTCAATAAATCTACTTTATGATGTCCTGGCAATCGCTTAAGCGAGGCGAGGCTGGCCCAAGCCCAATTGAGCAGAGCCAATTCAGCACTACCTCATGCAGCACGTTGATGTTGTCTACCTGACAGTGTTCTAATCCGCCAAGTCGTCTATCCTCTATCGGGTAGAACGTCTTGTTTTTCGAACCCGCTTGCTCGTAATTCTTCAAGGCTTGTGTCAGCGGATTTGGCTGAACCAATATCTCTTCCGCTCCGTGCATTACAAGAAGCGGACATTCTATCTGGTGGAGCACGCCCTCAAGATCATAGGCAAAACGCGGATTCCCCGCAAAATCCTCCAAGCTTTTTGCCCCCAGAATTCTCATGCCGTGTGCGGCCAGACTCGGCGGCATCCATTTAAGCATGGCATCCCAATCAAAGGTGTGCGTACCGCCGTCGGAGATGACGGCAGCAATCCTGTGATCGAACGAAGCGAATCGCAGCGAGTCGTAAGCCGCAAAACTCTCCCCGTGCACGATAATCTTATCGGGATCGACTTCCGGCCGAGTTAGAAGAAAGTCGATTGCTCGGGAATGGAAAGCCTCACTGTCCGCTCGTCTTCCTTTTCCCTTTTCGTACAGCGAGAGGCCGGTGCCAGGCTGGTCATAGACCAGAAAGTTATATCCACACGAAATAAAAGCGGGACCTAGCCAGAAATAGTTTTCAATTGACCACTCGTCGCCACCGTTGAGAGCAAAAAGGGTCGGCTTCGGACCTTTTATCCAGGAAGGGGAGAAGAAGTAACCATCCAACTTTACATCTTCGTAATCGACTTGGATCTTCTCTGGTTGGACATCGAAGTACTTTCCGGCAGCTTCGAAGAGTTCATTTACTTTCTTAAATACACGGATTTTCTCGGTGTCATCATCCATCACCGCATATTCCGCAATTCTGTAGTAATTGCAGGCACGAATGTAGCAGTTTCGTGCTGTATACCAGTTTCCAGCCGTTTCGGCCTCCTTGCCGTGTCTTTCCAATGCCTGAGCCGTTATGAGCCATTCCCTGTGCCACGTGTCCTTGTCATCGGGGTCGATTTTTTTGCAGGCCTCGTAGATCTCGGTGACGTCCGTAGCACCGAGGCTTGCCATACCTAAAGCTTTGGTGACTTGGTATGACATCATGTAGTTATTGGGCCAACGGCTGAACTCAATTGACATTGCAACATCCTCCTTTTCCAGTTCTAGTGATTGTAGTTTTTTTACTACAAGTAATTTTTACAACACAAAGATAAAGCTTCTTTAAAAGAAAAATAAATGTTTATAAAGAGAATATAAAAAACTATAAACCGCTGAAAAAACAAAAAAGGCTGCTGCCTGGGTGTTCACACCCGGCAGCAGCCTTTAACTCCTGTAGTAAAAGAAAATGTGCAAAAATAAAATCAGTGTTGTGCGGCCAAGGGAAGGCTGAATCTTATCCCCAAACCGCCATATTCGGAAGGGTAGGCGCAAATTTCGCCCCTATGATGTTCAATAATGGATTTACAGCTTGCAAGACCCAGACCCAGCCCGCCCTTTTGGATTTGCCGCGATTTATCCACAGTGAAAAATTTGAGGAACAGAGAAGATATATCCTTATCCGGCACTCCAATTCCATTATCCTCGATTTGAAAAAAGGCATACTGTCCTAGCGGGTATCCGGTCATATACACTTTCAGTTTGTTTTTCCCTCCATATCTTACAGCATTGCTAAAGAGGTTGCCGAAAACCCGACGTATCATCGGTTCATTGACCATCAGCAATATATTTTCCGTGAATGAATGGCGGCAAGTAAGCTCGTTGTCAAGTCCCGCCAACTCATACTCATATTCAAGGGCAATGTTTTCAAATAATTTTGAAGCTTTTACAGGTTTAGCTACCATAGATTCCAACTCCAGTTTTTCTTTGGTGAAACTGGAGAAATCATTGATGAGTTCGACCATATATCCTGACTTCCTTTGAATCAAATCATAATATTCCTGCTTTTCAGTTTCTGGTAAATCCTTGTGTGTAGCCAGCAGTTCAGTAAAACCATTAATAGATGTCAAGGGTGTTTTCAAGTCGTGGGCAATTGCCGCGATCATATCGATCTGCTCTTTGTGCGCGAGTTGAAGCCGATGCTCCATCTTATTGAAGTGCTTATAAAGTTCTCCGATCTCATCATTACTTCTCAGAGCTAGCGGAGGCAGTGGATGTACAATATTCACTTCTTCAAGCCTGGTATTCAGAAGCTGAATGGGTTTCTCTATGCAAAAATGAATATAGATAATCAGAATAATAAATATGAAACAGGCAATTGCAAATATGGGCAGGAGCAATGCTATATATCGCGAGTCCAGCAATGAACTGCGTATAGGGGAATATACTGCAAAGACAAGCTTCAGATACATTCCAATCGAAAACATGAATATTATAAACATCAGCAGGAACAAAAGAGGAAGCTTTATTTTCAGTTTCATACTATTGCTCTCTTTCCGTGTATTTATATCCTATGCCCCATATTGTTTTAATAAAGTCATATTCAGAACCAAGTTTCTTACGGATATTTTTTATATGAACCGTTACGGTATTTATTTCTCCGTATTCGTCTCCCCAGACGTTTTCATATATCTGCTCACGAGTCAATACATGATTGGGGTGGCGCATGAGGATAGACAGAATCTGAAATTCCTTCGTTGATAAGTCGAGCTTCCTGCTATTCAGAAATGCTTCAAACGTCTTATCGTTCAAAATGAGCGGAGCATCCGCCTTTTCGTTACTGGGACTAAGTTCATCCCACTCTTTAAAAAGCCTGTCCACTTTTCTGAAGTGAGCCTTTATCCTGGAGACAAGCTCCTGAATACTGAAAGGTTTGGTCATGTAATCGTCTGCTCCTATTTCGAGCCCGACGATTTTATCAATGTCCTTATCACGCGCACTTAAAAACAGAATTGGGACATTATAAGAATTTCGGATACTTCTGCAGACATCAAGTCCATCCATATCAGGCATCACTATATCAAGAACGATGAAATCAATGTGATTTTCTTCCAATGCAGATAAGGCTTCTTTCCCGGAACATGCCGAAATTATTGCAAATTGCTCGTACCTTAAACTCTTTGTGATGAGTTTTACGATTTCTTCATCGTCGTCTACAACTAATATCGTTTTTGGCATCTTTATACCTCCCAACCTCTTTAAATGGACTGCATTTATATAACACACAAGAGCCGCATGGACTCGAATTGACAAAAAAAGTCGCGCTCAAAGCGCCTCCCCAGTTCCGGATATTTCTCCTTTGGATGCCAGTTGAGGTAATAGGATTTCTTGAAGCAACATGTTGATTTCTTTTAAAAAGGCTTTATTGTCCGGACTTCCTCCCAGAAAAATGCCTTGGGGGTTGCTCAATACAGCGTTATCCCCATTATTAGATAAAAAATTCTACCCGGTATGGTGCCGCTAATGACACCTTGAATCGATATGTGATGCTTCATTGTATTAAAAAGACCGAATGCCTTATAAAAATAAGATTCTGCAAGTTCCATTCCTTGAATCATGTGATGAGCACACATCTGTCTGATTTGCCTCCCATAAGCCTATGAGAGTTTCGATGGTCTGTACTTGATGCCTCGCTTCATTATGGATAAAACATACAATTCAGTCAAGTGTACTTTGGGTAATGAAGAAGGCCTCGGCAGCACAATTGAATGGCTTCTGTGTATAGGCTATTGTAAGGGTAGGAGACTTTTCCCAGATAAAAGAACTTACAGGAGGTTGTTTTCCTTGATGATCCTTGAGCTAGTGGCCATTATTTCTATTGCTCCCTTGTCCACGTTTTTCTCCTTTAGATACCGTTTGTGGAGACAACTATTATGAGAAGTGAACATGAAATGCTTCATACCATTCTCCATTTTGCTCAAGAGGACGAACGGGTACGTGCCGTGATTCTGAATGGTTCACGCGCCAATCCACATGCTCCACGGGACATTTTTCAGGATTATGATATCATCTTTCTCGTATCCTCCATGGACAGCTTTATTCAGGAACGTCGCTGGATCAACCATTTTGGTGAATTGATCATTATGCAGACGCCCGATGAGCATATGGAACCTACCCCGATGCCCCATGATCGCTTTGCTTTTCTCATGTTATTTACGGACGGCAATCGCATAGATCTTACACTCTACCCTGCGAATAACATCGCCAATTGGACCCGAGACAGCTTAAGTGTACTGCTGCTGGATAAAGACGGGCTTGTGGAGCCTTTCCCACCGCCAAGTCTTCAAGATTATAAGACGATACCTCCAACTGCCCAAGTCTATGCGAATTCCTGCAACGAGTTCTGGTGGGTCAGTACTTATGTGGCTAAAGGGTTATGGCGACAGGAGCTACCCTATGCCAAATTTATGCTGGATCGGCCTGTCAGAGATGCGCTTCACTTGATGCTGGAATGGCATATTGGTATACGAACAGACTTCGCGGCAGATCCGGGTAAACAGGGAAAATATTTCGAGAACCACCTTGAACCTGGACTTTGGACACTCTATATCCAAACGTTTGCGGATGCAGATTATGAACATATGTGGCAGTCTCTTTTGATCATGGGAAATTTATTTAGAAAAGTTGCCTTGGAAGTAGCGAACTATTATGGTTACGAATATCCGACTCTGGACGATCAACGTGTTACGAACTATCTCCATCACGTAAAAGCTCTCCCAGCAGATGCTAAGGACATTTATTGATAAAAAAAACCAGTCGGCACTTGATTTACATGTGCTAGGCTGGTTTTATTTTTATACTCTAACGTTATTCTGTCCTATGTGCTGCTTTAGATATTGCGCTGTTCGTTCCGGTTGCGAGATCGGAAAATGATGAGCTGCCGGAATATTCAGCGTATGCAGGGCATGAAATGGCTCGGGCAACTTATAGATCTGATCCTTCACACCCCATAGAATCGAAACCTCCTCTTTATACATTCTTTCGGATATCTCAGGAACCGACCGGAAGCTATCGGACTTCGTTAGCATGGCTAGGGCTTGCGCAGTCGTCTTTCTTACGCGTGGGGAACGCATTTCTTCAAGAACATACGTGATGTATGCTGGCGGGATATCGTCGATACTTTCAAAACAAGTCTGCGCAAGCAATTGCTTGCGTAAGCCTGAATCGCTGAATCTGCCTAGCATACTCTCCGTAATTCGTGCGCTCCGATATCTGCGCGGAGCAGTATGCAATACAGGCTGCAATAGGTGTAAGCTATTGATACGCTCAGGTACGCGTTCCCATGCCTTAGCAGCTAGTAGTCCGCCGAACGAATGACCTACAAGGCAGATTGGCGTTTCCAAAGCCTGAATAGCCTGCACTAACGATTCAATGTGGCCTTCTAGTACATCCTCCTTATGATGGTATGGGGAACGGCCAAAACCGGGAAGATCCACCAAGCAAACAGAGAATTCCGGAAATTGATTTGCCAGCGGTATCAAACAATCTGCCCCGCTGAAAGTACCGTGAACTAATACGATCGTTGGATTTCCATTCTTCACCCTTCGCTCCAGTGTAGCTAATGGCCCACGTCTGTTGCGAACATATCCATCTGTATCTATGGTGGAATGAGCAATCCTGAAATCAAGATCAGTAATGACAAATGGGAACACGCTTTTGTTCATCGCCTGTGACAACCCGTATTTACGTTGAATCTCTCGTGCTGCATCCAGTGGGTAGTCCACATCCACGATAAAATCGAGTGATTCCTTCGGAATACCTAACTTTTGGCCCAGAGGAGTACCCAGTATACTGGTTAGCCAAGCTGGCGAAATCGAACCGAGCGGTTTACGTACACGAAGCTCCTTCGCCATATTCGTTCCCAGCTCTATCATCGTTGGACTCTGCTGTCTGTCATCCATCAAGTAGTATGTTTCGCTGGCAGGATGTGATTCCTTCGTAAGAGCACTGATCAATTCGGCTGCATGATCTACATGGACCAAGGGGAGCCAATGAGATTTTCCGCCGGGGACAAGTCCCATAAGCTTGCGCGCTGTAGAACCTACGAGAATGCCTAGCCCACCAGTTTGGGGCGTATCCCCAGACTCTGAGTCACCAATGACAACGCTCAAATGGACAACCGAAAGCGGAAATCCTTCCTTGTGTGCTCCTTGACGGATACGCAAATCAGCCAAAAATTTCATCCGTTCATATGGAGGTGCCTGTTCCAAATGAGCGATGACCGGCTCGGGAGTAAGCCAGTTATGATCATTAAAAGGGCTTTTGTACCCAACCAAATGAATAAAATGTCGTAACCCTTTGCTCGCATGAATATATGTAGCCAACGTTATCATTTCTTCTGACGCTTGTAGAAAAGCTGCTCTCGCATCCTCCTCTCCCAGCAGAATATCCATCGGACCTCCTGCATGAATTATCACATCTGCGGTCTCCACGAGCTGCCTGTCAGCAGGATTTAATCCTAGAGCAGGTATACTCAAATCGCCAATAACCGGTGTTAATTTCCCGATATGCCATGCTGTCTCCAAATCCATTTGCCTGCATATTTGTTCCCACTTCTGCTGCGAACGAACCAGGACGGTAATAGTGTGTTCCTCCTTGGAAAGTTGTCGTAACGTATGCATGCCGATAAATCCTGTGCCGCCCGTGATAAAGATATGTGCCATATACGAAACCTGCCTTTTTTAATTTTTAGTACTTCATAGTACTAATAAAGATTAAAAAAATCACTTTAGCAGAAGTGCTAAAGTAAATTTTAAATTTTCGAGTATGCTCGGGTCCTGGCTTGCATGCTGCAGAAAGAGCGCACCTTCAATGGCCGAGACGATGAATTGGGCCGTCGACCTCGCAGGAAGTTCAGCCTGAATCTCTAATCTTTCCCTTCCCTCGTTCAACAATATTTCTACGGTAGTGATTTGGCTTTGGAAGAACTGGCTTATTTTATTCCGAAACAAGGCGCTATCTTGAGGCATTTGCGTATAAAGAGTAATAAAGGGACAGCCTCCCAAACAATCTGTCTCTTGCTCTGTCAGCAATTGAAGAAGGATTTCAAAACGTTCCTGAACAGACTGATCCTTACGCGAAACAACTTCATAAATCATCTCATTATACGTTTGAATCAGTTGATCCAGAATGGCTGAAAGTAGCTCTTCTTTACTTTTAAAATAATAGTAAATGTTCGTTTTGGACACATTGCTCACAGCCACAATTTCATCCATACTTGTTGCATGATATCCTTGGGTAAGAAACAATGAGGTGGCGATGCGCAGAACAACATCCCGATTCGTGATTTTATTTTTTTTCATCATATTTAGCACTATACGGTACTAAAAGAGACTTGTCAACCTTCGCTGGAACATGTCTGCTCCAAAATATTATTTTTCGGCCAGAACCCGGTCACCTCTGCTCGCAGGCTGAGAAATAACCAAAAATTCAACATCCTGATTCGTTTCATTAAACATTTGATGAGGCACCATAGGAGGAACCTCACACCCTTCCTGAGATCCTAATTGGATTCGTTCACCATCCACTTCAAGTACCGCTGTACCTGATAAAATAAAGAAAAATTGGCGCGCATGATGATGATAATGTCTGACCTCATGTGTATTTCCGGGCATCCGCTCATGAATAATGCTCAAATCATTATTTTTCACCAAGCGCCAACCATCACATTGATCTCCCCATATATAATGTTCGGCATTATTTTTACTAATTTTCATTATTGAACTCCTCCTTTTGCAATTACAGTTTATTTTATATATGAATTCATAGAGCTACAATCTTAATTATAAAACGGCAGGACAAATGTAAAAAAAGTCCGACTTAGTCAGACTTTTTTATATATCCGCCTCGATAATTTCCTCCAACTTAATCCAGCTAAAATCCTCCTCCCCACGGGACAGCTTCACTTCTCGCCGACTTGTATTAATCACCGTGACCAATCCACGAAGCTCTTCATCATCAAACGGGTTGAACACTTTGAGCGTAATAGGCTTCCGTTCGTTATAGGATACGATGATGGCCTGTTCAATCTGCTGCATTTCCTGATCGTCCAGTGCTGGCTTGCCGCGCCTTCCTTGCTCCTTCATCAGTCTTAAATATGCCTCCCGATGCTCAGGCAAAATCATGCGCGAGCTTTCCCATATGCCATTTCCTTCAAGCTTTTTTCCCATCATAAGCCCCTCCTATGCTGTTCTGGTTACCGGATGCCATGCCAATACATGATCTAATCGAAAAACACGTGGCTGGCCTGTCTGTAGACAGATGGCTCGTATCAAGCCATTCTGCACACGATGCACCTCGATACGCCGATGAGACAGCTTGCCCTTCCGATCCAAATACACGATTTCCACGATCTGCCCCACGTATTTTTCCAACATGATCCTTCACTCCTTATCAGAACGTTTGTTTGTATTATATGCGAACATGCGTTTGATTATCAATGTAAAAAAATCCCCTGAGGGATTTGACTCTCTCAAGGGAATTAAAATTCATAGGTGGATAGCTTAATATCTTCTTTATTCAAATCTTTCAGCGGATAGACAGGGCCATTCCAATAAGTCAGAATATCAATCGGCTCATTAGTACCATGTTCTTTTAAAGAAAGAGATAATTCAAGTAATAAATGTGGAAGTTGATAAGAGCTTGTTAAAAACTGATATTCCTCTGGACTTTCACAATCTTCTGCTCGATAGAAGACAAAGTATCCCTCGGTATGATCCCCAATGAGTACAATATAACGAGCAAGAAACATAATTTCGCCATTGGCAAAAGGAATGGAATGTGTCGAAGCAGAGATCAAATCAGTCTCTAATCCCTCAATACGAAGGGTAAGTTCATTGTTAAGAGCATCCATTCTTTCTCTTTGTTCACTGATGAGGTGTTCATAATTTACAGGGACAAGCCCTCCATTCTTGATCGTAGCGATCAATTCGTCTATAAATACTTTTTGAGACAACACTCGATTGCTCATCCTATTCATCTCCATATTCGTGAAAATAAGCATGGAATTCTCGCTTTAACATGTTATGTATTAAAAATCTTGATTCATTAACTCCCCAGCATTTTTGTGACTGCATTCACGACCCTTTCCATCTCAAATGGTTTAACAATAAAGTCTTTTGCACCTGCCTGAAATGCTTTTATAATCGCTTCCTGCTGCCCCAAAGCAGAACACATCAAAATGTTGGCTTGAGGATCAAGCTCTACAATCTTTTTAACAGCCTCAAGTCCGTCCATCTTAGGCATATTAATATCCATGGTGATTAAATCGGGACGAAAGTGTGCGTATTTCAAAACAGCATCATACCCATTTTCTGCTTCCGCGATAACAGCGTGACCTAAATCCAAAAGAATATCCTTAAGCACAGAACGCATAAATAAAGAGTCATCCACTACTATAACTGTTGCCAAATTAACCTCTCCAATCCGTTGTCAAATGATATTGCACGCCCAAACTTCAATATCGGTGAATAAACTAGTAATATTAATAGAAAGAATCTGTAAAAATAAAAACGCTACCAATGAATTATAAAAGAAATTTGAAACTAGCTACTACAGCATTAGTTTTCAAAAAAACGTTTCACAATGACGTAAATCTTTCCTGTAAAGCAAATTACAAAGCACTATATATCTACTGTATCTAGAGCACTAGCCAAAAAAGTACAATCTTCTTAGACAGACATAAAAAAAGACGCTGGTATCGTTCCCCAACGTCATTTTTTGTACTATTCGTTTAAGGTCTGTTTATTCATTCAAGGCTTTTTTCAAAGCCTCCAGATTGTTTTTCATCACACCAAGGTAATCCAGGTTCTTCTGTTTGTCTTCATCTGTCAACCCTTCAAGCGGATTCAGTACATCGGTTTTTGAACCGATTTCAGTAGCTACGGTCTCAGCGACCTTCGGATCAACAAGAGTTTCAAAGAAAATCGTTTTAACATTATTTTCTTTGGCAAATTTGATAATACCCGCCAGCTTGTCCGGTGTAGGCTCTTGCTCTGGAGATAAACCGGCAATGGGTACTTGGGTTAGACCGTATTGCTTAGCCAAATAGCTAAAAGCAGCATGCTGCGTAATAAAGTCTTTACGTTTTACATCTTTCAGACCCGTTTTGAACTCGGTATCCAATTCTTTCAGCTTAGCGATATAAGCATCGGCGTTTTTCTCATAGTCTGCTTTGTTTGCAGGATCGGCTTTTACAAGCCCTGCTTCTATAGCTTCTACTTCTTTTTGAGCTAAGACCGGATCAAGCCATACATGAGGGTCCAGCACATGATTGTGATCATGGCCTTCCTCTGCATGTACTTCTTCTCCTTCTTCCTCCTCAGCAGATCCTTCCATCAGGTTCAACCCTTTGCTTGCTTCCACTACTACACGCTTGTCATTGGACGCGCTGCTCAAAGCCTGTTCTGCCCAGCCTTCGACGATCCCGTTATACACAAACACGTCAGCATCCTTAACCTGTGCCATATCTTTGGCGCTTGGCTCCCAGTCATGCGGTTCAGCACCGGCAGGAATCAACGCAGTTACATTAGCATGATCTCCGGCTACTTGCTTGGTAAATTCATACATTGGATAAAACGTGGTGACCACATTCAGCTTCTTACCACTGTCTGCTGTTTGTGCCGCATTCGGCTCGGTTTGGGAAGCATTTGTAGCTGCATTATCAGATTTGGCTCCGCAGCCAGATAAAATAAGTGCTAGTCCCGCAGACAATACAAATGATTTTTTGAACCATGTATTCATATTCATTACTCCTTTATGTGTTAGATTTTTTAGTTAATTCTCACTGTAATTACACTCACTGGCCTGTCGCATTCTTCCGCCGTGAAGCCTGTTGCTTGCCCAGCTTACGGACCAGCTTTTGAATACCAGCTCCTACAATCAGGAATAATAACAGCACCATGGCAATCGTCCCCCCTGGGGGTGTACTGAGTTCATATGATGCCGTTAAACCCATAAATACGCCGATCAACGCAGTGACCATAGATATCCAGATGGCTGCCGCGAAGCTCGGTGCAATTCGAATCGCCAGCGCCGCAGGGAGCACGATGAGTGAGGAGACAAGCAGCACACCGACAATCGGCATTGCAGCAGCTACAATCATCCCTGTTAAAATACTAAATGCAAATGAAATGGACTTGACAGGAAGACCATTGGTCTTCGCCGTTTCTTCATCAAAGGTAATCTGATACAAAGGACGCCGGAATACAAAAAAGAAAATACCTCCGATCACAGCCACTACAATCATCAACATCAGCTCTGTCTGATTGACCGCTACGACCGAGCCGAACAAATAAGCGGAAAACCCCTTGTTGATGCTCTGATTCAGATTCATTAAAATAACGGCCGTCGAGAGGCCACCTACCATAATAATAGCCACAGATATCTCACTATATGTTTTATAAGACCTGCGGACGTATTCAACGATAATCGCGCCGATTACGGCAACAACAAATCCGGTTATCGTCGGGTTAATGCCTAAATAGGCACCCGCTGCCACCCCTGCCAGCGATACATGCGATAGCATGTCCGCCATGAGAGCCTGACGCCGCAGCATCAGGTATACTCCAAGCACCGAGGCCAGCAGTGCAATTACCCCACCGGCACAAAATGCCCGCTGCATGAAGTCGTAGTGCAGCATTTCCATCCGCCATCTTCCTTCCTTTCAAGCTCAATAATTCGATCCAGATAATGTTGTACTTCCGATAGTCCATGCGTCACCATGACCACGGTTCTTCCATATTCCTTAACCTGCTGATTCATCAGATCGTAGAAATGATGGCGGCTTTCCTGATCCATGCCGGTCGTGGGCTCATCCAAAATGAGCAAATCCGATTCCTGAGCGAGCGCTCTCGCCACACAAATGCGTTGCTTCTGTCCACCGGACAATTCGCCGATTTTACGATGACGCAAATCCCACATGCCTACCTGACGCAGCGCCTGCTCAGTCAGATCATGATCCTCAGACCGCATACGGCGTAACCAAGAGCCATGAGTATATCTTCCTGAACGGACAAATTCCAAAATCGTACTTGGAAATCCGCCATTGAAAGCAGCAATTTGTTGGGATACAAAGCCGACAACGAGCTTTTTGCCTTCACCTGTACGGTTAGACATAAACACCTTGCCCTTCCAAGGCTGAAGCAAGCCGAGCAATAGTTTGAGCATGGTTGATTTGGAAGCACCATTCGGTCCGGTAATAGCCACAAATTCTCCCGAAAAAATTTCAACATTGGCATCCACCAAGTTAGGAACATCTCCGTAGCCAAATGTGACCTGTTCCAATGAGGCCAATAACATGACGCAAATCTCCTTTTCCTTTAAAAAGCCTGGAGCCATCTGAGCGATCATCATTTGCGCAGATTCTCCAGGTCGTTTATGATCATTAAACCATCTACCGTAATTATTACGATTTGGTAATAAAAAAATAAGCGTTTGATAAACGTAACCTTTACGCATTAGCAAGTTTAACAGTTTAGGCAAGGTTCGTCAATGTTTTGGCAACTCTTTTGTTTGTTTACTTCATTTTGTCCGGGTACAAGCCTTCAGCCAAGGTTTTCAGTGCAATCGGTGCACGTACACCTTCAGCCGCCGCGGATAATGGCAGGACTATAAACCGTTTGTTTTTGATCGCTTCCACACCAGCCAGCGCAGGCTTGCTCAGGAGCAGCTTCTCTTTATCAGCCAGTGAAGTATCACCATAGTCGAGGATGACGATCATATCAGGGTTACGGTTCACAACCTCTTCCCAGCTTACCTCGGTAAAACTTTTGTCGATATCATCAAAAATATTTTTCGCCTTCACACTTTCAATCAAGGACGTTAGATAATTGTTGGCAGCCGTAAAGGGCTTGTCTTCTCCGCTGTCATAAACAAACACCTTGGGTGCCTGCTCAACAGTACCAATTTGAGTCTGAATGGACTTCACTTGTTCACGAATGTCATTTACCAGCTTTTCTGCACGCTCCTCAACCCTGAAAATACGCCCAATATTTAGTATATCCTGATATACATCTTCTAATATGGGACCCGGCTTGTTTGAGGACTCCTGTACATAGGTCAGCACCCCTTGTTTGGCTAGCTCCTCACGGGAACCCAGATTTTTATCATTAAAGGCACTCTTCCAGCCTGCATAGGCAAAATCCGGTGCAGCGGCCATAAACACCTCTTTGGACGGATATTGTTCGGCCAGTACCGGGATTTTGTCATATTGAGCCTTATATTTCGGTAAAATCTGATCATCCAAATACGCAGTTCCTACCATAGAGGATTCCAGTCCAAGAGCCAGCATAACCTCAGTCGCGTGCTGGTTCAGTGTAACCGCGCGTTTGGGCGCCTCGGGAAATGTCATTTTAACGCCCATGTTCTCAAGCTCTACCGACGTCTTATTGGTTGCCGATTGCGATGCGGCAGGTTGCTGCCTGTTTGCCGATGGATCGCTTGTTTGAGCCGTGTTTCCTGCTGCGCAGGCTGATAACAACAGCATCATCGCCAAAACGAGCATAACCAGCGGTAACGCGGGCTTGCTATATTTTTTCATATGTACCGTCTCCTCTTTTATTTGTAGTTTATCTTACCTCATCATATCACCTTTTCTGTTAGCGTCATGGATAGCCTCCTCTCCTGAGAGAATCCGGTAAAAAGGTAATATTCGGCTTCCCGGTTTTTGGATGAATACAGATTTCTGTCTCCACCCCGAATACACTCCACAGCAGGTCCGGCTGAAGCACATCCTCCGTTATGCCGGAGGCTACCACTTTGCCTTCTTTTAATACATACATTCGATCACAATAAAATGCAGCCAAATTCAAATCATGTAGTGCAGCTAGCGTAGTTATCCGAAGTGTTTTGACCAAATCCAGAATTTGCAGCTGATACCGGATGTCCAGATGATTTGTTGGCTCATCCAAAACAAGAAATTTCGCCTGCCCGGCCAAAGCTCTGGCGATCAATACCCGTTGCTTTTCGCCGCCAGACAAGGTGGCAAAGCCCTGATCCGCCTGAGCATTCATGCCTACCCGCTCCAGCGCCTGCTCGACCAATTCATGATCGGCGACAGTATCTGCTTCCAGCAGTTTCTTATGCGGATGGCGACCCATCAGGACGATGTCCCGTACTGAAAAATCAAACGTTTGCGGCGCATCCTGACTCACCACTGCCATTTGTCGGGCCGTTTCTTTATACTTCATCCGCAGCATATCCTGGCCATCCAACGTAACCAAACCACTGTCAGGCTTTAGCACACGATACATATTTTTGAGCAACGTCGATTTCCCGCTGCCATTCGGACCAATCAATCCAACCAGCTCCCCTGCTTTTACCTGGAGACAGATGCCGTCGATCAGCCGTTTGTCGTGAATACTGAAGGTCACGCTTTCGACTTCTATATTCATTTTTCGCCTCCAAACGAGTAGGAACTACGACGCAGAAGCCACACAAAAAAGGGTCCTCCGCACACAGCCGTTACAATACCAATCGGCAGCTCCTGTGGAGCCAGCACGAGCCGGGCACATACATCAGCCCACACGACAAAAATAGCTCCCGCCAACAGACTGACGGGCAGTACACGCCGATGATCTGATCCCACTATCAGCCTAACGATGTGCGGAATCATTAGTCCGACAAAGCCAATCGAGCCACTAACTGATACGACTGCCCCGGTTAAAAGAGACGCCACAACAACCAGTAATACGCGGAACGTCTGTACGTTCACACCTAGCGTTACTGCGGTTTCTTCACCCGTTAGCAAAGCATTCAGCGAACGGTATCGGGTCAGGAGGACTACCGTTCCAAAGGCTACAATGAGGCTTGGAATGAAAAGCGTGTCCCATTGAGCACCTGCCAGACTTCCCATCATCCAATACATCGCGTCACGAATGCCTTTTTCATTCGGGGCCATCGTAACGATAAAGCTAGTTACAGCCGACAGCATCATGGACACCGCCACTCCTGCCAGCAATAAGCGGGTCGTCGATATGCTCCCAGCCACACGGGCTAACGCGAACACCATAAGCATTGCAGTTAACGAGCCTATAAAAGCAGATAAAGGCAGCGCAAATCGTCCTAAAAATCCGAAAGCTCCGAACACAATTACCAATGTGGCTGTCACCGAAGCCCCAGACGAGACTCCTAAAATATAGGGGTCCGCTAACGAATTACGAATTAATGCCTGTATAGTCGCCCCTGTAACAGCAAGTCCTGCTCCTACGACAACACCTAGCAGCACGCGTGGAAAGCGGATTTCCCAAACGATATATTGCTCAGGCTTGGTCCATGTCACGGGTATCCACTGGTCCAGCCAGGGAAGATGAGACAGTGCAATTCGCCATATCGTCCCCGGTGCGACAGCTACAGGACCGAGCATGACTGCGAGTGTCACCGAAAGCAACAGCCCAGCAGTCAGCAGCAGAATTGTTGTAAATCCCCAAGTAGACTTGCCAGCTAGGTGTGCGCGAGAATTATGTTGTGATGGATTAGGTCTTGATGGATTAAGGTTGCTCTTTCTCGAAGTCATGAACTACTACTCAATGGCTTTTCGGCCGCTTCCAACTTTCTCAATTGTTCCTCGATCTCGGAAGCAGAGAAATTCTCACCCATGACAACCGCTACATCGTTCACTGGCTTTTGCGGGCGGATCGGAATGATTTCCAGCTCCCGATAGGCAAACTGAAACATCATCTGACCCTCTGATTCCAGAAACCGCACAATTCCTTTGGCCCGGTATATTTCAGCTGGCAAACTGCGGAACAACTGTTCAAACTCGGAGCGCGGAACAGGTTGTCCAAAGAAATGCGTGTGAACCACTACGTGGTCGTAGGAATGATAATGCTCCCCATGTTCGTCGTCATGGGCGTGGTCATGGTGATCATGAGACTGATGGTCAACGTCCATACGCTCCTCTCCTTGAGTGGAGAAAAAAATACCCGCGTCTACGTCACTTCGTTGCGTACTCACAGTCAGAGCATATGGATTTAACTCTTTTACGAGGGCCTGTACTTTCTGCAACTCGCCCGCAGCCAATAAATCGGTCTTGTTAATAATCAGTTTGGAAGCGCACCGAAGCTGATCCTGCATCAAACGAAGCGACTTGCCTCTCTCGTTCCCCGAGGCAAAATCCAGAAATTGACGCGCGTCTATGACCGTGATAACGGATTGTAATATCATAGAAGAATAGATGGAGGCGTCTGTCACTGCATCTACAATTTCCATCGGGTTAGCTACTCCAGTACATTCTACAATAATCACGTCCGGCTTATATTCCTCAGCAAGATTCATGAGCTCGACGCCCAAATCCCCGCGAATAGTACAGCATATACAACCACTGAGCATTTCCTTCATGGGTGCTTGGCCATTCACCAAACTGCCGTCCAGATTAACATCACCCAACTCATTCATCAAAATAGCTGGCTTGAGGCCCTTCTCCTTGTAGTAAGCCAGCGCCTGCTGAAGAAGAGTGGTTTTACCGCTACCCAAAAAACCGGATAAAACAACTATCGGTATCATATAACCCCTCCTTGTCTTTACAACATTTAATATGGATCGTACCGTAAAAGTTTCCTTCTTGCAATCATTTATCGGATTTTAATCGTAATAATTACTAACAACAAACATAAATATATATGACCACTCTTTGAATTGTCAATATAGGAGGTGAGACAAGCACAATCCAGCGGGCATGATTGTCCCTCTACAGACATAGGATGTAGATAAGAACCCTTATTCCCAAGGAGACGTGGAATGAAAAACAGTACGCTGTTGAAGATGCTGCCTTTTATGATTCCGTTTGCCTTTCTCATCCCTGTGCTTGTCACGCTATCTCCCCAGTGGCTTCGTTTGTTGGATATGGGCCAGCTGCAACCGTTAAAAACGGTATTTATGGGTATTTTTCTGGAAGCTGTTCCGTTTCTCCTTATCGGTGTACTCGTCTCATCCCTTTTGCAGTGGCTTGTACCGGAGACATGGATTCGCAAAATAGCGCCTGCGCATCCTGTACCGGGTGTCCTGCTGGCCTCCTTACTAGGTATGCTGTTTCCCATCTGTGAATGCGGCATGATCCCTGTCGTTCGCCAATTAATGCTCAAGGGAATGCCTGCCTATATGGGTATCACTTTTATTTTAAGCGGGCCCATTATCAATCCCGTGGTACTGGCTGCGACGATGATGGCTTTCCCTTCCCATCCCGAGGTCACTGCCGTTCGAATGGGTTTGGCTTTTGCCGTCTCCGCGATCATCGGGCTGATCGTGTATGCCTTTGTGCGAGTGCATCCGCTCAAACGGTCGTTGCTCTCTTTTAACCAGCAAAAGCAGAACAATCAGACTCATCGGCATAGTCGCACATGGCGGGGCTTTTTTGTACATGCTGGTGACGAGTTTTTGGACATGAGTAAATATCTCACTATCGGCGCATTATTAACAGCCTGCATCCAAACCTTCATCCCACGTGATGAGATGCTTTCGTTAAGCAACGGAACGGTCGGATCGTACGCCTTTATGATGGGTTTTGCCTACATACTGTCGCTATGTTCCACCTCCGATGCCTTTGTAGCCACTGCTTTTTCACACACCTTTACACTAGGTCCGCTGGCAGCCTTTCTTGTACTCGGCCCGATGCTAGACTTCAAAGGCACGCTCATGCTGCTAAGCACCTTCCGCACTAAATTTGTCGCCATCCTGGGCTTGCTCATTGTTTCACTCGTCCTCGTGGGTTCTATAGCTGCAGAATGGTTATTGGGGAGGTGAATACAACCGTGAATTCAACCTTTAGCATCCGCTGGCAATATGGTATGCGCTCCTTGCTCCTAATCGGATTGGCTGTGTACATTATCTCATTAAACCGTACGAATGCACTTCATTACTACCTAGCTCCCCATATGCAAAAGCTGCTCCTACTCTGTCCTGTACCACTCTTGTTCATCGCATTGGCGATGGCATGGCACGGAATCATCGGAGAACGGGACGGTGAGGATGTATGTGATTGTGAGCATCCGTTGCCGCAAAGCTGGTTCAAAAAAACACTCGTATATGGAATGCTGCTCATCCCGCTCCTGTTCGGTTCTCTGCTGCCCAATCAGGCACTTGGTAGTGATATGGCCGCCAAAAAAGGCATGTCCTTCACGTATCCCAACCCGGATATCCGACGAAAAACAGATATACAGACCACAAAAGCATCCACCTCCTCCCTTTTATCAACTGCATCTTCTGTCCCAACTTCGCCCCCTCCAGAGGGAAAATGGAGTCAGGAAGCGCTGGATAAGCTGTTCGTTCCGCCTGACAAGTACAATGTAGAATTCGCCGAGCTGGCGAAACGCCTGTATCAGCAACCTATCATACAGATCAAGCCGGAGATTTTCTCCGAAACTATTGGCGCCATTGAGTTATATAAACAAGCTTTTGAAGGAAAAAAAGTACAGGTGACTGGCTTTGTCTATAAAGACGACAACCTGCCGGGTAAAGGCCTATTTGCAGTAGGAAGATTCCTCGTCATGTGCTGTACTGCCGATGCCATGCCATTCGGGATCATCGTCCAATCCCAGAAGGCCCCGTCCTTTGACAAGGATACCTGGGTGACCATTGAAGGAACACTGCATGCCACACAAAAGGGCAACGTTCCGGTACTTGAAATTCGATCCGAAAAAATAACCGCTGTCGAGCAGCCAGAATCCCCTTATGTCTATACCCAAGCAGACTCGGTAGCTACCTTTGATCGCTTGAACACAGCACACTAAACCCACCAAGGAGGAAAAATGATGAATAAAGTTCCTGTTATTTTAATCAGTGGTTTTCTTGGAAGCGGCAAAACAACACTACTTTTGCGCCTATTAGCCCATACTCGCCAAATTCCCCTTCGTGCTGCTGTTTTAATGAACGAAATGGGTGAATATGATGTAGACAGCGCTATAATTTCAGAGGAAATGCCTGACGTAACAGTAGAAGGATTGCTAGAAGGCTGCATTTGTTGCAGCAAAAGAAATGAGCTGGCAGGGGCTCTGCATACCCTGCTCAGCCAGAAGCCAGACCTGATCTTCATGGAAACCACCGGGGTAGCCAACCCCGAACAAGTACTGGAGGAGCTTCGCTCCCCTCTACTGGCAGATCGGCTTTATCTGGTTCACAGCATCAGTGTTGTGGATGCTGAGCTGTTCCATGAATACAATAGCCGCTTTACGGCTGATAAAGAACTGGTTCGCACCCTGCACGGACAACTGCGCACCGCAGACTTTATTGTGGTGAACAAGACGGATGCAGCAAGTAGCCGTGAAGTGACGAAGGTCGTCAAGAGCATCCGCAAGCTCAACGATACGGCCAAGCTGCAAACTACTGAATATAGCCGGATTGACCTTGAACCACTACTAGAGCCTGTTCTGGCCTCCGCATCCGTTGCCGCGAAACCCATACAGACACTTCAACCTGCACCTGCACAAGTCCAGTCCACCGATGCAGGTGTACCGTCCGTTTCCATTCCCGTCAAAAGTATCGGAAGCACCAGTAGTGTCTCCAGAAGTACGGCTTTCAAAGTTATTGCGGCACACAGTCATAACCACGATCCTAAGCAGCCTCATTCGTTCTCCCGTCTGGAGAGCTTAACGCTGCATCAATATTCTCCTCAGCCACTCGAAAAACAACGATTGGAAAACTTTTTGACCGGGTTAGGTTCCTCGTTGCTTCGTGCGAAAGGTTATTGCGTGCTTCCTCAGGAAGGTACAATGCTTTTGCAATTTTCAGGAAATCACTTGGAGTGGCAGCCTACTGCACTTCCTGTGAGCCAGGGATATGTTACACTCATTGGAGAACAGCTTGACAAAGCCTCCATTACCGACCAATGGGAACAGTGCTTCGTGTCGCTGTAATCGACATATTCGGCTCGTAATGATAAAAATTCCCTTTGGTATGGTATGTACCTTATAGGATGCCATGTTGAAAGATTGGGAATAAAAAAAGCTGTCGAGAATGTCTCGACAGCTTGAGTACCACTATGCAGAGTTATACATTAATTGCTTGGCGACATCCTACTCTCCCGGGACCCTTCGCCCCAAGTACCATCGGCGCTGGAGGGCTTCCCGTTAATTCAACAAAATGTTATGGAGTATGATGACTAAAATATTGAAGCGTTCCGGTTGGATAAGAGTTCCACTCTCCTGGAAGATTATAAGAGGAGGAACCGGACTTAATCCCCGATTTTCGGATAATAGTGCCATTATTCGGCATAAATTGCGTTTTTCCGTTAGGATCACCTAAGACGTCGATCGTTACGCCGTTCTTTTTCAGGACATAGCCTGTCGTTACATTTGTATTCGTTTCTAGTAACATCAATTCATCATTATAGTATGTCGCAGAAACGATATCGAAAAAGTCATAAAAGATGGAATCGATATATATATAAGGCATGCCTTTCCAAAACGAATTAATAGGCTGGCTCCACACCTTGGGAGTATTTGTAGCTAAATTGTATTGATGAATCTCAAGTGAGTATCCTGCATTTTCTATAGGTTTAGAAGTATCTCCTACCGGATTGTAAAACAGCTCAATAGCAGTACGGGTTTTATCCACAGATAGATACTGGGAAAAATATAGATCCTCCGGTCCTTGAGGATTTGAGGTCACTTGGAATACAGCGGCAGATCCGTTCGCCCCGATTACCCAGAAGTATTGAAAAATATCCCCGTTCCATGTCCAAACCGTCCCATTAAGAGGGATTGGCCCAGTAAAGGTAGAATCTGCCGTACCCGAATAGATTTTAAATGAAGTTTCACCCGGGAACACTGTTGACATGTCATAAGTAATCGGATCTTTGACCCCTTGCTTGGTTCGGATTTGAACAATTCCATTCGTCGCCAGAGGAGCATTCGTTACCTGAAAATTATAGGTGGCTGTTCCGCCATGCCCGTCATTCGCAGTAATCGTTACCTTGGTACTTCCTGCCTGATTACCTGGAGTAAGAGTCAACGTTGATCCGTTAACCTCTGCATTTACCATACCGGTTGATTCAACAGTAGAAGTAAACGTCAAGGCATCCCCGTTAGCATCACTGAACAATTGAGATAGGTCGTAGCTTCTTGCATTCGTAACTCCTGCAGTCAACACTTGTTCATAAATGGTCGCATCTACTTGAGGCGGCTGATTAGAAGATGGGTTAGACGAACCGGATGATTGGACACTGACCTGGAAGGTGGTTGAAGTTTCCCCTCCGCGGCCATCCATAACCTTGATTTCTATGATTGTCGTCCCTGCACTTAGTGCCTGAATTTCCAATTGAGCTCCAGTGATTTCCGCCGAAGCAACGGACGGATCAGAAGAGGTTGCCTTAAAGGTCAACGTATCCCCATCAGGATCAGTAAAAACGGAACCTAAATTGAGTGAGTAGACCGCACCACCTACAGTAAGCGACTGGTCGGCAGGTTTAGTTTCTACTGGATACTGATTCTGTGGAGGTCCAGCCGTGACGGTGGTTTTGAAAGTTTCGATCACTTTCCCTCCCCAGCTATCTGTTGCTTTGATCGATACCGATGTACTACCGATCGTTAACGGTGTAAGAGTAAGCATATCTCCATAAACGGCAGCCGTCACAACAGTCGGGTCAGAAATGCTATGAACATCGTAAGTTAAAACATCGCTATCAGGACTGGAAAAGAAATCATTTAAGGACAATTGAATATCGCCTGTATTTATTTCTTTCATCTGATCCGGAATCCCTGTGGAAATCGGGGATTCATTGACGGTAACATCAAAATCAGTAGTGACCTCGCCCCCGCGGCCATCTTTTGCTTTAAGCTGAATCGTTGCTGTTCCTGAGGAAACTGCATGGACCGTGGCTATGTATCCGTTAACGGATACAACAGCAACTGACGAATCCGAAGATTCTGCCAAAACGTCCACAGGGTCGCCATCGGGATCGTGGAATACCGAAGATAAATCCAGGATATAATCCACATCGCCTAGATTCAGTGTCTGATTACCCGGCTTCTGGTCTATAACCGGATTTTGGTTAGATACAGCCGTTACTTCTATTTGAAACGACTGGCTTGTGCTACCTCCATGGCCATCAGATGCCTTAACAGATACTGATGTGCTGCCAATTTTTAACGGTGTAATGGTAAGCGTGTCCCCATTTAGCACTGCAGTCGCAACCGAAGAATCGGAAATATCAATGCTGTATGATAATGAATCCTTCTCATGGTCGGTAAAGAAGTCGTTTAAAGATAATTGAATGTCGTCTGAATTGATTTGTTTCGTCTGATCCGGAATTCGCAAGGATACCGGAGGTTCATTAATGGTAATATCAAAATCGGTCTTAACCTCGCCTCCAAGGCCATTTGCCGCTTTTAGCTGGATGTTTGCTGTTCCTGAGGAAACCGCATGAACTGTGGCCTGGTTTCCGTTAACGGAGACCGTCGCAATGGATAGATCCGAGGATTCTGCCGAGATGATTAGTGGATTGCTGTCCGAATCAAGGAACACCGGAGATAAATCCAGGATGTAGTCCGCATCGCCCACAGTGAGCGTTTGGTTGCCAGGCTTCTGATTTACAACCGGATTTTGATTAGGTACTGCAGTTACAACCAATTGAAACGACTGGCTTGCGCTGCCTCCCCGACCATCGGATGCCTTGACGGTAACTTGGGCATGTCCTACAGCTGCCGGAGTTAATACCAATTGATCACCCGTCAGGGTAAAGGTAGCAATGGAAGGATCATCGATTGCAACCTCATAAGTCATAGGATCATTTTCAGAATCCGTAAAAAACGATCCTAAAGATAAGGTTACGTCGCCGCTCCCCAACTGTTCGTTTTGATCGGGGATACTCAATGAAACAGGAGATTCATTGACACGGACCTTGAAATTCGTTCCCGCTTTTTTCCCGGCCTGGTCATCTGCAGCGATCGTAATGGTCGCAGTCCCTTTGCCAACAGCCTTGATAAACAGGTTTGTTCCCTCTACTCGGACTGTACTGATTTTTGTACTAGACGACACTGCCGTATATTTGAGGTCGGACTGCTCCTCGTCCGTAAAATGTCCAAGTAAGTCAATCTGAAGTTCAGAATCGCCCACCGTTACGGCTTGATCGTCATATTTGGTCACTAACTTCGGTGCTGTATTGGTCACAACCGTAGAACGCGAGCTACCAGAAGAAGTTGTAGTGACTCCAGTGACTCCTGATACCGTCGAAGAAGACACACCTACTGCAAATGAAGTATTCGTGACTTGGCTGGAGGAGCTTACACTAATATTTGCTGCAGAGTTATTTACTTGTAAATTTGAAATAGTTCCAGCTACCTCCAGACTGACCGGAGAGGAACTGTTCACAGCCAATGTATTAATGGAGGCCTGGCCTGTCAGAGCTACGGGCTGGTCACTGTTGACCGACAATTGCTTAATAATCCCCTGCAACTCTACTTGCTTGGCACCGGTAAGAACATTCAACTGCTGTATCGTTGAGGATGAATCATTTTCAATCGTTGCATTGGAAATCAACGACATTTGATCCACCGTCGAATTTCCTTGAATGACTACGTGGACATCCTGTTTGGATACCTCGACATCCTGCAGCTCAGATGTGTTAAACAATACGGTGTTCTGGTCACCACCCTGAATATATGTTTTTCCTTGTACCGTAAATTTAGAGGCATAGAAATCATGTTCAAGGCTTGACGTAACTGTAAAACTATTTTTGACATTCAAATTCATAACCGAAATGTAATCACCGTCAATAGTTAAATCTCCGTCAATCGAGGAGTTATGACCATCTAATACAAGATTGCCGCTGAATTCGGAAGCTTGCCCTATCGGAGCTTGCCCGCTCGCATGGATGACCAGTTTGGTGATCGATTCAATGGTCCGCTGTGATGCTACAAATTGAATATCTGCTCCTTTGAGAATCTCTTGGTTAGAGGTTTGCAGGATTTCTTTAACTGAATCCGAGAGTTTATATTCAATCCCGTTAATCCAGGCCTTTCCATCCTCTACTTTTTGGAGTTGGACTACATGGTCCTTAGGGAAAAAGGTAGACATCATATACTGGGCTATATCTTGGCGCTGAACGGACGATTTAGGTTTGAAACCGGACTGATCCGTCTTCATGGAGCCCGACTGTAAAGCCGTATTAACGTAAGGCCGTGCCCACGGACTGACCCGATTCCAATCAGTAAGTTTAGCAGACTCCGTGGCGTCAGCTGTAATAGGAAGCCCGGCGGCCCGCATAAGCAGAACCGCAGCCTCCTCTCTGGTAACTGCCGCTTTGGGCCTGAATTTGGAGCCGTCGTCTCCATTCATGAGTCCTGCACGATGTACAGCCTCAATATAGGGACTCGACCAACTTTTCGGTTCTACATCCGAGAAACTGCTGCTTGCTGCTTTAGAAATAGAGAGTTGCAGAGCTTGAGTTAATAGAACCGCCATTTCTTGACGGGTCAACAAATCCGTTGGCCGATAGGATCCAGATGGGTCACCATGCAGAAGTCCAGCTTCAATGGCTCGCAGGATGTTTGTCTTTTGCTCTGAAGCAATATTATTGATGTCTTTAAAAGGCAGACTGGCCAGAGCTGCTCCGTTTGATGCACTGCTGGCAGCAGATGCAATCGTCTGCAAAGCCGTTGGAGCAACAAGTGCAGCCAAGGCTAATGTAATCAGCCATTTATTGGGTTTAGAACTCATGATGTTTCCTCTATTCTTTTTATTCATTATGGTGCCTCACTACTAAAGATGCCGATATTATCCGTATAATCGGTTCCTTCATCAAACCATTCACTTGCCTCGTAGTCTGCATTTCCATGGGTAACATCGGATTGTCTAGCTAAAGTGGTATGAGGCTGAAACACTGCCGTATCAATCAACTGATTATCGTAATAAAGCGATAAAGTAACAGGCGCTGAATCATCGTTATAAAATCCCATGTCTGTGAAGTAATCTACATGCGCATCACCAAAATACATGGTATCTCCTATCACGAAAGTAGCTCCACCTGGAATAAAAGCACCAGCGTCTTGACTTATTTCGATCGAATTTCCACTATCACTGCGTTCAATTCTAATTTTTGAAGCATCCAATCCCTCAGAACCCGCATTATAAAGCTCAATAATTTGCATCATAGAGTCGCTCTCCCCCCATGCCAACTCGGAGAAGAAAAGTCCCTTCTTTTCTCCAGCAGTGACTTGGAAGATCGTTTGAACGGTCCCCCCCTTCCCATCATCTGCGGTAACTGTGACTGTAGCACTTCCCACTGCAAGCGGAGTAATACTCAGTTGGTCGCCTGTAACGGAAACCGTTGCTACGCTAGGGTCCGATGAATCAGCGGAATATGTCAGCAGGTCCAAATCTTCATCTGCAAAAGTTGAAGCAAGTCCAATAGTTGTGTCCACAGCACCTGCTTCTGTAGAAACATCATTAATCGTGCTTTGAACAACAGGAGCGTGATTAGCAGCAGGTGGAGGGGTCACCGTTAGAGTGAAATTCGTATCCACTGTACCCCCGTTTCCGTCATCTGCTGTAACCGTAATCGTGACCGTACCCGCGTTCACTGGCGTAATTTTCAGATCGTTTCCGTTTACCGCTGCTGTTGCCACGCCCGTATCCGTCGAGGTTGCCGTGTACATCAGCGCGTCGCTGTCTTCATCTGCAAACACACTCGCAAGGCTCACCGTTTTAACTCCATCCGCGACCCCTGTCGTTACATTGCGGATCGACGTTTCCACCGTCGGCGCATGATTCACGGCTTCTGGGATCACCGGCGTAACCGTTACGTTGAACTGCGTATCCACCGTGCCGCCCTTGCCGTCATCTGCCGTTACTGTAATCGTGACCGTACCCGCGTTCACTGGCGTAATTTTCAGATCGCTTCCGTTTACCGCTGCTGTTGCCACTCCCGTATCTGTCGAGGTTGCCGTGTATGTCAGCGCGTCGCTGTCTTCATCTGCAAACACACTCGCAAGGCTCACCGTCTTAACTCCATCCGCGGCCCCTGTCGTTACATTGCTGATCGACGTTTCCACCGTCGGCGCATGGTTCACGGCTTCCGGGATCACCGGCGTGATCATCACGTTGAACTGGCTGTTTATGGTCCCGCCTTTGCCGTCGTTCGCCGTAACCGTGATCGTGGCTGTGCCGGCGTTCACCGGCGTGAGAGTCAGCTGACTTCCATTCACCGATACTGTCGCTACGTTCGTTGCTGAAGATTTTGCTGTGTAGGTCAGTGTGTCTCCATCAGCATCAGCAAAACTATTTGCCAGATTAATCTTTTTAGGCTCATCTGCTGTACTTAACGTAATATCAGTAAACCCGGTAGTAACGCCTGGCGCATGGTTAGTCACTGAATTTGTCGAAGTAGTTTTTCCTCCTCCAGACGAAAATGTCACGCTACTGGACGTAATTGTAGTCGTTTCTTGAACCGTTCCGTCAGCGGACTGAATTTGTCCAATCTGCTTTTGTACTTCGCTGTAATTTTGGATAACTTGTGAAACGGATGCATCTTTAGGCAGCTTAATCGTTTCAACTTTAAAATTCGGGTTCAAGGTCACTTTAGCGTTTGCGTTGGCAACTTGAAGCTCCCCGATTGTTCCGGTTCCTTTAATAGAAATACCATGGCCGGAATTCACATTAAGATGGTTTACGTTTCCATTCAGCTGGATATTAGAAACACCGTCATTAAGCTCGATTACTCCTTTGATATCCCCTTTAATCTGAACACCATCACCTAAAATTCGAAGCAGGCTGCTTTCCGGTAGACCATTGGTGTTTAACACAACATCTTTTTGCACGATTTCTAATTGTTGCAGCCCGTCCACATTACGATTGCGCGAATTAAACTTTAATTTAGCTCCTTTTAGCGCATCTTTATTGGAGTTTCCGATTAACTCTTTCAAATTCCCCTCTATTAAATAAGGAACATTATCGATTGTTACAATGTCCCCATCAATGCTATTGATCGTAGCTGTTTGCTCTTGAGATTTGAAAATATCCAGCAGGAAAGGAGCAATATCCTCCCTTTTTACTTCACCGGTGGGATTGAGCTTGCTGTCATGAATGTCAATTAAACCCAGGCGAAGTGCTGTATCTACCGATCCAGCCGCCCATTGGCTTACCAAGGACTGATCTTTGGGTAAAATGCTTGATCCGCCCTCTGCATTAACCCCTCCGACTGCACGAACAAACACAGCTGCCAGCTCTTCACGGGTAACAGGATCGTTCGGACGGAAGTTTCCTAATCCATCCCCGGATAGAAACCCGGCTTTTTGTGCGGCTTCTATATATGGGGCAGCAAATTGTTTACTTTGCACATCTTTAAAAGTAGAAGAACTCGAAATAGGGTCCAATTTTAAGGCTCTGACCAATAATACTGCGAGTTCCTGACGAGTTAATGTTGCTGCAGGGCGAAAAGTTCCATGAGGATCTCCCGATAAAAGCCCTTGGCGTACAGCTTCTTGGATGGCCGCCATTTTATCACTCGTCACATAGGATGTATCTGAAAACAAATTATTGGTAGGCGTTGCAGCGTAAGTAGAAGTACCAAACGCCGCCTGAAGAGCAACAAGAGCGGCTGCCCACTTAAGTGAATAAACTTTCAATGGTTCTACCTCCTAATTTACTTTTGAGTAAAACGACCCTATTCGATCTTCGAAATGTTTCTACATAATTCAAAGATAATAAAGCTTATTCACTGTATTTACCGATAAAAATGTGTTTATATTAATCTTTTATTCATATATTTGTCGAAAATAAGTGATTTATGTCGTTTTCAATTAATATACATGAAACCACTGAACCAATTCTGAACAAAAGCTTATCTATAATGATGCCTAGTTGTATCAAGTCTCTAACTATATCCTTCAAATAACTTATTTCCGCAAATGATTTATCGGAACCCTCCCTTAATCGCGACTCTTGTGCTAAAAAAAAAATAATCGCAGGCTAGATACCTGCGATTATTTTTAAATTAAGACAGCCTATGCGAAGTATAGAATTACGTTTTAAAATGATTAGTTGCCAAGATTAGCAATGCCGCTACTGAATATCTTAAAACGTTATATTCGTATCTTTTTTTCATCATAGCCCTCGTCGACTATTGTTCAGCTTCATTTAGCATTAAAAAAAGCAGCAGCTTCATGGACTGTTCCAGAAGAGTGTTAAATTCGAGACTTGAAAATACATTTGTTATTCGCGTTGTTTCGGATGTAACTATCCGTAAAAAATAAAAAAGCTAGGTTTACGAATTATTGGCATAATCCGTAAACCTAGCTCTCGACGAGTCTTACTTAAGGTTATATTTTTTGTTAAAGCGATCCACACGGCCACCGATATCCACGTTTCTTTGTTTACCAGTGAAGAACGGGTGGGAAGCGGAGCTAGTATCTACACGGATAACTGGGTATGTGTTGCCATCTTCCCATTCCATCGTTTCTTGCGAATATTTAGTGGAAGCACTCAGGAAAGTAAATCCACAGCTAGGGTCCAAAAAGATAACTTTGTTCAATGTTGGATGAATATCTTTTTTCATTAGTTTCACCTAATCTTTCATGTAGTTTTAGTTTCAAACTCAAACGTACTGGCGCAATACTCCATCAGTTGGCAAAAGGAACGGTTATGTCCCAGAAAAAAAGACGACAGATCATAACGGTTGCGCTCAAGCTCGTAAACGACAAGCAAACGATGCCGCATATACGCATCGCCCATTGCACGAACGCTCCGGATCTTTCGTCAGCCTTCATCGTTATATAAGCATATAGTGAATGGTCCTCCGGCTCGTCCCAAATGCTGACACCAGCACAGGAGAACTCGGTAGCCACGTGCTTTCGATTCAAAAGGCAAAGCGTACCATGTAGCTCGGCATCTATCATACAGCCTTGAAAAAAAGCCGTTTTCTTAGGTGCAAGCTTTAACTTTGGACGCTCTGTCCACTGGACTAATTCAAGTTTTCGCCGGTTCCATAACGCAGGCTTTTGCAAACTTAACAGGCTTCGCTCAGGAAGCAGAATCATTCAGGTTGCTATGCAGCAAACCTCAAATTATCTAGTTTCACGATGGATCGTGTACTTTTTCAGACGCGGAGAGTATTTTTTCATTTCAAGACGCTCCGGATGATTTCTTTTGTTCTTGGTTGTTGTATAGTTGCGATCACCGGATTCGGTGCATGCCAAGGTAACAATTACGCGCATTTCTCTTCCTCCTTAATTGGAATACATGGTATACAATTACAATAGTAATTTTTACGATTAGTTCTATTCTATAATTCATGCTCCGCTTTGTCAACCTTAGAGTCACGGTTTGTCGCTTCTTCGACCGTGTTCCAGCGATTACGGTACTGTGCAAGCTTCGGATGAAGTTCCTGGGGTGCGCTCGAAAGCACCAATCTGACATTTCTAATCCATTCTCCAAACGATGCATAGGAAGCGCACAAATTTGCAGTTTCAGGACTCATGTACAAAAAAAGTGGGGTCGTATACTTTTCCGCCAAAAAACGGATGGCTGCTTCAATCGGCGTATACTTTTTACGCTTACCTTCCCAGTTCTCAATCACAACAGCACTCAAAGCCTGCTCCCGCTGCCACTCTCCCAGCTCGTCCACCCGCTTGTAATACGAACGTACCGGCTGCTTCCACATTCTTCTGACGGTTTCTTCATGTAGCGGATACAACACCAGCTTTGTAAAAGATAATACAGCCCCCGTTTCGGCAAAAAGCTCCAGCTCTCTGGCTGTAATCTGCTCGAACGTATCATAGTAGACCATGGTCCCTTTATGCGTCTCGATCGGAGGCTCATAACCATAGGGTACATATTGAAGGTTTCTTGTCATGCCGGACACTCCGTCCTTCCATAGATGAACTTTTCCTTCTATATTATACCCTTGTTTTGGCATGAGTTTACATCAAATGTTTATCCTTGCTCAACAGCAGGCGTATTACGGCGTGAACCCCTTCGGAATTGCAACGCATAAAGTCCCATCGTCACAAGCGCAATCAGTGCAAGCACCGTAAAAATATTGCTAAAATTGAATACCTGCACATTAGATACGACAGGATTCAAATGAAAGGACGACGAACTATCCAGCGTTTTGCCCAAAATACTTGTCGTGATCGCCCCGGCAATGAAATTCAGCAGAGATAGCAGCCCCATTCCAACACCAATCTGGTCTTTCGACAAGGTACGAGAAATCGTGTTGGACATGGCAATTTGCATGAAGGTCTGACCTACGTTTCCGAAAATAAGCAAAAATAAAATCAGATACGGAGAGGCACCCACAAATGTAGACAAGCTGATAAAACAGATAAACAAAAGCGATACAGCTGTATAGACGAGAAACGAATTTCCTTTGCTATCCGCCAAACGCCCTCCTCTTTTACCCAATAGAGCCGAAGCAATAGCAGCCGGAAACATAACCAGTCCAATTATTGCCGGCGTGAGCTGATTGAGACTGTTCAGAAACTGCGGTGCCAAGTACGGCAATCCAAAGCTAATCCCCGTCCCTAAAAAAGCGATAAGGAGCCCGTATGAATATTGCTTGTTACGGAACAGCTTCGGCTGGATGAATGGATCATGCGCAGTGTTAATGCGCCATATAAACAGTGCGAATAACACCACACCGACCAGAAAAAACATCATATTGGTTTGCGAAATCGAAAGTAATAAGAAGGCTACTGTTCCACCCAGCAATAATCCGCCAAGAAAATCGAACTTCTGATCTTCTCCACGCTGATCGTCCAAATATTTACGAAAGAACGGTAATGCGATCAGTGGCAGCATGGAAATGACGAACAAAAAACGCCAGCTTGCAAAGCCTGTGATCAAACCGGAAATAATCGGAGCCAGTGCAGTACCTAACGCCAAGCCGATTGCTGTGACGCCCAAAGCACGTCCCCTTTTTTCAGCCGAGAAATAACGGACTGGGACGATCATAGCAGTTGCCGGAATAACAGCAGCCCCTGCAGCCTGAAGCAAACGAGCTACAATGAGCATCCAAAATTGATTGGCCAACAGTCCAATAAGCGAACCCAGTGCAAAAAAGATAATCCCAAACGTCAGCAAATCCTTAAGACGATATTTATCTGCCAATTTGCCGTAGGTCACCGAGCCAACTGCATACACGATCATATAGCCAGTCAGCAACCAACTTACATCGGAAGCACTAATATGAAACTCCTCTCGAATCACAGGCATAACGACATTAAACATAAAAGCGTTCATCACTGAAAAAACAAGTGTGAAAGCTAGCACTCGCATAAGCTTATCCGCATTGGGATAAGTTTGTTCATTTATCATTTGGTTGTCTCCCTCTCCTGTAAACCTCTTATCTAAGATCATATTTCACTGTTTTTGATACCCCTACCCGGGCAAATTCTCTATATATCCGCTCAAACGCGGGTGTCCGCAGGGTGGTAGTCGCGGAGAATTTTTTTAAGCAGGCCGCGCAGCGTCTCCGATTCTCCTACAGATAATGTTTCACCTACCGAGCTTTTAATTGCCTCAATAGTACGTTCAGCTACTTTGTGAATCTCTAAGCCTTCCTCAGTCAAATAGATTTGCTTCATTCGTGCATCTTCCGGGTGACTTTTGCGTATTGCCCAGTTTTTCTTAACGATCCCGTTAACCAGGCTGGTAACGCTTGATTTATCAATAAGCAATAGCCTTTCCAAATCCGTATTGGTGACTCCAGGCGAGACCGCCAGTATATAGAGCGTCTGCGATTGTGGGGAGGTGAGTCCCAAAGGGCGCAGTGCCGTTTCAATTTCGCGCCGGATAGTAGTGAAAATCCATTTAATTAAATACATCGTGCTCTCTTCCTCACAAGGAAGACAAACGGGATACACCTCACTTCCCATCTCACTACGAACCTCCATATCCATCTAAATTTAATAGTTTGAATTCCAACTAATTTTAATCAGCTGCCTACTTGGTGTCAATACTTTCGTAAAATAATGCTTTACTAGATAAGATGAATTTCAAATTACGAATTCATTCTTTATGGAAATTTATGTATAGTAAAAGACGAGCCCTTGAAGGAAGCCCGTCTTTTACTTTATTTCTGTTTTATAGTTGCTTAGTCTGCACTCTTCACTTGAACCAGCGGGTATTCTTCTCCATCAACGGTAACCGTGCTAGCATCGTTCAGCTCAAGCCTTTGCCAAATGGTCAACAGCGTACGATAAGGATACTTCTTCAGATCGTACTCCTTTGTCTCTGTACCATCACCGGACGTGCTGCCTATGGTTTTATCGGCTGCTATACCACTACCCTCAGTAGAAATCTCCGAAGTCGAGCCTCCGTCCGTGTTGCCTGTCACTGCTCCAGACTGATCGCCGCTTGTTCCACTGGATGTACTACCACGAGCTGTTGAACCACTGTCCGTGGATTGTCCATCTGCTGTCGTACTTTTTGTAGTGGCGCTTCCAGTGATTACGTCACCGGATGGATCATTGTTCGCATTACTGGCAGCTTCCTTGCCGTTCTGTTCAGCAAGCGTAAAATTTTCGTATAAGTGCTCCTGTTGGTCCGCCCCGACAACGACGAGCTTCTTCGGCTTAAATTCTGCCTGCTCTGTCGATGTCTGAAACGCAAACAACAGCTTGACCATTTTCGTTGTGGACTTGGTATTAGGCACATGTGTCACTATCGCCGTAGGCTCCTCTTTTACGGGCACTGTAGGCTCTACAGGCTGTTGTACAGGCTTCGGAGCAGCAACAGGCGCAGGGGTGTCACCAGATCCGATCACCCCGGTTGCTTTCAGGCCGCCGAGCGTACCTACAATGACAATCAGCACGATCCCGGAAATCACCCCACCTTTACGAAAACGACGAAGTGTTTTGATCAACGGCGTGTCCGTCTCCCGCTTTGCTGCCAAATAGAAATTTTTAAAAGCAGGCTTTGCAGGTTCAAAATATTGACGCCACAGCGTTTTTTTATGCAGTCCCTCTCGTCCTTCCTTTTGGAAGAATAGAAGTAGCGCACGTCGATACGACGGTTCGAAACCGCCACGTGGAGTGGCAAACTCGGGGTGTTCTTCCGACCATCGGATAAAGCGGTACATCGTATCGTTATCCTTCGCCCATTTGCGGATCGAACTGACCAGACGAGCGAAGTCCAATATTCCTTCTCCCGGCCCGTCAGAACGATAGAATGCAGGCAACAGACGGGCAAAATGGCCTTCCGCAAGCTGCTGGGGCAGCCAGCCATACGCCCAATCCTGTACCTTTTCTACTTCGCCAGGCTCCAGGCCGTCCAGCACTGACGGTTCCGGTTCCTCCGTATTAAACCAATCGTAAGCCGCAATCAATCGCACTGCTTGTCCCTTGAGGGGAGCAGGCAGCTTTCCAACCCACTGCACCAAATCGGGCCGTGTAAAAAATGGAATCTGTACGACCTGATCGGGTGATATTTCTTTTAGCTCTACTTCGGTAAGTAAATACCGATCCGACGCTTCCTGCAGGCGCTCTGTCAATCCAGATTGCTCCAGCGGGGACAGTTTGCCTACGGCAGAGCTGCTGTCCCATTGACGCAAGCGTTGGTGAATGGCAGCCACAGCCTCTACTGGTTTTCTTTCGGCACGCAGTCTGCCCATCAGTGCAGATTCTGCCAAAAGCTGAAAATCGGCATTCGCCGACACTTCGATATACCGACTGCCCCATTCATGCACAACGGCCAGCAGCCCCTTGGCATCCGGTGTTCTTTTCATCTGACTGTCCATATAGGGAATGAACAGCATTTTTGTAAGCGCCGGATTACCCAGCACTTTCGTAAAATATGCCTTGCCTAATGACGGATTCTCCTCAATCGTATGGTAAATATACGTGACTGCTTCCGTATTTCTGGCAGTATAAGCATTGTTTAGCGAACGGATTAAATATTCCACCAACCGATTTTCGCTGCTGCGTGCATGAACTTTATAATAGTCCTTGAAACTATCGACTAGACCTACATCTGGAATATATCCATCCTTCACCCGATCAAATTCATGATCAAAAAACGATAGAAACAGATCATTCAGCCTCATTTTACGTGGCAGCGAATCGGGTGGCGATAAATAATCAGTCAAGCTTCGTAATACAGCGATTCGTTGTTCGTTGTATAATGCCCGCTCTCCCTGCTCAATTCTGTACAAAGTAATGAGCTCATGATAGCTGGATGGCGTCAAATCACGCCCTGCCTCCATACCTGTCAGCATTTGCTCGGCAAATTTGAAGAAATCATCCGGCGTCTCACCATTCAGCAGCGTACGGACAATCCAGTCAAAATACGGCTGTCTCACCTGCTCTGCATCCACATTAAGTATTCGACTATGGTTAGACAGGTCAAATACAAAGTCCTTTTCCACATTCCGATCACCGGGACGCAAACTAAAAGGCTCAACGAACATCAAGTGAATGCCTTTTCTGCTGTTCGGTTCCTGTGCATATGTAAGAAATCCGAGTCTGTTCCGAAATGCATAAGGCAGTGCCGCATACAGCACACCCAGCAGCTGCTTGGCTGAAGATCCGACCGCTTCTACAGGAACATTCAGCGCTACATATACCTTTTTGCGACCCGCTGCGGACATCATGACTGCGTATAAAAGCTGTTTGAACACCTCTTCGCTCAGCTGCAATTGAGCCAGCACTGTAGACGGGTCAACAGCCGGAAATACACTTCCACCCGGTAGACGCTCCAATTCTGGTAAATCCGTTCCCTGCTCAATATCATAGGTATCAACAAATGATGTGTTCAGCCACTGCTTATAGTCAGACGGAGATTCACCATGTCCGGCTGGAATCACATAGTTGTGCGTGAAAAAGGCGCTCCGCAGCCCAGTAAAATCCGCAGCCTTATAAATACTGCGGCCAAGCACTACATCCCCGGACTCCGTCCGTACCAGATGCATGGCTTCTGGATAGACGCTTTCCTGCTTCTCGCCACGCGCCGTCAAGGCAGCAGGCGCATCATATACACATAAGGGATGCAGCACCTTTTTAATAAAAGAAGCATCCAATCCTTTGGAATTAGCCACTGTATCGAAGCCTTCCGTAGAACGGAAAATTCCACGCCGTTCCCGTGTGTACATCTGCTGTTGTATCAAATGAGAGGTAGAATAACTCACTGTGATTCTCTCCCCTCAATGTACTTCAACTTATAAAGCAGCCAAATGAATGGCTCATCCACACGGATCGGACTAACCAATCCTTGCAGCTTTTGCTCCACCGGATTGCTACCCAGCGCGGAAACCGCGAAATAGGCTGTATCCGTAAAATATACATCCATCGTGCCCTTGAACGGCTTATCCACCTTTTCGATGAAGCGTCGAACTTCGCCATCAATGTTAGCGAACTCATCCAAATCCATATATTTGCGATGCTCCATCGGATTAAAAATATTGCTATTCCTCTTGATGTATGTGCCTTCTTCATCTGCCAATGCAGTAAGCATATCACTTTTGGTCAGGACGACAGCAGTCGGAATGTCCGTTTTCCCTTTTTCCTGATAAGCGATAAAATCACCGAACATCGTAAGTACGACATCACGCGGTTCATCATATTGCGAGACCCATTCACCCGGCTTATCGCCAAGATTAATCTTAATACGCTCCCGAATAGAGCGAATTTGCAGTGGATCGACCATAAAAAGAATACCTGCTGAATTCTTGATATGCTGTCCATGCAGTCCCAGATAGTCCTGATCTACCATTCCCTCACCGGCGACATCAAAAAATACCAGCGTCAGTGGCGGCTTTTCCTCATCCTTAAATACAAACTGGAAGATAAAAGGCTCCTGCATCTTTTCTTTTTGTGTCGATGTAAGCAGATCGCCTCGTTCAAATAGGGGTTCCTCATACATAGTGCGGAACTTTCGGCTGATCTCTGCATTGAGCGGCATGCAAGCCGCGTCAAAATGATCGGCTGTAACATGCTGCAACGTGTGAATCAGGGAGGTCATATAGACAGATTTCCCCGCCTGCGAAGCTCCAATAATGGAAATGATATTGCTAGGCACCTTACCCGCGGTCACGGGCAGCTCGTTATGGCAGTGCGGGCACAGTCGGTGGCGCGTCAGCTCGCCATAACGGTCCGTCAGTCCTGTCAGTACATGATCAGAATACAATCGATGTTCCTCAGGGACATCAAGGGGATGCAAAATCGCCTCCATATCATGCACACTGTCCAAGCCAAAACGCTCCCGATATTTGTTCAACAGCTCATCTTCACCTAAAGCGTAGTCCTCGTCATCTTCACGGTGATGAGAAGCACGGAATACCACGTCCTCCGGGGAGAATTTACTAAAGCAATAAGGGCACACAATATCATAAAATAACGGCCTTGGCGCTGCCTGTGGCTTTCTTCTGAATAAATTACTAAGAAAACTCATCGGTTGCGGCCTCCTTTCATTCAGGAACTAATTCATATACCGTGCCATATTTCTGGCCGTCTGTAAAAAACAGCCGCACATATTCATCTCCCCCCACTTCAACAGCGGGTAAAACATTCCGTCCCGCGGCAAAGGGTGCCGTGAATGGATACAAGGTTCCATCGTCCCGGTCTGCGGGATAGCCCCCGCGCTTCTTCACGTAGCAAAGCGCCTCCTGCGGGACAGGAACTTCGGCTGTCACCTGAATCTGGACGGTTTTGCGGCTGCGAAACCAGCTTTTTTTATGGTGAACCGCATATCTGATTTTAGCCCTCCCCGTACTCAACTCCAGTTGGTTGGCTCCATCTTGCTGACGGATCACGTAAGTATCTCCATCCTCCCGAACAGCCGGATACACGGTATACCGTACGCGTCCAATGCCTTCAATTCGGTCACGATAGCTACCAGCAGCCTTATACTCCTCGCGTGTAAACAGTTTTAGGCTTGAAAAAGGCGGTAAAACTTCACCCTCATTTTGCCCATTCACACCTGCATCGGCTGATTGTTTTGCAATATATACCACGGCTGCGCCCTCAGGCCACTGCCAGCGCAACACAACCCGGTTGTCATCAATTTTGTGGCTCAGCTCCGAAATAACAGGATCACCGGGCTGTGCTTCCCTATACTGCATAAGTTCCAGCCTCCCGTTCTAAAATCCACTGCTGCGTCGATTGCGCGTTGGGGCTTCCGGTGCCCCTCTCCGGCGTCCTGACGGCGCTCCCTGACTTCCTCCACCGGAAGATCGGCGAGTATTTTCCGCAATTGGCAGAACAAGCGAAAAAACAGCAATAAGGGCCGCCAGTACGAGCGCTGCCACCAAACGAATCATCAAGTCGCCTATAGGCGAGCCAGATAATCCCTTTTCCAAAATAAAGCCAGCGAGCAAGCCTGCCGGGACTCCTCCAATCGCAAAATTCCGCGCGAGAAAACGGTTATCAAACATCAGCCCAAGAGCTAATCCTAATAGAGCGCCGATAATGACCAGAGCCGTTACGCGATAAATGGCAAAATACAGACTGTCGGCATACTCACCTGTCCGCTCCGTTACCAGTGTGCGATCACCGATTTTGTTATATATTTTACCGAACGCCTGAGTAAGTCCTTGGGCATTGGCTACATTAGAATAAGTTCCGCCTGTCAGGTCAGCAATATTTTGCAATAAGGCTATACCATCCGACTCTGCCAGCTTCAGCCCGATCGTATTGATCGGAATCTGGCGGGCGATATAAGGAGCCAATGCCGTCTGGGTATCCAGCTCGCTAAAGCCGTCAGAGAGCATAATAACGAGAGAACCTTTTTCTGCATTGCCTTGGGTTTCAATCTCCTTGATCGTCTCATCCAAAGCAAGTCCGATCTCTGTACCGCCTGACATTATAGTCTGCATACTATCAATTTTGGAATAAACCGCTTGCTTCTCTGCATCTGTGCGAATGGGAGTAAACGACTGAACCAACTGCGCAGTAGAATCAAATGAAACAATGGCTACCCGCTTGTCTCCATCCATTTGGCCAATTAGACTCTTGGCAGCCGTTAGGCGTTCATTATCAGGATCTGTTTGCTGCATACTCCCGGAATTATCAATCACAAGCACGAGGTCCTGTACGCTCTTGCGCCCTTCAGGATTAACCTGGTAGCCCAACTCCAATAGCAGACCTGCCACGAACAACATCACCAGCGTAGCAGGCACCAGTAACTTCCAGGATAACCCGGAGTAGCGCTGCCGCCATGAATGTCCATTTAACTGTGGCGAAATTAGTTCGCCGATCAGACAACCTAGGCCAATGCACAGTGCCATGATGCCAAAATACAGCCCGATCACGACGATATGCGGCCAGTGCCCTATCAATTTGTGAAGAATAAGCTCTCCCAAGATGAAGCCTACTACAGCGCCCAGCAAGCCGAACAGCAATAGGAGAACGTTAAATTTACGCTGCTTCATAAGAATCGTTGCTTCCTTCCATCATAAAGTAGGATGAATATGTGGTTACCGCAATTCCGGCAACCGGTCCACGTCGATTCCGTGAAACACGAAACCATTCGCAGTATATGTCTCATAATACGTTTTGCCGTTGCGGTAAACCATCAGATCCTCCAGATGGAAGCCGCCCATCAAATGCAGCTTTTCCACCCCGCTGCTGCGACGCTCATGTACAAAACCCAGCTTGTAAATACGCGAAGTAATGTCCACATCCATTGCATAAGGAAGAAATTCGCCTTCGTAGTCACCAAAGAAGTACTTTTCTTCATACCGATGCTCATGGGTATAGTCGAGCAAACGTACGTTAATTCCGCCATGTTCCTCTAACGTTTGATACAGTTTTTTAAACAGCTCATCCTTCGGAACGACCAGCCGATTTTCATATGCAGCAGCTACATTCGCACGCCGCAATAATTCTTCTTCAAAGGTCTGATTAAACGGCTGTGAACTGAGAATCAAGGTTCGACAGGTCTGCGTAAGTCGATCCACCAATGCAGACAGGCCCCCGTCCAGCAATCCGGATACAGGCCCCATATGCCGGGTATCAAAAAATATAGATTTTCCCCGCTTGCTTTCCAGCTCACGCATGACATCCTCCGTCACACGCTCGTAATACTCGAACAGGTTTTGACCTGTGTAACTATCGGCCTGCCGGATACTGTCCGTTGCAGCTTGATGCAGTTCACGCTCCAGGCTGGAAAGCTGTACTGTAATATGCTTCGCCTGCGCATGCCATTTTTCTAGTGCCAGTTCATAGCGGCGGAGCAGCTCCAAATCGGCTTGGATTCGCAGCATGTGCAGTTTGTGCCCGTAAACCGTCTCGGTCAGGTAACGAATCAAGCTGCGCACATTATGCTTATCCATGAGTGGCAATCGTTGAAAAGGTTGGTCCTCCACTCGCCCGCTATACAGGGTGTCCAGTTCAGCGGCACTAATCTGCAAGTCATTGGACGTATCCCGAATCAGTCCACGAATGGCTGTAAGCACATTCCCTGTTTTATTTTCATCCGTCCAGTCTGTCAACTCGAATAAGCCGATTTCGGGATATTCCTTGGCAGCTGCGTTCACAGCCGACTGTAGACCTGATTCCGCCTGAAAATCTCCTAACCGTTTGTGCACAATCCGTTCACAGTTATCGCGGAAAAAAGCTTCGCAGCCCTGACCAAACAAGGCTTCCTCCGCCTCACGTAATGTCATTCGCTTCAACGAGCCGTAGCTGGCTCCGCTGGTCATCAGTGCGCTCATGTCTGTGATCGCTTCATTACCAGGAACGAGATCATTTCGCGTGCGACCGCGCTCAGCAGCATCTAACCCAAAATAATTCAGCTTATCGCGTATGTCCCACTCCTGCTCTGTTCTCATACGCTCTAACAGCTTCACATAAAAGTGATACAGCACCGTAAGTGCGATTGACTGGTTAGGGCGGTTGACTCGGGAAAATCCAGCCGACACATAACCCTGTCGCCCGGATTCCGTCATGATGTTGTTTTTAAACGATGTATTGTTGTATCCCCCATCCTGTGACCGATAGGAATCTCCTGCCTGATAGCGATTTTTAAGAAGCTGAATATGGCAAATGATGTCACAGCTTTCTCGCAGGCTATTCGGCACCGTTACGCCGCGTTCGTTCTTGTCGGACAGCACATAGACGAGGTCGAACAACGGTGATGGAGCATGGGTTACTGGAATGGTCAATTTGTCCTCAGTCATATGAAGCGGTGCCGTAAACGTATACTCTGGACTCTGGATATAGTCCAACTCCCGCATGAAAGCAACGGACGTTGCACTACGGTAGCCGAATTGGACAGCCTGATCGCTTTCATTCACCAACACATACAGATCCATTTGTACCGATTTAAAAGACTGTGCAAAAATATACTCCGCCAACAGCGTAATTTCAGGGATTAATACGTTCATGGGGTCATCCGCTGTCGTCAAAATCGACAAATGAACACGCTCGAACGAAGAATACAACCGACCGTAATCTGCCAGATGTCCACTAGCCCGGCGCAACGCAGTGTTAAGCTCAATTAGCTGCGATTCATGTGTATAAAAAGCCTGGTGCAAGTCACGGCGTATCGTTTGGTGGCCACTTTCCTCCGGTACCGCTATCGTATGCACAATAGCATCCACCGAACGATCTACAGCCGCATGTTCTTCCTGCGAGCGGATCTGAATATACGTTACTCCCGTGCTGTTATCCCACTTGGTCCGGTTGATATCTGCAATGGTGTTCATCACCGGGTTCATGCGATCACCGATAAAAAGAAACACGGACGGGAAATGGATGCTGCTGCGTCCATCCCCGCTTCCGATTAATTGGTCCTCTGCGGCTGCATAGTCAGCCGCATAACGTAACAGCTGCTCTCTCATACTTTATTTCAACTTTCTGCGGATGTCGTTTAATTTTCCAGCCATTTGAGCATAAAATGCATATAGTTCTGCTCCGTTAGCCAGCTCCACCTTTTCATATTCCAATTGATTGCGGGCCTCTGTGTAAGTCGCAGCCAGTTCATCCAGCTTCGACAGCAGTGGTGTAATATCCTCCGATGAAGTCAATACAGCATCACGGCGATCGGCCTTACGCATTAGAGCTGCAAATTTCTTTTCTTCCAAACCGCGGAAGTTTGTAAACACTTCAAACTCCACATAATTACGGCTCTTCATGACATTGGCAAACGGCTCCCAAGCCTCTTCCTCTTCGTCACGATCATAGACGTACAAAGCACCTTTTTTTGTAATCGTGTCCGTATAGAGTGCCTGAATGAACTGATCCAGCCATTTTTCTTCATCCTGATATTTGCCCAGCAAAGCTTCCAGTTCAGTGGCTTTCGCTTCAATTTGTGTATATTTCGCCAGTTCTTCACGAACCACCTGTGTTAACTCTGGTGAACGGATCAGGTTTTCCTTCGCCATCTCTTCATTGATGCTGCCAAAGATGTCCTTGCTTCCGGCCTGCTCCAGCCCTTCAGCCAGCAGACGTTTCAACTCAGACCATGCTCTTTTCACCTCACCCAAATTCGGCTTGGATTCCTGCAAGCGCATATCGTAGCCTGCCAGCATCGCATTCAGATCTAGCGCATGTGAACGGATCACAGTGAAGCGGCTGCTCGTATTTTGATCGACATCCTTTTCCCGAATCACGCCAAGTGACTTGGCACGGTCAAAATCATTACGAATGCGGGCATTGTAAGCTTGCACACGCGAATTGACGTAAGTTTCGCCCCATGACTTTTCAGGAATCGGCGACGGCAGATTAGTCCAGTTGTTCTGACCTGTTTGTACCAGATGGCGGCCAATACCTTCGCGGTCAAGAATCGTTTTTTCATAGCTTTCTTCATACACTTTGAGCGGCGTATATACAAACAGAGGAACACCATTACGCGTATTGAGCCAGAAAATCCGGTTACGAACTTCACTCTCTTTAATAGTAAAGTGTGATTTGCCAATTGCATTATTTTGATAATTGCGAACGCCTTTCAGGATATTAGGTGACTGTACAGGTACTGAAACGAATCCCCATGACGGGAAGTACAAGTTGCCAGAGCTATTGCTCAGATGAAACACAGGTACAGCTTCCTCATCCAGTTTGCTCGCAATGTAGCGCTCCACAAATTTTTCAATGGCTTCATCTTGCCCGTATTTCATGACGAGGAAATCTTCCATGGAACGGGTAATGAGATCACCGAACTTATCAGTCAAGAAATTGGAGATTGAGCTGATGATGTCCATATCCTGATCCTTCACCCATTGATCTGAATTTTCGAGCAATTCTTGGGCAAAATCACGAATCAAATCATCACCGTTGCGGTTATCAAGCAGCTTAGTCACAACTTCAGAAATATCCGGTACACTTACCAGATTCCAATAGTACGTTTTGTTACCTTTGTGATCGGACTGTTCCTCGCCGTTAATCAGCAGATCGCCATTCTTCTCGAAAATTGCGCTCAGCGCGTTCAAAATTTCAGTAAATACATTATAAATGCGGCTATTTTCCTTGTTCAACAGGTCATACAGGTCTTCATAAAACTCAATGAGCTGCTCTGTACGTTCCACATCAGCCCGCAGCCAATACTCATTAATTTTCGCTTCGATGTACGCATTTTTCTTTTTATCCTTAGACACAAACGCGCTCTTGGCATCGCCCAGCTTTTCGTTCGCCTGCTCACGCGCCCATTCAATGTCCGTTGGAATACGATGCAGTGATTCACGCAACGTTTCAACATATGAAAGCAGCATTTTCAGCAAGCTAAATCCTTTTTCAGTATAAATCATGCGGGATACATAAAACGGCCCTTGCTCAGGATGGAGAAACATCCGGCGAATTTGATCCGTAAACTGTCCTGTAATTTCACCAGGAAGCTGCTTCTTCGCTTTGATATACTCTTCGCGGGCACGCGTCAGGAACGTTTGCTCCAGCTCGGTGTCCATATTGACCACTTGCATTTTAACGACATTGCTATAACTTAACCGTTCACTGTTTTCAAAGCCTGGAAGTGGCTCAGGTACACGGGATTCAAAGTTTTTGATCATACTATCCAGATCCACGCCCAGCTTGCGGGCAAACTTCTCTACATCCTCTTGATTTGGCGATTGCTCGAACATTTTGGACATTTTGCCAAACATTCGATAGGCCAGATATGTCGTCATTTCCTCCATTGGCAGTACCGCAGAGGAAGCCCCGATAATATTGTAATCGTAGTTTGCCGGATACGCCTTATTCATTTGTGCGATGTTGGTACGGATATTGCTGATATAGTCATGAATGGCAAACTCTTCGCCCGACTGTTTTTCCTCACTCGCCATAAAGTTAGTGATGTTCTCAGCGGTGACATTCATGCAGTAATCATAAGCATTTTCCAATAGCTTGCCTTCCGTATTCGTGGCCGAAATGAGGTGGCACAGATTAAACGGTGGAAGCGGCGAGTTCACGGTCAAAATGTTGCCGTACTGCTGCTTAAAACGTTCACCACGGCTGTCTACATTCATCCAATAGTCCAGTTCTTTCAGTGCAGCATAGCCGTTCTTTTTAATATATTCACGGGTATGCTCGCTCAGGCTTTTGTTCGCCAAATTAATATCCGGTGTAAACAGATAACCTAATGTATTTACACGGTCTACGCCTGCAGAGCCATAGTCGCGCTCAATAATTCCTCGGACGATATATGAAATATCGAGGAAAGTACCGCTTCCTGTACCGCCGGACAAACCGGACAGCAGGAACACCATAAGCTTCTTGTTGGTGCCTTCAGACAGGGTTTTGATTTTTTTGTCAATGCTTTGTACGACCTGATTGATTTTGGTGAACAGCAGCAATCGTCCTGCCTGCCGCACCCCTGCCGCACCATTCATACCATCGGTAATGCTTAGTTCGGGAGACAGCCAATCGGTAATGTACGGCTCAAGAATGCTGCGGTTTTGCAGCAATCCACCGATCTCCGCATTGGATAGCAGTACAAACTCATTGATAGGGTCCAAACCAATCCCTTTGTATTTTTTGTTGCGATCTTGTTCATTCGTTTCAAAAGCGAGAAATTCCACATTGTCCGGTTTATCACTCTTTTTCTTGGAAATCGGATCTGCTGGAAGCTTGAATCTACGGTTAATTTGATATTTCAAGCGGAGAAGGGCATCAATCCCCGTTCCTCCGAGTCCGATAATTAAAATAGGATTATCAATAGTATCAACTCTGATCTTATCGCTTACGATCCCTCCGCCGAGTGATACGTCTAATTGTTGGATATGCTCTCTAACTACTGGTTTCATAGATATGACCTCCTAAGGGTTCGTTTAGCTGTTTACTGAAATAAACTCCAGTAAAATGGTTTTGTCCACACTGGCTAACGGAATCGTCAGACGATCACCGTTTTTGAGTTCAAGACCGTTGCCTGTGTCAACAGCCCGTCCGGATTTTTCAATCGTAATCTCGGGGGTACTGCGCACAATGATACGATCCTGATTGGCTGGTGTGAACACGACCTTGTCGGTTCCAGCAAATTCCGGTGCCAGTTGCAGCAACTGGTGCAGATTAAATTTGCCCCGGAAGGTGTTCAGCTTCTTGTATTGCGGATACGTTTTTTCGCCGGTGTTCTCATCCCGGATTTCCAGTACGATTTGACCGACAAAGCCACGGTTGGCCTTTTTGACAGCCTTCCAGATGAAATACGCGGCAACCAGCAGAACGAGCAGTCCCAGCCCTAAAAGAATGAGTGGCATTAGCTTGGACTTTTCAGCAGGTGTTGTTGGCTGCGTCGTGCCCGTATTCGTACCGCTCGTCGCCCCTGCTTTAGCACTGATGGTTACAGGCTGTGTTTCACGGTAAAAGCTCTTCTCCTCTGCTCTAACGGTTAGTTCGTAGTCATGCTCATCTGGAATCGTATAGGAACCGGTAAAAGAATCCCCTGCATTGGTTAACGGCACCTCATTCGTTGTACCGGAATCCAGATCCTTGACCTTCAGAACAGCATTCATATTCGCATACAATTCCTGATCCTGAAGCTGCTGGCTATTGCTCGTCAGGTAGGAACGAATTTGAACTGCATCGCCTTTTTTGTATGATTTGGCTGACGGTGCGTCCATTTTCAGCTCCAAATCATAGTTAAACACCAGATTAATATCAATCTGATCCTGCTGGACTCCCTTGACTTGGAGCTTCCAGTCACCAGCCACAGGCTTAAGCAGTTTAATCAGCGAGTAGCTTTTGGACTTGGACAGCAGCACATCGCTCGAAGGAATTGGCTTGGTGTTGCCCGACGGGTCTATCAATCTCGCATCCACCGGTTTTGAGGACATGATCGAGATGTTAGCCTCCAGCACACTATCGTTCGGTACGGTTACCGTTACATCCTGATAGTCACCGTTTGCCGTAATGGACTGCAAAGGCACCACTTTCAACTTCAAATTGCTGGCGAAAATTTCACTCAAAATGTTCGGCAGGTCATCCGCTGAGCTTGTAATAAAAGATTTGCCGCCCGTTTGCTGCGCTATGTCGGCGAGCTTATTTTTATTCAGCTTTCCATCTGCATTCAAACCGATGGTGTAGATTGGAACGCCGTTATTTTTAGCCTCAGCTACAGCCTGTGCCATATCTTGATCGGATTGGCTTTCGGTTCTGCCTGTCGTCTTATTAAAATCGTTGTTACCGTCGGCCAGCATGACGATCATAGGCGCATGTCCAGCTGTTTTACCATCTTGCAAAATGCGGATCGCTTCCTTGACACCCACGGAGGTGTCAGTATACGCCCCCCGGTTCAGTCCGTCAATAAACGTCTTCAGTTCCTGCTTATCCGCTTCGGATGTAATATTAAGCAAGGCTTTCTCTCGCTGTACGACATCCGTATACGCTACAATCCCGACTTTGTCATTTTGCGTCGACAGCATATCAATGAACATTTTCATGGCTTCATTGCCAATTTTCCCAGGATCACTGGTGTTCATCGAATTACTTACATCGACGACCAGTACCGCATCCACCTTAGAAGCAGAGGGTGAAGCGGCATTCGCCATCTGTGGCTGCCATGCCAAAATCGAGGTCATGATCATTGTACATATGATTCCGATGACCAAAAACCATTTTCTGTCTCTACTAAACATCGCTTGTACCCCTTTGCCGGTTAATTCTCATTCTAAATTACAGTTGTACTCCCCTACTATTAAATTATAATGAGTTTTACATGAGCGCCAGCTGAAAATACTGCCCGAATGGTCTGAATCCAACCAAAAAGCCTGTTATACCGCGTGATTTTACCAATATCCTGCAGTAATGATATAATTATACCCCAACAAGGGCAATCGGGCACCAGCCTTCTCCTTTATACGACAAAAATGACAGTAGCGAAACCCGCCCATGTAAAATATTGAAGTAAAAATCCAAGTAGAAAGAGGAAGTACACTATGATCTCATACGGATGTCTGGCGATTATGTTTCTTTTTGTCGCCATCAAATCACTAATTTACTATATACATAAAAAACGGGCCCCGTCGATTACACAAATCGACACCGAGCTTCTAGCACTGCTGAACCGGAGAAGTGAGCGCAATGAATAGTTCCAAACAAGCTGTACAATTTCGCCCATTTACCCGCACAGAGCACGCCTTCCAAAAGCTAAGAGTCTGCAAGCGTTGTGGGCAATTTACCGCCCTTTGGGAAGAAAAGTGCACATCATGTGGTCGGGATACACTAGTTCCTGTAGAGCAATATGCCAGACTCAGAGCCAAACGTTATTTTCGTAAAGACCTTGCTGTCAGTGTCATATTGCTGGCCGCTACTGTCTTTTTCGGCCACTCACCGCAACAAATGCTTTTGTGCGGTATCGTCGGTGCGCTTCTTTTGCTGCCCTTAGTGCTTCTACAGCAGGGTATTTATCCTTATGAACAGCGTAGGCAGCTTATACGTCTGTTCAGAGGTCGTATAGGGCAGATCCAGGAAGGACTAAACGTTAATCATAAAAACGCGGTTGCCCTGCGGCAACTCAGTGAGCGTGTCTCCTATGAAATGCTGCGTGAGATGGCTGTACTCATTCACAATGATCGGATAAGGCTCCAGCAGGTCGCCCTGCTGCAATCTTTCGTTCTCCGCAAAGACATGGAATTAACGCTCGATCCCCTCCTGATCAAGAGCTTCGAGCCGCTTATGGTCAGATATATCGGAGAGATTGCCAGACTCAATCGTGAGCTGATCAAGGACCGGACATTCCGATACGTAGTCTTTTATGAGCGCCGAATTCTGGAATTGGCAGGGGGCGAAGATATTCTCGTCCGCGTAGCCAGTGCAGCTGTCCGTAAAAAGCGCTACGTAGTCACCCATGCCGCTTTCATTTCCAGATATGTACGCAAACTGCCAAAGGAACGAGTCCAGCGTTTATATCATATCATTCAAGAGAATCCGTTAGAACCCTTTGGAGATTTGGCCGATGAAGTAAAGATCATGTACCTGATGGAGCAATATAAAAGCTAAGCTGCCACAATACCCTTCTTTATATGACGTCATCTCGATCACAAATCACTGCAATGAACCAGCAAAAAACCGTCAGGATCGCCAACGTGCCTCCAGACGGTTTTTTTAATTATGGATTATTATAACATTGTTATCTTTTTTATTGGCCTTGCAGTTTTTGCTGCGCATGTCGAATGGAAGTAAAGTTAAAAGCACGCACACCCTTGCTATCATACACAATAATCTCTTTATTCAAATATGGGTGTAGACCATTAAAATATCCAGGCATAATCAGTCTGCGCATAAATAGGTTTTTACCCAGCATACGGGGTGAATTGGTCGCTACGACAAGCATTTGCTGGTACGCAGACCATGGGCTAGGTTGAATATATGACAGACAATACTCGCCTGCCGTAAAGTCGTCGCCCAATGTATACCCTTCCTCCGTACATGTAATTTGCAGATCGGCTTGGTGCTTCTGAAGCAGCTCATGTCTGGACAAGCCCGAAGTGATACAAATCACGTTGCTATCAGCCAGTGCTTCCTCCGTAATATCATTAGAAGACACCACGGGATAATGAACACCGATATACGGATTCCAAGTTGCTGTTCGTGGGCTAGCCAAGGCGTTCGCCGTCCGTCTCACCGCCTGCTCTTCCTCCGGTGTAGCATAGCTGGATGGAAGGACAATGTGAAGACGATCCATATAAACGTCAAGCACACCCATACCGTGGCTCAAAACGTTTCTTCCCACGCTTTTCGAATCCACCGTTTTCATTTTGGCATCCGATTCTTTTGTAAAGCATCCACTGCTTTCTTCCTCCCGTTCGGCAATCAAACGGTATTCAGGTGAGGGGCGTTTATGTGACTGTGTTTTAACAAAGCGAAAGCGGCTGTATTCCCGCAAGTCCAACACGAAAATACGGGCTCCGATACGAACCTGGGCCAGCTCCAAGGGCATGACCTCTTGAGAAAGATGAATGATAAATTCTTCGGCGTGAACTGCCTCGATATCCAACTCACCTGTGGCACTCATTTCACCGTACAACTCGGCATATTCCTCATTTTCATCCATTCGCGTCAGTTCCAGCCAGTAAGCCCGGTTATGTCTCCCCCGTTCCGTCCGATAGGCAATACGCTGAGGTACGACATCTCTTTTCCATTGCATAAGCCAACCCAGTACGCCGTCCAGAAGTCTCAGCTCATGCGTATCCCAGTGATTAGACTGCCGCTCTACAACACCTCTAAAATGATCAGATAGAAGCTCTGTTACAGGGGCTGTGTATGCTTGTGCAAATAAGTAATCCTGATCTCCGCATACATTCAATATTGGCATATTCAACAGATTTATCAGATGCTTAGGATGTGGCGCTCCAGAGATAACCGCAATAGCCGCAAACCGAGAAGGATAAGCCTGTGCCATCGCCCAGGCAGCATATGCTCCGTTCGAATAACCCGTCAGATAGATCCGCTCTTCGTCCACTCGGTACGCTTGCAATATGACATCCAGCGCCTCCAAAAAAGCAGCTTCTCCAATATAACTGCCCAACGTTACACCACGGCATGAAAAAGTAACAAATATAGCTTCCTCTTCCCAGCCTTGCCCAAAACCTCGATTCTGAAAATCCGGCAAACCCAGCTCATATCGCTTGCCTGGCATCAGAACGATCAGAGGATACTGTCGGTCAGTCGAATAGTTTCTGGGAAGCTGAATGGTATAGCGTTGCAAACTATTGTCCAAACGGGAGACAAAAAATCCTTCCCCAATTCCGTCATTAGACAAAAAAATGTGTTCTTCTTGAAGTAAGGATGGGGGCTGTGACTGTTCGGTATGTCCATTTGTGAAGATCTGTTTTAATAGCTTGATATATTCACGCACAATCCGGTAATCCCAGATTTCAAAAGGATCTTCCGGCAAATCCGTTAACCTTTTTAATTCTTCAAGCAGGCCCTCTATTTGTATTTTCTGCGCAGAAGGAAGAATATCTATAGCGCGGGCTTGAATGTACCGGTCATACTCTTCCTGCAAGCCCTCCACGACGACTGACAAAGGCCGCACAAGTGCCGAATACACAAAATGATGCTCCACAGCCTCATGATCCCGATATGTAACGGTGAAGTGCAGCATTCCCGTATTCCTGGCCTTTTCCTCATCCCAGTCATAGCTTTGCTCCTGCTCCCAATGTGCTGGAAAGCGATCCAGCTTCATGCCTTCATCATTCGTTACCTCGACCCATAACGTTTGATCTAAGGGAAGATCTATCCGATCCTTACGCAGTAAATAAAATAAGATCGGGCTGTCTTCACCCTCCCTGCCAGCACTTTTCTCAACCTCTAGCCATGCCATATGAAAACGTATATTACGCTCTACAAATTCACGATGCAGTTCTGCCACATCTGGTTCGTTGCATACCTGATTTCCACTGATACGAATAGAGCGGGCCTCCTCAGGAATAAACGCAGCAATGATAACTATCGTGTGATCGCCTTCCTCCAGATACAAGCGAAAAGGACCCGATTCTGCATATACCAGTGTGCCATCTATCCAAATTTGTCCCGTTCCTTCAAAGGGTCTGAAAATCACTTCCTGTGCAGCCATACAACGAAGATTTGAAACCAGCAAAAGCCTTTCTTGTTCGGCCAAAGGCGGAAAAACACCTAGATTCAGTTCCGCAGTCCGAGGGTCTAGCTCGGTCAGTAATCGGCACGCTGCCTTTCCTCCGGCTGAAAGCTCTATTCCTTCTTCACCACAAGCATTTTCCAAATTCCAATCCTCATGGGCAAAATAATTGGACCATTCCCTGCCCACACCGCAATTTTCCGGGAGCATGACCGGACCGACTGCATAAGCAGACCTCAGACGTACCGGATGATCCGACAGCACAGTTGTTGCTTTTTCCAGATGTGTGAACCTCATAACATTCCCCCTCCAGGTTTTTGTTTCCTCAGAGACGTAGTCGCGGTTATATCCCGTTTAACATTCAATTGAACTATATAAAACTATTCGTTATTACATCTACGTACTCCTCTGTTCTTCTCAAAAAAGTAGCTGTGATAAAAAAACAAAAAAAAGAGGCAGCCTCAGCTACCTCTCTTGATCCCACTTATTTTCTTACAATGCTGCCTGTAAGTCTTCGATCAAATCTTCCAGATCTTCGATCCCAACCGAAATCCGCACCAAACCTTCGGTAATGCCTAACTCTGCACGACGTTCTACCGGAATAGAGGCGTGCGTCATACGTGCCGGAACGCTAATCAGACTTTCAACCGCTCCCAAGCTTTCAGCTAGTGTAAAATATTTTACCTTTTTCAGAAGTGCAACCGCGTTAGCGTCACTACCTACATCAAAGGAAATGATGCCGCCAAAGCCTTCAGCCTGGGTTTTGGACAGTTCATGTTGTGCATGGCTTTCCAATCCAGGGTAGTACACTTTGCTAACCTTCGGATGTTTTTCCAAAAAGGCTGCAATTTCCTTCGCATTTTGCTCAATCGCTTCCATACGCAGACCCAACGTTTTAATACCACGGATCAATAACCAAGAATCCTGCGGGCCGAGAATAGCACCAATGGCGTTTTGCAGAAAATGCAGTTGTTCTCCCAGCTCGTCGCTGTTCACAACAGCCAGACCGGCTACAACATCGCTGTGGCCGCCCAAATACTTGGTAGCAGAGTGAATGACGATATCAGCCCCAAGTGTAATTGGCGTCTGCCAATAAGGGGTAGCAAATGTGTTGTCGACGATCAGTAAAAGATCATGTTTTTTTACAAGCTCCGAAACAGCGCGGATATCAGTAACCTTCAAAAGCGGGTTCGTTGGCGTTTCGACATACAATGCCTTCGTATTCGGACGAATTGCTTTGGAGATGGCTTCCAGGTCAGTCGTATCCACAAATGTGGATTCAATTCCGATACGGCTGAGCACTTTGCTTACAATACGGTAGGTGCCTCCGTATACATCATCGGTCAGCAAAATATGATCCCCTGCATTAAACAGTGAAAATACCGCATGAATGGCTGCCATACCCGAACCGAAAGCAAAACCACGCTTTCCTTCTTCCAGATCCTTGATCAGCTCCTCCAGAGCAAATCGGGTCGGATTGCCTGTACGCGAATATTCGTATCCCTTATGGACGCCAATTTCCTCTTGCTCATAAGTGCTTACCTGATAAATAGGAACGTTAACCGCGCCTGTATGGGGATCGGTAGGAAGCCCACCGTGAATCAGTTTTGTTTTGCGTTTCATTTTATATCCCGCCTTCATATATTTTTTTGCTCAGATAACGTTCGCTGCTATCCGGGAAAATGGTAACAATATGTGCGCCATCCGGTGCATTTTCTGCTTCCAGTAAAGCGGCATGTAAAGCAGACCCTGAAGAACTGCCAACAAGAAGACCTTCACGTGCAGCCAGTTCCTTGACACGGTCAAAAGCATCGACATCGCTAATAGTGTGAATGGCATTGAAATATCCTTTATCCACAAATTCAGGGATTAATTCCATGCCAATTCCTTCTGTTTTATGTGGGCCTGACTCGCCGCCATTCAAAATGGACCCTTCCGGCTCCACGATGACCGTTTTAAGGGCTGCATTTTGTTCCTTAAGATAACGCGAGGTTCCCATAAATGTTCCCCCCGAGCCTGCACCTGCCACAAATACGTCCACTTTGCCGTCCAGATCGTTCCATATTTCAGGTCCCATTGTCGTATAATATGCCTCGGGATTATCCGGATTACTGAATTGCCGTGGCAAGTAGGCATCTTTTATTTCAGCAGCCAATTCTTTTGTTTTTTCGATGGCTCCTTTCATTCCCTCACTTGTCGGGGTATGAACAATGCGCGCTCCCAATGCCTTCATCAGGTCCTGCTTCTCTTGGCTGAACTTCTCAGGCACAGCAAAAATAACCGAGATATTATAATGAAGCGCTGCCATCGCAAGACCAATACCTGCGTTGCCTGCTGTTGCTTCAATTAATGTCCCCCCTGGCTTCAGCTGACCTGTTTTTAATGCTTTTTCAATTAGAGCCTTCCCCACCCGATCCTTAACACTGCCACCGGGATTCATAAACTCCAGCTTCGCAAACAGGCGAATTCCTCTCGGTAGAGAATAGCTGTTCAGCTCCACTAATGGCGTGCGTCCGATGAGTTCAAGGGTATTTTGATATACATTCATAATTTCAAGCTCCTTTTAATGGCGAATCCAAAATAAACCAATGGTCAAAAATTAACGCCTATTGTCGGAGAAGTTCGCTATCATCTCCGAGAAAACACAGTAATACGGTAAGTATTGATGCAATAAGATTTTATGTGTATTTGAAGCTTTTGTCAAATGGACCAGCCACAGTACCCACACCCCCTGCCTGCTTGCTCGATATGATAGAGAAGATGTCACAAAATATCCTTGTGCAACATAAGGAGGAGTTCATATATGGGAAAGCAATTTCTGAAGATAGCTGCCGTATATTTTGCCCTCAGTGTGCTGCTTAGTGTAATTATTGGCGTGTCGGGTGATTACAGCCTGTCCAAAGTTCAGTCTCATACCCATTTGCTGGGTTGGATTGCACTTGGAATTATAGGTCTGATCTATGTGACCTTTCCTGCACTTTCAGTTACTATTCTGGCACATATCCATTTTTGGATGCATAATATCGGTCTGCCCGTGTTGATATTGGCGATTATAGGTGAAAATTACAAGGTTCCAGAGGCTGGAGTTTGGATCGTCATAGGATGGGTGTTACTCGCCGGGGGGACTATGCTGTTTATGGTGAATGTGTGGGATAGACTGCGCTAAAGCAAATAAGTTCTCTTCAATGGCCATAAAAATAAGGAGCCTGATCATGTCAGGACTCCTTGATATCTTCATTATATGTTAGCTATATACCAGCTTTGCTAGCTAAGTGTTCTATACTATTACTTCACTGTTTCATCCTGTACATGTTCTTTACAGAAGGTCTCAACAGCTTGCAACTCATCATCTTCAAGTTCAAGATCAATGTAACGATTCGTTACTTTTTCAATTAATTCATACTTTAGCAGTCCCGTCTTTTCTTCGTCTACTAAATAAAGACAACGGATATACAGTCCGTTTTCAGTGTATAGCTCGTCGTCCTCCTCTACCTCTACATCAATGATAAATTCATAACGCTGTCCAGTCAAAATACCAAAAGCATCTTTAATCTGATCTACTGTGTACGTTGTAAAGTTCAACATGTTTTTATTCCCCCCGGGTTTCCTTCAATTACGGTGCATTCTACGCCCGCAGGCAGTAGTTGTTCAACTTGTGTACGTACTTCTTGACGACTCAAATCCTGGCCCATGATGGATATCCAGCCCCGATCATTACGCGAGCGAATTAAACGCCCTATGCCTTGTCTGAGTCTAAGTGCCATGTGAGGCATATCTATCTGAATAAACGGATCTGCTGCATCCTTGCGCAGAGCCGTAAAAACCGGATCATTCGGAGGAAATGGCAGTGACCAGATAATGACGTGCGACAGAGAAGGTCCAGGAATATCCAATCCTTCCCATAATGTAACAGCGCACAACACACTTTCCTCATCATTCTGAAAAGCTGAGATCAGATGGCTGATTTCAGCCGAACCTTCGTACAGAAAACGATAGGCAGACGCCTCCGGGTAGGCAACGAGACCCGTCTGGAATGCAGCCAGTTCTTCCTGTGAAGGAAACAGGATAAGCGCTCTTCCCTGTGATTTCTCCAGCAGTGCCAGTGCTCTCGGGATTGGATCATCCCCCGCTTGCAACGGGTACAGTGCAGCTTGCATCTGATCGCTGTAGTCATAAGGTGAAGCAACAGAAAACGTTAGCGGATTTTCAATACCGAGACTCTGCGCCATATAGTCAAATGAGCCCTCTACGGAAAGCGTAGCCGAGGAAAATACGATTGGTATTTGCTGTGCAAATACTCGTTCTTTGAGAATCTCTTTTACCATCTTCGGCATAACCACGAGCGTTAATCCATCCTGATCCTCCATTACCCAGGAAATGAGAAGTTCAGGACGCTTAAACAAAGCCAACGCGGTTTGGATCATTTCCAAATGCTCTTCCACAATTTTGACTTGATACTCATCCAATGAGAATAGCCCGCTTTCAAATACAAGCTCTTCTTCGATCGTGCCGATCAGTTCACCAAAGCGGTTTACCTCTTGAATCAGTGACTCATTCAGAATGAACTCCTTGCGATTAGAACCCTGTACCGGCTGACTGTTCTTATCAAGCGCAGCGAACAAAGCCTCACTTTGGGAGATCGCATCTTCGATCGTCATTGCCAAAGATTCCCGTACTTCTCCCTCCAGCAATCGGGTAATTATAGATTCAAACTGAGCGTGCTTTAGCTTGTAGGTAAGCGCATTTTGTGCCGCTGTCTCCAGCAAATGCCCTTCGTCAAAGACAACAGAGCTGTGCTCCGGCAGCAACGGCAGCTGACCCTCGCGCTTTCTCGCTTCGTAGGTCCATACATGCTCCATATAAAAGTCATGAGAGCAGATGACCAGATCTGCCGCTTTACGGTAATGATCACGAGACAACGTCTGACCGCAACGATGCCGCTGATGGCAAACGAGACAGTCTTGAAATACATCCCATCCGAGTCTGCTCCACTGTCCATCTGTTAGCTCGGGATATTCCTTTCGGTTCCCGTAAGGAGTAAAGGATTGTAACGTATCTGGAAAATGAACAAAATCCGGCAGTTCCTGATAAATATCACGGAAAACATCTGCGTCCTCATCCAGTCCGCCTCGCACCTCATCCAGCTTATTCAGACAAATATACTGATCCGGCGACTTCCCCAATCTGGCATCAATCGTCAGATTCAAATGCTGTGCCAGCTTGGCAATATCCCCTTCCGGCTTTACCAATTGTTCAATTAACGATTCGTCCGCACAGGCGATAATCGCCGGTTTTCTCATGTATCGGGCATATGCAATAGCGTACAGCAGGTATACGAGCGTTTTACCAGTGCCCACACCTGCTTCTGCAAAAATGGTCTTTTTTTCCTTATAGGCACGTTCTAGCTGGAATGCCATATAAATTTGTTCATCCCGAACCTCAAAGCCGACTTCAGGCAAAACTTCATAAAATACATCCGCAATCCAGTCACTTGCCTGCTCAATAAACGGCTTGGACGGATCAAAGGCAAAAGGGTAAGTAGTCAATCGGGCTGTGCCTCCAATTCGTTCATAATGTGCATCCTTTCATTATAACGCAAAACAAGCTAAAAAGAACATGAAAACTGTAAGAACAGCTTACATTTTTTATTTCGCTATAAGAATCCCTTTAAAATAAAGGGACATACTTTTGTCTGAGTGAGACGCTACGTGTAGCATTTGATCCTACAATCGCTGTTGCCCCGGGATTCTCAGATTTTCATAAACCTTTTAAAAGGTAAGAATCCCATGGCAAAGGCGAACGCTACGCTTCTCCAGATTCAAATCCTCCACTACGCTGCACACCACCGTTGTATCGTTATTTTATAAATGATAAATGTCTTGCTTTTCTGACAAAAAAAGTAAAACACCATAACAAAATGAAAAAACAAATAACCACCTAATGTATTGCAAGCATTAGCTGGTTTCTTGTTAATTGAAGAATATGCATTAAACAGAAGCTTTGGTGATCTCCTCTAATACTTACAGAAAAGACGATTGCTGCTCATATCGCTGCAATTCTTTTTTATGTACAACAAAGGTGTTGGTACAAAGATCGTGGAGTCCCTGTTTTTTGGCAGTAAAAGCAACCACAATATAAATAATATGAGCAATTACAAAAGAAATAGCTTTAATCCAATAACGTCCTGAGGCGTGTAAAAATCCAAGGCGTTTTCCTTCCTTGTCTACGACAACTAAAGAGAACGCAAGCTTACCCGGTGTAGCCTGTACTTTCGATGATTCCCATAAACCACAATACAGCCATGGTAGCACGAGCCAAAGAATCAGCGGCCACAACATAAGCAGTACTTGTATGAAACCCGTCTCCTTTATGCCCAGAAGATCTGGGATAATGTAAATTGCGCCCCCTACTAAAAGGACTATGGCAGTAAGGATGATCAGATCAATCAAAAACGCTGCTGTTCTTATCCAAAATCCTCCGTATATTCTTTTTGTACTATCACTTGTTGCTGTCATGATATGTATAACTCCTTTTGAAAATGAGATTTAAAATCCAGTTTATCCCTTTATCCAAGAAGATATCATACGGTTACCCACCTATATTGTCAATTTACGAGCAAATGCTCTTAAACAAGTAAAAGGACCTATTTCCATGCATCAAAATGAAAATTTTCATAGGAATTAAGAGCTTATATACAATGATTTTTCTCTGATTGGGTACAAAATAAGCGCAGCTATGATCTCTTAACTACCCATAAGTAGTACTTTGGCATCGAAATAAATCCAGCCTTTTCATGCATAAAAAAACAGCGTATATGTAAATGAAATTACACACACGCTGTCTCACAATTCATTCCGTAAATCTGACAAATTATAGGACGATTAAAAATAAGTTCGTTCTTGCACGCTTATACACTATATTTTTTTGCATTCAACACTAAACAAACCTTCTTCACCGCGCAGCTTTGCCAATGCCTCGACAAAGAAATAATCGCCATAGATAATGGGAACGTTGATGTATTTTTGCTCAGGATAATGTACGGTTCCGTTCAACAGCAATCCCTCATACTCCTCGCCCCACGCTGTACACGTATGATGCAAGCCCTCGAGGATAGATTCTGCTGCTTCTGTAAAATGCTCCGCACGCGCCGAATATTTTGCTAGCTCCAGCAAACCACTGGCCGCAATTGCCGCAGCCGATGAATCCCATGCCCCGCGGTGCTCTTCCTCTGCTCTAAAATCCCACACAGGCAGGCAAGCATCACCCAGCTGGGATAGAAAAAAATCAGCCGTGTTCTCGGCCACCTTCAAGTAACGCGAATCGCGCGTGTACCCATACGAAAGCGTAAAACCATACAAAGCCCAAGCCGTGCCACGTGCCCAAGCAGAACCGGGAGCAAATCCCTGTCCGCCATGCTCGGCGACCTTTTTTCCAATCTCCGGATCGAATTCGACCACATGTGTGATAGAGCCGTCCGAACGGACAAATTCACGTGCTACGGTATCTGCATGCTGCACAGCGAGAGCGGCAAAACGCGGATCTCCGCTTTCCTCCGAAGCCCAATAAAGCAAGGGTAGATTCATCATACTGTCTATAATCGCAACGCCCCGTGTATCCATGTCCTTCGAGGGAAAGTTCCACGCGCGAATAAAACGGCCATTCACGTTAAAACGGGCAGCCAGCAGATTGGCAGCCAACAACCCACGTCTTCTGGACTCTGAATCTCCGGTCAGCCGATGGGCGGCCACACCGCTGAGCAGCCAAATAAAGCCAAGATCATGGTCTACAGCTTCGCTATTATAGAGTATTTTTTCCAAACGACCCTCACACCGCTGTGCAATCCCGGCAGCCACACTGTCAGGACGCGCCCGATTGACTAGCCATAGCAGCCCCGGATAAAAACCTGCTGTCCACCACGCTTCTTCACGATTATCATAACGTCCACCCTCAGCAACATGTGGAAAAGCGTCTCCCAGTCTTGCCGCCAAGGCAAGCGTCTTATCCAAAGCCAGCTCCCACGATTGCTCCAGCCACGCTTCTGCTTTCGTCATTTCTTTTTTCCTCTCCTTTTTCCACGTGTTAAATCATATTTATGGCTCTAGCTCTATCTATTCAGGTAACCGAATGATAAAGGAAATGCGATTACTTTCACATTCCAGACGCGCTCCCTTAAGTAACCCATTCCGACAGGCCACGGAAGCTAATTCTTCCGGCCATACCACGTTCGTTCCTTCCGTCGTCGGGATGACTTCGAGGCTTGCACCTGCGTATTCTACTCGAATGCTTTCCGTTTCTTCCCCGGCTGACATGACATGATGAATAACGCTGCGCTCCCGACCGTCATACGCCATTAAGGGAATAAGCGCCCCTACATTCTGAATATTGCCTTGAAGCTCATACGCCACTTCAATTTTGCCGGGTACCTGACGATAATGCGTTCGGATTTCCCTCACTCCCGGGAATGGGCCTTTCCACAGGAGTGTAAAATCCGTTGCTCCGTCAGACGCTGAGCTTTGTTCCATCTGTACGGTTCCTCCACCATCCTGCGGGTCAATCCCTCCATCCCGGTCGAACTCCAGCGTACCGGGAATACCTTCCGACAAGCTGTGCCACTTTCCGTCCTCCGTTTGCCAGGCCGGGGTATAGCTTAGCGGGAAAATATCTCCCTCCGCGAAGCCTGTAAAGCCGCGGTCTGCATGACCTGCTGAGGACGGACCGATCAGCGACGGCAGCGCAGACTGCTGAATACGCACGATGCCCGGAACATTGTACGGATCGTTGACCGATGTTTGCACAAGCATTTGCTGCCCCTCTACGGCTGCAATGACAGTCTGGAACCAACCGTCCGTTGCCAACACCCGGCTGCCGATCTCCGCCGGGATGAAGGTTGGGGAAATGCGATCCATCTCCTCACCATGTAGAAGGGTGTGGGCCAGCACAGCCGCCGTCCACAGACTGTAGCAGGTATGATTCGAGTACACCTCAAAGCCATGCCGTGCCTCGGACGGATAATGGTTGCGGACGATATGCAGCTTGCCGTCATCGGTCTGCCAGCGGCTAATCGCTTGCCAGCATAGATCTGCTGCCCGTCGGAACGCACCTGCGAGCCCATGCTCTCCTGCTGTAAAAGCCTGCTGAGCATGTGTTGTAAAGACAAAGGCCGCCGCCGCTTCGTTCCACTGATGCTGCGCGCTTCTTCCACGCGGCGGAATTTCCCCGTGCGGGGATAGTGCCAGTAATGTGCTGAGCGCCCCCCTGCGAAGGTAATCACGCAGTTCGAGTGCGCAGCTGCCATCATATCCGTTCTCCAGCATCACGCCCAAATGAAAACGTGTAACGATATCGTAGGCAAATGGGCTATTGGGCCGATCCAGCGGTCCATCCTGATACAGGCCCAACCCGGTAAAACGAGGCAAATGGTAGCTGCGGATATACGTCTCCATCCATTCCGAATCGGCTGCAATTCCTTCCGCTGCACGCAAAAACTCGCCGGAAATCATAATCGCATTCCAGTTGATCATCCGGTTCGGATTTTTCATTTTACTCATCGTAAAAATGTAGGTCTGCTCCGGCTGAATCCTGCTCAGTTGCTGTTTCCAAGCCGTGGCTTGCTCTGGCAGCAGATTTTTAAGGAGCCGATACGCGCCCATCATCATTATTGGAAAAAAGTCTGGGTGGTGATCTGGCGCTTTTTCCTCCACTACACAAGCTATGCTATGCGTCAAGGCCGCAGCAGCAGATTCCAGTAAATCATGCCGGCCTTCTTTGATCAACACCGCCGCTGCCAACGCATAGGACGGGGTGGAGTAGTACCGTTCACTTTCGGAATGGGGGTCAATGATAGCTCCGGTATCATCCTGATGCAGGGCATATGCGCGAACCAGCTTTTCCAGCACGGCCAGCTTACGTTGGTGAGTCCATCCGTCATTCACTCGATTTGGCGCGCTTTCCACCTGTTCTATAAATCTCTCCAGTTCCGTCTGCCAAGGGTACACGCTGCCTGTCTGCAGCTTATTCATCCTGTCTGCCTCCCATTCAAAATGAAAATTAATGTATGGTAAAAAACAGATTGCAATCTACGCTTGCAGAATCGCTCCAGTGATTGGAGTCTAGTTGCAGCGATGTTTTATAAAACACAAAGGGAGCTCCGTCATGATCTATGTGCTTCACAGCCTCCAACCCCGCCCGCAGCACGCCGGCATCATAATCTAGCCTGACGACTGCGTTCGCTCCCTTCCATTCTACGAAGCCTGTTCCCAGATTAGGCTGAATACAGCTGATGAAAAACTCCTCCACATCCCATGACTTCATGCTCACGCCAGACGTTTCAAACTCAAAATGATCGGTGACGGTAAGCCTTGCCCCCTCGTTTCCCTCCAGCACATTCCATATAAAGGAGCGGGTGAAGACCGCCAATTCTTCTACGGGATAAGCAGATGTCAAATCAAGCTTAAGCCTTGTGCCCGTCTGTACCTCCTCCTGCTCATCCAAAGCAATATCCAGCACAACCGCCTTTGCCTTTGCGCCCGATTGCTGCATAGTCCCATTGATGACAGGCACGGAATGACCACTAGAGGAGATATTAATAATCGACTCTCGTCCCGGTGAAAAATAGGCTTTCGTATACAAGCCTGCTCCCAGATCACACAATAGATTCTCGCCACCGCCATGAAGGATGAAATGTCCAAGATCGTTATGATTGTGCGGTTCATTGTTATGCCCAGCCTTCGCTGAAAAAGCAAGCATGACACCTGATTCACCCTTTTGGCTTCTGGGTCCACTATGGCTGGAACTACGGCTGCGGCACATCAGCCAACCGAGTTGCGGCAAATAATTGGCAACGGTCTCACCGCTCCCAAATGCCAAAGAATTCGTCCAAACCAGGTTACGCAATACATGAGCCCAGCGGCGACAGGGGTCTTCCAACAGACCAGGTACGCGGAAAGGGAGTGTAGATGGTCGTTCTTGCAATGAATTCAAATGAGAGATGAGTCCGGAAGGCAATCGTTCAGTTTCACTACTGTCCGAATAATTAGCGAAAATTCCATTCGACAGATGAACCCGCTCTGCAAAGGCTGCAATTTGCCTAACCTTTTTCGAGTTCAGAATATCCACAGCTCCCTCGGTAAACTCACGCAGCATATCGGCAAAATAAATGAAATAACCAAAGCCGTACACCCAGTATCCTACGCCTTCGGGGCATCCCCCGTCCTCACTATAGCCTGCCAAAAAACAATCCAGCGCGCCCAGCATACTCTCGATGGCTACCGCTCTGGAAGAGTCATCTTCTACCAGCAGCAGTGCTGCAATTCCGCAACCGGAGGCACATACTGCCGACCAGTTATGATCTGCGGTTTCCCATCCAAAATGACGAGGCTTCCAAAAAACGGGTTCCAGTACACGACGTTCGATCTCTTCGTGCACCTGAGCGACTACATGGCTAGCCAGTTGTTCTCCTAGCAGCAATAAAATTTCAACCAGCGTTTGTGCTGTTTCGGACGCGAATAAATCCACCTGCTGCCAAGGCGGTGTTACGCTGTCCTCTTCATTGACATGTGCAGGAAGCGCCCATGTGTACTCACTGCATATGTCCAGCAGACCGCTTTCCACCTCTTTCATCTTTCGAGGCTCCGGCTTGACAACAGCTTCCAGCACTATAGCAACCAGTCGTCCACGCCGTTCAAAGTACACATCTTCATACGGCTTGCGCTCTCCTGTATTAGCAAATTGCCGAAACAGAGACAACGGCAGTTCAGGCCATGATGCTTCCCGATTATCTTTACAGACACGCTCAATATCCATCCAAAGCTCGGCGTATATCGGCTCAGAGACAGTCGTCCGTAGCCTTTTTGTCCAATTACTCCTTAACCGTTGCCTTGCTGAATCCTGCATGCCGCCAGCCAGCGCCTTAACGAGCCGCGAAGCAGGCCAAGCCTCCCTCAGAAGACTCATCTGCATTTCCTCCTCATGAGAAGCATTTGTTTCACCCTCTTTTTTTGTTAACGCTTTCATTGTATCTAACAATCATTGTAAATTCAAAGGGGTAGCAAAACAATTGAGAAAAAATAAAAGAACCTCTATGCCCCGTTGCCGTGGTCATGGAAGTTCTTGTTTTACACTAGTGCCAATCTCCGTCCAGATTCGCTTTGATCATGTTTTCTAAACTGTGGGTTTCTCTTGTTTCCACTTTCTAATCCCGTCATCCTCCAGAATACCCAGTGCTGCATCTGAGATATTAGGATCACGCAGCAAAGCGTCCTCGACTCTAAATTTAATATCGTCAGCATCTGCCAGCGTCATGCCCGGCGTAAGCTCAATCAACCCTTCCACGTGATAATAGCGTCCCTCCTGTAAAATACGCATTTGATAAATATCCGTAACATGCGTATCTGCGAGAATAATGGAAGCCACACGTTCTTCGATATCAGGAGGAGCAGATACACCGATCAAACCTACCATGTTGTCGTAACCGACCCGGAAAGCAACACCGACCATCAGACAACCGATGAGAATACTTGAAATGCCGTCCAGCAGTTTAAAATCTGTCAGCGATGTGACCACCACTGCTAGCAAAGCGAGTACTCCACCCGTTGTTGCTACCAAATCTTCATAAAACACCAGCCGGGTTGGCGGTGCAGCACGCCCCACATGGCGGAACGCAGAGGTGAAAATGCCTAACCCCTTCGCTTCTACTCTGGATTCATGCAGCACTTCTTTCATCGCTTTGCTCCATACAAATCCGTCCACCACTAGTGACAAAATCAGCACTATTACATTAATCCAAAATCCATGTGTAGATTCAGCCGGATGCTGCAGCAAATGAATGCCTTCCAATGCGGTTTCATAGGCCATAATCGTTACGACAATAACGGCAACCATACAGAACAGGTTAATCACTCGTCCAAAGCCGGTAGGAAAGCGTTTTGTCGGTTTTTTCTCTGCCAGTACACTGCCCGCGAATACAAACATTTGATTCACTGCATCCGCAATGGAATGCATCATCGTAGCAAACATTGAGCCGCTGCCCGTCAAGGCAAAAGCAATCCCCTTAATCAGAGCAATGCCGGTATTCCCTAACGCCGCCGAGCCCGAGGATTTGTTTCCTTTTTTGACCATACTCCAAAAGGAGTCCTCTCTCTGTTTCACTTCCATCTTGTAGCTCCTCCTGAGGTATACATAATCTGATATATCCACATTATGTAATCGTTTGTTATGTATTATTTTTAACCCGTCCATATTCTACCTAACCATCTGAGGAGAATCAATACAAACGATAATATTTTCCATGGAAAAGGAATGCCCCATGTCCCCCTACGACATGAAGCATTCCCGTTACAACCTTCTATCAGACATACCCTCAGGTTAACAACACAGATAATCTCCATGCGCTGACGATTGACATAAGTGCCTATTTACCAGCTTGATTTCGTAATTCCTGGAATTTGGCCTTTATGTGCCAACTCGCGGAACGCGATTCGAGACAGCTTGAATTTGCGCAAGTATCCTCTAGGTCTGCCTGTCAGCTCGCAACGGCTTTTCAGGCGGATTGGAGATGAGTCACGCGGAAGCTTTTGCAAAGCTTCGTAGTCCCCTTTTGCTTTCAATTCACGTCTCAGATCCGCATATTTAGCTACAATTTCCTGGCGTTTCTTCTCTTTTACGACTTTTGACTTCTTGGCCATGTAAAGCTCCTCCTTGTGATATATGCCAATCATGAAGGTTCACCATCACTACCGCGGGATGGATGAACACGGATATGGACATGATTTCACACCTTAAATAGTAATCATTACGATTACCATTTAATATACTGCTGTTTCAGGTGTATTGTCAACCCATGCGGTTTGAATCACAACAATAAAAGCCGCTGAAACAGTAGAACCGATTCATTGTGGTGAACGGTCTGCCGTTTCAACGGCTTTACAATTTGTTGATTAGCTCTGTTCATTCAGCCAAATGGCAAGCCACCCAGTGATCAGGACGAGCCTCACGATAGAGTGGAATTTCTTTAGAGCAACGATCGATTGCAAAGGGGCAGCGAGTGTGGAACTTGCAGCCCGATGGCGGGTTAACCGGACTGGGAATATCCCCCTTGAGCAAAATACGTTCTCTCTTCAGCTTCGGCACCGGAATAGGTACAGCCGACAGTAGCGCCTTCGTATACGGATGCAACGGATTCCCGAATAGCTCGTCACGCGAAGCCGTTTCGACCATGGAGCCTAGATACATCACGCCAATACGGGAACACAAATGTTCCACCACGCTCAAATCATGCGAGATGAACAAATATGTCAGACCCCGTTCGGCCTGCAATTTGGCGAATAGGTTAATAATCTGCGCCTGTATGGATACATCCAGCGCTGATACCGGCTCATCAGCGATAATTAGATCCGGCTGAAGCGCCAGCGCTCGGGCAATGCCGATCCGTTGACGTTGACCTCCCGAAAATTCATGGGGAAAACGGTCGATATGATACTCTGACAATCCACATAGCTTGAGCACATCCAGCACAATCTGCCGGACCTCCTCCTTCGTTGCTATACCGTGATCCAGTAGCGCCTCACCAATGGCATCACCAATCCGTACACGCGGATTCAGCGAGCTGTACGGGTCTTGAAAGATCAGCTGAATTTTGGGACGAAGTTCCTGCATCCCTTTGGCTGACAAGCTATGGAGATCGACCCCTTTGTATTTTACGGTACCGTCCGTTTTATCCGTCAATCTAACAATCGTGCGGCCCACCGTGCTTTTACCGCTCCCCGATTCCCCTACTAATCCAAAGGTTTCACCCTGACGGATCGTAAAGCTAATATCGTCTACCGCCCGCACATGTCCTGAAGTACGGTTCATAAACCCGGACTTGACCGGAAAGTACGTTTTTAAGCGGTCTATTTCCAACAACGGCTCAGCCATGAACAACCGCCTCCTCATATAACCAGCAGGATGCTTTCTGCTGAGCTGAAACTTCTTTTAACGTAGGCTCTTTTATCCGACAAATGTCCATGCAATGCTCACAGCGGTCGTGAAAATAACAGGAAGTCGTCAGCTCCAGCGGATTAGGGACCTGCCCGGGGATGGAATACAGTTCCTCTTGGCGCTGATTAAGCACCGGTTTGGATTTTAGTAACCCCTGTGTATAAGGATGCTTGGGATGATTGAACAGCTGTACCACTTCGCCTTCCTCGACGATCTTGCCTGCATACATCACTATGACGTAATCAGCCATTTCGGCGACAACACCCAGATCATGGGTGATTAGCATGAGCGACATATTGGATTGGGCTTTAAATTCACGCAGCATATCCAGGATTTGCGCCTGAATCGTTACATCCAGCGCCGTGGTTGGCTCATCCGCGATAAGCAGCTTGGGACCACAAGAAACAGCAATCGCAATCATAATTCGCTGCAGCATCCCCCCGCTCAGCTCATGCGGATAGCTTTTTAAAATCTGCTCTGGCCGGGATATACCGACCTGTTCGATCAGTTCCAGTGCTCGTTTACGAGCTTCCTTGCGGCCCATTTTCAAATGCTCAATCAGTGGTTCGGATAGCTGTTCACCAATGGTCATGACTGGATTCAATGAAGACATCGGCTCCTGAAAGATCATGGAGATTTCATGCCCGCGAATCGTGCGCATCTCATTTCTACTAAGCTCTAGCAGATCGGTTTCCTCAAAGCGGATGCTTCCGCCTGCCACTTTACCACCAGGACTCTGGATGAGACCCATGATCGACATCGCGGTAATACTTTTGCCGCATCCCGATTCACCGACAATGCATACCGTTTCCCCCGGCTTCACACGGAAGCTGATATCATCCACCGCTTTAATCGTTCCTTCTTCTGTATAAAAATGAGTGCTTAAATGTTCAATGGAAAGTAAATTGTCCATGGTGTATGATCACCTACCTCTTATGTTTCGGGTCAAGTACATCCCTCAGCCCGTCACCAAAAATATTAATAGCGATGACTGTAGCGAAAATAGACAGTCCTGGCGGTATCCACAACCACGGTCGTTGCTGAAAATCCAGCACATTGTTAGCGGCATCAATCATATTGCCCCAAGTTGGTGTCGTGGGCAGCACGCCAAGGCCAAAGAAGCTGAGTACAGATTCACTCAAGATAGCTCCGCCAATATTCAATGTAGCGATAACGATCAACAACGGTAAAATATTCGGCAGCAGATGCTTGAACAGTTTTCTACGATTCGAGAGTCCCAGTACCGTCGCGGCTTGCATAAATTCACGTTCCCGCAAACTAAGCATCTGGCCCCTCACCATTCGTGCAATCCCCGGCCAGTTGACCAGACTAAGCATCAGCATGACAATATACATCCGTTGATCGGGTGGAACCTTCCAGTCCGATAGCAGCGCGCCCATAATAAATAGTAGCGGCAAACTGGGAATCGTCAGCAGCAAATCAGCAACACGCATAATAATCTGATCCGCAATCCCGCGAAAATATGCGGATATGACCCCCAGCGTAGCCCCCAAAAAGACTGACAATACCATTGAAGCCAAACCCACGGTAAGAGAAATTTGACCTGCCTGCATCACACGTGTCAGCACATCCCGTCCCAGCTTGTCTGTTCCTAACCAGTGATGGATATTTGGCGCCTTGTTCATCATTAATATATTTGTTTTATTATCGGAATAAGGAGAACATAACGGACCGATAAAACAGAGCAAAAACATAAATACCACGACGAGCAGACCAGCCATAGCAAGCTTGTTTCTGAACAGCTGCCGGAGCGCTTGCTGCCACATTGAAGATTTAACAGTTGTTCGCAGTCTGCCGTTGCTCTTGCTCAAATTACTGCTCACGGATGACATTTCTTAGCCCCCTTCTTACACTTTCACACGCGGGTCCGCGATGCGATACAAAATATCGGACAACAGTGTTCCGATAACGCTCAAAATGGCAATTAGCATCGTAAAGCCCATAAGTAGCGGATAATCCCGGAGGGAAAAGGATTGCATGTACAACTGACCGATTCCCGGCCAATTAAAAATCTTTTCAATAATCAGGGACCCGCCAAACAGCGCAGGTAATTCGAAGCCAACGAGCGTAATGGCAGGCAGTAATGCATTCCTCAATGCGTGCGTAAAAAGTACCTTTCTTTCCTTTAAGCCCTTTGCACGGGCTGTGCGTATATAATCCTGCTGGATCACGTCGATCATATTGCTACGGAAGTAGCGGGTCAACGACCCCAGTCCCAGCAGCGTCATAACGATCACTGGCAAAGTCATATGCTGGAGAACCTCCTTCACATACTCCATACCTGTAGCGTTACTGCCCGTGTTGAGCATGCCACCGGGTGGCAACCACTTCAGGTCAACCGCTGCGATTTTAATCAGATACAACCCGATAAAAAAGGAGGGAACAGACATGGCAGCGAAAATCACCACCATTACCAGAGTATCAAACCATGAATACTGCTTATAAGCAGCAATCACACCGATAATGACCGCGATAAACCAGGTCAGGAAGGTCGATATAACGGCCAGCAAAAACGAGTTCCAGATGTATTCATTAAATAAGGTCAGCACTGGCTTCTGCTGAGCAAGCGAATAACCAAAATTGCCGTGCAGCACATTGCCTAGCCAATTTCCATAGCGTTCAAGAATAGGCTTATTCAGGCCGTAAATTTCCCTCAGCTCCGCTTTTCTCTCCGGCGACAGCTTCAGATTGCCGCTAATGAAATCTCCCGGAGTCATGGCATACAGGAAAAAAATCATCATCGAAGCGGCCAACAAAATAATAACCATATACGTCAGTCTTTTCGTTAAAAACGAGCTCATGACAGACTCCTTTCAATTCAAGGTCAGGCTACTCATTACGTTTCCCCCATTTGGGAGGCCCCTTGATCTGAACCTGATGTTCTTCACAAGGGGCCCGCAAATGTGGCTTATTTAAGGGACCATTCGAACAGATTACCAGACAAGCCAATGAACGGACTGACCTTTACATGTTCCATTCGACCATTGTAGGCATACACCGTCTTCTTATAGTTGGTAAAAATAACGGGCAGTTCATCGTTTAGCAGTACATATAATTCTTGATATATTTTCTTGCGTTCTTCCATATTCGTCGTAGACAAGCCTTTTTCATATAGCTCTTTTACCTTTGGATTGTTATATCCCTTGACTTCTCCATTGACGAATTGCTCGATTCCATCTGATGGATCTGTCAGCATGCCTGTCGAGAAGGCGGCAAGATCATAATCTTTACCTTCTACTTTGGCGACCATTGCATTAAAGTCTGCAAAGATTTCCGGCTGAAGGTCAACACCAATCGCTTTGTAATTTTCAGCCGCAAGCGCAATAAAGGTGTCTGTTTCTGGACGTTTAGAGGTCAGCAGGTGAATGGTCAGCTTCTGTCCGTTTTTCTCACGGATACCGTCACTACCTTCTACCCAACCCGCTTCATCCAGCAGCTTTTTCGCTTGCTCCGGGTCGTAGTTGTATGGATTGATTCCATCGGTCGTGTAAGACCAGAATATTGGGGAAGCTGGAATGTTTGCGACCGCCCCTGCTCCCTGAGCTGCGTCGACATAAATGCTTTTCCGATCCAGTCCATAGGTCAATGCTTGACGAACCTTTTTATCCTTAAGCTTTTCATTTTCAAGATTCACTTGCAAATATCCGTAAGTGCTAGGGGTATAAGGCAAAATGTTTAAAAAGCCAAGCCCTTTTAGTTTGTCGATATTTTCCTGAGTTGCGGTGAATTGAGCAAAATCGGTATCGCCTGTTTCTATGAATTGCCAAGCGTCGCCTTCTGCTGTTTTGTAAATGAAATGCTGTGTTTTCGGTTTGCCTTTGAAAAAGTAATCATTCGCCTCTAGACGAACTTCTTGCCCCGGAATGAATTTTTCTAACTTATAAGCCCCATTTCCCAGAGGGCTACTATGTAGATTTTTAAAATAATCCAGCTCTCCGAACTTATAATCCTTGCCGTAGTAGGCTTTGGACAGTACATACTCACCCAGAATCGGCAAAGCAAGCGCGTTTGGTTTTTCCAACGTCGCAGAAATGGTCTGCTCATCAATCACCTTGATTCCTGCAATTTGTTTTGCCTTGCCTTCCGTATAGTCTTTGCCGCCTTTAATGTTCAGCTTTCGGATTTGGCTGTCACCAGGATAGGCTTTGTCATAGATCAACGTCCAGGTAAAAGCGACATCCTCAGCTGTCAAAGGAGAGCCATCACTGAATTTTGTACCGGGAACCAGATGAAACGTATACGTTAGATTATCCTTGGAAATATCCCAGTTCTTAGCCAGATTGGGCAGCGGAAGCCCCTTCTCGTCTACCGTGACCAGCGGAGTCCACAACTGCGAAATCACGTTACCGTCATAGCCGCTTTGGTTAAAATACGGAGTAAACACCCCGGCTGGGTCAGTCAGACCAACAATAATCGTGTCGCTTCTCTTTTGGGACACTTCCGGCAATTTGGATAAATCAGAAGCTTGTACCAGACTTGTTAATGGCTGCGCTGTAGCGGCTGTCTGTGCGGCATCACTATTTTGCGAAACAGCATCGCTAGCGCTATCTGATCCACCACTAGAGCAAGCTGCTAATAAGGTAGAACTTGCCAGAAGTAGACTGCTGAGTAGAATAATTCCCTTTTTCAAAATAATCCCCCCAAGTTAATTTAGTAAATTCCGATCGAACAAGTTGTAATTAATAAGATAAATCTCATTATAGGAATCTATTCCGGTTCTGTAAAGAGAGAACTCCATTTTTATGTAAACAAATAGACGTCCACTCATCTGGATTCCAAATGGTCGGCGTCTATTTGTTTAAAGTGTTAAAGTCTAACTGGTGCGTGCAGCCTAATTTCGCTCCATATAGCCCAGGATGCTCCGATGCATTTCATCTACTGCCGAAAGCCGTGCGCTATAGCCGAGCAGTGTTTCACCATCAAAATGTGCATGGATGAAGCCAGAGGCACGAAGCTTAAAAATATGGTCGTGCGTGATTCCCTTGGACAGCTTGAGATGACGGACAATCTCAATAAAGGTGCGTGGAGACTGGCTTTGATACAAATATTTTAAAATCTTGAGCCTGCTCTTCTCCCCCAAGCTTCGGATCATTCGATATTCCTGTGGGGATAAAAAATCGTCCTCCTTAACATAAATTCCTGCCGAGTAATGGCACAACAGGAGCGACCCAAATCGATAAATAATATTTATCGGCTGAAAATGATATTGCGGTACCAGCAACACCTGCGTCAACCCTTCGGAAGGCTCGAATCGGAAGCCATTAGTTGTACGATCCACCCACTCCATAGAGCTATATGCGCCCTTCTCCCGGTTTCTGCGTTCCGCTTCCTGTTTCAGCCCGCTTAGAATCCTTGTATCCATATGACGAAAATACTCTTTATCCCAACCGGATAGCAGCTGCAAAGCAAGTTTGCGAAGCTTCTCCATGTCGTCAGGCAGCGGTATCCCATAGGCTGATGCCTGTTCGTTTAATTCCTGTACAGTTCGGTTCTCCAGACGGTCTACGACCTCTTCAACGTTCCCCTGATCAGAAAGCATACAGACGAGTCCATAAATAACCTTCCAATCTGCATTGATTTCCATGGACTCCAGCAATTCGGACAAACCTGGAGACAGCGTTCCACGCACTTGCTCCGCCCACCCAGCTGATAAATCGGTCTTCTTGTAAGCCTTGCGACAAATAAAGGTGTGTAAGCTGCTGAGCAACTCAAACACCGGTCCATATGCTACATGTACATCGTAAGGAGCATTCACGTCGTGACTCATCGCTTTCTGTCCTCTTTTCTTTCATATCTGATGTCCATTATACATACTATCGTACACCCATTCATTCTTAGTGATCCATTCATACGAGAATGTAGCAAAACACAGATACAAATATGAACGTAACAAGCATCATAATCAAGGCGCAAAAAAAGCCTGATCTCATCAGACTCTAACTGTTCAGCTATGAATTAGAAAAGGTTGTCTCCCACAAATATCGTAGGAGACAACCTTTGAACAAATAATATGATGTTTAAAGTTTGTTAGCTGCTACTTTCCACTCTAATATTCCTGTGGATGCTGAACCTTTGGATACCATTTCAATTCTTAATTTCGTTGTTTTTACAGGCGTAAAAGTAGTTGTATTATACTGGTCTGCCGAAGTACCCAATCCATTAGCCTGCTTAACATTGGACCAGCTACGACCATTCCAATACTTAATCTTGTAAGATTTAGGAACATCAACGCCAGCGCCATCTTGGAACCAATAGACATCCGTTTGGGATAACGTATATTCTTGATCAAAATCATATTGGACCCATTGTGTGCCCGTCTCAGGCCAGTTACCATACACGGCATGACTTCGATCATTAGAGCTGGTTGGGTCAAATCCATCATTAAGCGCGCTCACATTTTCCCAAGGCGAAGTATAAGAAGTGCTGACCGTTGCAGCTGGCGCAATGTTTGCGTTTTCATCAGGTGATGGATCGATGGGACTCTCATCGCCGCCGTTAGTCACGCTTGGGAAACGAGAAGTATCTTTTTTGAGCTGACTCCAGGTATAACGCAGCATCCAGATATCCCAGTCGGTGATATGATCGGAATTACCGGCCCACATAATAGTGTTCGTTGGGAATCCACCTGGTGGACGCTCATGTTCTTCATAAAAATCGTTTAATCCAAATCCATGCCCAATTTCATGTTCAGTAATCTCAATCTCATCCGAATTCACCGTACTCAGAACGTATTCATCATTCATACGCTGTCCCCAGTCGCCGCCGGCTCCCCCGCCAAAATTTTCTGTGGCCCAGAGATACATATCAAAGCGTTTATCCAATCCACCCGGATACGAATAGTTCGGGTCCGAAAAATGCTCAAATCGCGATATTTCATTAGGTGCAACGGGAAGCGCGGCAGGAATTTCCGGTTTTTCAGAAGCTAGTGTATCTGTAATGGTATCCGTATAAATGACCTCGTCAGGCTGCTTGTCTAGGAGCAGTGAAGGATCAGCAACAGCCCAGCCTACCACTTTTACTTTAATATTCTTATAGGGCCAGCCGTCATATCCTTGTAGATGATCTGTCCAATGGTTCATCTGCCGATCTATCATTCTAGCAATATCCTGACGTTGCTTCAGTGTAACGGGCTTAGAGGATTGCCAGCGTATAACATAATTAAGAGTCCCTTTTCCCGCAAAAATTTGATCAAAAATCGTATTTTTACGCGCCGTCGAGCCTTCGGTCAACATTCTATTCTTCCAAACCCATTCCACCGATGATTTGAGATAAGCTGGCATGTCAGCCAATGTCGAATCACCCGTTGCCGCAATTACAGAATCCCCGTTTAGATGAGAATCCGCTGATACAAAACTAGCGTTTCCCATCAGTAGTGAACTAGCAATGACTACTGAAAAAGAAGCCATCACCATTCCTTTTCTGTTCAACATGTATGTACCTCCATATCCATTTGTATTATTGCAATAGTTTTCTTGAAACGATGATCTCTATCACCTCTCTTTTCGCATTTACGAACAATCTAGGAGATCAAGAGTACACTATCAAACCTCCTTGTCGTTTTTTGTAAATAATCACAAATCATATTATCACTGGATTATTGTATCGTCAATATTTTCCTTAATGATTTAAATTAGTCATTTTAATCGTATCTTGGAATATACACATACCCTTTGCATGTACAAAACTGGTATTTTATAAAATGAAAAAACCGTTTATTCACTAAATCAATTCCACAATCCCCGCTGGCTCCGCCTTATCATACCCTTTCAACTGCTTATTCCAATTATTGATTTGCCGACTCAGCAGGAAGCCATATCTTTACGCTGCTGAGAGTGATATTTTTAAAGGATTGCCAACGTACTACATAATTTAGCGTTCCTTTTCCCGCATAGATTTGACCAAAAATCAAATTTTTACGGTTGGTTGAGCTACCTTTTATTTTTACGAGACATCTAAAAGGACAACGCCTACTCTCTTATTACACGCACTCTTGATTTTGAATAAAATCACAAAATTATACTACAATTGGAATGATATAGCGTCAAACAAAAATATCCCCTCTACAAGGAGGGGATAAGTATCCATAGACTAGGCTCGCACTCCTACTCTATGGATATCAATGCCGAATCTGCCAGTGAAGCCAGTAGCTTCGCTGTTCCGGGCAACGCGCGTTCGTCCAGATCAAAGGCAGGATGATGCCATTCCTGGCTTCCAGCAGTGCCGACAAAGACAAACACACCGGGGATGTTCTTCTGATAAAACCCAAAATCCTCGCTCGCCGAGGACGGTATGGGACGAACGACTTCCAGACCGACCGCTTCTGCCGCCTCCTCCGCGATGACGGCCAACTTACCGTCGTTCAGCACAGGCGGCGGACCCTCGATCCAGCGGATGGTCGCTTTCGTGCCGAAAGCATCGGCAACGCCTTTTACGACCTGCTCGAAGCGCTCAGTCACCTGGGCGCGAACATTCTCGTCAAATGTGCGAATGGTTCCGTCCAAATGGGCGCGGTCTGGAATGATGTTCCAGGCGTTGCCACTGTGCAGCTTCGTGACGCTAATGACCGCGCTATCCAGCGGATTAACGCTCCGACTCACAATGGATTGCAGCGCCGTAATGATATGTGACGATACCACGATGGGGTCAATCCCTGCATGCGGCACTGCCGCATGTGTGCTCAGACCCTCGACCTCGATGTAAAAACCGTCTGCCGCTGCCATTAGCGGGCCCTCTTTGATGCCGACCGTGCCTACGGGCAGGTCCGGCTTGTTATGCAGGCCGAATATGGCCTGCACCCCTGCCAACGCACCGCTGTCCAGCACTTGGGCAGCGCCTTTGGCCTTTTCCTCGGCTGGCTGGAACACCAGCCGAACCGTGCCTTTCAGCTCCTGCTCCCGCTGCTTCAGGAGTATGGCTGCTCCTAACAGGGATGCGGTATGAAAATCATGCCCACAGGCATGCATTTTGCCGGGGTGCACCGAAGCATAAGGCAATCCCGTCTCCTCCTGAATGGGCAACGCATCAATGTCTGCACGAAGCGCGACAGTTGGTCCTTCCTGCTGTCCGCCGATTTCCGCAACTAATCCGGTGCGCAGCGGCACATCCAGAATGGTTATGTTCTGTTCTTCCAGCAGACGGCGGATAAAGGCGGTAGTTTCAACCTCCTCGTTAGATAGCTCGGGATTTCGATGCAGATGGCGGCGAATGTCCACCAGCTTCTGCTCCAAAACCTGCTCCTTCGTCCCGGTTGGTCCACTCATCCCTATTCCTCCTTCGTGAACCCAAAATAGTTACAATTCTCTCAGACCAACAACATCTAGGACTGCACAGGCAATCCGGCAAAAGCTTCATGCAACAACTCGAACGAGCGCACGCGCTTGTGTATATCTCTTATTCCTGTCGTAACGATCAGCTCATCGGCCTGATACTTCGCTTGAATTTCCGTCAGCACAGCATAGATTTCGTCTTTATTCCCTTTGTTAATTTGCGCTTGTGTAGCTTCAATTGTATATTCTTCACCCGATTGCTTGCCAAACTCTTCTGCACTTTCCAGCGTGCCCACCGTAGCCGTCTTGCCACTGGCCAGATGAATTTTGTACAGCTTGTGCTCACCTGCTAACTCTGCAGCTTCCTCGGAAGTGTCCGCTACGATGACTGAAAGCGCAAAAAGAGCTTTCGGCTCACGTCCATAACTATAATCGAAAGACGCCCGATACGTACGGAATGATTCCAATGCAACCTGCTCATTACTATTGATAAATTGCGAGAAAACGTAGGGCAACCCCAAACGCGCAGCAATTCCAGCACTGTCTGTACTTGTACCCAAAACGTAAATATCTGCTGGTATTTCTGGAATCGGATTCGCCTGTAACCCGGCTAACGGTCCTTCTTCAGACGGAATATTATGAATATAGCGACTTACTTCATCAATTTTTTCTTCGAGAGAAGGCGCATCATGAATGTTTCGTTGTAACGCCTGTGTGGATTTCGGCAACCCGCCCGGTGCGCGTCCGATTCCCAAATCTACGCGACCCGGTGCAAGAGAGGACAGCACATTAAAGTTTTCAGCTACTTTATAAGGGCTGTAATGCTGAAGCATCACTCCACCAGAACCGACTTTAATACGCTCAGTGCGTGCCAGCAAATGGGAAATGAGTACCTCTGGCGAAGAGCCCGCAACCTGTTCGGAATCGTGATGCTCTGATACCCAGAAGCGCGTAAATCCCAATTCCTCTACATGCTGTGCTAGCTTAATCGTATTACGAAGGGCCTGCGCTGCCGTTTCCCCCTCGTGTATGGGGCTTTGATCCAATACTCCGATTTTAATACTCATGTCTCCCTCTCCCGTCTAAATTGAATAGTTATACTCCGGTGTAATCCGTTTCAGAAATTGTTTGGTACGTTCCTCTTTGGGGTGGTTAAAAATGTCGTCCGGTGTGCCTTCCTCGATAATATGACCGCCATCCATAAATACCACATGATTTGAAACATCGCGCGCAAAGCCCATTTCATGTGTAACGACAATCATCGTAATACCTTCCTTTGCAATCTTGCGGATCACCGACAGCACCTCACCCACCAATTCAGGGTCCAGCGCCGAAGTCGGCTCATCGAACAAAATCACTTCCGGGTTCAGCGCCAAAGCACGCGCTATGCCAACACGCTGCTGCTGCCCGCCAGATAGCTGGCTTGGATAATGATTCAGCTTTTCACCCAGACCGACCTTTTCCAGCACTTCAATGCTGATTTTTTTCGCTTCCTCCTGCTTGACCTTGCGGACAACGACAAGTCCTTCCATGACATTTTCCAGTGCTGTTTTATGCTTGAACAAATTGTATTGCTGGAAAACCATAGCCGTCTTTTGACGTAGAGCCAAAACATCCTTCTTCGCAGGTCGCTTGCAGTTCACTGTAAAATCGCCAATGCTGACTTCCCCATCATTCGGCTTTTCCAGATAATTAATGCAGCGTAGCAGAGTCGTTTTTCCTGAACCGCTCGGGCCTAAAATAACGACGACCTCGCCTTTGTTCACGGTCAAATCAATGCCTTTGAGCACTTCATGTTTGCCGAACGACTTCGTAATATTTTGCAGACGGATCATGATGCTCCACCTCCATTAAACACATTGATTTTTTTCTCCACCAAGCCGGATATTCGTTCAATCAATACCGTCAAGCCCCAAAATAGCAGTGCAGCTGCAATATATACCTCTAAATATTTCCAGTTGGTAGATGCCAGAATCTCAGCCTGTGCCTGGATTTCTGTGACCGAAACCGTGAAGGCCAAGGTAGAGCCATGAAGCATCCCAATAACGGAATTCGTCAGGTTTGGCAAACTCACCACGAACGCCTGCGGAAATACAATCCGTCTCAGCACTTGCCACGTCGTCATACCGACGGCATAAGCCGCCTCGATTTGTCCCTTGTTGACCGATTGAATTCCAGAACGGACGACCTCAGACATATACGCGCCACTGGTAATGGAAAACGAAATGAGTGCAAATACCATATAAGGAACATCTTTGGATTGCAGCGGCCAGCCGAAATGCTTCGCTCCCGCATCAATCAACAAAGGTAAACTAAAATAAATAAGCAGCAAATGCATCAGCATCGGTGTGCCACGGATAAAGGTAACGTAACCGTGAGAAATCTGGGACAACACAGGAACCTTATAGATTCGCGCCAGCGCCGTTATAATACCGATGACCAACCCTGCCAGTACGGAAACCACCGTAATAATTAAAGTGTTGGGCAACGCGGAGAACAACCCTAAAAAGGCAGTATATATAAAGCCAAAATCCAGACTCATATGCCTTTACCTCCTTTACTAAGACGGGGACTTCTCAGGTAACGCACCACAAAGCTTTTTCGTTTTTCGGGTTCTTTCTGTACTGCATCCCGATGCTCATGCCGGAGAAGCGTATTTTCCAGCACCTTGAACAATTTTTGTAAAATCAGACTGATCACCAGATAGATAAGGGATAACGCGATATAGGTTTCAACAAAATGTTGGGTAGCTGACCCTAATGTCTGTGATTTCCCTGTCATCTCCATCGCTCCGATCGTAAATGCCAGCGAAGTATCCTTCAGATTGCCAATCACCAGATTGGAAAATACCGGAACCACGACAGCCAGCGCTTGCGGCATAATGATACGTGTAAAGGTCTGATAGCCTGACATTCCGACGGACTGTGCAGCCTCGATTTGCCCCCGATCTACAGCCTCTACTCCTGACCTGATAATTTCGGAAATAAAGGCTCCACTATTGAGCGCGTAGGTTGCTACGGCAAACCACAGCACATCCCATCTGGAGGAATTGATATCCACCAGCTTTAGTAGCTCCGGCAGGCCGTAATACACCAGAAACAATTGGATTAGAATAGGTGTTCCGCGAAAAAAGGAAACATACACTTGAGAAACACGTTTGAGAAATGGAATGTTATACATGCGAGGCAGCGCAACCAACAGACCAATGATAAGCCCCAATACAAGCGAGCTTGCCACAATAAACAAGGTGATGTGTAAGTAAGACAGCATTTTCGGGATAAAGCTAAAAACATAGTCAATATTGAACTCTCTGCTCATATGCCTGCCTCCTTTCTATACATCAGCGGCCAGAATACATAGAGTACCCTGACCGCTGAAATGTCCACGTCTATCCTTACTTCTTACTGCTGCTACCTTCTTTTTTCACATCTTCCAGAGACTTAGTGAAATCCTCTCCAAGCCATTTAATGCTCAGCTTCGACAGCGTACCGTCGTCCTTCACTTCCTGAATGGCTTTGTCGAGGTCATCCGCCAACCCTTGCTCATTTTTGTTCAGTACATACAGTACATCCGATTGAGTCAAAGGATCACCAACGGTTTTCAGAGCTACTTCTCCTTTTTCATCGGTGTTAAAACGGTTCGCAAAGTCTGTCGTAACGGTAGCATCTATACGGCCGCTCGTAATTTGCTGTACCGTATCATTGGCTGCACCACTCGTATAAACGATATTCAGGGCATCTCCGTGGGTTTTGTTATACTCTTTCAGCACATACGCCGCATTACTGGTTGGGCTGGTGAGTACCTTTTTCCCTTTCAAATCATCAATTGAATGAATGGTATTGTTATCCTTCGCTACAGCGACTCTGTTCAGAAAAATGCTATACGGATTTTTGTTGAACAGATACTTGGCCTCGCGCTCCGGGTTTTTTTCCATTTGATGCGATACCAGATCAATCTTGCCGGCATCGAGACTTAGCAGCAAATTTCCAAAGTCCATCGTTTTGAATTCAAATTCGTATTGAGGCAGGCGCTTGTCCAGCTCCTTAATCAGCTCCACATCAAAACCTGTTAAATTTCCGTTTTCGTCAATAAAGCATACATTTTTGAATTGAGTACCTGTGCCTACGATAATTTTCTTCACGTCTCCGCTTGAACCTGACGCGCTAGACGCGTTATCTGAGGAACCGCAGCCTGCCAACACCAGGATGATTGCCATAACAGACAAAATTGCAAACCACTTTTTCATATGAATCCCCCTCATCTCTTTGTATATCAGCAGTTTGCGACATACATGGTAGCTACAACATCCAATAATTAATAATTCCTATAAGTTTAATCGGTTTTAGGATGTGATTAATTTAACACCTGGAAACCTATACGTCAATCCATCAAGCCATAGAACTTTTCTATAACAAAACAGCACCCCGGAAACCTTCTGTCAGTGCATCTGCAAAATCCGAGGTCACTGCACAGTCTTCTTTGGTCGCTATTATGCTAATCTGCATCGACACCCCAGCTACCTCTGGAACATGGATACGGAACAGTTTCTGATCTTTTACTTCACGGTTCACACAGACATCTGGCAAAAAGGCAATACCCGCTTCCTCCAATACCAGCTTTTTGGCCGTGACCACATTGTCTACCTGAAAAGCAATGTCCGGTGGCTGCTCCAGTGATTCAAAAGCGCGATGAATTCTCATCCAATCTAGTGATCCGCATTCGAAAAACACCAGTGTTTCACGTTGAATATCCTGTATGCTGGCCTTTCCTGTCTTCATAAACGGATGGCCGTCGTATACATACAGGGAAATCGGATCTTCATAAAAAGCAAGCGTACGGATAGCCGGATGCATCACTTTACGGACAAAACTAATGTCTACCTCACGGTTCAACAGTTTATGTACCAGTTGATCCGTCGTAGCCGTCACAATTTTGTAGTTAACCTCTGGATAACGGGCACGAAGCTGCTTTAATATTTCAGGAATGATGTAGTTCGACACCGATATCGTGCAACCAATTCGAATTTGCTGAGGGGCTTTCTTACGCTGTTGGAGCTTTTGTTTCCCTTTTTGCAGCAGCTGAAGCATCTGCTCCGCATAAGGAAGAAACTTTCGTCCATCCTCCGTCAGAACCGTTTGCTTGCTTTGGCGGTCGAACAACTTGCATTCTAGCTCGCGCTCTAGCGTCTGAATCCGGGCTGTAACAGAGGGCTGGGACAAGAACAAGGCTTCTGCAGCCTTATTAAAGCTCCCATAATGATTCACGTATACAAAGGCTTCCATATTCTCGATATTCATACGCAAGTCCCCCAGTAAGTTTTATATACATTTATCCAATAAGTTAACTTGGTTTTTTTGTATCATAAAACTCACTGAACGACCTGTCAATGGAAATATTGAAAATATCTATAATTTTAATAGCTCATTTAGTTCTTTAACAGAACGTTCCAACCGTGCAACCAATTCTTCCGACAACCCGTATGCTCCATCTGGCAGACGTTCGACCCACTGATCCACTGCATACACCCCGCCAAGAATATGTCTTCCGCCCAGTGCATTAATAACCGGCTTCAAGGCATAGTCAATGACCAGCAGGTGAGCCAGTGTACCTCCGATAAATAAAGGCAAGACTGGTTTCCCTCTTAGCCCCTCCTGCGGAACCAAATCCAGGAATATTTTCAATAGCCCTGAATAGGACGCCTTATAGACTGGAGAAGCCACAATAACGGCATCCGCTGCTGCAATCAATGCAAGTGATGCTGTGACGTCGGGGCTGTTAAAGTTAGCTGTGACCAGATCCTCCGCTGGCAAGTCGACCACATTCAGTAATGTGACCTCCGCTCCAGCCTGCTGCAACTGCTCCGTTGTATAGTTAATCAAGCCGTATAAACGGGATTGTGTAGACGGACTGCCTGATAGGATGACAACCTTGGACATATTTTTCCCTCCTTCTGTTATGCGTCAACCTTCACTTTGGATCTGGCTGCTGTATAGCGGTTCTCAGGAATAGGCACGCCCAGGTTTTCACGCAGTGTGCTAAATTCATAATCCTGACGGTAAATACCGCGTTCCTGCAAAATAGGCACAACCAGATTGACGAAGTCATGCAGACCCGATGGCACATCAGAACCAATAATGAATCCGTCTGCCCCTTTTCTTTCGAACCACTCCTGCACTCGATCCGCTACTTGCTCAGCGGTTCCGATAAAAGAGGTTCTCGGTGTAGCTGAACGCAACGCAACCTCGCGTAAGGTCAAATTTTGTTCCTTGGCTACTCGTTTGATTTTATCTGTACCGCTGCGGAACGCATTGCTGCCAATACCATCAAGCTCAGGGAATGGCTCATCCAGCGGATATTGTGAGAAATCATGATGATCGAAGAAACGTCCCAAATATTTTAACGCAGCCTCAATCGTCACCAGATTAGTGATCTCTTCATACTTACGTTCTGCTTCCTCCGTCGTGCTGCCAATAATCGGCGAAATGCCCGGCAAAATGACAATATCCTCTTCGGATCTACCATAACGTACCGCACGTTCTTTCACATCACGATAAAACTGCTGCGCTTCCTCTAACGTTTCATGTCCTGTAAATACAGCATCCGCTTCCTTGGCGGCCAGGTTTTTGCCATCCTCCGAGGAACCTGCCTGGAAAATAACCGGCTGTCCCTGCTTGGATCGTCCAATGTTCAGCGGACCCTGCACAGAGAAAAACTCACCTTTATGATTCAATGTATGCAGCTTTTCAGGATCAAAGAATACGCCGGCTTCCTTATCACGAACGAACGCATCCTCTTCCCACGAGTCCCACAGTCCTTTGGTAACCTGTAAATATTCCTCTGCAATTTTATAGCGCTGCGGATGCGACGGGTGCTCGCCTTTACTAAAGTTAAGGGCAGAGCCTTCCAGCGGGGAAGTCACCACATTCCAGCCTGCACGACCTCCGCTTATATGATCAATGGAAGAAAACTGGCGTGCTACCGTGAACGGTTCGCTATAGGAAGTCGACAGTGTGCCGACCAGTCCGATATGCTTCGTCACCCCAGCCAAAGCGGACAAAATCGTAATTGGTTCAAAACGGTTCAGAAAGTGGGGAATGGATTTTTCGTTAATGAACAGGCCATCTGCGATAAATACGAGGTCAAACTTTCCTTCCTCTGCCTTTTGCGCCTGCGTTTTATAAAATTCAAAGTTAACACTCGCATCCGCAGGTACTTCAGGGTGACGCCAAGTCGTCATGCTTCCCCCAACACCGTGAATAATCGCACCAAATTTAATTTGTCTATTCTTAGCCATAACCCTTCCACCTCTCTTGAAAATAATGATTTCCCGTCGGCTTATACCACTTGATTGTAACTTTCCAGCACTTTACCCAACTCTTCCAGATCCGGGTTGAGCAGTGCTTCATATTTGTTATCGCCGCCTACCTCGACGACAGGGACATAACGAATACCATATTTGGTCTCCAGCACGTCACGCAGCGCATCATTTCCGTCCACTTGGATATTTTCATACGGCTGATTTTGGGATTCCAGGTACGATTTGATCTCTCCACAAAAATGACAGCCGGTTTTGCTCCACAATACAACTTTAGGTTTGGACGACATATACATACCTCCGTGAGCTTAATGTTTATAATCCCGATGAATTAAATAAGAATTATATTTATAATGTATCCTGCTGCCCCTTTTCCGTCAATCGCTTGTGTAATAGACATTGCTAATTCAACGATAGAAAATTTTAATTTTATATCGTATTTAATCGGTTTATTGGCAGCCTGGTTTTTTAAATTTAGATGAATTGGAGTTTAAATGGGCCTTGGCGCGGACATCCTTGGAATAGTAGCGCCCTTGTGGCGAAATGAAATGAGGTTAGAGATATGCAGGAATGGGCCTTGGTAGCTTTACGTACGTTATTAGCTATCGTTACTCTTTTTGTGATTACCAAGATTCTTGGAAAACGCCAGGTATCACAGCTTTCCTTGTTCGAATATATAACTGGAATCACCATCGGTAACTTGGCGGCTTCTATTCCTTTGGAACGTGAATCCTCCTGGTACTTGGGGACTGTATCGTTAGCCGTATGGGTACTGACAACACTTAGCATTGAATATTTGCAAATTAAAAGCAAGAAAGTCAGAGATTTATCAGATGGAAAGACGACGATCCTGATCAAAGACGGCAAAATTTTAGAGGATAATCTGAAAAAGGAACGGCTTACCCTGGATGAACTCATGGAACAGTTGCGGAGCAAAAATGCATTCAAGGTAGCAGACGTAGAATTTGCCATTATGGAGACCAGCGGTGAGATCAACGTGCTGTTGACTAAAGACAGGCAGCCTGTAACGCTTAAGGATCTGAATATACAGCAATTACCGGAGAAGGAACCCACAGCAGTCATTATGGATGGGCAACTTATGGAGCAACAAATGGCATATATGGGGGTTACTCAACAATGGCTGGATGCCAAGCTAAAGGAAAAGAGCCTAACGGTCAAAGATGTGTTTTTCGCACAGGTGGACCCACAAGGGGAACTGTACATTGACCAATATAGTGATAATGTACAGCTAAGCAAGGTGCAGGATTCGAATCAAGCCGTGCTGACTTTGCTGGAACAATGCACAACGGAGTTGCAAAAACTCGCATCTGGTTCCAGTGAGCAACAAAGAAAACAGCTATATGAGCAATGCTCACAAAGCTTGAAAGAAGCTATACAGGAGATGCAGCCGGTAAATACATCTAAGTCCTGAGCACATACGCATATGCCATAAGAGTAGAAGCATGGGAACTAAAAAGGAGCGTCCTTCAGCCGCTTATGGCTTTGAAGACGCTCCTTTTTAACTTACTGTGCCGGTGTACATTTCACAGTTGCTGCTGCCTTCCATTACTTTCTGGCGCAGCGGCAGAATAACTGTAAATACCGTTCCTTCTCCCACCTTGCTGGATACAGAGATAGAGCCAGTATGCATCTCTGTTATTTTATAAGCAATGGACAGTCCCAAGCCACTGCCTCCTGCAGTTCGGGCCCGTGACTGGTCTGCTTTATAAAATCGTTCAAAAATGCGCTGCTGATCCCGTTCGTTGATACCCTGTCCCGTATCCGCAATGCAGATAACCGCCTGATCACCGTTAGTTGAGAGAGAAACAGATATGCTTCCACCCTGCGGTGTAAATTTAATGGCATTGTGAAGAAGATTCACCCAAACCTGGCCCATCAGATCCTCGTCTGCGTTGACCTCAACTATATCCACTTCAACAGTCATATCGATTTTTTTAGCCTCCCATTGCGGTTCGCAGGCGAGAATAAGCGAAATTAGCTGCTTGTCCAGCCGATAAAGGGACGGACGAAACGGATGCCGCTCCGAATCCAGAATCGCCAACTTCATGAGATTATCGCTTAGCTTGGATAGACGAATACACTCCGTCTCGATGATCGTCAAATACCGATCTCGCTGCTCACGATTCAGATTCTCGTTCTTGAGCGCTTTGGCGAATCCGATTATCGAGGTCAGCGGTGAGCCGATTTCATGGGATACGTTCGAAATAAACTCCTCCCGTAGCTTTTCCATAGCCTTCAGATTTGCAGCCATATCATTGATACTGTCCACCAACTGTACATAAGGATGCGGCCTCCGATGTTTTCCGTCCCGCCCGCCGAGGTCCCAATCCAGGTTAATGTGAAAGTCTCCTTGCGAAATACGTTTTAAAGCAGCGATCATTTCGGTAAAAGCGTGCTGTTCTCTAGGCTGGAAGAAACGCCTTACCGTCATACTGATAATACCGAAGAAGAAAAAGCCTAGCGTCGTATTCATAAGAAAGACGAACAAACCATGGGGAGCCCATGACATGTGCGAATAGATCGCCTCCATAATAAAGAACGCGGCAGTCCAACTGAGATACAGCACCAATAACACCAGCATGAGTCTCGCAAGGATATGGAGGAATCCCGGTTCCCTCTTCATTGCCGTACCTCCAGCCGATAACCCAACCCCCGGATCGTACTGATCCGGAAGGAGTGGCTTGCCTCCGGAAACCGTTCCCGAAGGCGTTTGATATGGACATCAACCGTTCTTTCGTCTCCCTCATAATCATAACCCCAGATCTGTTCGATCAGCTGGTCGCGGGTAAAGGTTTTGCCAGGATAGCTGGCCAGCTTGAAGAGCAGCTCAAATTCCTTGAGCGGCAGGGTAGTCTCCTTCTCTCCAGCCCGACACTCAAATGTATCGCTGCGCAGGACAAGATCTCCGACAGTTACTGATTTTGAAGCCATGATACGATAACGTTTTAATAAAGCCCTCACTCGTGCGACAAGCACCATGGGGTCGAATGGCTTGACAAGATAGTCGTCCGTTCCGAGCGCGAAGCCTTTCACGATCTGTGACGTCTCGCCTTTGGCTGTAAGCATAAGCAGCGGCAGGTCGGTCTGCTCTCGCAGCTTACGGCACAGCTCCCAACCGTCCATTCCCGGCATCATGATATCAAGAACAAGCAAATCGACCTTGATTTCATCAAAAATGCGCATCGCGTCCAAACCATCCACCGCCTCGACTACCTCCAGACCTTCCATTCTCAAAAAGTGTCCGACCAGTTCACGAATATGCGGATCATCATCAACGACCAATACACGCGTCATTTCAATCCCCCCTAACTAACTCTGCCTTAAATCTCTCGTCCTCGTCAAGAAGACTGCCATCTTATGCTTTACGCATATAAGCACGCACCGTAAGCGGCGCGAAGATCGCCACAATGACTGTAGCGCCAAGCAGGGAGATCGCCAGTTCCCCGCCAATCGTTCCCGTATTCGCAAGCTCTCTGACTGCGTTCACAAGATGTGAAATCGGGTTGGCGTTCACAAACCACTGCAACCAACCAGGCATTGTGCCGACAGGCACAAATGCGTTGGAAACAAAAGTGAGCGGAAACAGAACAATCATGGAGATGCCCTGTACACTAGAAGCAGTGCGGGCAATCACGCCAAAGAAGGCAAAAATCCAGCTGACCGCCCAAGAACACACGATGACCAGAAGCGCGGCGATAGCGACACTCAGCAGTCCTCCCCCTGGCTGATACCCCAAAATATACCCCATGGCGAAGGTAAGTACAGTCGCAATTGTATACCGGATACTGTCAGCCAGAAGAGCTCCAGCCAAAGGCGCAATCCGTGCGATTGGGAGTGACTTGAACCTGTCGAACACTCCTTTGTCCATATCCTCACGTAGTTGGACGCCGGTAACGACGGAGGTCGAGATCACAGTCTGCACGAGGATGCCTGGAATAATAACCGGCAAATAATGCTGCACGTCTCCTGAGATGGCGCCGCCAAAGATATAGGTAAACATAAGGGTAAAAATGATCGGCTGGAGCGTGACATCAAACAATTGTTCGGGAGTATGCCGGATCTTTAGAATGCCTCGGTAGGCCATCGTCATGGAATTGGAGAACGCCTGCCTGAAACTCACAGACTTCTTCAATGTGCGATCAGAACCTGTTATAACAGTAGTACTCTTCATGCTCTCACCCCCTCCACAGCATACGCTCCTTGGGACGTCTGCTGCTTGTTTACTTGTGCTCCATGACCAGTGATGGACAAAAACACCTCGTCGAGCGTCGGCTTCTGCACACTCATCTCTGCTAGGTGAATCTCTCCAGTACGGAGGGCAATCAGCAGGTCCGTTACCCGATCTGCATTGGCCATCGGAGAAATAATCTTTCCAGCTTCCACTGACACGCTGGACTTGACTGAAAGCACCTGTTCAACGATCTGAACAGCTCTCTCAATGTCCTGTTGATTTTGCACTTTGAGTTGCAGAGTCGACGCTCCTACTGCCGCTTTCAGTTCATCCACCGTACCCTCAGCGACTACCCGACCATGATCGATCACCGCGATTCGGTCAGCAAGTTGATCCGCCTCGTCGAGGTACTGGGTTGTGAGCAGTACGGTGGAACCGGTCTTGACCAGACGCCGGATCGTGTCCCACATCTGGACACGCGTGCGCGGGTCTAATCCGGTGGTCGGCTCATCCAGGAAAATCAGCGGCGGCTTGGCAATGAGACTTGCGGCCAAATCCAGCCGGCGGCGCATACCTCCGGAGAAATGCTTTAGCGGTCTTTTGGCCGCTTCGGCCAAGCCAAATTCCTCCAGCAGCTCCGCTGCCTTATGACGCGCCTCGGCACGTCCCAGTCCAAGTAGCCTGGAGAAGATGATCAGGTTCTCGGTAGCGCTAAGCGACTCATCGACCGATGCGTACTGGCCTGTCACCCCGATCAATTGACGCACAACCTGCGGTTCCTTTACTGCATCGTGCCCGAAGATACGGGCCGATCCCCTATCAGGCCGTAATAATGTTGACAGCATTCGGATGGTAGTCGTCTTACCTGCTCCATTAGGACCGAGCACCCCGTAGATCGTGCCAGCACGTACATTCAAATCGACACCGTCAACTGCATGCTTATCACCAAAAGCTTTAACGAGTCCCCTTGCTTCAATGGCCAAGGTCTCTTTTCTGTCTGTATAATCCACATTCATATCCTCCCTATACGGTTTCTATAGAGAGGATAACCCACGTTTATGAACTGAATATGAATAGAACCGTTTACGTTTTCCAAAATTGATGATAATTTCTTTCTGACAGAGAAGCCAAAGAAGTCCCTATATGGGACTTCTTTGGCTTGTCCTTTTAATGAATAATGGAAAACCTTTATTTCCAGATTCGGCTTCATGCTAAGCACTAACTTGGATATTGAACCTATTTACACTGTAAAAAAATAATCTCGTTCTACCTTGCTCACTCTTAAACCAAATGTTTTATACCATTCGGATTTCCCTTTTTCCTGCGCTACCTTGTGCAGCTCGTTATGTTTCCAATTTTTTATAGCGTCCAGAGACTCCCAATAGGAAACTGTAATGCCTACTCCATTGTGGTCACGAACACTTTCCACACCTAGAAAACCTGGCTGTTGGGCAGCCAGTTCCACCATTTTGTCTCCCATCACTCCATACCCGCCATCTCCTTCCGTACGTTCAGAAGTAAAGATAGCCGCATAATAGGGCGGACGAGGAGTTTTAGCAATTGAGTTCATATGCCCCTCCTAAAACAAAATTAAATAACCTTTCTTTAATTTGATTATAATCATAAATATTAAATAAAAAAAATGAATATATCTGATATGATACATGAATATATTTCATAAAAAATAGGAGTGAACACGAATTTGTTTAAATATAAGATTTTTCTTTGCGTAGTTGAAATGGGAAGTTTCACAAAGGCCGGGGAAGTTTTAAATCTTACACAATCAGCAATCAGCCATGCGATCTCTGGACTGGAACATGAATTAGGGTTGACTCTTCTGATCCGAGGTCGTTCAGGCATCAGATTGACCAATAACGGGGAAAGATTAATGAAGCGATTTAGAGAGATTGTACAAATGGACGAAAAGCTCTACCAAGAGGTAGCTTTAATTAAAGGATTAGAAATCGGAACCGTAAAGATCGGCACATTTTCAAGCGTCTCTATTCATTGGCTGCCCCGTATTCTAAAAAAATTCAATGAGCAGTTTCCTCTTATTGAAATAAAACTGCTCGATGGGAACTACCATGAAATTGAGAGCTGGATAGTCAGTGGGGAAGCTGATTTCGGCTTTGTGAACCTACCCACGTTAGACGCATTAGAGGCGTTGCCATTAAAAGAAGAAAGCATGCTTTGTCTACTTCCTTCCGATCATATTCTTGGAAAGCAAGCCTCAATTCGAATAGAACAGCTCAGAGATGAGCCTTTCATTATGCCTGTTGCAGGCTGTGATACGGATGTAAGAAATATTTTTTCACAGCATAATATGTCACCTAAAATCAAATATGAATTAGAAGATGACCATGCGATTATGGCTATGGTGCAGAATGGCCTAGGCGTGAGTATTCTTCCTGAAATGATCCTGTCTCACATTCCTTACGACATCTCTATTCGACCTTTGGACGAAAGGCATTCCCGTACTATCGGTATCGCTACCGCTTCCTTAAAAAATGTTTCTCCAGCCGCTAAAAAATGTATGGACTTTATTACTGAATGGATCAACTAGCTTCATCATGTCGGCCAAGGAAGCGGATTCTCAAAACTGGACCAGTCCATATCCATTTCGTTATCGTTCAGCAGACATTCATCTAGCTCTTCTTCCAAGTCCGGTCGATTCATTCCGATACCTATCATGACGATTTCGTTCATGCGGTCGCCCCATTGTTCATCCCAATGGTCCAGAGCCTCTGGGTCAGCTGCAACGATCTCCTGCCGTTCTTCTTCAGATAACGCAGCAAGCCAGCTTCCCGCAGGGCCAAATTGAATAGATGGTCCTGCCTGGCTAATACTCGCTGCCCAATCCTGCGGGGTTGCAATCCAGGCCAAACCTTTGGCGCGAACGACCTCCTCCGGCCAGTAGTTCATAAATTCAGCCAATCTCGCAGGATGAAATGGTCTTCGACGGCGATATACAAAGGAATTGATCCCATATTCGTCCGTTTCTGGTGTATGGCTTTCAAGCTCCAGCTCCCGAATCCATCCAGCGGATTGACTAGCCTTGTCAAAATTGAACAGCCCTGTATTCAAAATGTCCGAAGGAGCGACCTTTCCCTTGGAAGTACGAATGATTCGGGCTTCAGGCTGTAATCTCCGTAGCACACCCTCCAGCTTGTCCAGCTCCTCAGGCTGAACCAGATCGCACTTATTCAGAATCAATACATCACAGGTTTCAATCTGGTCAATCAGCAAGTCCGAGATATCACGCGTGTCGTCTTCACCAGTAGCCTGCCTGCGATCCAATAGCGTTTCTCCTGATTCAAAATCATGCCAGAAACGGTTCGCATCAACTACGGTCACCATGCAATCCAGTTTTGCCAGCGAAGCCAAATCAATGCCAGTTCCTTCATCAACGTATGTAAAAGTTTGAGCGATTGGCACGGGTTCACTGATGCCTGTAGATTCGATTAAAATATAATCAAAATCGCCTTGTTCCGTCAGCTTCTTAACCTCCAGTAATAAATCTTCACGCAATGTGCAGCAAATACAACCATTAGACAACTCGACCAGTTTTTCTTCTGTTCTGGACAAGCCGCCCTCTTTTTTAACCAGCTCAGCATCTATATTCACTTCACTCATGTCGTTGACGATGACTGCCACTTTCATTCCGTCCCGATTGTTTAATACATGATTCAAAATCGTTGTTTTTCCTGCACCCAAGTATCCGCTCAACACGGTTACCGGTATTGGTTTCTTATTCATCGCTGGTACGCTCCCTTGAATATTAGCTTTTCATTCTTTTAAATCGTAATAATTACTATTAACATCAACTTTCAGTAATATACAGCATCCCTTTTGCCTTGTCAACTGTGAAGAAACTCTTGAAATGAATAATCTATCCATTAAATAATCGTAAAATGATGGAAGCCTGTGCGGGACGATTGGATGCCTATCAACGTGTGCTCGGGATGACATTAGCCAGCTTCCCCTTCTGGTTATTGTTTTCTGTATATGGAGTTTTCAGCGTGGGAATGCCAAATAAGGAACAGACGGTACAGTCCGCCTTGGTGGCTGTGTTTTCAGGGGTGATCCACTCAGCAAATAATATCTAAAAAAATAGATCCCGTTTAGCGTATATTTATTCTTGCCATGGTCGTTCAAGTGTGGATCAGGCACCAGAAAAAAAGCAGCAGATCAAAGAGGAAGCTCCTGATCTGCTGCTTTTTGCCGATTATTTCTCACAAAGAATGATGCTTTATGACGAGTACGAAGTATGATTACCAAGCGTAGGCTTCTGGGGCAGGTTTTCCCGGACCGGGGAAAATCTCATTCAGCTTGGCAAGCACATCTTCGCTCAATTTGACCTCAGGTACCCGTAGAGCATCCTCTAACTGTTCTAAGGTCCGTGGTCCGATAATTGGAGCCGTTACGGCCGGATGGGACAGTACCCAAGCCAGTGCAATCACGTCTTCCTTTTCACCCAGATCGCGGGACAATGCTGCAAATTGCTCCAGCTTCGCACGATTCTGCTCCACCTTTTCTTTGGCGCGTGCGCTGCGAGAACCAGTACCTGCTAACGCATTCCGTCCCAGCAGTCCGCCCGCCAGCGGGCTCCATGGAATCACACCCAGACCCAGCTCCTGAGCTGCCGGTAATACTTCAAGCTCAGCGGAACGTTCGTTCAGATTGTACAAATGCTGCTCGGATACAAGCCCCAGAAAACGTCGTGCCTTCGCTTCGGCTTGCGCCACCGCAATATGCCAGCCTGCAAAATTACTAGAACCGATATAATCAACCTGTCCGCGATCCACCACGGACTCGAATACGCCCCATAGTTCATCCCATGACACATTACGGTCAATGTGATGCATTTGATATAGCTCTACATGGTCGGTTTGAAGACGTTTCAGCGACGCGTCCAAATGACGGCGAATTTTATAAGCAGACAAGCCTGATCCTGCATTGGGTCCGTCATGTTCATTTTTCATATCTCCGTATACCTTCGTTGCCAACACGACTTTCTCGCGTCTTCCGCCGCCCTGCTGGAACCAACGTCCGATAATTTCCTCTGTCCAACCTTTACGATCATGGCCATATACATTAGCTGTATCAAAAAAGTTAATGCCTGCATCCAGTGCGGCATCCATAATTTTAAACGCATCCTTTTCTTCGGTTTCCGGTCCGAAATTCATCGTGCCCAGACATAACCGACTAACCTTCAAGCCTGACTTTCCTAAGTATGAATACTCCATACTATCTCCCGCCTTTGCCTAAGGATTTTAAAATTCCGCAAAATGACATGCCAAAAAAGACCATACTCAGTTTATTCACCAGAACAAACCACATTGAAACAACCCCGAATGCAATTTAAAGGTTGGATAACGCATGCAAAAAAGCCCCACGCACCGCAAAAGCAGCAAGCGCGAGGCCATCTCCCCTTATACTACCCCCAAATATTAAAAGAAGTGACTTTACGGTGGTTACCAGCGGAGCGGAGAATTTGAATCTGGAGAAGCGAAGCGTTCGCCTTTGCCACGGGATTCTTACCTTTTCATGTCTATCTAATCCCAAGAATCTCGTGACAACAGCGATCGTAAGATCAAATCCTTCGCGGAGCGGCTCACTTCAACCACCGTAACTCACTTTTTTTACAATCAAGGAATCAATTTCGTTTCTTTTGCTCGCTCGGCCATTTTTTTCGTATGCTTGCTGAGCGGCTTCTTAAACACCAATCCAAATAGGAAGCAAACACCGATAAATACAAACAGCATCACCACATCCCGTGTCACCGTTGAAGGCAACATCCCTCCTACTGTCTCTCGTAACAGACTAACCGCATAGGTGAATGGTACAAACGGATTCAGCGCCTGAAAGAACGGTGTACTCGTCGCAATCGGGAATGTCCCTCCTGAACTGGAGAATTGAAGCACCAGTAGGATGACTGCCAGTCCCTTGCCGATATTGCCGAACACAGAAACTAGTGTATAGGTCATCGCCGTAAACACCAGACTGATCAGCATAGAGGACAGTACAAAAGCTACTTTGGCATCCACATACGCCCCGAGCAGGAACAAGTCACCGAGAGATACGCTCAGCGCCTGAAAAATACCAATCGTGGAGAATGTCATAAGCCGTCCGAAATACACTTGGTAGCTTTTAAATTGTCCTTCCGGGTCATCCACATCTACCCTGAACATCGAGACCAGTAGCATCGCACCCACCCAAATCGACAATGTAGTGTAAAAAGGTGACATCGCAGAACCATAGTTGGGGATTGGGTATATCCGCTCCTGCTTCAACGATACCGGACTGCCCAGAAAATCACTTTCCTTTTTCACATCCCCCTTGAGCAATGCAATAGCGCGTCCGAGTGCATTTTCGCCCTTAAGCTTGCGAATTGTGTCTGCAGCCTGACGTATGGAATCCTCGGCAGCTGGGAGATCGGTCCTTACAAAATTGGCTACTTGGTGTACTGCTTTTTCAGCTTCAGGAAATTTATTTTCAATTAAATCAGCCATTTTGACAAACTGTTGTTCCGCTTTGGGCAAATCATTACGCACAAAATCTGCTGCCTGATGAATTTTATTTTTAACCGCCGGCAAATCGTTATTTACGAAGTCTGCCGCTTTGTTCACAGCATTCGTAAACTCGCCCATACGTCCCTGAATCGTCGTCGCCGCTTCATGCAGTTTTTGACGGTATTGTGGCAGATCCTGTTGGAGACGTGTTAGCTCTTGCTGACCGAATTCAGCTGCAGCCTGTGCGTCATTTAATAGCTTTTCAATATTCGGTAGCTGCTCTTGAGCTGTAGTCAGCACATTGGCAGAATTGCGGGCAACGGATTTGATCTGATCCAGCGCCTTTTGAATGGCGGGTGCATACTCCGTATCATAATTGCCCAAAATGCTGTCAATTCCGCTACTGATTTCTCCTGCAAGGCGATCAGTGTCATCCAGCAGATTTTGCGCAGGCTTTTCATCGCGCTGGATGGCATCCCCGATACTAGTTACTGTGCTATTCAGACGACGGAAACGATCCTCCACCCCGCTCACACGGGAAATAAGTGAATCCAGAGGTTGACTTGGCAAGTATCCGTTCACACGGTTCAGCAATTGAGAAATATGATCCAGCACCCCCACGGCAGTTGTCAGCCTACCGCTGACACGATTCACCGCAGCTTGTGCTGCTTTAGGATCAAAATCCACACCACGAATGATGTCTGTAATCTGAGAAACTTCATTCGCGATTTGTTGTACCAGCTGTAAGTCTTCTTTAACTACTGTACCAATCGAATCAAGCGCACCTTCGTTTTTGTCCAGAAATTCAAGTAAACCGGTTGTAAAGTCTTTGCCTGTGTCCGCTATTTTCTGTACTTCTGGCAGTGCCTTCTGGGCAGCATTAATAACTTTAAGAGCCGTTTGCGTGTCCTCTAGGGCGGTGGCCAGTGCGCTTTCTACCTTGCTGAAATTTTGATCCAGTTCAACAATTCGATCACCGGCCTTTTGAATATCAGGTAGTCTTTTTTGGATATCCAAAATAACAGTGGCTACCTTGTCCAGCTCAGGCATGTTTTTGTCAATTTTGAGTACCAGGTCACCGGCACGGTTAATTTCAGGAATTTTCTCCTTCAATGCAATGATCTTTTGTCCCTGTGCCTTTATTTTCGGCAAATTTTGCTCCAGTTCCAATGCCTGTTTGCCCAACCTTTCGATATCCGGCAATCGATTATTCAGCTCCAACACCCGGTTCTCAATGTTACGAATCGTCGGGAGCTCCTCCTCCAACTTGACTCCGGCTTCCTTCAACTTTGTCAATACGGCCTGGCTGGCAGTTTCAATAAAGTTTTGGCTAATCTGGTTCGTCAGAGAAGTTGCCCCCGAAGATGTAATTTTCGGAGCTACTGCATTAATTTTTTCATTTACGGCGTAATCAATTTCCGGCTTTTGCGGATTTTCCGTCAGCACACTCGTAATTTTCTCTGAAAAATCTTTCGGGATCAGCAGGCTGGCATAATAATCACCATTCAACACACCTTTTCGTGCTTCCTCTTCATTGACAAAAGTCCAACCCAGCTTCTTGTTATTTTGAAGGTTATGCAAAACCTCATCGCCGATATTAATCTTTTTACCATTCACTTCTGCACCCTGATCTTGGCTGGTTACTGCAATTTTAATCCCAGATGTATTCGCATACGGATCCCACATCGCTTTCAAATTCACCCATGCATAGACGGAAGGCAAAAGAATGATGCCAATGACTAATAAAGTCCCGGTCGATACTTTGAATACATTTCTCCAGTCTGTTAAGTAGATTTGCCATATCTTCCGCAACTTCATCACTCCTCGTATGTACATTAACCTGTCGTCCATTGTTGTATGCACACGTATTGTAAACGATTCGAGCGAATGAAGCCAATCCTGTTACAAAATATGTAAAAAGCGTATGACACTTATAGAGATCATACGCTTTTCAATAAAATCAATCTGCTTAATTTCGAACTCCATTCGCGGGCATAGCCAAAGTTCCGTTTACCGTCTAAGCGTCAAAAGAGGTGTCTGCACTTGTAAACTCTATCGTTTGTTTCCCCGCTAATGTGTTCAGCACATATGTTAAATGCTTAGTGGCGGTTGGGTCCAAGTTAACAGAAGTTTGTGCGTTTTGAGCTATGGCAGCGGCGGGCTGCTGTGCCCTTGCAACTGGAACTGGAGCCGTTCCCAAAAGCATGGATATTGCCGCAACTCAAAGAAGCCCTTCGGACCTAATAAATAGGCTCGAAGAGCTTCTTTCTTATGCATCGTTATCCATTCTTCAGCAGTCTGGCCGCCGAAAATGCTGCACCATGACGCAACTTCCGCTTTTCCAACCGTTTGTGCAGTGAACGATTATACAGAACCTGAATGACAAAATACGAGATAATGCCCAGCACCACACCGAAAATCGACATGCCGATCAGGATGTGCAAGCCTCCGTGCAGCAAGTCTCTGAATACAGACCAGTTGCCGTGAAACAGCTCCATAAAAGAATGCTCGTGAAGTCGTCCGCCCCTGACATGTACCGGATAATGAGATGGATAAATCCAAGCTCCCACTTGCTTGGCGAATGGCATCAGTACAATTGGCAAAAAGGTCAGCTTACCTACAACGTTACCCACAATGGCAGCAGGCAGCGAGCCGCCAGAGAGACGAACAATCGGATAAAAAACAAGGTATACCAGAGAAGCCGTGGAAATCACGATCATCTCCAACGCAAAGCCAATGGCAAAGCCCAAAGAAATCTTTTTAACTCCACCAGGGGCGCGCAACAGCTTGATGAAATTCAGCCGAATCGCACGCCATATATTTTGAAACATATTATATTTCTTCTTCGATTTATGAGGTTTGAGCCTTTTCGGATTGAGCTTTATCAATAGGAGGACTCCTTCAACAGTACTATTCAAGTTCAGGAATGAGTCAATACAGCCCCCATCCTTACTTATGTCTATACTGTCATTATAACCCTCAGCGTTCGAAAAGCAATGTTATTCCGCCTGTTTCGCCGTTTTAGGACAGAATTCGCTTGTTGACATCGTTTTGGAGAGGTACAATGTCCCAAATCTCAGCCGCATACTGCTGAATCGTACAATCACTAGAAAATTTCCCGGAATGGGCCATGTTCACAATAACACGCCGAGTCCACTCCGAGGGATTCCGATACACTTGTTCAATGTGAACCTGTGTATCCACATAGGATGCGAAGTCCTTGAGCACAAAGTATTCATCATTATGATCAATCAGGGATTGATAAATGGCCTCAAATTCCCGTTCATGCCGCGTAAAAGGAGCATCGTTCACGAGTTGATCCAACACTTCACGCAGTCTTTCGTCACTGTTGGCTGTTTTGCGCGCCGAATACTGGCCGTCTCGGTAATATGCCTCGATCTGATCCACCTTCAATCCAAAAATGAACATGTTGGCATCGCCTACCATTTCATGCATTTCAACATTGGCTCCGTCCAATGTACCTATTGTGAGCGCACCGTTCATCATAAATTTCATGTTCCCTGTGCCTGAGGCTTCCTTGCCTGCCGTGGAAATCTGCTCACTGACATCCGCCGCAGGAATAATCAGCTCCGCTAGCGAGACCGAATAATTTTCAAGGAAAACGACTTTCAGCTTGTCCTTGACATCTACATCCCGATTGATCGTGTCCGCCACGTTGTTAATGAGCTTGATCGTCTGTTTGGCGAGAAAATAACCGGGGGCGGCTTTGGCTCCAAAAACAAACGTGCGTGGCGTCACATCCAGGCCAGGATTACTTTTAAGCTGACTGTATAAATGCATCACATGCAAAATGTTGAGCAGCTGTCGCTTATAACCATGCAACCGTTTGACCTGTACATCAAAAATGGAGGACGTATCCAGCCGCACGCCCTGTTTTGCAAAAACATGCTCAGCGAGCCTGACTTTATTATTTCGCTTAATCGCCTGTATCCGTTCTTTGAACGACTCGTCCCCACTGTAACGAAGCAGGTCGATGAGCTCCCTTGGACGGGTTCTCCAACGTGTGCCGATGGTCTCATCGTACAAGCTTGCCAGCTCCGGGTTGGCATGTATTAGCCAGCGGCGATGGGCAATCCCGTTTGTTTTATTATTAAAACGGTCAGGGTACAGCTCGTGAAACGACTTCATCTCTCGTTCCTTCAATATTTGCGTATGCAGCGCAGCTACCCCATTAACGCTGTAGCTGCCGACGATTGCCAAGTGAGCCATACGGATTTGTTCACCGTGAATAATCGCCATTTCACCAATTTTGATGTCCTGACCCGGGTAACGCTCCAGTAGCATAGCGCAATAACGTTTGTTAATTTCTTCAATGATCAAGGAAATACGAGGAAGTAGCTCCCGTACCATATTGACAGGCCATTGTTCCAGCGCCTCACTTAATATCGTATGATTCGTATAAGAAACGGTTCTCGTCGTAATATCCCATGCATCATCCCAGCCCAAGCCCTTCACATCTATCAGAATACGCATCAGTTCCGGTATAACCAGCGTCGGATGTGTATCGTTAATGTGCAGTGCTATTTTATCGGGCAACTGGCTATAAGGTAAACGAAGCTTCTCGAACGTACGCAAAATACTTTGCAATCCGGCCGAGCACAGGAAATACTGCTGCTTCAAGCGAAGCAGCTTTCCCTCATAATTGGAGTCATCCGGATATAGAAATGCCGAGATGGATTCCACCGATCGATTGTAGTCGAGAAAGCGGTAATAACCGCCCTCGCCTCGAATCGGTCCTCGAACGGGATCAAGCGCTGATTCCGCACTCCAAATCCGCAACGTATTCACCTGCGCATGACCATAGCCCACCAGCGGAATATCGTAAGGGACAGCCCAGACTGTTTCGGCATCCTGTGTCTCGAATACAAGACGTCCCTCCTGTTCACGGGTTTCCACTCTTCCCCAAAAATGAACCTCGACCTTTTTGTCAGGACGGCGTTCCTCCCAGACATTCCCTTTCTGTAGCCAGTAATCCGGCAGTTCAACCTGATTACCATCCACAATACGCTGTTCAAACAGACCATATTTATATCGGATGCCGCAGCCATGTCCTGCATAGCCAAGGGATGCCAGCGAGTCCATGAAGCAAGCCGCCAGACGGCCGAGACCACCATTGCCTAGCCCCGCGTCCGCCTCCTGTTCTTCAATTTCCTCCAGATCCCAGCCCAGTTCACCCAATGCCTGCCGAACCATATCCAGTACGCCCAAATTCAGCAGATTACTGCCCAGTAGACGACCTATCAAAAATTCCAGTGAAAAATAATAAATCTGCTTCTCTTGTCCTTCTTTGTAGGCTTGGTTCGTTTCTGCCCAATTCTTGCCGACTTGTTCACGAATCATGCCACCCAAAACCTTATATACGTCTTCCGACTGAGCCTCCTGCATCGGTTTGCCCAGCCTTCCGACCAGTTGCTCTCGAAAAGCCTGCTTAAAAGCTTCTTTATTGCTGAACAAAGTTGTACCTCCTGTTATTTCCGTTTTAATGGCTAAGTATATCCTTTAAATTACGCTATTCTTGGCAATGACATAGGGAACTCTAATGTCTCCAATCAGAGTTCGATCTGGTGAAAGCTGTACATCTTTATCTAAAACCACATTCTCCACAACTGCCCCTTTACGGATGACACATTTTTGCATAATAATCGAGTTGCTTACCCGCGCGCCCTCCTCCACCTGCACTCCACGGAAAAGAATACTGTTCTCGACCTTGCCCCCAATGGTGCAGCCATTAGCAACAAGCGAATGATCCACCTCGGCGCTGTGCGTATAACGAGTCGGGGCTTCATACTTGATTTTGGTGTGCACCGGCTGATTCTGGAACAGTGCTTGATACTGCTGCTGATCCAGCAGCTTCATGCTATTTTTATAGTAGCTCTCGATAGAATTAATGACTGCATGATAACCTTCATAACGATACGCATAAATGCGCAGCCCACTTGGGTTTTTCTGGATGGCATCGCGAAAGAAATGATTATCCTGATGGGCAATGCAATGCTTCACCTGATCCAGATACAAGCCTTTGTCCATCACGAACATTTCCAGATAAATATTATGATGATCCTGCTCCTGATGAATACCAGTCACCCGTCCGTTCTCATCAATCTCCAGTCGTGCACAAGGAGCATGCTCAGATTGGAGCTGGTCTATGGGTTTATATACGAGGGTAACATCTGCATTTTTCTCCCGATGATAACGGTATACATCCTCGATATCAACCTTATTGACATGCTGAGTTCCTGCGTGAACAAGGGTTTGCCCCGATGAGCGATGAAAAAAATCCAGATTGTTGTGCACATGCTGCAAATCTCCACGTGATGCATCCGTCGGATCATTCCAGTCCGGTGGCAAAATAAACAACCCGCCCCGTCTGCGGTCTAAATCCCAAGGCCGACCTTCACCCAGATGATCCAGCAGCGAACGGTATTTGCGGCGGATAAACAGTGCAATATCATGCACCCCTGCATGCATCATGTTGGATAAGGTAAAATCAATGAGCCGATATCGACTGGCAAAGGGAACTGCGGCCCCGCACCGGAAATAGGTCAACTCCTTCAACTGATCCAGTTCGTGATCTAGGTTGATAACTCCAATGAGTCGGCTCATAGCAGACACCGTCCTTATCCGGGTTAAATTCGTGCATGAAGCTGGCTTTCCTGATCGAACAAAATAATCTCATCAGAACTATCTTCAGGTCCGATAAACGCGTTGTCTTCAATAACGATGTTCTCATTCACGATAGCCCGGTGGATACGTACATTGCGCCCAATTTTTACGTTCGGCATGATGACAGAATCGGTAATAACGCTCCCTTCACCTACTTCGACCCCATAAAATAGTACAGAATGCCTTACTTCTCCATCCACCATGCAGCCTTCATTTACAATACTGTTTTTGAGAATCGCCCGTTGGGTTATATACTGGGCCGGTTGATTGGGACTGCGGGTATAGATGCGCCAGAAAGGATCGTTCAGATCCAAAGGCGGATCCTGAACCAGAAGATCCATGTTGGACTCCCACAAGCTCTGAATGGTACCTACATCCTTCCAGTACCCGGCAAACGGGTACGCATACAGCGACCGGCCATGCTGAAGCAGTAATGGAATGATATCCTTGCCAAAATCATGTGAGGATTCAGAATCGCTTGCGCTTTCCAGTAAATAGCGACGTAACACCTCCCATTTGAACAAATAAATGCCCATGGAGGCCAATGTACTTTTCGGCTGTTCAGGCTTCTCCTCAAAGTCGTATATTTTCAGATCATCATCGGCGTTCAGTATCCCAAATCGTTGGGCTTCCTGAATCGTGACATTGATGACAGAAATGGTGCAGTCTGCTTCCTTCTCCTTGTGATAGTGGAGCATTCGACTGTAGTCCATTTTATAAATGTGATCCCCTGACAGAATGAGTACATGCTCCGGGTCATACTGATCCAAGAAATGCAGGTTTCGATAAATTGCATCCGCCGTGCCCCTGTACCAGTTGTTTCCATTTTCTTTCTCGTGCGGAGGTAAAACGAACACTCCTCCATCCAGGCGATCCAAATCCCAGTCGCTGCCTACGCCGATATAGGAATGAAGCACCAACGGCTCGTATTGGGTCAACACGCCTACGGTGTCTATACCAGAATGAGTGCAGTTGCTGAGAGGGAAATCAATAATGCGGTAAGTTCCTCCAAAAAACACTGCCGGTTTGGCTAGTGTACGGGTAAGTCCTTTGAGTCTTTTGCCTTGTCCGCCGGCGAGCAGCATGGCAACAACTTCCTTCTTTCTCATAACAAAGACCTCCCTGTCATGTGCGTCTGAAGCAATTGTGGCGGGATATTTGATAATATCCATTAAACATGAAAAGACAGTCGTAATCGTTTCATTGGCGAAGGAACGGGTAAGATGTGTTGGAGAAGGGTAAAATCATAGTTATGCGGAACGAGTGCAAGGAATCACTAAATCGTAAAATCCCGTTCATCTTTTCACATTTTGGATACTTTTAAAGTATTCGTGTATGACAACATGATCATAAGGAGGCGTTATTCATGAAGAATAAAAAATGGGTGGTAGCAGCATTGGGAATGGGTGTTACGTATCTGATGAAAAATAAAGGGGCACGCGATAAGGTATTGAATAAGGTACAGACCGTTGTCAATCGTGCGAAAACATCTGCAAAATCGTAGAATGTTAAAGGTAGAAAAAGCGAGCCTCTCTGAATCATGGTTCAGGGAGGCTTTGCTCTGACTTTTTTCTGCGTCTACGAACAAAATATGGTTCGAGGCTGTATCCGTAAACGGTCAGGCATTCTCCTTATGTTCTTCTACTTCCATGATATGTTCAACGGTAAAGGTTCGATGCGTCCATTCGGAAGAACGGTAAGCCTCTAGGAGACCAAAGGTACGAATTTTCTCCTTGTCCACCTGCTTAAAGGTATGAGTAATCCCTACCTTTCCCCTGAAAGGAAAAAAGGAAAGACCTACAGTCTGATCCGATAGCCACTCGGCCCAAACTCGCCCGCTTTCATGTCGAACAGCCGGGAAGCTTAAACCTTCAGCAAACCATTCATAATCTGCTGTAGGCGTACCCGGCTCTCGGCTGCATAAAAACAGACTCAATTCGTCGCAAAACAACATTCTCCGTACATCGGTCCGCACTTGATAGTCGAAGGTTACGCCACATGCCAGCTCCTGTTTGAGTCTCTGCCGACGCTGTTCCTCCGCCTCCTGATAAGCATGCGTAATCTGCTTGTCCTGAGCGTTTTGATGCTCGGTCCGTCCGACTAGCTCCTTGTACATCAAGCTACACAGTAACGCCGCATACATACTTCCTTGTTCGACTTCATCAATCCCAAGACGATAGAAAACAAAACGTGGACTGAGCGGAAAATCAATAAATGTATAAGGTGCAGACACATGATCATTCCAGAAAGGAGCAGCGTCTAACTGTATCCAACCCCGATCATGCTCCCTTGCTGCATATACAAAATCCTGCTTATGACGTCTATTCTTGAAAGCACTCTCCTCCCATTGCGAAGCCAACTCACCCGAAATATGGGCATGGTCATGCTGCGTCGTCATGATATAAGCTTGGTCCGTTTCATAAATAACCATATGCTCTCCCCTTCCGTTCGGCGATTCGTGTGATTGTGTACAAACTCTCTGATCGAAGGCCATGGTTATGCTTACGTTTATTATATCAGGATAAGGGTAAAAAGGCAGGCAACTTTTCCGCCTCTTTATATCTAATTACCCTTTTGATTCTGCACTCGAAACTGCTGTGGGGTCATCCCCTCCAGCTCACGAAACACTTTGTTAAAATGCTTTGCATTGTCAAAACCCACATTAGCCGCAATTTCATAAATCTTGCCCCCTTGACACTCCAGCAGCTTTTTGGCTTCTGCAATGCGTAGCCTTTTTACATATTGAACAAAGCTAAGGCCTGTATAGGCTTTGAAAGCCTGACTAAAATACGTATAATTCAAGGATACTGAATTGGATACTACTGCCATATTTAAATCCTCGCTGTAATGAGCATGGATGTATTGGATAGCACGTGTCATGCTACCGTTTCTATCGGGGATCACACTCGCGCCAGCCAGTCTATCTTTCTCTACGCTGACAACACTATCGTCTATGAGGTGGTTCCTCTCCTTCAATTCCTCATTCAAAACTGCCAGTGCACCAAACAGTTCCTCCCTTACAATCGGCTTGAGCAAATACTCCCGTGCCCCGCAGCGAATCGCTTCGCGCGCATACTGGAACTCGTCATATCCACTGAGAATGATCACCAAAGGTCTGCGTTCCGGCTCCAGCTCGCGAATATGCTGCATCAGCATAATGCCATCCATAACAGGCATACGGATATCCGCTATCACCAACTCGGGCAAAAACTGCTTCACATGCTGCCAGGCTTCCCTTCCGTCCTTGACCAGTACACATTCATAGAGACCGGAAAATTCCCGTTCGATCATAGCTTGAAGTCCCATTCGAATATTTTTCTCGTCATCCGCAATCAACAGCTTGGTCGTCATGGTCCGCCCCCCCTCATCATGTAACGTCTAGGCAAAATTAGGGTCACTGTCGTCGATTGTCCGTGGATGCTGTCCAGTCTTATGCCATACTCTTCGCCATACTGCATACTTAAACGGCGATGCACATTATACAAACCGATTCCCCCATTCATCCCGGGCTCGTGGGAATCCATATCCGTTCGCGCTAGACCAGCCATGATGGCGTTTCTTCTTTCTTCAGATATCCCCACTCCGTTATCCTGTATACGCAATTCTATGATATCCTGCTTAGAGCAGGCTTCAATCGTGATGCTGAATGGGCTTTGCAATGTACTCCAACCGTGCTTGATAGCATTTTCGACTACAGGCTGCAGCGACATTTTCAGCATCTCCAGTTCCATAAACGCCGACGATAGATGAATTTCCAATCCAATTTGGTTATCGTGGCGAATATTCATGATGGCCACATAATGCTGAATATGGCGGATTTCATCTCGCAACGCAACACATGACCCGGACCATTGGAGATTATAACGCATCATCGAGCCAAGGGAGGTAAGGGCATCCGACAGCGGATACTGTCGTTCTATCTCCGCCATCATTTTTAAATTTTCCAATGTATTATAGAGAAAATGGGAATCAATCTGATGCTTGAGCGCTAGCAGTTCAGCCTCCTGAGCAGCGGCCTGCTTGTGTACTGCCTCGGCAATGAGTCCGTTAATCCGACTTAGCAGACTGCGAAAATATAGAGCCAGCTCAGCCACTTCTCCCCGCCCATATACTGGAATTCTAAGCTGAAAGTCACCCTCCTGCTCTACTTTTTTCATGGATTCACGCAGTGTATGTAGCTGCTTGAGAATGAAGGCATGCAGGGTATAAGAAATGACGGACATAAACACAATCAGCATACTAATAATGAGCAGCATGGCATTGCGTTTCTGACGGAGATCACCCAGCGGACCGTCCAGCGCCACCACATTTAGCAAATAGGCGTCCAACCCTTCTATATAACGATACATACCGAGATAAGGCTTATTCTCATAGGAAAAATCAAAAGCACCACCCGGTCCCTGAACCTGGGACTGAAACAGATGGTGCACATGGGACAGAGGGATGGAAATTGAATCTGATAGAGAGGAAGCTGTAGCTATATCGCTAGAAGACATTGGTTTGTCAGCGTTCCTTGCGCTGGAATCGCCGTCCAGAATGAACATTTGCCATGCACGATCACGTTGTGGGATTCCAAATACTCTAGGTGAAAATAGCTCCAGCCTCATGTTTGTTTCTACCAACCCTGCGTGTCTTCCTCCGGTAGACTGAATTTCACGCAGCAGTGCCATATACTGCACTGTCTCACTTTCCTGCCGGGATTGCCCCAGAAGTAAGCTTTTCGGCCCCTTGTACATTTCCCACCATATTTTCCCTTGTCGGAGTTGGGCCGTTTTCAGCCAGGAAGCCTTAGGCAATCGTGATTCTTTGAAAATCATCGGCCATATTTCATGCGTCTGGGGATTATTGGTATACAGTCGAATGTTCTCTACATTGGGATTACTGTACAGCAAGTGCTGTAAATTTGGAAACACATTCAAGTTGAATTGGACTAGCTCATCGCTGCTTATTTCACGTTCCTCGGTCAGATAACGAAGTACGTTGCGATCTGAGATCGCAAGCTGTGCGGTCCGCTCCATAATTTCCATATTGCTATGAATATGGGCCAGCTCTGTATCCAACACATACTGATTTTGTACGGTGATGTCGTGCATGGTATTCTCGTACAGTTGGTGAAAGGTATATAGCGAGAATAATACCACCGGAATTAAAATGACTCCGATATACGCAACAATAAGCTTAACTTGAAGGGAGCAACCGCCAAGCCGATCGGCCGTACCCTTCATCCACTGCCATATAGTACGGCGCAGCAGGCTCTTCATCTGTGAACGTGCACGGCCTGGCATGAAATCACATCCTTAGGGGTTCAATAGATTAAAGCATTGAATTAAATCATTTGGTGAACTGTTCAATTTTCTTAAGGTTTTCCTCATAGGCTTTTTGCTGATAGACCATAACTTTGTCATATCCTGCTTTTCTGCGGTCTTCCAAAAAGCGAGCAAACAGCTGGTCGAATTCCTCATCTGAGGAAGCCAGCAGCAGCTTCGGCAATGTCTTGCCCCAAATTTTATCTATCTGGCCTGACGCAATGCCCTCTGCCGAAGTTCCGGTCGGTTTAATATTGTCATATTGGGAGAATCCTTTCGTCTTGCCTTTCGTCCAATCCTCTGGCTGCTTATACGGCTCGACGCTGGGCGGCGCCCACTGCAAATTCATATTCGTATCCATCAGCATCCAGAAGGTGAAGGAGGCGCCATATTTTTTATCAAAAGCAGAACGATCCTTGTTCAGCAGCTCCTGTACCTCCGGCTTGAAGGCTGGCTTACCGTTAACCATGTCCCATAGCTTGCCCTGCTCCCCCAGATACAGGTCACGATTTCCTTCCTCGCTAATCAGATAAGTCAGAAATTCAATAGCTCGCTCCTTGTCTTTGACATCCTTCGAAATAAGCGTTACCGTCCAGCCGGAAATACCAGGCCCGGCGAGCGTCGGCGGGTCCAGCTTACTGTTCGAAGGTCCATCCACCGCGATATAGACGGAGTTCGGGTCCTTCGCATATAACAGTACCTGTTGAGTGGCAAAGTCAGAACGCTGATATAGCATGGCAAAATATCGGCCCTGTGCCACCTTTTCCTCCATTTGCGGACGTTTGTCGATAAATACGTCCTTGGCGATCAGGCCCTGCTCATTTGCTTGACGGAATGTTTTGAGCCAGCGAATATACTCTTCGTCCGAACGACGATCGTATAGCTTGCCGTCCTTTTCATGAGGAATGGCTAGGAAATTGAGTAAATAGTCTTCAAAAGAATAATTTCCGTTATCTGTAAATTCGTGAAATCCTATCGGGATAAGAGGCTGACCGTTCACCTCCGGAAATTTCTCTTTCACTTTTTGAAGCGCTTTCAAAAATCCTTCTGGTGTCCTCATATCTGGTTTGCCGATCGCCTCGTACATATCCTTCCGAACCATAAACGTCTGGTTGGACACAAAATTTTGGCCGTATTTTTGATAATCCTGTGGCGAAGAAGAAGCGTTAGGATACCCGTATACATTCCCGTCCGTTTGGCGATACCAGGACATTTTCGCCGGATCAGCTATTTTAATCAGATACGGATCGTATTTCTCGGCCAGCTTGTTGAGCGGAAGCACCATCTTGCCCTCAATCATTTTTTTGACCGCGTCCTCTCCCCAACCCAGCGTGACAAAATCAGGCAGCTTGCCGGAGGCCAGCATGGTGTTGAGCTTTTCATTTTCATTTCCTGCCGGTATGATAAAATTGACGCTGACCCCCGTCTTTTGCGTAACATACTTTGAGGTCATATCCGTCCCCCACTTGTTCGGGAACCAGGAAAAGTTCAAATACCAGTCAAACGTAATCGGCTCCTTATCCGCCTTCCATCCTGGTACATCTGCCGTAGCCTTGGTCTTCTCGTCCTGTAATTCCGTGACAGTACCGCCTCCACCGGACGTACATGCCGCGAGCAAACCCACCAGCAGAACAGAAGCCAACAGCCCCTTCTGCCATTTGCGAATGTTCATCATAAATCTCCCCCTTGGATGATGTGCTATCCCTTAATCGAGCCGATCATCAGACCCTTGACGAAATATTTTTGCAGAAAAGGATATACCAGTACAATGGGCAGTGTCGTCACAACCATCGTCGCCAGCTTGATCGATTGCGAAGTGACGGACTGGGCAACGACCCCCGGCGCAGCAGCCATCATCTGATTAGAGCTGGATTGGGCAACAACCCGGTACAAATACGTTTGAATCGGCTGAAGATCCGTATTATTAATATAGATCATTCCAGTAAAATAATCGTTCCACTGGTATACCCCATGAAACAACGCAATCGTCGCTACTACCGGCATAGATACAGGAAGCACGATCCGGCAAAAGATACCGAAATCGTTCGCACCGTCTATTTTCGCCGCCTCTTCCAATGCATCCGGCAGTTCTCGGAAAAAAGCCATAAAAATAATAAGGTCAAAAAAGCTGAACATCGCAGGAATGATGTACACCCAAAAGCTGTCCAGCAGTCCGAGATCACGAATCAGCAAATACGTTGGAATCAATCCTCCACCAAAAAACAGGGTAATGGTGCCAATCAGCATATACAGCTTGCGCCCGATCAGCTCCTTACGGGAATATGCATATGCAATCATAGCGGTAAAAAACACATGAACAATCGTGCCGATTAACGTCTTGGCAATAGTCACTCCCATCGCAGTCATAATACCGTTGTTGGCAAACACAGCCTGATAGCTGCCCAGACTGAAGACCCTCGGCCACCAGTAAATGCCGCCCCTCATCGCGTCTGCTCCTTCGTTAAAGGAGTTCACCAGCACATACCACACGGGATACAACGTCACAAAACAAATGATCAGCATGAAGACGTTGTTCACGAAATCGAATATCGCTTCGCCTGCTGTTCTGCGTTGCAATAGCTGCATGCAGCCGTCCTCCTTCAAAATAGGGATGTATTATTCACCCGCTTGGTCACCGAATTGGCAATTAGCAGCAAAATGAGAGCAAGAACCGATTTTAGCAAACCCACTGCGGTAGAATACGAGAAACGGCCCTGCTGAATGCCCACCTGATATACATAAATATCAACTACATTACTTGCACTTTCATTCAGCGAGTTACGCAGGACGAGAATTTGATCGAAGTTGGAGTTCAATATGCCGCTAACCGCCAAAATAAACAAAATGGATATGGTCCCCTTGATAGCGGGAAGTGTGACATACCACATTTTCTGAAAGCGTCCGGCTCCGTCAATGGTGGCCGCTTCGTACATGTCCGTAGATACTCCCGCTATTGCTGCCAAATAGATAATAGCTGACCATCCAAGCTCCTTCCAGATATCCGAGCTAACGACGATAGCCCAAAAATAGCTCGGCTCTGCCAAATAACTGATCGGCTGGTCAATCCACCCCCAGGCTAGCAACAGTTGATTAATCATCCCGGTATCTGCCAGCCACGTCGTTAAGATCCCACCAAGAATGACCCAAGATAAAAAGTGAGGAAGGTACGAAATGGTCTGAATAGATTTTTTGAACCGAATAGATCGTATTTCATTCAGGAAGAGAGCAAATACAATGGGCAACGGGAATCCGATCGCCAGCTTGAGCAGGCTAATGCCCAGTGTGTTTTTGACAATGTACCAAAAGTTATCATCCTCCAAAAAGGCCTGAAAATGCTCTAATCCCGCCCAAGGCGCGCTTGATAGGGTTCCAATGATGTCAAAATGTTTGAACGCAATTAAAATACCGTACATCGGAATGTAATGAAAAATAATCATCCAAACCACCCCAAGCAGCGCCATGGTCTGCAAATGTCTTTGTTGAACCCATTTGCGCGCTAGTGATGATGCCCCTCTACCCGATCGAACCGGCGGCTGTGGCTGTGGCTGCGGATTTTTCCATCCTGTACTCATACAGAAGACCTCCCTTCTTTGTGATGTAAGCACTTACATTTATTATTTTAGAGGCTTCTGCTTCGAATGAGTAGTACTGGATTTTTTGATTTTGGTATCTAAATTTCAGGTGGGGATCTACTATACGCACAAGTTTTCTTCCAGACTTTGGATATTTACATCTATTAATTTACGAAGAAGACTATCAGATGGTACGATAAGACTATATGTGATTCCAATCATTACCTATATACCTAGATCAGGAGGATTAAGAATGGAAGAATTAGTTCGTTCGATTCAGAAACAGGTTCGAATTAAAAAGGTTGCCTGCTGGGCGGGGCTCATCATGTTTGGCCTGTGTACTTTAGTTGGCGTTGCAGCTCAGGAATGGCTTATGACGCTCTTGGCGCTCGCGATGACAATTTTATCCGTCTATGGATTAACGATGATGCGTGGTATGACAAAGTTTACTAAAGAGTATCAACCGGGAAAGGGCTACAGTTATTATCGTCGTACGGTACAACAAAAGCTGCGCTATCTAACTTGGGGACAGTGGTTAGTAGGCGGCCTTATTGTCCTGATGTTCTTTATATTTAACGTCCGACTTAGCGCTTTTCTCATAGCTATTCTGGGTATCCTAACCATTCAGTTCAGTATCAAAAAACGAATTAAAAATCACCAGGAGCCCGATATCACTGAGCTGAATGAGTTTGTACGAATGGGGATTGTTTCTCCGCATGAGCAGACTATTGGGGTATATAAAGATTTTCTACACCTGAGCCATACGTTTCGGGGTAACCAAATTGTTATCGTTACAGACAAACGCCTGATTTCTGTATTTGTGGAGGAACAGGGGCGTGCGGTGAAAACGGAAATGCTGCTCTCGGGTATAAACAAAATACGCGCAATCGGTACGGGTTTTCAGGGTCAAGGTATATTGCTGTCTGTAAGTAACCGTGACCATAACGAGCTTCACATTCATATGGTCGGGAAAAGCATTTTCTTTTCTCCAGAGCAATTCATAGGCTCCTTGCTACGGGCACTAGATGCAGCGTTAAAAAGCAGATCATACAGCACGGAAGAACCATTCCCGTGCTACCAACAGACAAGAATTTCATTGCATCCATCAGAACAAGGTTTGCTGCATAAACCTACGACAGCTTAAATAATTTTGGGACATGTACCACGTTATATATATGCGTTATGATCGATCTTCATAATACGCCAAATAGCAAGTAAGCCCTGATCATAATGAGCTTACTTGCTATTGGGTGTACTTCCACATCATATTTTCAAATGAACTGCCTACCTGCTAAAACAACTAATTTTCTACTTTACTTCTGCCCTCTTAATGATTGGCTCCATGATAAAACACCGTGACAAGGTCATGACTTGTAACAAACACTAGCAAGCTAAACAGACTGAGCGACAGAGGGCGTGAAATCAATTTTTTCATCCTTTAACACTCCTTTTAAAATAGTTATATATTGGTCTTGCTGTGTTGCTGTAGCTTGGGATCTGAAAATTTCAAATATAGCGGTACATTTCCTAAACTCATGCTCATGTTCCATACCCAGGGTATCGGACAGCATGAGAGATTGCAGGATATAGCCCAACGCAACCGTAAACTGTTGTTGCTTGATATAATAAAGAGCCAACTGATAGCAGAAGCGAAAATAATAAGATACATTCACGGGCTCTTCAAAATATTTAAAACCTTCAATTTGTTCGGCAAATGATTCAAGCACAGCCTCTAAAGGATAGTCATATCTCGACGCTCCCTCAACGATGGAAAGAAGCCCCGGTAACAGCTCTTCCGGATTATTACGAAGAAATTGCATGTATTCCTGCAACACTTCGGCATGGCCTGACAAAATATCAAGGGCATACAAATTAGCTCTGGCAGCATAGCGGTAATATTCGACCTCTGCTTCCCCATATTGATCGAGACCATTAAACCAGCCCAATTCTGCATATTTTTCGATGCAATCGCGAGCGGCCTCATACTTGCCCTGTTTTTGGAAGGCCATGCCTTTCATGAGATGACTGTAGCCGTAGTAGTAGACTAGCGGCCGTTTGGTATGTATGGGTTGTATAGGTTTCTTGCGCGCTTTGTAGAGCTGTAATTCCTGATACTTTTGGTTGACATGGCTATACAACCGGTCGCATAAAGCAATCATATTGGCACCATCCGCAAATGAAAAAGACAGCTTAATCATGTTAACAAGTGTGTCTAGATCTGTGATGTCGGAGTGAACAAGATCATCCACCGTTCCCGCCTCCTTATCCGACTTTTATATTCACCAAACAAAAGTAAGATCTAAATCCTAACTGAAAATAACTTAATTACGTATTAATTACGTAATTAAGTTATATCATAAATTCAAGCATATGACAAGTGCATTATGATAATATATTCCAGTTTTTAAAATACCGATGTAAGTGGATCGTTCACTTGTTCATTTCCATGTGAAGCAAAGGAAATGCCCTACCTGATCCATCCAGTGCAGATCGCCCCGTTTGTACAAAGCCGTAATGTCTGTAGAAAGCATACGCTTTCTCGTTCTGCTCATTCACGTCCACTTTGAGATGCTTCCCTTTTATCTTTTCAGCATACTGGATGAGTCGGCTACCTATGCCCTGCCCATGCCGTTCAGGGTCCACAAACAGCATCTCTATTTTCAATCCGTCCAGCCCGATAAAACCTGTTGGTTCTTGACTTGTATTCCATTCCATCCAAACTTCAAGTTCTCTTAAAACACCATTGCGTACGATATGATGATAAACTTGAATGTCCTCTTCCGACAAAAATGTGTGCGTCCGGCGTACAGCCCGCTGCCAAATATCAACGAGTTGATCATGATTTTCTTCACGATAAGCAACAATTTCATTTTGCACTTGTACTTCCCCCCTCATTTAAAAATCGATATTGCATGTTTTGCAGTAAGTCTAACATGCCTATTTTGAAGCATACAAACACAAAAAAGGAAGCGGAATAATTCCGCCTCCCTTACACTACAGCCTTTTACAACGTAACACCGTTTTTAAAAATAGCGAGCTCTCTGAAATTGTTTTTCTCATTGTTCACCCAGGTTCCGCTGGCTACATCGACAATGTAATCAACAAAGTTGCGGAGCGCTTCTTCCATACTGACATCCTCCACCAGTGAACCGGCGTTATAGTCGATCCAATGAGGTTTAGCTTTATACAACGGCGAGTTGGTTGAGACCTTCATCGTCGGAACAAAGGAGCCAAACGGCGTACCGCGTCCGGTTGTGAAAATGACGAGCTGGCAGCCCGCTGCGGCGAGAGCTGAAGATGCCACTAGATCGTTGCCCGGTGCGCTGAGTAGGTTGAGTCCCTTGGTTTTGAGACGTTCCCCGTACTGAATGACATCAGTGACCGTGGAAGACCCGGATTTTTGCGTACAGCCCAGTGATTTATCCTCCAGTGTCGTGATGCCCCCTGCTTTATTGCCCGGTGACGGATTTTCGTATACTGGCTGCTTGTAATCCAGAAAATATTGTTTGAAATCGTTAATCAGATGTACGATCTTATTAAATACTTGCTCATCGGCAGCGCGCTCCATTAAAATCGTCTCCGCCCCAAACATTTCAGGTACTTCTGTCAATACCGTTGTTCCACCTTGCGCGGCCATATAATCCGACAATCGTCCGAGTAATGGGTTGGCAGTAATACCCGATAAGCCATCAGATCCACCGCATTTCAAGCCGATGTTCAGCTCAGACAAAGGTACAGGTTCCCGTCGATCTTCTTGCACGGCCGCAAAAATTTCATGAAGCAACCTTACCCCTTCCTCTACTTCATCCGACACATCCTGGGAAAGCAAAAACTTTACCCGCTCCGAATCATATTCCCCGATGGCTCCCTTAAATTCTTTCATTTCATTGTTCTCACAGCCCAAACCCAGTACAAGTACGCCACCTGCGTTCGCATGTTTCACAGCATCGATCAAAATCGTGCGCGTATGTGCGTGATCGTCACCCAACTGAGAACAACCATAGTTATGCTTAAGCACAAGTGCATTTTCAAAAGGTGAAATATCTCCCGCTTCCTGCTTGAAACGGTTTAAAATAAGTTCAGCGATCCCGTTCACACAGCCGACCGTCGGCACAATCCACAACTCATTGCGAATCCCCACACGACCGTCCTTTCGCCGAAAACCTTGAAACGTACGACTTTCCTGTTCATATAAATGAGGAGCTGGCTTAGGCTTATAAGTGTACTCCTCCACGCCTGTCAGGTTCGTCTTCGTATTATGCGTATGCACATGCTGTCCTGCCTGAATGGGCTGAATGGCATGACCGATGGGATATCCGTATTTCAGAACATGCCCACCTTCAGCTATATCCTGCAAGGCGATTTTATGCCCACGTGCTACATCCTCGGCTAGCTCCACTCGTTGTTCTTCTTGTGCTCCCCACGCCAGTGTCTCTCCCTGCTTGTAATCACGCAAGGCGACAGCCACGTTATCTTGATCATGAATTTGAATGAATTCCAGCATTCCGGTCTCCTCCTTGCTTATGCTCTGGGCACGCTGTTCCCGGTTAGAGAATCGAGCGTCTCCTTCATTCCTCTGCTTGTAATTTCATACACGTGCTGTGCCGTTTGTTCAGCCAGCCCTTCGATCTGGTTCAGGTCTTGACCCCACCATGTCTGCTGGCCGAGTACGAGCGCAGTCAATTGCTTCGCCCCGGCGAGAGTACCGTCATATTGACTCCACAGTTCACCAAACGTGCTCAACACTTCCGCTTCATCTGCCAACGCAATCGACTCACCATTTCTGTCTCCCCGATAAAATACGATCAGGGACGCCAGCGAAAATACAATTTTGGCAGGCAACGCCTTACGCTGTGTCACATACTGGAGCAAGGATGGCAAGTTCCGTGTCTTGAACTTGGACACCGAATTTAGTGCGATACTCATAACATAATGACTTACATATGGATTACGGAATCGTTCAATAACATCGTCGGCATATACATTCAATTCCGCTTCTGACGAGTCCAGCGTCGGAATAATTTCTTCTCGGATCAGCGACTGGATAAAGTTTCCCATGATATCATGCTCGACCGCCTGCCCCACCGTGTCCAGGCCATATAAATAAGCTACAGGTGTAAGCGCCGTATGTGCTCCATTCAAAATGCGTACTTTCCGTGTACGGTAGGGTGCCATATCGTCAACAATCAGTACATTCAATCCGGCCAAATGAGCAGGTAATTCTTCTTTAAGCCATTGTGGACCTTCAATAACCCATAAATGATACTGTTCGCCCACAACAACCAAATCGTCCTTGTAACCCAATTCTGCTTGAATTTCATGGATTCGGTCTTTGGGATAGCCAGGTACAATCCGATCGACCAAACTGTTGCAGAACGTATTCGATTCCTCCAACCATGCAATAAACTCGGCCCCAAGCTTCCATTGGTCTGCATATTTCAGTACGATTTCCTTGAGAGCGTCTCCATTACGGTCGATGAGCTCGCACGGAATGATCACCAATCCCTTGCTCTGATCGCCCCCGAAGAATTGAAAGCGCTTGTACAGAAAGGCAGCTAGCTTGCCTGGAAAGCTCTTTTGCGGACGATCTTCTAGCTGATCCTCTGGTGCATAAGCGATCCCCGCTTCCGTCGTGTTTGACACGACAAAACGCAGTTCCGGCTTTTGGGATAATGCTTCATACTCCAAAAAGTCCGAACCGTACGGATTAATCCCACGAGTGACGCACTCCACAACGGTATGCTCCTTCATGGCTTTTCCATCCTTAATCCCTTCAAGAATAACCGTATACAGGCCATCCTGCTCGTTAAGCTTCTCCACGAGGCCTCCTGGCTGCGGTTGTACAATCACAACTCCCGTATTCCATTCTGCCAGCTTATTCATTTTGTCAAATTGCCAGTCTACAAAAGCACGCAGGAAGTTCCCTTCCCCGAATTGCAGCACCCTCTCGGGATGTGGTTCAGTAACGATAAAGCTTTTTCTGTTTAATTGGTCTAATTCATCTACTTGTTTCATCCGGAGTAACCTCCCACAATTACCATAATGATTTCATCGTTATTTTATCACAATGCACACGTTAACAAAATAGTTTTATCAACATTTTTAGTTTAAAAAAATAATAATGACAATAATATGAACACGTTAACATATACGTTTATATAAAAATCTGCAAGTATATCGTCCTTTTTCTGTTGTTTCGCACCTGATCTAAGACGGTTAAGGCTAACTATCACCCTATCCCGAGACCTTGTTCTTATATACATTTCAGAAGAATAGACGCAAGAAAGCACGGGCAGGATAACACTACTTACTAGGCAGGAGGAACATCTATGAAGACAATCGCAGATACTATTGTACAAGTTTTGGTCAATGCAGGGGTCAAGCGGATTTATGGCATTGTTGGAGATTCTCTAAATAATATGGTTGATTCCATTCGCAGCAACGGTCAAATCGAATGGATTCATGTAAGGCATGAAGAAGTGGCTGCCTTTGCAGCTGGAGCAGATGCTGACCTTAGTGGCAGCATTGCTGTATGTGCTGGAAGCAGTGGTCCCGGAAATTTGCATCTGATTAATGGTTTATATGATTGCCACCGCAATCGGGTGCCTGTACTGGCTATTGCCGCTCATATTCCAAGCGACGAAATTGGAAGTGAATATTTTCAAGCTACGCATCCTGAGCATCTTTTCGGAGAATGCAGTCACTTCTGTGAGGTGATTACGACACCGCGTCAAATTCCCAGAACGGTGACCATGGCCATTCAACAGGCAATTTCACGTTCAGGTGTTTCCGTCATTGTTCTTCCCGGTGATGTAGCAGCTTTGGAGGCGGAAAAGGTACCCGTCCCTGAACATGTCTACCATCCCACTGCACCTGTAGTGCATCCGTCAGCTTCCGAAATTTCCCGACTGGCCGAATATTTGAATAAAGGCAAACGAATTACGTTACTATGCGGCGCTGGCTGTGCACAATCTCACGACTTGCTCATGCAGTTATGTGACAAGCTAAAGTCCCCCATGGTATCCGCTCTGCGAGGCAAGGAATATCTAGAGTATGACAACCCTTATTATGCTGGATTGACTGGACTGATCGGGTATTCTTCCGGGTACCATGCGATGATGGATTGTGACGTCCTGCTTATGCTCGGAACAGACTTCCCTTACAGACAATTTTACCCTGAAGATGCGATTGTCCTACAGGTAGATATAGAGCCAGCCCATCTCGGCAGACGTACTCCGTTGACGTACGGTTTATGCGGGGATGTAAAAGCCACATTGGAAATGCTGCTACCGCATTTAACATCAGAGCATGATTCCAAGCATCTAGAGAAAACCGTCTCCCACTATACCAAGGTACGCCAGGAGTTGGATGACCTTGCCGTCGGTAAACCAGGTCATACGCCGATCCATCCGCAATATCTCGCCAAGGTCATCAGTGACGCCGCGCAGGAAAATGCTATTTTCACTTGTGATGTCGGTACTCCCACTGTATGGGCGGCGCGTTATTTGCAGATGAACGGTCAGCGTCGGCTTCTCGGCTCGTTCAACCATGGCACGATGGCAAATGCCCTGCCGCAGGCGATCGGAGCGCAGGCCACTGAGCCTGACCGACAAGTGATTGCCCTCTCAGGCGATGGCGGACTCACGATGCTGATGGGCGACCTGCTCACCCTGAAGCAGCATCAGCTGCCTATCAAAGTCATTGTTTTCAATAATGGCGCTCTCGGTTTTGTCGAGTTGGAAATGAAAGCGGCCGGATTCCTGGAAAACGGCACGGAACTGGTGAATCCTGATTTTGGTGCTGTAGCGCAAGCCATGGGACTCAAGGGCATCCGGGTTGAAGATCCGACAATGCTGGAGGATGCCATTCAGCAAGCATTGGCTCATGATGGCCCTGTTGTGGTAGACGTGGTGGTGAACCGTCAAGAGCTATCCATGCCACCCAAAATTAATCTTAAACAAGCAGAAGGATTTACACTGTGGATGATGAAAGCGATGCTGAACGGACGCGGTGACGAGATTGTAGAACTAGCTAAAACCAATCTCTTTCGTTAAATACAGACGAAGCGGAGCACATTTTAACCTAAAAGAGGCAGAAACCATACATCTAGCATGGTTTCTGCCCCTTTGGCCTGCCTGTTAATTAAACGAGACTCAGCGTGGTCTGCCTGCCGTTGATTTCCGCTTCATGAGCGCGGTCTCCATAAATATAAGCTCACCCTCATTGGACGGTGACTGAATTCGTTCCAGAATGCAGGCGGCTCCGCGCTCACTTATCTGCTCAATCGGTCTTTTGACCGTTGTTAACGGTGGAGTCGTATACATTGAGAACCCGATATCGTCAAAACCAATGACAGAGATATCCTCTGGTACCTTCAAGCCATTTTCGAATACCGCATTCATTGCCCCAATAGCCATATCATCGTTAGAGCAAAATACCGCTGTCGGCGGCTCCTGCAAGGAAAGCAGTTGCTTCATTGCCTGGCTTCCGCTTTCAGTATCATAATGGCCTTGCACGATATATTCATGTCGAATCGGCTTACCACTATCAATCAACGCATTCATAAAACCCTCGCGGCGTTGCTGGGTAGACTTGAAGCCTTCTACCCCTTCAATGATCGCAATGCGTTCATGCCCACTCTCAACGAGAAAGGAAACCGCTTCATAGGACCCTTCCTTATCATTTGAAATCACATTTACAATCCCCGCCCCGGATACCTGCCGATTCAGTACAACAAGCGGAATGCCTTGACCGAGCACATGATAAATAAAAGGGTTGTCCGCCTCGCTCTGGCTCATCAGAATGATTCCATCAAAACGCTTGCGGTGAATGGCCGAAAAATCGGCGTAATCGTCAATCCCTCGCACAAACAGATTGTAATCCACCCCGATGACATGATTAACTCCACGGATGGTATCCGCAAAAAAACTGGAGCTGGTGCCTTCTGAAATACTGGTGAAAAACAGGCCAATCGTATGCGAGCGCTGGAGAACCAGGCTTTTGGCATTAAAATTTGGAATGTAATTGAGTTGCTCTGCCAACTCCATAATTTTGCGTTTCGTATCTTCTTTAATCAGCGGGCTGTTATTGAGCGCCCGGGAGACGGTTGTATGGGAAACATTAGCCAACTTGGCAATGTCTTTAATGGTAGCTGCCATATACGTATCCTTTCCTTAGTGAGGCTCTAAAAAAATTATATACCCACCATACCACAGGAGCCGCCCGGAAAAGAAGACTTTCACAAATTATACGCGGTTATCCGCATGTCGACGTTGTAACTCTTGAACCATTTCTGCATGTCTGCTGTCAGTCAGCTTGTACATTTTACCGATGACCAGCATGGCCAAAGCCAGGGCAACAGCCGGATAGAGACAAAGCAATGCCTTGATCCCAAGCAGCGTTCCAGAGGACTGAACCACATTCGGAACATACCCGATGAGCGCTAGTCCAATACCCGATAGAAAGCCAGACAAGGATTGAGCCAACTTACGTGAAAAGTTAAATAACGAGTAAGTAATCCCTTCTTTACGCTCTCCGGATGACCATTCGCCATAATCAATGATATCGGACACGAATGCCCAGGTAACCCCGTTAGGAATACTAATACCAATGAACGAAATACTGGCCAGGATTGTGAAAATGTATACATTGGAAGGCATAAAAAAGTTAATGGAGTCGGCAATGACACTAACCAGCATCCCCAGTATGGCTGTTTTTCGTTTACCGAAGCGCCGTACCAGCTTGGGCAGGAACAACACACCCAGTAGCGACGAACCGATAATAATAAAATTCATATAAGCCATTAATTCTACATGCCCCAAGTTATATTCGGCAAAATAGATCAGCAGTGCGGACTTGATATTGTACGCGGATATGGTGAAAATCGTCATCAAAACGAGTACCAGCAAAGGCTTGTTATTCGTAAAGGTATGCACGATAACGCCTATAGATAGCTTCTCTTTTGGCCCGGACTGGCTAATAATACGTTCTTTCGTTCCTCGGTAACATATGATGAAAGCGATCACACCAATGAGTGACATAATTCCCATCACAACCGGATAGCCAACATGGTGGTTAGGAAACAGTAAAATTAGCGGCATGACAACGACACTGGTGACGAATAATGCGCCCAGCGAGCCCGCCTGACGGAAAGATGACAATGAGGCACGCTGATGAGTATCCTGCGTAATAGCGGCACCCAACGAGCCGTATGGAATGTTTACAATAGAGTAGCCAATTCCCCAGATCATATAGGACGCGTAAGCGTAAATGAGTTTTCCAGTGGGCGAAATATTCGGCGAAATAAAGGTAAGAATCGTAAGAATTGCAAGGATAACGCTTCCAACGATAAGAAAAGGTCTAAATTTTCCACGTGTACCGATATGTTTGCGATAATCAACAAAGGACCCGACAATGGGATCACAGACGGCGGCAAATAGCTTGCTGACCAGGAAAATGCCTGCGGCGGCTCCTGCAGAAACCCCAGCTACATCTGTAAAAAATTTCAGCAAATACAACTGCCCCAAATCAAACATGAATCCGTTTCCAAAGTCACCCATACCATACGAAATCTTTTCTTTCAGGCTAATATGCTCGCCTGTCTTGTTGTCAGTTTGGACGCTCTCCTGCACGATAGGCACTCCCATACCTACACACTCCTCTATGTTTGTAATTATTTTCACATAATTAGTTCAGGATTTTGCAAAATTCGATTCCAGTCGCTCCGAAGTGCAAGATACAGACGAACTAAACCATTTCGATCTATATCTTGTTCATTGGAAGTCGCTTATGGGATTTTTGCAAAATCCTCAGTTGATAACTATTTTGTTTTCCATTGCTCTTACCGGAGTTTTGAAACAAGCTCCTGGCAAGAGCTTTTTCTATGAAGTTAGTGAGTTCTCACCTAGGCAATAACTTCACTTACTATGAACAACCGTTGGGAAATTAAAATATTGCTCGGCGTTATTGTAGCAAATATTTTGTACCATTGCTCCGAGCAGTTCCAGATCCGCAGGCACCTTACCCTCCTGAACCCACGTTCCAATTAAGTCACACAGTATACGGCGGAAATATTCATGCCGTGTGTAGGATAGGAAGCTGCGGGAATCCGTCAGCATACCAATAAAGCGGGACAGCACCCCGTAGTTAGCCAGCAACTTCATCTGCTCCTGCATACCTTCGATGTGGTCGTTATACCACCATGCCGTGCCAAACTGGATTTTCCCTACAGTTCCACCGGATTGGAAGCAGCCCGCGAGACTTGCCAGTACTGGATAATCAACCGAATTAAGCGAATACAAAATCGTTCTCGGTAATCCTCCTGCCAGCTCCTGTGCGTCCAGCAATGCCGCCAATGGACGAGCGATCGAGCCATCATTTACGGCATCGTAGCCTGTATCCGGTCCCAAATGACGGAACATTGCCGTGTTATTGTTACGCAGCGCGTGAATGTGGTATTGCATAGCCCAGCCATGTTCTGCATACTGTTTGCCAAGAAAAACCAAAACGTACGATTTATATTTCGCCTCCTCTAAAGGAGTCACATGGCCTTCCTCCAGCCCCTTGCTGAATATGGCTGCTGCTTCCTCCAGTGTCGTTTCTTCATAGACAACAGTATCGAGCGCATGATCAGATACCCGACCTCCAGCAGCATGGAAATGGCGCACCCGGCTCGCCAGCGCATTCAAAAATCCTTCCAGACCAGAAACATCCAGTCCACTGACTTCACCCAACCGAGCCACCCAAGGCTGGAAAGTTTCGCGATTAATTTCCAAAGCTTTGTCGGGGCGGAAGCTTGGCAGCACTGCCACTGGGAAATCGTTCAGCTTGCTGATTTGTTTGTGGTATTCGAGATGGTCCGTCGGATCATCCGTGGTGCACACCACAGTTACCTTCGAGTTCACAATCAGATCTCGTGCGCCAAAGCCCTTTCCTTGCAGCTTTTGGTTTACCTTTTCCCAGATTACAGGTGCGCTCTGTTCATTCAGCAGCTCATAGACACCAAAAAAGCGTTGAAGCTCCAAATGCGTCCAATGGTACAGCGGATTGCCGATTAGTGTAGGTACGGTTTTGGCCCAAGCCAAAAACTTGTCATAATCTTCACCATCACCCGTGATCAAACGCTCCTCGACCCCATTGGCCCGCATAAGTCTCCACTTGTAATGATCTCCGTACAACCAGGCTTCCGTAATATTCTTGAACTTTTTATTTTCATAAATTTCTTGTGGACTTAAATGGCAATGATAGTCAATAATCGGCATATCCTTGGCATACTGATGATATAAGGTTTCAGCCGTTGGATTGCTCAACAAAAAGTTTTCGTCTAAAAACGTTTTGGTCATTACTTTCTCATCCCTTCTATAATCGTGTTTCCTAGCAATTTGTTAACGTTAACAAAAATGTCCGAGACACTACTTGCCTTTTAACAATTTCATTCCCCATAGCAGTAGGAAATCCATATGATTTGTACAGGACAATACAACTATAATATGATACCTGTACATCATGTCATACTGGTTTGCTTCACCTTAAATTTAATGTTTACGTTAACAACAATTACATTGTAACCGCTATCCTTTGTAGAGGAAAGTGATTTTTATCATGTGAGCGGATAAAAATGATCTGCCTCCATTTGGGATAGATCTGTTCTATACCTTCTCGAGACCGACACCACAAGAAAATTCCACAATTTTAATTTTCCTTGATAGATCAAACTTTGAAAACGTTTTATATATTTTTCTCTTTTTTTCTGAAAATTTCTTTCTTGAAAATACCAGTTATTGTATTATAATTGCAATATACATCCATTGATTTACATTAAAAGTATTTCATTAGTTATTTCACAGAGAAGAAGAAGAGGTGGTAGCATTGAGTACAAAAGTGCAAGCTGTTCAAACTAAAACTATATCCGATACAAAAGGAGCCGACCTTGTTGTCGATTGCTTGATCAAGCAAGGGGTTACCCATATTTTTGGCATTCCTGGTGCCAAGATCGATTCTGTTTTTGATGTTCTTCAAGATCGGGGGCCCGAATTGATCGTATGTCGTCATGAACAAAATGCCGCCTTTATGGCAGCGGCAGTCGGTCGATTAACCGGTAAACCGGGCGTATGCATTGTTACCTCAGGTCCAGGCGCATCTAACTTGGCGACAGGACTTGTCACCGCTAATGCAGAAAGTGATCCTGTCGTCGCCATTGCGGGTGCAGTCCCAAGATCCGAACGCTTGAAACGCACGCATCAATCCATGGATAACGCCGGACTATTCGAACCCATCACCAAATACAGTGTAGAAGTAGAACATCCTGATAATGTACCGGAAGCAATTGCTAATGCATTTCGAATTGCGACCTCAGCCCAGCCTGGAGCCACATTCGTCAGCCTGCCGCAGGACGTGTTGACTTCGTCATCTGAAGTAACAGTCATTGAGAAGGTTTCTCTTCCCCAACTCGGAACCGCACCCGCGGGACTCATCAAACAAGTCGCAGAGCAAATCAAAAAAGCCAAGCTGCCCGTACTTCTTCTCGGCATGAAAGCCAGCACGCCTGAAGCCACCGCAGCTATCCGTGCTCTCATCCGAGATACAGATCTGCCTGTTGTCGAAACCTTCCAGGCCGCTGGAGCCATCTCCCGTGAACTAGAAGACCACTATTTTGGAAGAGTGGGTCTGTTCCACAATCAACCGGGTGATATGCTTCTTGGAGCCGCAGATTTGGTACTGACGATTGGCTATGATCCTATCGAATACGATCCAAAAAACTGGAACATTCCGGCAAACCGAACACTCATTCATCTGGATGACCATCAAGCCGATATTGATCATGATTATCAACCTGATTACGAGCTAATCGGAAATATAGCCCTGATTGTGGGTAGCCTTGCAGAAGAATTACCTACCTTAAAGCTACCTAAATCCTCCTGCGACCAATTGAATCGTCTGCGCCATGATCTAAACGAGCAAGCGGCTGTTCCCGCACACAAGCATGATTTTCTGATTCATCCATTGCAATTTATTCGTACACTGCGCAGCCTAATTGATGATAACGTCACAGTCACCTGTGATGTCGGTTCACACTATATTTGGATGGCACGATATTTCCGTTCGTATGAACCGCGGCGCCTTCTATTCAGCAACGGAATGCAGACGCTAGGCGTAGCGCTGCCTTGGGGGATTGCTGCCACACTCGTCAATCCCGGTCACAAAGTCGTTTCTATTTCTGGAGACGGAGGATTTCTTTTTTCATCCATGGAGCTCGAAACCGCCGTACGTCTTAACTCACCGTTGGTGCATATCGTATGGAGAGATGGTTCCTATGACATGGTCGCTTTTCAACAACAGATTAAATACGGAAGAACGTCTGGTGTAAAATTTGGAGATGTTGATGTAGTCAAATATGCTGAAAGCTTCGGCGCCACTGGATTACGCGTGCACTCTCCTGAAGAACTAGAAAGTGTATTGCAGCAGGCACTTCATACCGATGGTCCTGTGGTCGTCGATATTCCGATTGATTATCAGGATAACATCCAGTTGGGACGTAAACTGCTGCCTAACCAATTAAACTAACCTTAACCATGCCTCACTCGTGACGGCTTTATGACAATTATGGAGTATAACGTTTTTTTTATGATTTTTTTGAGTTATTCATGTTATTTACTGAAATTTTACGTTTATTATTGAAAAAGAAAGAAAATAAATGCATACAATTATAAAAGGAAGTGTATTGCCATGACCGTTGCGCAATTGGAAACCAAGCAAGAAGCTGATCATGATATTTACCAAACCTCCACTATGCTTGCTCTATTAGATGGTCTTTATGACGGAGTTGTTGCCTTTGAGGAGTTGCAAAAGCACGGGGATTTCGGAATTGGTACCTTTGATCAACTGAATGGCGAGATGATCGCGTTCGATGGTGAATTTTATCACTTGCTTCCAGACGGTACGGCCCATCGCGTAAAACCGGAAGAAACTACACCTTTTTCCACCGTCACCTTTTTCCAGGAAGATTTCACATATACTATTGACCGCCCTATGCATCGTGAAGAGCTGGAAGCTCTGCTGTTAACGTTGTTTCCAAGCCGTAATCTGTTCTATGCCTTCCGTATGGATGGCACTTTTCATGAAGTAAAGACACGGACCGTGCCTCACCAAGTTAAACCATACAAACCTTTTATCGAAGCGACCAAGTCACAGCCTACCTTCACTTTTAATGAGGCTTCCGGCGTGATTACAGGTTTTTGGACACCTGCCTATGCTCAAGGTATTGGGGTAGCCGGATTTCATCTGCATTTTATTAACGATGAACGCACTGGTGGCGGGCATGTCTTTGATTTTATCGTCGAAAAGTGTACCATCCGCATTTGTCAAAAATCCAATCTGCACCTGGTCCTGCCCGATACGCCGGATTACTTGAAGGCCAACCTGTCCAGAGAAAACCTGGAGAAAGAAATTGCCGTTACTGAAGGTGCGCAATAATCACAGTTATATAACTCATCAAGTTACGGACCCTATAGCTAAACAATAAACAGCAAAAGATCACAGTCAGGGAAGAGAATTACTGCTCTCTGACTGTGATCTTTTTATGTACGAGCATATATATACGTTACTGCTTATGCTCTCACTCCGGTTCACCTATGCCTCGATCTGATCCAGTTTATCTGCATAATATTGAATAGCACGTGAGTACTCCTGTGTAGATAAATCCGAGGTCGTCTCAGCCACCTCCATTAGCAGCTCCTGCATGGCTTTCCCGTATTCCCCCAGATTGTATAACACCATCGCGTAAAATACCCGAAACGGTCTGTAATCCGGAAATTCGTTCATTCCTGTGTCCAACCACGCTTTCGCCTTGGCGTAATCTCCCAATACACGATATGTACTGCTTAATCCCAGGATGGCTCCTTTCCTTGATTCTGCGGATAACGCCATACCTAGGCTTTTTTCATAATAGGCAACCGCTTCCCTCTCTAAGCCCAATGAATCATGTGTCCAAGCTGTCTGATACCACAATTCTGCATCATTTTGCTGCTGTTCTAATGCCTTTAAAAGAAGCTTACGTGCTTTCTCTGCTTGCCCTGTTCGTCTAAGCTCGTCAGCTTGCGCCATGATATCGTTCATATTCATCCTCCACTTCTGACTCATGCCTATCTTTGAGGTATATGTTACCCGACATTTGAATGCAATGTAAATGGAGTTTTTCCTAAGATTTGAAATCCAAAAAAACGACCCTCCCTTTAGGAGAGCCGCTATATATCCGAAGCTGAAGTTACGGTTTATTTAACCTTCAATGATCCTGTAGTGAGTATTCCAGCTACACGTTGTGCGTCGAAAATACGGGAGAGCTCCTCCACTGCCGTCAAGTACAGTAGACCGTTGCCCTCCAGCTTAGGAGAATTACCGAGTGGAATCGTGCGTTTGATGAGTTGTGCGTATAATTCCGGTTCGGTAAGATCACGCTCAAAGCTCGCATTCGCCAGCTGCTTAATCAACGCCAATGCACCTGCTACGTGCGGAGTAGCCATCGAAGTTCCGCTAAAGGTCGCATATTTGCCGCCCGGAACGGTGGACAAAATATCTTCTCCCGGTGCAACCAAATCCACCTCATTATTTGAATTACTGAATTCTGAGGCGTGCCTATCAAAGTTGATAGCACCTACGCTAATCACTTCATTATAGCAGCCGGGGTAGCCGAGCTCGTCCGTTCTGTCGTCACCGTCTCCCTCATTTCCAGCTGCACAGATGACTAAGATTTGGCTAGCTACAGCCTTTTTTACTGCTTCATGAAGCTCTGGCACATCCTCAGGACCGCCAAGTGACATCGATATGATATCTGCCTTTTGCTCAATCGCATAATAGATGCCTTGAATAATCCAGTCATATTGACCGGAGCCCTGCTTGTTTAGCACTTTGATGATGAGCAGGTCTGCCTCTGGAGCAACACCCACGACACCATCCGCATTTTCTGCTGCCGCAATAGTTCCCGCCACATGCGTACCATGACCGTTGTAATCCTTGAAAATTTCCGGATTACCTTGATCATCATCCGTGAAATTCCGGCCGCCAATAATGCGCGCCTTCAAATCAGGATGGTCCGAATCACAGCCCGTGTCCAGCACCGCCACCTTCACGCCTCGGCCTCGAGTCTGGTTCCATACCGCAGGAGCCTGAATCAGCTCTACCCCTCGCGGTATTTCATTCACTTGTTGCTCCTGCTTGATCACTTGGTAAGGAATGATATGCACTTTACGTTCCATCCTATTCCCTCCTTCATGGATTCAATCGGAAACCATCCGTCTTTGAAACTTTGAAACTTTGAAAAATTTGAAAACCTCTACTACGTTCGAGGTTACTATATTCTAGCAATTTTTGAAAAGTTTGAACATCCCCATTTTGCTTATTTTTGTAAAAAAACAGACATCCCCCAATTTGCTTGGAGAATGTCTGTTGTAGAATCTTTTTCAGCCTTAGACTGATTCCGCCTGAAGTTCAGCCTTAGATAACAGCGATTTGTGCTTCCATTTCCGACCCTTCCAGCGTAAATAGTGGAAAATGCCTCGTACCCACTCATCGCAGGCATGTGCAATCCACACACCCAGCACACCATATCCCATATGAATACCCAGCACATATGCTAGCGGGATTTTAATCCCCCACATTGAAATAATGGCCATCATTAACGGGAACTGAACATCTCCCGCTGCTCGCAAGGAGTTAATGACAACATGATTAAACACACGGCCCTGCTCCAGCAGTATACAGAACAGCAAAATCGCTGCCCCTAATTGAATGATCGCCGGCTCATCTGTAAAGATCGCCATCACTTCATATCGGAAAAAGGATACTACCACGATCACAGCAATCGTAATGACCAAAGACCATTTTAGGCTCCGTAAAAGTTGATGATAGGCTTTTTCCTTGTCTCCTGCTCCAATCAGACGGGCAACAATAATTTCCGTCCCCTCACCTACAGCCATTCCAAATACCATAAAAAAGTACACAATTGTATTCGTATAAAAATGGGTTGCGATCGCTGTTGTACCCATAAAGCTGACAAACCGGGTCACCATCATTTGGCTAAGTTGATAAGACAACCATTCCAGCCCGGCAGGAATACCAATCTTCAGGATTGCTACCAGCTTACTCCATTGAAGCTGTACATAATACCGGATGCGAATCGGCGCACTCACACGCTTGTACAGCAGTAGAAAAATCCAGACACATGCTACAGCACGGCTAATAACCGTTGAAATCGCTGCACCCGCCACTCCCATCTGCGGCAGACCAAACCAGCCATAAATGAGCAGCGCATTCCCCACAATATGCAATATATTCATACCAATGCCCACGATCATCGTATCTTTAGTAAAACCATGCGATCGAATAACCGGACCTGCGGTTAGCATAAGCGCTTCCAGAAACAGCGAACCCCCTGCTAGCATCATATAAATCTCTGCATTTTCCTTGATCGTCGGGGTAATATGGTAAAAGGATAGCAAAAAATCCCGGCTCACAATAAACATCAAGCTCAGCGCCAGACCAAACACCAGATTAAAGGTTAGTGCCGAAGCCGTAACACGGCTTGCATCCACATGCTTTTGCGCCCCCAATAGCTGAGCAATGATCACACCTACACCAAGACCAAGCAGATTGAAAAGTATAATCGTAAATTCAATCAACTGTCTTGACACACCCACAGCCGATACAACCTCATCAGAAACATGGCTTAGCATGAACGTATCCACGCTACCCATCAAAATGTGAAACAACATCTCTATAAAAATCGGCCAAGTGATTGCAAAAACCGTCATCGTTTTAACGACTTGCGCTTGCTTGGAACCGTTTTCCTGAGAAAGTGACATCCTTCCGTATTCCTCCTAAATGCGCCCCAATTATTACTTAATACCTACACGTCAATTAATCAATCATAAAAAGTCATATGCTTTTTATCTTTTTTATAATATTCCAAGCGGTCCTGCAATTGTCCTGTGTGGAATTCAAACTTATGTCCGTCTGGATCTGTAAAATAGACCGATCTTTTATCCTGTTCATTCCGCTCTCGTCCAGGCAAAATGGTAACATTAAAAGTTCTCAGCTTGTTGAGCATACTCTCAAAATCAGCTTCCGCTATCGAAAATGCAATATGCGTATAAGAATGATGAATTTCATTTCTCGGGATATCCTCTTCCACATTGAGAGCCAACCACATTCCCAGACAGTCCAGATAAGCCAGCTTACGTCCTTTAACGAGCAGTTTTCCATCTAGTACATTCTGATAGAAATGTATAGACTTCTCCAAATCAGACACGGAAAAGCAAATATGATTCCACCCTTGTATGCTCATGTTCCCTATTCCTTTCAGCGTACCCTGTCTAGCCAGTAGGTCCACGCTTCTGTATATTTATCGAGGTCTTTAGGATGATGGCGAATGCAGGTAGCTATACGAAAGTATAACCCCAGTAACACTTCCCTGTTCAGCTCGTATTCCCCTGTCATCTCCGGCTCAAGCTTCTCTAAGGCAGGCAAAATAGTATCGACGGTCAACCTATCCGGTGAAGAACAAAAGGCGTATATCAGATCATACAGAGGTTCTCCTACCACTGGATCAGGGTCAATAATACCCGTCAATGTGCCGTTTTCGGTAAACACAAAATTATGTACCCCACAGTCACCATGAAGCAAATATTTAATATTACGTTGCGGCAATCCAGCCACAAGGGTATGAACGAACCAATGATTCTCTCGGGGTAAAACGCCTTGTATGATCTTTCCAGATTCCTTCGTTCTGTGCAGCAGAAAATCTCTCCATTCCACAAACGGGTGATCCGGATAACCATAATGACGTTCCTCACCACAAGGCTTGTAGTGCGAGATCACCTCCGTTGCCAGACGAAGCAACAAATCGCTTTTGTTTCTTCCATGATACTGTGTGAACCCTGACCTGAACGTGTATACCAAATAACGGTGCAACGGATCTACATAAACCAAACGCGATAGTTTCTCAATCTGTACATAGGTATGTAAGAATTCTGCCTCGGCTTCTACGACAGCGGGATCATTTTGCTTAATCACGTATCGTGGCTTAGTTCCGTCCATGACAACTACCACTTTGCTCGAAGTTCCGCCAGTCAGCGGTTTGAGATTTCGCATATGGCTTTCAAGCACGCCCGTTTCGTGAAGCTCATTCAGGATCAGTTGAACATCCATCTCACGCCTCCCTCCATGCGTCTGATCCACAATGCGGCTGGCGATTTGGATATTTCATTTAGCTCCCATACGTTCGCCAGCCACTCTTCTTTTAAAAATAAATCTTTTCATGCTCCGCATAGATTTCAAGCGCCCGCTCCATCTTATGCACATAGGCCTCATCCTGACTAGAACATAGAAATGTAATGTGTCCCTCCTGCGATGGACCGGATTTTGGCGAAGGTTCCAGCAAATTACGCTCAGACAACACCTGTTTCAACCGCCTAACTGTTCCCTGGCTCCCGTCAATTAACTGAATATGAGAAGGTAGTAGTTCCCTTAGAATTTCCTTATAAAAAGGATAATGAGTACATCCCAATACCACCGTACCATATATGTCGAGATTGAACGAAGACAGCTCACGGTTAAAATATTCGAACATTTCTGCCCGGTCAAAATTCAACTGTTCGCAATAATGTACTAGCTCCGGCAGAGGTAGTGAGTCCACGCTCCCATGATCGTCAACCCTGGATACCAGCGCTGCATAACAGGATTGTTTCAACGTCAATGGTGTGGCTAACACCAGAACTCTTTTACCATTGGCTCGGTTCATCTCGACCGCTGGCTTCACAGCTGGCTCCATACCAATAATCGGAATAGGATATTCCTTTCTTAGCTCCGCAACTGCGATACTTGTAGCCGTATTGCAGGCAATGACCAATGCCTTAACATCTTCTTTAAGGATCGTTTCTACTGAAGCCTTGACATAACCAAGCACCTCTTGAGGAGTTTTCGTCCCGTAAGGCACATGAAGCGTATCCGCCATGTATACAAAATTTTCGTTTGGCAAACGTCTTAGTGCCTCGGACAATACTGTAATTCCACCCAATCCTGAATCAAAAAAACCTATCTTCAAGCTACTCACCTTTTTTCGTTCAACTATTGTGCCATATCTTACAGGCACCATGTTCATTTTCTTCTTCGCCTACTCAAACCATTCTCTTCATTAGACTTTACATTTAAATTTTACCGCAAAACTGATATTTTGCAAAAGAAACACGTAAAATTTACAGTGTAAAAAATAAAGTAGCTTTTCAAAGTAAATTTAATATAAAAGTGTTGACAGATATTATCTTTATATTGTAATATTACGTGGTAACTTACTAACTTAACTTACTTATTCAACTTACTTAGGGGGAAATAAATCATGTCTAAAGTATTATTTGTCAAAGCTAATGATCGTACAGCTGAAGAATCTGCAACAGTTAAATTGTATAACGCCTTCGTAGAAAGCTACAAGTCTTCCCACCCAACTGATGAAATCACTGAGCTGGACCTGTTCTCCGTTGAGCTTCCTTATTTGAACGCTAACATGATCAACGGCACGTTCAAATCCGCTAGAGGCATGGAGCTGAACGCAGAAGAAGCTCGCCTGGCAAACATCGCTAATGGCTACCTGGATCAATTCCTGGCAGCAGACAAAGTCGTATTTGCTTTCCCGCTCTGGAACATGACGATTCCAGCTGTACTGCATACGTACATTGATTACCTGAACCAAGCTGGTAAAACATTCAAATACACTGCTGAAGGTCCAGTTGGTCTCGTAACTGAAACTAAAGTAGCCCTGTTGAATGCAAGAGGCGGCGTTTATTCCGAAGGACCAGCTGCTGCAGCTGAAATGTCTTTGAACTACATGAACAACATCTTATCCTTCTTCGGAGTGAAAGACATCGTGAAAGTTGTTCTGGAAGGACATAACCAAGCTCCAGATCAAGCACAAGAAATCGTTGCTTCTGCCGTACAACGTGCAGTGGACACAGCAAAATCGTTCTAATCATATATTATGAAGAGAAGAGGATATCCGCGCCCTATATGGGCTGGATATCCTCTTTTTTGTTATAAAGTATAAAAAACACGTGCTCCCCTGATCTATAATCAAGTGAAAGCACGTGTTTGTGAAATGAGATTACTTCTATTTTAAGGAATGAATTGCTGCACGATTTTTACAACTTTACCGTCACGAAGCGTAACATGGTATGGAAATTGACTGAGGTCCATAACGTCCTTTTTAGCAAAATCTTTCTCAAACTGTGCCAGAGGAATCGATTCGTTCCATTGCACGTCTGTATCTTCTATGTTACCCGTGTGATCATAAATCTGCACCTCTACCGAAGCATCTGGTGCAACCTGATACACGTCATTTTGCACGGAATTGTTTACGATGTAGTAGCCATCTGGAGCTCCATCCAATCCTGTATTTCCTTCATGCTCCAATAATGCTTTGTCAGCTGCCGCGCCTTCATACCATTCAATCGGGTCTGCCGACAAATAAATCTGTCCGTCACGAATCTCCATTTGGTTTATATATACGGTCTCCTGATTTTCAGCAGCTGCTACAGGCGTGTAGCCTTGCGCTGTTGCCCCTGCCGTCGTAATCAGCATCATCATTAAAGCCAATACGGTCCATTTCGAAGCTAGTTTCATCATGTCTGATCTCTCCTTGCCGTTTGGGTATGTACACGGTGTCTGTAAGCTTCATTACCCTTGTGTACTTATCATAAACGTTGCACGGTTAAAAAGTGTATCAGATACATAAAAAAGAAGTTACGATTTTTTAAGACTTGGTCTTAAAACTTGATAATAAGTCCTATTTATCTTTGCTATCTTAATAACCCGACCTGACGTGCCTGTTCTTCGGTGAGAATAAACTCTTCATTTTGCCATACTTCGTCCTCTTTGGTTACAGCAAACATCCCCATGATCTCTGTCCATATTCCTTTGTCGACGGCTTCCTGTTGTGTAATGATAATTTTCATGTGAATCTCTCCTTTATATACTCTTATCGGTCTGTGAGGCCCACTACGCAACAGATGGTTTCTCCGATCGCTGTTGGAACCTGATTTTTTGAATATATTTCAATGGTTAAAATCAGGTTCCAAAGGCGAATGCTATCGCTTCTCCGAAATCCATCTGCCCGCTTCGTTACTCAGTTTATATCTACCATTCTCATTTTCCATGATATCGTCACTATAAAAATAACGGGCTAAATTGATACTTAGAATAAAATGCATCCTTTCATTTAAAACCTCTAACACTTATATTGAATTTGCATTACGCATTGGAGATGCTTAAGAGGTTCTTGTCCCGCTTATAACATATGTACCCTTATTCTACCGATATTATTCGTATCTTCTTTGTAACCTTAAAATTTTAGTTTATTTTCGTAGGTAATGACTTCTTTAGAAATAGTTAAGTGTAAAAGTAAAACGGCTGTAGGTTAGCCTACAGCCGTCAGAGTGTCGAGAAAGTCCAGAGGACTTTTCGACACTTCTATTTTTATATGGGGAGACGCATCTTTTAAAACAAAAATCGATTTAAAACGATCTGAGGACCCTAGTTTTTAGACCACTAAGACAGTTTTAAACCCCCTGCAAAAAAACAGGGGGTTTCTCGACAGCCTGACGGCTGTAGGTTAGCCTACAGCCGTTTTCTTTAAGCATTTTCTATGCTTGGTTAATTCTATCGAAACCATCAACATATACTGATTCTTTTATTTTTGTATAAGAGTATGGTTGCCAAAAATACTAAAGCAGCGGAGAGGACGGAATTGTTCTGAAGAAGCGGAGCGTTCGCCTTTGCCCCCGGATTTCTACCCTTGAACATACAAACAAGAAATCTGGGGGCAACAGCGATCGGAAGAATGATCCGTCCTCGTAGCGGTCACAAGCCGCATACCGTTACTTTGTCACTCTGCATGATATAAATGTAACGCTCCTTTTACACAGAAAAGTAAAAAGGCTGTACGCATACTGGCTTGGATACGGTTACTTGTTGCCCGGTGTAGGTCAAGCGTCCACTTGCCTTGTCCACTTTGAACGTAACGATGTTGTTGGTGTCGCGGTTCGCCACAAGCATATGGTCACCATTTGGAGTCAGAGCAAAATGGCGTGGATGCTCTCCTTCAGCAGATACATGCTCGACTAGGCTCAGCTTGCCAGTTGCTCCGTCTACAGCGTATACGACAATGCTGTCATGCCCACGGTTGGAACCGTACAGATAAGCTCCATCCCCCGAAATCGCAATTTCAGCAGTTGTGTTTTCACCTGTAAAGTCAGACGGCAATGTCGGTACGCTCTCAAGCTCAGTGAGCTTGCCAGCCTCTGTATCATATGCAAAAGAAGTAATGGAAGAATCCACTTCGTTAATGACAAAAGCAAATTTACCATTCGGGTGGAACGTCAAATGACGTGGACCTGCACCTGCATGGGTTTTCGTTTCACCATGAAACACCAGTTGTCCTTTGCTGTCATCAATGGTGTAAACGCGGATCAGATCCAGACCGAGATCTTGTACGAACAGGAAGCGACCATCCGGACTAAAGAAACTGGAATGTGGATGTGGACGATCCTGACGTTCAGGATGCGTTCCTTTGCCCTCATGCTGTTTAACATCCAGCAACTCACCGATACGTCCGTCCTCAGTTAGAGACACCAGTCCCACCATACCACCGTGGTAGCTGACTACAATAAGGTAACGATCAGATGGATCACGCTGAATGTGGCAAGTTGTTGCACCCACGTTTTCCGCACGATTCAGCAATGTAAATGTTCCTTTAACTGGGTCAATTTCGAAAGCAGAGGCTTCGCCTACTTTCGCTCCTGCAGCAGAAGTCGTCTCTCCAATGGAATACAGCTTCCGATTTTTGACGTCCACATTCAGGAATGTAGGATTTTTCAAGCCGGAGAACTCATCCTGTAGTGTAAGTGCTCCTGTCTGTTCATTAAAAGTGTACGAATAAACTCCGTTACCTTCCAATTCGGCGTAAGAGCCTGCAAATACGAGCAATTTTTGTTGTGCTGTCATGGTTGTGTCCTCCTTGGATTAAAAAAATGATGGGCAATTGGAATGATTGCTCCTGTTACAAATATCGCTTTAAGAGGCGCGCTCCACCACGGGCTCTGTGGACAACGCCACATTTCCCGCTACGGCACGCGAGATCATGCATGAGGTTTCTGCCTGCTCTGCCAGTCGCAATGCTTGTTCGATCTGCGATTCTGTCGCATCGGCGGCCAATTGAACCTGCGGACGATGCACAATTCGGCGATATGTAAAAATATTGTTCGTTACATCGACAATCCCTTCGGATTCCAGCGCCAGTGATGCCACCGGGAGACTCGCGCGCTCCATCATCGCCGCCAACGTAATCAAATAGCAGGTAGCGGCGGCACCGAGCAGCATTTCATCTGGATTGGTGCCCACACCAGGGCCTCCCATCTCAGCCGGGATCGAAATTGCAGTCCGCAACTGTCCAGCCTCAATACGGCCGTCGCTGTTGCGCCCCCCGTTCCAGTCTGCCTTGAGCAGAAAGGTATGCTCCATTTCAGGTCACTCCTCTCTCTTATATTATGAATCTTTACACAGGTGAATGTAAAGGTTAGTCAATCTCCTGATTTTTGGTTTCCGTACCCAGCAACCATACAGCCGCAGCTCCGATCAAGATAGCTACGAAGAAAATCACAAAGATAGATGGTAGCGCTACGTCCTGTCCTACGAGTATACCGACCGTAAAAGGCCCGATAACGCCTCCAATACGGCCAAACGCAGCCGCCATACCCACACCAGTTGAACGTACAGCTGTCGGGTACAATTCCGGAGTATAGGCGTACATGGCTCCCCATGCACCAAGATTAAAAAAGGACAAGCAGATACCAGCAGCTAGCAGCATTCCCGCCGTTTCCGAGGTGCCAAACCAAATGGCGGACACTGCTGTGAGCAGCAAGTAGATGATCAGTACGAATTTGCGCCCCAGCTTTTCAATCAGATAGGCGGCGGTAAAGTAACCTGGTAGTTGCGCAAGCGTCATGATCAGCACATACTCAAAGCTTTTAACCAGTTCGAAACCTTTCATAAACATCATGCTCGGTAGCCACAAGAACATGCCGTAGTATGAAAATACAACTGTGAACCATAAAATCCACAGCATCAGCGTAGACTTGCGATGGGGTCCCGACCAAATCGAAGCCAATCGTGCACGCAGCGGAAGTTTGACGCTTTGCTGCTTATAACGCGGTGAATCATCAATAGCTCTGCGCAGATAAAGAGCGTACAGCGCAGGTACTGCGCCGAGAATAAATGCCATTTGCCAACCATACTTTGGAATAACAAAATAAGCAATAAGAGCCGAAAGGATCCAACCTGCCGCCCAGAAGCTTTCCAGCAGCACAACTGCTCTCCCTCGTTCTTTCACAGGCACTGATTCTGACACCAGCGTCGAAGCAACAGGCAATTCCCCCCCCAAGCCTGCACCAGCAATAAAACGCAGCACCAGCAGCATTCCGAGACCTGTCGCCAAAGCGGATAAGCCACTGGCAATAGAAAAGATCAACAATGTCCACACTAATATGGCACGTCTGCCGTAACGATCAGCCAAAATCCCCGCCAAAGCGGCCCCGAACACCATTCCTATCGAATTCATTGCAGTTAGCAGTCCAATTTGCTCAGATCCCAGATGCCACTCCTTTGCCAACGCTGCGACTATAAATGAAAGCAGCCCCACATCCATAGCATCAAACAACCAGCTGAGCCCTGCGCTAAACAGCAATTTTCTTTTTTTGGCTGGTGGTAATGAAGTTAATTCACTCATGATTTGCTCTCCCTTAAAAATATATCGTATGTAGACGTATATTCAGGTGTCTTGTCACCTGTAGCCTAGCATCTATTGTACCGTAAGCTTCCTTAATCTGCGAGCTTTTTAACACAAAAAAACGGAAGATTGCCTACGGCAATTCTCCCGCCTTCTGGAACCTGCCACTTACCGGTTTTGGACCAGACCGATGATCGTCACCATGAGCACCAGCAGCTGGATGAGTGTATCGTTACTCATTCCAATCGCCTCCATCCCATATGAGATACTCCTTCGGCCGTTTCCCCTCTCCCCGGATCATGACGCTTGTTCCCCAATACATACCTATGCAGGCGGCGGGAAGCTTATGATCAATAATGGATGAAAATCTCCATACGTTTAAGGTTTAATCCAGGACCACTGCAAATCCATTTCCTGAATACATTCACGGTTATCATGTTCATCATTGGCCACCAGCGGGGTCACTGGATAGATACTCATGTCCCCTTTCTCATATGTGCGCAGTAGAGGCAACAGCTCATCTATGTTCTGGACAGACGGATCTAGCCATGAATCTATATGATCAGCTTCCAAAATAGCCGGCATACGGGTATCGAATTCACGTATATCCGTATTGGCATGAACTGTCATCATCGTACAGGTGCGTAAAGGCTCCTTACGACTATCCTGCCATACTTCATATAGCCCCGCGACCGCAAACATCTTCTGTTCCGGCAGCACCACCCGTACAGCACACATGCGTTTACCCAATTTTCGCCAATAATAAAATCCATTGCATGGAATGATACAGCGCCGGGTTTCCGCCATCTTGCGATAACTCGGATTTACCCGAACCGTATTCAAGTCTGCGTTGACACAATCCTTGCCCCAGTAGGGAATAAATCCCCAGCGAAATTCATCAAGTACCCGTTCTCCATCCTGATACAGCACAATTGGAACATGCTGAGTGGGACTCATGTTATAGCGTGTTTTGTAATAATACATCACCCGTTGTATACCAAAGTGATCCCTTACCTCATCCAAATCAGCCGATAACGAAAACCTTTTGCACATTTGCTATTCATCCTTCCGCCTTTTTCACCTATTGTGCGGATATACAAGGAAAAATATGCATATGCAGGTTTTGTAAGAATCCAATAAACGACAAAACATATAGCAATATCCCCGCAGTTGTGAAGCTACGGGGATAGATACTAACTTATATTGTTATTACTTCTTTTCTACCGCGTGACCGCCAAATTCATTGCGCAACGCAGCAACCACTTTTCCGTTGAACGTGTCCGCATCAAGAGAACGATAGCGCATCAGCAGGGACAAAGCAATGACTGGAGTTGCAGCCTGAATGTCCAATGCTTCTTCAACCGTCCATTTTCCTTCACCAGAAGAGTGCATAACCCCACGAATTTCGTCCAGGTTTGCATCTTTGGAAAATGCACGTTCAGTCAAACCCATCAACCAAGAGCGAATAACAGAACCGTTGTTCCACACGCGCGCTACTTGTTCATAATCAAAGTCAAAGCTGCTTTTTTCTAGCACTTCAAATCCTTCACCGATGGAAGCCATCATGCCGTATTCCACACCGTTATGAACCATTTTCAGAAAATGTCCGCTTCCTGATTTACCTGCATACAGATATCCATTTTCCACTGCTGTGTCACGGAAAATAGGCTCAACAACCGCCCAAGCTTCCGGATCGCCACCGATCATGTAACAAGCGCCATTACGTGCGCCTTCCATCCCGCCTGAAGTTCCAGCATCCATGAAGCTGATACCATATTCTTGAAGACGGGCATGACGAGCAATAGACTCTTTGTAATGAGAATTACCACCTTCAATAATGATGTCCCCTTTGGACAACATCGGTTGAAGCTGATCCAGCACAGAATCAACAATTTGGTGAGGAACCATAATCCATAATACTCTAGGGGATTGAGTTGCCTGTACAAGCTCTTCCAATGTAGAAGCACCTGTAGCTCCATAATCCTTCATTTCTTGGATTGCGGCTGCATTGACGTCGTAAGCGACAAGTTCATGCTTATGATCGATCAAATTTTTTCCGAGATTCAAGCCCATTTTTCCCAAACCAATTAATCCTACTTGCATAGTAAAGGCCTCCTGCCGTAGCAAACATATTTTGTATATACTTTCTTATAAGTGTTAAGAACGAACGACTGCTTTCTCAGAGCTTTCGGACTTTTCGTCCAACCACCATGTAAAGCCTTGCTCCTCTAACAATTGATCTGAAGCTTCTGGACCGTAAGAGCCTGCTGCATACGTGTGAAGTGGAACCTCACCACGAGCAAAAGCTTCCAGTACAGGTTGAACCCACACCCATGAAAGCTCAACTTCGTTCCAATGAGCAAAAAAGGTGGAATCGCCGCGCAGCGCATCAAAGATGAGGCGCTCATAGGCTTCTGGTACATCCTTGGCCTCGGAATGATAATTCATCAGAACCGTTTCCAGTTGACCAGCGTTTAGCGGGTCTCTGCTATTCAGACGCAGCGTTACCTTTTCATCCGGGTTAACATGGATGATCAGCAAGTTCGGGTCAGTCGGTTGCCCTTGAGCGGCATAAGGATCTGTGCTGTCCTTTTTGAATTCCACGACGATACGAGTAGATTTTTCTTTCATACGTTTGCCGGTACGAATATAGAACGGCACACCCGACCATTGTTCGTTGTCAATCCATAGGCGAGCTGAAATGAAAGTATCATTTTGCGAATCAGGTCCGATATCCGGCTCTTCTTTATAGGAAGGAACTGCTTTTCCGTTGATCTCACCGTTGGTATATTGGCCTCTAACCACGTTGGAAGCAATGTCGGAAGGATCAAGCGCGCGAAGCGCGTCCATGACCTTGCTTTTTTCGTCACGCACCTGGTCAGCCGTGACATGTCCCGGCTTGTTCATCGCCGTCATCATCAACACCTGCAGCATGTGATTTTGTACCATATCACGAATAGCGCCGGAATGATCATAGTATCCTGCTCGCTCCTCCACCCCTACAGTCTCGGAAGCGGTAATTTGCACATTGGCGATGTATTGATTGTTCCATATTCCTTGGAGCAATGGATTAGCAAATTTTAAGGCTTCCAGGTTTTGCACCATGGGCTTACCTAAGTAATGGTCAATACGATAAATCTCATCCTCAGCAAAGGTTCTGCTTAGGCGATCATTCAGCTCACGTGCGGATTCCAAATCATGTCCAAATGGTTTTTCGATAATGAGCCGTTTCCAACCCTTTGTTTCAGCTAAACCACTTTCTCGAATATTGAGGGCAATCACATCAAAAAATTCCGGTGCCACCGATAAGTAAAACATGCGGTTCCCCGGAATTCCCAAGTCATTTTCACGTTGCTCAGCAAGCTGCAGCAGCTTTTTATAATCTTCCGGGTGGTTGACGTTCAATGCGCTGTAACGGAAAGCACTTAAGAACTGATCCATCTGTGCACGGTCTTCATTCACGTGTCTGGAAAAGTCCTTAATGGATTGCTCTACATTACTTTGAAATTGCTCGTCCGCCACTTCACGACGCCCCATCCCAATTACAGAAAAGGAAGCCGGAATTTTACCTTCTACAAACAAATTATACAAGGCAGGGTAAATTTTGCGTTTTGCCAAATCCCCTGTCGCTCCAAATAAGACAAATGTCATTGAATCCATGAATTATTCCTTCTTCCCATTATAAAGATGAGGTTATTAAAAGTTACCTGAGGAATTAACGTAACCCATAATACACCCAAAATAAGGGGCAAGTCAATCAAATTTTAGCGAAATCGTGAACATTCGATATATCCTGTAATGATAACGTTTTCTGTGGTATGATTGACGAAAGGAAAGAGAAAAAACTGTTAAATATGTCACAGTTGATACAAAGCGTTATAGTTACTATTGGTATACAGAGTTACTTTTAGTATACTGTTTAAAACAACAATGAAATTGAGGGGATTCAGATGAGCGACGACAGGCAGCCTAAGCTTTTGTGCGGTAAGGTGGAACAGTCCTTTCAGATCATCAGCAAAAAATGGACCGCTCTCATCATTCATACTTTGATGGAACATCCCAAACGATTTAGTGAAATTCACGTCTCTATACCTGATCTTAGCAAACGCATGCTGAACGAACGCATCAAGGAACTAGAGCTTTCCGGCCTGATCCTTCGCAATGTCATCACAGAGCGGCCTGTGCGTACTGAGTATTCGCTGACACGCAAGGGTAAAGAGCTAGGTGATGCATTGAATGGTGTGGAGAGCTGGGCCGAGAGATGGCTTTAACTGCTAACAGGAGGTCGCCACACATGGTCTCCTGTTATTGTGTTACCCCATGTGGATCATAATACAAACTATAGTACGAAAATAATGGGACAACCGCTCAGCAGCTCATAATTTCAGAATGGGCCAAGGAAGGATGAGAACGATGGCATTTGGCATTACCCGCCAGGAACTTATGGCCTGGAAAAGAGAGGTCAGTCGTGGTGAAATTGCTTTTCTGACCCATTACTGGCTGGATGATCGCTTTCCAGGCATTACAACTGTCACCAAGGTAGGATGTTCTGATTTGGACAAGCTGCGCTTATGGTGCAACCAAAACGGATTAGACCCCCAATATATTCATCAGCGTCAGCCCTATCCGCATTTTGATCTCATCGGTAACAAACAAGCGGAAATTTTACGTAAGTATGGCATTAGCGATCAATTTAAACGCTTTGAACTTCAACTCCCAACGAGTACTCGCCCATCGTTCTAAACCGCAGCTCTCAGAGCTGCGGTACTTTTGTTTTCATACCAGTTAATACCTTGTGTATCCAAATCGCTGACATAGCTCCTTCTCCCATTGCCACAGTCGCTTGCTCGGCATGAGCTCCTAAGTCCCCGGCTACCCATACATTTTCCACATTTGTCATTTTGCTGCGAGGATGAGTTTCAATATGCTTATTGTGCAGCAGATGTACACCCAGTTGCTCTGCCAGCTCTGAATGAACATGATTGCTGCCAAAAGCTAAAAAGCCCCGCTCTGCTCGAACCACTTGTCCATCAGCCAGCCGCACTCCTTCAAAACAGCCCGGTTCTCCGGTTATAATCTCAGAAATGGCTGCTTCCTTATAGCCAATCCCTTTTTCCCGCAGCTTCACAATCAGCTCGTCCGGCACCTCTGAACGCTCATGATTGACATAAACAAGTTGATCGGTACGCGCTGACAAGATCAGAGCCATGGAAGCTCCTGCTTTACCGGCCCCCATGACGACCGTGCTGCGATCCTGAACCTCGTAACCGTCACAGTCCGGGCACACATATACACTGTTGCCCAAGCAGGCTTGTAACCCTTCCAGCTTTGGAAAACGGTCCGTTAGCCCTGTAGCTAACAACAGCGTCTTAGATGAATACACGGTTCCTGCCTCCACTTGAATGTCAAAAAGCTCTCCTCTTTGGGCGGCTTTTACCGCCTTCCCTTCAATAAACTCAGTACCTAGTTTTGTGGCTTCACTACGTCCAAGCCGTCGCAGCTCTTCACCAGAAATTCCGTCAGGAAAGCCCAAAATATTATGATACTGATGGCACAGCGTAGATCGGCCATAGCCCGAATCTATGACCAGCACCCGATGACTGCTGTATCTCCCCAATTGAATCGCTGCTTGCAATCCAGCAATTCCCCCACCAACAATAATGCAATCATAGTTCATCATTTTTCCTCCTTTGAATGCGCGTTATCCTAGACATCTGCATAAAACCGCAATAACACCAATGTAAACTTCTCATCCAATTTTAAACATAATATCACCCACTAACGGATGAATTAACCCCTGTGTCCGTACATATCAAAGCTTATATGCCTTAAAGATGGAATGACAAAAAGCACTGTGGATACCCACAGTGCTTTACCAGGTCGAGCCTGAATCGTCATTTTATCGTGAAAATTATAATTATTTAAATGTTTTTACGCGTTCTTCAACAGGCTGGAATTCTTTTTCACCTGGTTGGAATGTCGGTTTACCAAATGGCATTTCAGCAATCAGTTTCCAATGCTCAGGAATGTTCCATTCGTTTTTCACTTTTTCATCAATCAATGGGTTGTAATGCTGAAGGGATGCCCCCAGTCCTTCTTGCTCCAGAGCCGTCCATACCACCAATTGCAGCATACCATTAGATTGGTTGGACCAGATTGGGAAATTGTCCGCGTAGGCTTCAAATTGTTGTTGCAGACCAGCTACCACGTTATTGTCTTCAAAGAACAAGACTGTTCCGTATCCGCTGCGGAAACCGTTCATTTTCTCGGCAGTAGACTTGAATTGCTCCTCATTGCCTACAACCTCACGCAAAATATCTTCTGTAATATTCCACAGTTTATCATGATGCTCTCCGAGCAACACTACAGCACGTGAAGTTTGGGAGTTGAAAGAGGTAGGTGTGTACTTAACAGCTTCCTCTACAATCTCTTGAATCCGTTGGTCAGAAATAACCTGTTCTTTGCTAATACCATAATAGGAGCGTCTGTCTTTCAGAGCTGTGAAGAAGTCTTTAGCCATTTTTTTGTTACCTCCTGAGAAAAATTAATTACTTTTCGTAACTTAATATACATTACATATATCTTAAAGTCAAGAGATTTCTTTTTAAATATTACCAGTTAGTTGATGATTATACGCCACCATTGTATTTTTTCTCACTGGAAGAGGTGTGCTTGGTTGCATCCTTGTCTCTCTCCTCCTGTCTTTCCATCTTCAAATCCTCTACAGGAATGGCGTCTACCGTCTGCTCGATCTCAAAACGGTCGAACAAGCTTTCCTGCTCTGTCGGATACTGCTCTGCATGATCTCGATTGATCGACTGTTTCTGATGTTTAGACTCCGTTGTTCCTTTCCCCGTCTGTCCTTTCTGCTGATTCTGATCGTGCAGGTTATCTTCAAATGGGGCCATTTTACTTCCCTCCCTATCGGATTGGTGTCCACAGTATACTTTTACCTTTCACATCGGGGATTAAACGCAAAAAAGAGAAAATCTCTGCAAAGATTTTCTCTACTCATGTACTTATAGATGGTTGAATGGATTATTCCGAGCTGGATTGACCTGTACACTCATGAAAAAGATGAGGTTCCAGCTTCTCTCCCGTTACGAGCTTCTGCACCAGTTGAGTCCCCGAGTCGGGGGTCATTTGACCATACCAGTCCCCTTGAGGATATACGATCACAACCGCAGCATCATGACAACGCCCATTACAGCGAGTTCTGGTCGTGTGAATATATGCTTCTGCATTTTGTTTACGAATTTCATCCCGAATTGCCTGTGTAACTTCTTCACCCTCATTTCGCATACATGTGCCTCCATTGCAGATCAACACATGATGCTTCATTGGTTCTAATTCAAAAATAGCCATAGCTTCCCCTTTTATCAACAGTTGTTGGTTTTAAATCAATGTTTATCTGGATAAAGAACAAGCTGTGCTTCCATCTGATCAGCTTCAATCGTCAGCACGATAAATGAATATTCGTCTTCGCCGCGTTTGTCCGTCGGAGACCCCGGATTAAGGACAAGCTGACCGTCAATCGTTTTGACCACCGGAATATGCGAATGTCCATAAATCAGGCAATCCAGCGTTTCTCCCTTAAACGTATTCAATGCGATATTTTCTGTCGAGCCTCGCCAGCCGTGACCGTGTACCATACCGATCCGCTTGCCTTCAACTTCAACGATTCGTTGATAGCCTAAACGCTCCACAATGTCCATTCCATCATTGTTTCCGGCAATGCCTTGCACAGGCGCAAATTCAGCTAGACGTTCATATACGAACCAATCTGTCCAATCTCCGGCATGGAGAATGAGGTCACTGCCTTTTAACTCCTGTACAAGCCGACTAGGTAACGTTTTGCTTCTATGCGGCATATGAGTGTCTGAAAGTACGATGATTTTCATATCAATTTCTCCTTACCAGCGTCTTTACACAGATGAACTTTGTTGCCCCACGCGCTGCTGAAGTGCCTGCTCCAGATCTCGCAGCGTAACGGTCTCGAAAAACGCCTGTATTTTCTGCTCTGCCACGGTATATAAACCATCCAACAATGCGTCTATGTTCCTGCCTACCTCACAATTATGATTGCTATCGGTATGGATGGCGAACAACGGACCTTCATCCTTGGTCGCCTCATAGATCATTTTCAGATTGATGTTTGAACTGGACATGCTTAGACGAAAGCCGCGTGCTCCAGGCGACGAATCCACCAAACCCGCTTGCTTGAGTCGGCTCATAATCCTTCTCACAACTACCGGGTTTGTATTGATGCTGGAAGCAATAAGTGACGATGTCATTCGCTCCGGTGCCCCTTCAGCCAGAAGAAGCAGACAATGGATACTAACGGAAAAATGGGTACTCATGTTAACCACCTTTATGTGTGTGCCTCATTAAATGTTTGGTAAAATGCATGTTTCCATCATACCACAATAGAGGCACTAACACAGTGCTTACTGCACCTTACTCCGGAAAATAGTCATTTTCAGGACGTACTCGCACTTTTAATTGGCGTACACTATATTCCAACTGCTTAACGATATCCTCCAGTTGACGACGGTCAAGTCCATTAAGGTCGGCGGCAGGCTTAGGTGCATTTTTCAAATCACGTATGGTTGCCTGCTGCTCCTGCCACTTGTCCATCAGGTCGGCTATATTCGCATAAAAGCGTTCGTAATCCTTGATCACTTCATCCAGAAAGGCATCCACCTCGTCCGGATCATAGCCGCGCATTTTATTCTTAAACTGTTTCTCATGAATGGAGAGCGCGTCCAGCTGAATGCCCAGTTGCTTAAACAACTGCTTTTGCTTATCCAGACGACGCTTCATATGTTCATCCATCGGTTATTCCCTCCTTAACACACTATTCTTTTTATATCACATTCTAGGCTGGGAATAAAAGTCTCTGCTGATTGCCCAGCCCTATGAACGGGTATAAAAGAGCATACGTGTCACTTATCCAGACCACGAAGGGGAGATGATCATGAACCACTTGAACGATTCGCAGCTTGCAGAGCTGAAACATATGTTGTTGGAGCAGAAAAAGGATTTAGAAAAGCATTTTGAACAAAACGGTCAGGAAAACGCTCCATTGGGAGAAACACTGACAGATTCTACAGGTGAGCTCTCGTCCTATGACAACCACCCCGCTGATATAGGGACAGAAACCTTTGAACGGTCCCGTGATCTGGCGATTAATGATTCGCTGCAAGACGAGCTGGAGCAGGTCAATGCAGCCCTTCAACGGATGAAGGATGGAACGTACGGGATATGTGTGGAGAGCGGGGAAGAAATTCCTTTTGAACGGTTGCAAGCCATTCCATATACAGCCTATACCGTCGAGCACACGCCAACTCGAGAATTATCGAATGACCGCCCGGTAGAGGAACAGGTCATGACTCCGCCACCCAAGGGTGCAGGTGAGGTTCGCCAACGAAATGCAGGACGATTTGACGATGCGGGCGCATGGGATGCCGTAGAAAAATACGGTACATCGAACTCGCCTGCAACTGCCGCCAAGCGTGATGTCACCGACTATGATGAAAATATGTAATGCTATACGCTTATGTATTCGTTCATCTAAAAAAGCAGCTTGTCCTTTGGACAGGCTGCTTTTTTATGCCTTACGGGAATACGGTGATCCCGTTTATCCAATTTCTATCCGTTTCCGACTGCGAGCTGACTCAATACAAGCGTCGATCACCTTCATATTGCTCACCGCATCTTCTGGCTCATACGGCAACGGGACACCGTCAAGCACCGCTTTAGCAAAAGCATCCGCTTGCAGTTCAAAGGAATTAAAACCTTTCAGACGTTCCTCACGCGTAACCGAACCGACGTGGACGAAAATTTGCGGTACCACAGACGTTCTTTCCCAACCGAACATTTTGGGCATCGCAATCGTACCCTTGCTACCGAGAATTTCCATGTTGGAACGGTTGGCTGCCCACATGCCACAATCGAAAGTAAGGTTGACTCCACCCGGAAATTCCAGCAAGCCGGAAGCCATCATATCGACGTTGTCATGCTCCGGGGAAAATAAGGCATGTACCGTCACTGCCTCCGGCTCCCGGTCCAAATACATACGAGCGGCTGATATCGGATAGACGCCCACATCATATAGCGAGCCGCCGCCCATGTTTTTATTAAAGCGCACATTATCTGCCTGATCGGTATTGTTAAACGTAAACGTACAATGGATGCCGCGAATGTCACCAATTTCCCCACTATTGATAATTTCCTTAATTCTTCGATGTTTGGGATGATAGCGATACATAAAAGCCTCTGCAAAGATCACTCCTGCACGTTGACATGCTTCAATCATGCGGCTTGTCCCAGCCGAGCTAAGAGAAGATGGTTTTTCACACAAAACGTGCTTCCCAGCCTCCGCTGCCCGAATGGTCCACTCTTCATGCAGATGGTTTGGCAACGGAATGTACACCGCTCCGATTTCGGGATCAGCCAACAGTTCATCATAGCTTCCATAACTTTTTGGAATATCGAACTCCCGGGCGGCCTCAGCGGCTTTATCTGCATTACGACTAGCAATCCCAAGCACTTCTCCGCGTTCAGATTGCTGAATCGCAGGAATTACAGCGATTTGGGCGATCTCCGCAGTGCCTAAAATTCCCCATTTCAGCTTTCTACCCATCATTCTCATCCTTTCGTGGTTAGGAATAGTTGTCTTGTTCCGCTTTATGCAGCATACCTAAGCAACGGTCCAAATCAGCTTTGACCTGCTTCTTGTACAATCGTGCTTTCTCCTCCCCATCATCTGTAAAGTGATAGAGTACAATCTCCTGAAAATCCACGCGCGGGTCTGTTCCTTTCAATCGCTTGGTACGGTAAAAAACGCCTTCCTGTACCAGCTCATGCAGCGCCCGGTAAACCTCGCTCTGAGGCGGAACATATCCAAAGCCACTAAACTCATCCTTCATCGATTCGAGCATCTGATATCCATAACCGCGATGCCTCTCCACCATTGTGATCAGATAAATTTTGATAAAAGCCCGCTGGGATATCATAAACGCCATTTCACAGCCTCCTCCACACCTTATTCGTGCACCTTATCTTCCATTATAAACCACTCTGCGTCCATACACTATTTCCTCTGATGAGATAAGAGTTTATGAGAACTCTCCATCCCTTGTGACCTGTTTTAAGATGGTGAGAGATATAGAATGAGGCGATATAGAGTAGTGTGCGAAGCGCTGAGAAATGATTTTATTGTTCTTTCTATTATGAATTTTTCATATGTTGAAATAATGTAACTAAAGCTAAAAAAATAGAGTTACGATTGCGAAGACTGGATTAATTGTTTTAAGGCCTCCGTATCGTTACTTGTCAAAACAGGAATATATTCTGTTATTTTTTGGATGTCCCAGTCCCACCATTTCAGTGTTTGGAGCATAGCTATAGTTTCCTCATCAAACCGATAACGAATTAACTTCGCGGGATTTCCTCCTACAATGGAATATGGCAGAACATCTTTAGTCACCACGGCATTTGACGCAATGATCGCGCCATCACCAATTTGAACTCCGGGCATAATGCTAGCATTGTAGCCAATCCAAACATCATTTCCAACCACAGTGTCCCCTTTGTAGCCCCCACTTAAATTGGGTACACCAACTTCCCAATCTCCACCAAACGCTCCAAAAGGAAAAGTGGTAAACGCATTTGTATTATGATTAGCGCCATTCATAATAAATTTGGCTTTGGCTGCAATCGCGCAAAACTTACCAATCTTTAATTTGTCCCCTATAAAATCAAAATGATAAAGGACATTTTTCTCAAAATCCAAAGGGTTATCATCATCGTCATAATAGGTATAATCCCCGATTTCGATATATGGATTAACCACTACATTGTTCAAAAAACACAGACTTCTAATATTTTTCATCGGAAAAACGCTTCTTATATCTGGACCACTCATTTAGCGACCCTCCCCATATGGATGTGAACATCCAGTCTATCAGTATGTATACTATTAAACAAATGTAGATAGAAAAGTATCCCTTGGCCCTATTTCTTGGCTTTGGGATACTCTTGTGAACATATGTGATTGGGTTATCAAATCAGGCTTGCTTTTGTAAGGCTGGCGGACCTCCAGTCGGGCGAGGACGAACCCGAAGCCCCACGATCCATTTGCCCAGAGGCAAACGTGCCAGCAGCCATGTTCCGACAACGGAAAAGATCATACAGAGAACGAATGAAGCCAGCGTACGAAGAACGTGACTCCAGTCTGCAAACAACGTCTCGTCAAAATAATAGGTCATACGTAGCATAAAGGCATGCATGAGATACGCTCCATAGGACAACGTTCCGATGGCCGTCAGCATACTCGCCACACGTCCCCCCTTATGAGCAATCCACGTGGCTACCCGATAAGCTACAAAAATAGACGCAACGCAATATACAGCCATGACTGGACGCAGCAGAGACAAATAGTTAAAGGAAAGAACTGTACCTCGCGGCGTCTGGAACTGACCGATCATCTCATACAGTAAGTAGCCTGTAATCACGATAAACAACGGCCAGTATATCATCTGTGCTTTGGTTACCCAAGCATTCCAACGCTTGACGTTCATCCCGGCTGCCGCTCCTAGCACAAAATAAAAGAAAAAGTAGATCACATTCCGGTCAGCGTACTGGGTAAACCAAGAGGTAATGAGCGGAAGCTGGAGCTTATCCATCACTTGGTATACGGGTCCAACGGCGAACATGAGCAAAATATATAGCACGCCGAATCCAGCCAATGCAGCGGGTCGCCATTTTGACGGCAGTAGCGCAGACAAACGGCGAACGGCATAACGAAACACCGGAAATAACACATAACATTGAATAATCATAACGATGTACCATAGATGATAGCTGCTTTTCCCGTTCAACAACTTCTGGAAAAAATCCAGCGGGTGAATATATCCACCACTTTGGGCAAGCTGATTTCCCAATTCGTATAAAAGAGACCATATGATATAAGGAACGATGATGTCCATGAATCTTTTACGTAAAAACGTTCCGTACTTTAAGGCTCCATCATAATTGTAAAATAGCACCATTCCAGTGATAAATACAAACACAGGAACTGCAAATTTGGAACACAGCAGTAAAAGTGTCATCAATACCCCGTCCTGGATGCGCGCCCCCTGCGCAACCGCATAGTGTGCGACGGAATGCTGAAGAACAACGGCCGCAAAAGCCAGCCCTCTCAGCAAAGCGACTTCGGAAATTCTCTCTTTTTGACTCATGTCACTCTCCTGTTACATCTAGCAATTTATAAATCCAGGATTTTTGCAAAATCCTCAATCTATTATAACGACAATTCTGTAAAAATATATAGAAGGTTAAACGTGCCAACGGCATGCAAAGCATCATTTATCTCAGGTTTATCAATGAGTAAAAATATGTAAAAGCAGCAGTCCTCCCTCTCAGGGAGACTGCTGCTGTAAAAACAACCTATATGCAAAGGAAATAGGAAAGCCTACTGTACATCACTTTCTTAACTAGCCGTAAAGTGTTTACAGGTTCCTTCTAGTATCTGTGTACACATCTGTACGCGGCGTGTCCGCCACCGTATCATCATACGTTCTGTAACGATCCGCATTCAGCGAACGGTTGGTGCGGAAAATATCATAAACATCCCTGTGATGGTCAGCGGAATCCACCAGCACTAAAATCTTGCCCTGATCGACGTATGTCTCGTATTGACGTGCATCATCCTCTGGAATGCCCAGCCCGACCAGTCCACCGACCAAGCCACCTGCTCCCGCTCCGACAGCTGCTCCGGTAAGAGTAGCCGCGATAGGTCCAGCGGCAAGGATAGGTCCGATACCCGGAATAGCCAAGGCCCCGATGCCTGCCAGCAAGCCAGCGACACCGCCTACAACTCCACCTGTAGCCGCACCTGTCGCTACACCCTCCGGTGCCTTCGTGCCTGTCTCTTCGCTAATCGCCCTTAGATCGTCACGGTCACGTGTGATCACAGAAATCTCACTGCTTGGAATTCCTTTGCTCTGCAATTGTCCAATCGCACGAGACGCTTCCTGTTCTGTATCAAAAACACCGACAATTTTCTTTTCGTTATAATCGTTTAAGTTATTAGCCATGATAGTTACCTCCCAAATATTTTAGTGTTGAGTGGTTCGTTTTTCATTACCCCACTATAATGACGTTTAAACGTTTTACAAAAATTCAAAAAGTCGATTAGCATAAAATAGCTTCTATTTAACGCTTTGGCTTTGCTCTGTTGGTCGCCATAGCTTCCAGTGGATCATCCGGCCAATAATGCTTGGGATATCTGCCCTTTAGATCCTTTTTGACCTCAAAATAAGCCTCGCTCCAGAAGCTGGACAAGTCGGAAGTCACTTGGACAGGTCGCTGGGCAGGTGACAGTAAATGCAATACAATTGGCACACGTCCGCGTCCAATACGAGGCGTATCCCCCATACCGAACAACTCTTGTAGTCGTACGGCCAGCGCTGGTGCCTCAGGATTTGAATAATCGACAGGAATGCGGGAACCGCTGGGTACGCGGATATGCGTCGGCGCTTCCTGATCAAGCTGCTGCCGCTGTTCCCAATCCAGCCTGCCAAGCAGCAATGCAGCACTGTCAAGCCGTTGCAGATCGGATACATTTTTGGCTCCTATAGCAAAAGGTAGCAGCCACGCTTCCAGAGAATCCAACAATGCCGATTCCGTGCAATCCGGCCAGTCCTCAGGGGCCGAGAAGTGCATAAAAATCAAACGCGCCTGCAACTGGAGGGTTTGCCGATTCCATGACAGCAGCTTTAGACCTCGTTCACGGACACCCTGCATCAAGGCAGCAGCTACTTCCTCTGCCGGAGGTCGCTCATAGGACGTTTCCTTTAAGACAAGTGAGCCCAGCCGCAGTACTTTGCGGGCTCTCACTGCTGAGGCGTAGCTATCCCAGTATACGTTAGCTTGTTCCAACAGCATTTCACTGCAATGTTCGACCAGCTCTTGCAGTTCAATTGGTGCCGCCAACTGAATAGCACCGTCTGCTCCCTCGTCGTCCACTTCAGCGGCGACGAGATAGGACGAACGCGACATCCACTCCACTTGTCGGAGTCGCGCCCCCCGACCGCCGCTAAGCAAAAAGCGACCATCCCCCCGGCCCTGCGCGATCCGATCCGGATACGCAAAGGCCAACAGCAACCCGCAAGCCGCGGAGCCGTCAGGCTCGTCCTGCGCTGCGGCTGCTGTCGGCAGCTTGGCTAGCAGCTGCCGGCTCTCCTGCACGATACGGCGAATCACCGTATCGTCTGCTGCCCGCAGCAGGCTGTGCGTACTGCGGGCATGGGCCGCCTCGCGCAGGGCATCCAGTCGCGGGCGTAAATCCGTTCCGCCATGAGCGCGGAACGGGTCACGCTCTTGCAGCAGCGCAGCCAGACGGCTGGCAGTTGGTGCCAGGCCGAGGGCCGCAGCACGCAACAGCATGTGCCCAAGGCGCGGGTGCGTGCCCAGGGCGGACACCTCGCGCCCATGCGCGGTAATGCCGCCTGTAGTGCCATCGGCTGCTTCACCCAGGCAGCCGAGCTGGTGCAGCAGACCTGTGGCCTGGCGGTACGCCGCCTCAGGCGGGGCATCCAGCCAGGCCAGCTCGGCGGGCTCGCGCACGCCCCAGACCGCCAACTCCAGCGCGAGCGGGGCCAGATCCGCCGCGGCGATTTCCGGCCGGCTGGCATCGGGGAGCGCGGCTTGCTCCTGCGCGCTCCACAGCCGGTAGCATACGCCCGGCTGGAGGCGGCCCGCCCGTCCGCGCCGCTGATCGGCGGAGGCCTTGGACACCTTGACCGTGGTCAAACGGCTCATGCCGGTTCGCGCGGAAAATACAGACTCCCGCGATAGTCCGCTGTCGATCACCACCGTGATTCCGGCGATGGTCAAGCTAGACTCGGCAATTGAGGTGGCCAATACCACTTTTCGACTGCCCGAAGCCGACGGGCGTATTGCTTCATCCTGCTGCTCCAGCTTCATGCTCCCATACAGCGGAATGACCTTGACATGTGCTGGTAAATGCTTTGAAGCCAATTCTCGTTCCGTTCTGTGAATTTCTCTAGCCCCTGGTAAAAACACCAGCAGATCACCTTCATGAGCATGGAGTACCTTTTCTACCGTCTCAGCCGTAAAGGACTCTAATGAAGTTGACGAAGGTTTGGACATATGAAAGGTTTCTACCGGAAATACAGTGCCTGGACATTCCAGCAATGGCGCATCCCCTAATAATCTACATACAGGCTCTGCCTCCAGGGTGGCAGACATGATCAATATCTTCAAATCCGGTCGCAACAGTGCCTGACTTTGCAGGGCAAGTGCCAATCCCAAATCTGCATGCAGGCTGCGTTCATGAAACTCATCAAAAATAATCAGGCCTACTCCCTCCAACGCCTGATCATGTTGTAGCATCCGGGTCAGTACGCCCTCCGTAACCACTTCAATCCGTGTGTTTGGCCCTACTTTTGTATCCATACGAACCCGGTAACCCACGGTCTTCCCGGTGGGCTCTCCGAGCGCTTTTGCCATTTGCGCTGCTGCTGCACGCGCTGCCAAACGCCTCGGCTCCAGCATAATCATCTTTTGCCCTGCCAGCCACGGCTCATGCAGTAGCTCCAGAGGTGTTACCGTCGTTTTCCCCGCTCCCGGCTGTGCAATCAGTACCGCCGCCGAATGGGATTGCAGTGTATGTTTAAGCTCGGGGATCACTTGCATAATAGGCAGTTGTTTATCTGTCAATGAAATCTCTCCAATGATACGCTTGATGCGTAGAATCTAAGTTTTAATTCCTTTATTATTGTGAATTTTTCATTACCTGTAATTATCGATCACTAAATAGAAAAGATTAAGCTACCCCTCTGGTACTTCTCTTCGGTCTGTCGTGCATAATTCTTCTAAATCTATTATACAGATATTTAAATTTCCCGTCTGGCCATCGCAGCTATGTAAGTTTTCGGTGTTAGCTCCTATACCTGTCGGGATGCACTCGCGGCAAGATCGTTTTATAATATAGTTGATATGGATTGCTGAAGGACGGAACATAGAATCGAGGTCACTTTCGTATGGAATTACAGGCCCAACCCATCAGAGGGCGATTTGCTCCAACACCATCGGGATGGATACACTTAGGAAACGCTCGTACTGCCTTATTATCCTGGCTGCACGTTCGTTCCCTGGGCGGAACCTATATTTTGCGCATGGAAGATATTGATATGACGCGAGCTCGCAGCCAGTTGGCGCAAGGGATTATGGAAGACTTGCGCTGGATCGGGCTGAATTGGGACGAAGGACCCGACGTAGGCGGTCCCTACGGTTCCTACACTCAAAGCCAACGGCTGGAACGCTACCAGTCTGCATTGGAGAAACTACAGAGGCAAGATTTACTGTATCCTTGTTTTTGCAGTCGGGCCGACATTCTGGCCGCCGCCCATGCTCCACATGGACTGTCTGGTGAAGGGCCTGCGTATTCGGGGGCATGTCGTAACCTTAGCTTTCAAGATGTCGTAGCCAAAGCACAATATAAACTCCCTTCACTTCGCTTTAAAGTACCGCAATATCCAGATGCCGTTATTTCGTTTCATGATCAGGTAGCAGGTCATGTGGCCTTTGGTGCGGCTGAGGGGGGCGATTTTATCGTCAAACGAGCCGACGGCATGTTTTCCTATCAGCTGGCTGTCGTTATCGATGATGCGGATATGCATATGACCGACGTACTACGCGGGTATGATCTTCTCGATTCGACTCCCCGTCAGCTATTGCTGTACCAAGCTTTGGGGTTGCAGCCGCCACGTTTTGCACACGTTCCCCTTGTCCTAGGCCCTGATGGGCGAAGGCTGGCCAAACGACATGGTGGCGTAGCACTCCGAGCTATGCGCCGACAAGGGGTTACACCGGAAGCAGTCATTGGCTGGCTCGCCTATTTTTCCGGGCTACTGGATTCACCTGAGCCTGTGAAGGCTGAGGATTTAATCGATGACTTTCATTTGGACAAACTGCCCAAAGAACCTGTCATCCTGACGAAACAATGCCTCACGAGATTATCTGCACTGCAACGGTAATGAGGTAAAGCACAGAAATCAAAGTGTACGGGCAAGGGCATTCCGCCCTTTGCTCCTCTCGCTTCTATTCCTCCAGTCGCTTACGCATAGCGGACTCATATTCATAAAATACAGACGACGTATTCAGCCCTCTTTCCTCCAGCAGCATACGGAGACGTAGTGATTTTTCAGTCAGCCTGCGACTGATCCGCTCTCGCTCTCCTGCCTCATGACAAGCGTGAAGCAAATCACGTAGCTGGACACATTCCTTTTGTAATTGAAGCTCTTCCGGTAAAATGCCTGCATTCTTCAACAGCTTGTACGACATCCGCAGCTCCTCTGGAACATGTGACAAATCCTCGATGACCAGTGGCTTGCCCTCTCCCGGCAAATGATCAAATTCACCTTTGGCCATCGCCTCGGCAATCTTCTGCTCTGCCATTCTGGAGAACATCCCCATCGCCCCTTTCCACTCCTTGTATTAAACATCCTATGTACAATCTATATTAAAGAACCCTGGAGTCCTTTGCCACTGTAGCTTACATATCATTAGGATGTCCTGTATCCATAAAGGAGAAAGAGGGTTATTCTTCGATCCCAAGCAATTGAGATACTTGTACTCGATATTTTTTGGCCTTACGTGTTCCATGAATGAGATTAGACAAGCGGCTAGCAGGAATATGATAGGTATCACAAAATGTTCTCTGATCCATTTGCCTCTCGACTAGCTTTTCTTTGATTTTCCAACCAAAAGGGGTTACAGGATTTCGTTTGTTCAACAACGTTACCACCTCTTCATAGTATAATTTAGGATTTAGGATTTAGGATTATGATTGGGGTTTGGAGATTGGATTTCACGCTCTTCCTTTAGCAACATGTCATGAACTCATTTGTTAAGATTTCATTTTGTATATTTGGTATTGATTCAATAGTTCATCCAGTTTCATGGATTGTTCAATCACTTTGGGATGCGTTAAAAATCCATATTTCTTCTGGACTTGGTACAGTCTTTTTCTGGCCCGTTCGACACGAAGTAAAGTCACACCTGGATTCATCAGCATGATTCCCCCTTCTGTGTCGTATCCTAATACAAAACGTAAACTTTTGGATTTTTTGAAAATTTGCTCGACAAAAAAAGTGCTTCTGCAGCATTCCAGAGGCACTTTTTGGAGTTTTATGTTTATTTAAAAAAATGCAACAGACTCCTACAAGCTGAACTTAAAATTCAACTATTGTTTCACTACGCAGTCGGATGTTGCTTCCCATCATCACCGCCCCCGTATTTCCTAAAAAAAGTCAGAGGAGGGTCAAAATTCGTGGCAAAAGCGACCGCTTTACTTGCACAGCAACATTCTACCTTCTTCGTTTTCCATATATATTTTATTTTATTCAACTTGGAATCAACACTGAGAAATGATTAATAACTATTAATAATAAAATAATCTTTCTTTTCGCCCTTCTCTAACTAAACTTTCATACTTCGTACACATCCTAAAGTCTGCAAATTGTTTGAACTGCTCAAATAATCTTATACAGCTAATGAAAAAGGCTTCTTTGTTAATGACTAATGATTTAGATAAAACGTCTAGTAAGTATTTAAATCCATATGAGTAATTACCTTTATTTAAGTAGTATTTAGCCAGTTCATATTTAAAACGCGTTGATTGTTCTGGAACCACTTGATGAGTGTACATATCAGCAGATGGTTGCTGTTGGGTGATCGAATCTATCTCCGTTTCGAACTGCTTAAGTATTTCATCCACATCAACTTGAAATCGGTTAGCCGCCATCATAATATTCAATAATTGAGTAACCATTTCTTTAGTGGTAATTGATGATACACTAATATACTCAACATAATCAGGAAGCACACTTATATCTCCGGACAATAGTTTATTTACATACGTATTACCTTCTGACCAATGTTTGTACAAGTTGACCCAGTGTTGAGTGTTCTCATCCGTCTCTATGACCCAATCCAAGTTTGCGTAGGCGTATGTATATTGTAGGGCTTGTTGATAATCACCTTGAGCTTCACAGACACTGGCGCACAGTAAATCAGCATAAGTAATGTATGCGAATAACGGACACTTTGTTTTCTTGCCAGAACCCTCTCGCTTCTTCTGCTGATGCTTCAACGAATATTGGATTTCCGCTTTATCTCTCATTTTTCGAGCTGTCGCATCAAGCCGATCCCATAAGCGTAAAGAACGATACACATTCGCTAAATCTTTTAGGGCATCAAGTTGATCTATTTCATCCAGTCGTTCCATGAAGGGTTCAAATAGCGTTGCTGCCTTGAGATTTCGGCTTTGATCATCTCCAACTTGAATCGTGAATATACGATATTGGCAGGTGGCCAAACGTTCAGAATGCTGATATTTCTCCACTTCTGCGACATTCTCATAGAGAGGCAGCGCAGCAGCATGTCGTCCCTGTTCAAATAATGCTTCTGCAACATCAAATAGCCTAGTCGCATACAGCGGATTATCCATGATATGTCCAACCATTCGACGGATTGCATCCAGCTTGTCCAGCTCCGCACAACGATACAATAATGGCTCGATTCGCCTAAAATTCGGGGAAAGGTCAATGATGTAATTTTCTATGTATAGATCGTAAAAATAGCCTTCTGGCAAATCCATAGCCACAGTGATTCGGTCTAGCTGCTGTACGGAAACAGGACGATGCTGAGTAATCCAATTACTAAGCGTTCTTTGATGAACCCCTGAATATTCGGCAAATTGACTCAATGTCATATCATTTTGTTTTAGATAATTTTCAAACTCCGCTGAAATCGTAGGTGTATGCTTCAAGTCATAACCACCCTTCACATAAAAATTCCATTATTTTAAAAATCACCCTCTATTCTTCTCCATAATTAACCATCTGTCAATATATTATGCAACTAATGTTTATAACGAAAATTCAGCATAACTTACACATATTGAGACATATTGGACAAGCGACATCCTGAAATCATTGGATGGTTCCAAATAAAAGGTTTCACAATGTTGACATGACGGATTCATTTCCCTAATGTGCATTCTCACCAGTAAATGATATAGAGGTCCCATGCAAAAACTCTGTTGGACCTTTTAATTACATGAAAAATCCCCTGATGTTGATGCAATCAAGGGATACATAGGTCATTTCTCTCGCTTTGATAATGCGAAGTTGATTATTTCTCCAATCACAATTCCTGTCAAAATTGCATAGATTCCCATAGCGCTCATCTGATATCCCAAAGCGTAAAATAACCCTATACCTATTGCGTAGCCCAACAAAATCACTGCATAGCTTTTAGAAACTTACTCATGGAAATTCTCATTAGCAACTCCCACCTTAATTTATACTTCAACCATTGTAAATGTTAAGTAATTGTTGCATAAAAGTAAGGGGAAATTTGTCGAATGAGAAATCCGTTAAGAAGAAATTTGCACCTATTCACTGCTGGGCAGGCCACGAAACAAGCCTTCTTTTTCATACCATCCACGCACTCACATGGAGTGCGACTTTGTGCAAACACCACTAAAGGACAGATCGCAATAGGATTTCAATTCCACGCACTCATATGGAGTGCGACCAATTTTGAGGTGTACCCCTCAGTCATTTGGCGCAAATTTCAATCCACGCACTCACATGGAGTGCGACGTAAATATGTAATCAAAGGTGCAAAAGGACCCGTGTTATTTCAATCCACGCACTCACATGGAGTGCGACGAATATTTACCTCAGGACGTGCTGGTTGTCCTTCAATTTCAATCCACGCACTCACATGGAGTGCGACGTATCCGCTAAACGGATACGACAACGGAGGTATCTACATTTCAATCCACGCACTCACATGGAGTGCGACTTTTAAAATTGTGCCTTCTGATGTTTTTGGTGAGATTTCAATCCACGCACTCACATGGAGTGCGACCATCACTTTTTTCCGATTGATACGAGTCGTACGCAAATTTCAATCCACGCACTCACATGGAGTGCGACGCGGAATGAAAGGTAATTCTACCCATGGTGAATTAAAATTTCAATCCACGCACTCACATGGAGTGCGACTATACGGAACAAATGCTGATGGCGATAGCGTCAAAATTTCAATCCACGCACTCACATGGAGTGCGACATTTTCTTTTCAGACATTAGAATATTCAACTTATTTTATTTCAATCCACGCACTCACATGGAGTGCGACTTGACGATGGGTGCGTGACGAACTGGGTTCTAAAAATTTCAATCCACGCACTCACATGGAGTGCGACTACCGGGACGACTATTACAACCGAGATACTGAGAAAAAATTTCAATCCACGCACTCACATGGAGTGCGACGGAATTCGGAGGCGATCCATCGGAAGTCCTTACCATTTCAATCCACGCACTCACATGGAGTGCGACAGCGAAAATGCAGTAATTGATACCCTTATGATATCAATTCTACACATTGTCGCAAAAACTGATGTCAAATAAGCTTGGATCAACTATTGACTTTTACGGTTAAATAGCAATTTTAATACTTTTCGACAAATTTCGAGGTGCGAAGGACCCGGGGTTTTTATGTGAGCTTCACATTCGCACCTTATAAAATCAGTGGGCTTTCCATATCGTAAGCTTCCTTAGCCCCTATTGCTCTACTTTCTTTTTATAGCTATCTCCAAAGTTGTAGAAACGCAGGCTGTCTTCTTTTTTGTCTATCAATTCTTCTAATTCATATTTTAAACGGCGGAACTGGGTCGAATCCAAAATGCACTCAAACACGGAATTTTACACCCTTTGTCCGTGGTCTACGCACCTTTTCACAACCTTTTCCAGTCTTTTTCTGCCTTCTCTATCTAATGTACTTACATCATACGTAATTAGTATTAACAAGATCAACCTACTTCCACAAAAATGGAGGGTACTCGTCCAGATCTCCACGAATATATCTAGCTAAGAGCAAAGCCTGTCAATAGGACACAAGCCCCCAAGACATTTTCTCATTCAAATAAGGATGAATCATTTTTTCCTGTTTCCGTTCTTGCCATGCCTTCAATACGATTTTCCTCGTATCATCGTCCATCATAGCAGCCTCGTTTTCTTTTTTGTAAAATCCTTTGCCATGAATCATTTTTTGTTAATAATGTAAGAACAAAACGGTCGGGATATACTCCTCTAAGCTCTTCCATCACATCCAGTGCCAAGGAGGCTCGCCCTGGACGATCTTCTATGCAGAAAACCTACATAAGCATAGACCGACAGCTTCTAGTGCGGATTTCATATCGTTGGACAACAGTGTATAGGCAAAAGATAATAGGGCATTCACGTTATCTAACGGCGGGCGCTTATGGCGTCCATGGAAATAAAAATCATCTTTTTGCTGCAAGATCAGATCATCCCACACGGAATTGTACTGAACTGCCGCCGTCCCCTCCAAACCGCGTAAAATCTCCAGCTCCTCACTTCACGGACCTCTTCATGATTTCGGATAAAGAGGCGCTCTCCACTCGTACGACCAAGTGGCGGCTGCTCCGTCATGATCCACGCACTCATATAGAGTGCGACTGCGGGATGCCCTGCCAGTGCTGGCGTGTCATTTGATATTTCAATCCACGCACTCATATAGAGTGCGACTTAATTTCATCATGATGTCACCCCTTGATGTTGGATATTTCAATCCACGCACTCATATAGAGTGCGACTGGGTATATTTTACCATTATTCTATCAACTCAGGAGGATTTCAATCCACGCACTCATATAGAGTGCGACAGTACGGACATCGAGTTACGAACCTGGAGGGAGAATTTCAATCCACGCACTCATATAGAGTGCGACAGCGAAAATGGGTCAAATGCCCCCTATTTAAGTAACATTCTAGCGTTATTTTGGCAAAAACGCATCTAATATTACCTCATCCTCTTGCGATCGTTTAAAATTTGTTCACATTCGATATAATTCGACAAAATCTGAGGTGCGAAACTCTCGGAGAATTCATGTGAGCTTCACATTCGCACCTGGACAGACTCGCTTTTTGGCTTAGCAACAAATTCCTGCCTGGACTTATTTCACCTCTGCCAGTTCTGCCACCTGTGAAGGAGGAAGCGCACAATCGAATATATTTAATTCATCGATAGCGCATTTAAAAGCAAGGTTCCACCAGTTAACTCCAAAGCTGAACGTTCTGGCTTTGGGTAAATACATCCGGAAATATCCACTATATTGATCAGAAAAATACCTTTATGTCTTCGAAAATCATAAAGGTATTTGTAAAATATTTTATGAAAACATTCGGCAAAAGTTGAGTTATTAACCCTGTTCATCATACCGGCTGCATTACCTGCATAAACCTTCCCATCCGTTCCAGCGCCTTCTCCAAATCGACGAGCGAGGCTGCATATGAGCAGCGAATAAAGCCCTCTCCGCCTGATCCGAATACATGTCCCGGTACGACCGCCACCTTCGCTTCCTTCAGCATACGAAGTGCAAACTGCTCAGATGACATGCCAGTAGAAGTAATTGAAGGGAAGGCATAGAAAGCCCCCTCAGGCTCATGACAAGCAAGCCCGATTGCATTCAAACCGGCCACAAACAGCTTGCGACGTTCATTGTAGCTCGCTATCATCTCATCCTTGGCAGCCAAGCCATGGCGCAATGATTCCAGCGCGGCAATCTGTGCAATGGTGGGCGCACACATGGCTGTGTACTGGTGGATTTTCAGCATGCCGGCAATCAGCTCATGCGGACCACACGCATAGCCTACCCGCCAGCCTGTCATCGCAAATGCTTTGGAAAAACCACTGATGACAATCGTACGCTCCTTCATGCCCGGCAAAGAGGCGATACTGACATGCTTTCTCCCGTAAGTCAGTTCGGCATACACTTCATCCGAAATGACGACCAGATTATGTTTGATAATGAGCTCTGTAATCGGCAGCCAATCCTGCTCCGTCATAACTGTTCCAGTCGGATTACAGGGATAATTGATCATTAAAACCTTTGAATGAGGTGTAATTGCCGCTTGCAGCGCTTGCGGGGTCAGCTTGAATTGCTCCTCTGCCGTAGCCGCCACCTCTACAATTTTACCGCCATGCAGATGGGTAATGGGTTCATAGGCAATATAGCTTGGTGCTGGAATCAGCACCTCGTCACCCGGATCGATCACTGTTCGCAGCGCCAGGTCGACGGCTTCACTGCTCCCCACCGTCACAATCATTTCCTGCTCAGGGTCATAGGAAAGCGCGAAACTGCCGGAAAAATAAGCAGAGATCTCCTCCCGCAGCTCCATCAAGCCGGCATTCGAAGTATATTTCGTCTGTCCTTCACGCAATGCCTGAATGCAAGCTTCACGTACCTTTTCCGGTGTAACGAAATCAGGCTCTCCGACCCCAAGGGCGATTGTACCTCCGCCTGCTGCATTCAGATCAAAAAAAGCGCGAATTCCCGATGGGCGAATATCCCGTACGCGCGAGGATACAAACCGCCCTGTCCCCTTTTCACTAAACATATTACGCCATCCCCCATTCCTGTTTCCGCTCATGGAGCGAGCTGGAAATAATATGGTCCAGAAGCTGTGTAAAGGTTATACCCGCAGCTGCCGCACTCTTCGGAAGCAGGCTGTTGGCGGTCATTCCCGGTAATGTGTTCACTTCCAGCACGTAAGGTCTATCCTGACACAAAATCATATCGATCCTTGCATAGACCTTGCATTGCAGCAGCCGGTAGCTGGCCAGTGCCGCCTCGCGCACACGCTGCTCAATAACGGTTGGAAGCTCGACCACCTTCTCCTCAGCGCCGCCGACCTCGTATTTTGCTTTGTAGTCGAACCACTTCGAACGAGCGGAGCTAATACCAATAATCGGTAATACCTCGCCATCTACGATGGAGCAGGTAATCTCCGTCCCTTCATAATAGGGCTCAATCAAGATCGCTTGATCCAAGCTGCAAGCCTCCTGAACAGCCGGCAGCAGTTCCTTCTCATTTTGTACAAGCTGGATGCCGATGCTGGATCCCCCCATATTCGGCTTCACAATAACCGGGTAGCCCAAATGCTCCACCACCTGCGGATCATAATCGTCCATCCCCTGCCAGTAAAGGCCTGAAGGCGTATGCACACCCGCTGCCTTCAACAGCATCTTGGACAACTGCTTATTCATGCATAAGCTGCTTGCCAGGACACCGCTGCCTGTGTAGGGAATGCCCAGTGTCTCCAGCGCTCCCTGCACCGTGCCGTCCTCGCCATACTGACCATGCAGTGCCAACAGCGCGATATCAATGCCTGCCTGCTGGACCTGCGCGATTAAATCCGCTCGCTGCTCGATCACCATTGGAACCACTTCATAACGGCTGCGATCCAAATGATTGATCATCTCTTGACCTGTCTGCAGAGAAATCTCACGCTCAGAGGAAATACCGCCCATAATAACGCCAATTTTCATCATGACACCTCATTTTTCTTCAAAATCTTTATGTGGCTACGGATGTTCATCCGATCGCTATTGCTTCTTCGAAACAATATTCCTTCTCTATAGCTCTTTTCTTAATCCTTATGCCTTAAGAAATTTACGCGTCTGTTTACCGATTATTTGAATACCCCGTTCGATATTTTCATCTGTTACTCGTGAAAACCCAAGCCGCAATGTATTCGTCCCTTCGCCTTCTTGAATAAAAAACTTGTCTCCCGGTGTAAAAATGACACCCTGTTCTGTGCAAGCTTCTAGCAGCTGGCGTGTATTTACGCCTGTCGGGAAGGTAAGGAACAAATGCAAGCCCCCGTCACCAGACACCTGCGCCTCAGGAAGATGTGCTTCACAGCATGTCTTTGTCAGCTCATATTTGCGCTTATACTCTGTACGTGCTTTTTTTACATGTTTATCGAAATTTCCGTTAAGCATATATTGGTATAAAATCGATTGATCGATTGTTGAGGTATGAATGGTGCGCGCACGCTTAATGCTTTCCAGAGTGTCAATCAGTGCTCGGTCTCCAAGCACCCAGCCTACACGCAAGCCAGGGAACAGCACCTTGGAGAAGCTGCCAATATAGATTACTCCGTTCCCTTGGCCTGCTGTCGCTATTAAGGGCGCAATATGCGCTCCCGAGTAACGCAGCTCCTCATTGAATCCATCCTCGATCACCGGAATCTGATAGCTCATCATTAATTTCATAACAGCGCTGCGCTTTGCTGGCGACATGACGATGCCTGTCGGATTGTGATAGGAAGGAGTCAAATAAGCCAAATCGAAGCTATTGGTCTGCAATACCTCCTCTAGCCGCTCTACATCAATACCGTCACACTCCATCGGAATGCCGGTAATCTCAAATCCTTGCAACTTCAAATTTTTGATCGCTGTGTGATGGGTCGGATTTTCACAAATTGCCGCTCCGCGGCGTGCAGAAGGGCGTAAAGCCGACAGCACAATGTCAAAGCCTTCTGTAAACCCGCCTGTAATCAGCATATCCTTGCCAATTATATCGACGCCCTTGTTCTCCATATAATGCATCAGGTAATCAATCAGCGGCTTGTAGCCCTTGGCATAGCCGTAGTTGAGCAGCACCTGCCCTTCGATTGCCATCCGATCCATAAAAGCTCGCCTTACATCCCCCAGATCAAACAGCTGCTCATCCGGAGCGATGCTTGTGAACGAGATAGTTCCCTTTTGGGCACGAATGCCCTGCTTCATCATATCCAGATCAACAGCCAATACAGCATACTCGTTCATTCTTGCCTTCCAGTCGATCTCCCAAGTGGCAGAGCCGTCAGATCCTCCGTTATCTACGGCCGACTGGCCCACCATGGCGGCCACATAACTACCCTTTCCGGGAATCGCATACGTAAACCCGTCATCCTCCAAGCCTTCATAGGCTGCAATGACTGTATTGCGGCTCACCTTAAGCAGAACGCTCATTTCTCGTGTGGAAGGTAGCTTCTGATCCGCCTGAAGCGCCCCTTTTATAATTAAACGATTGACGTATTCTTTTACTTGTATCGAGACCGGCCGGTCACTTACGAGCTTGAAATCCTGGAACATCCTTCATCCCCTCCCCCTATAATGATGGCATACAAGACGAGTGAAAAAAAAGAACCACCGCACTGGATTTTTCATCCTTCGGTGGTTCTTCCGCATTTTATCCCCTGTACGTCCTCATATTCTTGCCTCATTCCCCCGCATCATTGCTTCTCATCGCGCCCATTGCGAGCATTGTACATATCACAAAGATCGTTTCACTTCGATTTTATTTTCTTCCTTCTGCGGCTGAAGCCCTGAGAACTATGCAAAGCATACCAGTCAAACAAAACCATATGCCGTAACGACTGACCGTGAATCCTGCCGCATCGTCAATTGTCACATGGAGTGCGCCTATTTCTTTCTTGAGGACGTCCTCCATTCATCATATTTCAATCCACTCACTCTATACAGAGTGCGACGTCGACGGGGAGATACCACGCGTGTTCATGTTCGAATTTCAATCCACGCACTCCATACAGAGTGCGACAGGGGTTGGTTACTGCGGGAGCACGTACGTACCTCATTTCAATCCACGCACTCCATACAGAGTGCGACGGAAATTCCTTCCTGTCTGTCGAATTCTTGTGTCATTTCAATCCACGCACCCCATACAGAGTGCGACCAGAGCGACAGAATCACCAAACTCACGAACGTAATAATTTCAATCCACACACTCCATACAGAGTGCGACCCTGGGAGAATTGTTTCTTTGCTTGGTGGCTTACGTCTATTTCAATCCACGCACTCCATACAGAGTGCGACCCCTACTCGTCCCGTTTAGATTTCGCCATCCATACTTAATTTCAATCCACGCACTCATATAGAGTGCGACGGAGACGTTTTTAGAGTTAACACAATTAAGAATGATTTCAATCCACGCACTCATATAGAGTGCGACTCTATATCCACCGCGGATGTCGAGGACAACCAGATCATTTCAATCCACGCACTCATATAGAGTGCGACGACAGGAATTTTTGCTGTAGGTGCTAGGTCTATGGACATTTCAATCCACGCACTCCATACAGAGTGCGACCGCTCACCCAGGCCGGTGCGCTCAAGGTTGCCATTACAATTTCAATCCACGCACTCCATACAGAGTGCGACAAATCTTCCGCATGTTGGACAAAGACCACCAGAAGATTTCAATCCACGCACTCCATACAGAGTGCGACGCCGTATATTCTCTGGACCATATCCAGGACATTATATTTCAATCCACGCACTCCATACAGAGTGCGACATGAATCCTAAAAATATTGACCAGTTTCTAACTGAATTTCAATCCACGCACTCCATACAGAGTGCGACTCGGATTAATCTGAGGTTTATTTTTTTGTGTACTGATTTAAATCCACGCACTCCATACAGAGTGCGACTAGATGATCTGTTCACAGCTCCTTATAAAGACTGGGGTATTTCAATCCACGCACTCCATACAGAGTGCGACCGAAAGGGGATAAATAATCATGCAAACAATTATCATTTCAATCCACGCACTCCATACAGAGTGCGACGTAGGACCTACACCCACTAAGGGAGGATGAATGAATTTCAATCCACGCACTCCATACAGAGTGCGACTGAAATAGACACAAAGGAGTTGCTAACATGGATATTTCAATCCACGCACTCCATACAGAGTGCGACGGTTAAACGGTTAGTGACCGGGAATGGGAAAGCGGAATTTCAATCCACGCACTCCATACAGAGTGCGACTGTCGAGTATCACGCGATGCCATACAGGGAAATTATTTCAATCCACGCACTCCATACAGAGTGCGACAGCGAAAATGCAGTAATTCATACCCTAATGATATCAATTCCACACATTGTCGCAAAAAACGATGCCAAAAAGGCTTTAATCAACCATTGACTTTTACTGATGGTAACTGATTTAATTGATTTTCGACAAATTTCGAGGTGCGAAGGATCCGGGGTTTTTATGTGAGCTTCACATTCGCACCTTACAAAATCAGTGGGCTTTCCATATCATAAGCTTCCTTTGCCCCTATATGCTCTACTTTCTTTTTGTAGTTATCTCCTAAGTTGTAGAAGCGCAAGCTGTCTTCTTTTGGGTCTATTAATTCTTCGAGTTCATACTTTAAGCGCCGGAACTGGGTCGAGTCCAAAATACATTCAAACACAGAATTTTGCACCCTTTGTCCGTGATCTACGCACTTTTTCGCAACCTTTGCCAGTCTTTTTCTACCTTCTCTGTCTACTGTGCTTACATCATACGTGATCAAAATGAGCAAGTGTTCACACCTACTTCCACAAAAATGGAGGATACTCGTCCAAATCTCCCCGAATATATCTAGCCAAGAGCAAAGCCTGTGAATAGGGCACCAGTCCCCAAGACATTTTCTCATTCAAATAAGGATGAATCATTTTTTCCTGTTTTCGTTCTTGCCATGCCTTCAATACGATTTTCCTCGTATCATCGTCCATCATCACAGCCCCGTTTTCTTTTTTGTAAAATCCTTTCCCATGAATCAATTTTTTGTTAATCAATGTAAGGACAAAACGGTCGGCATATACTCCTCGAAGCTCTTCCATCACATCCAGTGCCAAGGAGGCTCGCCCTGGACGATCTCGATGCAGAAAACCTACATAAGCATCCAGACCGACAGCTTCCAGTGCAGATTTCATATCGTTGGACAGCAGTGTATAGGCAAAAGATAATAGGGCATTCACATTATCTAGCGGCGGGCGCTTATGGCGCCCATGGAAGTAAAAATCATCTTTTTGCTGCAAGATCAGCTCATCCCACACGGAATTGTACTGAACTGCCGCCGTCCCCTCCAAACCGCGTAATATGTCCAGTTCCTCCACTTCTCGGACTTGCTTCATGATCTTTGTCAAAGAAGCGGTCACCTTCTTCATGCGTTCCGTATCAATACGAAGTGGGTAATCCCTTGTTGCCCGTTCCAAAATCCATTTATGGTTATATATTTTGCCTATAATCATATTTCTGGCTACAAGAGCACTTCTTCTATCATCATCGGAAATCCGGTACTGTTCTTTTCTCAGCACCACATTTCCCCGGCTTTCCCCGGTAACTCTCGCCAAGAAGCGTCCGCTTCGTGTCATAAAGGTTAGGTCTATATTGCGTGTTGCACAAGCTCCCATGAGGCCTGGACTGACCCCTGAATAGCCAAAAGTGCAAACCGCCTCCAAATTGTGCAAAGGATACCGTGCAAGAATGGACTCTTCTTGTTTGATCACCATATTTTCCCCATCTAGTGACAAGTACGTATCTGGCATGGTCACAAATAATGTGTTTAGTAATTTTTTCATTCAGCTATCCTGCTTTCAATAAAGCTTGAAACTGATTTTTTATTCAGTATTTCGGGAACACATATGTTATGTAGTGAGCAGCTCAGACAGTGTGGTCCCGCTTTGGCTTTAGGTGTATGATTTCGCTCAAAATAATGCCGCATTTCCTGCAAGCTTGTACGCACACGCTCTCGGTCAGCCGCCGTGATGATGACCTCTACACGGTGTTTGATCTCATCGTAATAAAAGTAGCCTTTTGAAATCTCGCACACGAGCATTTCTTCAAGACACATCACTTGTGCGACCAATTGTGCATGATCCGAGTCATTTCGTTTTGGTTTGCCACGCTTGTATTCAACAGGAAAAGGAAGGTAGGTACCTTCCTCCCCTGCAAGCGGAACACCAAGGGGATCACATATGAACTCTACCACGTCACAGATTCCTGTAATTCCAAGCTCTCTGGAATGTACAGGTAACGCGCGTACGATGAGCTTGTCCCCTCTTTTTTCACGAATCATGGGCTGATCGGCTTTCCTGTGCAAATGATTGCCCTCAATCGTCCGCACGTTTTCTTCCCATTGCTGCTCAATGTGAATAAGCGCCCACTGTCTTCTACAAAAATTAAAATGCTGTAAACCGGATAGCAGCAAATAATCTTCTTCGTTATAGACCTGCATACTCTTGGACCTCTAATCCTTCGAGCGGTGTTAAAATACATTCATAATGTGTATCAAAAGATTTGTCGATTGCACTTACATTTTCTTTCGGTTTCACTTCCAAAGATCGGTGTACTTTAGCAGATGAGTATTTTCCGAGTTTGGAATTGTGCTCCCACCAATAGACTTTATGAACCTCCATACTACCGTCAGGACGAGCGGATGAGACATCATTTTCAAATAACGAAATCAGCGCATCCTTGATCTTTCCAGCATCTTCGTTGGTAAACCCTGTTTTTTCAGCTAACTGCGTATTAATACTTCCTTTGAAAAGGTACACGCCGAAATCCACCCGATGCTTCATCCCCATCGTATCGGAACCTCTTTCTTTCCCTGGTTCGGAGTTTACACTTTTTGTAATTTGCATACTTGTAATATCAATAGGATCTATACTGGTTGCCGTATGTATAGATACAGGCCCTCTTACCCCAACGGACACTCCTGCTCCCTTACTCGCCGCCTTGAACGCAAATACTTGACCGAAGCTACGAACATCTATCCATTCCTGACAGGCAATTTTAGCAAATTCATCACTTGAGCCTTCCTTGCCCTTGAAGAATTTTTCCAATTCAGGATTGGCATCTGCACGTTCTCTTAAACTATTAAAAGCATCCGATTTACGATCATTCGATTGAACAAAAATAGACTCTCCCATGTCTTGCAGACGATTTCTCAATTTCCGTTTCAGAGACACATCTGAAATCTCACCATAACCATCGTAATTTTGCCGCGGACGATTACCATTCAGGGGATCGCCATTGGGATTTGCTCTAGTAACCGACAATACAACTGCGAAATCAATTTTGTGATCCAACACGGACATATGATTACTCTCCTTTAATGTACCTACATATTTTTAAAGTTACTTAGGATTCCTGCTGTTCATTCATGTCTAAGGTGTTGTTCTCTTTGTTGTCGTTATTACCCTCAAGATCTTTTTTATGATTATTATGGTAGATTTCATAGCGTTGGCTACTGAGTCCTAACAAGTATTTCCCGGTCAATGGTTTATTGTTGAATTCGTTGAAGGGGATTTTGTGAAGCACTTCATCAATCATATTGGAATAATAGCTTAAGCGTTTACCAAGTCTGGCCTGATGTGGCTGCAAGGCATTCTGAATGGTTCTCCAGGTTCTTTCCGGATGTTGTGAGAATGCATTCATATATCGGATTGCATTCGTAGATCGCTTCTCATCCTTGTCTAATGCGCTTCGTTCCATTACATCTGCTATCGCCAACAATCTGCCAAATAAATAACTGCGATCCATATTTTCTTTATCTAATACCACATTGTATCCCTCCCGTTGGTTAACCAAAGCACATGTCACGCTCAGTGTTTTCTCCCATTCCCACTTGTCCATGGATACTGGGTTAGAGGCGCGGTTAATAGCACTCCTCACAATATCCTGAGGAATGTTTTGACCATCTACTATACAGGGGAGCATTCGTTCAATCAAACCCTTAACGAGTTTATCATTAGCCTTTGAACCGTATGCTGCAAAAGCAATATCTTTCGTTGCTGGAGCACCCCAAAATTGTAAATATTCACCCTGCTCATCCTTCTGATAGTGATGAAGCCATACACAGGTGGAATGCCAGTGAATAAGCTTTTCAAAATACAATTTTTTATCCAAATTACGATAATAGATCACAGCCATCCGCCCTGTTGTTGCTGAGTCAAGTACAAGAATATTGACTTTTGCTTTGGAATTAGATTTGACAGCTAGTGTATTGGCATAACCCGTTAACGCTTTGGCTAATTCAAAAGCAAACTCTTCGTTTGTATGACTTTTTATTTCTTTAGCCTTGGATGGCAAGCCCATTGCAAAGATATTATCATTTTCGGTAAAATTCAGAATACTCGGTTCATCATTTCCCCACACTAGAAAAACACGTTGCTCCATGACTTTACCTTGACGGTTAATGAGCCATTTTAAGGCATTATGAGCCTTTTGAGATACTTCATAACTGATACTTGCAGCTTCATGACTGTGGGCAAATCGTCCTCTGAACGTGAATCCACTCGTATCATTGGCGGAAATCAACTTCGCCTTATCCCCGGAATTTCTGATTTTATTGGCATGCTTGTCTGTGCTAGGGAGCTGCTTTCCAGTAACATAGCAAATGTCTTCTTCTCCCAGCAACTGGCTATAGTAACTAACAAATGAATCATACATTTCTTTATCTTCCCAAACTTTAGCTAAAACTTTATCTGGAGAGTACACATTAAAACGAATGAATACGCTCTCTTGTTCACCAGGAACCGCTGTAAATATAGGTGGTTTTTCCCCATGTATAGGTTCGTACTTCTTGTCCCATGTACTTATTAATTTCTGATCCGCATCAAGATATAAAATTGACTCGTCTACTAAGTCTTTAATCAGGCGGCGCTTGCTTAAGTAACGATATATGCTTTTCACCTTTGAAGTGGCATAATCTGAAGTAGCCCAGCCTTCTAACTGCTGAATATAAGCAGAAAATGGTTCTTCTTTTTTTATTTTTCCACCATATGCTACAAAATCTCCGGCAACATAGCTTAATTTATCATGCAGCGGATAAGGTGATATGACAGAGCCGGCTCTACTGGCGGATTTTTCAGTAGAAGGAATCAATGTACTAAACTCATTTTTATCCAATATCCTGGCTGAATGAAAATCACCTTGTTCTGTAACTTCGACTTCGATCTGCGCATTTTGGGTCGTGTGGGAAATAGGCAACAATGTATATTCACGATCATTATGTTTCTTCTCAATCACACCAACACGGTCAAGATTAGATTCATACGTTTCATATAAATTTAGCAACCAGCTCATTTAATTCCCCCACCCTTCCCATTGCGCAAGCAACTCATCAGCGGATTGAACATTATTTTCATCAAACCGTTTAGGTTGCATATTCGCTATTGTGCGAACTTGTGTGCATTCCTCCGGTCGAATAAAATCAATGACTCCGTCCTTCATTACTGGATTCCACAAACGGACTTCCATTTGATCCCTGCCTGTCTCATCTGGATAGTTAATTCCATGTACCATATTGCCTAAATGAATGTCACCATAGTTATCGTAAAAACCTGCTTCTATACCAAATTCACAAGGCTCTACATAAGCTTGGCATTCTCGTGTACCTAGGAAAATATCTCTACGCCCACCAGCAAGTAATGATCGCTTGAGAATGTTATGATGCTTATTCTCATTACGGTCATATTCCATCTCGGGGCGATGCGGATTAAATTCAAAATGAGCCTGAACCTCATAACAGGGATCTTTCAAGTAAGTATAATTAGCAAGGGTATTACCACCGCCATATTCGATGGGGCGAACGCCTTTGGATTCCATCCGAATAGCATGAAGAACACGAACTTTGTCTACTACCATCATGATCGTAGGCTTCCAATAAATACTTTCGACAATACCTTTTAACGCCTGATATGTTGGAACACTATAAGTTAATTTCTCACCACCAAGTTTGGTTAGTGGATCTGTGAACAGTGCATAATCTCCATAAACTTTAAATTCGATCGCATTTCTCAACTAGCATTTACCTCCTTTCTATGACTATTTTTTCTAAACACAGTACCAGAATATTACTTTTGGCAGGGTCAGTCAATGTAGAATATAAGTCCCTAGTCCCAATCAAAGAGTTTTTAAAGGATAAATCCACTAAGCAGACTGTCATTTTCAAGGTTAAGGCCATAACAGTCATCGTAAGCTCCATCGGTTAGTGCATATATTTTTCCATCCAAAAAAGAAACTAACCCCTTATTTTGATCTAATCGGTCTTTCTCATAGTTAAATATATTAATAGTGAATTGTTGTGCCCTGCGTAACAAATCGGTAAGGTCTGCTATGCTTTGCTGTCCATTTAGGTCCGCGATGATCTCCTTTCCTTCTTTTTCTCCATCCCCATAAGGAACAATTACCGCGGTAGTATGATCCTCAATGACTTGAAAATGGTCCGCTGCCGTCCTATAGCTATTCGCTAAGAATAAAGGAAGAATCGTCTCATTTTCTTTGCAATAAGATTGAAAATAAGTATTTTCTATACGATTGGCATATAATAGTTCAGTCATGTTTTTTCTCAATTTAGGAATAAAATAATTTAAGTCGGTCTTTAACTCGGAATAATATTTTTGAAAATATATTTCCATGGACTGAGCTGATAATACGTTTCCGCCTAAGCAAGTTTTGTTGCGTTTTAAGTCAATGAACATTTTTCTGGAAATCTCTTTACCTATTCTGATTTCTTTTAATCGCTTGAGATCTTCTTCTTCATGATCAATGACATATACTTGCTTCATTCTATCTTCTCCGTGGCGATTACATCTGCCCGCCGCCTGAGCAATGGAATCCAAACCAGCCAAGGACCGAATGACACACTTAAAACTGATATCCACTCCCGCTTCAATTAATTGTGTACTGATGCAAACGACAGGCTCGTTATGTTGCAGGTGATTTTTAACTTTCTCCAATATGGAATTGCGATGGGCTGGACACATGGATGTGCTTAAATGGTAGATCGGGACTGTACCGCTTCCTTCTTTTAATCTGTGATATAGGTTTTTCACCACCGTTTTTGTATTTAAAATAACGAGCACGCTTTGTTCATCAGCAATTCTTTCCTCAACAAAGTCGGCAAGTTTCTCCGTATTAAATTTCATATCCGTTGCTTTATCCACAATTTCAACCCGCTTAAATGCTTCTACAACATGGTTCAGGTCATGCACCATTTCTGTATCTGACTCGATTTCTAGCTTGTTATGTACAAAATCCAATTCGGGTTGTGTAGCCGTGCAGAGAACAATACCTGAATGAGCATATGTTTTCAAAAAATTCACTGCTTGATTAAATAATGAAATACAGTGAGTAGGGACTTTTTGTACTTCATCAAAAATAATGACAGACTCGCTTAAATTGTGAAGTCTTCGAATATTTCTACTGCCACCAGCATAAAAAACATTTAAAAATTGCACCATTGTGGTGAAAATGATCGGCGAATCCCAATTGTCCTTAGCCAGCTTTAATTTTTGACGCGTACTCACAACTACATCTTCAAGCTCATTACTCTCTCCCTCTTCTACCTCGTCTATGACCACATTAGAGTGATGTTCCAGAATATTCGCATCGTCCACTATTATTTCGCGAACTTCTCGGGCATTTTGTTCAATAATGGTCGTAAATGGAACGACATAAATAATATGTTTCTTCTTAAATGTTACAGCGTGTTTTAAGGCATAACGAAAGCTGGCGAGCGTCTTTCCACCGCCTGTGGGGATCGAGAGCGTATGTATTCCAGAGGGCCTTTCTGCAAACTGTTCGCATTGTTCGGACATTTCTTTCCTTAATAGATTAATAGGTGTATTGGCATCCTTGGCTGCTAGTAGGGATTTGATGTGCATCATTAATTTTTCGTAATACTCATGAAATAACTTTTGGTGATTCATTGCTTCAACTGCGATCTTATCGCCTGTGTTCTTATTTTCTTCAAAGCAGCGAGTATTGGTTCGATCTGCATCGATCAAAGCGCTAAACACAAACTTGGATAAATACATCAATTTGAGTTCAAAATCTGCCTCATCATCTCGGTTCATATATTGATCCAACTCAGCCTTTGCTTGATTCACATAATTAAAAAATGTAGATTTCTCCATTACCTGCTTGTAGAAAAGCGCTACTGCATCTTTAAACCCCTCTATCTCTAGGTCACGCACCCGATACAAAAATCTTGATTCCAGCTGTGGGTTTAAAAAATCCTGCAAATAAGAATGGTGTGAAATAATAGCATTTGCTACAACTTCGGTCAATATATATTTGATAAATAAACCCTGCTTATCGAATGTGCCTTGAGGTTGAATGTGAAAAAGATTAAATAATAACTTTCCACCCGCACTAGAATGATCTACACTTCCTCGTTTCGGTGGATTGTCAGGATTTTGTACCGCCAAACGTATGTAATTTTGAAACTTTTCCGTGTACTTCCCCAAGTCATGCAGCATGCCAGCGAGTCCGGTGATATGTCGAATACCTATTTTTTCTCCATAGGTTTCTGCTAATTGTCGGGTTTCCAATAGATGTTCGGCAACCGTTTGAATCTCTTGGTCGCTTTCCCGTATGTGGGCGATATATTGCATTTTTTAATCTCCTTGTCCAATTGGGGTATGAGCATTGTTGAATTAAATACCGCAAATGAAGTCCACTTTAAGTTTGTTTTATCTTTAAAATTTGATCTTTTCTCCAAGTATTATCGGAGTAATAATGTCTGCTATTGCACAATTCTTTCGTTTGACTTCATTAGCAAGCGCCCTTAATTTTCGCTTCGTATCTCTAAGTTCTTCTTCCATCCGTTTAAATTTCTCTTTAGCATCTGGTTCACATATATTATTCCAAATTCCAATTTCGTCGGCAAGTATCCCTTTGGCACGAAAATAATCCAATAGCTCATCTCGATCTAATAAATCTACTGGTAACACTATAGTAATTTCGTTCCGACAATCCACTTTTTTTGAACTGCTTTTTCTCACAATTTTTGGTCACTCCTTTATAGTTATACTTGATTAATGTTTATCAATAAAATATCATCCCAAGTCCAATGATAATTCTAATTAAATTCTATAAGAACGACATAAATCACACAATAACATATATCCCTAAAAAATAACAATAATCACATTTTGCATAGGTTATCTCTTTAATAAAAAATTGCTTTAAAATAACAATTTATGATACACTCGGCTTGTCGCTGTATAGCGTGGATTGAAAATTATATAATTGTATTAGAGAAGCCCGCCCTTAGCGGGTTTTTTCATTTTTCAAAAAATATAACTTCCGTTTCTTCGTCCTACTCTCTTCCTCCTGTTTACCTAAGATATTGCTATACTGCTGTATAGAAGACACATACAAGTCAGTTACCGCTTTTTAGAATTATACCTTGAACTTCTTAAGTAAATAATCCAATAAAATGCTGGGTGCCATTCTCACCACCATAATACGCGCAACTTCCCTTCACCAACCGAATATCTCTACCTCTCTGTCGATGAATACTATAAATGCGCTTTCTTAGCTAAGACCCATTTATATCATGTTTATTTTGTATTTATTAACAAATTAATTTCAAATAAATAAAATATCATAAATTTTTATTATATGAACTAAATTACACAGAAACAAAAAAATCCCCAGAAGTTTATCTCTGAAGATTCTCGATATATGTAGGATATATGATCTGATGTAAAACTGAAATATATTCGGCCTAATTTCATTTACTGATTCTAAGCAGAATATGACCCTACATTCCTGTCCCTCGCTCACCCCTCAATCCTACGCTTATATAGAGTGCGACGAGAGGCTTAACATCCTCTTCCCCCTACTCCCTATGTATTTCAATTCACGCACTCATATAGAGTGCGACGGTACCCATGAACCGGATAGTCCAGTACGGGGATTGCATTTCAATCCACGCACTCACATAGAGTGCGACGAAGCTGCAGTAAAAACTGCAGAATTGACAGAGATTTCAATCCACGCACTCACATAGAGTGCGACGCAGCGGCAGCGGCAGAACGGAGCCGCGTAACAATTTCAATCCACGCACTCACATAGAGTGCGACCTCCAGCACCAATGCCTAAGATGGTTTGTCGATTAGATTTCAATCCACGCACTCACATAGAGTGCGACCGCTACGCAGCGGGCTCTCGGTCACGCTACAATGATTTCAATCCACGCACTCACATAGAGTGCGACCTGTAAAAAGGACGGTAAGGCAACAGCTTACTGGATGATTTCAATCCACGCACTCACATAGAGTGCGACCATATATAGATAAGTCATAGGCATAAGACTAGAAAATTTCAATCCACGCACTCACATAGAGTGCGACAATGCGTTGTCTGGGTTCTATAAAAGTCACGTAATTTCAATCCACGCACTCACATAGAGTGCGACGTGGATCATAGTTTAATATGTCGTTTTGGTGAGTGATTTCAATCCACGCACTCACATAGAGTGCGACTCTGGATCAAAACGTAGTATCCGTTCCGAAATACATTTCAATCCACGCACTCACATAGAGTGCGACTCTTTGGTTCCTTGTACGGTGTCCCATACCTGGGAATTTCAATCCACGCACTCACATAGAGTGCGACTTACCTGGTATGCGCACGGGTGCGTGTGCGGACAATTTCAATCCACGCACTCACATAGAGTGCGACCGCGAAAATGAAGGAATTAATACCCTAATGATATTAATTCCATGCATTTTCGAAAAAAACGATGCCAAAAAAGCTTGAATCGATTATTGACTTCTAACGAAGAAAGCTAATTCAAAACCATTTCGACAAATTTCGAGGTGCGAAGGATCCAGGTTTTTTATGTGAGCTTCACATTCGCACCGTAACCAAGATAATACACTCAGGATACCACAAAACATTTCTCTGTCCCAGAGAATGCTCTATTTCTAAAACAATAACGACTCTGCCCCATCAATGACAATTTGTGCGCCAGTAATGTGTCGCGAATGATCAGAGGCCAAAAATGTCACCAAATCAGCTACCTGCTCGGGTTGACCCGGCCCATCAGCCAACGGTTGTCCTCCTTCGGGAAACTTGACGGGGATGGTAATTTGCTTTAACCCTTCCGATTTCTCCGTGGTTTCATCAATATTCGTCGAGATGGCACCCGGATAGATGACATTCACACGAATACGGAACTTAGCCAGCTCCAGCGCAGCCATTTTAGCAAAACCGGTTTGACCCGCCTTCGATGTGCTATAGGCTGACATCCCAAAGCTGGTAAAGCGCTGATTTCCATTAATGGAGCTGGTAATAATAATGCTGCCGCCACCGTTCTTTTTCAAATGTGGTATTGTATACTTCACCGTCAGGAAGGTACCATCCAGATTCGTGGACAATGTTTGCCGCCAATCCTCAATGCTCAGATCCTCAATCGGTCCGACGACCCCGTTAATCCCAGCATTGGCAAAAATGATATGCAGCCCGCCAAATAATTCAACCGCTTCCAGAACTGCTTTTTCCACACGCACCGGATCGGCAATGTCCACGTCAAAAGCCCGCGCTGATCCTTCACGTATAGCATTAATTTCTCTTTCTGTCTCCGAAATGCGCTCATTACTTACGTCAAAAAGAGCGACATTCGCTCCTTCTCTAGCCATCTGAATGGCCGTTGCCTTGCCAATCCCAGAACCAGCTCCCGTGATTAGAGCAGTTTTGCCTTCAAAGCGCGCGCCTCCTGCATATGTGTAGCTCATATGTATCGCTCCCTTTCTGTAATCTGTATAATCACAAGATTACCCAAAAGGATATACTTTATAATCACTATTTTTGCGCATTTTTTGCTATTCCTTTGCGATATTTAAGAAAAGAGCGAATATTACGCGTATTAGCGCCTCTTTCCTTATCTTCATCGTTACATTCTACAAATATCTTAAAGAATCGTTATGTTCTAAGTATTCATCAAAAAAAGGACGTATACATCCATATCCATGGTTGTATAACGTCCTTTCTTATTTATTTACCACTGCAACTCAATAAATGCAGCATCATCATCAAGTCCCCCGGTATGGGATGCATCCAGCAATACCTGTATCTGCTCATCAGGGACAGGCTCGCGAATGGGGTCTAAATCGGATAAACCATCCGTATATACCTGTAATCTCATCGGCATATCAACGGGTATGCTTCTTTCATACCAATGAGGCTTCCCTCCAATCGGCCCACGACTTGTAGACCAGCGCTCCGCTGTAGAGAAAGTATGATCGAACAGCTCGCTGATTTCCTCGGCACCGTTCCATAGTCGCAAACGTGAATCCCCTTGCCAGGCAAGTCGGAGACGGCCACGGCCACCACGCTTCGGCAGTTCGATTTTACCGCAAATATACATGGACTGGCTTCCCTGACGACGTTTATCTTCCAATACCGAACGCATTAAGCCTGATTCGTGATCCAAAGGCTGCCGATCCAGTTCCTCTGCCGCTGTACCTGCCAAACGTTCAAGGTACACTCTCAATTGATCAGCAGACAGATCTTGTCCCCGTTCCATCCAATCCAGTAAAGAAGAACCCAGATAGCGGGCTGCAAAATCTCCTCGGTAACTGAGCCCGACACCATCACACAAGACAAAACAACAGACGGATTTATGAATACGTACTGCGGCGAAATCCTGTCCGCTTTCCCCCATACTGGCAGATTCGGCAGACCTTCCATAGCCATAACGACACATAAAACGACTGTGATGAGATGATAAAGGCTGATCGCCTGTCTGAGAGCTTATGTAAGCAAATTGCTGAGTCAGCCTTGCATTCATTCCCTTTTTTTTGCTCGCCGGGAGCAGGGACAGCAGTGGATTCATGCTTTTACCTCCTTACCGTACAGGCGTTGCGGCCGACATTTGGAACCCAATGGACACCAGTTCCGCACAGGTTCCGGGCAGCATCATAATGGCTCCTTCACCTAACTGATAATCTGCCTCAAACAGCATTTCTCGATAGCTTTCAGGCAGTACAGAAGACATATCACGCAATTTCACAGCATGTTCATCCTGCAACGGCGTATTATGCGTCAGACCTTTCCAGCGACGGGGGTCCTGAATAGGCGTTTCCAGCAACCTGTCGGATAAAAATATATTTTCCACCAGTACATTACCGTCCGGTACACTCATGCTCATAATACGCTTCGCAATCGGTTCTGGATCATCGCCTGTTGAAACCCCATCTGTCATATGACAGACCAAAGGTGCAGGACAGTCCTGCATCCCTGGTAATTCTGCCTGCAAAATACGTTCAGCTTGCAAGAAGGCTTTTGCTGAATCCGAGAATCGTTTGGGTGTCAAATCGGGCAACGAACCAATAGCTGCGATTTCATCAATTCCCTTGACACCATTCAGCAGGTCATACACGTCGTCACTATAAGCCAAAATCGCAATCCGATAACGCGCTGTCAGCCGATTTCCTTTGGTTGACCGAAAAACCATCTGCCGGATCGCCAACGATATAGCTTCATATACAACGTCAATACGCCGCCGCCCCTCCATCAGCATGTTCATCGACGCGCTGATGTCAATCAGGTAAATGATTAGGGCGGGAGTACGTTGTGAAGCCTGTATTGTATAATTCATAGTTTGTACATGCTCCCCTCAGTTACCTTCTATCTCCATCTGTTTTGTATCTATCATTCCACCCATATATAAACATATGAAATATTAAATTTTAGGCAGTCTAAAATTCGTATCTCCTAAAAAGTTATAAATCGAGGAAGCCCGATATCCCACTTCACCTACCGAACGATAATAAGAAGGATTACTATCATATAGTGTTCTAAAACGCTTGGCAAAGCTCTTAGCCTTCGCAGCGCTTCCACCTTCCTGAGAGGCATACGCCTTGTTGTACAGGGAAATAAGCTGAAGAACGTTCTCCTTGTTTCGTGCATGGATGGACTCTTTTTGCTTTTGTTCCGCCTCGGCTGCTGCCTTACGAGCTGCCTCTTCCTGGGCGGCACGAGCTTCCTGCTCTTTTTTCAAAGCCAAGTATTTTTCATACTTTGCCTGTTGATCATACGCTTTTTGCTTCGCCAACTTGGCAGCCGCCTGCTTGTTTTGTTCCTTTTGGGCGAGATAAGCTTCATATTTAACCTGTTGAGCGATAAGGGCTTGCTGTTTCTTCTGCTCCTCCTGTTGCTTTTGAGCAGCAAGTGCCTGTTGTTTGGTCTGCTGTTCCGCTTCCTGTCGTTGTTTCTCCGTCAGCAATTTTTGAGCCGCTTCCTGCTCGGCTGCCAGCTTTTCCTCGGCCGCCTTTGCAGCCTTCGCTGCCTCTTCCTGCTTGGCTGCCTCGATTTGCCGCTGATTGGACTGATCTGCAAGAATATTCACGGCTGGGATTCCAGCTGCCAATAGAACGACTGCGGCCGCAGTTGTCACGATAAATGCTTTGGAGCGATACCAGGCTTTTGATTTTTCAGGTTGCTCTGGCGTCTCGGGATTCAACTGCTCCTCTAGCCCTGTGATCGCAGCCGACACCTCCACATGCAGAGGACTACCGTCTTCTACAAAATGATACAACGACCGGTATACTTCTAGCGCTGCAGCAGGTTTGTTTTGCTGCTCCAAATCACGTGCCTGTCGGAACAGCTTGTCCGTTACCCCACGCTCTCCCTGCTCCAGAGCAGCCTGATTTAGCAATGCAGCCTGTTCAGCTTTGAGCGGTGCAGGCGCTGACAAAGAGGGTGCAGCTTCACTGGCAAGGCCGCCCACCGCTGCCGATTCTATTGTTTCTGTCGCAGTAGGCTCCGGTTCTATAGCCTCAACTGGAATTTCCTGCTCAGTAACCGCATTAAGTACAACCAGCCATTCGCCAAAAGTAGGGCAACTGCTTAAATCCTGACTATCCCAGGCACGGCTGAACAATTCTACCACCTTGCTGCCCCACCGGGATTCAAGTGATTTTCGTAAAATAAAATAACGTTCACAAGGCGTCTGCATTTCATGCTGATCAAAATAACTTTCGCCCCACGCTTTGTCCACTACTACACGGTCAGACCAGCCTAGCATTTCTCCTATAATAATTGCCCCTGCAAAACGGTCTGCATACGCACTCCATAACCCGCTGTGGACGGTACGATGGGCGGCATACCCTGGCGAACCTGCCAATAGAGCATCTGGACGATCCATTTTAGTACTATACATTTGTTCCACGTCCACCAATTCCACAGCTGACGTGCCTTGAGGCAGTTCCACTTCAGAAAAAAACGGAAGCATTACATTCGGCGCCGATAAATCACAATGCGCCAATCCTTTTTGCTCCATAGCTGAACCGATCCCTGCCAATGCTCTGGCCAAAGCCAGACTATCGGAAGCCTCAAGCTGACGCTGATCTGTGAGACAATCGAACCATGTCATACCGTGAACCCATGGCATCAGCACCGCATACAGCAAATCAGGCTGCTCGGCGATCAGACTTCCGTTTCTTTCTGGAGTGAGCACATCACGCTTGCATACCTGCAAACCGGGAATATCCCCGTATGCTTCCATATGCTCCGATTGATAAACCATAGCCGGGATGCGGAACTTCGGAAAAAACACCTTAAGGGCTTTGGCCTCATGCGGCGCTCCGTTTTTGGCATTTAGCTGGTATACAATTCCCTGTCGCCCTGCTTGAGCATAGGCTAAACCGGGTGCAGCGGGATGTCGCCCAACCACATAAGCTGTGCCGTTTATGATCAATTCGTCTCCCGGATTCGGTTGAAAAGACATGAAACATCCCTCTCCTTACATCATTCAGTATGCTAGTATTCCTCACCTTATTATATACATCTATGGATGGCAAGAAAACCGGGTATCCGAAGATCGCCCGGTTTTTCCTGAACATCCTGTGCCAAACCATGAGGAATGGCTCACATATTGCTTCTTTATAGAGTGGTGTATGATAAGTTGATCCCTATCAGGCAAGGCAACTTATTTCGTTTGGTCAACCGTACGGAATTTGTTAGCGATTGCTGTCAATTCTTGGCTGATGCTATTCAAAGTCGTTACGAAAGCTTGCATTTGTTTGCTAGCTTCCTGAAACTCTTGGAAGAAGCGTTGCTTAGTCATACCTTCCCATTGACCTTCCATACCTGAGATGGACTGTGTCAAACTGGAAACGATTTGCTGGCTTTGCTCACCACTTTGTTTAAATTGGTTAGCCACCTGATCAACCTGTTCTGGGGTAATTAAAATGCGTCCTGCCATTTTTTGCGTCCTCCTTGATGATAAATAATGTTTTTGTTTATCTGGTTCAAATTGTACTATGGCTATTTAATTCCCTACAAAAGGCAAAGGACCTAATTGTTATAATCCCACTTTTTAACTATAAAACAGCACCTAACAGTATAATATTAACAAAATAACCACCTAATAAGTCCCATAAAGCCGGGAATTGCGAAACGAATTCAAGTAAATTTTGCAGTCGATCCAGATTGTCCCGGAACGCGTTCCCAACTAAGCGACAGGCTGATCTCTTGCTGTAGACGGATCAGTAAAATACCAATCCTGCGGACTGCTAGAAGACGCCTGCATCAGAATATCCTGATGCAACGTTTCTATATCCGAAGACTGTACACCAGCAATGGCATGTACGACAGACTGCGGGTTTGAAATCAGACTGCCTCCTTCCGAAGCTTGCCCAGGCAGAATAGACGGTGATTGCTGATTCGACCAATCGAGCATCGTGACGGGTCGTCCCAATGGTTGGCTGGCAAATGACAGAATCGTTTGATAGTTGTGGTCAACAGACTGAAACTGCTCTGCCTTTCGGTTCAGTTGTGTACCTGATGTATGGAGGTAAGCATGGATCTGTTCTGACATCCGCTTGGCCTGCATCCAATGATTCAAGATCGCCTCGCGTGCAGATACATCCCAATCCAGCGATTGTAATGCCTGCTCCAAACCTGCTGTTAACTGTTGAATTTGCTCCGCCGCATGCTGTAGCTGCCCGCTAAGCCCCCGAAGCACATCCGGTTCAACTCGAATGCGCATATCCATCACCCTTCTTCTGTCACTTCTTCATTCACTGCCGACTGTTTCAACCAATTTAATAATAAATCCACAAACTGATCTCTTGAAGCCATAGCTGCAATCAGCCAGTCTCCGTTACCACTGGAGCTCATCCGAAATATCCAGTTCATTGCGGGACACAGGACAAAGGCTGCCCGTTGTGACTCCCACTCCCTACCGTTCCAGACCAGCAATTGCAATTCTCCCTCGGCTACACGGGAACTCAAAGACTGAGCCAGGCTTGCAGACCCCTCTGCATCTCCGCTAGCCTCGGTCAGTTTACTGCTGATCAGAGATACACTTTCTCCTGCCGACTGCTCGTAAATTTTATTAAATGCCTGCTTGGAGAACATAAGTGCGGGGGATTCAGGCACAAGTCGATCTACCCAACCCATTTTATCAATCAATGTTTCGCAAGCCTTTTCCACATTACCCAGATCGTACAGTCGATACTCATCGGGTTCATCAGCGGATTTCACGAGTTCCACTACACGTTCGTTTGTGCAATGGAGATAGCCTTCAAACTGCTTGCCTCCCCGCACATAGCGTATACGGCAAGCCCTGTTGGATAATCCCGCGATAGCGACTCTTGAAAAAACGGTAGGAGGCATTGCTAGCTCTTTGCCCTTATCTGCCCGCTTTAGATAACCCTTTTCCAAAAGAGTAGCTTTTACCTGCTCCCACTCTTCCGCCAACTCCTCTGCTAGATAGCCCTTAAACGGATCTTCCACCCCAAGCAGTCTGTCAGAACCCAATACGCCTGCTAGAAAAAACAGTTCCTTCGCCTTGAGGGTTATTAACTTCTGCTTGGAAGCTTGAAACGTTAACATTATGAGCCACCTCCCTTCAAACTACAACATGCCATCGGTCACGAATTTTCGTTATCCAATCCTCACAGCTCACTTGCTCTGAGAAGGGAATTGCCGCTTTTATCCTGGTAAATTTGCGCCGTACGTAGTATCCCTGCCCAGGTGGCAGGACTTTTAGGCCACCAGCAGCGGCGTTCGCCTCCGAATAAGGGATACGAAAGAACGATAGATCATTCGAATCTAGTGTTCCAAATAGCATACCACTTTGGCTTGCCTTGACATCATTAAACCAGTCCACACCAAAGGTAGGAAAATCAGATGGCACACCCGATAGCACGACATGCACATTGCGATCACGTCCCAACCGTACAATGGCGGAGAGCTGATCCTTTATCATAAAATCGTTCAGTTGCTTACTTAACATATCCGCATCATCAATGACCAGGAGCAATTCGGGATCATTCCCTTCCTTGTTCCGCTGTTGAACGATATCATACACTTTCTGTACCAGAGGCCCCATTTCTTCTTCGCTTTCGGCAGCAGCCTTAACATGAGGAAGATGCCGTAATCTAGATAGTCCTCCGCCTCCATAGCGTGTATCAATCGTATAGACTTCCAATTGATTAGGTGATGTGTAATAAGCGAGCGATATAATCCAACTCATTAGAAAAGAGGTTTTTCCACCCTCCATTGGACTACCCACGATAAAATTGGGCCCTTCTTTTAGATTCAGGAGAAAAGGCTCAAGATCGTCACTCTGTAGACCTACAGGTACCTCATAAGGAAGTGCGCCCGAGGGTCCACTTGTCCGATCCCACTGCTGAAGCAGTTCCGACAGTGGAATCCGCTCAGGTAATGGAAGAATGGCTGGTGCGTGCTTGCCTTTCCATTCCTGCGCAATGCCAGCGATATTGCGACGTAACCGTGCTGATCGTTCCGCCTCATCTTCACCTGGTGAAGGCAAAGCCGTTTGGAACTCCAGCGGAGGAACATGTCCTTTAACCAGGGCGCGGCCTGGAATTAACGGTCCTGGCGTTTTGGCTGGTCGTCCTACCGCATAATAATAGTCACTCGGGTCGGACATTTCAAAAGAAACAGCATTCGGTATGTTACTGCGGAATTTCTCAAACACATCGGTAATCCGGTTCGCCGTAATGATAAACGTGATACCTAGACTACCTCCTTCTCGCAAAAGAGATTCCAACAGTTCATTTTCATCTGGATAAGCATTACGGAAATTAAGATATCCATCAATGACTACGACAATTTGCGGAATATCCTCGACAGCAGAACGTCGATAAGAACTTATTGTTTTGACACCAGCCTCGGAAAGCATTTCCTTGCGTACGGCCACCATCTTGAACAGATAACGGAACAATCGCTTGATCCGGTCATCCTCCTCAGCCATCATAACAGCCCCGATTTGGGGAAGTTCCCCAAAGTCGCGCATCGTTCGACCCATGTCAATGATATAACCATTCCAATGATTCGCAGTAAAACGCTGAGCCGTGGACATCAGCAACGTATGCAAAAAGGTCGTTTTCCCCATGCCCGGCATGCCATACACAGCCCAATGACCATGATCCAGCGATGCATAAATCGGCTCCTGCCGCTGATTCGGCAAATCATCGACCAGACCCATAAGAGCCTTCAGCTCCAAAGATGATGATGTACTATCTATTTCGGTGCATGCAGGCAGATTTGTTAAATCCAGCAATTCAGGCAGCGGTGGAAGCCACGGTCCCTGAAGTCGTTCGATCCCTGCTTTAGCAGCCTCATTCGCAATATAATCAATAAATACTTGAAGCTGTTTAGGAGCTTCTTCACCTTTTAAGCCTGAGCTTGCCCGTTCTCCACCCGTCAGTAGCGCTTCACGTTTCCCGTTCAGTCTCACTTCATGGACAGGTAGTGCAGAAGAAATATCGCTGTTGCCTATATACGGCGCACCGCTCCAAGCAAACTGCATCTCTTCAAACACCTCGTCGCTACCCACTTGAAAATATCCTCGTCCCGGCTTCGTAATCCACGCAGCATTCGGTATTTTCAACATGTCACGGCTATCACCTTCGCTTTGCACCCGTAAGCAGATGCGGAACCTGGAGTTACTCCAGATCTTATCATCCACGACACCTGCGGGCTTTTGCGTCGCCAAAATCAGATGGACACCTAATGTCCGCCCAATCGCGGCAATACTGATTAGCTCGTCCATGAACTCTGGCTGATCCCGCTTTAATTGTGCAAATTCATCAATAATAATAACCAGATGAGGCAGCGGTTGTTCCTGCCGCTGCCGGAGTAGTCTGTAATATTCATCAATATGCTGTAAATTGCCTGCATCGTTCAATATCTTCTGTCGACGAACCAGTTCTGCTTTAAGAGATATTTTGGCACGTTCAATCAAATTATTGTCCAAGTTCGTAATCGTACCCACCACATGCGGCAAGTTAACGAACGTGTTGGACATGCCTCCACCCTTGTAATCGATCAGCATAAAAGCCAGATCATGCGGATGAAACTCGGCAGCAAGCGAGGCTACGATGGATTGGATAACCTCACTCTTCCCTGAACCCGTTGTACCGGCGATCAAGCCATGGGGACCATGTCCTTGACGCTCTATCTTATCATGCAGGTTTATCATAATCTTCTTGCCGCCTGCTCGCACGCCCATCGGTACGGGTAAGGTATCAGGATGGCGGTTACGTCGCCACCGATCTGCCACGTCCAGTTCTTCTACACTCGCTACGCTCATCATATCAAACAGAGGCAGCACAGCGGGAATATCAGAAGCAGAGGAACGCTTCAAGCGAATAGGAGCCATGTACCGCGCCAATGCATCGGCTTCCTCTTTTGATAAACGATCCGGTTTAAAACTTTGCTGTTCAACCTCCGCCGATTCTGATTTGCGGGCATATACGCCCTGCTCTTTGGAAGCCTCCACAATCAGCTGACACTGCATCGGCAAAGCCTCTTTACGAGAAGCCAGCACAATCGTGCACGCATCAATGGCTCGGCCGTCCTCCAGTAACAATGGCAGCAACGGTTCTTCCTCAATCAGTTGGGTGTCAGATAAAACAACGACATAACACGGGACTTCCATCCCTCTGCCCTGACGATCATTGCGATTATTTTTACGGCGGTTCAGTCTGGCAAACAGAAAATCAGCTAGTTGATGTGCACTGCTACTGCGGTCTGACATCATTCTCTGGATTCGGTCATCATCCCACACATGTGGGAGCCAACGCATCCAAGTCCATTCACTTTCCTCTCGCTCGTCATAGAAGGAAGCAATTTTCACTTCATCTGGCGAGTGACGAACCGCCACTTGTGCCAAGATGACTCTTAACGCAGCAAGGGTATGCTCCCGTTCGCCGACCAATCCAACCACTTTGGATTGAAATAGCGGTAATGCAATGGAAGCGGCGTCTACCAGACGAAATTCTTCTTCCAGTTCATCCGCAGCTCCCAACAAAGGATCTCGATCATAACCGTCTGGGCGTGGAATTTGCAATTTAATATGAAAGGGAACTTGTCCAGTCCCAATACGCACCTGCAAAAAGTCCTCATCCTCAGGTGATCGTTCCCAGAGTGAACTGTTGCGGTTTTTGACAATTTGAGTGCATATTTGCGGGTCACCGTGAATTTCATATAGTGTGCGAATTTGCTCCTCGCGTTTCATTTCAAGTTCTTCACGATGCTTTTGGAGCTGTTCCCGGTACATGCGGTCCCGTTCCTCCAGCTTGCGCTTGTATTCCTTCTTATTATTTAGATAGACGAAAAAAGGAATCGTATAAGATGTAAGCATCATGACCACAGTGACCATCTGGAACATCAAATAGTTACTGTTGCCCATCTTACCTGTTTTGCTCATATATACGTAAAAGCCTATAGTCACCAACGTCATCATTAACGGAATAAGTATAGATATAATAGAAAAAGACGGCTTGCTCGGCTCAGCCGGAGGCCGTAAAATCTCCAGCTTCTCCTCTCGGAGCGCCGGCCTTAATCTCGGGGATCGCTGGTATAATGCATTCAAGACAAAAGTCCCCCTTTTCGCTTACTATTTCATTTTACCAAGGTTTCATATAATTTCATGTGTGTATTTACCCATTTTTTTCACTTTGAAACAGAGAACGCCTTCCATACACAGGCGCTTCGTCCTGAGTTGTCGAAAAAGCGCGCTGAATACGCACAGTACAGCCTTCCCGCAAGCCTGATCCTGTGAGTAGCTGGTTATCCCCCACCCTGAACCAAAGCCCTTCCGGGAACTTTGCTTCCATAATATATTGCATGCCTTCCGCTGGAGGCTCGCCGAAAATGCGCACACCCAGCATCAACTTTAAATGTTCCACCGAGTATTCATCAGCTACCTCGATGTCAAACCACTCTGTTTCCTGTCGTCCTGAAAGCACGGTCAGGATCATCTGTCATCCCTCCCGATCCTTAATATATAGCAAAGTTCACGCAAAAAGCCTATTTCTACGGAAATATGGCTATCGTAACTGTAGCATCCGACTATTAGACTGTCAATTTGTTACAAAATACCCACTCTAAAAATAAAACAGCGACTTTAGTCATATTTTCTCACATTAGTAGAGTCATTGGTATCAATAATATGTATTTAATCGTTTCTAATACGGCTATATACGTCATTTTGTCGATTAGTTAGAAGTAAATTCGATTGTTCCCTAGATTGTTGTGAACACTTTGTAAATTTTTCAGACCTTTATGTTTTTATAAGGTGTTTTTAAGGTAATTTTAAGAAACGGGCACTACAATAAAGCCATGAAATAACTCAGGCGAGGTGATTTTTGTGAGAACATTAATTACATTTCAAAACAAACGTATTCCCGTATACTTCAATCAAGAAAATAAGCAACCGGTACAAAAAACTTTAAAACTTCTAAGTAACACTTTGGAGAATAAAATCTCCAGCGGCAAGCGTGCCCTTCAAAAATGTCTTAACTCTTTGATCAGTATAGAGATTGTCGGTTGTGAAGCCATCCTGCATAGCGTTAGTGAAAATGATTCATTGGCATTGTCCCTCTATTAAGAGGGACTTTTTTTGTCCATATTAGACACAAAAAAGAGAGGGGCATTTCAGCACCCTCTCCATATCAGCAGCTTTGAAACATGATACATGTGACTTACCGCAGCTTATGCATTTGATCAGGCTCTATTTAAAGTATTTTGCGATAACCTTTTTTACCCCTCGTTCCTTATTCTGCGCCTTCTCTATCCGTATTCTAAACAGTTCTAGTAAATTAGCGCGTGTATGCTCTTCCCGGCAGTTGTCCAGCTTTTTTAAGATAAAACGGTCAATGGACATATGACTCAGGCTCCTTTACAGCAAGCTGCCCCTGCTTTCAAGGGGATGATCAGGCTATCCATTTTTAACCATTCTGTCTGTTGTTTAAACAGGTACGTTACTTATAGGATAAAGCAGACGGGATTACATACCCTTTAATTAGGGTAAATACATAAAGTTTCGAAAATTTTATCACGTTAAGCCTGGAAGCTATGACAAGGAGCGAGCAAAAACCATGAGTAAACACATGATTACCAAAATAGGCTGGAACCTTTTATGTGCATTCTTAATCCTAACGATGCTGGCTGCATGCAGCAGAGAAAAAGCTTCAACCCGGAGTATGGCCCAACATGAAGCTGAAGCACGTGCCTACACCGTAACGGGTAATCCGAACCAAGGCGCATCATCCCTTGACGAACGAGCTGCCAATCATACACCTGTCCATCAGCAAGGCAGCAGCTATGTCGAAATATCAGGTGGCGTCAGCATTGATAAAAATACCGTGAAGGTTACAGGACATTCCAACCTCCCGGCCGGAGCATGGATCAAAGGGAATCTTGCGGTCAAAAACTCCCTGTTAACTGGGTACACGGATGAGACAACCGTTCAAAAGGACGGAAGTTTTGTACTCCAGGTACAACGCCCCGGAATACAGGGCAGTATGGATCTGACTGTTCTGTTCCGTCCAGATGACCAAGACAATGAAATACGAAATCTGTATGGCAGCGGTGGCAACAAATTAGAAGGTCCTTATGTATATCAATACGAAGAAAACAAACAGCTTCTACATGAAGTTCGGATTGGGGCTGAATTTGATCCTGAACAAGAACGCAATACCCCTTTAGTTAAGCCCGTCTGGAACAAACCTAAGGACTACGGTAGCCCTCAAGTGTGGATTAAGCCTGATGTGAAGCAAGAAGGTAACTATTATCATGTATATGCGCGCAGCAATTTGCTGGAAGGGTCGGACGTCAAACTCACGATTGATTTTCCGGGACGATGGCAGTTTGGCTACGATGATCAAACCAAAGTTATGCCTGACGGCTCCTTCAGCATGAGGGTCAAAAAGCCGAGCCTTGCCAACCGCTACACCATAGTCATAAGTTTCGAACCAAACGAAGATATGTGGACCAACGCCAAACAGGCGTACGGTACACAAGGGGAACGCCTTTCGGGACCATTAGTCAAGTCCGCAGACGACAAAGAGGGCTCCAAACAGATTGAAGCCCGTATCCCTATCCAACCCAAATCGTAACTAAACGCAGCATCTAACTTAAAGTTACGGCCGATCGCCATGAAATACGCTTCACAGATACAGCCTAGGACGCGGTTTCCACGTCTGAGTAGATACAGAATCTAGTGTCTTCTAGCCGCTACGGCTGTATCGTGACTGGCGTGCCTATACTTACCTTTTCCTGAAGCTCAAGCACATCCTTATTCTGCATTCGAATGCAGCCATGTGACACCATCTTGCCAATGGACCATGGCTCATTGGTGCCATGAATGCCATAATGCGGCTTGGACAGCCCCATCCAGAACGCTCCGAAAGGGCCGCCGGGATTGGGCTGTTTGTTAATAATCGTAAATTGCCCATGCGGTGTCTGTGTAGCCAGCTTGCCAATACCGACTGGATAACTAAGAACAATCTGATCTCCATCTTTCAAATATAAACGACGATCCGATAAATCCACCACAATGCTGTAGTTCGACATATATTCACCCCTTTATACCATATGCCGACTACAACTTAGATTTTCTTATATTTTTACATTTGATGCTTCACTGCAGCTCGGCTTACCACTCCACATCACGTCGCCAGCCGCTTCGCTGATCCCTACGACCCGGGGCTGTGCTTGAACGGCTATCTTTCCTGCGTCGATCTGCTTCCTTACGCGCCTGATATTCCAGTTCACGCTGCATTTTGCGATAATTGTTCACTCTGGATTCCGACAATTCCCCTCTCTCTATAGCTTCCTCCACTGCACATCCAGCTTCGCCCTTATGCTTGCAATCTGCAAAACGGCATTGCTGCGCCGTTTCCATAATATCCGTAAAGGTATGAGCGACACCCATGGAATCATCCCACAGATTAAGCTCACGCATGCCGGGTGTATCCAGCAGAACAGCTTGCTTTGCGATGGGAAAAAGCTGTCGGTGAGTGGTTGTGTGCCTGCCCCGGCTGTCTTCCTCCCTCACATCCTGTGTCAGTTGAACTTCAGACCCGGAGAGCCAGTTTACTATCGTGGATTTGCCACTACCGGAAGAGCCTGTCAAAGCAACTGTACAGCCAGGTTGAAGAAACGCCTCCAGTTGCTCTCTGCCTTCGTTCTGCAAAGCAGAGATAACGATAACAGGTACACCAGGAGCAACTCCCTCCGCTTCAGCAACCCGCTGTTCGACATCTTCACAAAGATCACTCTTACTCAAAACGACAACCGGGTTTACCCCGCTGTTCCAAGCCATAATTAAATACCGTTCCAGTCTGCGCATATTAAAATCATGATTCAGCGCATTAACAAGGAACAGCGTATCCACATTTGTCGCGATCAGTTGCTCCTTCGTCTCAAAGCCCGCGGCCTGCCTAGATATTCGACTTTTACGTGGCAAGACGGCATGAATTACTGCATCCGATACTTCATCCGACGTGGTGATTGCCAGCCAGTCCCCTACAGCCGGCATTTCCGCCGGATCTACCATAGCATGTCGTAGCTTACCTGAAGCCGCTCCCCAGCGTTCTCCATCCATTGTGATAAGCTTCACCTTTTGTCCATAATCGGCAATCAAGCGGGCAGGACGTACCTGTGTATTTCCTGCTCTTTCCTCATAGTTTTGCTTCCATTGGTCCCAAAAACCGTTCCAGTAATCAGACCAACCGTATTCATGTATACTCATTTTTTTCCTCCTGAAATCATCGTTTATTTTTGATCGTAGTGTTATTCGATAGGTATACATTTTTTCTCCCCGCATGCAAACAACGCAAAAAATCCGCAGGGGTTTCCCTGCGGAGGGTATACGATTCAGGCCGATGTGATCCGTTCGTTCACTTAAGCAAGCGGTCTCTCACGGACCACTCCCCAGAATCAACAACTGGATAACAAGACGCCTAACCATAAAAAATCCGCAGGGAATCACTCCCTGCGGATTTCGTTGGTTCTACTGTCCAACCAACTGCTAAGCCAAGACTATATATCTATACAGTCTTTAACCGTGCATCGTCCGTGCGGGAGACAAGTCATTCTGCTGCTGAACCCATCCATTCATGTTCGTACGCATATAACATCGCCTCCTCCTAAAATTTCCTTTATCATACAAGTCCATCAATTGTCTGTCAAGGCTGCTACGAAACTTTTTTGAAATCTTTGTCAAGTTTCGTTTAGCGTACCTGATCCCAGCGTGTCCACATCTCACGCGGGTTCAATTCGTACATTTCCCGTTCCCTGTACATAAACTGATGCATAATCAGCTCACGCCGAATCGTTGCAAAATCCTCATGGTATTGCTTGATCCACTCGTTTAATTCACGTTCAGGATACATACGGCCTGGCTCCAGCTTTTCTGCCAGCATCTGAAGTACAATCAATTTTTTCTTATACTGTGCAGGGATTTGGCGCAACTTGCCGTCCTTGGAAAAAAAATTGCGTAAGACCGACGCCTCCAGCGTTTCATTCAACTCTGACATCTCTTCCTCCCCCTCTCCTTTTTCGAAAATAAATTGCACCGTCGCCTCGGCATGCTGCCGGATCAGCTCTGGATTCAGTGTAAAATACACCGTGTTTTTATCACGTCGTTCCTTAATCAACCCAGCCTCACGGAGTTTGGAAGCATGATGTGTAACAGTCGGCTGGGATAAATTCAGCTTTTTCGCCAAAGCTTGGCCATGCATCTCCCCACGAGACAAAAGAAGTAATATCCGCATTCGCATTGGATCAGCCAGTGCTTTATGATAATTGACCATTTTATCCAGTTGCATCGTTATTGCACCTCTTTTCACTAGTACATACTTGCTATGCAAGCGAATTCAATCATACAAAATAGATATATATCTAATTATATGTTTGCTAAAAGTGGCTGTCAATCTTCACTGTCCGTTATCTCTTTCTGAAAACGGCTGGATATTGTGTTCGCATTGCGGTAGGATTATTATTTGAAAACTTCTCACATACTGAGCTATTTGCTTCAATCCTGAGATCCGTTTTTAATCGTCAAAATAATGTTAACCCTACAAAACTGGCGTAATAAACCAATACAACTGGAGGTTCATCCAAATGCACGACGTAATCATTATCGGTGGCGGACCCTGCGGACTATCCGCTGCAATCGAATGCAGCCGCAGAGGTTTGCAAACTGTCATTATTGAAAAAAGCAACATCGTTCACTCCATTTTTTTGTATCCGACGAACATGCAGTTTTTTAGCACCGCCGAACTACTGGAAATCGGTGATGTTCCATTCAGCACCCCTAATGACAAACCTTATCGTCATGAAGCACTGGCGTACTATCGTAAGGTAGCCACTCATTATAACTTGAACATTCAGCATTATGAGGAAGCCCAGTCCATTCATCGCCAGGATGACGGTACATTTACCGTACATACCCTGAGCAAAGGAGAAATAACCAAAACGTATTCGTCCCGCTATGTCGTAGTGGCTACAGGATATTTTGATCATCCGAACTATTTGGGCATTCCCGGAGAACAATTGGATAAAGTCACGCACTATTTCAGCGAAGCCCATCCCTATACAGGAACCCGGGTCGCAGTTATCGGTGGGAGTAACTCTGCGGTAGATGCTGCGATGGAATTGGTGCGGGTCGGAGCTACGATTGATATGGTATATCGTCGAAGCGAGTTGTCCCAATACATCAAGCCGTGGGTTCGTCCACTGTTTGACAGTATGGTACAAAAAGGGAAAATCACGCTGCACTTAGGCGCACGCATTACCGAAATCCATCCAGACCATGTCATAGTCAATCCGCTGGACACTGAAGCATTCCGACTCGAGAATGATTTTGTACTGGCACTGACCGGATTTCACCCGGAACGAAAACTGCTGGAGTCTGTCGGCGTTCACATGGCTGAGGATCTGGACAAACCAGAATTTAATCCTGCCACGATGGAAACGAACATCCCAGGTGTATATGTCGCCGGGGTCATCGCTTCAGGCAGCAATGCCAATGAAGTGTTTATTGAAACAGGCCGCTGGCACGGGCGACAAATCGCCGAACATATCCAAAGCTAAATAAACGAAGGAGAACATCTGTATGGATTACAGCTCACTTATCTTACTGGTATTGGCTGGTCTAGGGATTGTTAGTGGCAACTCTACCGTGACTATTGCCATGGTTGTATTACTGCTACTGCGGGTAACCAGCTTTCACACTGCTTTCCCCTGGCTTGAAAAGTATGGCCTGACGATCGGAATTATTATTTTGACGATCGGGGTCATGACCCCGCTAGCCAGCGGTAAAATCAGTATCAATCAGGTGATGGAGTCTTTCCTGCACTGGAAATCACTGCTCGCGATTGGTATCGGAATTCTGGTAGCCTATCTTGGCGGCCGCGGAGTAACTTTAATGTCTGGACAGCCCATTATTGTGACAGGTCTACTGATCGGGACCGTCATTGGCGTTGCCTTCTTTAAAGGAGTTCCTGTTGGACCTCTAATTGCTGCCGGATTGCTTTCCTTGTTAATTGGCCGCAGCTAAATTCGTACAACAAATATAGGAATACATGATAGCAATCTGCATGTCGGGCTGAATTCAGTCCCGCTTTGTGGTATACTCATATCGCATAATTTGGTAAATGCAGGAGGCTTGACCGATGTCTCGACAATTTGTAACGGAAGCTGTAATGGTGGCTATATACGGCCAACTACTTACATCTCCCGCCCCTGTGGAATATATAGTGCCTTACACATCACTGCTAGAGCTATACGAATTCCAGGATAGCACAGAGCCGCTCATGGATAATCCTATGGACGATCAACATGTGAAGCGGAAGGTAAGCGAGCTGATCAGTTATTTTGAGGAACCGTTGAATCAGAAAAAAATTCGGCGTGCCCTTCAGATGCCTTGGGCCAAGAGCTTGCCTATTCTATTCGATGCCAATACATCACTCATCATCATTAATGCTGTTGATACAGCGCATTACGGAGAATATTTTGATCCAATTGAGACTGAACTGGTGTTGACAGCTCAGCGTGAATCTTTACCCATTCTGACGGATCAATTGGACTGGATCCACCGCATTATCGAAGCTTCCGTACCTGTACATGTGTACGACATTGATGATTTTGATTTTGCACTCGATGGCCCGATACTTAACAACCCTTGACATACGACATACCCGCCTTGACCACAAAAAAGCGGCGGAGCATCATGTACAGACTTATCTCCTGTAACACGATACTCCGCCGCTTTTCATGTCCAAGAACAACTATTTGCACGCTATGATTGACAGTGGAACACTAAGCTTGTTCATCCTCAACATAGGTGTAAATAATGTCATCATGTTCCTCCAAATACTTAACTTCCAGATGATGGCCCTTCAGATACCAGTAATCCTGGTCCTCCATATAAAACGTAATGCCAGCCGCTTCATGCTGTAATACGGGGTGCTGCGGCGGCTCTACGGCAATTCCCAGAGAAAAGCCTGGATGCAACCCACCGCCAGAGCTATAGCGAACAAAAAAACGGATCGAATCTCCACGATTCAAACTAAGCTCCTTAATGTACCACTGTGCCGCAGGTTCAGTTACCTGTATGCTCATACGTTATGCTCATCTCCTTGTACAATGACGTCTGCCAACTATATCATAGCATCTTTTAGAATGGCCACCAACCGTCCCAACCCAGCGAGCTTCTTGGACAAGTCATATACATTTTTTTGAAAAAGGTTTGACAATTCGCAAATAAGGGTGTTAAGATTCAACCATACGAGATCCATTTTGAAATTTATTACCAATTTGAATGATTACTCATGTTAGAATGAACCCATTTTGAGGAAGAAAGGAGTGTTACCGGTGCTAAAATTTCCTATTGCATTTTACCCACATCTACAAACACAACAACTTCATACCGGAGCATCTCCCCTGTCGCATCCTTCAAAATTGGGCCATTCGCGTTGTATGGTTTAATACGAGTGGCTGCCTGCGTTTGAGCAGTTTTTCAGTGGTGAGTGTGCTGAAAATACCTGCGCGCCATATGATATTGAGATTTAAGGCATATCGTCTGCGGACGGTATGCCTTTTTTGCGCCTGTTGCCGGATCATATTTGTGGTAGCAAGCCGCTGTTGTTTCTTCAAAATGGTACACAACTCTCGAATGAACTTGTCATGAAAGGATGGGATTCCTCTTGTTTTCGGTACTTAAAAATTTAAGCTGGTTTTTTAAAAGAGAACGAAGCCGATACTCCATTGGATTGTTTTTGCTGATAGCCGTTGGTGTGCTGGAGCTTGCTCCACCTCGGCTGCTTGGTAGTGCCATTGATGAAATTGTGCGCGGTTCAATTTCCTGGTCCTCACTTTGGCGTTATATTTTGTACATCATAGGCATTCTAGCCGTCATCTACTACATTACGTACATATGGATGCACAAGCTGTTTGGTGGTGCCAATCTGGTGGAACGCTTACTGCGCACACGTTTTATGAATCATCTGCTGCGAATGACCCCTCCATTTTTTGAACGCAATCGCACTGGGGATCTGATGGCTCGTGCCACGAACGACCTTCGCTCCGTAGCAAGTACAGCGGGCTTCGGCATGCTGACACTGACAGACTCTACAGTCTATCTGAGCGTGGTATTAGTTGCCATGGGCACTCTAATCAGTTGGAAGTTGACACTGGCAGCTATCCTGCCCCTACCTTTTATCGCACTGGCTATGAGCATTTACGGTAAAGCCGTTCACGAGCGTTATACACTGGCACAAGATGCATTTGGTGATATGAACGATCAGGTGTTGGAATCCGTGGCAGGTATCCGAGTCATTCGCGCCTATGTGCAAGAACGAATGGACGAAAAGCGTTTCGCTGATATTACCGACGATGTATTTCGTAAAAATCTGGCTGTCGCTCGGATGGATGCCCTCTTTGAACCAACAATTCGTTTATGTGTAGGACTTAGCTACGTCATTGGACTCGGGTATGGTATTTATCTGGTATTTCATAACGATATCACGCTAGGCGAACTGGTCTCCTTTAATATGTATCTAGGAATGATGATTTGGCCGATGTTTGCCATTGGAGAGCTGATTAACATTATGCAGCGCGGTAGCGCTTCCTTGGACCGGGTTAATGAAACTCTCGATGTCCAGCCAGATGTTCAAGATGCAGCTCAACCTGTTCCAGTGGATCGTCTCGAATCCATCAGGATGAAAGACGTTACCTTCCGTTACCCTACCTCTACTATTGACAATCTGTCACATGTGAGTCTGGAACTCAAACGCGGAGAAACGCTGGGCGTCGTCGGTAGAACAGGCAGTGGGAAATCCACGCTGCTCAAACAGCTACTGCATGAATATCCGACGGGTAGTGGTGATATTTTAATCTCCGGCATACGTCTAGAGGACATTGCAGTAGAACAACTACACAGCTGGATCGGCTACGTGCCGCAAGAGCAAATTTTGTTTTCCAAATCGGTGCGCGAGAACATTCAATTCGGAAAACCTCATGCAGATGATGACGACATTATGGAAGCTATCCGTACTGCTGCCTTCGATCAGGATTTAGGTACCCTGTCTGATGGGCTGGATACACTGGTCGGAGAAAAAGGTATCGCCCTGTCCGGCGGGCAGAAGCAGCGTGTTTCGCTGGCGCGCGCCTTTATCGGTGATCCGGATATTCTATTGCTCGACGATGCACTATCTGCAGTAGATGCCCGGACGGAAGCAAGGATTATTGACAATATCCGACGTAAGCGCTCGGGTAAAACAACCTTGATCTCCACCCACCGCCTTTCCGCTGTAGAACATGCAGACCGGATCGTCGTGCTGGAGCAAGGACGCATTATTGAGGAAGGGACCCACAGCGAGCTACTTCAGGCTGACGGATGGTACCGACAACAGTATGTACGGCAACAAGTGGAATCTGATCTGACCTCAGGGGAGGTATCCTAATGAAACCCAATATCGGCAAAAGGCTATTCCAGTACGCGCTAACGAGCAAAGCAGGTTTTATCGCCGCTCTCATCGCTTTGGCTATCGGAGTAGCCGCCGAGCTGGCTGGTCCCTTCATCGCCAAAACGATGATTGACGACCATATGCTCGCTATTGAAAAACCATTTTATGAAACAACTAGTGTGGACGGAACTGTAAGCTATGCTGGAACCCACTTTAAGCGTGAAGATCGCTTTGAGTCCGGGGAGACTAAAGGTCGCGAAGCGAGGATTTTACAAGTTGGGAAATCTTTCGTATTTGTCGATGGCTCGGTTCAAGTGGCTGACGGTAACCGCTCCTTTACGAACGGAACGCTGACTGTGACACGCGGCTCCGACACCTTTCGCTATGAAGCTAAGGCTCTGACAGCTGATGAACTGTATAGCTTTTACAAACCGGAAATGCCCGGTATCTTTCAGCTGATTGGCTGGTATTGCTTCTTCCTGGTTATTTCCATTTTTGCTGAATTCGGCAAAACATACTGGCTGCAATCCTCGGCGAACAAGGTCATACAAAAGCTTCGGCTTGATCTCTACGCTCACATCCAGCGGCTGCCAGTTTACTTTTTTGATAACTTGCCTGCAGGCAAAGTCGTATCCCGTGTTACGAATGACACTGAGGCAGTCAAAGATTTGTTTGTGGCTGTGCTCTCCAATTTCACTTCAGGGATTGTGACAATGGCAGGAGTATATGTTGCACTCTTTTTGCTGGACTTCAGACTGGGTCTTATCTCTCTGTTTATTGTACCGTTACTGATCTTGTGGATTGTATTGTATCGCAAGGTCGCCACCCGCTATAATACGATCATTCGGTCCAGACTCAGTGAAATTAATGCGATTATCAATGAATCGATTCAAGGGATGTCCATTATTCGCGTGTTCCGCCACCAGAAACAAACGCAGCAAGAGTTTGAGGAACTGAATGATGACTATATGAAGCATCAGAATAAAATGCTGAATTTGAACGCTTTCACTTCGCACAATTTAGTCAACGTGTTGAGAAATCTCGCCTTTGCCGTCGTGCTGTGGTATTTTGGATCTGAGGCGCTCGGAACTACAGGTAGTGCTGTTTCACTAGGCGTATTGTATGCCTTCGTCGATGTATTGGGACGACTATTCCAACCTATGACGGGTATGGTCAACCAACTCGCTGTACTGGATACTTCCATCGTATCCTCAGGACGCGTATTTGAGTTGATGGACGAAACTGGAGAGCCGGTGACGGACGGCACGATGCCGCGCTACAAAGGCCAGGTAGAGTTTAACGACGTTTCCTTTGCCTACAAAAAGGATGATGTACTTAAACATATTTCTTTTACAGCACAACCCGGGCAAACAGTTGCCCTTGTCGGACATACCGGATCAGGCAAAAGTTCGATTATCAACCTGCTATTCCGGTTCTATGATCCGCAAAAAGGAACGATCACCATTGACGGAACGTCCGTCAAAGACATCCCTAAGCAATGGCTTCGCCATCATATGGGTATTGTTCTTCAAGATCCATATTTATTCACAGGTACGGTAGCCTCCAATGTCAGTCTCGGAGACAGCCGAATCACGAGAGAACAGGTGAATAAAGCGCTGCATGATGTTGGAGCCGACAAATTGCTGGCCCATTTGCCGCAAGGATTCGATGAGCCTGTTATTGAAAAAGGCAGCACCTTATCAGCCGGGCAACGCCAGCTTATTTCCTTCGCTCGTGCACTAGCCTTTGATCCCGCAATTTTAATTCTGGATGAAGCTACTGCCAATATTGACACCGAAACGGAAGCGCTCATCCAATCCGCTCTTGAGGTGCTCAAGAAGGGACGTACGACCTTTATCATTGCTCACCGTTTGTCCACCATTCGCAGTGCGGACCAAATTTTGGTGCTGCATCGGGGTGAAATTGTTGAACGGGGTAGCCATGATGAACTTATGGCCCAAGGCGGGCGTTACTTCCAAATGTATCAGCTCCAGTCGGGAACAGTTGCAACAGAATCAGATCCAATCTCTGCTACGCCTCCTGCGCAAGATGACTTGCTTACTGGCAAAGTCAGCATTTAAAGCTTGAATAGCCCAATTGCTTAGGGCTAACGATGAACATTTGGCATGAAAAAACCAGCGAGCCTCTCCTACACATTGGAGGCTCGCTGGTTTATTTTTATATAGGACATATGGCTTGTAATTTTATTTAGCTACAGACGTGCCTGTTCCTGTGGGTGGAAACACTGTTCCATCTACTGCTTTGAGCGTAACCTTATACTTGCTGTCTACCAACGTACTTGTGTGGGTATCCGTAATGACCTGAATATTCATTTCCCCTGGCTTTGGACTAGTCAGCTTGTAGTAAATTACTGCATTCGTATCATCTACGTAGTCGATGTGATCCACTTCAATGCCGTAACCTGGATTAGGTGCCTGCAGACGGGTGATTGTCACTTTGTTCTGCTGGTCATTTGTCTTCTCTATGCTCATACTAATATTATTTTGTTGAACCGGATCTACAGGCTCAGCCGGATTTTCAGGAGTAGCTTCAACCGTTTTATGACTTTGTACAAATTCGGATGCGTTATAGACCATTTCTGCTGCCTCCATCCGCGTTACTTTACGATCCGGGTTAAAGTTGCTCTGTTCGTCCAATTTTGCAATTTTGGTCAACAGCAGGAATTGAACTGCTGCGTTTGATTCCTGATCTAATTTTTTGCCATCCGCTACATTAATTAACATACGGACAGTTGGATATTCACCCGTTGCACTCACTGCTTTATACAGAATATTCGCAAATTGTTCTCTTGTCATACGGGTGCTTGGATCAATATCTGGTGACAAAGGAATTTGGTGTTGGGCCGCAATCCGATAGGACTGGGCATACCATGCGGAAGCCGGAATGTTTGCAAAGGAACCCGTTGTGAAATCAGGCATTACCTGAAGATCCATCGCACGAACAACCAAATGTACTCCTTGTGCATAGGTGAGCGTTTGATCCGGTGCAAATTTATCCTTGGTTATTCCTTGGATAATTCCTTTATCCTGAAGTGAGTTTACGATCTTCTCCTGTTCAGCTCCCTTTATATCACGAAAAGCAGAAGCCGACGTAGCCACAGCCAATGAGCAGACGACAAGCAGGGCAACTGCCACGCTTTTATTTTTTTTCATGAGATACACCTCCATGTTTACTTTGCTTCTATACTTACCGACGCAATAAAAGCATCAAATGTTTCAAATATGCACAAATTGGTTGCAAAACAGTGGAATACCTGCGATTAGTGTAACCCGTCTAACTCTTTTCTGCTCACAATCTTTATACATACCCAAAAGTGCCTGTAACAGATTACCTTTTACAGTATCCCCTTGGAAGAACCGGATCTGGGTAGCAGTATCCCGCCGGCAAACCTCGCTCCCCTTTGTTCTCTTTGCTTACATCCGATTCGGTGCTTTCAGACCAAGAAGTTGCAGCGCGCATGCCAGAATATCCGCAGTTTGTTCCGCCAATTGAATACGCCAGCGTCCACCATTGACAATCCTTTCCTTGGCGTAAAAACGATTGAACGCCTGGGCCGTATCCAGTGCAAATCTCGCAATAACCGAAGGCTCCAGTTGGCGAGCCGCACGTATCAGTTGTCCATGATAACGATCCAACTGCTTAAGCAGCGCCCAACCTGCGTCACCAAACATTTCATCCGATATGTCATTCAAATCACGAGAATGGCTATCTTGGACAAGGGCGTTGTCGCTAGAATTAGTAGTAACATCAACATCGGCGCGAGCATGAGCTTTCTCCAGAAGGCTGCGTATGCGCGCATGAGTATACTGCACATAAGGCCCGGTCTCACCTTCAAAGGTCAGCGCCTCCTCCAACGAAAAATCCACTTCATTCAGCCGGTTGTTTTTTAAGTCACCAAAAATAATCGCCCCAATACCAACGTCCTCTGCTACTGCCTGTTGTTCCTGCAAATCGGGATTCTTCTGAGTAATGATGGCTTGAGCACGGGCTATAGCTTCATCCAGCACCTCTTCCAGTTTGACAACTTTTCCACGTCTTGTAGACATTTTCTTACCCGCAAACCGCATTAATCCAAACGGCACATGCTCACACTGCTCCGCCCATGCCTCTCCTGCATGTTTCAGCACCGCAAACACCTGCTGGAAATGCAGCTTCTGTTCCCCACCAACGACGTACAGAAGCCGATCAGCCTTCATCACTTCATGACGATAAATCGCTGTTGCCAGATCACGTGTCGGATAAATGGTAGTCCCATCCTTTTTTAGAATAAGACATGGCGGCAGTTCCTCGTCTTCCAGACGAACCACGAGCGCGCCATCACTTTCCTCCAGCAATCCTTTTGCTCTTAATTGAGCAACAACTGCCTGCATCTTATCATTGTAAAAACTTTCTCCCAGCACATGGTCAAATGTAATGTTTAGACGCTGGTACATACGATCAAATTCACCCAGACTGACTTCAACAAAAAACTCCCATAGTTGTTGAGCCTCAGCATCCCCATGTTCCAAACGTCGGAACCACTCGCGGCCTTCATCCTCTAAAGACGGATCATGCTCGGCCTCCTGATGAAAACGCACATACAGTTTCAGCGATTCACCAATCGGATCATGTTGTAGCTGCTCCTCATTTCCCCATCTTTTATAGGCCGCAATTTGCTTGCCAAACTGTGTTCCCCAATCTCCAAGATGATTCACACTAATTGGGACATATCCGGTTTCACCAAGAATACGATACAAGGCAGCACCAATAACAGTAGAGCGAAGATGACCAATACCAAACGGTTTGGCAATATTGGGCGAAGACATATCAATGACCACCCGCTGTCCGTGTCCGATATTGGGCCTGAGGAAATCAGCTTTGCTCAATTCAGCAAGCATAAGCGGAATATGAACCGATCGATCCAATGTTATATTTACGTAGGCACCCGATGCTGAAGCAGTTAAACCTTCTTCATGGCTCACTAGCTCCGCTAATTCCATTGCAATGTGCTGCGGAGACTTTCGAAACTTCTTAGCCAGCACAAAACAGGGAAACGCTACATCTCCCCATTCAGGCTGCGGAGGCACCTCGAATAAAGATAAAATTTCTTTTTCCTCCAAGCCCGTATGGGCCAATATCGCTTGAGCAGCAATCCTCACTAACATGATCTCTCTCCTTCTTTTTATAGAATCTAACAAAAAAAGCCCCCGCCTCTTGAAATAATTCAAGAGACGAGAACTTCAATATCCCCGCGGTACCACTCTTCGTAAATCGGTTGTGCAGCTAAAGCTAACTTACACAAATCGCGATTTCACTCCAATGACTAATAACGGTGTCTGCCGGGCTGATCTACTAGAATTTCTGCTCGTTGGATCAACCGTCTCCCGGGTGCGCTTCACATCGGACCTCATACCGGCTTCCACCTCTTCCGGCTCGCTGTAATGATACGGCTCCGCTGCTACTCTCCCGTTCCATGACGTTAATTCCAATTATTATACAAACCTATTCAGTAGAAAGCAACCTTTTATTTCCTCTTCAGGCACTAGTTCCATATATGTAATTACACTGCCACCAATTGGCGGCATGCCTGAACGCAACGACGGCAGGCTTCTGCACAATGTTTGCAATGATCATGGGAATGCTTGCTGCATTCAGCAGCACATACCTCACAGGCCTTGGCGCACAGCTCACAGATTTGCTCGGCAAAATCCGTTCCGCGCTGCAGCATTTGAGCAGCAAATCCGCATATTTCTGCACATTCCCTACTCACTCGAATACATTCACGCAGCATAGCTAAATCATATTCCTTCAAACTCGCTACGTAACATACATTGCAAGCGTTCATACATTCCAGGCAAGCATCCACGCATTGTTGGTATGAATGATTCATATTACATTACCTCCCAGTTGTTGACCCTGCTGTACTATTACCCGCTGATCCTTGAGTTTAATCATTTGATGTGCGCGCTTACAATAAAATAAAAACAAAACAATCCCGACTTATGTAAGGAAGTGTACTATATTCCAGTATGTAAGTGCAAGGATATTAATCACATGGATTTTTAGCCCCTGTTTCTGACTTGCATACACTCAGTCATTGCTCTATTGTAAAAAGTGTATGTCTAACCATCGATCAAGGAGTGAACATTTTAATGAATATGTCTTCCGTAGAGGAGCATCGACAGGAATCCCCGCAACAGGTTAATTGCATGGTCGTGACTGTCTCGGACACACGTACCGTGGAAACAGATACCGGGGGACAACTGCTCATGGATCTACTAGAAACCAATGGATATAAGGTTGTTCGATATGTCATCGTCAAGGATGACTACGAAGGTATTCAGCAGTTAGTATCCGAAGCAGCGGCACAGAATGACATCGAGGCTGTACTTTTGACAGGCGGTACCGGTATTTCTCCACGTGATACTACATATGAAGCCGTCTCCTCTCTACTGGATAAGGAACTACCTGGCTTTGGGGAAATCTTCCGTTATTTAAGCTTTGCTGAGGACATTGGTTCAGCAGCTATATTAAGCCGGGCTGTAGCTGGTACTGTGGGTCGGACAGCTGTATTTTCTATGCCTGGCTCACGCGGAGCCGTTCGTTTGGCAATGGAACGCATTATTGTCCCTGAGCTACGACATGTGATGAGAGAAATTTATAAATAAGCTCCTATTTCCTACATGCCGCGACACAAAAAGGCACCCCATACATTCATGAGGTGCCTCTTCCAACTATTCTTTTTCTTCAACTTCGGGCTGCATATAGCTGTCGATCAGCTTTTGCTTCAGCTCCCATACCTTCTCGCTCAGATTTACACGATAAATTTCAGGGTTCAGCTTCCGCAAATATTCTGGCCAAAACAATTTCAACTGTGAAGTATGGTAGGCACGAATTTCATCCAGCTCAGGAAGCTCATATACCTTCTGTCCATTTATAAAAATAGGCTCAAGCATTGGCACGGCTTCATAATTTTCTACATACTTCTTCATATACGGATGCAAAGGGTTAAACAGCTTCAGGCGCTTACCATTACGCGGACGCTCTTCATCCGGGAAAGAAATATAATCGGCTACAGCTCTCCCTTTCTTCTTATCCACAATGCGATATACATCCTTCTTGCCTGGTGTGGATACTTTTTCTGGGTTACCCGAGATCTTAATCGTCGGCAACATTTCGCCATCCACTTCTCGTTCAACTAGCTTGTACACCCCGCCGAGCGATGGTTGATCTGAAGCCGTAATAAGCTGTGTTCCTACACCCCATACATCAATACGTGCCCCTTGGGCTTTCAGGTTAAAAATCGTATTTTCGTCCAAATCATTGGAAGCTACAATTTGTACGTAATCTAAGCCTTCAGCATCGAGCATTTCACGCGCCTGAATGGATAGATAAGCCAAGTCACCGCTATCCAGACGGATTGCATTCATACGCTTGCCCTGACTCTCCAGCATTTTTGCTGTCCGAATTGCATGAGGAACACCGCTTTCCAGCGTGTCAAAGGTGTCTACCAACAGTGTAACCTGGTCTGGTAAAACCTTCGCATACACGTCAAACGCCTCCTGCTCTGTCATAAAGGTCTGCACCCATGAATGGGCATGTGTCCCCTTCGTCGGGATTCCAAAGTGCTCGCCTGCCAGCATATTAGAAGTCGCGTCAAAACCTGCCACATAAGCTGCCCGTGCTCCCCAAATCGCTGCGTCAGCTTCCTGCGCACGCCGTGTTCCAAATTCAAGCAGTGTATCGTCACTTGCCACCTGCTTGATGCGTGATGCCTTTGTCGCAATGAGTGTCTGATAGTTCATAAAATTCAACAATGCCGTCTCGACAAGCTGCGTTTCCATAATCGTTCCTTCAACACGTACCAGAGGCTCGTTTGGGAAAACAAGTGCCCCTTCTTTCATCGAATGGACCGTTCCACCAAACTTAAACTGGCGAAGCGCCTCCATGAACATGGGATCGTATTTCTCCTCCTGTTCAGACAGGTAGCGAATGTCCTCTTCTGTAAACCGCAAATTTGCAATATAATTCACAATGCGTTCCAGACCAGCGAACACGGCGTATCCATTACCAAAAGGGAGTTTACGGAAATACGCCTCGAACACAGCTTTACGCTGATGACTTCCGTTCACCCAATGGGCGTACATCATATTAATCTGATATTTATCTGTATGTAATGCGAGGCTCGTTGACTGCATCGTAATCATCCTCTCTGACTGGCCCAGGTTTGTGGTGGCAGCGTACCGCCTCATCTGCCCAGATTCAGCAATATCCGGCTCCATTTTGTTATCGGACATTGGTGCACAATCGTTAAGTTATTTTACTTCTTCTGGCGTAAAACCGTATCCTCAGCCCACCGTACCGCGGCTCCAAGACTTCCTTCAAAATGACCCAAAGCCCAATCATGTCCAGCTTGATTAAAGCTCGCCACAGCGTCCTTGTATACAGTAATAGCAAAACCTTTGTTATAAGCATCTACAGCCGTATGCAGCACACATATATCTGTACACACACCAATCAGATGAACTTCCAGAATGCCACGTTCACGCAGCCTGAGCTCCAGATCTGTGCCCGCAAAAGCACTGTACCGTGTTTTATCCAACCAGTAGATAAGATCACTTTGTTGCTCATAGAGGCTACGAAGCTTGCCATACAAATGTCGTCCGTTGGTTCCACGTATATTATGTGGAGGAAACAGCTTGCTCTCCGGGTGATAAAGGTCGTTCTCCTCATGCAAATCCACAGCCATGACAACAAAGTCCCCTTGATCCACGTATGCCTGCGTAATTGCTGCGATCCGTTCATCCAACTCAATCGCAGGTTGTCCTACAGGCAAACTACCGTCCACAAAATCTTTCGTGTAATCAATAACAATTAATGCCTGCATCGTACGGTCAGCTCCTTATCCTCAAAGTGAAATTGTACATTCTATGCGTAACCTATTACATTAGATGTTACGTGTAGATAGATAAACGCGGTACTCTGTCACTAAAACGGTACAACTGTGCCGGTCTTTGTGAATACTGGTTGGAACTGAGCGGTTTGCCGTTCTCATCACGCACCTCTTCCAGTATTCCCTGCCTGCTACGAGTCGATGTTATTTTGCGAATAAAGTTTGGCTCTTCGAAATCCGGTACGACACTCTGAATCACCTGATATAATTCACCCAGTGTAAAATGTAGCGGTAAAAACTGCTTGGCGATCGTCGTCTGAAGCATCTGCAACTGAATTTTGCGATAAGCATCTACTATGATATCCCGGTGATCGAATGCCAACTCCAATTCCTCCAACGCTTCGCGGATCGTGAATAACCCGACCTCGGAAGCATCATCGGCCGCCTGACGCTGTTCCAACATCCATTCTTCTACCAGCGCAAAAAATGCATGTGATATGATCCACCCACGCGGATCACGTCCCGGTCCACTATATACACCCAAATACTCCAGGTGCCCGCCGTCCACACCCGTTTCCTCTAACAGCTCCCGCTTGGCAGCTCCATACATAGATTCATCTTCCTGACAAAACCCTCCAGGCAAAGCCCAGCGTCCTGCAAACGGCCAACTGCGGCGCTTGATGAGCATCACTTTCAGCTCTCGAATAGGCAATGTCTTTGTTACCGTCTTGCGCTCCCGCTTCGTTAAGGTAAACATAACGATATCCGCTGGAGCTCCATCCGGGGTACGGTATTTCTTAATGTTGTACGACGCCTTTTGCGCCTCTTCGTTTATACGATTGCTATCCATTGGCATCACCATATTATATCGTTTTGATAAATTCATTATGACATAATAAAAATTTTTGTCAAGTGTCAGGCCTTGCCTGAATCACTTGCTTGTGTACGTAATACTCGGAAGGTTGCTGTAGATGTAGAACCGAGTGTGCCTTCACTATCTCTTACTTCCGCCTCAGTGGTTATAGTGCGACCTCCTTGATGAAGAATTCGCGCCCTAACCTCCAGTCGTCCTTGCCTCATGGGTGACAAGAAATGAACATTCAGGTTCGTCGTTACACATGGATCCATATTTCGTGAAGCCATACTGACCATCCCCATCGCCTGATCCATTAATGAAGTAAGTACACCCCCATGGACAATACCCATCACATTGGTATGCTCTTGTTTGGCCTCCAAAGCGATCTGTACCTCGTTTGCATCAGCTGCAATCAGCTCACACCCTAAATACTCCCAAAAAGTATTATTTTCTCCCTCTAGCATCTTACCCAACTTATCCATTCCCTTGCTTCCATCCCTTCGATGTTGTCCCATTTCTCTTGATGTCTTATAGACACATGCGATAGTAAATTGCTTTCGAAAAAAAGGCGTGGAAGCTACGCCTCCACACCATAGATTTCATTCTAATCACTGCAATTCGACGAAGAAGTGCTTTTCCCCTCTTCTACGTTCACCTTCTCAGCAACGGTATCACGGATCGCCATGATCACCATTTGCAGTAGCTCATTAATTTCCACCTGACTCTGCTGAAACTCCGTGACAATTGGAATACCGTCAAGCTCTTCCTGTAGCTCCTGTAGCTCGGCCTCTATTTTGGCAATCATTTTTTGATTCTTCAAGGATTCAAATGCTACAATTTCCTTTTGCTTCTTTTTCATCGTTGCAATCAGTTGCTGGATGCGCCCATGATCCTGAATCTTTTCTTCTGCTTTCCGGAATACCTGCACTTCCTCACTGCTACCCAAAATACCTGCCAATTCTTTGGCTTTTGCCAATATCATTTCGCGATTGACCAAATGATCATGCTGGCGCGCCGCCGATTGAAGTTCTGTTTGTTGCAACCGCTCCTCTGTCATTGCCCATCGCTCCTTTTCTCACTTAGACGGCCTTGCACACAGCCCTTTACTCAGACCGCATGCAACCCGTTAGAAATTCTTTTATCCGTTAACTGCTACGGCCGTTTCAACCAGATCACCTTTGATGTAAAAGGTCATAGGTTCCGTAATTTTCACTTGAACAAAGGAACCAATCAGGTCCTTAGAACCCTCAAAATGTACAAGCTTATTGGAACGGGTCCGACCGGCAAGCACTTTGCTGTCATTTTTGCTCTCGCCTTCCACCAGCACTTCAACCACTTCGCCACGCAATCGACTATTAAAGCGAAGGCTGTTTTGGTTCACAGCAATGTTCAGACGCCGGAGACGCTCTTTTTTGACCGACATAGGCACATTATCTTCCATCGAAGCAGCTGGCGTACCTTCACGTGGTGAATAAATAAATGTGTAGGCAAAGTCATAGCCGACCTCGCGTACCAGAGATAGAGTATCTTCAAACTGCTCGTCTGTTTCACCAGGGAAACCTACAATGATATCTGTTGTCAGAGAAACATGCGGAACAGCTGCTTTAATCTTCGCGGCCAGTTCCAGAACACGCTCACGGGTATATTTTCGGTTCATTTTCTTCAATATATCCGTATTACCGGATTGAACAGGCAGATGGATATGCTCTACCAAATTGCCACCCTTACCAAGCACTTCAACCAAATGGTCATCAAAATCACGTGGATGTGATGTCGTAAAACGTACACGCGGGATATTGATTTTGCGCATATCATCCATCAGATCCCCGAATCTATAATTCAAATCTTTCAAATCCTTGCCATAAGCGTTAACATTCTGCCCCAGTAAGGTAATTTCTTTAAAGCCTTGACGTGCCAAATCCCGTACCTCAGCGATAACATCCTCTGGGCGACGGCTTCTTTCCTTACCACGTGTAAAGGGAACTATGCAATAGGTGCAAAATTTATCACAACCGTACATAATGTTCACCCAGGCCCGCATACCCTCACGCTTCTTCGGCAAGTTTTCGATAATGTCGCCTTCCTTAGACCACACTTCGACCACCATTTCTTTGCTAAAGAGTGCTCCCTTGACGAGCTGAGGCAGACGATGAATATTATGGGTACCAAAAATCATATCGACAAAACCGTGTTTTTGCATAATCCGGTTAACGACATTCTCTTCTTGTGACATGCAGCCACACACGCCAAGCAGCAGTCCTGGCTTTTCTGTTTTGAGATGCTTGAGGTGACCCAGCTCGCCAAACACTTTATCCTCCGCATTTTCACGGATAGCACAAGTGTTCAGTAAAATGATGTCTGCTTCCTTCCGATCCTCGGTTGCCTGGTAGCCCATTTGCTCTAGCAAGCCCTTTATGGTTTCGGAATCATGCTCGTTCATTTGGCAACCAAATGTGTATACGATATAATGCTTTCCCTCACCGATATGCTTGAGCTCATCAGGGACTGCGTTATCATACAATACTTGTACGTCCTCTTTACCGCGTTGCTTTTCTTTTCTATGGTTCGGCTCCGCCATAATGTTGATTTCACGTCCGCGAATGCGGATCTTTTTGCTATGCTCATCTTCAGAAATAATCTTCGCATCCGAGAAATCAAAATATTTGGAGTAATCTTTTGTTTTCTTTTCCATTCCTTAGTCACTCCTAACACCATCTATTTCACGAGCTAATTTGTGATTTACTGTATCTTTAGGCATGGGTAAATTTATTTTAAGTTCTAAAAAACCTTTAAAAAAGGCATTACACTAAATTATAGCATGATTTATAGGCCATCGCCATAGATCAGCCGCAGATACCATGAAGTCAATGTGAACTCATGTTCTTTTTTTACATAAGTGAAGTATTTATGAATTATATAGTATGTAAAAAGCCCGATTCTTTTGCAAGAATCGGACTCTTTAAGCCTTCCGGCATTTAAATACGTGTATATTAGTCTACGATTTCAGCGTTGTCACCGTTTTTCACACCGGCTCCGTTTGCTTCATCTGTATCAATGTGCATATCCAAAGCAAAAGAATCGGACACACGTGCAAGAACATTTTCAAATACAAGGCCACGTTCGCCGCCGACACGTACTTTCAGCAACTGCTTGTCCTTAATGTCCCATTTAGCTGCATCAGATGTATGGAAATGAATATGGCGGGCTGCTACAATCACGCCTTCTTGCAGTTCCACTTCACCAGCTGGTCCTTTTACCGTGATTCCTGGTGTACCATCAATGCTACCAGATTCGCGTACAGGTGCTTTTACACCAATAGCAAAGGAATCAGTGCGAGAGATTTCCAATTGGGAAGCGGGACGAGCAGGTCCCAAAATGCGAACCTTATCAAATTGGCCCTTAGAACCAATTACAGCTACCGTTTCATTTGCGGCAAATTGTCCTGGTTGGGACAAAGGTTTAAATTCAGTTAATTGATAGCCTGCTCCGAACAAAATTTCAATATGCTCTTGAGTCAGGTGAATATGACGGGCGGAAACGCCGACAGGTACGATTTTACTCATCGTGTGGTCACTCCTTTTTCTCTATACAATACTTTACACATCCATGCTATTATACTCCTATTTTGCCAAGAAAGAAAAGGAGAGCGCATAAAGTTCCCTTTTTCGCCCCAATCAGCGTTAAATATCCTCCCTATAAAGTCGGATCAAACCGTCGTTTTAGCGAACAGGAGAAAGAAAAGCATGATTTCAGCTACGATGAGATGAGGGGGAACGACAATAAATATATTAAGGATAAACAGGACACAGAGTATTCCAGTCAAGAAAAAAATGACTGTAAGACGAGGTTTAAGATGACTTAATCTGTACTGATGAAATACCAGCAAAGCCGACAAAAAGTAAATAAAAACAGAAGCAAAGGTAAAGCAAAGCACAAAGATATAGTCTACTTGTCCCAAAAACAAGAGCTGAATCGAAGCAGCTAGCATGCTAAGGGAAAGATAAATAAACAAATGACCATAAATAATAGTCTGGCCTGCTGATTGTTTTGATTTATCTACGCGCTTCTCCATATTCTCAAAATATTGCCACCAGATTGCGATGACTAATACAAAAGCCAAAGCAGCAAATACAACAGAAGAAACCGTAAAATGATCGGATTGTAAAACAGAAAGCATACTTATCACAGATTCGCCAAGCAGAATTAAGGTGAACTGTGCAAAGCGTTCTAAAAGATGCTCCGTATGGATTGGTGTGATCACCAACTTTTTACGGCCAATCAAAGGAACGAGGATATCAATAGCTATACCGGTATATAAAATCATATATCGAACCCAAGAATCAAAGAAGAGGGAGAAACTAGAGATGACTATTCCAATCCAAAAATAGGTACCAAAAAAACGAGCTGTTTCCTGTTTATGAGCCGTTTCTTTGGGTGCCGAAAGTAAATATTGAACGACAGTCAAACCTCTTAACCCAATATAGCCAACAAAAAAAGATACATAATACGCATCAAAATCTATATTAAGGCTGGCGGTCATGATTAACACGAAAAACAATTGCAGGATCATAAAGATTCGATGCGTTATACTGTCTTGCCCAAAACGATTGTTGTAGACCGTTTGCCCCACCCAAGCCCACCATATTGGGATAAAAATCATAATAAACTTTTCCATATGTTCCCACGAAATACTACCATGCTCAACATGTAGTAAAACATGAGTGGCCTTAGAGACAGCAGCTACGAACAATAAGTCATAAAAGAGCTCAAGCCAAGTAACCTTCTTTATTAACATTGTGTGATGGAGCCCCCTCTGATATGGCGGTGTAGCATGGTGTCCCGTCAGTCTTGCTCCAACGTCTGCCGTATTTATGCTTATTTTAGCACCATGAAATTCTAAGATGCTCCAATTATTTCGTAATCGTTCTCACTTTGTCAAGGTATTCGCAGCCAATAATAACTCCTAGTAAATAGCTATTTAAGAAGACATTTTGGAAGGCAAATTCGTTTGCAGGTATTCCAGCGCATGTCCTCCCAGCCATCCCTTGACTAGCTCCTCAGGGTAATGCTTCAGCAGCAGTTCTGCAAAAACCGGATACTTACCCGAGTGCTCCAGCCCTTGCACATGGTGCTCGATACCGTCAAAATCAGAGCCAAACATCAAATGCCTTTCCCCGCCTAATGAACAAATATGCTCAATGTGCGGTAGCAGATCGTCAGCGGTTACCGTACCCTGCTCTTTGAGAAACATCGTGACGAAGGTCAAACCAATCCGTCCGTTACGAGCGATCAGTGCACGAATCTGTTCATCCCGTAGATTACGAGGATGAGCACATCTCGCAAAGGCATTCGAATGCGAGGCGATGGGTGGTAGAGCAGCCTCCTCCAACACCTCCCAGAAGCCCTGTACGGACAAATGCGACACATCTAGCAGCAGTCCCAGGTCATTACAGCGATTGACCAAATCACGCCCCTTGCTAGTCAGCCCGCCTCCTCTATGTTCCATAATGCCGTCAGCCGCCCAGTTCGCATAATTCCATGTCAGCCCAATCAATCGTATTCCCATGGCATAGCACAATTCTGCATAAAACGGGTTCCCTTCCAGCGCATCTACCCCCTCCAGTGAGAGCAAAGCCCAAGGTGCCCATGTATGATCCGTCCCCTTACCAGCCACATACGTTAACTTTTCCGTGCGCTTCTCTTCTCCTACCTGTTTTACTTGCTCCATCTGATGCAATGCGGACGTATTTTTACACATTGCCAAGTCTTCCTTCCACAGCAATGGTCTCAACCCACCTGAGATAGAGGTAACATGCTGCCTGAACAGCTCAATTTGACGAACCACATGCTCAAATCTTGGCATGCCCAATACCTGTGAAATATATATAGCAAACGTTTGCAACCGCACGTTACCTTCTAGCAAACGTTCTTTTGTGACATCAAGCGATGGATGACTGAAATCGATCTGCGCATCGAGCTGCATTTTACATAACACATCACAATGAAAGTCAACAACAGGCCAATTCACTTTTAGCTTATCATTCATGCATCTTACCTCCATTTATAGATTGAAGCACTACAAATTTATTTTAAAAAATCATAGTAACAGACTCACAATGCAAAAAAGCCCGTTTACAAATCGTAAACAGGCTCAGGCAACTTACATTTATTATCTTGGTTCTACAATCAATTTGATCGCAGTCCGATCTTCTCCATCAATAACAATGTCTGTAAAAGCAGGAATACAAATCAAATCCACTCCGCTTGGTGCGACAAATCCCCGGGCAATGGCTACCGCTTTAATGGCTTGGTTTAGTGCACCCGCTCCAATCGCCTGTAATTCTGCATTTCCGCGTTCACGCAGTACTCCAGCGAGTGCGCCTGCAACTGAATTGGGATTGGATTTTGCTGATACTTTTAATACATCCATAGTAAGTACCTCCCCTGGGAATGATGATGGTTTGATTCCACTATTAGATGTTATTCGAGGGTCAGCAAATAATTCCTGCTTTTTGGTGACAGTTTTCCTTATTCTTTCCTTAAGTAGCTCACAAAAAAGTTAATCCATCCGCCATTCATCTTCTTTAAGTCTGATTTTCTGAATTTTGCGGGCTTTTCCATCATTATCATTCAGTTCTACGCTGATGGCATGAAAGTGCCATTTGCCCATGTCCACTTGAAAACGTACCGGAAGCTGGGTCTGGAATTTCTGTAACACAGCCTCTTTCTGCATCCCAAGTACTCCCTCATAAGGACCTACCATTCCCGCATCTGTCTGATACGCAGTTCCTTGTGGCAAAATCGTATCGTCATTACTCTGTACATGTGTGTGCGTACCTACCACGATTGAAGCACGTCCATCCAAATGCCAACCCATAGCGATTTTTTCCGAGGTTGCTTCGGCGTGAAAATCAACTAGGATATGCTTATGTTTTTTCCGTAGTTCATCGACAATTTCATCTGCTGCACGGAATGGACAGTCAATAGCTGGCAAAAAGGTTCTACCTTGCAGATTAACAATAGCCAGCTCTTTACCTCCACCTTTTACAACGGTATACCCCCGGCCTGGTGTTCCTGGTGGAAAGTTAGCCGGGCGGATGATCCGTGGCTCATCATCTATAAAATCAAATATTTCCTTATTGTCCCAAGTATGATTTCCCATCGTAATCCCGTGAACGCCCCAATCAAAAAATTCTCTGGCGATGGCTGGGGTAATTCCTCTTCCCGAAGCCGCATTTTCTCCGTTCACGATAATAACATGCGGGTTGTATTTTGATTTTAGCGAAGGGAGATTCTCCCTCAATGCCTTTCTGCCTACACTGCCGACGATGTCTCCAATAAATAATACGTTGATAGAAAGCCCTCCCTAATCTGCCTTACATAATGAAAAGTGGCCCTACAAGCAGCGGCCACTTTTCATTGAAATGCTTTTATTTTGCGTATTCTACCGCACGAGTCTCGCGTATGACGGTAACCTTGATATGTCCCGGATAGTCCAGTTCATTCTCAATCGTTTTCGTAATATCGCGGGCCAGTCGGAATGCTTCCGCATCATCAATTTTCTCTGGCTGTACCATGACACGAACTTCGCGTCCGGCTTGAATCGCGTATGATTTTTCAACGCCTTCAAAAGATTCGGAGATGCGTTCCAGCTTCTCAAGACGACGGATGTACGTCTCTAGCGTTTCACGCCGCGCTCCCGGTCTTGCTGCTGACAGGGCATCTGCCGCCCCAACCAGCATGGCGATCACAGAAGTCGCTTCGCAGTCGCCGTGATGTGAAGCAATGCTGTTGATGACGACCGGGTGTTCCTTGTACTTCTTCGCCAGTTCCACGCCAATTTCAACGTGCGATCCTTCCACTTCGTGATCCAGCGCCTTCCCGATGTCATGCAACAATCCTGCCCGTCTTGCCAGTACAACGTCTTCGCCCAGTTCCCCGGCCATCAGACCTGTCAAGTATGCAACTTCCATCGAGTGCTTCAATACGTTCTGTCCGTAACTCGTACGGAACTTGAGACGTCCCAAGATCTTGATCAAATCCGGATGCAAGCTATGCACGCCCACCTCAAAGGTGGCCTGCTCACCATACTCACGGATTCGTTCGTCCACCTCTTTACGGGATTTTTCCACCATCTCTTCAATACGAGCCGGATGTATCCGTCCGTCCGCTACGAGCTTTTCAAGCGCAGTACGCGCAATCTCTCTACGAATCGGATCAAATCCGGACAAAATAACAGCTTCCGGCGTATCATCAATAATGAGGTCGATTCCTGTAAGGGTTTCAAGTGCACGGATATTACGGCCTTCGCGCCCGATAATCCGGCCTTTCATTTCTTCGTTCGGCAATGTGACAACAGAAACCGTCGTTTCTGCTACATGATCTGCCGCACAGCGTTGGATGGCCAGTGTGATGATTTCACGAGACTTTTTGTCCGCTTCTTCTTTGGCCTGCTGTTCAATTTCTTTAATCATCTGAGCTGTTTCATGACGAACTTCCTGCTCTACGTTGGTCAGAATAATACTTCTTGCATCCTCCATCGTCAGATTGGAAATACGTTCCAACTCAGTTACTTGACTCTTGTAAATCAAATCAATTTGCTGCTGGGTTTCATCGATTCGTTTCTCTTTGTTGGCCACTTGTTCTTCTTTGCGTTCCAGCGATTCCAATTTTTTATCCAGCGATTCTTCTTTTTGCAGCAATCTTCGTTCCTGTCGTTGAATTTCATTGCGACGTTCACGAGTTTCTTTTTCAGCTTCGGCACGAATGCGGTGGATTTCATCTTTCGCTTCCAATACCGTTTCCTTCTTCAGCGCTTCTGCCTCTTTTTTCGCGTTCTCCACGATTTGCGCGGCAGCTTCTTCCGCACTGGAGATCTTAGCTTCTGCAATAGATTTGCGAATAAAATAACCAATCCCGAACCCAAAGAATAACGCGGCTACAGCAACGAGAACGAACCAGATCGCAGTCATCATACTGTTCACCTCCCCGTTGGTTCCTCCAAGGCATTCCTTGGGACTTTTTGCAATTGTCACATTTACTTTGATCGTCAAACTAAGACAACGACACAAGGTCGTTTCATTTCATATGCACATGCTTTCACATGTACAATTCCGCCTGGCATAGCGGCATCACTTGTTATTTGGCGATGAGAACTCACCCGTGGATTCCGCTTTTTTGGAAGGAAAAAGGGCGTTCCACAAGTATCGTTTCATATATATTTTATTATTTGACAAATGGCATTGTCAAGGGAATGCAAACATTAGTAGACTACCATGCAGCTTTCCCTGTAATAACTAGCTCATCCTATCCGTTCATACTAGCCAAAGGTTCAGCAGCCGTTTGGCAACTATTCCTCCCACTGCAACAATTCCTCGTCATCTGAAGCAACGTCATGCTCGGCCGCAGTGAGATGATTGACCACTCGGCGTGTCATATCCCCCGAATATCCACGTCTCATGAGAAAAGGGTAGGTTTTCCTTTTTTTCTCCATTATATCACCACGTACCTGATTCCATTTCTTACGTCCGACCGTCAAAGCGCTCTCCCACTCCTCATTATCGGTGATCTCACCTAACGCTTCGCCAATAGAGGCTTTAGAGATGCCCTTCTGACGAAGTTCTTGCCTAACCCACATCTTCCCCTTACGTTGGCTAGTTATGCGCTGCCTTGCCCATTGGCGGGCGTATAAATCATCATCTACGAGTTGTTCTCTTTGCAGTCGATCCATTACTTCGTCAATTACAGACTGATCCAGTTCTTTTTGTAACAAACGTTGGGCAATTTCCTGACGTGTGCGAGGCTTTCGCCCCAAATAGCGAAGCGCAAGTACATAAGCCTGTTGTTTTTCATCTGCCAGAACGATATCTTCCAGTTCTTTTTTATCAAATGACGTTCCTTTGAACATATTGTACTTGATCATTACATCTTCTAATACAGACAGCGAATACGGACCAAAATGAATGATATACCTTCCACGTTTGCGTCCCTGTCCCTGCTCTACCCTAGTAATCATCAATTCCTCACGATCCGGAAAAAGAGCAATCCCTTGTTGCTTATTTGCTTCCGAAGTGTATTCATCTTCATCGTCCAACTGCAATATATTTCCCTCACTTTGAAATTCACGAAAGCAGCCTTGGAACACCTGCTACGCAAAGTTAGATTCCGCTGACAAAGCAGACTTTAGTTGATGCAAAAATGCCCTGCACAACTGTGCAGGGCATCAGAATCATGCTATTCAAACGGACGGTGCCATAACCCTGGCCCCAGTTCACAAACCAGGATTCACCAAGCTTTATTCAAGCTCCAACAATTCCTGTTCTTCCTTCGCTTGCTGTGCCAACTCTTCTTCTGTAGGCGGAGCAACTGTCGTAATCAAATTGCTGGCCACCCGAATTTTTTGTTCGATCGTACTAGCAATATTCGGATTTTCCTTCAAAAATTGTTTAGCATTCTCACGTCCCTGACCAAGGCGCTCACCTTCGTAGGAATACCAGGCTCCGCTCTTGTCGACAATGTCATGCTCCGTACCGATATCGATCAAGCTACCTTCTTTGGAAATACCCTCACCGTACATAATATCCACCTCAGCCTGACGGAAAGGAGGGGCAACTTTGTTCTTCACGACTTTAATACGTGTGCGGTTACCCACAATGTCGTTACCCATTTTCAAACTTTCAATACGACGAACATCCAAACGTACCGTAGAGTAAAACTTCAAGGCACGTCCACCTGGTGTTGTTTCAGGGTTACCGAACATAACACCTACTTTTTCACGTAGCTGGTTAATAAAAATAGCAATGGTTTTCGACTTATTAATGGCTCCAGAAAGCTTACGCAATGCCTGAGACATCAAACGTGCTTGAAGACCAACGTGGGAATCTCCCATTTCGCCTTCAATCTCTGCCTTGGGCACAAGTGCCGCTACGGAGTCAACAACTACAATGTCTACTGCTCCACTACGTACAAGGGCTTCGGCAATCTCAAGCGCCTGCTCTCCTGTATCTGGTTGCGATAGTAACAACTCATCAATATTGACACCCAGCTTGCTTGCATACGACGGATCAAGCGCATGCTCGGCGTCGATAAAGGCGGCTTGTCCGCCTGTTTTTTGCACCTCTGCGATAGCGTGAAGAGCTACTGTCGTTTTACCGGATGATTCCGGTCCGTATATTTCAATAACCCGGCCTCTTGGAAAGCCGCCCGTTCCTAACGCAATATCCAAAGCAATCGAACCACTGGGGATCGTTTCCACTTGCATGTGGGTAGACTCACCCAACTTCATAATGGAACCTTTACCAAATTGCTTTTCTATTTGACGGAGCGCCATATCCAGCGCAGCACGACGATCTGACAATAAACTCACATCCTTCATTGTTTGTACTTTAATAATACCTTGTTTTGACACGCTTGCCAAGCATTTTTTCGAACATACATTCGTTTTTTTTATTCGCACAACTCTCTTCTATAATTACACCTGTCTCTTAAAACAAAAAAAGAACCGCTGGCAAAAGGCTTTGCAACGGTTCTTCCGATAAGATGATTATATCATGAATATCTATCTAAAACAACTCTACGACCCACACTGTACATAGATGTTTAAGAGAGCTTCTCGTTCTCTACCAGCCTGCGCCACAATCTGTACAGGATTGCTTTGACTGATCGCAGTCGGATTGTTTCGCGGTTGCCACTCAGTCTCAGCTCATGTACTTCCGTTTCCTTGTCGCGTTCAGCAATGCCAATATACACCAGACCGACTGGCTTCCGTTCGGAATACCCAGGCCCAGCTACACCAGTAACTGAAAGTCCAAAATCGCTGTCCATGATCATTCTCGCCTGCTCCGCAAGCACAAGGGCTACTTCCTTACTCACTGCACCCGGCGCATGATCCCCTTCCAAATAATCATAAGGCACGTTGAGTAATTTCATCTTCATTTCATTGGAATAGCACACGATGCCACCTTGAAACATAACAGCACTGCCAGGTATAGAAGTGATGTGTTCCATCAGCATTCCACCTGTACAGCTTTCTGCCGCACTCACAGTGAGTTCGCGTTTGGCCATTAGATCTACGATAACCTTCTCCAGCGCAACATCCTCGCTTGCATACATATACTCCGAAAGACGCTGCTGAATTTCTACTTCCGTAGCTGTCAGCTTAATTAATGCTTCACTTTCGCTGGCCGCCTTGGTGGATATACGGATCGTGACTTCCCCTTCCTTGGCATAAGGGGCAATCGTGGGATCTGTCTGGGATTGGATTAGATCTAACAAATGGGTTTCAAGAGCTGACTCACCGATCCCTGCAAATTTTAGCATTTTCGAATAAATTGGCATTTCCTCACCGCTCAATGCCTGCTGAAGCAACCAAGGCTTTGCCTGGTTTGCAAACATAGGTTTGAGTTCCTTAGGCGGTCCAGGCAAAACTACATAAAATTTACCGTCCTGTGCAATCGCGTCGCCCACAGCTAGCCCTGTCTCATTTTCAAGCGGAGTAGCACCTTCAATAGAAAGCGCCTGACGGCGGTTATTCTCGGTCATTTCTACCCCACGGTTACGGAAAAATTGATCTAGCTTGTCCATTGCAAGACGATCTATGTGCAATTTCCGCCCCAATACAGCCGCTATCGCCTCTTTCGTCAAATCATCCTGAGTCGGCCCCAGACCGCCGGAAAACAAAATAATATCCGCACGCTTCTGAGCAATTCTTATCGCTTCCTGAAGCCGATCTATGTTATCGCCAACCACAGTCTGAAAATATACATCGATTCCAATTGTAGCCAGCTCTTGTGACAAATATTGAGCATTTGTATTCACTATTTGTCCGAGTAATAACTCTGTTCCTACTGCAATTATTTCAGCTTTCATCAATTCTTCCTCCTGTACTGCGAATATTATGGGAATTATATAAAGAAACAGCAATAAGTTTAGTCCCTATTGCTGTTTCCATAAAATTTATCCTGTTAAACTTTGGAGGAGCTCAGCAAATGGATATTTTTCACGAAATAATCAATACCCGAATAAATGGTGATCAACACTGCTGCCCATATCGCTATTAAATCAAACGGTATACCAAGAAAAACAAACGGGAAATTATTAATGAGCAGCGCTACAATAGCAACGATCTGGATGATCGTCTTTAATTTGCCCCAATTGCTTGCAGCAACCACAGACCCATCCAGTAAGGCAATCTGACGCAGCCCCGTAACCGCAAACTCACGGCTAACAATCACAACGACAATCCATGAATCAATTTTCCCCATTTCTACCAAGGAAACCAAAATAGCGGTTACCAAAAGCTTATCAGCAAGGGGGTCCAACAGCTTGCCCAAATTGGTGACCATATTATTTTTACGTGCCAAATATCCGTCAAGACCATCCGTGCTGGCTGCTACAAGGAAAATGATAGCCGCAATCAGCTGATTATACGGCAGCTTGAAAGCTCCGATCTCAATCGGCGGCGGATAAAAATCAAAGTCCACCAGCAAAGCCAGCATCATCACCGGGATAAGGCAAATCCGCGTTATTGTAATTCTGTTGGGTAAATTCACAACACACTCTCCCCTGATTATCGTACTTGATTACAAATGGCAGTTTTCGGATTAAATTCAATCCTATGTAAATCGCTTTCGACGAGCGCTATACACCTGAATTGTCTGCATTTTCGTTACAAGTATAATATGGCGCAAAACGCATGTCAAAATAACCTGCCGCACATCAAGCAACGTTTTTTCCTACAAAATATTTGAGGGAAAACGGCTTTATTTCATGTTTGTAAATTGAAGCTCCAATGGCAAATCAGCTTTACGTAGCAATTGAATGATCGCCTGTAAATCATCCCTGTTTTTTCCGGTCACTCGGATTTGATCACCTTGAATCTGACTTTTGACTTTTAGCTTGGAGTCCCGAATAAGAATATTAATTTTCTTGGCATTATCCTGATCAATTCCCTGCTTAAGCGAAAGACGCTGACGCACTGAACCTAGAGAAGCGGGTTCCAATTTGCCATACTCCACATTTTTAAGGGACAGACCTCGTTTGGCCATTTTAGATTGCAAAATATCAATCACCGCATTCAGCTTGTACTCGTCTTCCGATGCAATCGTAAGAGCTTCTTTCTCAAGCTTGAGGCTACTTTTGCTATCCTTGAAATCAAATCGAGTTTCAATTTCACGCTCCGTCTGATGAACCGCATTTGTTAACTCCTGCATATCCATTTTGGAGACGATATCAAATGAATTTTCTGAAGCCATCGTTTCACTTTCCTTTCCACAACAAAGTTCAATATCTAATTATAGGCTAGTCATTTACAAAAATCCAATAATCCGTTGACTAAAAAGGCGTTCTTGCCAGTTTTCCTGACAAAAACGCCTTTATTTCAATTACGGTCAAAATATCTAATTATGGCTTCGTGTTGGAGTTCGGAACATATCCAAGAGTCCAAGCACAATGTGAGCAAGACCAAAGCCCAGTATGCCATAGCCCCATGCATTCGGTGTCAGATAATAGCCCAGTAAACTGACAATGATACCGAGCCCAGTCACAATCCAGCTGACGGTCATAACGTATACACCTCACTTTGCGGAAAATGAAATGACTGCCTTTCCAGGAATTACAGTCATTAGTATTTCCTCGCACCAAGGCGTTTATTCACCATCAGTAGTTGTAGAATCTGTACCACTTTGTGCTGAATCCGTACTGCTACCTGTCGTAGAATCTGCAGGTGAACCCGTCACTCCTGCACTCGTTCCGGTCGAAGAAGCTTCTCCTTGCTGGATCAGTACACGTGTAGTCGATTTATTATCTGTTATCGGTTGACCTGCTACGGAAATATCTGTGGCAGAAGACCGTCCTGATTTAATATATAAACCTTCCGGACCAATATCGAAAGACATGGCATCTCCACTTTTAGTCATACCGTAGCTCAGCTTTTCTCCACGGGAATTTTGTCCCTTGTACACTTCAAGCCAGCTTTCACCCGTAGCTTTAATATCAACCTTGGGTGTGGCTCCCGTTGCACTGGAAACTTTGAAAATCGTCGTCTTGCCTTGCTTGCCGTCCTGTGCCACAGTTACACCTTGTTGTGGTGTAGTCGTATCCGGCTGCTGTCCAGTATCTGGAGTAGTAGCATCCGTATTCCCCGTACCATCTGGCTGAGTTTGTCCGGTTTGCCCCGCATCAGGAGTCTGCCCACCAGCACCATTTGGAGCCGTCGCTTGACCATTGTTCGGCTGTGTCGTAGTGGTATCAGGAGTAGACGTGCTTGGCGTTGTACTTGGTGTTGTACTTGGTGTTGTACTTGGTGTTGTAATCGGCGTTGTGTTTTCTGCTGTTTTTGGAGTTGAATGGTTGTTGCTCACCCAATAAGCATAAATAACCCCAACAATGAGAACTAGAAAAAGCCACATTAACGCTGTAGGCAACCATTTAAGATTACCAATTGTGGCGGGACGGCTGGAGCGTTTCTGTGTAACAGGCTCCATGACTGCTTCCGGCTCAGGTTCAGGCACATTACTTTGATGCCCTTCCAGAATCTCATCGGGGTTCAACCCGACCGTTTCAGCGTATGTTTTAATAAAAGCTCTGACATAAAAGCTTCCCGGCAGCACTTTGTAATCGCCCGTCTCAATGGCTTCCAGATAACGTTTGCGTATCTTCGTCATTTCCTGAACATCGTCAAGGCTCAATCCTTTTTGCAGCCGGGCCTCCTTTAATTGCTGACCCAGTTCTGACATGTCATCATCTCCTTGTGTAATTACGCTTATTTAAAGATCTTCTGTATAACTGGCTGTAAAGGTATCATAAATAATTTCCTCAGCCGGATTATTGCGAAGTTCAATAATGATATTGAAATCGTCAAAGCTGTATCCTGATTCACGTACAAATACATCAGGATGCTCAATCACTTTAGTACTTGGCATGCTCATGATTTCCTGAAGCAGGTGATAATGTCTTTCATTTGACCGAATTGTACTCACAATACCATCAATAATAAACACATTGTTTGGGTTCATTTCTTCTTCAGAGAGCTGACTGCGCACCGTCTGTCGTAGTAACGTTGAAGACACAAAAGTCCAACGCTTCATTGCGCACACACTACTGGCAATAATGGATTCCGTTTTGCCCACACGCGGCATCCCGCGAAGACCGATCACCTGATTGCCGTCCCTCTTTAATACTTCACCCAAAAAATCGACCAGCAACCCAAGCTCATCGCGTGTAAAGCGAAATGTTTTACGATCATCCGAATCCCGATCGATGTAACGGCCGTGTCTTACTGCCAATATATCAACCAGTCTCGGAGCACGTAAGGCCGTGACTGTAATGTTGCTTGCTTTTTTTAACGTGTCTCCGAGAATGCGTATCTTCTCGTCATCGTCCGTTTCAAGCAACATCCCCCGTCTTTCACCTTCAACACCGTTGATCGTCAGTATATTAACCCCCAGAATACCAAGCATGGAAGCAATGTCTCCCAGCAGTCCGGGTCGATTTTTATGTATCTTGTACTCCATGTACCACTGTTTCGTTTCTTCCGTCACGTTAGCACCTCATTCACATTCAAACCGTCAACAACTCCAAATCAAAGCATTATTGTATCATAAAATAAGATCTTTCGACAAAACCAATTATTGAAATTCGATAGGCTGCATTGTGTTGTAAGCCTCAATCACGTTTATGATATATAAATTACAATGGAATTACAAGAACAGCTCTGTAACCATTACAGAAAAGCCCCCAAAAGGGAGCTTTTCATGTTGGTTCCTACTTATGCGTTGCTCTTGGCCAATTTAACCATTAGCCGGGCGATGGTGTGACGCTCGTCCTCATCGGCAACTCCCCACAGTTCTTTCAGTGCGCGGTTGGAGTGGTTGGCTGGATCGACCTTCTCATCCAGAAAATCACCGATTTCATAAGCAAGCTCTGAAATGGTATCTTGGCTGATTCCCAACTTCTCCGCTTGCTCTACACGCTGACCAAGGAACTTTTTCCAAACATCAAAATTCTGAACAACTGTTGACATACTTAAATCCTCCTTAGATGATTCAGATTTAAAATCAACAGTTGTAATATGCTCTTCTCAGACGCTTACTATACTGGTGGATTCCTCCAAACGCTATTTCCCTTAAGTCACCCATCCTCCGTTAGGACTTATGATCTGGCCATTAATATAACCTGACTCAGGAAGCGCAAGAAAATAAACCAGGGACGATATTTCATCAGGTCGAGCCAATCGTCCGGCAGGAATTTCTTCTTCCAAACTGGTAATTTCTCCTTCATCCAAATGATCCAGCATCGACGTATCCACTGCACCTGGAGCTACAGCATTCACTGTCACCCCGGAAGGTGCTACCTCTTGAGCCAGCGCTTTAGTGAAAGCGTTAATGCCTCCCTTGGTAGTGGAATACAACACCTCGCACGATGCACCACATATCCCCCACACGGAGGAAACATTCACAATGCGGCCATAGCGTTGGGAAATCATATGTGGCATAAAAACCTGCGTGCACAGAAAGGTTCCCTTAACATTGACGGCCATCACTTCGTCCCATTCCTCTTCCGAAACATCTGTCAACAGCCCATAATGAGATAATCCGGCGTTGTTCACAAGAATGTCCGGCTTCATCCCGTGATTATCCAGCTTTTCCCGCATGCGTTCGATCTGCTCCTTGCTCCGCAGATCCGCTGACACGGTCATTACCTTGCCTGAATAAGCCATGCAACGACGGGCAACTTCATTTGCTTTTTCATGGGACTTCATGTAGTGAATTACAACATTCATCCCTACAGCTGCAAAACGCTCAGCAATAGCCGCACCAATTCCGCCACTCGCTCCTGTAATCAGCACGGTTGTATCGCCAATCGCTTTTAATTCTCCGCCCTCGGTGGTCATCGTTTCCCTCTCCCTGGACATTACGGACTCACCACTAGTGATATTGCGAGTTGATCCCACTGGATATGGTCTTTTAGACGGCGATTTACATCCTCAAGCGTGATACTTTCATAAATCGGAAGCAGTTGGAAAAAATCGCTGCCCCGGAAGCGATGTCTTGTAAATTCATGTGCAATATTTTCTGGTGAATTGAGTGTACGCAGATAACCACCGATTTTCTTTTTGCGTGCCCGCTCAAAATGTTCTGCTGCAAAGCCCTGCTTCTGTATGGACTCCACCTCTTCACGTATTCTCGCCAACAGCCGATCGGGGTCTTTGGTATCCCCGCCGATTGCAGAGAATGCATATTGCTGCGTACTATTGTACTCATGACCAAAACTGTCCGAAATCAGATCCTCATCGTAGAGCTTTTGATATAGTTGTGTACTGGAACCAAACAGGAGATCAAGCATCAGCTTGGTTTCCAGATCATGACGAAGTAATTCTACACCCGTTAGGCCTACTTCAGCCTCCTTGAATCCAAACAGTAGCTTTGGCAGAGAAACGGCCAGCTTCACCTCACGACGTGGTTCTGCAACTGTAGTGGGTTCATCGTCGAAAATCCGCTCAATCTCTCCCTGCGGCTTATAGTCCTTTTTGGCCTGATTGTTACGTACCAGCTCTATTACTTCAGCTGGATCCACTCCGCCCACTACAAAAAGAATCATATTGCTTGGGTGGTAGAAAGCTTCATAGCAACTGTACAGCGTTTCTTTTGTAATCGTACTGATGGATTGAATAGTACCTGCGATATCAATATGCACCGGATGGACCTTGTACAACGCCTCGATCAGACCAAAGTAACTCCGCCAATCGGGGTTATCTTCATACATATTGATTTCCTGGCCGATAATGCCTTTTTCCTTCTCTACATTTTCATCTGTAAAGTAAGGATGCTGCACAAAATTGACCAGCGTGGTCAAATTTTCTTGAATACGCTCGGTTGCCGAAAACAGATATACTGTTTGATCAAAGCTCGTAAATGCGTTCGCCGATGCCCCATTAGAGGAAAAGGTAGCAAAAATATCGCCTTCAGGCTCTTCAAACATTTTATGCTCCAAAAAATGGGCTATGCCATCCGGCACCTTTACGGGCTGTTGACCTTCGACGCGGAAATGATTATCAACTGAGCCGTATTTAGTTGCAAATGTGGCGTATGTCTTCTGAAAACCCGGTTTGGGCAACACATAAACGTGTAAACCGTTATCCATTACTTCATAGTACAGCGTTTCCTGCAAATGCTCATAAGGTATATGCTCCACCGCTATTCCCCCTTCTGGTCTCTCAAGAAATAAATAGTGTCCAGTCGGAACGTCCGGGCGGCATCCTGAACATCCTGCACCTTGACTGCCTCCACCTGACTCAGCAGCTCATCTACTGTCCGTTCTTTACCGGAAAGCTGTCTGTTAAAATCATAGGCGATCATTTCAAAAGCGGAATCCTGCATCTCCTTTAGCAAGTTGCGAATCATCGCCTGCGTTTGGGTAATTTCCAGCTCAGTAATCGCTCCGTTTTGCGTATCTTCCAGTTGCTTGCGGATAATAGTAACCGCTTTTTCATAATTAGGAATTTCAATACCAGATTGAATCGTACCAATACCTTTATGCCCGTCATACCGTGATGAAGCGTAATATGCCAAACTTTCCTTCTCCCTCACATTAACGAACAGCTTTGAATGCGGATACCCGCCCAGAATGCCATTGTACATCAGAGCGGAAGCATAGCGATCGTCTCCATACGTAATAGGGGTGCGCAACCCCATGTTGAGCTTGCCCTGGTTCACATCAAGACGCTCTACAACGGTTTGAACATCACGCTCTACCGACTTGGGCTGTTCAGGAACATACCCTGTTTCCGCTGAACGGTTCAATTGAAAATAGCGATCAACAAACTTCTCAACTTCTTCTAGCGTCGTATCTCCCACAACGTATAAATCCATGCTGGCATGATTCAGCCATTCTCCATAAGCCTTATACAAGCTCTGTGCATCTATACTGTCCAGATCAGATCGTTGACCAAGAGGGTGCAGACGATAAGGCTCATCCTTGCACATTTCCTCCATACAACGCTCACCAGCATAACGTATTTTATCGTTAACTATAGATTCCAGCTTCTTACGCACATTTTCTCGTTCCTGCTGGACGTATCCCGTTTGAAATGCACCATTTTCCAATGCAGGCTTCGTTAGCACTTCTCCGAGAAAAGAAAACGAACGATCCAGTAAACTATCTGGACTATTTACAAAGCTGTCATTAATCGTATCCATGCGAAATTGCACGATCTGATAATCTCCACGTTTATACACATCGAAACCGAAACCCGCGCCATACAATTGCTCTAACTGTTCTCTGAATTGTGTAGTCTGCGGATACGATTCTGTACCCCGTCGCAGAACGAAAGGTACCAGCCCCACTCGAGTTACGGTGTCCTCCCGTAGCGGAGTGCCTACATACAATGATATAGCAAACGTCTTAAAGCGCTTGGTCGGCAGTACATGAATCCTCAGTTGTCTGCGTGTGCCACGCTCGAAACCTGTTTTGTTCAAGTCCAAAACTCCTTTGTGACGTCAATTTGCGTCTAGCCTTTGATTAGCATTAGCTGCTGTAAATTATCCTCCTGTAAAGAGGTAAAGTGTACCAATCTTTATTCTAACCATGCAAAAGCCAAGAAGCAACCGGAGACAAGCTCCCGGCTGCTTCGGCGTTTTACATGCAGAAAATATGCTCCCCGATGGTTTTCACCTGCGGACGGGACCAAATCCATTTGGAGGTGGCTGTTTTTGGGTTAAAATAATAAAGACATCCTCCGCTTGGGTCCCAGCCGTTCAGGGCTTGGCGTACCGCCTTTTGTGCAGTCTCATTCGGTGTGAGCCAGATTTGACCGTCTGCTACAGCTGTGAAAGCTCCTGGTTGAAAGATCACTCCAGATGGTGAGTTGGGAAAGCTAGGTGACTTGACCCTGTTCAAAATAACAGCCGCGACGGCAACTTGGCCTTCAAACGGCTCGCCGCGGGATTCACCGTAGACCGCGTTGGCCATAATTTTAAGATCGTTTTCAGAAAGTCCCATGGTGTTGGCCGATCCCATCGTTTCATCATTTTGATCTGATTTATCGTTATTGTCCGCTGTCTGTCCCTGAGCGGAACCTTGATTGTTACGATGCATAGGAGTTTCCGTTGGCTTCCAGTTAGGAGTAGCATTCACCAGCTTTAATTTCGTCTTTGCTCCGACCACTCCATCGGGACGGATGCCAAATTCCTTTTGAAAACCCTTGACAGCTTTTAGTGTACTGCTGCCAAAATGACTGTCCACTTTCCCGCCAAAAAAGCCCAGCAACTTCAAACGTGATTGCAACTCATATACATCCTGACCGTAAGATCCAAAATCAACCGCTCCCGAGCTGAATGTCGGCTGGGAAGGTTGCACCGCTTGTACTTTCTGCTGTGTGCTCAGCGGCTCTGCTTGCTGCTGTGCAGAGTCACTTTTAAAAAGTCCTGTGTACGTAATAGCCGAGGCTGCGAGGATACCCGTGCAAATCCAGACCATTGTCTTTTTCATATGCTGCGCTCTACCTTTCTTTTGTGGGATTAACAGGATGGCTACGTTTATTATGACAAGCTCCGCTTAAAGCTATTCACCCTTTTAATCTTCTTTCAGCAGGTAGTCGCCACACCTCAAAAAACATCACAAAAAAACGCTGTTTGTGCACTTGGAGTTGTCATATTAGAACAACCACCATGCGAACAAACAGCGTTTTAATGTAGTACTGGATAGAGATCATGCTTAGGAACTTACTTTATTTTGCTGATATTGCTCCATTGAGATAAGGACCTCACGGGGCTTGCTGCCCTCGTAAGGGCCGATGACTCCGCGAGCTTCCATGGAGTCAATCAGTCGAGCAGCACGTGTATAACCGATCCGCATACGGCGCTGAAGGAGCGAAACGGAAGCTTGTTTAGCCTCTAAAATGATGTTGACCGCCTGATCGTACAGCTCATCCAGCATTTCATCTGCATCAGCCGATACCTCTTCCACCTCCGGCACTAGCGTTTCATCATACTGAGCTTCACCCTGTTCACGTACGTAGCTAACAATATTTTCGACTTCTTGATCGCTCATGAATGCTCCCTGAACGCGGACTGGTTTGGAAGCACCCATTGGCATGAACAGCATATCACCACGTCCGAGTAGCTTCTCGGCTCCACCCATGTCCAATATGGTACGGGAGTCTACCTGCGAGGAAACGCCGAAGGCAATACGTGAAGGAATATTGGCTTTAATCACCCCGGTAATTACGTCAACCGAAGGTCTTTGCGTTGCAATAATAAGGTGGATGCCTGCTGCACGCGCCATTTGGGCAAGTCGTGCAATCGCATCCTCCACATCTCCCGCAGCTACCATCATTAAATCTGCCAACTCGTCCACAATAACGACGATGTAAGGCAGAAATGCATCCGGGTTATCTTTCATCAGATTATTATAGCCCTCAATATTACGGGTTCCTGATTTGGAAAATAACTCATATCTTTTTTCCATTTCAACTACAATTTTCTTCAATGCAAGTGAGGCTCGCTTTGGATCAGTCACGACCGGAGCCAACAAATGCGGGATTCCATTGTACACGTTCAACTCCACCATTTTAGGATCGACCATCAAAAATTTGACCTCATCCGGCTTTGCTTTGTATAAAATACTCGTAATGATCCCATTGATACACACTGATTTACCCGAACCTGTTGCCCCAGCTACAAGCAGATGGGGCATCTTGGCCAAATTACCGACAATCGTCTGTCCTGCGATATCACGTCCGAATGCAATAGATAAATTGGAAGCTGACTCCTGGAAAACGGTTGTCTCCATTACCTCACGCATCGTTACAATGGAAACTTCATTATTCGGAACCTCAATTCCGATAGCAGATTTCCCAGGAATCGGAGCCTCCATACGGATATCTTTGGCAGCAAGCGCAAGCGCAATGTCATCCGTCAGACTCACAATGCGGCTGACCTTTACTCCAATGTCCGGCTGAATTTCATAACGCGTTACGGCAGGGCCACGGACAACCTCCAGCACCTTCGCCCGCACACCGAAGCTTTCCAGCGTTGCCTCCAGCTTGCGTGCCGTTTGCATGTAATCCTTTTGTCCCATACCTTTGCCTGCGTTTTGTGGTTTAGCAAGTAAACGAAATGATGGGAGCTTGTACGGTTTAGGCGGCGGAGCCGGAATAGCTGTATGGTTACCTTCAGCCTCTTCGCCTGCTACCCCAGTTGCAATCGTCTGAGCTTGTCCCTGAGCACCTTTTAATGTCCCCTGGATCGCTGTCGAATCATCCATATCCGTATTTGCACTGGCATCCACAAAGTCATCATCCAGGGATTCGTCAATAACGGAAGTTGTCTGCTCTGCCCCTGTCAGGGACTCTCCAAATTCAGTTTCCGGTCTTCTTTCCTCATGCTTTACTTGTTCGAAGAAATCCCTAATAATCGGCGACCTTTTTACCGGAGTTGCAGCTTCCTGCTCAGCGTGTTCTACTACGTCAGACATCTCTTCACTCTGGTTGCCGTTTCTCCACTGGGCCTGCGCGTCCTCAGCTTCATATGGAAGATCATGATCATCCTCATCCGTATCGACGGAATGCTCATCCTTGTCCGCTTTATCTGAATTTTTGAGACCAAACAACTGAAAGAAAATCGGCTGTTTGCGTGCAGGAGGCTGCATTTCGTCAAAGTCATCATCCATGTCTTCCTCATAGGCAGGAATGGACTCAGACTTGATTTTTCTATTTCCACTGCCTTTGCTTGATGCTGAAAGCGGAGTAGCTTTACCAGTCCATTTTTTGCGCACGCTTCCCCCGGCTGTCAGCAGCTTGGTCTTTACAATCCGTACCAAATCCACATAGGACAGTTGGGTCATCAGCATGAAACAAATGACGAACATAACAATCATGATCAGTTTAGCTCCCGTGAGACCAAACAGCCATAACAGAACAGTAAGCTGCAATGCGCCTACGTAACCCCCGCTGATATCCTTGTTCAGCATTGAGGTATGACCCTGCTGGTCAGGCGACAGCAACTGCTCACGCATATCTATATGTATCTGGGTCATCACTCCGCCCGGCTGAAGCGCGTTGATCGGCCCCAAACGCTGCTCCATAGATGAAATAGAACTCATAAGTGTAAAGGCAAATACTAACAGGAGCAAACCCGTTTTACGGGAGTTCCACTGGTTCGGCCACTTGCGGTGAATCATCACCATCAGACCATAATAAATGCCAATGAGAGGGATAACAAAATAGAATTTCCCCAGTACGAGCCCAAACATCTTGGATAACGACCGACCAACCGCCGCTTCACCCGACAACGCAATGACCGCTAATGTAATCAGCACAATGCCGTAAATTTCAAATTTTAGAACTCCGCCAAATGCGGCTTTCTTTTTTCTTTTTCTTCTTCTGGACATACAAGGTCACCCCCCAGAAGAATATTATACCACGTCACCCGGTATCCGCACATATGTTCTTTTTCAACAGTAAACGACCTATTTCTATACTATTCGACACCTTCTACGACCACTCGATGACTTGACCTGGTCCATAACGCGGATTCAGATAGGCTTCCAGCGGACAGTCCAACAACCGTACAATGATCCCCCGACGACTTTCGAGCGGCTGTACTTGCATAAGTAGACCGTCTACCCGAACCTCTGCAAACTCCTCAGCCTCTTTCCACATCCCTTGCCATACCATTTCCATTGGCATTACAGTATATAGTGTCATTGTGGTAGCTCCCCGCTAGGCTCCCCTGAGAGTGTCTCTGTAGGAGTTCCTGTGGCACTAGGAGAAAAAGAAGCATACGGAGCCTGCTGTTGAATCCCAGCGATCCCGTTTTGCTGACGCCGAGTTTCAATAATGGTGTTCAGCTGTTTTAAAGCCTCTCCGATGCCTCCAACCGCGTCCATCAATCCATACTTCACTGCATCGGCTCCCCCAACCGCTGTACCAATATCGCGGTTTAACTCACCGGTTTTAAACATTAATTCCTTAAACTGCTCTTCTGTAATACGAGAATGAGAAACGACGAAGCGTACAACACGTTCCTGCATTTTTTCCATGTATTCAAAAGTTTGTGGTACTCCAATGACTAGACCGTTCATACGAATGGGATGAATGGTCATCGTCGCACTCTCCGCAATGTAGGAATAAGTGGAAGACACAGCAATAGGCACACCGATGCTATGCCCCCCACCTATGACAATGGTCACCGTTGGTTTACTCATCGATGCGATCATTTCAGCAATAGCCAGTCCAGCCTCTACATCACCACCAACTGTATTCAGCAAAATCATTAATCCTTCGATACGAGGATTTTGTTCTGCCGCTACCAACTGGGGAATAATGTGCTCATATTTTGTCGTTTTGTTTTGAGGCGGTAAAATGAGATGCCCTTCAATCTGACCGATAATCGTCATGCAAAAAATATTAGACTCGCTTCCAGGCATAGAGGTTTGACCCAGCTGCTGTAAAGCCTCCATAGCAGGCAAAGCGGGTCTTTGCCCAATTTCTGGTTGATCTGGTACTTCCGTTTCCTCGTTGCCAGATGTTAGATTGCTGTATTGTTCCATATGGGTGATCTTCCTTTCGCTTTACGCATCTATATGACCCGTATTCACCCTATAGTATGGGATGGAAATGGAATATCTTATACCCGACTCCATGATTTTCCTTATCCCGGAAAATCAAAAAAGCCTCTCCTCCCGCGGAAACCGTCCAATATTTCCTGCGGGAAGAGAGGCGACTGTGTGCCTGTGACTTAAGTTTTTAATTCAGGTTTTTGAACAAATTTCAATTGAATCACACTTCCATTATAATTGGCAGGATCATCGGTCTCCGACGAGTTTGCTCATACAAGAAGCGACCTAGTGCATCCTTGACATTTGTCTTGAGGGAAGCCCATTCATTTACATTTTCACTCATGAGCTTATGCAGTGTACTTGAGACAATACGATTCGCTTCATCCAGCAAACCTTCCGATTCACGGACATATACGAAACCTCGGGAAATGATATCTGGTCCCGATTTAATCGTTCCGTCTTGCTTGCTCAGCGTAACAACAACTACCAAAATACCATCCTGTGACAGCAATTTTCGGTCGCGCAATACGATATTTCCTACATCCCCTACGCCTAGTCCATCGATCAGTACGTTACCTGCTGTAACTTTCCCAGCTCTGCGTGCTCCACCATTCTGAATTTCAATGACCTCACCGATATCCGTGATAAAGATATTTTCAGGCTCAATACCTACGCCTTCAGCAAGAAGAGCGTGACGACGTTGCATTCTAAACTCACCATGAATTGGCAAGAAGAACTTTGGTTTCATCAGATTTAGCATCAGCTTGAGTTCTTCCTGGCTTCCGTGTCCAGAAACGTGGATACCTGGATTAGCTGCGCTGTAATATACATTGGCACCCAGACGGAACAGCTCATCAATTGTGCGTCCAACGTATTTTTCATTACCTGGTACTGGAGTAGCTGCGATGATGACTGAATCCCCTGGAAGAATGTCAACCTTTCGATGTGTGGAACGAGCCATTCTTGTCAAAGCTGACATCGGTTCACCCTGACTACCTGTGCAGAGAATAACTACACGATCCGCTGACATTTTGCCAACTTCTTCAGGCTCAATCAGCATTCCATCTGGAATTTCCAAATAGCCCAAGTCCGAAGCAATACCTACGACATTAACCATGCTTCGACCAATAACTGTTACTTTACGTCCCGTTGCTTCAGCAGCATTAATTACCTGTTGAATACGATGTACGTTAGAAGCAAAAGTAGCTACGACCACACGCTGTCTCGACTTGCGGAAAATGTCTTCCAGGACAATACCAACGCTCTTTTCCGAAGGTGTAAAGCCCGGTTTTTCGGCATTCGTACTGTCTGACAAAAGAGCCAGTACGCCACGTGTTCCAATTTCAGCCATACGCTGCAAATCTGCATATTGTCCGTTGACCGGAGTATGGTCAAATTTGAAGTCACCTGTATGAACAACAGCGCCTTCAGGAGTATCAATACATACACCTACAGAATCTGGAATACTATGGTTGGTTCTGAAGAATGTTGCTTTCAGTGTGGAACCCAGCTTGATTTCAGAATCAGCATTGATCAAAATACGTTTGGTTTCACCAAGCAGATTCGCTTCCTTCAGCTTGTTTTCCACCAATCCCAGCGTCAATTTGGTACCATATACTGGTACATTCAAATGTTTCAACACGTAAGGCAAACCGCCGATATGGTCCTCGTGACCATGAGTCAGCACAATGCCTCTTACTTTGTCGCGGTTCTCTGTAAGGTAGGAAATATCAGGAATAACGATATCAATGCCCAGCATGTCCTCTTCCGGGAATTTCAAACCGGAATCCACCACGACAATGTCATTGCCGTATTGAACGACATACATATTTTTCCCGATTTCACCGACGCCGCCCAAAGCGAAAATCATCAATTTATCGTTGTTTGTTTTTTTAGACAAATGAATCTAAACCTCCTATGGTAGTTGGACGTCGTACCTTGATTTGTTTATTTAATTTTCAAAAAAATACCGCACCCAGTCACTTGACCCCATTATACATGATTAAAATACGAAAAAACAAGTCATCCTGTTCGTTACGCTAGGTTTCCCATTGCCGTCTGAAACCATTAGTATCTGTCATTTTGTCTACATACATGGTTAAAAGCACAGCAAAAAGGGCGTCCTATAAGAACGCCCTTCACGCTGGGAACCTTGTCAGACAATAAACCCTATCGGTTTTGTACCTACCGACTGCCCTTAACAAGGATACTCCTTAGTATTAATTAACATCTTACATTCCTATTTCTCTTTAGCGGGTAAATAATTTCTTAATAAATTCCGCTTCATCCTCAGTTGGAGGAATGAGCGGCAACCGAACCGAACCTACCTTAACCCCCCGTAATTCCAATGCATATTTTACTGCCACCGGATTAGGCAGAGGATGAGGACAGCCAAACAAGCCCTTGAAAATAGGGAACAACTGCTGATGCAACTTTGCTGCCTCCTGCGAGTGTCCTCCTACAAGTGAATCGATCATCTGTTTCATTTCAGCACCTACCACATGACTCGCTACGCTGATAATACCATAAGCACCTACAGCCATAGCAGGCAACCCAGAAGCATCATCCCCGGAATAAACCAGAAAACCTTCTGGCGCTGCCGCTGCAATCTGTGTGACCTGCGCAAGTGATGCACATTCTTTAGTTCCCACAATATTCGGAATTTGTGCAAGGCGCAGTGTTGTTTCAGCTGTTAGACTCGCTCCAGTACGACTTGGAACATTATACAGTATAGCTGGGAGGGATGTGGAGTTCGCAATACTTTCGAAATGCTGATACATCCCTTCCTGATTCGGTTTATTATAATATGGCACTACCAGTAGAACACCATCTGCTCCTGCCTGCTCCGCGGCACGGGTTAGATGAATGGAGTGACGTGTATTGTTGCTTCCAGTCCCGGCAATAATTTTACATCGTCCAGCTGCTTTTTCTACAACAAATGCAAACAACTTGATTTTTTCATCATCGCTCAGGGTAGGAGACTCCCCTGTTGTTCCAGATACAACAAGCGACTCTGAGTGCTGTTCTTCTATTAAGTAATCAATCAACGAGGACAATGCAGTCCAGTCAATCTCTCCTTGCTTATCAAAAGGTGTCACCATTGCGGTAATCAATCTGCCGAAGTTCACCATGCTGCCTCCTTTTTGCAAGTCCGAGCACGGACAATGCGCCTATTGATGGAGTTCAAATTTATTATGCAATGCGCGTACAGCCTGCACCATATCTTCTTTTTTAACAAGTACCCAGATCGTCGTGTTGGAATCTGCGGATTGAAGGATCTGTACGTCTGATTCTGCCAATGCCTCCACAATTGTCGCCATAATGCCTGGTACCCCGTTGATACCACCGCCTATGACAGAAACTTTAGCACACCCGGCCAGTATCTTAGGTTCTAGACCCAAACCGTTCAATACTTCAACCGCTTTGCTTCCATCATGATCGAACACAGTATAAACTGCCCCCGATGGCGTTACGTTAATAAAGTCAACGCTAATTCCATGTTCAGCCATAGATTTGAATACTTGTAATTGCAAGTGCTCCAAACCCGGCTTTAATTCAACATTAATCTGAGTGACATTGCCGACATACGCAATACCGGTCACGAAACGGTCTACGATGTCTGCCTGCACGTCTTTAAAGCCTTCCGGGTGGGTAACTAACGTACCTTCTCCTTCGGAGAAGGTAGAGCGAACACGGACCGGGATATTAGCCTGCATGGCGATTTCAACAGCACGAGGATGGATAACCTTTGCTCCCTGATGAGCCATATTACAAATCTCCGTATAGCTAACATGTGTAAGTGGCTTTGCGTTTTCCACAATGCGCGGATCGGCAGTCAATATACCATTTACATCCGTATAAATATCAACCATATCCGCATGTAGAGCAGCACCCAGAGCAGTAGCTGACGTATCGCTGCCTCCCCGACCCAAGGTAGTCATATCACCGTCTGCTGTTTGTCCCTGAAAACCTGTCACAATGACAACTCTGCCTTGGTTCAACTCTTCAACAACACGGTCTGGCTTTATATCCAAAATACGAGCATTGCCGTATTGATCATCCGTAATAAAGCCCGCCTGTGCCCCAGTTAGCACCGTAGCAGGAATACCTTCCTTCTCCATCAGGCTGCATAATGTAGCAGCAGAAATGATTTCACCACAGCACAGCAGTAAATCCCGTTCGCGCTTCGGAAGACTGTCGCCGTTAGACGCCGCCCAATCCAGTAGCGTGTCGGTGGCATAAGGCTCTCCTTTTCTCCCCATGGCCGACACAACAACAACCAATTGAAGATTTTGTTCCAGCTCCCGCTTCACATGTGCCAGCACAAGTTGACGTGCTTCAGGTGTGGACAGCGAGGTTCCCCCAAATTTCTGCACCAAAATACCCATTATTCTTCCCCCATATCGGAACGTTACTCCGCGTTTGCAGCAATAATTTCCGCGATTTGCACCGCGTTCCATGCTGCTCCTTTGAGCAGGTTGTCGGATACGACCCACAAATTCAATCCACGGCTATTGCCCAAATCACGGCGTACACGCCCCACAAATACGTCAGGTTTTCCTGCAGCATCAGATGCCAGTGGATAAAGCTGAGCAGCAGGATCGTCCACCAGCGTTACTCCTGGTGCCGAAGCCAGCAGATTGCGGATTTCTTCTAAATCATAATCTTTTTTAAGTTCTACATATACAGATTCCGAGTGACCGTATACAACAGGAATACGCACACACGTTGCTGTTACGTCCACAGATTCGTCACCCAGTATTTTTTTCGTTTCACGTACCATTTTCATTTCTTCCAGTGTATAACCATTGTCCTGGAATTTATCGATTTGCGGGATAGCATTGAAAGCAATCTGATGCTTTACTGGCAACGAGCCTACTGGCAACAGATCAGGCTGAACTTCATCTCCGTTCAGAATCGCTGCGCTTTGACGATTCAATTCATCAATAGCTCGGCTTCCAGCGCCGGAAACGGCCTGGTATGTGGATACAATGATACGAGAAATGCCATACTGATCATATAATGGTTTCAAAGCAGCTACCATCTGAATGGTGGAGCAGTTCGGGTTCGCAATAATTCCTTGATGCTCGGCAATTTTGTCGCTGTTCACCTCAGGCACTACAAGAGGAGCTGTCGGATCCATTCGGAATGCGTTGGTGTTGTCAATGCAAACTGCCCCATGACGAACAGCATGCGGCGCCAATTCCTTACTTACGTCTCCACCTGCACTAAACAAAGCAATGTCGATTCCTTCAAAGCTGTCGGGGGTAGCAATCTCTACTGGAATTTGCTGACCTTTAAAGCTAATTAACGTGCCGGCAGAACGAGGCGAAGAAAGAAATTTGATTTTGTCCACAGGAAAATCCCGTTTTTCCAGCAGATTTACGATCTGTTCTCCTACAGCGCCTGTCGCTCCAACGACAGCTACATTAAACTTTCTATTGCTCATCTGGTGTATCTCCCCTTCTCGACTAAAAAACCATTTTTTATTCTGAAAGCATCCACCGCCAACAAGAAATTAGACCCGATACAATATCGAATCATCTTCTAGGCGAGGGATGCTCAGCAGTTAACTATAATACTTCATGGGGTCTTGCGTTCCACAATCATCGGCTGAAGCTGTTTGCCCTGCAATGCTTCATAAGCAGCCTCCGGAATCAACTCCATGTTAGCTACAAGCGAGTTCGGCTTTTTAACTGGATTGTCCTGTCCGAACGGCACAAAAAAGATATTTTTGGCTACGAGTAATTTGGCGATATTGGCAGCATTTAGACCCAGTCCATCATTAGTAGATATAGCTAAAAGAAGTGGACGACCGTTGCGCAATTGCGCCTTGGCAGCCATCAAAACTGGACTGTCTGTCATTGCATTCGCTAACTTACTCATCGAATTCCCCGTCAAAGGTGCAATCACCAACACATCGAGTATTTGGGAGGGACCCAGTGGCTCAGCCTCCACAATTGTAGAAATGATATCATTCCCTGTTATATCTTTCAACTGTTTTTGCCAACTTTGCGAAGTACCAAAGCGCGTATCCGTTGTTAGTACTGTATTGGATATAATAGGAACGACCTTCGCACCCTCATCAACAAAGCGCTGTATAACAGGCATTACCTCTTCAAATGTGCAATGTGAGCCTGTAATTGCATAACCTACTGTTTTCCCTTGCCAACTCATTGTGCATTCCCCCGATCAGGATTATCTTCCATTAACAACTGCACCAGCGTATTCGCTATAATGGCACCAGCAGTTTTGGGAGCAACTATACCGGGAAGACCAGGGGCAAGCATAGCCTTGATTCCACGCTTTTCCGCATAACGGAAATCACATCCGCCCGGGGCGGAAGCAAGATCTATAATCACGGTGCTCAATGGCAATTTAGACAGGATTTGCGCTGTGATAATCATAGAGGGTATCGTATTAAAAATCAAGTCAACTCCCTTTGTCTCATGCGCCAAATCCCTTGTCATAAAAGGCTCCCAACCCATTTCCACGGCTCTTGCTGCATCCTCTGCCCGCCGTACTCCAACCTTCACTCTGGCTCCCAACCCCTGTAGTGCTCTTGCCATGGTAAATCCAGTCCGTCCCATGCCTAGAACCATACAATCTGCACCGTGAATCGTAAAATCAGTATGCTGAATGGCCATCATCAGTGCGCCTTCGGCCGTAGGTATAGAGTTGTATATGGCCACATCATCTCTCTCCAGCAGCTCTACCAGCTTTAACTCATGTCTGGTACAAATTTCTTTTAAGTACGTCCGCGCCATCCCTGTATATACAACGCAATGCGGTGGAAGAGCAGCAGCATGTTCATTCAGAAACTGGAGCTTCTGTGCTCCGAAAAGTGCATTTACGTTGCCTTCCTCATCGCATCCCACCACCGGCAAAATCAGTGCGTCTGACGATTCCAGCAGCTTGACAGACATTGGTTCTAGTGTCACTCCTTTGAGTGGTACTTCAAGCTTGTCAAAACCGACCACACTGACGGTAGCATCCATGTCCACACATTTGCGGATTACCTCAAGCTGCCTCGCATCGCCACCCAAAACAACGACGCGTATTCCTGTTAGCATCCGGATCACTCCTTTCCGAGACACGATATGCTTTTAGTCTATGCGAGTGCCCGGAGAGGGGTGAAAAAACACAAAAAAAAGCCGCCCCTTGATGAGGCGACCTTTATATGCATACTTACTCTTAAGCAAGTAAATTTGAAGCTTTTACAAAATAGACATTCTTACATTGCAAACCAACCATAGCTCAGCGTCCTGTATGGCCAAAGCCTCCAGCACCACGCACTGTTTCAGATAATTGGTCTACTTGTTTCAGCTCTACCTCAGGTACAACCTGAAATACCATTTGTGCAATTCGCTCATTGCGCGTAATCGTGAACGATTCTTCGCCCAAATTAATAAGAAGTACCTTGATCTCCCCACGATAATCCGCATCAATCGTTCCCGGTGTATTGAGACAGGTAATACCATGCTTAAGAGCCAGTCCACTTCGCGGACGGATTTGTGCCTCCAATCCCGCTGGCATAGCTATTGCAAATCCAGTTGGAACGAGGCAACGTTTGCCGGGTTCCAGTACCAGATTTTCCTGTACTGCTGCATACAAGTCAAACCCTGATGCAAGCTCTGACATTTTGCGGGGCAGCTCAATATCTTCATTGCCCGCAAGTCTGTTAATTTCCACGTAAGTTAACAAAATAGTCCCTCCTCATATCCTTTACCGCTGAATCACTCGCTCCCACCATCGACAGGGCAAACGGCTCCGAGAACATCCGATCCAGCACTTTGTTCACATCATTTGCCGTCACATGCTCGATATGTTCGATCATTTGATCCAGCGTATAATGCTGACCGAGCATTAATTCATTTTTTCCAAGCCGATTCATCCGGCTACCTGTACTTTCAAGGCTTAAAATCAAACTTCCTTTTAATTGTTCCTTACCTTTACGAAGCTCATTAGCGTCCAAACCGTTGACAGCCACATCTCGTAAAAGCTCCAGCGCCAAATCCAGCACGTCCTTTGTTTGCTTAGGAGCCGTACCTGCATAGATCGTGAACAACCCACTGTCCGCATGAGAGCTATGATAGGAATAGACCGAATAAGCCAGTCCACGCTTTTCCCGAATTTCTTGAAACAAACGTGAACTCATGCCGCCGCCGATCGCGTTATTCAGCAAAACCATAGCATACTGGAGCTCGTCACCCGCTGCAAATCCAGGCAGGGATAAACAAATATGATTTTGCTCCGTTGCTTTCTCATGATACAACAGCTCACCGTTAAACACAGGTACTGTCAGCGGCGAAACGGTTCCATGATTATCAAAATGTCCAAAATGTCGCTCCAACAATTCTACCAAGCGATCGTCAACATTACCAGCCACACTGATAACTGTATTGTCGATTGTATAATGCTCCTTCATATAATGACTGAGGTGTGAGCTATCCATAGCAAGCAGGTGATCTTCGGTTCCGAGAATCGGATAAGCCAGTGGATGTTCACCATAGGCCGCGCGAGATACAAGATCGTGCACCATATCATCCGGTGTATCCTCGTACATGGAGATTTCCTCCAAAATCACATTCTTCTCTTTTGCCAATTCTTCCTGATCTAGTTTGGAATTAAAAAACATATCAGACAGCACATCAACTGCGATCGGTAGATGCTCATCCAATACTTTGGCATAATAGCATGTATATTCCTTCGAAGTGAAAGCATTAACATTTCCTCCGATGGCATCGAATTGCTCAGCGATTTCCTTAGCGTTAAAACGCTCTGTTCCTTTGAAAAGCATGTGTTCGATAAAATGAGAAATACCGCTATTGTCCGGCGTTTCATTCCGGGAGCCAGTTTTAACCCAGATACCGAAAGAAACTGAACGTACGGTTGGAATTTTTTCAATGACCACTCTTAGGCCGTTTTTAAGTTGAATTCTTTCCACGATTGGCCCTCCTAAACTGAATTGCATACTTAGCCATAATGTTCAATCCTAACAGAAAAAAGACGTTCACTCAACCGGAGCAGGTAGTTGCCGATCAGGGGAAAGTGTCTGACTGACAGTTCCGAGCACAAGTCCCTTACTACGAATAGCATGAATCATGCCTTTGAGAGCAGCCGATGAGGAATCTGTTGGGTGCATCAATATCAGGGAGCCTGATTCAACCTTACTGCTGATTTTGTTAATCACCGATTCCGGTGACGGATGTCTCCAATCTACAGTGTCCAATGTCCACAACACTGTTTTGAGCCCACGTTCTGCTGCTATATCCACCGTTTGCTGATTAAAATCACCCGATGGAGGGGCAAACCAGTTATTTTTGATACCCAAAGTTTCTTGAAGAAGCACTTGAGTCTTTTCAATTTCTTGTGTGGCTCTGGCCCGACTCAGACGACTCATATTTGGATGAGAGTATGCATGGTTCGAAAGCTCATGCCCTCTTTTTTGAATCTCCTTGGCGAGAACAGGATTTTTTTTCAACCAACTTCCATCAAGAAAAAATGTAGCCTTGACCTTTTCCTGATCCAACGTGTTCAGTATCGGCAGGATAAATTCATTCCCCCATGCTACATTGATCATGAAAGATACCATCGGCTTTTCGGGATTCCCCCTGTAAATTGGAACATTACCAAGCTGATTTAAATGTATTTTAGGTGCCAATTGCCGATATACATATTGAATGGGTCGATCCGGAGATGCAATCGCTTTGCGATAGGTAGCATCCAAATCCACCTCCAGTCCGTTATAGCCTGGAATAGCCTTCCATACCCTGTCGATCTTGGCATCAACTGGTTCCCGCCGCTGACGTGCTGCTTCTGTTCTTAGTCGCTGCATAAGCGCATTGTCGGGCAAAGCTGCTATCGCCATCGTGGTTACAGCCTCTGGCTCTTTAACCCCTGTAACGTCTCCATTGCGTAATTGACTAGCATAGTCACGAACCCCACTAAACTGCCCGATTACGAGTGTGATGGCTAAACTGGCTACCACCCACACTGCTCGTTTTGCCCTACTCATAATTCCTTCATCCCCCCGCCCGTTTGTCCACATTGTATGCGGCGAGGACAAGAACTATGACGTAGCAAGCTCTAGAAGCTCACTTGGGTGCAGCTTGTGCATATGTATGAAAAAAGAGCCAGAAACGTAGCTCTGCCTCTTTCCTAAAGCTTAAACAATGCTATTCAAATCCCTTGTACTGTTAATACGAAAAGCTACTCCTGCCTTTCTAGTCTGCAACATGCAGATACCTAGGATTTTGCAGGTGCTTCTGCAGTCAGAACAGCCTTACGGGACAGATTGACACGACCTTGTTGATCAATTTCGGTTACTTTCACCGTAATTGTATCCCCAATAGCAATTACATCTTCAACTTTGGCTACACGCTCAGTAGACAGTTGAGAAATATGAACCAGACCATCTTTGCCCGGTAAAATTTCAACAAATGCACCGAATTTCTCAATCCGTTTTACTGTACCGATGTAAATCTCACCGATCACGACTTCCTTTACGATACCCTCAATAATGGAACGTGCTTTTTCATTCATCTCTTGATTTGTGGAAGCGATGAACACACGACCATCTTGTTCAATATCGATTTTCACGCCGGTTTCTTCGATGATTTTGTTGATGATTTTACCACCAGCCCCAATAACATCACGGATTTTGTCCGGGTTAATGTGCATCGTCATAATTTTTGGAGCATACGGAGACAACTGCTCACGCGGCTTCTGGATCGCTTCCATCATTTTGCTAAGAATGAACAAACGTCCTTCTTTAGCTTGCTTGAGCGCATCCTGTAAAATCTGGCGGTCAATACCGTTAATTTTAATATCCATTTGAATGGCAGTTACGCCTTCCGCGGTACCAGCAACTTTAAAGTCCATATCGCCCAGGTGGTCTTCCATACCTTGGATATCAGTCAATACGGAAACATGGTCTCCATCCTTAATCAATCCCATGGCTACACCTGCAACCGGAGCTTTAATCGGTACACCTGCATCCATCATAGCCAGTGTACTTGCACAAATACTAGCTTGTGAAGTCGAACCATTCGATTCCAGTACCTCGGAAACCAGACGGATGGTGTATGGAAATTCAGTTTCGGAAGGAATTACTTTGGAAAGCGCACGTTCACCAAGAGCACCATGTCCGATTTCACGACGACCTGGCGCACGCAAAGGACGAGCCTCACCTACGCTGAATGGCGGGAAATTGTAATGATGCATGAAGCGTTTTGTTTCTTCCAGATCAATACCGTCCAAAATTTGTACATCACCCAATGCACCAAGTGTACAAATGCTAAGTGCTTGCGTTTGACCGCGTGTAAATAAGCCCGAACCATGAGTACGCGGCAAAATGCTAGTGTCGCTTTCAATCGGACGAATTTCGTCAAGCTTACGACCATCAGGACGCACTTTATCATGCGTGATCAGACGACGTACTTCTTCCTTAACGATATCATAGAGAACTTCGCTCACGTCGCTCAAAAGCTCAGGTGTCTCTATGTATTGTGCTTCAAAATGGGCAACTGTCTCTTCGTTGACTGCATCAATTGCCTCTTGACGAGCATGTTTTTCTGCAATTTTAACAGCTTGCATTAAACGTTCAGCTGCATAAGCACGTACTTCACTGTTCACTTTTTCATCAACAGCATGCAGTTTAACCTGCATTTTCTCTTTACCTGCTACTTGCACCAATTGTTCAATAACTGCCACAATGTTCTTAATCTCATCATGACCGAACATAATAGCTTCCAGCATAACTTCCTCTGGAATCTCATTGCCTTCGGCTTCTACCATCATGATGGCATCTTTCGTTCCGGCTACAACCAGGTACAGATCGCTTGCATTCTGCTGTGCAATATCCGGGTTAATCACAAATTGCCCGTCTATACGTCCTACAGCGACTCCACCGATTGGCCCATTAAAAGGCACATCCGAAATGCTAAGTGCTGCCGAGGTTCCGATCATTGCTGCAATTTCAGGTTCGCAATCCTGATCGACACTCATAACCAGATTCAACACCTGTACATCATTCCGGAAACCTTCCGGGAACAATGGGCGAATTGGACGGTCTGTCAAACGGCTGGACAAAATCGCTTTTTGACTCGGACGTCCTTCACGTTTAATAAATCCGCCAGGAATTTTCCCCACAGCATACAATCTTTCCTCATAGTTTACGGTCAGTGGAAAAAAGTCCAAATCTTTCGGTTCACGGGAAGCGGTCACGGTACAAAGCACAACTGTTTCTCCGTAGCTCACTTTAACTGCCGCATTGGCTTGTTTCGCAAGACGTCCTGTTTCCAACACCAGCTTTCTTCCGCCGAGCTGCATTTCTACGCGTTGCTCCATGGTATCCCTCCATTTCATTTCATTGTAAAAGTTCTATACATATCCAGTATTTCCTGCGCAGGTCTTATTCATAAGAAGCTAGCAGACAAATCAGGATATGTAATTCAAAAAAAGATTCCTCATTTCAAAAAAGAACCCGGCTGCTGTCCGCCGTCGCCTTAGCAGGGACAAGCGGTGAACAACCAGGCTTCTTTTCTCATTACATGTCTGAAAATTAACGACGCAGTCCGAGACGCTCGATCAACGCACTGTAACGTTTAACATCAGTCTTCTTCAGGTAAGCCAAAAGTTTACGACGCTGACCGACCATTTTCAACAACCCGCGGCGGGAGTGATGGTCTTTCTTGTGCGAACGAAAGTGACTTTGCAAGTTGACGATGTTTTCAGTAAGGATAGCGATTTGTACCTCTGGTGATCCTGTATCGGATTCATGAGTTTTGTACTCCTCGATCAATTGCTGTTTACGCTCTTGAGTCAATGCCATCCTGTTCACCTCCTTCATTATAATCGCCATTAGCCTCGTAGCCGCCGGTGAAAGCGGACAACCAAGCTAAGGTTCATCGTTGTTTACACAACATAAGTCAGTATAACACAGCGCCTGTCTTATGTAAATAAATTAGCCTAACAGCTTTTTAGCCGTTTGTGCATCATTGCCAATTTGGTTGATCAGCTCATCCACCGAAGAGAATTTGCGTTCAGGGCGGATATAGTGGTGAAGCTCCACAAGAACAGACTCTCCATAAATTTGCTGATTAAAATCAAATAAATGTACCTCAAACGACGGATTCAGCACACCTTCATGAAAAGTAGGCTTAACCCCTACATTCATTACACCGTTTATCCAACGATCCCCTACAAGCGCCCGTACAGCGTACACACCCTTAATCGGAATCACGTAAGTGTCATCCAGTTTGAGATTAGCGGTCGGAAAACCGATCGTACGTCCGCGCTTCTCTCCATCCATTACAGTACCCTGGATACGATAAGGACGTCCCAACCAGCGAGAGGCATGTGCTAGATCTCCGGTCTGTAAAGCACGGCGAATGCCAGAGCTGCTCACCTTGTCCCCATCCAGTTCGAACGGTGGTACGGTGTGCACCGACATCAGCTCTCCTCCCAGCTTCCGAAGTGTATCCTCATGCCCGGCTCCCCGGTGGCCAAACCGAAAATCAAAGCCTACTACCGCTGTTCGAATGTGCAATGGAAGCAGCACGTCGCTCATAAACGCCTCAGGGCTGACCTTGGAAAATTCTTCGTTAAAACTCAAAATATAAAGTACGTCCACACCCATATCAGCCAGAATAGTCTGCTTGTCCGCAAGCGGTGTTAAATAACCTTCATAATCGCCTTTTTTCATGACTTCCTTCGGGTGAGGATGAAATGTCATGACAGATACCGGCACCTGCTGTTCACGAGCCAGCGCAACGGCCTTACGTATCACGCTTGCGTGTCCCAGATGAAGACCATCAAACTGACCGATCGCCGTGACCTGTGGACGTCCCCATTGCTGCAAAAGCTCATCACTCAATGGATAAGATAACGATACGGTAATCATTATTAATTCACCTGCATTTCACATCATTTGACTAACTTCGTCAAAATTATAGCACAATTCAAGGTAAAAAAACTTTAATGGGAGCGATCGCGTCTGATTCATCCCGACCATATATGCCTAAAAACGTTTTATCCTCTTTATACAAACGGAAGGGCTGGTTGTCCGTCACAGGTGGTGAAATCATATTCAACGACAGGCGTTGGCCTTGCAGAGCCGCAGTTACCTTGGCTTCAGCCACTATATGCTCAGGCATATAGTCAATCGCCTGATCCGTTGTAATAAGTCGCTCTCCAAGACTGCCATCCGCAACGAAACGCTCTATTTCTTCGAAAGTCAGACAACGTTCCGCAGGAATTCCCGCAGACATGGTTCGCTCCAGCTTGACCATCGTGGAAGGATATCCTAATTCACGACCAATATCAACACATAGTGTACGGATATAAGTACCTTTGGAGCATAAGGCACGAAAAGAAATATCCACATACACCCCCGTCTCCGCGAATCCCGTCATTTCCAACTCGTAAATGCTCACTTCACGACTTTTGCGCTCCACGGTTTTGCCTTCTCGAGCCAGTTCATATAGACGTTTGCCGTCCACTTTTAGCGCGGAGTACATTGGAGGTACTTGGGAAATCATACCAACAAAATGCTTCAGGACCGCTTTGACTTCCACTTCCGTCACCTCTACGGGACGTTCACTCTCTTCCGTGATTTTCCCAGTCAGGTCTTCGGTATCCGTGGCAATTCCTAATCGCAGTGTAGCCCGATATTCCTTGGGCCGCTCCTGCATGTATTCCACCACACGGGTAGCACGTCCCAGACACAAGGGCAAAACACCGGTTACCTGCGGATCAAGCGTTCCAGTGTGTCCGATTCTCTTCATACCTAATAAACGGCGAGCCTTGGCCACCACATCATGAGAGGTAAATCCAGCAGGTTTATAGACAGGTAGAATGCCTTCCCAAGTTGCCTGTTCCTTTTTTATTGTGTTCATAGCTCAGATTTCACCCGCCCTACAACTGTCTCAATGATATCTCCCAGCTTACCCTCTAGCCGGCAGCCAGCTGCACGTACATGTCCACCGCCCCCAAATGATTGAGCCAGCGCAGCTACATCAACATTCCCTGCCGATCTCAAGCTGGCCTTGACCGCTTGATCATTAATAACCTTAAAGAAAATGCCTACTTCAACTCCACGAATATTTCTTGGATAATTCACGATGCCTTCCAAGTCCTCATTTACAGCACCACAATCCGTCATGTCGTCAGGGGTTACTACGACCCAAGCAACTTTTCCATCCTCCGACATCGTGAGCGTTTGCAATGCTTTTGTTAACACCTTCATTTGTGGAAAGGTCATTTCCTCGAGCAATTTCTCGGATAAAGATGGACCATCTACACCGTAAGCAAGTAGCTGTGACACAGTAGACATCACTTTCGGTGAAGTGTTCGAGTAACGGAAACCTCCTGTATCCGTTAGCAACCCTGTATATAAAGCCGTAGCTATTTCGACATCCCAGGTTACTGCAAACTCTTTCAGTAGGTCAAAAAGAATTTCTGCTGTTGCCGCAGCATCCGGCTTAATCACATTAACTGTACCGTAAGCATCATTGGTTGGATGATGATCAATATTCAGGATAATGGCATCTTCCGAAAAAAATTGCTCTGTCAAACCAACACGACGGTAATCCGCACAATCTACACAAATGATCCGGTTGTATTTCCGTTCTGGCGGTTGCTGGCTCATATCCATAATCTCATCGGCATGCCATAAAAAATCCATACGTTTGGGAATAGGCCCCTCATTCAGCATGGTAAATTTCTTCCCCAGACATGAGAGAAGCCAGCCCACCGTTACGGTGGAGCTGACTGCGTCTCCGTCCGGCTGTACATGCGATACGATCAGGTAATCATCATGCTCCAGAATAAATTCCTTCGCTTGTTGAAGCGCCTGTTCATAGGTATGCATTGCCTTCTCCTTTACATTCAGTTCATGGTTCCTTCAGACAAACTAAAAGTTTTATTTTTCATCCTTGTCGATATCACTCAGCAGTTTTTCAATTCGACTGCCGTAAGCAATAGATTCGTCAATTTTGAAAATCAACTCAGGGATATGGCGCAGCCGTATCCGTTTGCCGAGTTCAGAACGAAGATAACCGTTCGCTTTGTCCAATGCCTTCAGGGAAGAATTTTTCTGTTCTTCATCCCCGAGCACGCTCAAGTATATTTTCGCTTGGGACAAATCATTTGTAAGATCGACACCCGTTACGGTGATAAAACCGATGCGGGGGTCTTTTAATTCAGTTTGTATGAGTTGGCTGAGCTCCTTCTTGATCTGCTCGCCAACCCGACCTGTACGTATTTTAGCCATGGATGCTCACCTCTCTGCCGTTAGCGCTCCACTGTTTCCATGACGAACGCTTCAATAATGTCGAGTTCCTTAACATCATTATAGCCATCAAGGGTAATACCGCATTCGTAACCTTGGGCAACTTCTTTTGCGTCGTCCTTAAAGCGTTTCAGTGAGTCGATTTTACCTTCAAAAATGACGATGCCGTCACGAATCAGACGTGCTTCTGCTGAACGGGTAATTTTACCGGATGTCACCATACAACCAGCGATCGTACCGACTTTAGTAACTTTGAATACGTTACGTACTTCAGCATGCCCAATCACATTTTCTTTATATTCAGGATCCAGCATGCCCTTCATGGCTTGCTCTATTTCTTCAATGACATTGTAAATGACACGGTGTAGACGAATGTCCACTTTTTCAGCTTCCGCTGTAGATTTCGCCTGGTTATCCGGACGAACATTAAAACCAATGACAATAGCATTGGAAGCTGCGGCCAAAATAATATCGGATTCGGTGATTGCTCCTGCACCACTGTGAAGAATTTTAACGCGCACACCTTCGACTTCAATCTTGTTCAAGGAACCTTTCAACGCCTCGACGGAACCTTGTACGTCACCTTTAATAATGACGTTCAGATCCTTCATTTCGCCATCCTTGATGTGTTGGAACAGGTCATCCAGTGTTACGCGGGTATTACTGCCCAGATCAGATTGGCGTTGCGTGATCGCACGTCTGTCAGCAATAGCACGAGCTTTGCGCTCATCCTCAAACACCATGAATGGATCGCCAGCAAGTGGAACTTCTGTCAAACCAGTAATTTCAACTGGAGTGGAAGGACCCGCTTCCTTAAGACGACGACCTTTATCGTTGACCATGGCACGCACACGTCCGAAGCAGTTACCCGCTACGAAAGCATCGCCGACTTTCAGTGTACCGTTCTGAACGAGGATACGGGCTACAGAACCGCGGCCTTTATCCAGTTCTGCCTCGATGATGGTACCACGTGCCCGTTTGTTCGGGTTCGCTTTGTACTCGTTCACTTCAGCTACGAGCAGAATCATTTCGAGCAGGTCTTCCAGACCCATTCTTTGTTTCGCGGAAACGTTGACGAAAATCGTATCGCCGCCCCACTCTTCAGGTACCAATTCATATTCAGTGAGTTCTTGCTTCACTTTATCCGGGTTGGCATCCGGTTTGTCGATCTTGTTCACAGCTACGATAATTGGCAGACCTGCTGCCTTCGCATGGTTAATAGCTTCGACCGTCTGTGGCATAACACCGTCGTCAGCTGCAACCACGATAATCGTCATATCTGTCACTTGAGCACCACGTGCACGCATAGCGGTAAAGGCTTCGTGACCCGGTGTATCCAGGAAAGTGATTTTTTTGCTATTAATTTCAACTTGGTATGCACCAATATGCTGTGTAATACCGCCAGCTTCGCCACCGGTTACATTAGTCGAGCGAATGGCATCCAGCAAAGTTGTTTTACCATGATCGACGTGACCCATAATCGTTACAACTGGTGGACGTGTTCTCAGATCTGCAGGATCATCATTTTCTTCCACGGTTTCAAAACGATCTTCTTCGACCGGAATTTTCACTTCTACCTCGACGCCAAAGTCTCCGGCAAGCAAGAGGATGGTATCCATATCCAGTTCCTGGTTAATGGTCGCCATCGTTCCGAGCATAATCAGCTTTTTGATGACTTCTGATGCATCCTTATGAAGAAGCTTGGCTGTTTCGCCTACGGTCATCTCACCACGCACAATAATTTTCTTAGGCGTGTTGTCGATTTTCTCGCGACGTTCCTGTTGTTGACCTTTACCACGATTGTTAAATTTCCCGCCACGATTACTGCCACCGCGATTATTGCCTCCACGACCACCGTTACCACCGCGTCCGCCGCCTTGACGGTTATCGTCAAAACGTCCTTGACCGGAACGGTTACCACCGTTGTTGGAGTTACTGCCTGTACGGTTGCCACCACTACGGTTCGCATTGTTGCTACCTGTGGAGGATGATGTTCTTACAGCCGTACCACCCTGACTACTTCCCTGAGGGCGTGAGTTAGTGCTTTGGTTACCTTGAGGACGTGAACCTGTGTTGCCACTAGGACGCTGTTGTCCTCCCTGTTGTTGACCATTACTGCGGTTTTGTGTACTTTGCTGACCAGTGGGTCTGCTAGTACTTTGTTGACTGCGGTTTTGACCGCCCTGCTGACTGCTTTGCGCTTTAGGAGCGCTGCTTCGGTTACTGTTTTGGTTGTTGTTTGTCCTATTCATACTTACCTGCTTTTCCTGTTGATTTTTGGTTTGCTCAGTTGAATGATTACTATTCTGGCTTGAACCGGCCTGATTCGAGCTTACTTGCGCCGTACCTGCTCCGCCTTGCTTGGCCGCAGCATTGGATTTAATATTCTTAAAAAAACTTTCCACTTTACCTACGGCATCATGTTCCATGACGCTCATATGGTTGTTCACGGGAATATCCAGCCGTTTAAGAATGGTGATAATTTCTTTGCTGCTCATGTTCAACGATTTGGCGTATTCGTATACCCGCACTTTGTCTTTGCTTTCTTGTTTACTCAATATACTCCACCTCCGACATTATCCCCGCATGTTTCTTGATCAATTTCGCGAATCCTTGATCCGTCACAGCCAGCACAACCCGTTCAGGTTTGCCGATACTGCTTCCCAAGCTTTCCCGGTCAAATCCTATCAATAAGGGGATTTTGTACGTCCCGCATTTGTCGCGGAATTTCTTTTGAGTATTCATTGAAGCATCTTTCGCAAGAATGACCAGCTTGGCTTCTGAAGACCTGATCGCTTTAAAAACGATCTCATCACCTGTTAGCAGCTTGCCAGCTCTCATGGCAAGACCCAATCCAGACAGCGCCTTATTCATCCTGCACGCTGCCTTGTGCCGCCAGGAATTCTTCCTCGACGGCAGCAAAATCACGACTTAGCTGCTCATAAATATCAGGATGAACCGAGTGCTTCAATGCTCGATCCAGTGCCTTGCTCTTTTGAGCCAGCTTGAAGCAGGCGGCTTTGCCGCACAAGTAAGCGCCGCGTCCCGACTTTTTGCCAGTCAAGTCAATCAACACTTCGTCTTCAGGGGTTTTGACGACACGGATCAACTGCTTTTTTGGCATCATTTCATGACAGGCCACACATTTGCGCAAAGGTATCTTTCTCTGTTTCATGCATTAACCCCCCTACACTCCGCTTAATCTACAGAAACGGAATCCTGATGCATTTCATCGGTGGATGTTCTCGGTCTGCCGAGTTCTTCCTCCGCCTGTGTTTCACTCTTAATATCAATTTTCCAGCCCGTAAGCTTAGCAGCAAGACGAGCATTTTGCCCTTTGATACCAATAGCAAGAGAAAGCTGATAATCAGGCACAATAACACGCGCCATTTTCTCTTCTTCAAATACTTGCACTTCGAGCACCTTGGATGGGCTCAGCGCATTAGCCACGTATTCATCAACATTATCGGAATAACGTACAATGTCGATTTTTTCGCCACGCAGCTCATTTACAATAGTCTGTACACGTGTTCCTCTAGGACCCACACAAGAGCCAACCGGGTCAACCTCGGCGTTACGGGAATGAACCGCGATTTTAGAACGGAAGCCTGCTTCACGCGCTACGGAACGAATCTCTACAACACCATCAAAAATTTCAGGCACTTCGAGTTCGAACAAACGCTTAAGCAGACCCGGATGTGATCGGGACAGCATAATTTGCGGTCCTTTGGTTGTGTTTTCTACTTTGGTAATATAAGCCTTGATTCGATCCAGATGGCTAAATTTCTCATTAGGCATCAATTCACCTAACGGGAGAACCGCTTCCACCTTACCAAGATCAATATAAATGTTACGCGGGTCTTGGCGCTGTACAGTTCCTGTTACAATATCTTCTTCCTTGTCCACAAACTTGTTGTAGATCAGTCCCCGTTCCGCTTCGCGGATACGCTGGGTCACGACTTGCTTCGCAGTTTGTGCAGCAATCCGTCCAAAATCACGTGGTGTGACTTCGATTTCAGCGATATCTTCCAACTGAAAATGCGGGTTAATCTCACGGGCCGCAGGCAACGAAATCTCGGTGCGAGGATCCAATACCTCCTCAACGATCAACTTGCGGGCATATACCTTAATGACTCCCGAGTTGCGGTTCATATCAACACGCACGTTTTGTGCGGTATTGAAATTCCGTTTGTAACTGGAAATCAAGGCTGCTTCAATGGCCTCAAACAGCACATCCTTGCTGATCCCCTTTTCTCTTTCCAACTCGTTCATTGCTTCAATAAAATCCATACTCATGGATTACTGCTCCCCCTTTCAAATGATGCACCTGCGTACTGGTCGGCACACGAGGCAAAAAACATGTAGTACATGTCAAACAGCAACAGTCAAATCTGAATTAAAATATGATCGCGAGCCTTGCACCAGCTACCTTGTCATAAGGTATGGCATGCTTCTTTTGTCCGCTTTGAACGGTAAGTTCCCCGTCTTCAAAAGAAAGCAAACGACCTTCGAATTCCTTCAGGCCGTTGATCGGCTCGTATGTAGTAACGAATACGTTTTTGCCTACCGCTTTAGTAACGTCCTCCGCTTTTTTCAGCGGTCTTTCGGCGCCTGGTGAAGACACTTCCAGAAAATATGCTGTAGAAACAGGGTCATTTTCATCCAACTTTTGACCCAGATATTCACTGATCATACTGCAGTCGTCCAGATCAATTCCTCCGTCTTTGTCCACAAAAACGCGAAGAAACCAATTGCTGCCCTCTTTGACATACTCGACATCGACCAGTTCAAAACCATGCTCATCGAGGAAAGGTTGGGCCATTTCTTCTACTACTGATTTGATCTTTGGTGTGCTCAAAGATTATAACCTCCAAAAGTGAACTTTCCTGTGGTGAAAAAAAGACGCCCTATTACCATGGACAATGCTTCTCCATCACCGGCTTTTTCATTTTCATTTGATGTAATGTTCATTTCGGGCTCACTGCAAATAAACCGGCGTACCGGTTTCGTGCCCAAAAATAACCTTTTCACGTTGTAACTGTATATCAAACAGTAAAGAGTGGGTTTCCCCACTCTTTTAGCAACGGTTTTATCTCCATGATTACCAAAAAAATTATAACATAACCATAGTTATGTGACAAGTGCCAGAGCTTGACTACTGTGGTTCGGATTAAAACAGAGACAGCTGATTACTCTCTGGCAGACCTCGAAAGCAACCCATCTGGGACAGCATTTCGACAATGGTTTTACTAGCTTTCGATTTTTGTTGAAAATCCTCGACAGACAAAAATTCACCATGTTCACGGGAGGCTGCGATGTTACGTGCTGCATTGTCTCCAATTCCCTGAAGAGCTCCGAATGGCGGAATGAGTGAATCTCCATCCACCTTGAAGCGTGTAGCTTCAGAACGGTACAAATCAATGGATTTAAAACTAAACCCGCGAGCCGTCATTTCCAGAGCCATTTCCAGGATCGGAAGCATCCCTTTTTCTTTGGGCGGTGCCTGAAAGCCGAGTTGCTCGATTTCGACAATCTTCCGTGCGATTGCATCATATCCCTGACAGCACAGCTCAATATCAAAATCGGCTGCACGTACTGAAAAGTAAGTCGCATAATACTCAATCGGATGATACAGCTTAAAGTACGCTGTGCGCACTGCTGAAATAACGTAGGCCGCAGCATGCGCCTTCGGAAACATGTACTGGATTTTCAGACAGGAATCAATATACCACTGTGGCACCTTGCATTTTTTCATTTCCTCAATCCATTCAGCACTAAGCCCCTTACCTTTACGTACGCTCTCCGTAATTTTAAAGGCCAGACCTGCGTCCATCCCTGCCTTGTAAATCAAAAATAGCATGATGTCATCACGGCAACCAATTACAGTCTTGATGTTACAGGTATTATTCTTAATCAGTTCCTGTGCGTTCCCCAACCATACGCCCGTGCCGTGAGACAGTCCGGATATTTGCAGTAAGTCAGCAAAAGAACTGGGCTGCGACTCTACTAGCATTTGGCGTACAAACTTTGTCCCCATTTCTGGTACACCATAGGTAGCTACAGGTGTGCGGATTTGCTGGGGTGTTACACCGAGCGCCTCCGTAGAGTTGAACATGCTCATCACCTTTGGATCATTCATTGGAATGGTCGTAGGATCGACACCAGTCAAATCCTGAAGCATCCTCATCATGGTCGGATCATCATGACCCAGAATATCGAGTTTGAGTAGATTCGCATCAAAAGCGTGATAATCAAAATGCGTTGTTTTCCATTCCGAGCTTGTATCATCGGCGGGGTACTGTACCGGCGTAATATCCTCGACCTCAATATAATCGGGAACAACGACAATTCCGCCTGGATGTTGCCCGGTACTGCGTTTGACCCCTGTGCAGCCCGAAGCCAGCCTGTTCAGCTCAGCCCCACGCCATTTTTTATGATGCGCCTCTTCATATTTCTTTGCAAAGCCAAAGGCTGTTTTCTCGGCAACTGTACCGATGGTTCCAGCACGGAATACACTTTTCTCACCAAACAGTACTTTCGTATAGTTATGTGCGACAGGCTGATATTCGCCAGAGAAGTTCAAGTCAATATCGGGAACTTTATCTCCCTTAAACCCAAGAAACGTTTCAAACGGAATATCCTGTCCCTCACCCTTCAGTTTGCCACCGCATTTGGGACAGTTTTTGTCCGGCAAGTCAAATCCGCTCGGCACACTACCGTCCAAAATCCATTCGCTATGTCTGCATTCAGGATTACCGCAAATATAATGTGCAGGCAGTGGATTAACCTCGGAAATACCGAGAAAGGTAGCGACCACAGAAGATCCAACAGAACCCCGTGAACCTACCAGATATCCATCCTTATTAGACTTTTTAACCAAACGCTCGGAAATGAGATAGTTGGCAGAGAAACCGTATTTAATAATCGGCTCTAGTTCTTTTTCAAGACGGGCTACAACCACTTCGGGCAATTCCTCACCATAGATGGATTTAGCTGTCTCGTAGCAAGTGTTGCGGATTTCCTCGTCCGCCCCATCCAGCAAAGGTGTGAACAGCTTGTCAGGGAACAGCTCCAGCTCCTCAAATCGATCCGCCAACTCACTAGTATTCTTCACAACGACTTCATAGGCTTTCTCCTCGCCCAAAAACTCGAATTCTGCCAACATTTCGTCTGTGGTGCGTAAATGCGCATCTGGCTTACGAATATCTTTTAGCGGGCTAAATCCCGTAATGCCGTGTATCGTAATATCACGGTACAACTTATCGCGAGTTTCCAAATAGTGAACATTGCCTGTGGCAATTACGGGCTTATCAAGTCGCCGTCCAATTTCGCATACTTTGCGTATTGCCGTTTTCAGAGCATCAGGCCCGCTTACCAGTTGTTTTTCTACTAAATGCATATACATCGTCAAAGGTTGAATCTCCAACACATCATAAAACTGTGCAATTTCCTCGGCCTCTTCCTCGGACTTGTTTAACACAGCCTCAAAGAACTCTCCTTTTTCGCAACCAGAAATAATAAGCAATCCGTCTCTCATTTCTGACAATTTGGATTTAGGAATACAGGGTACACGCTTGAAATATTCGGTATGAGACATCGAAACCAGCTTGTACAGATTTTTTTTACCAATCGGATTGAGGGCATAAATACAGCAGTGAAAAGGACGAACGGTCGATAAATCCTTACCCACATAATCATTCAGACGATCGAGCATTTTTAAACCCTTAATTTGTTCCGCATCATTCAGCAAGCCATTCAGCACTTCCGTCAGTGCGACTGTATCGTCAATGGCTCGGTGATGACTTTCTAGCGCCACTTTATATTTGGTCGTCAGCGTATTCAGACGGTGGTTTTTCATTGTTGGAAACAGTAAACGAGCCAGTTCTAGCGTATCCAGTACCGGATTGGTCATTTCAGGCAAACCCATATTTCGAAGGGTCGCCTGGATAAAGCCGACATCAAATCGCGCATTATGGGCAACCAATACAGCATCGCCAGCAAAAGCTACAAACTCCTTCATAACAGGTTCTACATCCGGCGCGTCCTTGACCATTTCATCGTTAATGTTGGTCAGTTGCTGGATATTGTATGGTATGCGCTCATGCGGATTAACAAAGGTAGCATAACGATCAACTTCTTTGCCATCATGCATTTTTACAGCCGCAATCTCAATGATTTTATTCTGTGTAACCGATAAACCGGTGGTTTCAATATCAAAAACGACATAAGTCGCTGTTTTCAAATTTAATGGTTGTGCCTGCATTACAACCTCAACGGCATCATTAACCACGTTGGCCTCAATACCATAGATCATTTTAATTCCGTTTTTCTTTGCTGCTTTTGCTGCATCGGGATAGCATTGCACACCACCGTGATCGGTGACCGCAATCGCCTTGTGCCCCCATTTGGCGGCTGTTTTGACGTATTGGTCAATAGAGGCGACAGCATCCATTGCGCTCATCTTTGTGTGGAGATGGAACTCAACCCGTTTTTCCTCTGCATTATCCTTACGTGTGGGTGGAGCCTGTACTTCAACTAGATCGGAAGGAATCATAACCAGCTCGGGAATTTGCATAAAACGATCATATTCAACTCGCCCCCGCACTTTGACCCATTTCCCGTTAGCCAACAAACTGAGGATCTTTAGATCTTCTTTAGTTTTAGCAAACATTTTCATTTGCAGGGAATCACTAAAGTCGGTCAAATAATACGTAAACAACGTACTGCCATTGCGCAATTCTTTACTATCCAAACCGAAGATTGTTCCTTGTAAGGTGACTTTTTTCTCTTCGTCCTGAATATCTTGCATCGGAACAGCCGGTTCTTTGATGTCATAACCAAATTGAAGCCGTACGTCTCCTTCTTCTTCATCCAAAGGCGGCATTTCGGATTCCATACTTTCCATCATCTGCTGAATAACTTCGCGTTCTTCCTGCATCTTCTTTTCTTGGAATTGCTGTAATGCCTCCTGGTTACTTTCACCCACCTGGACTTTAATGCGCATAGAGAGGCCGAAATATTTATCGTAAAATTTGATGATAGCTTGATCTATCTGTTTTTTACGCGCCAGTTCCAATGACATACTATCGCTCATCGTCAGCAATAATAGACCGTCTTCCCACTCATGCACAGCCCGATTCATCCAACCGTTAACAGATGGGATCTCACGATGCACCCATTCTAGAAAAAGTTTCCAGTATTCACCGATGATATCACCAGGCTGAATCTGCTCACTATACTGAAAACGGAACGTAATTTTTGCGATATGACTCATTTTTTCCTGTACTTGAATACAGAACGTACGATACACCTGAGCGGGGACCAGTGTCTCCTTGGCAATGGTGATATTCCAATCCTTATTGGTACGGCTAATCTCCACTTGATCAATCCAACCGTCCAAAAAATAAGGTTCAACCACTCCAGCTGGCATCCCAACTTGCTTCATCAGCAGTTCCAGCCGCTTTCTCTTTTCTTCAGCTCCGCCCATGGCTCTCCCCCCAATTTTAAATCTACCATTCTGAAAACATGAAAAGCTTCTGCGTCAAAAACATCTCCGACCGCAAAAGCTTTTCGTAGCCCTCTTCAATCCTTCTCACAACGACATAGATCCTTCGGAACATTGTCCCGTAATAGCTACCATGTCAGCAAAAAGAATGAAGTGAGTATAGTGATATTGCCCTACATCTATATTAGTACGCCCGTGCAAACACTACTGTATGCTTGGCAGGTTTGCCACAACACAAACATGTGGACTTTTGCTCGGTTGTTTTAAACGGTATGTTACGGCTTGTAGCACCTGTTACTTCTTTAACTTTGTCTTCACATTCTTCAGCTCCGCACCAGCCTGCCAAAGTAAAGCCGCGTTTTTCTTCCATGAGAGTCTTCATTTCATCCAGCGTATCGACGGAATAGAAGTTTTCTTCCATGAAATTTTTCGCACGATCAAACATCTCTTGCTGCACCTGTGCGAGCATCGCGTGTACTTCCTCAACCAGATTATCCTGCTGCACGATTTTTTTCTCACCGCTGATGCGGGACACGAGCACACAGACACCGTTTTCCATATCACGAGGTCCGATTTCCAGACGAACCGGCACACCGCGCATTTCATATTCATTAAATTTCCAGCCTGGACTTACATCGCTGCGGTCGTCCATTTTAACACGCACTCCCGCTTGTTTCAACTCAGCAAATAGTTCATCTGCACGAGCGATAACGGCATCACGCTTCTTAGGTGGTCCAATTGGAACCATAATAACCTGCGTAGGCGCAACTTTAGGAGGCAATGCCAGACCACGGTCATCTCCATGTACCATAATCAGTGCACCGATCAAACGTGTACTTGTTCCCCATGAAGTCGTATGCGCGAATTCCAAGTTGTTTTCACGACTCAAATATTTAATGTCAAATGCAACGGCAAAATTAGTTCCCATATAGTGGGAGGTCCCAGCTTGTACCGCCCGTCCATCCTTCATCATCGCTTCCAGTGAAAATGTATCCTTCGCACCTGCAAACTTTTCAGAAGGCGTTTTCTGTCCAGTAATAACCGGAATAGCCAGAACTTCCTCAATAACCTCACGGTATACTTCCAGCATTTTCATCGTTTCTTCGCGTGCTTCTTCTTCTGTTTCATGGGCCGTGTGACCTTCTTGCCACAAAAATTCACTTGTGCGCAAGAAAGGCAGCGTGCGTTTTTCCCAACGCACTACGTTAGCCCATTGGTTAATAAGCACAGGCAGATCACGATAGGATTGAATCCATTTGGAGTACATATGACCAATCATGGTTTCCGAAGTCGGACGAATTGCAAGACGCTCTTCCAGCTTTTCCCCACCAGCCTCGGTTACCCAAGGCAGTTCAGGATTAAACCCTTCGACATGCTCTTTTTCCTTTTGAAAAAAGCTTTCTGGAATGAACATTGGAAAATAGGCATTACGGTGGCCTGTTTCTCTGAAGCGCACGTCCATGGCTTCCTTGATATGCTCCCAGATTTCAAAACCATCGGGGCGGAATACAATACATCCGCGAACAGGGGAATAATCCATCAGTTCTGCTTTTTTAATAACATCAATATACCATCGGGAAAAATCTTCGCTCTGCGGCGTAATTTCCTCGACAAATTGTTTATCGTTCGACATAGAAATGCATGTCCTCCCATACAGACCGTTTTTGTATAAGCCCGTCTCTAATTAACCATTAATTAAGCGTAAAATATCGTTATACGTGACCGCAATCATAAGCAGGAATAGCATAGCAAAACCAACGAAATGGACCATTCCTTCCCTGCTCGGATCAACAGGACGTCCTCTTACCGCCTCTACACCGAGGAAAACAAGTCTGCTTCCATCCAGCGCCGGAATAGGCAATAAATTAAATATCCCCAGATAAAGACTCATTATAGCAGTCCAATACGTCAACTGCTCAATCCCCTGCTTGGCAATTTGCCCCGTCACTTCAAAAGTACGTACCGGTCCTCCCAGGTCATTGATAGAAAAACGTTGAATAAGCTGGCTAAATCCTTGAAAAATAATATCGGTCGTTCTGACCATGGATTGCCCGGCAAATTTGAACGTTTCACCCACACCTGCTTGGCGTTTTGGAAGTTCAGGCACAATGCCCACCTTGCCACCCTTTTGTCCTTCCATTGCACGAGGTGTAATAGTAAGATCAAAGGTCTTATTATCACGGCGAACCGTCCACTTCATCGGCTTGTCTTGAGAATCCGCAATCAGTTTGATCATGTTTTCAACATTCGCACCAATGGCTATTCCATTCACCGATTCGATGATATCTCCCTTATGCAAATCAGCTTCAGCAGCAGGCATACCTGCTGTAATTTCACTAATTTGGACATACGTCGGGTTGTCCACTTGTATGCCGACCATCTGAATATGCAGACCAAACAAAATAAAGGCAAGAATAAAATTCATCAGTGGTCCAGCAAAAATAGCCATCGCACGCTGTCCTACTGTTTTACTCCCATACTGCCGATCCTTGGGTGCAATCTGAATGGATTGACCTTTGGTTACCATCATCGCTTGCGGGTGTACAGTGTATTGCTGATCTTCGCCATCTACATCCAATTTTAAAGTTAACGACTGTTCCAGATCAATATCCAACACTTCGCCACGCACCACATTCTTGCGATTATCCAGTTGATCCAGATAGATGGTTTTCACGACGTCATCCGTTAGGCGTACAGCAATCGTTTGTCCGGTCTCAATTTCATTGACCTCCGGATCCTCTCCCGCCATGCGGGCAAAGCCACCGAACGGCAACAAACGCAACGTAAATCGCGTCTCGTTTCTTTTATAAGAAAACAGTTTCGGACCGAAACCGATCGCAAACTCCCGTACCAGAATCCCGGCGCGCTTGGCAAAATAATAATGCCCCCATTCATGCACTGTCACTATGACGAAAAACATGAGCACCGTCATCAACACTATTTGAATCGTTTCCAATCGTTTTCGTTCCCCTTTCAATGAGATCGAGTTTGTCTTCCTAGATTATCATTATTCTCCGATCCCGCACAAGAGAATCACATTTCGTTTCTAACCCAACATTAGCCTACAATTCCGCAGCTATGCTACGAGTCTCTCCGTCACATGCTTCAATCGCAGACAGATCAGGATTAGCCACATTGACATGCCGCTCCAGCACACGTTCAATAATAGCTTCAATATGCAGAAAAGAAATTTCTCCACGCAGGAAACGGGCAACAGCAATCTCATTAGCTGCATTAAATGCGGTCGGTGCTGTACCACCCATTTTACCACATTCGAAGGCAAGCCTTAAACAAGGAAAACGATTATAATCCATTTCCTTAAAATGGAGTCTGCCCACTTCAGCCAGTGACAACGGCTTCGCCGGGGACTTCATACGCTCAGGATAAGTCAATGCATATTGAATGGGTACTCTCATGTCCGGATTCCCAAGTTGAGCAACAATGCTTGTATCCTGAAACTCAACATAGGAATGAATAATGCTTTCCGGATGAAGCAACACATGAATCTGCTCATAATCAAGTCCGAATAGCCAATGCGCCTCAATGACTTCCAGCCCCTTGTTTACCATCGTTGCTGAATCAATTGTAATTTTGGCCCCCATTGACCAATTGGGATGCTTGAGTGCATCTTCCACTGTAACTTCACGCAACTGTTCTCTTGTCAAATCTCGAAAAGAACCCCCTGATGCTGTGAGAGTAATATGTGCCACATCTTTCATACGCTCACCATTCAAGCATTGGAAAATAGCTGAATGCTCACTGTCAATCGGCAGCAACGGCACTCCTTTCGCCCGAGCCCGCGCTGTGACCAGATGACCAGCAGTAACCAGTGTTTCCTTATTGGCCAAACCGATCTGTTTTCCAGCCTCAATCGCGGCCAGCGTGGAGTGCAATCCGACACTGCCCATTACAGCCGTCACAACCATATCCGCCTCTGTGTTCGCAGCAAGCTCAACGAGTCCTTCATTTCCCCAATACAGTTCCGTTCCAGAAGGCAGTAAAGGACGAATTTCATCCGCCAACTGCCGAGTACCCACAGACACTTTTTTGGGTTTATAAAGATGAGCCTGCTCAGCAAGTAACTTTATATTAGAACCACCTGCTAAAGCCTCAACAGTAAACTGATCCGGGTGCATGGACACTACATCCAGCGTTTGAGTTCCAATAGATCCGGTTGAACCAAGTACCGTAATTCTTTTCATGATGCACCTTCCTATCCTGAAAATCACTTTTATCCAGGAGCTCATTGATTGTTATTCAGGCAGCTATGCTACTGGTTCCAACCTTCTAGTAGCGCAGAGTGAGCAGCATAGAGATTAGCCTGGGCATAAACTGTAATCAATAGACTCATGGAAGCAGCATCAGCATATGTACAAATGGAAAAACGACAATCCAGCTGTCGCAGCGGTCTAGTATACCACCGTGCCCTGGCAGCAGATTACCGGAATCTTTAATGCCGTACACTCGTTTGTATGCAGATTGTACCAAATCGCCCAGTTGTCCCACAACTGCACAAGACAAACCGATGCCGATGGCTTTGCCCCATGGCAGCAGTCCACCCGATAATCCAGCGAATACAAGAGCTATAACCAACGCTAAAACGATGCCGCCAATGGATCCTTCAACCGTTTTGTTCGGACTGATCGCAGGCCATAATTTCGTCTTTCCTGCCATTTTGCCTACAAAATATGCCCCTGCATCACTTGCCCAAATACAAGCCAATAATAAAAATGTCCATAACAGCCCATGTTCCATATGACGTGATTCCGCAATATACGAAAATCCAAACCCTATATAAACGGTACCAAGAAATAATATAGCTACCGTTTGAATCGGGATTTTATTTTTTGTTCCTACCGTGATGATCATAAAAGCTATCATTACCAGCCAAAGCATACTGGCAAAGGGTAAGGGTGAGTGCAAACCAAAAGGTTCATACGGGAATACAAAAGCTAATATGCTTACGTATCCAAGTATTGCTGTACCTCCAAAAGGAGATACCTGCGTCATTCGTGCGAACTCATAAAATCCGATTAGGGCCATCGCCAATATAAGCAAATGGTAGGCCAAGCCGCCCCACAGGACCATCGCCAAAAAGAATATGCCTGCCAGAATACCGGTAATTAATCTCTGTCTCAACGGCTTTCATCCTCCATTTACTTCAGTCCGCCATACCGCCGTGTTCTTTGCTGATATTCGATCACTGCTTCGTATAAGTGTTCTTTCTTAAACTCAGGCCAATAAATATCAGTAAACCACAACTCACTGTAGGCAAGCTGCCAGAGCATAAAATTACTAAGTCTAAGCTCACCGCTTGTTCGAATCAGTAAATCAGGGTCTGGCATACCACTAGAAAGCAACGTATTACCGATCAGCTCAGATGTTATATCTTCAGTTTTAAGCTTCCCATCCGCAATTTGACGGCCCAATGTTTGCATGCATTCTGTGATTTCCAATCGACTTCCATAATTTAATGCAAAATTAAGAACAAGTCCGGTATTATTTTCAGTTCGTCGAGTCGCTTCAGTCAGCGCCTCAATGGTATGGGAAGGTAAATGTTCCTTATTGCCCATCATACGCACTTGCACATTTTTTTCAATCAACTCATCTAGCTCAATAGCCAGAAATTCCTGCGGTAAGCGCATTAGAAAATCAACTTCGTCCTTTGGACGCGTCCAATTTTCGGTTGAAAATGCAAACAAAGTCAAATACTTAATACCCAGTTCATCCGCTGCAATTGCTGTGCGTTTCACTGCCTTCATTCCATTTTGGTGCCCTACAATCCGCGGCATTCCAATCCGTTTGGCCCATCTGCCGTTCCCATCCATGATGACAGCAACATGCTGCGGAATATTGTCTTTTGAAATGGCCGGTGTTTGCTGTTTTTGTTCCCCGTTCCACCAAGACCGAACCCGTTTGATCATTCCAGTTCCTCCAGCATTCTCTGAAAATGTGCCTCAGGCTTGAAAAGAGACAAACCCCACCGTAAGGGAGGGGCTGCCAATCTTTTAAACTTCCATAATTTCTTTTTCTTTTGCAGCTAAAACTTTATCCACTTCAGCGATAAACTTATCAGTTGTTTTCTGGATATCTTCTTGATGTTTACGAGATTCGTCCTCGGAAATATCACTTTTCTCCAATTTTTTGATGTCATCATTGGCATCACGACGAATGTTACGAATAGCGATCTTCGCTTCTTCACCGTTCTTCTTCGTCAACTTCACCAAGTCAGTTCTGCGTTCCTCCGTCAAAGCAGGAATGCTCAGACGAATGGTGTTACCATCATTCGAAGGTGTCAAACCTAAATCGGATTTTTGTATAGCGCGCTCGATATCGGCCAAGGAAGATTTGTCCCAAGGCTGAATCATCAAGGTCCGGCTGTCAGGTGTATTGATATTCGCCAGCTGGTTGACTGGAGTCATTGCACCATAATACTCTACCTGTACACGGTCCAGTAAAGCTGGTGTCGCCCGTCCTGCACGCAAAGATGCAAGATCACGTTGCAATGCTTGGATTGCTTTTTGCATGCGTTCCTCAGCACTCTTTTTCACAGATTGTGGCATTAATTTACACTCCCTTTGACGATCGTACCAATTTTCTCACCCAGCACGACACGTTTAATGTTACCTTGCTCTGTAATAGCAAAGACAATCAACGGAATATTGTTATCCATGCACAACGAGGAAGCGGTAGAATCCATGACACCGAGATTTTTGTTGAGCACATCCAAATACGTAAGCTGCTCATATTTCTCGGCTGTGCTATCTTTAAACGGATCAGCAGAATATACGCCATCCACTTTATTTTTAGCCATCAGAATTACTTCCGCTTCAATTTCAGCAGCACGTAGTGCAGCAGTAGTATCAGTCGAGAAGAACGGATTACCTGTACCTGCTGCAAAAATAACAACCCGACCTTTTTCCAAATGACGGATAGCTCTACGGCGGATATAAGGTTCAGCAATCTGTTGCATCGCAATGGATGTTTGTACACGAGTAGGTACTTCAATCTGTTCCAAAGCATCCTGTAAGGCCAGTGAGTTCATCACTGTTGCCAGCATACCCATGTAATCTGCCGTGGCCCGGTCAATTCCGTTGGCACTTCCAGCAATACCACGCCAGATGTTACCGCCACCACACACGATAGCAACTTCTACTCCCAGTTCCACCACGTCTTTGACTTGTTCGGCAATGGACGCAATTGTATCCGCATCAATACCGTAACCGTTAGGACCTGACAGCGATTCACCACTAACTTTCAGGACAACACGCTTAAACACAGGTTTTTCCAAATGATCACCCTCCAATATCATTTATACTTTATGTAACAGGATAGGTGTCCTGTTGCAAGAAAAGGAACACTGATGTGTTCCATTTCCGTTTTTTCCATATGCAATTACCGTTCGTTGGTAATTATTGTTTCACTTGAGACATAACTTCTTCGTAGAAGTTATCTTCTTTTTTCTCCAGACCTTCACCCAGTTCAAAACGAACAAAGCGACGCAGAGAGATGTTTTCGCCAATTGTACTGATTTTTTCGTTGATAAGCGTGGAGATTGTTTTGTCTGGATCTTTGATGAAAGATTGCTCCAACAAGCAGAACTCCTCATAGAACTTACCAATGCGGCCTTCAACCATTTTTTCAACGATTTTCTCTGGTTTACCTTCGTTCAGAGCTTGTGCTTTCAGGATTTCTTTTTCTTTTTCGATTTCTTCCTGTGGCACTTCTTCACGACGAACATAACGAGGGTTCGATGCAGCGATATGCATTGCAATGTCGCGTACAAAATCTCTGAACTGGTCTGTTTTAGCTACGAAGTCTGTTTCGCAGTTTACTTCTACCAGTACGCCGATACGGCCGCCAGCATGAATGTAGGATTCAACAACACCTTCAGTAGCAATACGACCTGCTTTGTTGGCTGCAGCTGCAAGTCCTTTTTCGCGCAGAACTTCAACCGCTTTTGTCAAATCACCGTTTGCTTCTTCAAGCGCTTTTTTACAATCCAGCATTCCTGCGCCTGTTTTTTCACGAAGCTCTTTTACTGCGCTAGCATTAACTGCCATATTATTTCCCTCCAAATTTGATTTTCAGTGGTATACCGTGCTTTATTCCTTAAAAAAAGGGTAGTGAGAGGTTATACACCTGCCAACCACCCTTTTCATTTAATTCATATAGGTATTTCCTAATGGAAATATTATGCTGTAGTTTCTTCGCCTTGGTTTGCTTCCATAACTGCATCAGCCATTTTACCTGTCAGCAATTTAACAGCGCGGATTGCGTCGTCATTACCTGGGATAACATAGTCGATTTCGTCTGGATCGCAGTTTGTATCAACGATACCTACGATTGGGATACCCAATTTGCGAGCTTCAGCAACCGCGATACGTTCTTTGCGTGGATCAATGATGAACAGAGCACTTGGAAGGCCCTTCATGTTTTTGATACCGCCCAAGAATTTTTCAAGACGATCTTTTTCTTTGCGAAGAATGATAACTTCTTTTTTAGGAAGAACTGCGAATGTACCGTCTTCTTCCCAAGCTTCCAGTTGTTTCAAACGGTCAATACGTTTTTGAATCGTTTGGAAGTTAGTCAGCGTACCACCCAACCAACGTTGGTTAATGTAGAATTGACCAGCGCGTGCTGCTTCTTCTTTAACGGAATCTTGTGCTTGTTTCTTCGTGCCTACGAACAGAATTGTACCATTCTCAGCTGCAATGCTTTTTACGAAGTTGTAAGCTTCCTCAACCTTTTTCACTGTCTTTTGCAAGTCAATGATGTAAATACCGTTTCTTTCAGTGAAGATATAACGATCCATTTTCGGGTTCCAGCGACGTGTTTGGTGACCAAAGTGAACCCCAGCTTCCAAAAGCTGTTTCATGGAGATTACTGCCATCTTCACGCACCTCCTAAGTTTGGTTTTTTGTGTGTCCTCCGCCGACATCATTTTTCATAAAGACTTTCCATTGGAAAGCACCCTCTACAAAATTAACCGACGTGCGTTTTTAACACCGTCAATTAATATACCATAACACTTGCATCGTTGCAACCAACTTTTCGACAATAGTTGGAACAACGCAAAATGTGATGTTTTACGCCTCTTATCGAACTTGTCAGCATGAATAAAAGCCGTCCACTTCCCGGTCTGGTCAGTTGGACGGCTTTTTCGTAATTTTAGTAATAATAGAACTGAAATCCTCACCTTTAGCAAACTGATAGGTACCCGTACGAATTTTGGTATTGATTTTTTGGGCCTTAGCTGCTGCCTCAAATGCACTAGCATCCGACACAACCCCTGCCCGTTGCAATCCTGATGCCACACTTCTCAAATTGCTTCCCGATGCAATGCTATACTGCACTTGTGGGGTGGCAGGCTGCTTGGGGATGTTGGGAGTCGTTGTAGTGCCAGACCTTTGAGTTTGCGGCTTATTCGGACTTTGTGGAACCGATGCGCTGGTCGAAGGTTTAGAAGCCGCCGAGGATGTGCTATTTACAGGTACCTTTGGTGTTGACGGCGTTTGAGCTGGTTTAGCCTTTTGGGGTGCAACCGGAGTTTTGTTGCCTTCCTTGATCACCTTATTACGCCATTCCTCTTCTGTCATTTTCGGATCAGAACTGTCACTGATCTGAAGATTTAATTCGGCAGCTGCCTTTTCTAATTGCTCTCGCGTCATGTTTTTTGGGTCTGTTGAAGATTGCTGCGATTGTCCCTGACCGATTATTGCCAGTTGCAACAGCAATGCCCCCGTTATAAGGCCCGTACCCATGCCTAGCATAAATGAACGGTTTTTGATCACGTTACATCCTCCCGCTCCGCGAGTTGCAATATAAGCTGTACTTCCCCCCGCTGGATGCCTGATTGCTTGGCTATATAATCCAACGACTTGCCTTGCTCATGCAGCGCAAACAACTCTTGATAACGATCACGGATGGACTCTACTTCCTGCTCAGTTTCAGCGTCTTGCAATACTGTCTGCTCCTCCATAGTTACGAGAGGAGCTTCTGAATCAGAATAGCCTTCCTGTACAGACACTCCAGGTTGCGGACTTTGAAATTGACCGTAAGCAACCGCTGCCTGATGAGAAGTTACTGTATATTGCATTTCCTTAGATACAGGCTCGGTTTGCATAGAGGCAGTAGGAAATATAGCCTGGCGCTCAAGCTCCACGATACGGCTCCGAAGCTCAGCTACTTGTTCCTGTAATGCCGCCTGTTTAACTGTATGCTCCTGCTTCATACCAGATACGAGCTCAATCAGCTCGTCATTGTCGTTTTCAATATCGGCCATATACTGCTCCAATGTGGCCTCGACCTTTTGAACGACGGCCTCTTCTGTTCCCCGGCCTGGCTGACTCTTAGGCAGAAGCCAGGCGTAGACAACAGCTGCAGCGCCCAGCAGAACAATATAAATCCATGGTTGATCCACTGCCCATCGTCTCCTTTAATAACGCTTCTCCACCTGTCGGATCAGAGCGAAAAATCAATATGGTGTCCCTTGTACGGATGCTCTGCCGGATGCTCCTTAGGCACCTCAGTCTCACCTGATTGGGAGCGGCTGTGCTGGGAAGAATCTCTGCTCTGCCCTCCCGTTTGCCGCTCACCGACGAATGTTTCCGCAGACTGATCTATGGCGCCGCTTCGTTGACGCATGTTCTCTGTCTCCAGCGCGGCCTTTTGTCCAAGCAATGCTTGATCATTCATCGGCCGCTGCTGGGACTCACTTTGGTATTTTCCTGCTTCACTGGTGCGAGGTACGGCAATTTGCAATTCAACAGCCTTCAAGCTCATTGGACCACACCCTTTCCGATTGAGCATCCGTATCTGTCTTTCAAGGAATACAATGTTGAATGATTAACAGTGTGCCGAATTACACGTAGGAGGACATGCTGATGTCTCCCTCATGATAATAAAACGCCATTCTTTCCACTGAATCTTTAATAAATTTTGTATATCTGCCGATAACTATTTTAGAGCCACCGTAAATCACATTTTTCACTTCTACCCGTGCCCGGCTCGTATCCTCTAATGTTCGTTCAATTTCAAGCATTCTGGACTTGGTTTCCAAAAGCTCCTGTTCATTAGATTTTTTAGTAGATGTCAGCTTGATTCGCATAGCCATTCTTTCAGGTGCAAGCTGTCCGGCGGCAGCAAGTTGATCCAATATGGTAAGGGCCTTATTCGTTTTATCCTGGCTGTCTGTCTGCTGCTTCAAACGTGCGCGGAGTTCTGTCAGTTCATCGCGCAGTTCAGGAAGCACACCCACTTCGATAACAGTAGCTGTGGACATTGTATTACCGATGGTACGAGCTACTACCTTTTTACCAGCTTGTACACTGCCACCTACGATAAGCCCTTTGGTCCCCTCGCAGAGTACATTTACACTCGCTTTAATCTGGGAATGCATGATGCTCTGGGATACAAGTATATCGCCTCCCGCAATCACGTTACCATCTTGTATGAATGAGCATTTGACATTTTGTGCAGCTTTCACGAACCCCTTATGGTATCCGATAATGCCGCCACTGATTTCCACTGAACCTTCCGCCTCAATTTCAGCGCCTTCCACACCACCGATGACACGAATGTCGCCAGCCGCCCGAACGCGAAACCCTGTCAAGACATTCCCACGAATGACGACGGTTCCAACAAAATCAATATTACCGACACTATAATCGACGTCCCCGTTCACTTCATATACGGGGAACACATTAAGCTTGCCCTTTTCAGTCGTAGTCACCAGTCCGTCAATAGCCGCATACATGGCAACACCTTCCGGATGGATCACTACATTTTTTCCAACTTTAAAACGCGCCTCTCTACCTGGAAGAAAAGGAATTTCCTCTCCGGTTACAGCAATCCCCGGTACACCCGGCAGAGGATCAACTCGTTCGGCAATCAATTGTCCACGTTTTACATTTCTTAAACGAGTTAGTTCTTTATAATCCACCCGTCCATCTACGGTTTCAAGTGGCTTATGTGCATCTTCGCCAGTCACAATATCAGCCAGATTAATTTTTCCATCTTTGCCATGGACCGGCTGCTTTCCCTGAGCAATCAGTAATTTTCCGAAGAAATGATCTTCCGGATTTGCCGCAAATACACGAATCGCATCGGTCATTAAACCGTAGGATATTTTTTGGTTGCTTAGAAAACGCTCTAATTCTTCCACAGAACAGGCAAAACCTTCTTCACGTTTGGCAAACTCCAAGTAGGCTGTTTGTTTGTCAGGTGAGACAACCACTTTTAAATACTGGTCCAAAGCATATTGCTTCTCCACAAGGGTGCTCCTTCCGTCTAACTGTTACTGTAACCTCCCGTACGTTAATCTTTACGCATTAGCAAATCCCGTTGTTTGTCCAATGTCGCTCTTAGACGTAGTATTGCTTTGGAATGCAACTGTGAAATTCGTGATGGAGATAGCGACATGACCTCAGCGATTTCGCTGAGTGACAAATCCTCGTAATACAATAAAGAAACAACGATACGTTCTTTTTCAGTCAATTTATCAATGCCTTGTGCAAGGGCATCACGAAGTGTAAATTCATTGACCTTATGATCCGGATTTTTCGCCTTCTCGTCCACCAAAAGGGAAAGCCGTGTTTCCGATTCCTCTTCACGGATCGGGTCCTCCAGTGAGACAATCGACATAACAGCGACTTCCTGGATCATACTTTGAAACTCTTTTTCAGAAACGTCCAAATAATGGCTCATCTCTTCGTCGCTTACCGTACGTAAATATCTTTGTTCCAAATGCTGGTAGGCATCCTCGATTTTTTTTGCTTTTTCCCTAACTGAACGAGGAACCCAATCCCCTTGACGAAGACCATCCAAAATCGCTCCGCGAACACGCCAAGAAGCATAAGTCTCAAACTGCAAACCACGCTCATAGTCAAATTTCTCTAAAGCGTCAATCAAACCCATAACGCCGTTACTCGCCAGATCATCCTTGGATACATTTTTGGGCAAGCCTACTGCAAGGCGGCCCGAAACATATTCCACAATATGGAGATACTTTTCAATCAACTGTTTTTTTGCTTCCTTGTCACCGTGTTCTTTCCATTGCTCCCATAGTTCGGAATGGTTTAAATGAGCGGCTTTACGCTCGTTCATCGGCTTCACCCTCCTTATTTGTCTGTCAGGTGACGAACGGCCTTGGCCAATTCTTCAGGGTCCTTGTTGGAAACCAGCTTAGGTGGGTTTAAAGGCGCGAAACCATTGTTCCCTTCGTCCGTCTGCTCTGGTTTCGGTTTCAGCAATTCATTCAGGTTTTCATTCTCGTCTGGTGTCGTCAGGTCCAGATTCCCCCCTACGCCATCTACCTGAGAGCTTGCCCGGCTTTGGGCATTCCCCAGATCTGGCCGCGCTACAACACCTAGTGTCCAGCGCAGCACAAATGCAAGTAGGAACCAAAAAACGAAGGCGATCAAGCCACGAATTAAGCTCGTGGTCAGCAGATTGCTGCCAACGGACAACACAAAAGTCAGAATAAATCCGACTACTCCAGACCAAAGATTAATGCGTAAGCTGCCAAATAACATGTTTATAATTCCTTTACACCTTTTTGTACGCTTCGAATATTCAAAACGCCAGTTTCAGAGTCCAACTCAATCGTTCGTCCATAATTGCCGCCTGTGTCCTCCGCAATCAAGGGAATACCGAGATCTACGAGCATCTCTTTGCATGATTCTACATTGCGTGGACCAATGCGCATGGTATCTCCACTACCGGCAAAGGCGAACATCTGCGCTCCCCCTGCCATTTTGGCAATCAGCCTGCGTCGTTCAGCACCCAATTTCAGCATCCGCTCAAATAACTCGGGCAGCGCCGTATCGGCGTATTTAGCAATATTCAGTTGCCCTTCACGTGCAATATCCGAGGATGGTAGCATCACATGTGCCATACCTGCCAGTTTCAAGTGAGGATCGTAGAGAGTCAATCCGACGCAAGAACCGAGTCCTGTCGTGCGAATCGAGTTCGGGTTACTGGTAACATTTAAGTCAGCCATACCGACTTTAATGATGCTTTTATCCTCAATCATCGTTCATCGGGACTCCTAACGACCTAAAGATTTTCCCGAACGATTCTGGATCAGGAATCAGGAAAAATTGACCCTCTATCTGATTCTGCCCTTCCAGAAACGATGTGTCAATCAATAATGCAGCATCCCCCATCTGCCCAAACTGCAGCAGTCCATAGCTGAGAATTGCTCCTGCCATGTCCAACGCCAGCGCAGGGACTGTTGGATACATAGATAAACGCGTAAAGTCTGCCAGCGAAGACAAATATGAGCCTGCTAAAATGTTTCCGATCTCCGACAGGGCTGAGTGCTCCATTTCGTTAAAACTGTCCTCATCATCTGAAGGAATATTCGCCAAACGGGAAAGTAAGCTTTTTGCCGCCTGAGGCTGCAATATGAAGAATAGATTCCCGGGGGCTTCCCCTTCTACCCTAAAAAATATGGCAACAACAAGTTGCTCATAGCCGCCGACTTTCTCGGCAATTTCCTCAAAGGGCAGCATTTGTACTTTGGGCACACCCATATCGACCGGCTTATTGAGAAGCCGGGAGAGCGCTGTAGCAGCGTTCCCCGAGCCAATGTTGCCGACTTCTTTCAACACATCCAACTTGAAGTCTTCAAGATTTCCAAGATTTTCCATATGTTAATCCTCTAAGCCTTCCAGTTGGTTCATCTCGCTACGATTCAGGACTTCGGACAAGTTCAGCATAATCAACAAGCGCTCTTCACCAATCTTAGCAACTCCGCGAAGGTATTTAGCCTTAACTCCACCAATCACTTCCGGTGGTGTCTCGATATTGTCAGAATTCAGGTCAATAACATCATTCGCTGAGTCAACAATAAAGCCGACTTGCATTTCACCCACTGCAACGATAATGATGCGAGTTTGATCGGTATATTCAGCTTCAGGTAATCCAAACCGGCCACGAAGATCAATAACCGGAATGACTACGCCTCTCATGTTGAATACTCCTTTAACAAAATCGTAGGTTCTTGGAACCCGTGTAATCGGCACCATGCGTTCAATAGATTGGACTTTTTCTACTTCAACACCGTATTCCTCTTCACCAAGCTTAAATACGATAACTTTAATTTCTTCTCCCATGTCTAAAAACCCTCCTTATTGATGTCAGCAACTTCACATTTCTTTCATTTTTGATGAAGACATTATTTAATGAAAACATTCGGGTCGATGATCAAAGCAACCTGACCGTCACCCAGAATCGTGGCGCCTGAAATTCCTTGGATGTTTGGAAGGTATTTGCCCAGATTTTTAAGGACAATTTCACTTTGTCCCAAAAAGTCCTGTACGGAAAGAGCTGCCAGACGGTCTCCCTTGCGGATGACCACGACCTCTGTCTCTTCTTCTTCATCTTCATTGAAGTCCGGTACCTCGAACAGCTGACTCAAGGAGATGAGCGGGATATGAGAATCGCGGAAAGCAATCATTTTATTGCCATGTACTGAACGAATTTGTGTTCGCTTGACGATCGCAGTCTCCACAATGGAGGACAATGGAATCGCATATTTTTCAGAACCGATCTGTATCATCATGGCTGCAATAATGGATAGGGTCAGCGGCAATTGCACAGAGAAATTAGTGCCTTGGCCCAGTGTAGAGTGAACCGTAACATTACCACCCAAAGCGGTGATTTTGGATTTAACAACGTCCAAACCGACACCACGTCCTGATACGTCTGAAATGACTGCAGCTGTACTGAAGCCCGGAGCAAACAATACCTGATAGGCTTCTTCGTCGGTCATGACCGCTGCTTGCTCTGCCGTCAAAATCCCTTTAGAAATAGCACTGTTTAGTACCTTATCGCGATTAATACCATTTCCGTCATCTTCAATCTCGATGAATACGTTATTTCCGCTATGGAAAGCACGCAAGTGAACCGTTCCTGTCTCAGGTTTACCAGCTGCAATCCGGTCGGCTACCGACTCAATGCCATGATCCACGGAGTTCCGAAGCAAATGCACCAGAGGATCGCCAATTTCGTCGATAACAGTGCGGTCCATTTCAGTCTCTGCTCCAGTAATAACCAAATCAAGTTTTTTATCCAGCGATTTGGCCAGATCGCGCACCATACGCGGGAAACGATTGAAAACAGTATCTACTGGTACCATCCGCAATTTAAGAACGACGTTTTGCAAATCGCTGCTCACACGACTCATGTGCTCTACTGTTTCTGTCAGTGCTGGATTGGAAGCTTCACTTGCCAACTGCTCTAACCGCACACGGTCAATGAGCAACTCGCTAAATAAGTTCATAAGTACATCCAGGCGTTCAATATCTACGCGAATCGTACGGTTATGCGTAGGCGCAGCTGCCTTAGCTGCTGGCGCTTTACCTGCTGATGGCTTAGCCACAGAGGCCGCAGCTGGAGACTGCGGCTGGGATGGAGCAGGTGGTTGCACGGCAACAGGTGCTTCCTGCACCGCAGCAGCCTCAGCCAGTCCAGCAGTAACTTCGCTCATTTGTTTAAGCGATTCCTGATCTAGTTGTACCACTGAGACAGTGTCAATTTCAGAGATACCCGCGATTTCCTTTTCCAGCTCCCCAACTTCTTTCTGCGTTATGTAATATAACGAGAAGCTTTGCTCGAATTTCTCCTGCTCAATATCCTGTACCGACGGATAGGCCTTGACGATTTCACCAGAGTTTTCCAGCGTATTGAACACCATAAAGGCACGTGCCGCTTTCAACTGGCTCTCTGAGCTGATTGTTACCTGTATATAGTGAACACGATGTCCTTCAGAAATAGATTGCTCCAGTACAGAATACTGGAACTGATCCAAGACAAGCCCAGCACTATCGTTTTTGTCCACTTTTTTAGATGGAGACTCCTCAGTGGCAGCATTTGTGCCGGACTTTTGGAAATCCCCACTCACGATGGATTGTAGTGAAGATACAATAGAGGAGACATCCGCTTTTCCGTCGCCTCCCTCTGTAATGTGCTGCACCATGGACTCCAAAGCATCCAATCCTTTAAATAAGGTATCGAATATAAATTCATGCATCGCCAGCTTGTTGTTACGTACCAGATCAAGAACGTTTTCCATTTGGTGAGTTAGCGATGCTAGGTCTTCAAATCCCATCGTAGCAGCCATTCCTTTGAGGGTATGGGCAGAACGGAAAATCACCTGAACGATGCCTAGATCGGTTGGATTGCTTTCCAGTTGAAGCATTTTTTCGTTAAGAGATTGCAGATGATCATTCGACTCATCAATAAACATGTTTAAATATTGGTTCATGTCCATTGTGAGACACCTCCTCCATGAGTTACACTCCGATTATTTCACAACTTGTACAAGCTTGGGGGCGATCTCCTGCATTGGCAGAAGGTGACGCACACATTTTAACTCTACTGCTGAGCGGGGCATTCCGTACACTACACAAGTTTCCTCATTTTCAGCAAATGTGGATTGTACCCCAGCATCATAAAGCTTTTTCATCATTTTGGCCCCATCGCTCCCCATTCCAGTGAGCAATACTAGATGCCGCTCCAACGAAGTTAACGAGAGCAACGATTCAAACATCGTATCTACGGAAGGACGGTGACCATTGCGAGCTTCCTCCATCTTCAGTGACACAGTGTATTTACCACCGGCTCCTGGCACAATTCTTAGTTGATATCCCCCTGGGGCAATGTAGGCCGTTCCAGTCTCCAGCGTCATTCCCTGCTCAGCCTCCACAACTCGGAGTGGACTTAACGTGTTCAAGCGTTGTGCCAGCGAACGAGTGAAGTTTGGCGGCATATGCTGAACGATAACGATTGGAGCAGGAAAATCACCAGGAATGCGTTCCAACAGCGTCTTAAGCGCCCGCGGACCGCCCGTAGAACATCCCACCGCCACCAGTTTGCGAAAGCTGGACGTATGCACACCTTTTTTAAGAGAAAATCCTTTAGGTGCGGCAGGAACTGTAGGTGCCGTTACTGGAGGCGTAGCAGCCGCTGGAATAGGAGTAGCTGATGAACTCACCGTCTTACGGGGCTCCGGCTTAACCAGCCCTGCTTTATCCTTACCATGCAGCGATTTGTCAGCGGCCGTATTAGAACTGTTTAGTTTCCCTGGTGTTCGTCCCATCCCCTTGGACAAGTCTTCCTTCTTCTGAACAGTAGATGCTTGGACTGACTTGCTTGGCTGAGCAGCTGGCTGTTCTATGCGCCCCGCCGTAACAGATGTTCCAGACTGTTGTCGTTTCGTTTCCTGCTTGGCTGCTGCCGGGACGGACTTGCCAGCATCACGCTTCGGCTGAGTTGATACAGCAGGTGAAGGAGCAAGCGGAACAACAGCAGGCTTGTCTGTCGAAGCTTGACTGCCTGCTCGTTTCTCAGTCACCGCCTGTCCTGTAGGCTTTTCCTGTGGCGTTTTTTTCGTTTGTTCCAATGCAGCTTTGCGCTCATTAGCTTCCTTGCGCTCCAGGCGGCTCCGCACTGCTTGCATAGCAGTGTGCATCTGTTCCAGCAGCGCCTTGCTCACTTGCTCGATATCTTGCGCATGAGCAATGGAAGGCTTTCTTATAAAATCGAAAGCTCCTGCCTCCAGAGCCATGATGGTCTCCTTCATGCCTTGTTCATTAATGCCTGACAGCATAATAACAGGTAGCGGATGGGCTGCCATAATCAATGGCAATGCTTCAAGACCATTCATTTCAGGCATCTCGACATCCATGGTGACCAAATCGGGCTGCAATTCCTTCACTTTCTCTACAGCCTCTTTGCCATTGGCGGCTGTACCTACGATGTTGAACGACTCATCCCTTACAATTAAATCTGTAATAATTTTGCGCATAAAGGCCGAATCATCTACAACCAGCACCCGGTAAGCACACATGTTAAACACCTCTGTTTCCTCTCATCAAAATCAATGTACAGAACGTCGCAACCATTTTTGCATAAACCCTTTAATTCCACTCAATGCACCTGATTGCGGAATCTGTGGCATTGCTGCAAAACGGTGTGCCAGATTCAATACATCTCTTGAAGCCGCACATCCCGGAAAAGCAACCATAAAAGGTACTTGCCTTTTGACTGCTTGCATGACATGAGTATCATCACTGATATGCCCAAGCAACGGGATTTCGATCTCCAAAAAGCGTTTCGCAACCAGTGCGATCTTATCGGCAACTTGACGGGCCTCATTATCGTTATCGGCACGATTGACTATAATTTTGAATACCGTATTCTTTTGCAACCCGCTGACGACTTTAATTAGCGCATACGCATCTGTTAAGGACGTCGGTTCCGGTGTGGTTACGACCAGGCATTCGTCAGCTGAAGTGATGAATTTAAGGTTTTCTTTAGATAAACCTGCACCTGTATCAAATAGAATGTAATCCATATCTGCCGCCATTTTTTCTACTTCTTCGGCAAAATAATTCAGATCGTCATCCGATAACGTAAACAATTCGCTCAAGCCCGATCCTCCAGCAATATAAGGCAAACCACCTATACCCGTTTGAATAATTTCATCAATTGATTTCTCACGTTTCAACAGGTGAAGAAGATTGTATTGTGAATTGGCCCCCATTAATACATCAATATTGGCCATACCGATATCAGCATCAAACACAAGTACCTTTCGACCAAGGGATTGCAGAGCCAGAGCAAAATTCAGCGTAAAATTGGATTTGCCCACCCCGCCTTTACCACTGGTGATCGTTATAATTTTGGCTTGACGATTACGTGGGGGCAATCGATATTTATCCAAGGAAGAAGCCATTTGTCTAAGTGATTGGGCTTGGTCACTCATATGGAATCTCCGTTAGCTCCTGATGATGCTTTGGGTCCAAGCAGCATGCTTGTCACCATTTCTGTATCGGGATGAAGCAGGTCGTCAGGAACATTTTGTCCATTGGTAATATAAGCCAGTTGCATCGGAAATTGATGCAAAAGATTAAACATTCCACCGCAGCTACCTGTCTCGTCCATCTTAGTAAATACAACCTTACCAAGACCAAACTTACTGAAATGTCCAGTTATATTGAGCATATCTTTGCTTTTGGATGTCAGGCTGAGTACCAGATACGTCTCACTTTCATTAATAGGCGAAAGCAGACTTTGCAGTTCCGAAACAAGTAATTCATTACGATAATTTCGTCCTGCGGTATCCATGAGGATCAGGTCACAATGTTCCAGCCGTTGAATGGCTCTGTGGACGTCACCGGGAGATTGCACAACTTCAAGCGGTACATTCAAAATAGTAGCATATGTACGCAGTTGCTCGACCGCTGAAATCCGGTACGTGTCAGAAGTAATAAATCCAACTTTGCGATGATGCTTAAACAACTGCTCTGCTGCTAACTTGGCAATGGTTGTCGTTTTCCCTACTCCGGTAGGACCTGCCACATACACAATTTTGGTATCTTTGGAGATCCCTTTGTCCAGTCTTGTCTGAATAAAACTGGCCACTTCCTCACGAAAGGCTTGTTCCCAATCAAAAGTTTCAGGCCCAAAAGGATGCTCACTCCGGCGCACATATACCTGTTCGAGCCAATACTCCAGTAAATCGCGTTCCACTTCCTGCTCCAGCACACGCTCACAAATCTCTTGCAGCGGCTCCGGCCAAGTACTTTCCAATGAAGAATTTCGGGAAAACCGAGTCATCATAGCCTTCATTTCCCGCAATTCATTAAGCAGAGCCTGATTTTCCTCTGCTCCGCTCTTCTCTGGAACACTTACTTCAATGGGCTGTTTAAACAGTTCACTGGATGATTTCATGTTCGAAAGCAATGGTTCATGATCAAGTACTTGAGACATAGTCTCCAGATTATTAGCAGGCCTAGATAACAAATGCTCAGTTGCTGAAGCTGCCTGTTCTGCATCATTCGTTAATTCAGCTTGTTCTTCTTTGGAACCACCCGTCATCTGCGTTACCCGCCGATAAGCTTCTGGAGCAGCTTGTCTGGGAACCACAGGCATAAATGATTTTTCTGGCTGTTCAGGAGCATTCATTGAAGATGAAGCCGCCTGGGTAGGCTCTTGTGAAGATGGTCCAAACCGTCGTGGCTTTTGAGGTTGCTTTTCCTCTACCGCAGCTACCACTTCGATTTTCTTTTTACTGAACATTCCCATGAAACCGCCGACCTTCATTTCCTTTGTACTTAAAATGACGGCGTCAGTTCCTAAGTCACCCCTGATTTGCAGCATAGCTTCTGGCATGGTATCCACTACATATCGTTTCACTCTCATAAGTTCACCACCCCGACACTTTGAATTTCAACGTTCGGCTCCAGCTCACTGTACGACAGCACCGGGACATCCTGCATAGTCCGCTCCATCACTTGCCGCAAATACATACGAATTGTCGGTGACGTTAACACAATAGGCTGCTGTCCAGATTGAATGAGACGGTTGATTTGCTCCATCATCCTTTGATACACCGTTTGCGTAGACACCGGATCAAGAGCCAAATAGCTACCTTGCTCCGACTGTTGCACGCTTTCAGCAATTTTCTTCTCCAATCCTGGCCCCACTGTAATAACGCGTAACGTCTCCCCTTGTTGGGCAAATTGCTGCGTAATCTGTCGGGACAACGCCTGACGGACATATTCAGTCAGCACGTCGGGATCTTTTGTATAAGTACCGTAGTCAGCTAGCGTTTCGAAAATAGTCACCATATCGCGAATGGAGATTTTTTCTTTCAACAGCTTGGCTAACACTTTTTGTACATCCCCAATCGCAAGCACAGAAGGAATAAGGTCGTCCACCAGCACTGGATAATTCTCTTTGAGATTGTCGACCAGCGACCGTGTTTCCTGTCTGCCAAGCAACTCATGAGCATGTTTCTTGATCGTCTCCGTAAGATGAGTAGCTACAACTGAAGGTGGATCAACTACGGTATAACCCGATAGTTCCGCAACATCCTTAGTGTTTTCATCAATCCAGAGCGCGGGTAATCCGAAGGCCGGTTCTGTCGTTTCAATCCCTGTAATAGAATCGTCGTCGTATCCCGGACTCATAGCCAGGTAATGATTTAACAGAAGCTCCCCGCCGCCCACGGTATTACCTTTAATTTTAATGACATATTCGTTAGGCTTGAGCTGAATGTTATCCCGAATACGAATGACCGGCACAACCAAACCCAGCTCCAAAGCACATTGACGACGGATCATAATAATCCGATCCAATAAATCCCCGCCCTGCTGTGTATCCGCCAGCGGAATTAACCCGTATCCAAATTCAAATTCAATTGGATCTACCTGAAGCAGATTAATGACACTTTCTGGACTACGGACTTCTTCAATTTGTTGCTCCTCTTCCAGCTGTTCATCGGCTATCTGCTTGCGTTCCATATTGCCCTGCATTCTTCGAGCCGCGAAAAACAGCAGAATCGCCAGTGGAAGAGTTGTAATGATATGAATAGGCGTGAAGAGACCCAATAATGCAATTGTGGCAGCCACAATATAGATCAATTTTGGATAAGAAAAGAGCTGTCCAGTTAAATCCTCTGCCAAGTTGCCATCCGACGTAGCTCGTGTAACAATCAAGCCTGACGCCGTGGATATGAGCAGTGCGGGAATCTGGCTGACCAGTCCGTCACCGATGGTGAGTACAGAATAAGTCGACAGCGCCTCTTGAAATCCTTTTCCCTGAACGGCCATACCGATAATAAAGCCGCCGACCAAGTTAATGATCAAAATGATAATACTAGCAATGGCATCACCTTTAACGAATTTACTCGCACCATCCATCGCTCCGTAAAAATCAGCTTCCCGTTCGATTTTACTGCGTCGTTCACGGGCTTGCTGCTCATTGATCAAACCTGCATTCAGATCAGCATCAATACTCATTTGTTTACCCGGCATCGCATCCAATGTAAACCGTGCGCCTACCTCAGCAACCCGCTCAGATCCCTTGGTGATAACAATGAACTGTACGACCACGAGAATGAGAAAGACAACAAAACCGACGGCAATTTGCCCTCCTGCAATCCAACTACCAAACGTAGCAACTACTTCCCCTGCATGTCCCTCACCTAAAATAAGTTTGGTTGTAGAGATATTAAGTGCCAAACGAAACAACGTTGTAATGAGCAGCAATGAAGGGAAAATAGAAAACTGTAAAGCTTCCTTCGTATTCATAGAAACGAGTAGAATCATCAAAGCAATAGAAATATTAATGACGAGTAGGATATCCAGCAGCCATGATGGGATCGGGAGAATCATCATAAGAACGATACCGATGACGCCTGCAAGGACAGTTATTTCTTTTATTTTCACGGGTCTCTAGCCCTCCGATCCCTTTATTTCACTTTACCTTTTAATTTATATACATACGCCAGCACTTCGGCAACGGCCTGGAACAGATCAGCTGGTATCGCATCCCCGATTTCGGCTCTTTGAAACAGCGCCCGCGCCAGCGGCTTGTTTTCCATCGTTATTACGCCGTTTTGCTTGGCAATTTCTTTAATTCGGAGCGCAACGTAATCTTGCCCTTTCGCAATAATCTGCGGCGCTTCCATCTCCGAACCGTCATATTTCAAAGCCACAGCAAAGTGCGTAGGGTTGGTGATGATGACATCTGCATTAGGAACCTCCTGCATCATACGCTGCATAGCCATACGGCGTTGACGCTCGCGAATTTTCCCTTTAATCAGCGGGTCACCCTCCATTTTCTTGTATTCATCCTTGATGTCTTGTTTGGACATTTTCAGGTTTTTCTCATGCTCATAACGTTGATACATATAATCCAATACCGCTAAAACGAACAGCACCACACCAATTTTGAGCCCCAGTTCCATCGTCAATGAAGCTGTAAAGCTCAACATCTGATCGCCGGACATTTCAGCCAGTTTGGGTAGGTCAGCCTTTGTTTTCCAGAGTACGCTGTACACCAGATAACCAATTATGGTCATCTTTAAAACAGATTTTAGGAATTCAACCAATGACCTCATGGAAAAAATATTTTTGAATCCTTTAATCGGATCAATCTTGCTAAACTTGGGCGTAATGCCCTCTCCGGTTAATAAAAAACCGATCTGCATGTAATTGGCTGCTATCCCGATGACAATAGCCCCAATAAAAATAGGTGCCAGCATAATCAAGATTTGCACGCCATACTCGCCCATCATCAACAGAGTTGTGTTCGGCGTTACCTCCATAGAGAGCCGATTCACAAAAATATCTCGAAATAGTCGAACTGCATGGTCCTTAAAATACCCGCCGAAAATCATGAGGCAAAAAAACGTAACCAGCAAGACACCAGCGGCGGGCAACTCCATGCTTTTGGCAACCTGCCCTTTTTGTCTTGCATCCTGTTTCTTTTTGGGTGTAGCTTTTTCCGTTTTTTCCCCTGAGAACAACTGCAGGTTCATAGCATATTTAAATGACAAACTACGTTCCTCCAGACCAGACATTAAGGACGATTACCCATAATATCCAACAAGTTGCGCATGGATTCGAACATCACCGAAAACAATCTTTCGAATATAAAAGCAAAACTTGGCATGAGAAGCAGTAACATGAACAGTCCCACAATAATTTTAAGAGGTACACCAATAACAAAAATGTTGAATTGTGGCGCTGTTTTAGCTAAAAAACCAAGTCCCACATCTGTTAAAAAGGTAGCCACTACAATAGGAGCAGCAATTTGAAAAGCAAGCATAAATGATTCCGCAAAAGAACGTACCAGGAATTCAGTTACACTGCCACCATACAGCTTTACAAAAAAATCATTTGTCAACGGTACCCAATCATAGCTGTATAAGATAGCATTTAGCAGATGATGGTGCCCATTTATACTTAAAAAGAACAATACTGCAATGGCAAACTTAAAATTCCCCGTTAAAGGCGTTGAAGCCCCTGTCATGGGATCAAACACACTCGCCATTCCGAAGCCCACCTGTAGATCTATAAATGAACCTGCAGTTTGGATCGCTGTCATGAACAGATATGCAGTAAACCCCAATAACAACCCAATCAGCACTTCACGACCCACTAACAGCACGTACGATACATCGGTCGGTACCTGTTGATGCGTACCATATGTAAGATACACGACCAAAGCTAGAAATCCTGAAATTCCAACCTTAAAGATATTAGGTACCCCTCGGGTTGAAAAAATAGGCGCTACTACAAAAAATGAGGTAATCCGACAAAAAATCAGCAAAAAAACAGGAAAACTCTGTAACAATATGTTCATAACATTCAGCCTAACCTATATATTTGTACAAATTGTCTAGAATGTTATACGTAAAGTCCACTAATGTGGTCAATATCCAGGGCCCGAACAAAAGCAATGCCAGCAATACGGCGACAATCTTCGGAACAAAGGCCAGTGTTTGCTCCTGAATTTGGGTTGTCGCCTGAAAAATACTGATAATCAAACCCACGACTAGCCCCAAAATCAGCATCGGAGCGCTCACCTTGAGTACAATGTACACCGCTTGCCCAGCCAGGGAAATAATAAACTCCGAAGTCATTGCCGTCCTCCTTGATTGCTGTCCTTGCATGAAGTATTCATGTGTTAAAACTCAGAAGCAATGATTTGACTACCAAATACCAACCATCTACAAGTACGAAGAGCAGTATTTTAAAAGGAAGTGAAATCATTACCGGTGGTAGCATCATCATCCCCATAGCCATGAGTGTACTCGACACTACAATGTCTATAACTAAAAATGGTATAAAAATCATAAAGCCCATCTGAAATGCCGTTTTCAACTCACTGATTGCATAAGCCGGAACCATCACCGTTAGTGGAATATCCTGATAGTTCTTTGGTTTTTCCATCTTGGTGTATTTCATAAATAGTAGTAGATCCTTCTCACGTGTATGAGAGAACATAAAAGTCTTGATCGGTACCGATGCCTTATCCAGCGCCTGAGACTGTGTTATATCCCCCTTGAGATACGGCTGAAGTGCAGTTTCATTCATAGCTGAGAACGTCGGTGCCATAATGAATAAAGTGAGAAACAAAGCCAGTCCGACAAGCACCTGATTAGGCGGCATCTGCTGGGTTCCCAGCGAAGTTCGCACAAAGCCAAGCACAATCACAATTCGCGTAAAACTTGTCATAAGTACAAGCAACGCGGGCGCTACACTAATGACAGTAATAAGTAAAATAATAGACAGCGAGGTGGCACCGGGCTGTCCTTTGTCCGAATTGCCGACTTGAATATCAATGTTCGGAATCGGTTCCGCAGAGGCCGCCGTCACCGAAATGAAGCTGAACAAGACAAGCAGCAAACATGCAAGTATAATCTTTTTTCTCATGAATCTCCCGACCGATCTGTAGTATTCTCCTCATTGCGCAGCTTTTCAAGTTTATCCTTGCGATTCGGCATTTGCCGAAGCTTGGATTCAAACATCTCGTGAAAAGATGTCTCCTCTTCAGGCTGCTGCTGTGCCGCGTTGTTCCGGCGAAGCTTATCCGCAATTTTAGCGAATAGCGGGGCAATCGGGCCGCGCTGCAGAGAAGCTTCCTGCTCCAGTGCGGCCAAAATTTGCTCCACTTCTTCAGGATCGGATACTTTGTCAACAAGCCGGATATCTTCTCCCACACCAATGAGGTACACACTGCTACCAACTTCAACAAGCTGAAGGGATTTATTGGGACCAAGTCCCACGCCTCCCAGTATGCGAACGGAGCGGTTGCTGAACCAGCTCTGATTTCTTTTACTCAAAAACCGTATCAAGTACACGATCAGTACGATGATAAAGATTAGCACGAAAAGGACCCAGGCAATGTTGCCTATATTGCTGGATGTACTCAATGCGTCAGAGGCACCCTGTTGTGTATCCATACTGGGTGCGCCTTACACACCCAGTGTTTTGTTGATGGCTTCGATAACCCGATCCGATTGGAAAGGCTTAACGATAAAATCTTTTGCGCCAGCTTGAATGGCATCAATAACCATTGCTTGCTGACCCATCGCGGAACACATGATAACCTTTGCGTTCGCGTCAATTTGTTTGATTTCCTTCAGAGCGGCAATGCCGTCCATTTCAGGCATCGTGATATCCATCGTAATCAGGTCCGGACGAAGCTCCTTGAATTTTTCAATGGCCTGTGATCCGTCCTGGGCCTCTCCTACTACTTCAAATCCATTTTTGGACAGGATGTCCCGAATCATCATTCTCATAAATGCAGCATCGTCCACGATCAAAATACGGTTTGCCATCTGAAATAAATCCTCCCTAAATTATGCTTTTATTGTAATTTTTGAATACGGTCCCATTGGCTTACAATATCTGTTACACGCACGCCAAAGTTCTCGTCGATTACGACAACCTCGCCCTTGGCAATCAGTTTGTTGTTAACCAAAATGTCCACCGGCTCCCCGGCAAGCTTGTCCAGTTCAATAATTGAACCTTGTGAGAGCTCCAGAATATCTTTAATTTGCTTTTGGGTCCTTCCTAATTCTACGGTGACTCTAAGGGGAATGTCCATCAATAAATTTAAATTGTTTTCATCCACTTGCGCAAATGCACCGGACTGCAAGTTAGAAAATTGTACAGGTTGTACATTTACATTACGTCCCGGTACTGCGCCGTAGTGATGAGGCGTTCCGTAAGGAGCTTGCGGCGGTACACCAGCTGGTATTCCATAGCCTGGAGCGCCCTGCTGCCCATATCCCGGGTCTTGAGGATACATTGGCGGTTGTTGCCCATAGCCTGCGTCTTGCGGCGCCTGCGCGGCTGCAGGTGGCTGTTGATAGGCTGGTGCAGGCGGTTGCTGCGGAACGCTAGCTTGTTGCGGCGCTTCGGGAGCAGCTGTTGCAGCTACCTGTTGTGCGGACGCTTGCGGTTGTTCTTCATCCTCTCCGCCATTCATTAGGATGCTCACCATTTTTTTGGCGAAATTAACAGGCAACAGTTGCATCAGCGTAGAGTCAATAAGATCCCCGATCAATAACCGGAAGGATACTGTAATGAGCGTTTCTTCATCCGGCAGACTAGATACTCCATCACCGTGCATAGGATCCAAAATATCAATCCCCGGTGGAGAGATATTAACAAAACGATTAAACATGGTAGACATAGAGGTCGCCGATGATCCCATCATCTGGTTCATCGCTTCCTGCACGGCACTGATGTGAATTTCATTCAATTCTTCATCCGCTGGGTTACCTTCACCACCAAGCATTAAGTCCGCTATCACTTGTGCATCACGCTTTTTGATTACGAGTGAGTTAATACCCTCGAATCCATCTACATAATTTACATGTACAGCTACGTGTGGCTTTGGAAATGCAGTTTCAAATTCAGAACGGGTAATAATTGAAACTTTAGGTGTCGTAATATCCACCTTTTGACCGAGCAGTGTGGAAAGAGCCGTAGCTGCGCTGCCGAACGTTATATTACCGATTTCCCCGAGAGCATCCTGCTCCAGAGGAGTCAGAAAATCGTCAACGGTCTTGTTGGCGGGAGTAGAATCCGTCCCCGCTTCAGACTGTTTCAGCAAGGCATCGATTTCCTCCTGGGACAAATAGTCTTTACTCGTCAATTTCTTCAACTCCTTCGTTGACAATTTCATCAATTTGTACGGCAACACGATCTCTTACCATCCCGGGACTTCCCATAAACTTCAATTTCTCGCCCACCCGGATGGATAGTCCTTCTTTGACAGGCTTGTTCAATGAAATGACATCCCCTACCGAAAGACCCAGAAACTCGGCTACATTTATCCGGGATTCACCCAACTCCGCAATAATAGGGAGCTCTGCTTTGGTGACCCGTAATCTCAAGGCGTCGATCTCTTCGGGCGCCCTTGATTTCTTTTCGGATGTAAACCACTGGTGCGTGGACAGTCTGGCCATAATGGGTTCCAATACCACGTGCGGGATACAGAGGTTAATCATCCCTGTGGTATCACCAATTTTGGTGCTAAGCGAAATCAGAGCAATCGTTTCATTGGGCGAAACAATCTGCATAAACTGCGGATTCGTTTCCATCGCCTCTAGGCGCGGTTCAATGTCCAGTACCGTTTTCCAAGCCTCTTGCAGGCTATCAAAGGTACGGCTGAAAATTCGCTCCATGATCGTCGTCTCGATTTCGGTCAACGCAGTAACCTTTGACGGTGCCGAACCTGTTCCTCCGAGAAGCCTGTCCAACATGGCATAAGCAACGTTCGGGTGAACCTCAAGCACCATACGGCCTTCCAGCGGTTCAGCTTCAAAAATGTTTAAAATGGTCATTTTCGGAATGGAGCGAATGAATTCATCATAAGGAAGCTGCTCCACCTGAACGACATTAATTTGGACAAAAGTACGAAGCTGCGCTGAAAAATATGTGGTCAGATACCGCGCAAAGTTCTCGTGTATCCGCGTCAGACTCCGTATATGATCCTTGGAAAACCTAAGCGCTCTTTTAAAATCATAAGCGCGAACTTTCTTTTGGGTATCTTCCTTTTTAAGTTCTTCCGCATCCATTTCACCGGACGAAAGAGCTGCTAAAAGGGCATCAATTTCCCCTTGTGACAGTACATCCACCAATGTTATTCACCCCCTTACGTGTTCCTGACAAGTTCACCTGGAATCAAATGGCTGCCAGCAAAAAGTCTGTAATTTTGGCGTTCCCCAGGTGACCTTCAGGGAGCGACTTGTTGATGAGATCCGTCAGCTTGTCACTGAACTGGTCCCGGCCTTTAGCCGTTCTGAGCTCATCAGGTTTGGTGTCTGCAAGCAATTGAATAACGATGGGCTTAATACTGATGTCTTTAATTTTTTCAAAAGATTCTTTTGCTTTGGCATCGTTCAATTGAAAAGATAGGTTCATCTGGACAATGTAATCTGCGTCTGCCAAATTCGTTTTGATACCGGTAATTTCAGAGCTCACTTCCACCAATTCATCTGCTGACAATCTTGGAAGTTGTTCTGCTTGAGCAGCTTGCGCATTCGGTATGACTTCCGACTTCTTCCCGCTAAGCGCTGGTATAAGTACAAAGGCCGCGCCTGCAATCAAAGTAATCGCGAGTAAAATTGTAATGAGCCATGGCAGCATCTTCTTCATTCGTCTTCCTCCATTTGTTGCACTTTTATCGTGGCGGCATGTATGCCGATTTCACGGCTGTAACCCTTGATCAAGGAGACGACATCTGCCGCTTTTTCCAATACAATCAACCGTTTCCCCGTCACCAAAGTGACGTATGTATCCGGTGTTTCCTCCACAGTCTCAATGAGCAGCGCATTAAGCCACATAGGCGAGCCGTTCAGCCGCGTTAACGGGATCATCGTAACACCAACCTCCTGATAGGTGCGGAGGAGCCTCTACTCCTCCGCGTTTAAATGAGATTATCGTTTCAAGTTTACAACTTCCTGAAGCACTTCATCCGAGGTCGTAATGATACGCGAGTTCGCTTGGAATCCGCGCTGAGCTACGATCATTTCGGTAAATTCGCCTGTCAGATCAACGTTGGACATTTCCAGCTGACCTGAGATGATAGCTCCACGCCCCTCTGAGTTGGCTGCTCCAGGCTCAAGTGCATCAATGTTGGAGTTGACCGTAGTACGGTACAAGCTCCCTCCGATTTTTTCCAGACCTTCTGGATTCGTGACTCTGGCTAATCCGATTTGCGTGCCATTATCAACTGTTCCGTCATCCAATTGTTGTACAATTGTACCGTCCTGCGAGATGGAGAACGCTGTAACATTGTCAGCAAGTGTGATGGGATCTCCACCCGCATCTCCTACGAAAAATCCATCAGAAGTAACCAGGTTTCGGTTCGCATCTACGTGAAAATCACCCGCACGAGTTAGATAAGGAACTTCCTGTGCATCATTCATTTTGACCAGGAAAAATCCGTCACCGTTAATACGTAAATCCGTTGGGTTGTTCGTAGTCATTGCACTACCTGGAAGGTGCAGTGTATCAATTGAGCTGACCGACACTCCCAAACCTACCTGCTTGGCATTTTGCCCGGCGGTTGTTGTTCCGTCTGGTGCACTTGCGCCTGAACTCGTTTGGCTCAAGATATCCTTGAACATCACTCGGCTGGACTTGAAGCCTGTTGTATTTACGTTTGCAATGTTGTTACCGATAACGTCCAGCTTCGTTTGAAAGCCCTTCATGCCCGATACACCTGAATACATTGATCTCAACATTGAGTATAAATCCTCCTCTGATTGGTTGCTTAGTTGACCGCATCAGTCGATCCGCGGCTTTTTCATGGCTTTCCTATTCGGGCCAGCCACTTCGTATACATTTTTATGAAATAATTACAGCACTATCTATCTGCGTAAATACGTTATCCTCCATGGATTTCTTATCCATCGCGGTAACAACTGTTCGATTAGGTACACTTACAATCAAAGCCATATCCTGCATTAAAATCAGTGATTCTTTGGCGCCTTTGGCAGCTGCTTTATCCACAGCAGAGTTAATTTTCGCCATTTGGTCACTTCTCAACTCTATTCCCCGCTGCTCCAGACGCTTGGCTGCATGGTTGCTCAGCTTGAGCACCTGATCCTGTAACACCTGACCGAACGGTCTGGCATCCTTCGATACCGAATTTACTCGGTTTTTTGAGATTGCTGCCGGGGGCACGTTGGCGGGAAAAAGGCGTCCGACCGTTATTCTGTCATTCATGAATTCTCACCGCTTCCAGTAGAGGAAGAAGATGAAGTATCCGATGTATCTGTAGCGGGAGTCGTTGTGTTAGCCTGGCTCACTGATGTTACATCTTTTAATGCCACCTCAGCCGCTCCCATTTTGGCATACTGCACACCGTCACGAATAACGATGGAATCCACGATTCCAGTTTTCACTGTACCCGCACCTGTTTCACCTGTAATGGAGTCTTTTTTACCTGCCTCAATCCAGCTGACTTCTTTTCCTATCAAACCGGAGGCTGTACCTAAAGACTGTCCCAATGCATTCAACTGCGTAGAAATGTTCATCAGTTGTTCCACCGAGGAAAACTGGGCCATTTGAGCGATAAATTCTTTATCCTCCAAAGGCTGCATCGGATCCTGATTTTGTAGCTGGGTGATCAAAATTTTCAAAAACTGATCTTTACCCATCGTTTTAGTATCCTTGGCACTCGCCGTTTTGACATTGTTCACATTGTAATTCGGCCAGACGTTACTGGTGGATACATTGTTGTCTGTCGTCGTCATTGTGTTCTCACCTCCATCATTACGCTTGTGCTGTAAAGGAGCCTGTCCGATTTATTTCATCTGCACGTTGTTCTGCTGTCCAGTTACGGAGTTCCTCTGCCATTTCAGCTACCTTCATAGCATCTTCGCTCTCTTCTCTACCACGAGCTTTGGAACGTTGATTGGATTGCTGCTGCTGCTGATTAGCTCCAGATCCGCGTCCATCCTGATACATATGGGAGGAAAGCGACTCATTGTGCGTTACTTCTACCTTATCCACCTGGATACCTTGGCTCTGGAGACTCGAACGCAGCTGCGACATTTGCTGTTCCAGCAAATCCTTCGCTCCGCTATGCTCAGTCATGAACTGGGCAACCAGATGACCATTTTGCATTGTCAACTTAACTTCCAGCTGGCCCAGATGATCTGGACGAAGCATGATAGTCGCTTCCGTCAAACCAGTGTGTTTTACAATGTCAAGTTTCTGCACTACAAATTCGGTCATCTCCTTGGCAAATTGCCGTACATGTACGACTGGTTGAGCCGGAGCCGAAGGTGTTGTTCCTTGTGTTTGTACCGAAAGCTGTCCCGCAGTCGTGATCACTGGAGTCTGATTGTCAGTTGCTGTCGAATCCGCTTGCTCAGTTGCATCTACGAATGCACTCGCTTCATCTGTTACAGTCGTCTTAACTGCAGACTGAACGAGAATATTAGTTGATGAACGTTGCCCTTCTGAACCTTGTTGATTAGTTTCACCCTGACTTGCTTGCTGCTGAGAAGCAACAACCTGTTTGTCTGTAGTCGCTGTAGCTACGGGCTGAGTACCATTTGCTCGATTTGCATAAGGCTGAACTGCTTGTGAATCCCCACCATCAGCAAGTTCCACAGCTTTCATTAGACCATTCCACTGCTCATCGGAAATAGCTCCCGTACCTGCCGTTGCGCTTTGGAGCGATTGTAGTAACTGTGCCACCTGGGACTTTTGGTCTCCAGAAGCCTGCTCTGCTACATTGGCAAGTTGTGACAAAGCGTCCTGTAATGCAAATCGAAGAGTAGCCGGGTTGGCTGCCAAAGCTGTTAAGCCTGTCGCCTCTGTCGTTTCTCCACCGTTTAACTGTTGATTTGTTCCGTCGCCTTGTAAAAACTGTTGTACTTGCTGAATCCACGCTTGCAGAGTTGCAAGCAGAGCAGGATCAACAGCTACTTGATCATCCAGCTTTTCAAGATTTTGCAGCAAAGGAGCCAGTGTTTCGGCCAGCGGCTCGGTTGGAGCTTCCGTGGATTCTCCAGTTGCAATAAGCGGAAGTACCATAACTAATGGAGAACCGTTCGCATCTGTGCCTGCTGAGCCCGTTTGCCCGCCTGTCATCATTTGCGTAAGTGTTTGATTAAAAGCACCCGTGGTTGCTCCAGCAGCTGTCGCTGTAGTCGTTGTTGAGGCCGTTGTACTGCTAGCTGTCTGACTGGAGCCGAGCGATACACTTTGAGAAATAAGGGTCATTTATTTTTCACCTCCCTTCATTTAAATTACTTACTGCCCATCAGTTTGTTCAAAATTTTTGCGGTCTGAGCTGCATCCTTGGCAGACATATTTTGAAGTAAAGAACCACGTGTCGAATCATCTACTGTATTTAATATGTTTAATGCCTTGTCTGGACTGATTTTGTAAGTTTGTAAAATAAGTTCGGCACCGCTCTTCTTGTCCATGGAAGCAAATGTGCTACTGATTTGAGTGCTTTGCAAACTCTTACTCGTTGTTCCAGCTGTGGTACCTTGATCCTTTTTCAGACGAGACTGCAAGGCAGCAACTGACAAATCCGTAGATGGCGTTACGTTTTTCAGAGCCATAGTAATATCGGCTGCTTTTTTAGCGTCCATCTTTTGCAAAATCTTTGCACTGTTGGCAGGGTCCATGTAGCTTAACAGCTGCACAGTCTCTTCCGTGGTCAGATTCTCCATAATCGGTGCCGCTTTACTTGCTGTCATCCCTTCATACATGCTAGCAAGATCTCTGGCCTGTTTTACATAAGGATCTTCATTTGTTGTTCCACCTGTAGTTTGCGTACCGGCCTGTCCCTGCTGACTAGCCTGTGACTGCTGCTCCTGTTGCGTTTGCAGCGTATTGACCTGATTCTGCAGTTCAGTAACCTTTTTATCTTGTGTCGTCTTAGCAGCGGTAGCCTTTTTAAGCTCCTCCGTCTGCTTGGCTAAATCTGCCTTTAACTGCTCAATAGTTGCTTCAGAACTTTCAGACTGAGCCTTCTGATCTGCCTCTTTCGTCTGAGTAGCCTTATCTTTCGGTTCAGGTATCCAATTTTTAACAACTGGTATTTTGTTCCCTAACGAAATCATTTCGCTTCTGAAGTCCATATTGAACAATGTAAGCAGGACCCCGACCAGAACGATTGTGAACACAATCGGAATCAGGAAAAACATAAACCGTTCAAATCCCCCGCCTGATTCTTTTCCTAAATCCATATCCAGTTCATTTTCTGCTAACTTCTGTGCCATCGTCTTCCTCCTCAGGCAGCTGATATGCGTATCCTATGACTTTCCGCTTACCGGGCTTTCATGGCAAATCGCACGGAAGCCATTTCATCCAGCTCGTTCTGCTCGCGCAGGAGCATTTCCTGTTGGAATTTCACGTTGGCCTTCTCTCTCGCTTTCAGCCAAACCTGTTCATCCAGCATTTTATCGGTCAAAACGGTTTGTTTGCTTTGCACATTTTGCTGCGCATATTGAACATCCCTATGCTTGCGTGTAATACATTGGTCCAGATGATTAACATAAGCCTGTAATTCCTGAATGGTAGAGAGTGGCGCGCAATCCTCGGCAGCCTTTTGAATGGCTGATATGACCCGATTCCTTTCGCCTACAAGCTGTGTTAATGTCTGCTCCTCAGCCTGCAATTGCCCGACAGCACTGGAAAGCAACCATTCGGCCTGTGACTTTTCGTTGGTTTTCAAGTCTACAACTTTCTGAAAGGAATACTGAAATCTCATCGTTCAACCTTCATCTCCTCGTAAATTCAGAAATCAAACGCTCCCTTACCTCATCCAGCTCAGCCTTTTCATCTGTTCTTTGTCTTGTAAAATCCCATATATCCCGTATGCGCTCCATGGATTCGTCAATTTCTGCATTTGAACCCTGCTGATAGGCCCCGATATTAATCAGGTCCTCCGAATCTTTGTAAATGGCCATCAAGCGCTTAATGTTCTCGGCAGCATCTATCTGATCTCGTGGTGCGATATCCTTCATAACCCGGCTAATACTCGCTAACACATCAATTGCTGGAAAATGTCCTTTGTTCGCAATTCCACGATTCAAGACAATATGTCCATCCAAAATCCCGCGCACCGCATCCGCGATGGGCTCGTTCATGTCATCACCATCGACCAGTACCGTATAAAAAGCGGTTATGGAGCCAGTAGGACCTGTCCCTGCACGTTCTAAAAGCTTAGGTAGACTAGCAAACACGGAAGGGGTGTACCCTCTCATTGCTGGTGGCTCCCCTACGGCTAGTCCCACTTCACGTTGGGCCATCGCATACCGGGTAACTGAATCCATCATCAGCATGACATTCAACCCGCGATCCCGAAAATATTCCGCGATCGTTGTTGCAATAAGTGCACCCTTAATACGGATTAACGCAGGCTGGTCGGAAGTTGCCACAATGACCACGGAACGTTCTAGTCCCTCCGGGCCTAAATCCCGTTCAATAAAGTCCAGCACCTCGCGTCCACGTTCCCCGATCAAGGCAATTACATTCACATCAGCTTCCGTATTACGAGCAATCATTCCCATCAAGGTACTTTTACCTACACCCGAACCTGCAAAAATACCAACCCGCTGTCCTTTACCGATAGTAAGCAACCCGTCGATAGCGCGCACCCCGATACTGATTGGTTCCTGTACACGCGGACGATTCAGCGGATTGGACGGAATATTGAAGGTTGAATATCTCGCCATTCGCGAGGGAATCAATGAGCCATCCAGAGGCTGACCCAAGCCGTCCAGCACTTTACCTAACAGCTCCGACCCGACCTGCACATTCAACGGTTTCCCTGTTCCTACAACATCACAACCGGGACCAATGGATTGCAGTTCTCCAAGTGGCATCAGAAGCACCTTATTGTCCCTGAAGCCTACAACCTCCGCTTGCAACGGCTTGGCCGTTTTACCCGGATAAATGTAACAAACATCCCCGATACTGGCGTCTGGACCTTCCGATTCAACCATCAGGCCGATAACCTGCGTAACCTTGCCATTTACCCGAACCGGGTCCAGCTGGCGCAAATGATCCATGTAGCGCTGCGCATTAAGCCCCTTCATGTCTTCGCTCCTCATTCTCATGTGCCAGACGCAGTAATTCCTTTTTGATCTCAGCTAATTGCGTATCAATCCGCGCATCCACACTTCCAAAGGAAGAACGGATAACACAACCGCGATCTTTAACGGTACCATCAGGTATAATTTGCAGTTCTGCCTGCGAATCGACAGTTAATGACAATTCTTCTCGTGCACCTTGCACAAATGCGAAATGCTGAGGCGACACACACAATGTAATGGTTCCTTTTTCCCGCTTACGAGCCAAGTTTTTACGAATTAATTCAATCGTGTATTCAGGCTCAAGGCTAAGCTGTTTCTCAATGACCTTCTCAGCAATAGCACTACTCAGTTCAACCAGGAAAGGCTCAGCTTCCTGAATCAGTTGTTCCTTGATCTCATAGGCCTGACGCAGAATATCCTGTGCTTCTTCCATCATCTGCTCTGATTTCGTCTGGAGCTCGGCCTCAGCCAGCTTCTGACCTTCTTCATATCCTTGCTGAAACCCATCAGCTTTTAACGACTGGGTTAACTGCTCGTCATGCTCGCGTCGTTCCTGCCACCAGGCTTCAATCTGCTGCTGTGCCTCCTGAAGCATCCGTTCCGCTTCTTCAGCTGCCTCGCGAACCTGACGTTCGGCAAAATCCTTAGCATCATTCAGCATTTCATCCCGTAGCCGTTCAGCCTCGTGATCTCGCTGAGGCTCCGGCTCCGTATATTCAGTTGTGATTTCTTCGTCCGTCGTTTCTGGCGCATACGTATGTGCCACATCAATTGTTTTCAAAGCCTCTACAGGAACATATTGGAAAGATTTAATCAAGTTAGACAATGATGTCATCTCCTCCGCCGCGTGCGATTATAATCTCACCGGCCTCTTCCAATCTGCGGATCGTCGATACGATACGTGTCTGTGCTTCTTCCACATCACGCAACCGCACCGGTCCCATGTACTCCATTTCCTCTTTGAAGGTTTCTGCCATACGTTTCGACATATTTCGGAAAATCACATCGCGTACTTCTTCACTGGACACTTTAAGCGCCAATTGCAAATCTGCATTGTCGATATCGCGGATAATGCGCTGAATGGAACGATTGTCCACATTGACGATATCCTCGAACACGAACATTCTTTTCTTGATTTCCTCAGCCAGTTCTGGATCTTGAATTTCAAGCGAGTCGAGAATCGTACGTTCGGTTCCGCGGTCTACGCCATTCAAAATCTGAACAATGGACTCGATACCACCCGCATTCGTATAATCCTGCGTCGCGGTTGCAGACAGCTTTTGCTCTAACACTCGTTCCACCTGAGAAATAACTTCCGGAGATGTACTGTCCATGACAGCGACACGCCGGGCTACATCTGCCTGTTTTTCCTGTGGCAGAGACGACAGAATTGCAGCCGCCTGCTCAAATTGCAAGTACGAAAGCACGAGAGCAATCGTTTGCGGATTCTCATTCTGTATAAAATTCAATATCTGGTTTGGATCAGCCTTGCGGGCAAAATCGAAGGGTCTTACCTGTAACGTCGCTGTTAGACGGTTAATGACCTCAACTGCTTTTTGCGATCCGAGTGCTTTCTCCAATATTTCTTTAGCGTAATTAATACCGCCTTGGGAAATGTACTCCTGAGCCAGACAAATTTGATGAAACTCGGCCATGATGGAGTCCTTCTCAATGGCATCGACCTTCCGCACATTGGCAATTTCCAATGTAAGTTGCTCGATCTCCTCATCACGCAAATGCTTGAATATTTGAGCAGATACCTCTGGTCCCATTGTGATCAGAAGTATAGCTGCTTTCTGTCTTCCCGTTAAACCTTGACTGCTTGCCTTTGCCAATGAACTCACCTCTATTCGTCAGCCAGCCATGTACGAAGCAGATTGACGAATTCGTCGGGTTTCTTTTTCGCCAGACTTTCAAGCTGTTTACGCACTTGACTTTCATTTGTCACACTTTCCATGGTAATAGACGGGAACTCCGTCGGCGTTGGCATGAGTTGCAATTCTTCATCCAACTCTTCTTCCTGCTTACGACGACCGCGTACGATGAGGAAGATTACCCCCGCCAGCAGTGCCAGAACAGCAGCTCCGATGCCCCATAGCCAAGGGTTGGAAGCTGAGAAGAATGTATTCGTGCTCGCAGGCGCTGGAACAGCTTGTGAGAACACTGAAACCTTCTTAGCCAAATCAGCGTCTGTAATAGTAGTACCAGAATTCGCCAAAGATGCTCTTACAATATTAACCAAAATATTTTGAATTGCTGTCTGAGTTGCAGTATCCAACGTTTGCTGACCTGTTGGTGGTTCAACTGCAACATTAATGGTTAAATCTTTTACAGTGTACGGACTTTGGATGATATCCCTTGCAATTCGGTTAACTTCGTAGTTAATCGTACTTGAGCTCTTATCTGAGCTGGTATTGCCGGAATTAGCTCCTCCCGGGTAGCCCGGAACATCCTGTGTTCCTGTTCCTGCAACTCCTCCGGTTTGTCCACTACTGCCCGTATAGCTTTCCTGAATCTGTTGGGCGCTAATTTCAATACCCTTCATTTTCGTTTGATCAACAGGTGTGACCATTTGTTCTTTTGATGTGACTTTGTCGAAATTTAGCTGAGACATAACCAGCACGTTTACCTTGTCGTCTCCAACAATTTTCGACAAAAATTGTTGGACATTATTCCTTACATCGCTCTCAAACTTCTTCTGTAGAGCCATGTTTTCCTGAACACCACTAGTGAGCCCACCTTGGCCGCCCTTGGCCGTTGGAATCAACTCATATTCCTTATTGGTGATCGTAATGTTTTCCACTGGCAGATTCGGCACGGCCGTTTTTACCAGATTAAAGTATCCGTCGATCGCTTGCTGATTTGGAGTAAAGCCAGGCTCGAATTCCATTTGAATCGAAGCGGAGGCTTTGTCCTTTTCTTCAAGTCCGGCAAAAATGTTTTCCTTTGGCATATTAATGACAGCTTTGGAGCTTTGGACACCATCCATCCGTTCCAACAATTGCTGTATTTCGCCGTTCAATGCATTATTGTACTTCACATTGAACTCGTTCTCCGTCATACCAATCGCAGAGGAGGACTGGTCAAAAGCGCTCATGCCGATTGAACCCTTCTGAATCAGGCCTTGAGACCCAACATCTACCTTCGCCTTATCCGCATTAGCAGTTGGGACTGAGATTTGTGTCCCACCAGCATTAAGTTGGTACGGTATACCCGCAGAATCGAGATATTTAATGACTCCGGCAGCATCGTTAGCATTTAAATCTCGGAAAGCCACTTCATACTCGGTTTTGGTAAACTGCATCGTTAGCACTACAACGGCGATAATGATGAATGCTAATGTCGAAACAAGTAATATTTTCTGTTTTTTGCTGAAATTATTCCAATACCCGGAAATCTTATCCCGATATTGGGCGATTCTCTCGTTCACTCCGTCACCCCATCCGAAACTTTGCTAAACCCTCTTTACATCTGTGTACGCATGATCTCCTGATAGGCTTCGATCGCTTTGTTTCGGACCTGTGTAGTAAGCTGCAGGGAAAGCAGCGCTTGTTGGGAAGTGATCATGACCTGATCTACATCAACTTTGCCTGCCATGAATTGGTCGGACATCTGGTGCGTAGCGACTTCCTGCTGCCCTACTTCATTGAGAGCATCCTTTAGGAAGGAACCAAAATCCTTCAAGGATTCGGAAGGCGTCGCTTTCGTCAACTCATTGTTAGGCGATTGAATCTGCTGTATTGCCGGTGTCTGTACATTAAACATGGCGTTCTGAATCATGTTTTACTCTCCCTATTAAGTAGTTAGTAGTCCTAGAACTTAGCGACCGATTTCAAGCGCTTTGGAAACCATAGCTTTTGATGCATTCAGAGCTGTTACATTGGCTTCGTATGAGCGTGTTGCGGAAATCATGTCGACCATTTCTTTCATAATGTCTACATTAGGCATATATACATAGCCATCTTTATCAGCGTCCGGGTGACCCGGATTGTACACAGGCTTTAAAGGTGACTGATCTTCCTGAATTTGCGAAACCTTAACGCCAGCAGCGCTTGTGCTACTTCCTTCCATTTGAGCCTTCAAAACATCGGCAAAGCCAGATTGGTTCGGCTCCAAAACAACCGTTTTTCTCCGATATGGAACTGCTTGTCCATTCTCTACTTTCGCCCGAGTTGTCTCTGCGTTGGCAATGTTGCTAGATATAACGTCCATCCGCAACCGTTGGGCCGTAAGAGCAGATGCACTAATATCAAAGCCGTTGTTAATCTTCACCTAGTCCTATCTCCCTTCTACCGCTGTTCTCATCATCTTGATGCGCTCATTAATTTCTTGGATGTAGGTATTATATCTTAGTTGATTTTCAGCCATAAGACTCATTTCTCTGTCGATATCTACGTTGTTCATATTGTTATTCATGACTGAGTACCCATCTTTGGTGACCGTGGCATCTGGAATGGAGTTCACAGGTCCTATTTGAAAATGTCTTGAATTGGTTACTTTTCCACGTAGTGGTGTGACATCACCGTCCATTTGCTGCTGAAGCAGTTCTTCAAATGAAACCTCCGAACGCTTAAAATACGGGGTATCCGCATTGGATATATTGTCGGCCATCACACGTTGTCTCGTATTTGCCGCCTGTACACCTGCCTGAAGCTTTTGAAAGCTCATATCACCCAGCAGATTCATTTAGCTCCTCCCTCCCAGCGTCTACTCCAAAGTAAGATTCAATAAAACAAGATTTTTCACTTTTTTTCGACAATAAAATTTCATAATTATACATTTCTTTTAGGTCTTAAGTAGAAAATAATAACTTTCTGTCATATATTCTAAGTTTCGTAGAGTTGGGACCTAATTACAATAAGAAAAAAGCCCTATCTTTTTTAAAAAAGAGGGCTTTAGATGCATAAAATGTTAAATTTTTCAGGTTTATTTCAAGAAAATGAATGTTTTCTTAGCACTTTACACCTGTAAAAGATTATACGTCCTACTTTTGGAATAGACAGAAAAATCATCAACTTGACCATTATCTAGGTCTAAACGACGGTGCAAGATAGTGTTATTCTGGACCTCACACCCTATTTTTAGAAACCTTATTCATAAAATATACTGACTAAGGTCCCTGTTTTGGGCAATATCTCCCAGCTTCTCACGTACATATTCCGGGGTAATGATCATACGATCCAATGTAAGCTCTGGTGCTTCAAACGACAGATCCTCCAGCAGCTTTTCTAGAATGGTATGCAAACGACGTGCACCAATATTTTCGGTGTTGCGATTTACAGACTCAGCAATGCTGGCAATCTCACGGATCGCTTCCGCAGAAAATTCGAGTTCAATTTCCTCAGTACGGAGTAGATCAGTGTATTGCTTGGTCAGCGCATTTTTAGGCTCCGTCAGTATCGACACAAACTCATCCAAAGTCAGGCTACTTAATTCCACACGGATTGGAAAACGACCCTGAAGCTCAGGGATCAGGTCAGATGGTTTTGCAACATGAAAAGCTCCTGCAGCAATAAACAGAATGTAATCTGTTCTTACCGGACCGTATTTGGTCATGATGGTAGATCCCTCGACAATAGGTAAAATATCGCGCTGGACGCCTTCTCTCGACACATCGGGGCCGCTACCCTTACCCTGGCTGGCAATCTTATCTATTTCATCAATAAAAATAATACCGGATTGCTCAGCACGCTTCACAGACTCCTGAATCACATCATCCATATCGATCAATTTGGCGGCCTCATCTTGAATCAACACCTTGCGAGCTTCCTTGACTGGTAGCTTGCGCTTCTTCGTCCGCTTGGGCAGAAAACTTCCGAACATCTCCTGCATATTCATACCCATTTGTTCATTCCCTTGCCCAGCAAACATATCGAGCATATTGGGTGCAGTATCCTCCACATCAATCTCTATGACATCATCCTCAAGCTTACCGGATAACAGATCGAATTTAACCTTACGGCGCTTTTCTGCCAAAGATCCATCCTGTTGTGGTGGTTCTTCTTCTACCGAAGTTCCCGTGTTATTGCCAAATAGCATTTCAAAGGGATTACGTTGCGATTTGTTTGACTTTTCTGCAGGTACAAGAATGCTGACAATCCGTTCATTTGCCATGTCCTCCGCTTTGTCCTTCACATTCTCTGTTCGTTCCGTCTTAACGATGCGAATAGAGGTTTCCATCAGATCACGCACCATGGATTCCACATCACGACCGACGTAACCCACTTCTGTAAATTTGGTCGCCTCTACCTTGACAAAAGGAGCTCCCACGAGCCGTGCAAGTCTACGTGCAATTTCAGTTTTACCCACACCTGTCGGTCCGATCATCAAAATATTTTTAGGCACAATTTCATCCCGGATATCATCCGGCAGCTTACTACGCCGATAGCGGTTGCGCAAGGCAACAGCAACAGATTTTTTAGCTTGCTTTTGTCCGACAATATACTTATCCAGCTCGGATACCACTTGTCTGGGCGTCAACGATTGATTATTCATTTTGCACTCCTCCACCCTTGAATACTCAGAGCCGATTTACAGTTCTTCCACGATAATCTGATTGTTCGTATACACACATATTTCCGAAGCAACCTCTAGCGCTTCCCGTGCCATGTCCTTTGCTTCCATGCCAGAGCCATGGCGTTTGAAAGCACGGGCAGCCGCCAATGCAAAATTACCACCTGAGCCAATCGCAAGCACATCATCATCCGGCTCTATAATTTCGCCGCCTCCAGAAATGAGCAGCATTCCGGATGAGTCCATCACAATCATGAGCGCTTCCAGCTTGCGCAGGATACGATCCTGACGCCAGTCCTTGGCCAGTTCCACGGCTGCTCTTTGAAGATTTCCGTGGTGTTCCTCCAGCTTATTTTCAAACTTTTCAAATAACGTGATAGCATCGGCCACCGAACCCGCAAATCCCGCAACGACCTGACCACGATACAATCTGCGCACTTTTTTAGCCGTCTGCTTCATTACAACACTGTTGCCGAACGTTACCTGTCCATCACCCGCAATAGCTCCTTTGCCATTGTGGCGTACAGCGCAGATGGTGGTAGCATGAAAGGACATATCCATAACGCGCTCCTCCTTTTCCTTCATCCTTATGCCTGTACTTCAGCTGACATAACTCCCGTTTCGTTGATATAACCGCGCAAACTTTCCAGCGCGCGATTAGCGAGAGCTTCATTCTTTTCCTTTTTGTTACGAATCCGTTTCTCCAACTTTGGAAGCAAACCAAAGTTTGCATTCATCGGTTGAAAATGCTTAAAATCAGCGGTCGTAATATACCGTGCCATGCTGCCTAATGTCGTTTCCGCAGGAAATACAAACATTTCCTGTCCACGCGCTGCTCGTGCCGCATTCATCCCGGCCAGCAGACCAGAAGCCGCTGACTCCACATATCCCTCTACACCGGTCATTTGTCCGGCGAAGAACAGATTGCTTCTTCCTTTGAACTGATAAGTTGGATGAAGTTGCTGCGGAGAATTAATAAAGGTATTGCGATGCATCACACCGTAACGTACAAACTCTGCCTCTTCAAGACCCGGAATCATTGAAAATACACGCTTTTGCTCCCCCCATTTGAGATGAGTCTGGAAACCAACCAGATTATACAGCGTTCCTGCGGCGTTGTCCTGCCGAAGCTGAACAACTGCGTGGGGCAGTTCACCTGTATGTGGATTTACGAGGCCCACAGGTTTCATCGGTCCGAACAATGCCGTTTGTTTCCCGCGTTGCATCATCACTTCGATGGGCATACAGCCTTCGAAATAAATTTCTTTTTCGAATTCCTTGACTTGCGCTACCTCAGCCGTAATCAGAGCCTCATAAAAAGCATCAAATTCCGCTTCGTTCATCGGACAATTCAAGTACGCTGCTTCTCCCTTATCATAACGGGAAGCCAGATAAACCTTGCTCATGTCGATAGAGTCCTTTTCTACAATCGGGGCTGCCGCATCGTAAAAATAAAAATACTCTTCTCCCATCAGCGATTTAATTTGTTCCGACAAAGCCGGAGAAGTTAAAGGCCCCGTCGCAATGACCACAATACCGTCCTGTGGGATTTCCTGAAGCTCTTCATTAACAACCTCGATCAAGGGATGTTGATGAAGCGTATCAGTAATATGACCGGAAAATCCGTCACGATCCACTGCCAATGCACCGCCAGCCGGAACAGCATGACGATCTGCTGCACTCAGAATCAAGGAGTTTAGTATTCTCATCTCTTCCTTCAGTACGCCTACTGCATTCGTTAGGCCGTTTGCCCGCAAGGAATTACTGCATACCAGTTCGGCAAATTTATCTGTATGATGTGCTGGTGTTTTTACAACCGGCCGCATTTCATATAACTTGACTGGCACTCCACGGCTTGCAATTTGCCAGGCAGCTTCGCTGCCCGCCAAACCTGCTCCGATGACCGTTACCTTTTGTAGTTCACTCACGTTTAAATCCCCCTGCTATTGTTGTTCTTAAGAAGTCTCTACGCTCTCATCGCTCTCTTCCAGCATTTCGCTGTGATCGCAGACAGTACAGTTGAGCTTCGTTCCTTGTTTTGTACGTTTTTCGACCATTAGGCTACTGCAACTTGGGCAAGGCTTAATGGACGGTTTATCCCAGGAAACAAAATCACATTCCGGGTAGCGGTCACATCCATAGAAGATACGTCCTTTTTTACTCCGTCGTTCGACGACATGGCCCTCACCGCATGTAGGACAATTAATCCCGATATCCTTAACAATTGGCTTTGTGTTACGGCAATCTGGAAAAGCAGAACAGGCCAGAAATTTACCAAATCGGCCAAGCTTATACACCATTTGGCTGCCACACTTATCACAAATGACATCGGATACTTCATCTTTTATTTCAATTTCTTTCATTTCTTCTTCAGCCACTTCAAGTCGCTTCTCGAATGACTCGTAAAAGTCACTCAACACCTTGACCCAATTACCTTCGCCTTCTTCGACGTGGTCAAGATCACCTTCCATATTAGCTGTAAACTCCACATTCAGAATCTCTGGAAAGAACTCCTCCATCTGTTCAATGACCAATTCGCCCAGCTCTGTAGGAAAAAATTTCTTTTCTTCAATAGCAACGTACCCACGTTTCTGAATGGTTTCCAGCGTTGGTGCATACGTACTTGGACGTCCTATACCCAGTTCTTCCAGCGTCTTCACCAGTCGCGCTTCCGTATAACGGGGAGGCGGTTGTGTAAAATGCTGCTTCGGTTCAACCGCTTCTTTTTTTAATTTATCGCCTGGTTGAAGTGGTGGCAGCAGTTTATCTTCTTCGGTTTTACCGTCGTCATTTCCCTCTACATACACTTTCATGAACCCTGGAAAACGAACCTTAGAACCTGCTGCCCGGAATATCGTCTCACCCGCTTCAATATCTACGGACAAAGTATCCATAATAGCAGAAGCCATCTGGCTGGCCATGAAACGTTCCCATACCAATTTGTACAAACGGAACTGATCCCGACTCATAAACGGCTTAACTGTTTCCGGATCGCGTAACGCAGAGGTTGGGCGAATCGCTTCATGCGCATCCTGGGCGTTGGCCGCTTTTTTTGAATATTGACGAGGAGTTTCAGGTACAAAAGCTTCGCCATATTTTTGAATAATTAATTCTTTCGCTTCCTCTTGAGCTGAAGCGGCGATCCGTGTGGAATCCGTACGCATATACGTAATCAGACCCACGGTCCCTTCTTTACCTAAATCCACACCCTCATATAGCTGCTGAGCTACAGACATCGTTTTAGATGCACGGAAGTTGAGCTTCCGAGCCGCCTCCTGCTGCAAGGAACTTGTTGTGAATGGAGGAGAAGGATTGCGTAAACGCTCTTTCTCTTTCACATCGCGCACCTTGTAAGACGATTTGCCGATAGCTTCCAACACTTCTTGTACATCCGCTTCGCTGGAGAGCTCTTTCTTTTCACCGCGTAGCTTATGAAATTTCGCTTCAAAGGTGCTGTCTTTAATAGCTAGTTTAGCTGTAATCGTCCAGTATTCTTCCGGTACAAACTCACTGATCTCGTTTTCCCGGTCCAAAATAATTTTCACCGCAACCGACTGCACACGCCCAGCGGATAGGCCCTTTTTTACCTTTTTCCAGAGCAACGGGCTGATTTTGTAGCCAACAAGTCGATCCAGTATCCGTCGTGCCTGCTGAGCATTGACCAAATCCATATTGATTTTACGGGGTGTTTTAAAAGCATCTTTGACAGCCTGCTTCGTAATTTCATTAAATACAACACGGCAATCTGCTGTATCGTCCAGTTCCAGCGCATGCGCCAGATGCCAGGCAATAGCCTCACCTTCGCGATCCGGGTCAGCCGCCAGATATACTTTTTTTACTTTTTTTCGGGCATCCTTTAATTCTTTTAGAATTGAGCCTTTACCTCGAATGGTAATGTATTTGGGATTAAAATCATTTTCGACCTCTACGCCGATCTGACTCTTCGGTAAATCCCTGATATGACCCATGGAAGCCTTGACGATATATTTGCTGCCTAAGTATTTGCCGATCGTCTTCGCCTTGGAAGGCGATTCCACGATGACGAGTGAATCCGCCATAGGCTCTTCCTCCTCTCAATTACACACATGAATATGATAGACTTCCTGAAATGTGGTGATTTATGACGCGGAGAGCGCTTCACAGATTGGTCATTTTTCCAGATCGCTGTACTTGTTCAGAAAGATTCCATCTGCTCCGCTGCTGCGAGTCATAATGTCAACACATTTCAGGAAGTGGGGAAGGAGTAGGAATCCGCGGCGCGGATGAATGCCATACTGCCCTCCACCTGATGTTTAAAAATGAATTTGTGCATTTACTAACTAAGGATTTTGCAAAAACAACTACTAAATAAGCTTGTATTTTGTGCCCGCTAGCTGGGCGATCCTTTTTTTTATGATTAACGATAACAGAACTGCGTGTAAAAGTCCAAAATCCCATGCCGTAGCATCAAGCAGTTCATCCAGTGTCATGGTTCCCTGTTCGAGCAACAGTATGACACGGTTTTCCTCAGAAGTCTCACTTTCTGGCACTTTGGAGGCCTCCTTCAGATTAAGACTCTGCTCTCTATTGTATGAAGAAACCTCCCTTGTACGCAAATCTGCTTCATACTCCTCAATAATATCCGAAGCTTCAGTGACTGTTTTGGCTCCTTGCTTAATCAAGCTCAGCGTGCCTCTACTCTTCGGTGACGTAATGGGTCCGGGAACAGCAAACACATCTCGATTTGCCTCTAGCGCAGCATCAGCTGTAATCAAGGAGCCGCTTCTTGCATCTGCTTCGACAACGAGCGTTCCCTTCGTTAGGCCAGCTATAATCCGATTACGTTGTGGAAACATTCCCGGATGTGACCTCGTGCCTGGAGGATATTCCGATACGATCAAGCCTTTGCTAGCCATCTCTGCAAATAAAGACGCATTTTGGGGAGGATAAATTTGATCAATCGCTGTTCCCAGTACACCAATCGTGTTTCCTCCCCGGCGCAGGGCTGTTTCGTGACAAATACTGTCAATTCCTCTCGCCAATCCGCTAACTACTGTAATCCCTGCATTACATAATCCCTCTGTTAGTATCTCCGCTGCTCTACGTCCATAAGCGGTGGGAACGCGGGTTCCTACCATGGCTATAGAACATGTATGCAAAAGTGATTTATCCCCTTTTGTATACATTACCCAAGGTGGGTCAACTGTTTCCTTCATTAATAGGGGATAATCCTCATCCACATAAGTTACCGTTCCAATATCACCGGACTGAACTCGCTGATATCGTTCATGCACCCATTCTTCATCGTAACACTGAGCCGCAATTCGTGCCTGAGTAGGGCTTAATCCTATCTCAATCCACTTTTGTTCGCTAAAATACAGTAGCTCATGCAATCGATAGTCACTCGACCAAATACGCTGAATTGTTTTTCTTCCGATTCCCTCTAACTCATGCAAGCCTAACAAAAGCCATCTTTCTTCCAAACTATGGTTCCCCCATTCACGGAAGAGTGAACCCTCCCTTATTTTGTGGCACAATGAATCATTTTGCAAGCGTTTCCCTGACAAGCCTGTCTTAACGCAAAAAAAAGCAACCTTTTCATCCCCTGTTTCAGAAGATAAAAAGGTTGCTTACCTTTCTTTCATTATACACTAGCCTGCGGCAAATTTCGATGCAGTTTTATGGCCTGTATATTTAATGAAGAAACACGATTTAATGTGTCGTACACAAATTCAAAATACCACGTGCTTCCAGCACACTTACCAGTGTCGAGCCCATTTCGGAAGGAGTCGGTGCCACCTTGATCCCACAGGCTTCAAGCGTGGCAATTTTCTCTTTGGCCGTTCCTTTTCCACCAGAAATAATAGCGCCTGCATGCCCCATCCGTTTGCCCGGAGGCGCAGTCACACCGCCGATAAAACCAACCACTGGCTTCGTCATATTGTCCCTGATCCACTCGGCAGCCTCTTCCTCGGCTGTACCACCAATTTCTCCGATCATAATGACAGCGTGAGTGTTGGGGTCCTCATTGAAACGTTGCAAAATGTCAATGAATTCTGAACCTTTAACGGGGTCACCGCCAATACCAACCGCGGAAGATTGTCCTATTCCTCGGGTCGTTAACTGATGCACTGCTTCGTAGGTCAAAGTACCACTACGTGACACAACACCTACATGACCTGGTAGATGAATGTAACCTGGCATAATACCGATTTTACATTCTCCTGGCGTAATAACGCCTGGGCAGTTAGGGCCAATCAGAACGGTCTTTTTACCTTCCATAAAACGTTTGACTCTGATCATATCAAGCACCGGAATGCCCTCCGTGATACAAATCACGAGATCTAGTTCCGCATCTACAGCCTCCAAAATGGAATCTGCTGCAAAAGCCGGTGGCACGTAAATCACGCTCGCTGTTGCGCCAGTAGCTTCCTTGGCTTCGCTTACGGTGTTAAACACTGGCAATTTGACCTGTTGTCCGTTCTCCAGTGTAATTTCTACCTCGGTGCCCCCCTTACCTGGAGAGGTGCCACCTACCATTTGTGTACCGTATTCAAGTGCACCCTTGGCATGAAACAACGCCGTTTTTCCCGTAATCCCCTGTGTAATCACCTTTGTATGCTTATCGACCAAAATACTCACGATCTTCACATCCCCTATCGTTTATTCGGCATATCGGAATGCAAACAGGCTATTGAACAAGTTCGACGATTTTTTGGGCGCCATCCGCCATGGAATCCGCTGCTACGATATTCAAACCGGATTCCGCTAAAATCTGTTTGCCGAGCTCAACATTTGTCCCTTCAAGACGGACAACAAGCGGACGAGTCAGCCCCAACTGTTTGGCAGCCTCCACGACGCCGTTCGCAATGATGTCACACTGCATAATTCCGCCGAAAATGTTCACGAAAATACCTTCTACCTTCGGATCGGACAAAATGATTTTGAACGCTTCGGTTACCTTTTCCGTCGTCGCACCGCCCCCTACGTCCAGGAAGTTGGCCGGATCGCCACCGTAATATTTGATAATATCCATGGTTGCCATCGCCAAGCCCGCACCATTGACCATACAGCCAATATTTCCGTCCAGAGCGATATAGCTTAGATCGTATTTAGATGCCTCAATTTCCTTCTCGTCCTCTTCATCCAAATCACGCAATTCCAAAATATCCTTGTGACGGAACAAAGCATTAGAATCAAAATTCAGTTTGGCATCCAACGCCAGTACATTCCCATCACCCGTAACGACTAAGGGATTGATTTCTGCAATTGAACAGTCCTTGTCCACAAAAGCTTCGTATAGTGCCAGCATAAACTTGACCGCTTTGTTTACCAGTTCATTTGGGATATTAATGTCATACGCCAACTTACGGGCCTGATACACCTGAAGCCCAATCGCTGGATCAACAACCGCTTTAAAAATCTTCTCCGGAGTGGCTGCAGCCACCTCTTCGATTTCCGTACCGCCTTCTTCTGAGGCCATCATTACGATACGTCCAGTCGCACGATCTACGACAACGCCGACGTAATATTCTTTACGAATATCGCAGCCTTCCTCAACCAAAAGGCGTTTGACCTCTTTACCTTCAGGTCCGGTCTGATGCGTCACCAGCACCTTACCCAAAATTTCAGAAGCAAAAGTCCGCACCTCATCCAAACCTTTGGCAACTTTCACGCCACCCGCTTTACCGCGTCCACCAGCATGAATTTGTGCTTTTACCACCGTAACAGCGCTTCCAAGCGATTCTGCCGCAGCAACGGCTTCCTCCACCGTATAGGCAACCTTACCGTTCGGTACAGCCACTCCGTACTGCTTCAATACTTCTTTACCCTGATATTCATGGATATTCATTCTGGAATCCTCCTATCAACATGACTGCAACAAGGGCGGTTCACAAGGAAATCTATACTAAACCTACATCATTGTAACATGTTTTTAAAACGCTTTCCTTATAATTCAACCTCATGAATTACAGTATTTTGATATCATTATCATTCCCAAAATCGAATGTTTGGATATTATTGGATATTCCTTTAATACAAATTCACATAAAAAAAAGCACCTCTACAATATGGGATTACCTAATCCACATTAAGAGGCACTTTAATTCTTCAAGCATTATTAGGTATTTTTTCTTTCAGCTGAGAACAACTCATGCCATAAGATTCGCAAGAGCAACTGAAAATACCTTATGATTTTTCAATTTGTACATTCGCTTGATGAACACGATCGAGCAGATCATTGAACTGGAACAGAAGCGACCCAAATTGATCATGATCCATACTTGTTTTTTCCTGAATGCATCCTGGTACAGACAGAGCTTTTTCCCGTAATGCGCTTCCCTCTGTCGTCAAAGAAATCAGCACCTTACGCTCATCCTGAGTGGAACGCTTTCGATCGATAAGCCCGGCGTTCTGCAATCTCTTCAATAGCGGAGTTAGTGTGCCGGAGTCCAAATATAGTGCCTCCCCCAATTCCTTCACTGTACACTCTTCACGCTCCCAGAGCACGATAAGTACCAAATATTGCGAGTACGTCACACCGAGCTTTTCCAGATAAGGCTGGTATAGCTTCGTAATCTCTCTGGAGCATGCATATATGGCAAAGCATAACTGATTATCAAGTTTCAACGCTGTACCTTCATTAGGATTGTTTTCCATGCTGTCTGATCACCTACTTTCGTCATTATTTTAGCACATTATATAATAAAATACATGCTAATTGCACAAAATACTTTACAAACAATAATTATTTTGATAAATTAAATTGTGTAAAATATAAATTGAGCGAGAGGCAGTGATTGGATTATGATGACCATTCAACAAAAAATGTATGAAACAACAGTAAAAGCGGTTGGTGGACGTAACGGTTATATCGAGTCTTCTTCCCCTGAACTTCGTTTAGATATTGATACCCCAAAAGAAATGGGCGGCGCAGGCGGTGCAGGTACGAATCCAGAGCAATTGTTCGCAGCAGGCTATTCCGCTTGCTTTGACAGTGCCTTAAATATGGTTGCTCGCATGCAACGTGTTAAGCATGAAGGTACTGAAGTAACAGCTACGGTCCATTTCGGCAAAGTGGAAGACGGTGGCTTCGGAATCGGAGTAAACCTCGACGTACTGGTAAAAGGCGTCGATCATGAAACCGCAGTAAAACTGGTGGAAGGCGCGCACGAACAATGTCCATACTCCCGCGCTACTCGCGGTAATATTGAAGTGAAACTGAACGTTTTGTAACTTAGATTTCCTTAAGCTTATGTAGGGTGACGTCTCATCTCTCTTCATGGATTCAATCGTTTCGTTAGAATAAAGTTCACAACAAGCCCCTCAACCGTTTTGGTCGAGGGGTTTATTATCCTTTGAGCTATCCATTCCTTAAAGACTGTTTGTTTTTTTTCCATCAAGTAACATGGAAGATGATGCATAATCGTATATACGAAAATGATATACTCATAGTATAATCACTATTGTCATAATCTTATTTTTCTTCTCCAGGTCTTTTTGCCTGGAGCTTTTTTTTGCTCTTTTTTCCACTTTCTATTGTACATACCCCTTGGAAAAACTCTTTCATAAAGATAATGTGTATAACTACTAAGTTTTATCGCCTTTTTAACTTTCAGGAAAACTGGCATTTGCTCTATCCATGTGGCGGTATTGAATAGCTTCAGCCACATGTGAAGTCAAAATTTTCTCTGAGTCATGTAAGTCTGCAATGGTACGCGAAAGCTTGAGAATTCGATCATACGCACGCATGCTTAAACCGAGTGCGTCCATTGTTTGATCAAGCAACTCCGCTGCATTTTTTTCTAATACAGCATATTTACGAAGCATCTGACCGGACAGCTCACTATTCCATGAAAAGGGAAGCTTGCTATATCTGTGGATTTGTATCGCTTGAGCAGCCAGCACCTGTCTTCGCATTTCAGCGGACGACAATGATTCTTTTTCCTCCCGCCAATCCTTCGGTTGCGATACTTCAAGCTGAAGATCAATCCGATCCAGCAGTGGACCAGAAATACGTGAACGGTAGCGGGCTACTGCTGCAGGTGAACAGGTACAGCGCTGATGTTCCGTGTCATTTCCGAAAAAGCCACAATGACACGGATTTAAAGAGGCAGCAAGTAAGAAATGCGCCGGATACTTAAAAACAGCACGTGAACGACTGATCGTAACATTGTGGTCTTCCAAAGGTTGACGCAGCACTTCTAGTACATGACGGCTAAACTCAGGCAACTCATCCAGAAATAAAATTCCCCGGTGTGCAAGACTGATTTCTCCTGGTTTGGGTATACCTCCCCCACCCACCAAACCAGCAGCAGAGATCGTATGATGAGGCGAACGGAAGGGACGAATATTCATCAGATGAGGCGATGACTCCTTCCACTTCCCGGCAGCGCTGTATACTTTGGTGACTTCAAGCGCCTCCTTTTCAGTCAAAGGCGGAAGGATAGATGGCAACCTGCGGATGAGCATTGTTTTCCCAGCCCCCGGCGGTCCCATAAGCAGGATATTATGCATTCCGGCTGCAGCGATGACTAACGCACGCTTGGCGTGCAACTGACCCAACACATCGCTGTAATCCTCCATGTTGCTAGTTATCCCTTCTTTTTCACACAACGGTATATGCTCTGCTTGAGGTAAATGGTCATAGGAACAGATCATGACTTGTTTACTGGCAGTACAACTCTGATTTGTCGCTGGGCTATCAACAGTGCCTTGTGCACGATCTTCAATCGGAATAAGATCTGCTAGATGACGTATAGCGTAAATACGTATACCCGTAATCAGACGAGCCTCGCTTGCGTTTTCCTGGGGAAGCAGCACGGAGTTGAATCCTTCTCGCTTGGCCAGGTCAACCATGGACAGCACCCCATTTACAGGGCGAATACTGCCATCCAGCGCCAGCTCGCCAATAAACAGCGTCCGTTCTCCCAAGGGTAAAACGACCTGTTCACTGGTTGTCAGCAACCCTAAAGCGATAGCAAGGTCAAAAGATGAACCTTCCTTACGCAAATCAGCAGGAGCTAAATTAATCGTGACACGCTGGGACGGATATTTAAAGCCACAGTTTTTAATTGCTGCTCTGACACGCTCCACTGCCTCTCGAATCGCCGAATCCGGTAATCCTATAATCGCTGTCTGAGGCAAGCCATTGGACAAATCAGTCTCAACTTCGATCAGAACGCCATCTATCCCATATAGACAAGCTCCATGTAATTTTCCATACATATCAAAAAAGCACCTCTCCTCATATTGAAATGTCCCTCTCGGGAATCATTGCCTATATGAAAAAAGGTGCTTCCAAATTTTCATTTATTGCAAATGTGATGTTCGAAATTCTAACTCCGAACCATGCCTTTCAAAATTCTTGACTAAGTTTATCTGACGACAGATTATTTGTCAAACAAGGTCAGCTTATCGGCTGCCGGAGTACGTGGTCTTGATTCTGGGATAACGTCAGGATAGCCTGCATATATCATTCCTATTACCTTCTCACCCGGTTGAATTCCCAAGTGCTCACGGAACTTAGGCGAATACAAAAATGGCTTTGTCACCCAAAACGTTCCAATCCCTTTGCTCCATGCGGCAAGCATAAAGTTTTGTACAAGCGCACTGACCGCTGCAAAATCCTCATCCCAAACCGCTTGACGCGGATCTTCTTCCATCACTACTAAAAGCTGGATCGGGTTGTGCAAAATGCCGCTCTCAAACTTGTTGTCCTTACCGATATCGGCTGCAATGGCTTTTGCAAGCTTTTTCCGTCCTTCACCAGCAAACAACAGAAAACGCCACGGTTCACGCATTTTATGATTAGGAGCCCACACAGCGACGTCGAGCAGTTCTTTGATCGTATCTACCGGAATGGAGTCGGATTTAAATCGTTTAATCGTCCGGCGTTCCTGAATTACATCTATGACATGTTCACTAAAGGTATGCTTTGTCACGTAAATCCTCCTTCACAGGTACAACTTCTCGATATTCATTTTCAGATGAAAATGATAACTATTCTCAATAAAATATACCTGTAGCTTTCCTTCCTGTCAACCTGTACATATGAATTCAGTCCCGCACTCTTACCTTCGAAAAAGCTCTTACTCTTTTAAAATGCGCCTATTAAATGGTCCGTAACAACTGCCTTTTCGTCAATTAATTGTACAGAAATCATGTCAAAGCGGATTGGAGCATCTCCAATCCCGTTCATATGCAAATATACAGCGGCTGTTTGGCGAACTTGGGCTATTTTACGCGCAGTAACTGATTCTGCTGGCGTTCCATATTTGGAGCTACTTCGACTACGTACCTCAATAAACACGAGTGTATGCTCCTGCTTGGCAATCAAATCTATTTCACCACTGCGGCATCGCCAATTACGCTCTATAATACGGTAACTCAAGTTTTCTAAAAACAAAGCCGCTGCCTCTTCGCCCATCGCTCCTTTGGCTTTCCGTTGATCCTTGCCTCCAGCCTTCATTTCATTCGACATCACCAGTCATCCCTTGATGCAAGCCGATCCATTTGATATATATAGGTAAGCACCTCTGCCACCAACTGATAGAGCTCAGCAGGGATTTGTTCGTCCAAATCGAGTTTGGATAGTACTTCAACCAACGCAGCGTCCTCCTGTACTGGAACACCATGTTCTTTAGCTTTTTCTAAAATGCTATCCGCAATACGGCCGCTCCCTTTGGCAACGACAATCGGTGCTTCGCTCTCACCAGGCGTATATTTAAGGGCGACCGCCTTCTTTATGGAAGGAGAAGGAGGTTCCAACGGCTCTTTCATATTTTAAGATCGACTCCTTTATACGGCTGAGGCACATAGCTTTGTACTTCAGAAGAGGCGAGACTGTTCTGTTCAGTTCTTATGGGCATGGGCTCGGCACGAAGCGATAGAAGTTGGTATCCTAGTGACTCCAACGCTGTGTGAATGGACTCACGCCCACTGGTTAACAACGAAGCAGCCCATTCATGATCATTATGGAGCTTGACACTTACAATCCGATCTACAACCTGGACATCTACCAAGGTCGGTCCAAGCCCCTTCATGTCCAAATCAAACCATAGACGACAGTTGGAGGCGTCCAGCTCTCCTCGTTTGCCGCGGCGGGACTGAATCTGGATCGTAGCTGTTTCACGACCGTCCGGTCCAACGAACGGTATAAACATGTGTACTTGTGCAAAAGGCGCCGTTCGGTCTGTGTTGAGCAGCAACTGCTGACCTGTCAGGTGCTGTACAACCTGCTGAGCCGCCTCTTTCAAAGCGGGCGGCAGATCGTCACTGCTCATCAGCTGGAGTAGCGCCCCTTTTACGGTGTCTGCGTCTGCTGACACCGTGTCCCCAGACGCAGCCGCTAATCCCGGCAGCGTCTGGGGCATTCCCTCTGGCGGCTCCATACGTGCCGCCGCCCCTTGCGCGACCTGTGTAGTCGCGCGGTGTACTTGCTGCTCGTGCTCTGCACCAAGCAGCTTCAGTACGCGGCCCACCCACGGGTCCTCCGTGGGGGTGAGCTGCGGGCTGGACGCCGCAGGCTGCGATGCAGCCGCGTCTGCGGCCCGCGAGGCGCCAGCCATTGGCTGCGCCACTTTCGTTGCGGGCGGCTCTTGCGTAGCCGTGCTCAGTACGGGCGGCACCGCCGCGCGTAGCTCTTGCAGCAGCGTACGTAGCCGCTGAAGCGGCACCTCTGACGCGGCAGTGTTGCCTGCCGTGGATTGCTGCGGCATAGAGCTACCAGCCTGCTGTGCGGTGGGACGGTCAGCCGTGGCCGCGGTTAAGGCTGTCTTTGCCCCCGCAGATTCTGCCGTGGCAGCCGCTGGAGCGCCATCCGCATCCTTAAGCTGTGTGCTTGCCGCAGTAGCTTGCTGTGACTGTGACTGCTCCACTCTGGTGCGAGGACCGTTTAATGCATCAGCACCCGATTCTGGAGCATTTACGCTAGCTTCCGATGCCACTGTCGCTCCGCGTCCATTGACTGTCCCCGCTTCTCCTGGAGCAGTCCCTTTGGCTGCAGATGTGGCCCCCGTCGCAGTATCTGAATCTGTTGCCAAAGCACTCGCTCCACTCACTGCAGCAGCAAGGTTGGCTGCTTGAGTCCCTTTTAACAATTCCTTGCCGCCTGTGGTTTGTCCAGCTTCTGCCTGCTTTGCAGCGGTAGAAGCATCCTTGGACAGTATGGGAGCTTGGCCTTCCTGTCCATCTACAACCACCCCGGAAGAAGCACCTGTTGGACTAGCAGGCATTCGATCAGCGCTCTTTATAGCTGTTGATCCCCCCACTGAACGGTCAGTGGATATTCCCTGTCCTTGCTGCTTTAATACCGCTTCAAGCTCTTGCTCCAGCGAAGACAACAGATCATTTAAAGGAGGCCCAAACATCGCTTGACGCAATCCGTTTATGCTTTCTGCCGTCAATGGAAGTCCCCGCTGAAAGGCAACTGCCGCCGCCTGTACAAACGTTCCCAATTGTACATTGCCGCTTTGCTTCGCCATAGCTTCTCGCAAAGACGCAGCATTTTCCGATGTCAACGGCACACCGTTCTTTTGCATTGCCTGTATAAGATCCCTGTTCTGAGCTGTATCCGGCAGTCCCACCGATTCCAATACATCTGTCAGCGCTACGGTTTGCTGTGGTGTATTGGCCACATCGTTCAGAGGCTTAAGCACCGTCATTCCGCTGGGGGAAGCCGGTTGAACCTGAAACGTTGTAGTCTGTCCAGGTTGAAGAGGGGTCTCCAGCTTTGCTCTGACCTGAGAACCTTGTATTTGCAACACAGCCTCGCTGCCGTCCTCAGACACCTTTAGCACGACTCCTCGTACAACCTGACCTGGCTGCATATCAAGTTTTTTAGCCTCTCCAGCCTTCACATCTCCAAGTAATCCACGAAATACAGATCCGATGTTCATATCGCCCCTCCTCTCACTCTCCCCCATTCAAAGGGGCTTATGGTATTAGTTATGCTTTATATCGGCATTATCCCGATTCATAATAAGTAACTACAGATCAAACAGCGTCGGTTGCTCCGTCAACAAATTGCCCAGAAAGCTGCGTCTATGCATCTTTGTAGGTCCTAGCGCCAAAATTTGTTCCCTGTGTAACTTGGTAGCGTAACCTTTATGTATACCGATCCCATATTCCGGATACTTCGCATCCCATTCACCTTTGCACAGCCGATCACGGGTTACCTTGGCGATGATAGAGGCCGCTGCAATAGACTGACTGTTGGCATCTCCTTTAATAATTGAGAGTTGAGGAATAGGCACATCTACCTTTTCTGCATCCACCAGTAAATAATCAGGAGACACATGTAAAGCCTCAATAGCCTGCTTCATAGCCAAACGAGCTGCTTGCTTAATATTGATATCATCAATCGTCTGCGCGTCTACATAGCCAACTCCTACTGCAATGGCCTTTTCCATAATTAGCTCGTAGTATGCTTCTCTCTTCTTGTCCGTCAATTTTTTGGAATCATCCACACCTTCCAGTAACTCACCCACTGGTAAAATGACTGCTGCGGCCACAACATCACCAAACAGGCATCCACGACCTACCTCGTCAATACCTGCAATCCGCTCACAAGACTGCTCCCAGCATTTTTTTTCATAATGTAGCATGTCCTTCACTACAATCTCTTTACCTTCCATATTCAATACCTGCCCATCTATATGTAGTTTAACGCGTCATTCATGCCGTAGCTCTAGCGATTGAACTCAGCTTACCACAGACCTTCATCGTCCAAAACCTTTTTTAACTGCCTTCAAATACCAAAAGAACCTTCCTCCTCTCCGGAGAGATGGGGAAGGTTCTTCCTTGCCACAAAATGCTATGTTCTCTATCGGTGTACCAGTAGAATCAGTAAGGAGCTTCCAAACTGAACCGTCCCAGCTTCCCTGCACGCAACTCACGCAAAATGATTTTTGACGCCTTTTCGAGATCCACACGTCCGCCGCTAACAATACAGCCACGTTTACGTCCGATCGCTTCCATGACGTTGACAATTTCATCAGGATTTTCTGTATCTTCAGGACGTTCGGTGAGCTCAAAGCGCTCTGCCAGTGCGTCCCAATAGTACTGAACCAAATATTTAGTCGCAAAAAAGGCAATATCCTCGACATTCAGAATTTCTTCCTTGATCGCACCTGTAACTGCCAGACGATAGCCTACATTCTGATCCTCAAATTTAGGCCATAGAATCCCTGGTGTATCCAGCAATTCAATTTCTCCAATCTTGATCCACTGCTGTGCCTTCGTTACCCCTGGACGGTCACCCGTAGCTGCAATATTACGTCCCGCCATTCGGTTGATCAGTGTCGATTTGCCGACATTCGGAATACCAACAATCAACCCACGCATAGGACGCGGGTTCATTCCCTTCCTAATCTGCCGATCTATCTTTTCCTTAAGCAGCAGCTTGGCCTGAATCGGAATTTCTTTTAGTCCCGTCCCAGTTGTGGCATCCACCGGAAAGGCCACATGCCCCTGCTCCTTAAAATAGGCAATCCATTGCTGTGATACTACCGGGTCCGCCAAATCTGCTTTATTCAAAATAATCATTCGCGGCTTGCCTTGCAAAATATCATCAATCATTGGATTTCGGCTAGAGAGCGGCAATCGAGCATCAATCAGCTCAATGACCAAATCAATTAACTTTAATTTTGCTTCAATTTGGCGGCGCGCTCTGGTCATATGACCAGGAAACCATTGAATCGTCACCGTCATCACCCCATTGATCGTAACTCCTACTTTTACCCTTAGGCTCTTAGTTAGGATTACGGCAGCTATGCTGCTTATTAGTTATTCTAGTGGTTAATCCACTGCATATCTTTTGCCGGCCAGAAAATAACGTCAGCCCGACCTACAACTTCCTTCAAATCAATATATCCAATCATCCGACTGTCTGTACTATTGGAACGGTTATCTCCCATTACAAAAATATGCCCCGCCGGAACTTTTCCATCCTTAAATTTCTCATTTGGAAAATTTGTAAACTTGTTGTAAAGCTCACCATTTTGATGCGCTTCTTCTAAAGGAGCTTTCAAGTAAGATTCCTGAATCGGCTTACCATTTACTGTAATCGTGTCACCTTCTACCTTGACCGTATCTCCTTCAACGGCAATGACGCGTTTGATAAAGTCTCTTCCTTCCTCCGGCACATGAAACACGATCACTTCCCCTGGTTTAGGGGCACGGAAATCATACAAAATCTCATTTACAATGACGCGTTCTCCGGTATGAAAGTTAGGCTGCATCGACGGGCCATCCACAATAAACGGCTTAAAGAGAAGCCAGCGGATTAAAAAGACAAGCACTAACGCAATAATGATGGCCTTGAGCCACTCAAAAATCTCATTTTTTGGTTTACGCTTGGGCGTACCATCCTGTTCAGTTGGCTGCTGTACAGCTCCTTGTCCTACTTCTTGCTCCATAGCTCACTGTCCTCTCTTTACGGTCAATAATCCACAGTTCCCTATGTACGTAGAAAAAACGAAAGGAGCTTGTAACCAAGCCCCTTTCGTTATTCGTTGTATTAACGACGAATTTCTTTAATTCTCGCTGCTTTACCGCGCAGTTCACGAAGATAATAAAGCTTCGCACGACGCACTTTACCACGGCGAGCCACGTCGATTTTATCGATTTTTGGGGAATGAAGCGGGAAAGTTCTTTCCACACCTACACCGTAAGAAATTTTACGAACTGTAAAAGTCTCACTGATTCCACCACCACGGCGTTTAATGACAACACCTTCAAACAACTGGATACGCTCACGAGTTCCCTCAATAACTTTCACGTGCACTTTCAAAGTGTCACCAGGACGAAAGTTAGGCAAATCTTTACGCAGTTGTTCTTCAGTGATCGCTTGGACGATATTCATCTATGACTCCCTCCTTCCGTACAGGTGTTCATGCTTCTTCCGGAAACACAACCGTTTCCTTCATCATCCACAGAGGACCACCGTATTACACACAACAGATGTATTGTATCATGGAGGATACCGCATTGCAACAACAAAAAGGGATTTGACCAAACATTATTTAATTGACTCCATTATAAAACAGGTCACTGCCTGCTTTCAAATCCACTCATGCCTAAGACGCTTTATTGCTTATCCCCCAAACAGTCAGATTTGCGCTGCTCCTCAACCCACACGCGCTCCTTGCCTGTCAGTTCAACCTGTTCCAACAGGTCTGGTCGGCGTTCCATCGTGCGACGTAACGCCTCTTGGCGTCTCCAAGAATCAATATTGACGTGATGCCCTGACAGGAGTACATCAGGAACTTTCCAGCCCCGAAACTCCGCAGGCCGGGTATAATGGGGGTACTCCAGCAGCCCGGTACTAAACGAGTCCGTTACCGCACTCGTTTCGTTCCCCAGCACTCCTGGTAGCAACCGTGTCACACTGTCAATGACGGCCATGGCTGGAAGCTCACCACCAGTCAACACATAGTCTCCGATAGAAAGCTCATCCGTCACCAAATGCTCTCGAATACGCTCATCATAACCCTCATAATGCCCACATATAAAAATAAGATGGTCCTCTTTGGCCAGCTCTTCCGCTTTCTTTTGCGTAAAAGTCTCGCCTTGTGGACACATCAAAATGATACGCGGAGATTTTATGTCTGTGTTACGTTCTATCCCTTCATGTTGAATAACTTCATCGGCAGTTTCTAATGTTGATTCCTCAGATTTATCCAACAGCGCTTCCACGGCAGCAAAAATAGGGTCAGGCTTCAAAACCATGCCGCCCCCACCGCCATAGGGCGTATCATCCACTTGTCCATGCTTGTTGCCGGCATACTGACGAAAATTAACCGCTTGCAGTGATACAATTCCCTTATCCCTTGCTTTTCCCAGAATGCTTGCATTAAATACTCCATCAAACATCTCTGGAAACAGGGTCAGCACATCTACCCGCATTACAGCAGACCTTCCATCAACCGTACCGTAACCCGTTTTTCGCGCACGTTTACATCCAAAATAACATCCTCTATATACGGCAATAGCAGTTCCTTGCCTTTAGGCATTTTGACTACCCATACATCATTGGCTCCCGGAGTCAAAATTTCTTTGACCACGCCGAGCTCATTTCCGTCTTCGGTCACCACTTCCATGCCGACTACTTCATGAAAATAGAATTCATTTTCTTCCAATTCGCCTAACCGCTCAGCAGATACCTTCAACAAAGTACCTTTATATTTTTCAACTTCATTGATATTGTGATATTCCTTAAATTTAGCGACAACCATATTTTTTTGAAAACGCGCTGTTTCAATAGTTACGGGAATCGGGGCTTTACCTTCAGCCGGAACAATCAAAAGTTCACTACCTTTAGCAAAGCGATCCTCTGGGAAATCTGTCGTCGTTAATATTTTAAGCTCCCCACGTATTCCATGGGTGTTCACAATTTTTCCGACATTAAACAATTGTTGCATCGTGTTCCTCCTGCTTGTAATCGGTCCCGCTCCATATCATCTTCATCATGTACGAAAAAGGGTTAGGACATACATCCTAACCCACTTTCGTATATCTTTAAGATATGATGTCTACGGTAACCCGTTTATCCATCTTAACGGCTGCTGATGCAACCACAGTGCGAAGCGCCTTGGCGATACGACCCTGCTTACCAATGATTTTGCCTACATCCTCAAGATGCACACTAAGCTCATATACAACAAGCCGATCCTTCTCCAAGGTCTTCACGGTTACATCTTCCGGATGATCGACTAAAGCCTTAGCAATGATTATCACTAATTCTTCCATGGTTGACCCTCCGTATCAGCACCTTATTTCTGTAGTTTAGACTCATGAAACTTTTTCATTACGCCCGCTTTGCTAAGCAAGTTACGGACTGTATCGGATGCTTGTGCACCATCTTGCAACCATTTCAGCGCTTTATCTTCATCAATTTTTACAACCGCTGGTACTGTGATTGGGTTGTAGTAACCGATTTCTTCGATAAAACGACCGTCACGCGGGGAACGAGAATCAGATACCACGACGCGATAGAAAGGAGCTTTATGTGCACCCATACGTTTCAGACGAATACGAACTGCCACGAAAATTCACCTCCTTCAAAAAGTAGACTGTATATTGTTATCCCATAATTCCAAGGGCCTATTGGCCTTAGCGGAAAGGAAACTTCATACCTTTACCCATACTCTTCAACTGCTTCATAGCCTTGTTTTTTCCACCCTTAGGTCCCATCATATCTGAGAACTGCTTCATCATACGACGCATTTCGTCAAATTGCTTTATCAAACGATTTACCTCAGCCAGTGATGTTCCACTGCCTACAGAAATACGTTTGCGTCGGCTATGATTAATCATGTCTGGGTTTTGCTTTTCCTGTGTGGTCATAGAATGAACGATAGCCTCAATCCGGCCCATCTGTTTGTCATCCACTTTGATATCTTTCATTTGCTTCATGTTGCCCATACCGGGAATCATATCAAGAATCTGGTCGATTGGGCCAAGCTTCTTAACTTGATCCATTTGCTCCAGAAAATCTTCAAAAGTAAACTCGGCATTACGCATTTTCCGTTCCATTTCCTTCGCCTTATCGGCGTCGATATTGGATTGCGCTTTTTCAATCAGGGACAACATATCACCCATGCCTAAAATCCGTGAAGCCATCCGTTCAGGATGAAACGGCTCCATCGCATCCAGCTTTTCACCCAATGTAGCAAACTTGATTGGGCATCCCGTCACAGCCTTAACTGATAAAGCTGCACCACCACGAGTGTCACCATCCAGCTTCGTTAGTACAACTCCCGTTAACTCCAAACTATTATTAAAGTGCTCCGCAACGTTAACCGCGTCCTGCCCCGTCATGCTATCTACAACCAGTAGAACTTCATCCGGGTTGACGTTGGTATGAATCTGGCGCAACTCTTCCATGAGCTCTTCATCAACATGAAGACGACCAGCGGTATCTATAATAACGTAGTCATTACCATTATCCTTAGCATGCTGCAAACCCTGTTTTGCAATTTCTACCGGGCTTGTCTGATCCCCCAGTGTAAATACAGGAGTATTAATCTGCTCCCCAAGAACCTGAAGTTGCTTGATCGCGGCTGGCCTATAAATATCACCAGCTACAAGCAATGGACGATGATTTTGCTTTTGCAGCAATTTCGCCAGTTTACCAGACGTCGTCGTCTTACCTGCGCCCTGGAGACCCACCATCATAATGACCGTAGGCGGTTTGTTTGCTTTGGCAAGCTTGGCCTGACTGCCACCCATCAACTCGGTCAGTTCTTTGTTCACGATGTCGATGATGACCATGCCTGGCGTAAAGCTGTCCATCACTTCCTTACCAACGGATTTCTCCTTTACCTTGGCAATAAAGTCCTTTACAACCTTGAAGTTAACGTCCGCCTCAAGCAAAGCTAATCGTACTTCACGCATCGCCTGAGCTACATCATCCTCAGACACTTTTCCTTTACCGCGCAGTTTACTGAATACATTTTGCAAGCGAGTCGATAATCCTTCAAATGCCATACTTTCGCACCTCCTTGTCTACCAGGGTTGTTTATTCTTAATCTATATGTCCTACAGTTCCTGCAGGCGATTTACAATTTGATGAACATGTTGCAGAATGCCTTCATCGGACTCACCGATTTTACCGAATGCCTCATACAACGTCTTATTTAATTCTTCGAGATCTTGTATTCTACGCTCATACTTGCTTAGCAAACCAAGCTTTTCCTCGTACATTTCCAATACCTGTTCAGCACGTTTAATATGTTCATATACTGCCTGACGGCTAATTTGAAATTCCGATGCAATTTCCCCTAAAGAAAAATCATCATGGAAGTAATATTTTAAAAACATCTGTTGCTTCTCTGTAAGCAGAGGTTCATAGAAGTCAAACAGTCGGTTAATCCGGTTTGTCTTTTCCAGCCGATTCTCCTGACTCATCTTGTATACCTCCATCGTCAAGGAAAAACACTTTACAGTTCTTTTCAACGTTCCTTATGATACATAAAAGAAAAGAAGATGTCAAGCGTTATCCCTTGTCATACAAAAAAAAGCCGATCCACTGCCCTCAAACGGAAGTACGGATCGGCTTTTTGCCCACTGTTACTTAAACCCTTACTGGAGTAAGATACAGCAGAACAGCCAGAAAATGAAGTATGCTGCCTGCCAAAACAAACAGATGCCAGATCGCATGGTGATATGGAAATGCCCGCCACACATAGAAAATTGTGCCCAACGTATACATAAGACCACCTACGAACAATAACGTCATCCCTCCGGCGGGAACAGTCGCAACCAGAGGATTCCAGGCAATGGTGATGAGCCAGCCCATCACAATGTAAAACACGGTAGACATAAACAGGAAGCGCTTGGTGAAGAACGCCTTGAACAACACACCAAACAGTGCAATCCCCCAAATCACTCCAAACAATGTCCATCCCAGAGTACCTCGCAGTGCAACGAGCATAAACGGGGTGTAGCTACCTGCAATGAACAGGTAAATGCAAGAATGATCGAATATTTCGAACAAATCCTTCATTTTCCCTTCACGCAGGCTATGAAGCAACGTTGAATTGGTGTACAACAGCAACATCGTAATCCCGTAAATCGTAAAGCTGACGACATGCCAAGTGGTTCCTTTCAAGCTAGCAAAAACAATGAGTAAAACAAGCGCTGCCACGCTTAAAACGGCTCCAATTCCATGTGTAATGGCGTTGGCTACTTCTTCCCGTCGGGAGTAAGTATAGGTGTTTGCCATCGGTTTTTCACCCGGCTTCCTTATTTATATTTTACATACAACATACGTTACATATACGGCATCGACAGACCTCTTGCTTTCATTATACATCTGGGCGAACTTGAACAGCAACAGGATGGCTACTTAGTCCCAAACGTAACATAAAAGCCTACTTTAAACGTATCAGTTCTGTTCTTCCTCGTCTGCAGCAGTTGCTTCGACGGTCTCTTCCTGAATCAACCCCGCAAACAACGCATGAACGAATTGCTCGGAATCAAACGGTTGAAGATCATTCACTTTTTCACCTAAGCCCACCAGCTTAACAGGCAAATTCAGCTCCTGACGGATGGCCACAACAATCCCGCCCTTCGCTGTACCATCCAACTTCGTTAGTACCAGCCCGGTTACACCGCTTTTCTCACCAAACAGCTTGGCTTGGTTAAGTGCATTTTGTCCAGTCGTCGCATCAAGTACCAACAACACTTCATGAGGAGCATCTGGAATTTCGCGTTGGATCACGCGGAAAATTTTGTTCAGTTCCTCCATCAGATTGCTTTTATTCTGAAGACGTCCAGCGGTATCACACAACAAAACATCCACTTGACGCTGCTTGGCAGCCTGTACGGCATCAAACATAACCGCAGCCGGATCGGAACCGGATTGCTGCTTAATAACCTCTACACCTGCCCGTTCGCCCCAGACCTCCAACTGTTCAATCGCACCCGCCCGGAACGTATCTCCAGCAGCCAATAATACTTTTTTGCCCTCTTGTTTAAAACGGTGAGCTAACTTGCCAATGGTTGTCGTTTTGCCGACGCCATTGACTCCCACGAATAGAATGACTGTAATCCCGTCAGCGCTCATTTTGAGCTGACTATTGTCATTCCCCCGCAGCAACTCGGACAGCTTTTCCGACAATACAGGCTGTAATTCCGATGCGTCCTCAATTTTGCGCTTTTTCACTTCTTCTCGCAGGTCTTCAATGAGGTTCATAACCGTGTTGACGCCTACGTCCGCTCCGATCAGAATTTCTTCCAGTTCCTCATAAAATTCCTCATCAATCTTTTTACGGCGAATCATCAAGTCCGTTACTTTTTCAACAAAACCTTTACGTGTTTTTTCCAAACCATCTTTGAACTGTTTTGTGACAGATTCAGTTTTGTTTGCAATGCTTTCCTTCAATTTCCTAAAGAAACTCATGGATTCCCTCCGTTGGTCTGAAAGTATGTTATTTAATGTCAGGCAATCTCAGCTTCATCGTTGTCTAGCTTGACAGATACGAGTTTGGAAACCCCGCCTTCCTCCATCGTAACCCCGTACAGCACATCTGATTCTTCCATTGTGCCCTTACGGTGTGTGACTACAATGAACTGTGTCTGCTCCGAGAATTCCCGTAAATACTGGGCAAAACGCACCACGTTTGCTTCGTCCAATGCAGCCTCTACTTCATCGAGTACACAGAATGGAACAGGTTTAACGTGTAAAATGGCAAATAGTAACGCCATCGCTGTTAACGCGCGCTCACCGCCCGACAGCAGCTGCAAGTTTTGCAGTTTTTTGCCCGGTGGCTGAGCTACGATGTCAATTCCCGTCTCCAATAAGCGTTCCGGGTCAAGCAGCACGAGATCAGCACGTCCGCCTCCGAACAGCTTGGAGAATACCGTTCCAAATTCGCGCCGAATAGCATCGAACGTAGTCTTAAAGCGCTTGGACATTTCTTCATCCATTTCACGAATAACTTGATAAAGTGTTGTCTTGGCCTCCACCAAATCAGACTTTTGCTCATCAAGAAACGTATAACGCTCATGCACACGCTGGTATTCTTCAATGGCGCCCAGATTCACCTCACCCAACGCAGAAATACCCCGTTTGAGCCTCTCTACCTCGCTCTGCGTACCTTCAATATCTTCCGGTATAGGGTAACGCTGCTTGGCTAACTCATAGCTGAGTTCATAATCATCACTTAATTTTTTCAGAACGTTTTCCAGTTCCACATCAAGCCGATTTACTCCAATTTCCGTTTGACGAAGCAACTCCTCCACTGACTTGAGCTGAATTCGCTGTTCTTTCGTATCGTTCTCAGCCACTTCAAGCTTTTTGGACAAGCTGCTGCGTGCAGCCCGTTTGAATTCCAATTGCTGTGCGGCTTCTTCCTTTTTCAAACGGTATTGATTTAGACTTTCAATCTGTTTCACGGTCTCCTGCTCATTGGTCAGCAAATCTGCTTCGATGGAAGCAAGCAAGGTTTTGTTTTGTCTCGAATCCTTACCAAGAGTATCATAATCCCCACGCAATCTGCGCAGCTGCTCTTCCAAAGAAAAGCGCTCTTGGTCCAGCTTTCCTTCTCTTACCTTAAGATTCGTGAGCTCTCCTTGCAGCTGCTCTTTGGCAGATTCGTTGGCTTTACGGGCAAATTCAGCAGCGTGAATGGCCTGATGCGTTTTCTTTTCTTCTTCCTCCAGCGCAGCCAACTTTATCAACGCTTCTTCACGGGAAGTTTCCAGTTCCTTGATTTCCTGATCAAAGCCCTTTTTCTCCTGACCAGACGCAGCGACCTGCTCTAGAACATGACGAAGTTCATGCTCCAATTGCTTGAGCTCCATTGCCATCTGCTGCTCTTCGCCGCGCTTCACATCGCCGCCGTGACGAAGCTCGTCCAGACGGGTCTGTGTCTCCTCCAACTGGCGTTTGGTATCTATTGCACTCTGGCGCAACCTTGCAATTTGCTGCTCCGTATCTACAATGTCTTGATCCAACTGATCCAGCTGACGTTTGCGTCCAAGCAGATTAGCATTTTTCTTGAACTGGCTTCCCCCAGTCATGGAACCCCCTGCATTGACAACATCGCCTTCCAAAGTGACAACGCGGTATCTATATTGGCAACGGGCCGCAATATGGTTTGCATCTTCCAACGTACGGGCAATGACCACATTCCCCAAGAGACTGCCTACAATTCCGGCATATCGATCATCATACTGAACAAGATCTGCACCGATTCCGACAAAGCCTTCGGCTCCTTCTGCAATTTGGCGTTCTCCTGCACCGATTTGACGCGGACGAATAACATCCATAGGCAAAAATGTCGCTCTGCCCAGTTGACGTTGCTTTAGAAAACTGATCGCCTGTCTGGATACGGATTCATTTTCCATCACGATATGCTGAACTGAAGCACCCAAAGCGGTTTCCATCGCCTGCTCTAAATGCTCAGGCACCCGAATCAGTTCCGCTACCGCTCCATGCACGCCGTGCAAGGTTTCTTTTCGTGCAGCCTTCAATACCTCTTTAACTCCAAGCATGAAGCCGTCAAAGTCATCCTGCATTTCCTTCATTGTATCTCGCCGTGAAATTTGAGCCTCACGTTTTTGTTCCCATTTACGAACCGTACCCTGGTTTTCTTCCAGTAGTTTTTGCAGGGCCTGGTACTTTTCACTTCCCTGAATATAGCCACTACGCAAACTACTGATTTCCTGCCCCAGCTTCTGAACCGCAGCTTCCAATCCCTTTTTGCGCTGTTCAAGTTGTACTTTCTGGGCTTCCCATTTGCCGGATTCGTCACTTACGCGAGTCACACGCCGTTCCAATGCTTCCTTCTGTTGGTCTGTATAACGAATTTCGTTACGCGCCTGCGCCATCTGATTCATCAGCTCCAGCAGACCACCCTTTAGGCTTTCTTCCTGCTCCTGGCTGATTCCACCTGTAACACCAATCAGTTTGGCCTCTTCGTCAGACAGCCGCGCACGCAACTCGTCAAGCTCTACATTCAGTGCAGACAGTTTTTCGTTCAGCTGATCCAGTTCACTCCTGCGCTCGGAATGCCGTGATTCGCTTGTGCTAAGTGATAAGATCAATTGTTCCCGATTAGCCTCCAGATTGCGTGTGCGCTCTTTGAGCAATTCGCCGTAGCCTTCACTTTTCTCCGTCGCTTCACTGTATTGCAGCAGATCCCTTTGCAACTGCTCTACCTGCTCTTCCAGCTGGCGCAATTCGTTGCGGTCGCTTTCCAGCATCGCATCGTGTCGGGACACCACCGTAGACAACTGAAGCTGCTCCTGCTGCAACAGAGCTAGTTTGGAAGTCGCATCGCTCCACGAAGTATGAATTTGTTCAATTTGATGGACGTACATTGAAATTTCTTTTGATTTCAATTCACCGCGCAGCTCTTTAAAATGAATCGCCTTTTCAGACTGCTCCTTAAGCGGTCCAATCTGATCCTCCAGTTCACTAACCAAATCGTGAATACGCAGCAAATTTTGCTCCGTTTCATCCAGCTTGCGAACCGCATCTTTTTTACGCGATTTATATTTTACGATACCCGAAGCTTCCTCAAAAATACCTCGACGATCCTCAGATCGGGTACTCAGAATTTCTTCAATGCGTCCCTGCCCAATAATTGAATAAGCTTCTTTACCAATGCCTGTATCCATAAACAGCTCTGTAATATCTCGGAGTCTGCATGATTGCCGATTAATGAAATATTCACTATCCCCACTTCGATGTACACGTCGCGTTACCGTGACCTCACCAAAATCCAGAGGCAACGCCTGATCTTCATTATCCAACGTAAGCGATACTTCACCGTAATTAACAGCCTTACGAGCATCACTACCCGCAAAAATAATGTCCTCCATTTTGCCGCCACGCAGTGATTTGGCACTCTGTTCGCCCAGCACCCAACGAATTCCGTCGGAAATATTACTTTTTCCGCTTCCGTTGGGTCCGACGACTGCCGTAATGCCGCGGACAAATTCCATTTCCGTTTTATCTGCAAACGATTTGAAGCCCGCCAGCTCAATGCGCTTTAAAAACATGCTCAATCTCACCTCTAACATTTCAAATATGCTTGTACAACACCGTATACCTGATTGATATGAATTATCCCTATTGTAGCATAAACTAGCTTGTATAAAGCACAGTACCGACACTCACATTACACCAGCAAAGCCACGAAAAAAGAGCAAAACGCAGTCCATTCGCCATTACGGGCCGGGACTCCCCGCGGACTGCCCTTTGCTCTTACTTTGTGCCCCCTGCTTGCGTAACCCGTCCGGGCTGCTCAGGTACCGATTACGATTCTGCCAGCTTCAAACGGTTTAAAGCTACTGCCGCCGCTTGCTGCTCAGCTTCTTTTTTGGAGCGTCCCGTACCTGCCCCTAGCCGTTCGCTGTCCATATATACCTCAGCTACAAACTCGCGCTCATGGGCTGGTCCGCGCTCCTCTACAATCTTGTATTCAAGCATCCCCATGTTATGATGCTGCGTCAGTTCCTGAAGCTCTGTTTTGAAATCACTCATCTGAAGCTTACCGTTTAATACAATTTGAGGAAAAATATAACGTTCCAAAAACGAACGGACGGCCTCCAGACCCTGATCCAAATAAAGCGCACCTACGAACGCTTCGAATACATCAGCCAACAGAGCCGGACGAGTACGTCCACCTGTCAACTCTTCACCTTTTCCAAGCAGTACATATTGCCCGAACTCAAGCCCGACAGCAAATTTCACCAGAGAAGGCTCACAGACAATAGCTGCACGCAACTTGGTGAGTTCGCCTTCGGGTCGGTTAGGGTACTGATTGTACAATTGCTCGGACACCGTCAGTTCCAGAACAGCGTCACCTAAAAATTCAAGACGCTCATTGTCTGCATGCTGACTGAACCGATGTTCGTTTACGTAGGAAGCGTGCGTAAAGGCCTGCTTCAGAAGCTGCCGATTGTTGAATTGAATATGAAGTTTCTGCTGTAATTGCTTCAAGTCTCCACTCAACGAACTGACCCCTTATGCTTCATATTTTTTTAGAATAACCGTAGCATTGTGACCGCCAAAACCAAAGGAATTGGACATAACCACATTCAGTTCCGCTTTTCTCGGCTTATTAGGTACATAATCAAGATCGCATGCCGGGTCTTGATTATCCAAATTAATCGTTGGCGGAATCGTCTGATGCTGAAGGGCGAGACCACAGATCACGGCTTCAACGCCGCCCGCTGCACCCAATAAATGCCCTGTCATCGACTTGGTTGAGCTGATCGCTACCTTATAGGCATGCTCTCCAAGCGTTTTCTTAACTGCTTCCGTTTCGGATTTATCACCGACTGGTGTAGATGTACCATGTGCATTGATATAATCAATCTCTTCAGGATTCAATCCAGCATCACGGATCGCCATTCTAATGCAGCGTGCCGCTCCCTCTGGATCAGGCTCCGTCATATGATGGGCATCGCCAGAAAGACCGTAGCCAATCACTTCACCGTAAATACGCGCACCACGCTTCAAAGCATGATCCAACGATTCCAGAATAAGAACACCAGAGCCTTCGCCCATAACAAACCCGTCTCTTTCGGTATCAAAAGGACGACTTGCCTTTTGAGGCTCGTCATTACGCGTGGACATCGCTCGCATGGAACAAAATCCAGCCATACCAATCGGACGAATAGTGGCCTCAGCTCCTCCGCAAATCATGGCGTCTGCGTCACCGCGCTGAATCATGCGGAAGGAATCGCCAATAGCATGACTGCCTGTGGCACATGCCGTAACTGGTGATGTATTAGGGCCTTTAGCACCGAGTGAAATCGATACTTGACCGGAACCCATATTAGCAATCATCATCGGGATGAAGAAAGGGCTTACGCGTTTAGGTCCTTTTTCAATCAGTGCGTTGTGCTGATCTTCCCAAGTTCCCAATCCGCCAATACCGGAACCGACAGATACACCAACACGCTCAGCGTCCGCATTTTCTCCGATTACAAGTCCGCTGTCCTCAAGCGCCAACTTACTAGCAGCAACCGCAAACTGCACAAAGCGGTCCATTTTACGCGCATCCTTACGTTCAATATAATCCTCTGGATTAAAATCTTTAATGGAAGCGGCTATTTTCGTAGTGTACTCACTTGTATCGAAAGCTTCGATTTCACTGACGCCGGATTTCCCAGCCATCAGATTATCCCATAGTGTGTTCAAATCCTGTCCCAGCGAAGTGATTACACCCATTCCTGTTATGACAACACGTTGTTTCAAAGATAATCACCTCTATGTCTACTGCATATTGTATTTTAAGACCGCACACTCTTGTGCGTAAAAATAATATAGAATCAACTAAAGTTAGTAATGCCGCATACTTCTCAGCCTTTGACTAAGTGAAGCTGAGCCAAACTCAAAAACACGCGGCAATTCCGTCTTTAGTTCAATCTGTATAATTAGGAGAAAGTCCCGCCTGTAACAGAACGGGACTTTTGATGACATGAATTAGGTATGAGATTGTATGTACTTCACAACTTCACCTACAGTTGTAATTTTCTCTGCATCTTCATCAGAGATTTCCATATCAAACTCATCTTCCAATTCCATTACCAATTCAACTACATCGAGAGAATCAGCGCCTAAATCATCTTTAAAAGATGCTTCAAGTGTAACTTCGGCTTCGTCGGCTCCCAAACGGTCAACGACAATGCGTTTTACGCGCTCCAATACATCGGACATCCGGCTCACCTCCTCTTAGGTATTATACGAAAATTACAATTAAAATGCCATAGAAGAGAGTTTTCATTGACAACTCTTCATCGGGGCATGCGGATTGGCAACATGCTACTACATATACATGCCGCCATCCACATGCAAAGTCTGGCCCGTCATATATGAGGAAGCATCCGAGGCCAAGAACAGCACCACGTCAGCAATTTCCTCAGGCCGTCCAAGACGGGCCAGCGGTATACCGCTAAGCATATTGTCACGCAAATCATCAGCCAGTACCTGCGTCATCTCAGTATCGATGAATCCAGGAGCCACACAGTTCACTGTAATACCTCTCGACGCAAGCTCTCGAGCAGAGGATTTGGTAAGACCAATTACCCCTGCTTTAGCAGCAACGTAGTTGGCTTGTCCTGCGTTGCCAAGTACACCGACCACGGAGGAGATATTGATAATTCGGCCAGAACGCTGCTTCATCATTGGACGTGTTGCCGCCTTAAGACAATTAAACACACCCTTCAGATTCGTTTCGATCACCTGATCGAATTCCTCTTCCTTCATGCGCATGATTAAATTATCTCTTGTTATGCCGGCATTATTCACCAGGACGTCAATCTTGCCCCAAGCGCCAATCACATCCTTGATCAACTGATCTGCTTCGTCAGCGCGACCGACATTAGCCTGAACTGTAATAGCCTCTACACCTTTGGCACGAATCTGCTCTGCTACCTCAGTCGCAGCCGCTTCACTACCAGCATAGTTTACTGCCACATTAGCGCCTGCTTCAGCCAGCGCCAGCGCGATACTACGGCCAATTCCGCGCGACGCTCCCGTAACGAGCGCCGTTTTTCCACTCAATGGCTTAGACATCATAGTCCCCCCTTGCAAGTATATAACCCGTTAAGGCAATGATTATACTTTTAACGGGCCTCCAAGGCTTCCGTTACAGAAGCAAACGACTCCAGGCTGCTTATATTATACAGCTTAACCGTTTTGTCGATTTTTTTAACCAGTCCAGTCAAAACACTTCCCGGTCCAAACTCAACAAAGGTGTCAACACCTTGTTCTAGTAGCCATGTTACACTGTCTTCCCACAGTACCGGAGAATAGACCTGATCCACCAACAGTTGGCGGATTTCGCTCCCCTCACGTACAGGTTTAGCTGTTACATTGGCAACAACCGGAATCTGAGCTTTGGAGAAATTTACAGCCCCCAACTTGCCGGAGAGCTTGGTCGCTGCTTCCTTCATCAATGACGAGTGGAAAGGACCGCTAACCTCCAGAGTAATAGCGCGCTTGCCTCCTGCTTCCTTCACACGTTCAGCGACAGCAGCTACGCCCTCCTTCGTACCAGATACAACAATTTGTCCGGGACAATTGATGTTGGCTAGTTCGACCAGTTGACCAGACTCCGTAATATCACGGCACAATGCTGCCAATGCTTCACGATCAGCTCCCAACACAGCAGCCATCCCGCCTTGCCCATCAGGAATGGCCTGCTCCATGAACTCGCCACGTGTACGAACGATCTCAACCGCATCCTCAAATGCGAGGACACCGGAAGCGACTAGCGCGCTGTATTCTCCTAGACTGTGTCCAGCCACGTAATCGGGATGAATGCCCATTTTTTCCTTGAACGCTTCATACAACGCAATGCTCGCCGTTAACAGTGCAGGCTGCGTATTGGATGTTTGCTTCAAAGCTGTGTCCGGCCCTTCAAAAATCAGTGCGCTTAGTGCGAACCCTAACCGTTCGTCCGCTTGGCGAAATACTTCTGTTGCAGCTGGAACTGCTTCATAAGCATCTTTAGCCATACCTACAGCTTGTGAACCCTGACCGGGAAATATAAATGCCGTTTTGCCCATCGTGTATGCACCTCTCTGTATCCAATGCTTGTCCTGTAAAACACTACACAAATTCAATATTATATCAAAACTTCCAACTAATTACCAGACAAGAACCGACGCTCCCCAGGTCAAGCCACCGCCAAAGCCCACCATTAATACACGGTCGCCTTCCTTCATGCGGCCTTCCTCAGCTGCTTCCACAAGAGCGAGAGGGATTGATGCTGCAGATGTATTCGCATATTTATGAACATTAACAACTACCTTTTCCTCTGGTAAATCCAGACGTTGCATCGCCGATTGGATGATGCGAATATTGGCTTGATGCGGAACGAACAGATCAATATCATCTTTGGACAGCCCTGCTTTTTCCAACACATCAACCGTTGCCGTTCCCATAACACGAACCGCGAACTTGAACACTTCGCGTCCGTTCATGTATATGTAGTGCTGTTTATTTTCCAGTGTGTCTGCACTCGCAGGCAAACGCGAGCCTCCTGCTTCCAACTTGAGTAAGCTGCCTCCGGCACCTTCAGCCCCGAGATCAAAGGATTGGAATCCTCTACCTTCAGGCACTTCGCCAATCACTACAGCTCCTGCACCATCTCCGAATAGAACACAGGTATTGCGGTCGGTATAATCTGTAATCCGAGAAAGACAGTCTGCCCCAATGATTAATGCATTATTATAAATACCTGTCTTAATGAAGCTCGTTGCCGTAGCCAGTCCGTATACAAAACCCGAGCATGCCGCAGACAAATCGAAAGCTGCTGCGCCTTTGGCTCCCAATTTGTCCTGAAGAATGCAGGCAGTTGACGGAAATGCCATATCCGGTGTAACCGTAGCTACAATAATTAAATCCAGATCCTGTGCCGTCATACCCGCGGACTCCAACGCCTTAATTGCTGCTTCATAAGCTAAATCAGATGTAGCCTGTTCTGGAGCCGCAATATGGCGCTCCTGAATCCCTGTACGGCTGACAATCCATTCATCACTCGTTTCTACGATTGCTTCCAAATCTTTATTGGTTAGAATTTTCTCAGGTACGTATTTCCCTGTTCCGATAACACCAACCGGCCGTAATTTATTCATATCGTCACTCACTTCCTGCTGATTTCCTTGGATATACTTTCCACCAACCGGTTTTGCAAGGCCGTACGAGCCTGCCTTACCGCATTTTTGACGGCAACGCCGTCAGACGAACCGTGACTTTTCAGGACGAGTCCACTCAAACCCAGCAAAGGAGCCCCGCCATGCTCTTTATAATCCAATTTACCTTTCAGACTGCGAAGCTCAGGCATAATCAAGGCTGCCGCAAGCTTGGTCTTCAAGGATTTGGTGAATTGCTCTTTTAAGAGAGAAAATATGGCTCCTGCTGTACCCTCCAGTGATTTTAGCATGATATTTCCAGCAAATCCATCACACACCAGTACATCGCAATTCCCGGTTAACACATCTCTCGATTCAACATTACCCACAAAATTGACAGGTAATTGCTCAATAAGTGGAAATGCCAACTTCGTCAGTTCATTGCCCTTCCCAGCTTCAGTCCCCACATTCAGCAGACCCACCCTTGGAGAAGTCACACCGTGAACTTTCTGACGATACAGACTCCCCATCAGTGCATACTGGGCAAGATGCTCAGGCTTGGCATCCATATTGGCTCCCAAGTCAAGCGCCAGAATACCCTGATCATCAATCGTTGGTATCATCGGCGCAAGAGCCGGACGTTCAATGCCTTCCATTCTTCCAACCACCAGCAACCCTGTGGTCATTAGCGCGCCTGTATTACCTGCGGATATCATGGCATCCGCTTCGCCTTCTCTGACCATTCGACCAGCCACGACCATCGAAGCATCCTTTTTACGGCGCACTGCCTTTACAGGCTCGTCCTGCGCATCTATCGTTTCGGATGCATGGCGAATGCTGAGGTTCGTCGGCAACGCCCTACCGTTCAGAACCGATTCAATTCGTTCCCGGTCACCAACCAGCGTAATGTCCGTATCCTTCCATTCCGCCGCCGCAGATAGCGCGCCCTCTACTGTCGCCTCAGGAGCATTATCTCCCCCCATGGCATCAATGGCGATCCGCATGCTGACTTCCTCCTTCGCTATACTCTTCCTCCGTGGAGCGATAAATGACAAAGTTGCCTTGGAACACCATTTCTTCTCCTACGTAGGCAAAGACTTCCACTTTAGCCTTCCCTTTTTGTTCTGGATTGGAGCGTACATATGCCTTGGCAATGCACTTCTCACCTAAATGAACCGGGCGGACAAAGCGTATATCCGCTGACGCGGTCAATGCTATCTCATCATTAATCACGGCAACGGCCAATGAATTGGCCTGGGCAAATACATAATGCCCCCGCGCAATGCCAGTACGCGAAAAAATATGTTCCTCTTTAATCTCAAAAATCGAAATACCGCTTCGATCCAACTGTAGATCAACGATATCCCCGATCACTTCATGCAAAGGCAAGGAACGAACCTGGTCGTAGGAGCGCTCAGCCATCAGCTTTAGCCGTTCCCGCAATTCCGGGATTCCCAGCTCCATCCGGTCCAGCCGAATAGTCTGAATACTTACCTTCAGCTGTCTTGTCAATTCCTGATCCGTTACGAACGGATTATCATCAATTAATTGAGTCAGCCGCTGCTGTCTCTGTCTCTTCGGCAAACGTTCGATGTCAGTGACGCCTCCTTTCCCTACAATAAACTGTCGTTCAGACGACAGTTTGGGTTACTTTACTTCACTTTCTAACGGCGAGACTTCAAGCCGATTTGTCTTCTTGTATGTATAAAGGAACCCCTTCGGCCCTTCTTTCTTAGAACCTGGTACTAAAACAGTATATAGCATGCTGACGTAAAAAGGAAGCATGCAGACAAAAAAAGTAGCGCCTCACTGAAGTGAAGCGCTACTCTTTCTGCGAAGATTCCAAAGAATCCGCTTATCGGACATTATTGAGAGATGATCTCTCTAGCTTTGTACGTTCCGCAAACTTTGCACACATGGTGAGCAAGTTTCAATTCGCCGCATTCGGAGCATTTCACCATACCTGGTACTGCCAGTTTAAAGTGAGTACGACGTTTGTCGCGACGAGTTTTGGATGTTCTCCGTTGAGGTACTGCCATTCTTCCCACCTCCTTAACCAGATCAACCCCGCATAACGGGTATGACTTCTTATCTCATTCAAGACTGAAAGAAAATGCTAGAAGCTATTATCTTACAGCCGGTGAATCAAGCCTGCAACATCCACGCATCGGTTCAGTAACTCTCCGGCACAAGCGGATGATGATTTTTCAGAATTGAACTCAATTCTCATTTAAAAAAATCCTTAAGCCCTGCCAGACGCGGATCAATCTTTTCCGTATTGCCATCGCTACTGTCATCGGAGCCAATACTCCAGTTTTGTCCGGTCTTTGGTGCGATTCCCTGACAATCCTCACTGCACAAAGGCGCAAACGGCACATGCAGTACAAACAGTTCTTCACAATACGGTGCAATGTCGAAGGAGTCCTCCGTCACTGCGATAAAATCGCCATCTTCATCCTCCTCTTCAACACTCGAAGAGGTTTGCTTGAACCGTTCACGGAATTCAATCTTTAAATCCTCGTGCATCGGGCTTAAACAGCGTGAGCACAGCATGTCCAGACCTGCGGTCAACGTGCCTTCCACGCTTATCAAGCCTTGACCCAGACTAACGGCGACCAAGTCGGTCTCCAGCGGGGAAACGGCCGTAACATCAGCACGATCATCCACCAATTCACTCACATTAAGAGATTCACGGATAGGAAAAGGACCGTCACTTGTTGCTACTTTGCGAAAAAATAGTTGCATCACTATCACTCCAAACAAACAAAAATTATTATACCGACTGATCGAGTCGTTTGTCAACACCTTTCACTTTACACCACTCACAAATCCACCGGTTTTCCAATGGTTCGACAAGTTTTATGCAGAAGCAAAAATGCATTGTGCTAAACATGTACTGATGAGTATTCGTACCCCCGCCACTCTTCGTGTACAATAATGCGAGTATAAAGCTTTTTCGTCCAGGTCTCAATGGTCTTGTTCATGCCGACGATGAAAAATCAGTATAGCTGCCCTGAAAACAAATCATTCACGGGTACTTAACCATTATTATCAAAAGGGTTACCCAATAAGCTACTTTAAGAAAGGAGCCGACTACGGTCTTGAAAACACTCGGTATGATTGTAGAGTACAATCCCCTGCATAACGGACATGTCCATCACTGGGGGGAATCTCTTCGCATCACTGGTGCACAGCGCACAGTGGCTGTGATGAGTGGTCCTTTCCTTCAGCGGGGTGAACCCGCGATTACAGACAAATGGTCCCGCACCGAAATGGCACTCGCCATGGGTGTGGACCTAGTTCTGGAGCTGCCTGTGGCCTATGCCGTCCAGCCTGCAGAATGGTTTGCCCGCGGGGCGGTCGCCCTGCTCCATGCGACGGGCATCGTCGACGCGCTCTGCTTCGGCAGCGAAAGCGGAGACATCGCCCCGCTGCGCGCGCTGGCTCGCGTGCTGGCGGCAGAGCCGGCCGAGCTCAAGGCTGGCATCGCGAAGCGCCTAAGCAGCGGCACGAGCTATCCTGCTGCCTACGCGGGAGCCGCAGCCGCGCTCGCGGCCGAAGGAGCGGACGGCGCTGCGCTCGCCGCCCTCATGCAGCAGCCCAACAATACGTTGGGGCTGCATTATTTGATTGCGCTGGAACGGCTGGGCAGCACAATCAAGCCCTTCACGGTAGCCCGCACAGGATCGGGCTACCACGAAGCCGTGGCCCCTGCGGACGGAGTCATCGCCAGCGCCACGGCCATCCGCCGTCTGCTGCTGGACGGCGGGCCGGAAGCCGCGTCGCCGTACATACCTGCGGCGACACTGGAGATTTTGCGGCGCGAGTGGCAAGCTAAACGCGCGCCGCTGCACTGGGAAGCGTTCAGCCAGCCGTTGCTGAACGCCCTAATCACACGTAGCCCACAGCAGCTGGCGGAGCTGCACGAGGTCACCGAAGGGCTGGAGCATCGTCTGCGGCAATCGCTGTACACGCTGCCCCAGCCTTCTGTGGAGGCCCTGCTCACCGCGATCAAGACAAGGCGGTATACTCGTACGAAGCTTCAGCGGATGTGTGCACATATTTTGCTGAATCATGCCAAAGCCGATATGACTCCGGATAAGCTGGCGAAAGGTCCGGGCTATATCCGCGTGCTCGGCTTTAACAGGGCTGGACGCGAGCTGCTGGCACGTATGAAGCAAACAGCCACCCTTCCAGTATGGGTCAAGCTGTCTGCCGGATCACATCCCCACCTGGACTGGGATACAGCCGCAGCCGCCATACACGCAGCCGGGATGCCACGTCCTGTCATCCGCGGCATGTATGCTGATTACTTGCGACCGCCCATTATGGTTTGATGGGCAGCTTTTCCATATAATTCAGCGCATCGCCAAGCTTGCGAACCGAAACAAGCTTCATCCGGCTTCCCATTTGCTCAGCTTTGGCCTTGGCCTCTTTATAATTATCCGCAGGGACGAAAAACAATTCTGCACCCTGACGGTCAGCAGCAACTATTTTATACTTTGCACCACCAATCGCTCCAACCTGACCGTCCTTATCAATAGTACCCGTACCGGCTACACGATATCCCTTACTCAGATCACCTGGTGTCAGTTGGTTATAGATTTCCATGGTAAACATCAAACCTGCCGAAGGACCGCCAACATCCGTAGATGTAAAATGAATCGTTTTACGTTCGTCCTTCGGCTCTACCTTCTGTACCGTGGCAATACTGACGCCAAATCCAGAACGTTGCTTACCCGTCTCACTGTCCGTGATGGTCGTTAAGGGAGCTTGCACGGTCAGCAACTTTCCATCGCGCTTTAGCTTCACTTTAGCCATTTTTCCCGATTTTTCGTCCTCTAAAGCCTTCCGAATGGAACGATTATCGGTCACCCGCACGCCGTTCAGCTCCAATATTTCATCTCCAGGCTCAAACACGCTGTTCGATCCCGGGACCTTAAATACATACACATAATCCGGCACAATGCGATAGGGAACATGGGCACGGGTGTAGGCAGCCTCCATCGCGGAAGATTGGGAATCCCCCATATACCATACCTGCTCTGCCGCATATTCGTCTTCACTTCTTCCATGCAGACGATCCTCTTTGCGCTGAATCTCCGAATTGCGGTCCAGCTTGGACAGGCCCAACATAATAACATTGGCATAACGCGCCGATACCGTCGTCATCATAAAGGTCCCCCGTTCGATGCTGTCACCCTCCCGGACTTTAACCATCGGTTTGATCTCGTTAGCCCCACCTGGTCCATAGATCAGATAAGGGGTTGGCATATAGACCAGCACATAGACCATTGCAGCCAGCATTAAGACATAACCGGTTGTAAAAAAAACTCTTTTCCGGTTTATTCGTTTCATTGCTTCTCCCCCCCTTGCAGCCTAACTTCTCCTATCTTATCCAAGTGCCTCTGCGCCACCTGTTCTCAAGCCTTCCGAAAAAGCATACATTGTTTACGACAACGTATACGAACAACCTATCCCAAGACAACGAACGTGAATAAACACTGGAGACAGCATCCCACTCTCCTTAGTATATTTATGAGAGGTGAATTCTTTGATGCAAAAGGAAGCCCATTCCGCTCCTTATTGGACAACCATACTGCTTGGCCTCGGAGCCATTTTGCTTGTACTGGCTGTTGTCGCCTCACCAGAAGAAGTATTTCAAGCCTCTACTCAAGGCCTTAAGCTATGGTGGAGTATTATTTTCCCAGCCATGCTGCCTTTTTTGATGCTGTCCGAAATGCTCATCGCCTTTGGTCTAGTACATGGACTAGGTATCCTGCTGGAGCCGTTTATGCGATCCTGGTTCCGTCTACCCGGGCGAAGCGGCTGGGTGTTGGCCCTCGGCCTGACCGCGGGATTCCCCGCTGCAGCGGAAGCGGTGCGCCAATGGGCACAACAGGAGGATATGACTGCGTTTCAGCTTCGACGTCTAACCTCTATCGCTCATTTCTGCAATCCGATTACCATCCTGCTCGTCATCGGGACAGGGCTACTGCACAATGCTACCGCAGGCGTGATGTTACTTGCAGTTCACTGGATTTCCGGGCTGCTGGCAGGCTGGATCACCGCCAGACTACCTGTATCGTCCAAAGAATTGCAAAAACGGGAAACGCCAGCTGCCCTACGGCGCACCTCAGTTTCCCGTACTTCTCCCTCCCTGATCCGATCCGCATGGGAAGCTACCCGCTCTGCCAGAGAACGGGACGGCCGCAGTTTCGGAAAACTGTTGGGCGAAACCGTATCCCATGCTGTACAGACGCTGATGGTGACAGGTGGATTCATTATTTTCTTTTCCGTACTGATTCGACTGCTGTCCATATACACAGGCCAAGGATCGCTTTCTTTCATATGGCCTGCCTGGATGGAAATCCATTTGGGTTCCTATGAAATCAGCCGTCTGCCCTACGATCTCCGTACACAAGCAGCCCTGATCAGTGCTGTGTTGGGCTGGGGCGGCCTGTGCGGCTGGCTTCAAATTACCGCCGTCACCAGACCTTCCGACAAGGGCATCACCTTCACCTTGTCACGAGTGCTCCATGGGATCATTGCTTTTGGACTTACCTTAGCGACATGGGTCCCGCTTAACCGCATCGTCAGCAATACAACTCCCGCTTACGTCAGTCGCAGTTCTGTGTCTTCTTTTGTGGAAAGCGTAAATGAATCCGCCACGCATCCTGTCATGACCGGAGCCAGCGGCTTACTAACACAAATAGAAGGAACATCTATGTACCCCTGGCAACTAACCGTACTGTCCATTGCGCTGCTGGGTACAATTATAGTTACCCTGCTGGCCTTTTCCTTTATGACTTCATGGTGGAGCCGCCGCGATTCGCGTTGACCTTCGCACGCAGCGCGTCTTCCACCTCCGGTGCCACCAGATCTACAACCTTGCCATCAAAATGCGCAATTTCCTTCACCATACTGGAACTCAGATATGAATAAGTCGGATTGGTCATCATAAAGATCGTTTCCGCATCCGGGTTCAGCTTATGATTTGTAGAGGCTAATTGCAGCTCATATTCAAAATCAGTCACCGACCGGATTCCTCTGACAATAACCTGGGCCCCTTTTTGACGTACATAATTAGCTGTCAGATCACGGAAGCTGTCCACTTCAACGTTCGGGATATCGCGAGTTACCGTTCGCAGCAGCTCCATTCGTTCCTCAAGTGAAAACAGCGGATTTTTACTAATATTGTTAAGAACCGCTACAATCAATAGATCAAACTGTCTGGCTGCTCTTTGAATAATATCCTGGTGCCCCATCGTCACGGGATCAAAGGTCCCCGGATATACGGCAATACGTGGTTTGTGCTCAATCATGATGATCCTCCCCGTCTGATTCACTGATGCCGAATTTGACCACTCCGGCTTCTGTATGTTCTACGACATCCGACAAAGCATCGGCTGCAAAATGATAAATAGATAACGCCGTTTCACCATAGACTGCTTTTCTGACCTGTTCGAACGGTCCGAAGCTTTCCGGATATTTATGTCCCGATTCATACTCCAGCACGATGATTGCATCTGAACGAAGCAAGTTCAACTCAGCCATACGGCTCATTAATTCATCTCCGTGTTTGAGACGATAGGGTGGATCGAGAAAAACAGCATCAAAAAGAGCTCCACGTTTTGCCAGCACCTTGAGCGCTCGTCCGGCATCATTGCGGAACACTTCAGCCTGTCCTTCCAGTCCAGTTTTTCGTAAATTTTCTTTAATGACATCAATGCTTTTGGATTCCATATCAATAAAAACAGCCTTGTCCATTCCCCGGCTAAGCGCCTCTATACCCAGGCCACCACTACCAGCAAACAGATCAAGTGCGACTCCCCCATCAAAATAAGGACCTATCATGCTAAATAGCGCTTCCTTGACCTTATCCGTGGTCGGCCGCGTCCCTGTGCCGGGAACTGCCTTTAACGGCCTTCCTTTGGCACTACCCGATACCACTCTCACGCTGAAACTCACCTATTTTCTATATGTGTTCATAACCATATAAGATTATGACGCTATCGTACCACATGCACCGCCGTTTGAAAAACTTAGGATGAGGCAGGTATAAAAAACCATTCCCTGGGCATCCTTAGGATATCGGCATTCAACCAATGTCGTAGACAACCGCGGAGAAGACTTACGTTTCCCCATAAGCTCTTCGTCCGGTTTCTCCTCTCCCATTCGGGCGCTCTTTAATGGAGCGCCTGATTTTTTTTACATAAAAAGAAGCTGCTTAATAGCAGCTCTATGTATCATTTTTCTATTTCGGCATTTTGTTTATTTCAGCAGTTCCTCGGGTGTATCCCCTTGATAAACATACACATAACTCGCCACTGATACAGCAAATGTTGCAAACATAGACAACGATGTGGCTAATCCATATACCATTTTCCTCATCATTCCACTCACCTCCTTCCCCGGATCAATGTTAGACTTTGGACCAAAAAAGCAACAGCCACTACAGAGGAACCGATTACAAAATTAGTACATACAAGCAAGGAGGATAACAGTCGCAAGAGAGGATAAAAACGTACTGGAATGCGCGACTGCTTTTCAATTCTGGACGGGGCAAAACATAAAACGAGAATGAGAGCTATTCCGGTAAACAGGTTTGTCCACCAACTATTTAAGGCAATGCAGGATATGTAAGTAAAAGCTGCTGAGGTCACCAACACACATGCCATGCCCGTTTTCAAATGAATGCCTCCTGATATTTGGCGCAGTAGGGCGAAAGCGACGAGAATCGTAACAGCTTCTACCATCCGCCCCGTGAAGATTGAAGCGAATAGTGTTAACACGATGATCATGGACGCATTCAGAATGAGAGCAAGTGCGTATTTAAGTACCGCGACAGAGGCTGGATGATCAGGCACAGTACGTTTGATCTGGTTAGCAAGTTTGAAAGCCATTGCTTCAATCATCCCGGTATTCCTTTCCGATTGCATAATAGATGAAAAATCCCGAAACCAGTGCAAAAAATATCATACTTAACCATACCTCGTTATAGTAGAGCACAATAGAAGTTGAAATGAGAGACAGGATAATCAGCGTGATGACAATGCCATATTCCTCTTTGAACTTAAGCTTCTTGAAATTAGGGGAAAAGCCGATCCCTTTTCGATACAACATCAATGAAATAAGCAGACCTACTGCCGCGCTTACCACTTGTAGCAGATAGCCCTTCAAGGACCCATCCTGCAGCTCAGAAACCGGAAGATTGCCGAACATGACTTTTAAGAATACCGACTGAACAACGGCATATGCAAAATAACCTGTAACCGTCATAATACCCGACCACACAATCGGAATCTTCACGACCGTAGCGAGTAAAAAAATAAAAAGCAGCATATTTACGACAGGCACCAAATACGAAAGGGAAAACTCCTCTCGGAGCATATAACTTTGCATATTCATAATCAGGTTAACAAAAATGGCCTGCCAAAGATAAGGGGTCATTTTAACTTTAAAAATACTCAAAATCAGCGCAAAAACAGCTACTCCCTCAAGGGTGGAGAAAAGCAAAAAGCCGATTGGCTTCAAAAGCATGCGTGCATCTCCTTTACAATTCCAACCAACCTCATCGGTGTATTCAAAAACTTGGATGTACATCGAATATAAAGGGCTGGGAGCTACTTTTCAAGAGGTCTTTTCAATTATTTCATAGATTTATTCAAGCACTTCAACCAAATGTTATCGGATGCTGCTTCAAGTTGTAGCTTAGGCAACACTTTCTTTGACCGAATCTCCCTGCTTGCGCACAGGCTTCATACGTGATATAAGCTTTTTCCCCCAACGGATGCCGGGCTGTTCAATCCACGAGTAGGTAAACCAAGATAGTCCGATGGTGACTAGCAACGTCATGATAAACATAAGTGTGAGGCTGACTAGGGGAGCAAAAGGTATTTTAACCTGTACGATTAGTCCCAGAGCCAACATATGCGTCAAATACATGCTGTAGCTAAGGCGGCCGATCCATGACCATACCCGATTAAGCAGCCATATCGGCTGCCAGTGATACAAAGCATACGCTCCCAGTAGCAACCCGACACCTATGAGATAATCGGTCATGCCTCCAAAAAATGCAAATAGCACAGAAACAAGCAGCAAACCTCCACTGACTCGGTCTATACTTTTCCAATCCCGCTCGTCTTTCCAAATGAAAAACAACAATATACCTAGCCCAAAGACAGGCAATTGATTCGGAAACCATAAATACAGATAGTGCCCCCATAAAGAGTGATCACTAATCCATGGATATTGAGCAAATACCGTATTTAGACCGAAGCTTACCACAAGCACCATCACAACAAACCAGGCCGCATGGCGGACTGATCGGATCAGCTTAAATAATAGGGGGATAAACAGATAAAACATACATTCCACCGCAATGGACCATTCTACACCAATAATGCTGTTGATCCAGTACGGATTCAGACCATTCAAAAACAGGACATGAGCAGTGATATTGGCGGCAGTGACTCCCTCCTGATCTCCAAGCCAAAATCTTGGACCTGTCCCGTTCACAACCAAATAGATTCCTAACATCACGTAATACAAAGGAGCAATCCGAAAAAAACGACGCAACAGGTAAGCTGAAATTCTTTCCTTCTTGTCACCCGAACGTTTGCTCAAGGACAGAAATAGTGTAAAAGCGCTGGCCATATAAAATAAAGCGACTCCTTTAGCTCCTATACTCAAGCCTTTTTGCAACCATCCGTTTAATCCGTCTACATGCTGGCTGACATGCACAAGTAAAACTCCAATAATAGCCAGCGCCCTCAGCGTATCTACAAATTGCAGCTTGTCATCTTCCATTTTCCCCGTGGCTTCGGGCATCGTATCCCTCCATAACAGTCTTAAATGATACATTTCGTATCTATAATACACAAAATGTATCACCAAAGTAAATATCTCCGTTATACAAAAAAACACCCTCCGACCGCAAGAAATGCGGCCAAAAGATGTTCATTTTGGTCATGCTATATTCAGCTGTACCCTACAATTGGCAGTGACTTTATTTGTTTAAATGAAAAGGAACGGTCGTTACGATCACGTCTTTATAATTAATCAAATAAGCTCTCATCAGTAAGCTGGTCTGATTGTGTAGAATATTTTCCCACCAGTGCTTGGTGATGAATTGTGGAATGAGAACAGTGATATGGTCCTCGTCTGCTTTTTTCCACTCTACTGTATCGATAAACTTGCGAAGCGGATTAATAATGCTGCGATAACGGGATTTCAGTACCACCAAACGTATACCGACATCCCACTCTTCCCATTTCTGTTCCATTTTGCGAATCGCTTCATCATCCACACCCACATATACGGCAACCACATTGTCCGACAAGGTTTTGGCATAGCTGATCGTATTCATAACGACTCGCGTAATACCTGCCACCGGAATAATAATCGTATTGCCTTTCACCATAGGTTTATCCTTGGTAATATCAATGCGCAGTTGTTCAGCCGTATTTTTGTAATGCCTATTGATCTTCATAAAGAAATACAGAACCAAAGGCAGGAAGATAAAGACTACCCACACCTGGCTAAACTTGGTGAAGATAAAGATAAGCGTAATCGACAGCGTGGTCAGCATCCCAACCGTATTAATAGCAAGTTTGACGATCCAGCCTGGCGGTTTGAGCTTGATCCAGCGAATCATCATACCGAGCTGTGAAAGGGTAAACGGGATAAATACCCCTACCGCATAAAGCGGGATCAGATTTTCTGTGTTGCCGCCAAATACGATGACCAGCAATGCCGAGAAGATACTTAGGAACAGGATACCATTAGAGTATCCGAGCCGATCTCCACGAACCATGAACATATGCGGCATGTATTTGTCCTTCGCCAGCATAAAAGCAAGCAACGGAAAGGCCGAATAGGCTGTATTTGCCGCCAAAAACAAGATGAGCGCCGTTACGCCCTGAATGATGTAATACATCACACCGCGCCCGAAAGTGGCGTTCGCAATTTGCGAGATGACCGTTTCATGCGGATTAGGACGAACACCGTACCAATAAGCCAGCAAACTAATTCCGATAAACATACACCCGAGAATCAAACCCATCATCATTAGTGTAGTTGCTGCATTTTTGGCAGCAGGTTTGCGGAAGTTCGGAATGGCATTCGAGACAGCTTCTACCCCAGTTAACGCCGAGCAACCCGAGCTGAACGCCTTCAGTAATAGGAACAGACTGACGTTGGATACCGTAGCTCCAAATTGCGGTGCTGCAGCATGAGCTCCCCCTGCCACGTAATGAATGATACCGCTAATAATCAAAACAAAAATCGCAACAACAAATAAGTAAATCGGTACAGCCAGCACCGAGGCAGATTCTGTCACCCCGCGCAAGTTCATAATAGTCAAAAAGATAATCATAATCAGAGCAATGGCGATCCGATGATCATGTAACGACGGGAAAGCCGATGTAATGGCATCTGTACCTGCTGATGAGCTAACTGCTACCGTCAGAATATAATCGACCAGCAAAGAACCACCTGCAATCAGACTCGGACTCTTTCCCAAATTGTCCTGTGCAACAATGTACGCTCCTCCGCCACCAGGATAGGAAAATATGGTCTGTCTATAGGACAGGATCAGAATGATCAGCAATCCTAATACCGCAATGGATATAGGAATGGAATACCATAGAGCAGCGAAGCCGGCTGTAATTAAAACCAGCAGAATTTGCTCCGTTCCGTAAGCTACAGAGGACAAGGCATCTGAGGACAGAATGGCCAGTGCCTTGAGCTTATTCAGTTTCTCATCTTCAAGGGCCGTCGACTTTCGCGGACGACCGATTAATAATCTTTTGACTTTACTCAGCATTTCGTTGACTCCTTCTTTGGATGAGGGTTTTGCAAAAGAACTATGGATCTTATGTTTATTATGTCACCTGAACATCAGATTGATGAAACAAATGAACTATTATTTTATACTCCCTCATCCTGAAAAAAACAATAAGGAATGCTCCCTAAAATGAGCATTCCCGAGTAAAAAAGAGTATTTCGATAAAATACCCTTATGTATACAGTAATTTGAACCTTTCAGGCGTAATTCCTTCAGCTCGGCGAAAAGTTGCCACAAAATGACTGGCATCTCGGAATCCTACTCGCTCCGAAATCTCCTTTACTGTTAATTGCGGATATTCCGTCATCATTTCCTTGGCCTTCCGCAGCCGAATTACAATCAGATAAGCATAAGAAGTCACACCAAACGCTTGCTTAAATAATGTATTTAAATGACGGGAGCTGACATTCATCATAACTGCCATATCACCTAGGCCCACATCTGGACTGGCATAATTTTGCTCCATAAAGGCCAGTACAGGGGTTAAACGTTCAACATTATGGGATAGGGAAGGCATCGAGCTATGTTGTCCATGTTTACGCAGTAAAGTCAGAAAACGATACATATTGGCCGAAGCATCTAATCCAGACAAATCACGTTCACTAACCATGGAATGGAGCATAGTTTCCCCAAAGCTGTGTAGCTCGCTATCCGGGTCCCAATGATACCCACGCGTATGCTTCAATCCCAGTGCAGTCAATACAGCAGCGGCGATGGGGCCGTCAAATGTAATGTATAACGTTCGCCATACCTTGGTCGCCCGTCTGTATGCATGCGATTCCCCGGGCAGCAGCAGAACCCCAGACTGCTCTCCCAGACGGAAGCTCCCCCCTTTAAATGTAAATATCCCTTCACCAGACACCGTCTGAATCCAGTGAAAGCACGGATAACCCTCTGGACGGGACACATCTTCCTGCCTGCTGTTAAATCCGATACTTTCAATAAAAAGGGGTAAAGAATGCTCACGCGTAGTCAGGAAAAATCTTAAATGATGGGGAGTTAAAATCATAAAAAGCACCTCCGGCGTATGCGGGTATGTATTTCACATGTAGATCCAATATGTTATATACACGTTCATTTTATTATATTTAAAAGCAGTTATTTGTATTATAAGATAGGATTATTCTTATATACAGAGGTGATTGGCATGATAAGCAGTAAACTTCCTAAAGTATTTTACGGTGGAGATTATAATCCTGAGCAATGGGATGAGGCCACGCATCAGGAAGATTTGCGGATGTTCAGGCAGGCAGGGATTGATATCGCCACGGTCAACGTATTCTCATGGGCCAAAATTCAATCCGACGAAATCACATATCATTTTGAATGGCTGGATCAATTGATTGACAGTCTTTATGAAAGCGATATCTTCGTTTGTTTAGCTACTAGCACGGCAGCGCATCCAGCCTGGATGGCTACGCGTTATCCTAACATTCTGCGAGTCGATGCTGACGGGCGTAAGCGGAAATTCGGCGGACGCCACAACTCCTGTCCGAACAGTCCAACGTATCGAAAATATGCGGAGCAGATGGCTGCTCGACTTGCAGAACGATACAAAAACCATCCTGCGATCCTCGTGTGGCACGTGTCCAATGAGTACGGCGGGGATTGCTATTGTGATAACTGTGCAGCCGCATTTCGGGTGTGGCTCAAGCAAAAATACGGATCACTGGAAGAACTAAACCGGGTGTGGAATACTTCCTTCTGGGGTCACACCTTCTATGATTGGGATGAAATTGTACCGCCAAATAATCTGAGCGAGCATTGGGGAGAAAATCACTCGACCTTTCAGGGCATATCCCTCGATTATGCACGCTTTAATTCAGACAGTATGCTTGATTGTTACCTGCTGGAGTATAACGCGATTAAAAAACAAGTTCCCGATGCCGTGATAACGACCAATCTGATGGGCTTTTTTAAACAACTGGACTATTTTAAATGGGCTAAGCACATGGATATTGTATCTTGGGACAGCTATCCCGGGGCCAATACTCCGATAAGCTATACGGCGATGGCGCACGATCTGATGCGCGGCTTGAAGGATGGGCAACCCTTTATGCTGATGGAGCAAACACCGAGCCAGCAGAACTGGCAGGCGTATAATTCGCTTAAACGGCCTGGCGTTATGCGGTTATGGAGCTATCAAGCAGTCGCGCATGGCGCGGACGCGGTTATGTTCTTCCAGCTTCGCCGCTCGATCGGCGCTTGTGAGAAGTTCCACGGGGCCGTCATTGAACATGCCGGGCATGAGAACACACGTGTATTTCGCGAGGTGGCACAGCTTGGCAGTGAGCTTGGCGCATTAGGCAACACGCTACTTGACGCGACCGTTAATGCTAAAGTAGCCATTTTATTCGATTGGGACAATTGGTGGGCTTTAGAAAAATCAAGCGGCCCTTCTGTCGCCTTGAAATATGTGGATCAGGTGCACAAGTATTATGCTCCCCTCTTCCGGCGGAATGTACAGGTAGATCTGGTTTCTGTTGATGCAGATTTCCAGAAATATGATCTCATTATCGCGCCTGTACTCTACATGGTCAAGCCGGGTACCGCCGAGAAGCTAGAACAATTCACAGAGCATGGTGGCACCTTCGTAACGACCTTTTTCAGTGGCATTGTTAATGAAAATGATCTGGTCACAACCGGAGGATATCCTGGTAAACTGCGTAACTTGCTTGGGATCTGGGTGGAAGAAATAGACGCGCTTCTGCCGGAATCACACAATCGCATTATATTGAAAGAAAAGGTGGGCGTATTACAAGGTGAATATAAATGCGGTCTGCTCTGCGACTTGTTGCATAGCGAAGGCGCCGAGGTGCTGGCCGAATACGGCGATGATTTCTATCAGGGCATGCCAGTGCTGACACGTAATCGTTTCGGTCAAGGTGAGGCATGGTACGTTGCTTCAGATCCTGAAGAGACTTTCCTTGATGGCCTGCTGGGCTACATTTGTGAGCAAAAAGGGATTCCATCCCTGCTGCGCGCTCCTGCGGGTGTAGAAGCCACTGTACGGACCAAAGATGGAAAATCGTATCTATTCGTTCTGAATCATAACGCCCAGACGCAGCAATATCATCTGGATGATCAGAAAGGGAATGCGCTGATCAGCGGTAAATACCTAGAAGGAGATATTTCTATTGAAGGCTACGGCTTTCAAGTATTGGAGCTATCATAATCACTCAGATTTGACTCATGCAGTCAGCTTGCTGCATGAGTCAAATCTAGGTATCAAAGGAGTTCATCATGAAACGACTGCTATGGATCGGCAGCTTGTCTTATTTTTTAATCGGCCTGGCACACGTGGCTGTAGGCTCCCTACTGCCTGTGTTGTTAGAGCATTACGGTAGAAACTATACGGACGGCGGAAGCCTAATCTTCGCTCAATTTTCCGGTTTTCTGGGTGGAGTCCTGCTGTCGCCGTGGCTTGCCCGGCGTTTCGGCAAACGCCGAAGTCTAGTATTCGCCCTGCTCCTGCTGTGCGCGGCTGAAGTGCTGTACTCATTGCTGCTGCCTTGGGGTTGGCTATATGCCGTCGGGGCAGCAGCCGGGTTTGGCTTCGGCATGGTAGAAACACTCATTGGCACTATTATTATCAGCGGTATTACTCAAGGAACGGGCGCGGCGATGAGCCGTCTGGAAGTCTTTTTTGGGATCGGCGCGTTGGCTATGCCCGCTATTGCCAGTCAGCTCATTGCTCTCGGTTGGTGGCGATTGGCCTTTCCCATCATTTCCATGTTTGCAGCCGTGACCGTCATAGCTTGGCTGCGTGGGTCCTTCGGCACGCTGGACGCTGTATTAGACCAACAGGAACACCGAGGTGATGCGCGTTCCACCAACTCACCCAAATCCCCCACGGTGGAGGCTTCTAAAGGTAGCCCTATAGGCAATTGGAAGCTACTTGCACTATTTATCGTCTTTTTCTTTATCTATGTAGGAACAGAGATGAGCCTGGCTAATTTCCTGCCCTCCATGTTCATCGAACGTTTGGGTCTCACACAAGCCGAAGCAGCACTTAGTGTCACCTGCTTCTGGTTAGCAATGGCTACCGGCCGGTTATTCACAGGCTACATTGCCGATCGATACGGCTACGGTGTCTTTGTCGCCCTGAGCTCGCTGGCAGCGACCTTGCTGCTGTGCGTGTTCCCGCTGATCAAAGGCACTGCCGGCGCCTTTATCCTTATTGTACTGCTGGGGCTGGGCATGTCCGGGATCTTCTCCATCGCACTTGTTTTTGCCAGCAAAATGATGCCAGGCACCGAAGAATCCACCACCAGCCTGCTTATAGGCGCAGGTGGAGTTGGAGGAGCTCTGCTGCCTTTATGGCTCGGAAATAGCATGGATCGTGGTGGAGCAGTCTCATCGGCGTGGTTGCTGGCAGGCTTCGCCTGCATCCTGTGTCTGCTTGGGGGCATCTTGTACGCCCTATATGTGCGCAAAAAGCGGCTTCAAACCGCTTCATCATGATACACGTCTCTACTGGCACCTTTGTCTGTTCCTTGGTTATCATCCAAGTGCACATTCAAAGGTGCTTTTTTACATACTAGACGAATGCACCTTGTACAGCAGCCTGTTTTTAGTCAAAATAGATCGTTTCCTATGGATCACAAGACAGATATCCATGCCTCCTCTAGATGAATGGAGTAGTATACAACAAACCATATGGAGGTGTTTGTATTGGGTCATCCTGAATTAAAACGAAAAAAAGGCCGTAAAAAAAATGTTTTTGTCCGTGCCTGGTTTGATAAGTTAGAAAAAAAGTTTGAGGAAAAGCCCCCAAAGAGAAAAGGCCGCTCGAAACGGAAAGGATTCGGGAAAGACATCATCGTCAAAAAGCAACTTGTAAGTGTGAATATTAATCATGGCGCTTTAGGGCCTGAAGGGGATTCTGGAACCATAGGTGATTTAGCGCAGTTCGGTTATATTTATAATGTGAAGCCCCAAGTTGTTCCGATTGAAGGGGATGTCATTTTGGATACAAACGGTATACTTACACCTGGAATTGCTCATGTTCCAGGAACTACACAGATTGCTGTATCCGATGCTGGAAAATATGAAGTTCACTTTTCGGTGTCCGGTGTGGAACCTAACCAATTTGCCCTCTTTATTAATGGCGCACTGGCTGAGGGAACTGTATACGGCTCAGGAGCCGGGACACAACAGAACACAGGGCAAGCCATCCTCGCTCTGGCATGCGGTGACATCCTTACTTTGCGAAACCATAGCTCTACTACTGCTGTTACCCTGCAAACACAAGCCGGAGGAACTCAAGCCAGCATAAACGCTTCTGTCCTCATTAGAAAATTGAGATAGGCTTGAACTCCCGCAAAGTCTCAGTGTACTAAAAAGGGTTTATCCATACAGCGAGGATAAACCCTGAATATTTTTAAAAGGCCATAATGATCCCTTTGTCATTGGCGTACATTGAACTAATCCCTCTGGTGGACACAATATGAATATCTTTAAATTGATAGCGTTTCTTCAGCGCATTCATTAATTTTTCCGCCAGCCCAGGATTATTGCAATGAGTAATGACGATGCTTTCTCCTTCGGTAGCCCGGCCACTTTTTTCAATAGTATCTGCCAGCTTTTCGATAATTTGATTCTGACCGCGTGCTTGAGTAAAAAATGCGATATTCCCGTCACCATCCGAGCCTAAAATAGGCCTGATATGCAAGAGTGAAAGTATCTTTCCAGTGATTTTATTCATTCGTCCGTTCTTAACCAAATTATCCAGATTTTCTAAAACAAAGTAGGTTTTCATCTTGCTAATAAAGCTCTCCAAGGAAGAAATAATTTCGCTTTTATGGTATCCCTCGTCAATCAACTTGCGTAGTTTTAGAGCTAACAAGAGCTGTCCAGCCGAAGCGCTTTTCGAATCAAATACATGAACATCCGCCCCTTCTTCTTCCGCCATATCTTTTCCTACCAATGCACTGGAGTACGAACTGGACAGGTTGCTGGATAATGTAATGGCAAAAGAAGTATGCGCACCTTGAAAGGCTTCCTTATACAGCATAGGTGACGGTGATGCGGATCCAATTTTGGTTGTACAGGCTTTCATTTCTTCCATAAACTGAGGCAAGTCCAATGTGTCATCATCTACGAAGCATTTATCTCCCAGCGTCATATTCAACGGAATCGTAGTAACTTGCATCTCTTCTCTAAGCTCTCTCGTTAAATCACAGCAGCTATCCGCTATTATTTTATATCTCACCCGGTACACCCTCACATTATGTTATTTTTCAATAGAACGCGCATTCATAATACTCAAAGAAAGCTCAATTAACCGTATAAATTCCTTCACATTCTTCTCACCCAAACCTACTACAAGCGCTTCAAAATAACCTTCAATTCTCTCTTGCTTCTGTTTGATCAAGGATTCACCATCTACTGTGAGCCTTACACACATTCGTCGTCTGTCATGCTCAGACATTTCCATAGTCACATAGCCTTTTTTCCTTAATCCCGTAAGCGCTGCCGTAATTCTTGATCTGGATACATGCAGATGATCGCTGAGCAAGGAAGGATTAATTTCATCATCCCGATGCTGAACTAAATATTGAAGCACATGGTTTTCCCCCTGAACAAGCTCCGTCAGGCTACTGAATAATTCCATGCCATAAATCCGGTTAACGGATTCTCTCAATTCGTCCCTTAGTTCATAATCTTTCATAGTGAACCTCCGCAACACACATAATACATACAGTTAACTATTAATACTATGTACTATAATGAATTGCCCACGATAATAACAATGAAATATTTGTGAATTTTAATACAAGGGTTAATGAGCTCAGCGTCGAATAAGAAAAAATACGCTTGATCACCTCTTGCCAGTTTACAGTAAAGGAGTTGTTACATAAGATGAAACGGTTTAGATGCTATTACAAATTCAAAAGATCTATGGACCGGGATATTGGAGAAATATAAGCATTTACAAGAAAAGGCCAACCACTAAATACGGGTTGACCTCATCATTTAAAAGAATGTCTTACGTTTCTAAGAGAACATAAACTGACTTTACAGCACCGTTTTAACCGTGTCTTGGACTTGCTTCAGCAGTCCTTTATAGCCATCTTCATCAAGGTAACCAATACTTCCAAGCAGTAAGTGACCGACGGATTCAATTCCAACGAAATCAAAAATCCCCGTATCTGACGTGATCTTCAATCCTGCGGTCATACCGATTTCATCGTAGATCGCGTTAGGAGTACCATGTGTATTTACGATAAAACCTTTTTTACCTCTAAGCAGCTTATTAATCCCTTCTGCACCAGCCGTATATGCAAAGCCGTATGCAAATACACGGTCAACGTAACCTTTCAGGATAGCCGGAAGACCTGTCCACCAGATGGGAGAAATAAAAGTAATCGTATCCGATTGTGAGATGTATTCCTGCTCGACTTTGATATCAGCCGGGGTTTGCCCTGCTCTCATAGCGGCAGTATCCTCAGGTTTTAATACAGGTTGAAAATCAAGGGCATATAGATCGCGTACAACGACTTCGTCACCTTTTTCTTTCAAGGTATTTACAACCGTTTCGAGTATCGCATGATTAAAGCTTTCTGCGTTAGAGTGAGCATAGATGATAAGATGTTTCATTTTAATAACCTCCCGATGTTTTATTGTTATTTTGATATTAATATAGATATCTATACATTTACTCAAAAAAATTTATAATCTGTTTTTGACATGCTCCAGCAGATATTCCAGCTGTTCTTTTTCTTCATCTTTGAGACCACCATAGATGGTTTCTTGTAATCTGTTGGAGATCATCTCAAATATAGGCTCTATCTCTCTTCCCTTATCGGTCAGAAATATCAGGGTAACTCGACTATCCTCCCTTTCTTTTTTTCTTTCGACATACCCCAACTTCACTAGCTTGTCGATCAAAACAGTGACAGTGGGTTGCTGACGAGAAATTTTTTGCGTCAATTCCTTAATGGAAAGCCCGTCCTTTTGATAAAGGAACATTAGAATTCCACCATGAGTAGGAACAATCCCTTCAATTCCATTCGCTTCAAGCTCAGACACAATCAATTTATTAATCGAGTCTCTAATGGTTCCTATCAGTGCAGCTGCATTATTTTTTAACATACAATTATTATTACATAGACATCTATATATATCAAGTATTGATGTCAGTCTGATCTGGTTTTAGTATATGAATGATTTCAAAGAACTAGGATTAAGTCTGTTATAATGAGATCTAAATTAGATAGGAGCTTGTTAAATGGAGCAGTTTTAAAGAAAATATGACTTAATCTAAAATGGTTCATGATGAACTACTATCCAGACGCATAAAAAAACCAAAATACCAAAGTTTCTTACCTCACTTTGAGTATTTTGGCTTACAGTGTTTATTTATGAAATGAAGAGGTGTTCAAAGTATGATATGTTTTAGTTGAGCGTTTGAAGTACCTCAGGTGTAAAGGTTTGAAGATCATGAATTCGGCCTTCACGTATTTTCGTAGCCCATGCAGGATCGCCCAGAAGCGCACGCCCAACAGCTACCAGATCAAATTCATTGTTGTTCAGCCGTTCCAGAAGTTCATTAATATCTTGGTGTCCTGCCCCTTTCCCTTCCGTATAACTTACAAAATCCTCATCCAGACCTACAGAGCCAACCGTAATCGTAGTTTTTCCAGTCAGCTTCTTCACCCATCCGGCAAAGCTCAAATCGGATCCTTCAAATTCAGGTACCCAAAAGCGACGTGTCGAGCAATGGAAGATGTCCACGCCCGCTTGTACTAACACATTCAGGAGCTGCCCCAGTTTATCCGGTGTATCGAACGGCTTTGCGTTGTAATCATTCATTTTCCATTGGGATAGACGCATGGCAATAGGGTAGTCAGGGCCAACCTCAGCACGAATAGCTTCCACAAGCTCAATGGCGAATTGAGCACGTTTTATGATATCACCACCATAGCGATCCGTACGTTGGTTCGTTCTCTCCCAAAAGAATTGATCAACCAGATAGCCGTGTGCTCCGTGAATTTCAACGCCGTCAAAGCCCAGTCGTTTTGCATTCGCCGCTGCATCGACATAGGCGCCAATGACCTTGGCGATTTCTTCTTCTGTCATCGGCTCGGTCACTTTATTGCCTTCCAGATCCAGCCCCGATGGACCAATCGATAGCGCTTCGGGATTCGGCTGAGATCCCAAAGGACGAGCCATCCCCATATGCCAAAGTTGTGGGAAAATTTTACTACCAGCTTCATGAACCTGTCTGACCACTTCAGCCCAACCGTTTAAAGCCGCTTCCCCATAAAAATTAGGTATCCTCGGCTCACTTGTTCCAGCCGGATGGTCAATCACTGCGCCTTCAGAAATAATAAGGCCTACATCATTCTCTGCGCGACGGCGATAATAAGCGGCTACATCCGGTCCTGGCACACCATTTGGTGAAAAAGCGCGGCCCATTGCCGGCATTACAATACGAGTCTGTAAGGTCAGATTATGAATGGTATAAGGTTGAAATAAAGATTCTGTTGAATGGACATTTTGCGGTTGATTACTCAAGGATTGTACCTCCTCATTTTCTTTTATCGTTTTAAAGGATTATATATAAGGCTCGTGCATCATCAAACGGGGTGCAAGTAAAATGTTAGCAATGTTTAATTTATCATTCAACCGACAAAATGTTCATTCTGTTGCTTAACCAAAAGGGTTAAGAAATTGTTGTATATCCAAATTCACTTGTTGACAAAACAACACATGTTTATAATGGGGGAATCATTTGATTTACCTGAAAGGAGTGTCTTGAGGATGCCTGGTGTAACTTCACCCAACCCAAACGATCCGCGCGTCATTCGAACACGTAGATTAATTCTCGACGCATTCACTGACCAATTAAATAAGAAAGACTTCTACACGATTACGATCAATGACATTACCCAAAAAGCCACCGTTAACCGTGCTACGTTCTATGCACATTTTCAAGATAAATATGCACTGCTTGAAACCCTTTTGTCAGAAGCATTTTTGGAGCATGTTATTAAGAGGATTGATGCTGAGGCGCGTTTGTCGGAGGGGACCATTCAGAAACTTATTCTTTCGTTATGCGACTATCATGACACTAGTAACCAATGCGTCCATAAATATAATTCAGTCGCACCCATCCTGGAAGAACATATTAAGAATCAATTAGAGCAATTCATACTTCAACTCATAACAAGAGGAACCAGTAATACAGACCCAAGAACGTTAGAACTTGCCGCGACTATTTTAAGCTGGTCCATTTATGGTGTAACCTTTCGCTGGAATGTGGAAGGAAAAAAAGAGTCCCCTACAGATTTAGCCGAGAGAGCTGTGCCATTAATATTCAATGGGGTTGTCTTATCTCTAGTTTCACAAATTTCTTAGTAGAAAATGCAAATAAAAAGGGCCGTTCCCAGTATTCTTCGATCATTTCCTGGGACAGCCCTTATAGTATTTAGTAAAATAATTGCATCTTTTATTTAAAGAATTTTCTTAAACATCTCGATAACTTGTTCTTTGCTAGGTATGAACGGATTGCCCGGAGCGCAAGCATCCTTCATTGAGTTCTCGGCAAGCAGATCCAAATCCACTTCATTTACACCTAGTTCAGAAAGTTTGGAAGGAATCCCAACTTCCTTCGACATGTCTTTGATTCTTTGGATTACATAGTCTGCGCATTCCTTATCCGTTTTCCCCTTATCTTCAAAACCGATGACCTTAGCGATGGCACGAAATTTCTCTGGTACATGCTTGGCGTTCTCCTCCTCCACAATCGGCAGCAGCATGGCATTGCAAACACCATGAGGCAAATCGTATACGCCGCCAAGCTGATGCGCCATCGCATGTACGTAACCCAATCCAGCATTATTAAATGCAAGTCCTCCCAAGAAAATAGCGTATACCATTTGCTCACGTGCTTCTATATCATGACCGTTGCTCACCGTACGGGTCAAATAATTAAAAATAATCTCTACTGCTGCCAACGCAGTCGCATCCGTTACAGGATAGGAACCTGGCGTAACCAAAGCTTCAATAGCGTGGGTCAAAGCATCTAGCCCTGTAGCTGCCGTTAACGCGGCGGGTTTATCTACCATCAGTTCAGGGTCGTTGACCGAAATCGTAGCTACACTATTCTTATCAACCATAACCATCTTGACCTTGCGCTCTTCGTCCGTAATGACATAATTAATCGTGATTTCAGCCGATGTTCCTGCTGTGGTATTAATAGCCACAATAGGAAGCGATTTATGCGTGGATTTATGAACGCCCTCATACTCGGTTATATGTCCCCCATTGGTAGCAATAATGCCGATTCCCTTAGCCGTATCCTGTGGTGATCCTCCGCCAATCGAAATTAAAAAGTCACATCCGTTTTCTTGCAGAAACTGAACACCATCATGTACATTTTTACAGCTCGGATTTGGTTTTACTTCATCGTATACCGCATAGTTCAATCCAATATCATCCAGCAAAGATGTAACCTTGCCTGCAATGCCACTCTTCATCAAAAATTTATCCGTAACGACTAGAGCTTTGTTTAAATTCAGTTCTTTTATATACGGCCCAACTTCATGCAAACATCCTGTTCCCATAAGATTGATAGATGGTACAAAAAATACATGTGCACTCATAAAAAATCGGCCTCCTAAGAATTCACTTCTTAATGCCTCGCTAAATACGGAATCAATCTCTAAAGTGAAATATTTCACAAATATAATTTTATCTTTACTTTGTTTTGATGTCAATAATAAAACACAGATATTATTTTGTTTTATGTTTGTTTGTTTTGTTTTATTAAATGAACCCAATATTTAGTACACAACTAATCGGATGCAGTCTCGTACAACTTAGATGAACATATTCACAATGAGGTGATAACAGCATGACAATCAACAAGAAAGCATTGCTAGCTCTGCTAGCGGTATCACTGCTCCAGGCAAACCCGTCGTATGCAAAGTCGGTACGGACGACTCCGGTGACAACCGTTTATGTAGATGACCGCCCGCTTCAGCTTGCCGTCCAGCCGCTGCTGCTAGACGGGACAACGCTCATCCCCATGCGCCAGTTGTTTGAGGCGCAAGGAGCCAGGCTGTCCTGGGATGGATCCGGCAAAACCGTAACGGCAACCAAAAACGACACGGTGCTGACCTATCGCATCGGGGAACTCGCTGCCACCTTAAACGGCGGTACGCTGTCCCTGAATGTTCCAGGACAGATTGTTGAGGGCAACACGATGATTCCACTGCGTTTTGTAAGCGAAGCACTTGGGAGCACAGTAAAGTGGGAGGCCTTGACCCGGACCATCCGAATTGCCTCTAGGGACGATTTTTTCACAACGGTTCTTTTCGGGGTCAACCTGCGCAGCAAACCGGATTCATCGATAGCTTCCTCTTCCCTACGGCTTATTCCAGCCGACGAAAAGGTTCATGTCATTCGCGAGGTCAATGCTCTCTGGCTGGAAGTGCGCACTAAAGACAACCTGACCGGATACATATCGGCTAAACCAAAATACAGCGATTATACCAGCCCATCCCTGGTGGAACGACAAGGAGATGAACTGATCGCCTACGGAGAGAAATTCCTTGGTACTCCTTATGAATTCGGAGCAGCAAGCGGCCAGACATCGACCTTTGATTGTTCTTCTTTTGTGGAGGAAGTGTTCCGGCATACGCTCTCTATCGACCTCCCTCGTGTCTCTTACGATCAGGCTAAAGAAGGCCGGAAAGTCGGGCTGAACGAGCTGCGCAAAGGCGATCTGCTGTTCTTCAGCGCACGCGGCCTGGAGATCGGCCATGTGGCGATCTATGCAGGGAACAACACATTGCTGCATACCGTCTCCAAAGAACGCGGCGTTCATTTTGACACGTTTGATGATAAATGGCAGAAACGTTTCGTCACAGCGCGCAGGCTGTTTTAGGACGAACCAGATAGCCAATAACAGGAGGATTCCAGTACCACATTCATTATCTTCTGATTGCCTTTTGCCGGACGCCTCCCTTGCGGTTTGCGTTCAGGCGGCAAAAGGTCTGGGTTCATTGTTAAATGGAGGTCTAACGTTTAAAGGCTACGAACGCATAAAAGATTGGATTGAGATGTTAATCGTTTTAAAATACTAAGTAGAGTCTGTTGATTATAGACAGGAGGAATCGTTATGCAATTTGAGACAAACCGGCTCATCATTCGTGATATTGGCAGATCCGATTGGGAAAGTATACATACGTACACGTCATTGCCTGAAGTTACTAGATATACGGCCTGGGGACCGAATACAGAAGAAGATACAAAGGCATATATAGAACAAGTTCTAGCTTCACAGCAGAGGCAGCACGAGCATTACTAGAGTTTGGATTTAGCACACTTGCTGTCCACCGTATTTATGCAACATGTCGTCCAGAAAATAAGGCTTCTGAGAAGGTTATGTAACAGATCGGAATGCAACGTGAAGGTTTGATGCGTGAACACTGGTACTACAAAGGCGAGTTTCATGATTCATATTTGTACTCTATTCTTGCTGAGGAATATAACAGGACATAGAAGGTATTTTTTTATATCTAAATATATTTTTATATTTTTCAACAGACAATTACTCCTTAAGAAACTTGTTGCTGCGATAAAATGATAGTTAAACCATTTTGACTATCTAGTTTGAAAATATATATAGTTGGAAATAGGTGTTGTTAAGAATCTGTCTGAGTCATTCTGTGAGGAGTTTTAACGACAAATAGGTTTGAGGGACTTTTCTGAACGATATAATTTTTAATTAAGGAGGGAACAACATGGAAGCTTTTGCAGAATATTTAGCGCATATTGATAACCCCCAACATCGGGCTCGAACGCAAGAAGTTTTGGCTTGGGTAACCAAGAAGTTTCCAAATTTAATGGCAAAAATTGCGTGGAGTCAGCCTATGTTTACGGATCACGGCACATTTATTATTGGCTTTAGCGTAGCCAAACATCATTTGGCCGTTGCCCCTGAAAAGGCAGGGATTAATCATTTTTCTGAGTTAATTGTGCAGGCTGGCTATGATCACACCAAGCAGTTGGTACGTATCCAGTGGGATAGTCCAGTTGATTTCTCATTACTTGAGAAAATGATCGAGTTTAATATTTTGGATAAGGCAGACTGTTCAACCTTTTGGCGGGAATAAAAAAGGTTCCTTTTCTCGTAAAACTATACATCGAGCATCACAAATAAGTATGTTTCTTCTCGCTCCTCTACCATCCTTCCAAATCTATCATGCTAATGACCCTTAAAGTAACACTATGCTATAATGTGGAAAGTATGGATTGTTACATGCACAGGAGGATTGGAGCAAAATGATTGGGAAATTTTTAATTTTCTCTCTACTATGGAGTTTGCTCGGCAACCCGTTTTTGGCAATGCTCGTACTCCTAATCGTGATCTACATATTGGATCGCAGCTTTGTCGGTGTATTGCCCAGCATCAGCAAACCATGGAAAAGAAGACGCAATGCCGCTCGATTGCGCCAACAGATTACGCTAAACGCCAACGATGTGGCTGCCAAGTTCGATTTGGCTCGTATCTGGATCGAAAGCAAGAAATATCCTCAGGCTTTGGAGCTGTTATTGGAAATTCAATCCCGTTATGAAGAATCAGCAGACTATTGGAACGCACGGGGAACGGCTGAAATACATACGGGCCATATGGAGGATGGAGAACAGGATTTACTGAAAGCACTGGACATTAACCCACGAGTGCAATACGGTGAGCCTTATTTGCATTTAGCCGCTGCTTTCAAAGAACGCGACGTCAATAAGTCGCTTCATTATCTGCAGCAGTTTCAGGAGATTCAGTCTTCTTCCAGTGAGGGCTATTATCTGACAGGCTTGATGTACCGTATGCTGGGACGCAAGGATGAGGCCACTGTAGCCTTTAACCAGTCCATTGCCGTCTATCGCTCTCTGCCCAAATACCGTAAACGAAGTGAGCGCAAGTGGGCTGTACGTAGCTTATTCCGTAAATTAATCGGCTAAACAGATATATTTATTTTCTTAACGACCTTTCTCTTCTTTTGAGAAAGGTCGTTTTTACGTTTGTCTACCATGTACTTCCACGGACCTGAATCGGCTCCCTTTCGCATCCTGAATTTGGGGTATTTTTTTGTAATCAGTTGTTGACATGCCACAAATCAGGTCATATAATCCGCTTATGTACTGATGAGTTTATACATAAACTTCAAAGTACAAAAAGACAGAAAGGATGATCATCTTGTTAAAACCCAGTCTCTACATATCTGCTATATTCATTCTTCTGTTCACCTCAGCTTGCTCATCTACAGGATCGAGTAATAATGAAGCAGCAGAACAACAAAAGCAAAAGGTGGAAGTGATGGTTGTTAAAAAAGAACCGCTGTCTGCTTCTTTTGACCTTTCAGGCACACTACAGCCCTATGAGGATACCTCCGTATCTTTTGAGTTATCTGGACTGATTCGCGACACAGTAGTCAATGTGGGAGACTCCGTATCCCAGGGGCAGATCTTGACGATGCTTGATTCATCCAGCTACCAGCTACAACTGGAGCAGGCTAGTACAGCTATCCTTGAAGCACAGGCAGGTATCAAAAATGCTACAGCTGCCATTTCAAGTGCAGATGCCTCCATTCAATCCGCCGACGCGCAAAAGGCAGCAGCTCAAGCTGGAGTTAACAAAGTGAACAAGGGTGCCCGTGAGCAGGAAAGGGCACAGGTCCGTACCAAAGTGCAAAGAGCACAGTCCGCTTTGACTAAAGCACAGGCTACCGCTGAACGCACCAAGCTTTTATATGATCAGGGAGCTGCAACCAAAAACGATTATGAAAATGCGCAGCTCGCTTTGACCAATGCCACCAAGGACCTGGAGGATACACAAGAAGCCCTCTCCTTAATCCAGGAGGGAGCAACATTGGAAGATCGGCAATCGGCAGAATCCAGCCTACAGCAAGCCCAAGCTGGGAAAGAAGCTGCTATCGCTGCGAAGGAACAGGCAGAAGCCTCCCGAGATAACTCAACTGCGGCATATCAACAGGCGGTCATTGCCAAAAAGCAAGCCGAACTTTCCCTCTCCAAGACAGCTTTAAAAGCCCCCATTTCCGGCGTTATTCTGGAGAAAAAGGCAACGGTGGGACAATTGGCGAGCACTGGACAGCCGATATATCGTATCGGACAAATCGACAAGCTCAAGGTGCTGCTCCCTGTTCCCGATCATGAAATCACGAACTGGAAGCAAGGTCAGACAGTCCAACTTCAACTGTACGATGAGAACAGAGAAGGAACGGTCAGCAAAATTTATCCGGTCACCAACACCAATACGGGCAGTATCAACGTAGAAGTGATTGTTCCTAACCCCCAGCATGATTGGGCCCCGGGACAAGTCATAAAGGCAGGCCGCCAACTGACTCAGAGTGAGCAAATTTTGCTCCCAGCCAAAGCTGTCATTAATAACGGTACAGATACTTTTGTCTATAAAGTGGTGAACAACAAAGCGGTCAAGACGGTCGTGAATGTCGGTCAGATGTCCAACAATAAGCTCGAAATTACCAAGGGGCTGAATGTCGGGGATCGTATCGTTACCACCGGAGTAAACCTGATCTACGATGGGCTGCTCGTTCAGATCATGGGGGGAACGAGCAAATGATTGCATATTTTATCAAAAAGAAAAAACTGACCCTCTTTATTTTTATCATGGCGATTGTTGCCGGGCTATATAGTGTCTCTCAACTTCCCCGGCAGGAAACGCCGGATATTATCAAGAAAACCGCTGTGGTCACGACCCTCTACCCTGGAGCTACCCCCCAAAAGGTAGAACAAACGGTCACGAAGCCTCTGGAACAAAAAATGAAAGAAATCAATCATATTAAAAAGATTTCTTCTACATCCGAAAATGGACTTTCGACGATTATCATTGAGACAGAAGGCAACGCCAATGCCGCAGAAGTCTGGGATACATTACGCAAAAAAATGAACGATGCCCAATCTTTTCTGCCCACAGATGCTCAAAAGCCTGTCGTTAACGATGATTTGAATAAAGTATTTATCCATTCCTACGCCATCACGGGGGACTCTGTGGAGCAATTGTATCAACTAAATGATATGGTGATATCATGGAAGGATCAATTAAAAACCATTCCCGGTGTATCGGAAGTAACAATCAAGGGATTACCGGATCAAGAGGTTCAGATTCAGATTGATGCTCAAAAGCTCCAACAGTACCATATCAGTTGGGAACAGCTCATGAGTGCAGTGCAGAAGGAAAATGAGCAATATCCGATAGGCAATCTGGATTACAATGAACGTACCTATCGCTTGAATGTAAAGCAATCCAAGGATGCTCAGGATTTGAGTAAAGTCATTATTTCCAGAACAGACAGCGGTGCTCCTGTGTATCTCAGTGATGTGGGCACCGTATTGCTTACACATAACACCAGCAGCTATATGGCCTTTTTTAACGGTAAACCAGCTATTACGCTGACGATTAACGGTAATACCGGCTCTGACGTAGACACGATTTATAGCAAAGTAAATAAAGAAATGCAGTTGTTAAAACCAGACCTGCCTAATACGTTTCAACTGAATACGTTATTTTCACAGACCGAGCGGATTGATCATATTTTTCATGGCTTGACCCGTGAATTGCTGTTTGCCATTGCGGCGGTTGTGATCGTATGTACATTGGGCTTGAATCTGATTACATCCTCTTTTGTGGCACTGGCTATTCCTATTTCAATCGCCATAGGTCTCATTATTCTCCCTATGCTCGGAATAACATTGAATCAGGTTACGGTCATTGGCTTAATTATTGTAATGGGGATTCTAGTCGATGATGCTGTGGTGGTTAATGATAATATTGAACGCAGAATGATGACCTTGGGCGAGAGTCCCAAGATAGCAGCATTAAATGGAACGAAAGAAGTTTCCATTTCCATTTTGACCGCAACCCTGGCAACTGTAGCCTCCTTTGCCCCGCTGTTCTTTTTATCAGGCGATGCAGGCTCCCTTATCAAACCACTACCGTTTGCTGTTATCTTTACGTTATTGGCTTCCATGCTTATGTCCTTTACCGTCATCCCAATCTTTAGAGAATGGTATGGACAACGAAATCAAAAAACGCCCAACTCCACCATGAAGCCGTCGGGACTGCTGGGAAAACAAATTGATGCTCTTCGTAACGTATATACCAGCAAGCTGATTCCGAGAGTCATTAAGCAACCTGGATTATATGCTGCATTAGGATTATTGATCAGTACCACGCTGTACGGCATACTTGCTCTGATTCCGATCGACCTGTTCCCCAGAACCAACGATCCGGAATTAAGCATTAATGTGCGTATGCCTACAGGTACTTCTATAGAAGAAACCAAGCGGGTCACCGAGGATATTGCCAAATGGGTGAAGCAGCAACCTCATGTGGAGACGATCAGTTATGCGGCTGGCGGCGACGCTCCCCGGTTGTTTCAAGATATGACCGCTGACGCCAAAACAGGCACAACCGTGGGTCAAATTGCTATTATTGGGGAAGAAGGTGCATTTGATCCCGATGAAATGGCAGACAAATGGCCCTCCATCTTAAAGGATCGTTATCCGGGTCAATCCATTTCTTTGAAAATAGCCAAAGTGGGGGTGCCTCTCGGTAAGCCGATCTCCATTCGGATTTTAGGCAATGATGTAGATCAGTTGCGTTCGTTGTCACAGCAGTTAAAAGAAGGCATTATGGCTACCAGAGGAACACAGGACATACAAGATAATATGGAAAATGAAGGATATACGTTAGATTTCCAAATCAACAAACAAGCGATGGATCAATATCAGGTAAGCAATAATGATCTGACACGTACACTCTTGTTAATGGGTAATGGCGTGAGCTTTAGCCGATTTGATACGGGGAAAGATTTGATCAATATTAAGCTGAAGCTAAGCCAAACCGATCAAAATCCTGAAATTTTGTTTCAGCAATTGAATGTGACCAATGCCAATGGTATTCAAATCCCTTTATCTCAATTGGCTGAGTTGAAACCATCCTTTGCAACACAAAAAATTAACCATTATAATTTAAAACGTTCGATTACTGTTGAAGCTGAAGTTCACGGGCGTACAGCTTCCGAAGTCATGAAGGATGTCAAGCTTAAATTGCAGGATATTAAATTTCCTCCAGGCTACACTTGGGAAATTGGGGGCGAGATTTCAGGACAAGATGACATTTTATCAGAAATAGGATGGTTATATGTTGTCGTCATACTATTAATCTTCATGCTGATCTTTTTGCAATTTTATTCTTTCTCGACTCCACTCATCATATTGACTACCGTGTATATGGCAGCAGCAGGCGGATTTCTTGGCTTGTTCATTCTAAATACGCCGGTTAGTTTTATGGGCGTGTTGGGCTTAATGACCTTGGCAGGTATTGTCGTACGTAACGGCATTGTGCTGATTGAGTTTATTGAGGATGCAAGACGTGAAGGGATCGAACTGAAGGAGGCTGTTGTTGCAGCGACCAAAGCGCGTTTCCGCCCCATATTGCTTACTTCACTGACAGCCATTGTCGGTCTGATTCCGATTGCTCTTATTGGGGAACTTATGTTTAGACCTCTGGCGTATACCATTATGTTTGGATTGATGTACTCGACCATTCTTACGATGTTTGTGGTTCCGTCCCTGTATATGGTTATTGCCCGCTGGAAATTAAAGAGACAGAGCAAAAAATTGGGGGTACAATGAAAAAAATAACGAGTGAAGATATTATCTATGCCGCCCTTTCCCTGTTTTCTGAAAAAGGGTACGATGCCACCTCGGTGGATGAAATTGCCCGCGAAAGCGGGATGGTGAAGGCTTCCTTTTATAAATACTTTCAAAGTAAAGAAGAGTTGCTGCTGGGGACAATCGTCCTGATTGAAAAGCTTCTTGATGCAGATATTAAAGAACTTTATTTGAAGCACCAGCTACCTTCCCCTGAAAAGTTGAGACAACTGTATTTGATTGCGCTGGGCCGGATTTATAAGAATAAAGTTCATTTGCTGGTATACTCCGTCCCTTTAATCGGTTCTAAGGAAGAAAAAATCGCACAAGCCATTGATCGTGTTGAACTTTATTTGTCTAACGTGATGGTTGATTTCTTAATTGATGCTTATGGACAATCCATAAAAAACTATGCGTATGATATTGAGTTTGTCGTCAAAAGCATGATTGTCAATTCCCTCCGATTGAGCGATTCAGAGCTGTCCTGGACGGAGCAGCAAACACTGGCTGAATTTATGCTCAGCATTACGGATATGCTGGCACAAGGAATGCTGAGCCCTGATGTTCAACATCAAATCATGTGGGGCCGCGATTCCGTATTCCATGAAGATTCTGATCAAATCTGGACCAAGGGAAAACAAATCTCCTATGCACTGCAACGTATGGATACGGTTCTGAAACAAACTAAATTAAATGAAGCTCCCCGGAATGAATATGTGCAAATCCTAAGCAGATTAAAGGGTGAACTCTCGGAAGAAAACGTGGAAATAGCTCACGTGAAAGCCCTCCTTCTATTTTTGGGTCAGCTGCCCGAGTTACTGGAAGACTGCACCAAGCTGAAGGCTATATTGGAAGTTTAGCACGCCGAAATGCAGAAAAAGAGGTTCATGATGGTCAGTTGCTACTGCCATCATGAACCTCTTTCTTTAATATACTTTGTCCGATCCAAAGCATCCTCTCACGCTCACCGTAACGGCGCATAACCAAGCCGATTCAGCTCTTCTGCAATCACGCGATAACCACGACTGTTCGGATGCACCCGATCTAACGAAAGCAGTGCCCGTTCATAGCCCTCAAATGCGGTATAAATGTTCGCCACCCGATAATTTGGTCCGCCCAATGTATAGAGAAACGAGTTATACTGGCGCACATATACTCCCGCCTCCCTCACCCCTGGAAAAGGATTATATAATCCCACCATTCGGATGATAAATGGCTCACGCTGACCGAACTTTATCTGATACAGGGCATGTACAATTTGGCGCACATGTTCTTTTGTGTGATTCAACGCTTGCGGAATGGAAGAACCCGACAAGCCGGAACCTCCAGCAAGGGCGCTGATGTATGGGCGCAGATCATTTCCGCCGATCGTTACGGTTATAAGTTCAGCCCGGCTGAGCGCCGACCGAAAAAGCGGATTGTTGCGGACCATTGACAGCAACTCCTGCGATGTCAGCCCATTGATTCCGAGATTCTCGTAACTGACTGGCGTACGGAGATGTCTTTCTGCCATTCGCCGATAGATAGGTACAAATCCGCCGCTCAGCAACGTCCCTGCACCTGTTGTTAAAGAATCTCCAATCGCTGTGTAATGGTACGCCAATGAAACTCACCTCCCTCTTTCTACATAACATATCTTATGTAGAAAGAGGGACGCGGGACCCGGAGATTCGCTTATTCTTCGTCTATTTCATATACACAATGGAATTGCCCACCCTCTGGCAAATCCTCTGATCCATAGACGGCAAAGCCCACGTTGCGGAAGAAATCTGCCCCCTCCGCATCCGTGTCCACAGTAAGCCGTTTCGGATTACGCTCCTGAATGAGCGTAAGCAGCATACCTCTGGCATATCCTCTATGACGGTTTTCAGGCAACACGGCCAGATGACGAATTACGGTTGTCCCATCCTCCTGCTCCTCAAAGCCGACAATACCTACAATAAGTCCTTCATCTTCTACACCGAACAGCTTCCAGTCATTCGAGGCTTGATAGGTACGTAAAGCTGCTTCTCCGCGTTCAGGGTGATCCAGCACAGCGTAGGTTAACAGCTCCAGAACCTCCTCACGATCTGAATCTGTTTTTATATTTTTAAACATTGTTTGTCGTCTCTCCTTAATATCCTGAAATTAGGATTACACTCTAATTCTCCATAATAAGCAACGGCCAGTTATCAAGCCATTGCTTCTCAAATACACGCTGACGAAAAGCCGTTGTGTGACGAAACAAAGGGCTTTGCCGTACCCGCATATCCAGTAAATCTTCCAATCCATGCGGACAAATGACCTCTATTTGATCCTTGTCATTCAATCTAACCGCCACAGCCGTTGCCGTCTCTGGCCAGCGACTCATCGCATCCTCTACCGAGGAATACGGAGCCTCACCGTTGCGAATATGCATCCGAGCTTGATTTTTGACAGACCAGTTACGTCCGGCCTGCTTACGGTTCAAGGACAATTCTAGATACTCATCTCGTTCCTCTAGCGTATTTTTCGGGTCAAAATAAATAACATCAATATCGTTTAAAGGTGTAGCAGTTGTATAGCCATGGAGCTTGTCCCAAACCCGGTTACGTACATAGCCTGCGGCAATACATCCTTGTGGCAACTTCAGCTCTCGCACATAGCGCAAGTCTTGCAGTACCTGCGGATCATTCATATATTGTATGATTCGTAGCGCATTTTCTTCCGACTTCATCCTGCACTCAACTCCCTTTTTATGATGACAGTTGCTGCACCGATTCTCCTCCCTGAGCCGCGATCCGTGCTGTACGCTGTACCAGACGGCGGCGTGCGACCAGAAGGAATGGAATACCAATCACAACCGACAGGGCAACCGGAACAAAAACGGCAAGCGGCGCCGTTTGACCATAGATATCCAGCAACCAGCCACCAAATAAAGGAGCCAGCACGCTTCCCAAATTATTAAAGCCGATTGTACCGAAGTAGGTCCCTTTATATTGAGCATCTGCAATTTGGTCAATCAATACGTCCAGCATCGTGAACAATAACACTTCACCAACCGTAAACAGCACCATATCCAGTATAAACATCCAGCCTGAGTTTAGCATACCGCACAGCAACAGGCTGACCGCAATACATATATTCCCTGCAATCAAGGAATTTACCGGGGAAAATCGGCTTGCCAGTCGCACCAGCGGATATTGAAATGCCAATACACAAACCGCGTTGACCGTCAGCATGTATGTAAACCATCGGGTTCCTTCTGCGAAGGATAAGGACAAGAATTGAGGCATTGTGGAATTGGAATGCGCATAGCCCATCACACAAAATACCGTTCCCAGCAAAATTGGCATAAACACCGGGTCACGGCTGGCTGTACGGAATGCCTCACCCATTCGCAGTGGAGCCTCTCCCGCTGTTGTACCTATATGCAGATCCGATGCATACCGGGCAAATTGGATCAACAACAGTACCCCGTACAATGCGTACACACCAGCAGCAACCATAAACGGCGTACCCGTGGATGCAGATCCTAACATTAAACCAAGCAACGGTCCTGCCACCACCCCAACATTAATGGCCGCATATCTCATATTGTAGATAAGCAGTCTTTTCTCCTTCGGGGTTACATCTGATAACAGCGCCCGCGAGGTTGGCTCGAACAAGGATCTGCACAGTCCATTCAGTGCATTAATGACAAAAAAGGCCCAGGCCGCTTCCGCCAACGCAAAAGCAACGAATACAAGCGCCCAGCTCGCAATGGACACCAGCATCACCTTACGCCGTCCGATTCGATCTGAAATATATCCACCGTAAAAGCTGGCAAAAATGCCGACCAACGAGCTGACCGATACGATCACCCCCGTATGAAAGGGGGACACCCCTAAACGGGTGGTAAGATAAATAGACAAAAACGGGATACTCATGGATGTCGCCATCCGCCCAAAAATAGTACCGACAATAATCGTCCAGGCCAACGGGTGAATAGAACGCAACTGTTCTTTCATATATGTCTCTTACGTCCTCCTTCCGTATGCAAGTCTAACAAGGGGGAAACCTGTCTAGCACTGGTGAATATAGCGTTCCAGTTCTGAACACGTTGCTTGATAGACAGATTGGAGCGCAGACAACTTCGCTTTCGCATTCTCGAGTCGGTTCTCCCGTGCAAGCTGTTCAATATCGGACAGCAACGAGGACAAACGTCCGACACCCAGACTCACGCTGCCTGATTTCAACTCATGAGCAGCCTCTACTACTTTTGTGGCTTCGCCCGCAGCAGCCAGTTCAATTAACTTATTGATTTTGGCAGGTGTATCACTTGTATACATTTCGACCAATGACTCCAGTAGTCCCGTGCTGCCATCCTCGTCCAGCAGCATAATTTCACGTATAACCTCCTCATCCAAAATCGGCTCGGTTTCCGGCTTTGGAAGCCATTTTACAAGCTTTTCAGAGAGCTTTTCAATCGTTACTGGCTTCATCAAGTAATCGTTCACTCCAACCTCCTGACCCCGTGCCTGATCCTCCTCGGACACATTTCCGGTCAAAGAAATGATCGGTACAGGTGGTTGCTGGTTTTCTGCTTCCCACTGTCGGATCGCTTTCGCCGCATCATGACCATTCAGCAGAGGCATATGATGATCCATTAGAATACAAGCGTAGGATCGTTCGGAGGCCGCTCTTACAGCAGCTTGTCCATCCTCAGCAAAATCAATATGCTGGAATCCCAAGTGGTTAAGCTGTAATTGCACCACCTGCCGATTCACCCGATTATCCTCAGCCACCAAAATAGTTTGAGAATGACTATGCTCACGCAGCAACTCGCTAAATGCCTTCAAATCACCATTTTCATACTTCTCCATTTCGTCTGCCTGCTCCGATCCTTTCATGAGGGGAATTTCAAACCAGAACGTAGAGCCTTGGCCTTCTTTACTGACGACCCCAATTTCTCCCTGCATGAGTTCCACAAATGAACTGCATATCCATAGCCCTAGACCCGTTCCTCCATATTGGGAGGCGCTGCCTTCACCGGCTTGTACATAAGGCTGAAACAGCTTATTCTGATCCTCCGGTGAAATACCAATACCCGAATCCTGCACCTCAAACCGAACACGTTGGGAATCTTTTGTTTCCTCCACCAATTTTGTTCGAATGATGAGCAATCCTTCACTGGTAAATTTATTCGCATTGTTCAACAGATTGAGCAAGATCTGCATGATCCTTGCCGAATCTCCTTCCAGATGCTCTGCCACACCGGAATCGGTCTCTATACTCAAACGGTTACCCATCTGATAGATTTGTGGCTCCAACAACTGAGCAACGTGGCTCATAATCGCCTGCACTCTGACGTTTCCGATCTCCAGTTCCATCTGTCCTGCTTCCACTTTAGATATATCGAGCAGATTATTAATCATGTTCAACAACAGAGAGGCTGACTCACGTATGACACCGATGGCCTGCCGTTGATCTGGGGAAAGTTTGGATGAACCTAACATTTCAATCATTCCAAGTATTCCGTTCATTGGCGTTCTGAATTCATGACTAACCACAGCCAGAAAAGTGCTCTTTAGGTCATTAGCCCGTACCGCTTCTTCCTTCGTCCGTGTTAATTCCGCATTGCTTTTGGCAAGCTGACGCTGCAGATTGACCAGCTCGTTGTTCATTGATGAAAATTCATTCAGCAACTTTTCTTCCTCAGCCTTGCTTTTCACAATCTCATCCGTTAATTGTTCGACCGTTTTCCGCAGGACAGCCATTTCTGCTGTCGGTTCCTTCATATTAAAAGGCCCCCTTTACAAAATGACTACAGGTTCACATAACTAACCTTATTTCCTGAGCGAAAGTAAGTCCCCTGCAACCTCCAGCGCTTCCTCCGCACCTGGTGCGTATCCGTCCGCCCCTACTTCCTGCCACAAGTGGGAATCGAGATTAAAAGGCAAGCCTCCGACCATAATTTTCACATGGCTAGTCGTTGGGTCTTGCTGAATGAGAGCAATCAACTCTTTCACTAGATGGACATGGTAAGCCATGGTAGCTGAGATAGCCACCACATCCGCCTTGTAACTCACAATGGCCTGAAGCAGACTCCGGTTAGGTACATTGGCGCCTAAATAATACGTATCCCAACCATCCATTTCAAATATATCAGCCAGCATACGCAGACCAATTTCATGCTGCTCGCTGCCTACACACGCCGCCACGAGGCAGCGTTCCTTATTTCCATTCCCCATCCATTGGGGGTACAGGCTGGAAATAATAAATTGAGTCACAGCAGTGCAAAAATGCTCTTGACCGACGGTGATTTTGCCTTCATGCCATAGACGACCTATTTCATATTGCGAAATTTGAAAAATATATTTATACGTATGTTGAATAGAGATACCCTCATCCAGCAAACGGACGATCCAATCCAAAGCCTGTCTGCGATTACCTGAGAGTAAATATTCCAAATATTGAGCCACGTCAGCAGCATAGGGATTATCATCTATAATAAAAGAGGCATACTCCTCTTTCTTCCCTATTTGCTGTATCCCCAAATCCAGATGCTCCAGCACCATAGCTTTATCTGTATGATCGAAATGCTCTACCAACGTCTCCTGGATTAATCTGAAATTGATGCTCAAATCTTCTTGGGTTATGCCGAAACCCTCCAGAAGCTTTTTTAACCAAGAAACATACTGTGTAAATAAAATAGGGCTGTTCATGATTACACTTTCAGCTAAATAGTTCAAACTATATATAGAATCCTGTTTTGTCTTTATTTTACCGTTATCCCCAAAACGCTGCAAAAGATCGGGCTGTAATTCGTATTGCTTATGGGTAACTAATTCAGCCAAAGCTCCTGCTTGCATCAATAGCGATTCACCTGCGGTATATTGCTGTATACTCATGTACAGCTCCTTCCCCGACAAGGTATTGTATTCGAAACAGATACTGGGGATTTGTTCCAGACGTGACTATTAGACAATTATACCTGATTTGCGTCTCTACATTAACCCTACTCCCCAAAATACGACAAAAAAATAAAATACCGAGAAGTCGGTATTTTATCTAAAGCAAATTTAACCTGCACATGCACAATTTATGATCCGTTACTCTTCTGCCCCTCAGCCGTGAGTCCAAGCTTTTTTAACAGATGAATAGCCTGCTCCTTCTCTTCCACGGATAAGCCATCCACGGTCTCCATAATGACACGATGATGCTGCGGGAATATTTGCTCAAAGAAATGGCGTCCATCATCAGTCAATTCTGCATAAATCACACGCCGATCATCTTGTGATGCACGACGGGTAAGCAAGTTTTTTTTCTGAAGTTTATCTACCACGTACGTAATATTCCCACTAGAGATTAGTACCTTTTCTCCAATCTTCTGCAAAGGCTGTGGTCCCCGATAATACAGCAGATCAAGCACACCAAATTCTGTTGTATTTAAACCATGACTATGAATGTCCCGATTCGTACGGGACGTGACCGAATTATAAGCACGAGCCAGAACAACGAACAAATTAAGCGCTAAGTCCTGATCATCTGGTTTTACAGACATATTAACAGCCTCCGTTACTCATATCTTTATTCCAAGATATCTTAATTGTGCGCTTTTGTCAAGTTTAAGCGTTCCTTCCCCTGCTCCTACGGCCTATAAATGGAGGAATTACCGTCTATTATGTGAAGGTTACAGTTCATTATGTAAAAAAAGCCCGCTCTCAGTCAGTCTTAATGCACTGATCCAGAGAGCAGGACGATTATGTTGTAACCCCTAACTTCTTACGTAAAAATACGTAGGCAACACGGCCGCATAATACTCCCAGAACGTTCAATATGATGTCATCTACATCCATTGTACCTGCGCCCAGCAGCATTTGGGACACCTCAAGAATGACCAGTGCGATCACTATCGTTAACAACAGACTGCCTATACTTCGCATGGACACCCAAATGATAGGCACAAGAATACCGAAGGGAATGAATACGCCAATATTGCCGAGCAAATTAACACCCCATACCCGAAAAGGAAACGACTCCATTGCCCGCCAGTATTGCCTGATCGTATCAAACGGAACAATATTATACGAATACGGGGGTCCTGGCCGTAATGTACGACCAAAACCGAGAAACATCCAATATAATAGAAGTCCTGTATATAAAATCAATAACATCAACGCCACATGATGAAGCAGGCGGGTCCTAAACATTACTTGTTACGGACGTCGATCTGTCCATTGGCCCGTGCGATAATAACCTGGTCCGCCATATTAATGAACAGTCCGTTATCGACTACACCCGGAATTTGATTCAAGCGGATTTCCAACTCCTGCGGATTCTCAATCGTACCATAGCGACAATCAGCAATATAATTACCGTTATCCGTAAGGAAGCGCTCGCCGTCTTTCATACGCCACTCCGCCTTACAGCCTGTCTGCCGCAAAGCCTCCAACGTCCATTCACTGGCAAAGGGTACGACCTCAACGGGTAAAGGAAATGCACCCAGTACCTTCACATCCTTGGACTCATCGACAATAATAATTAATCGGTCGCTATTGCTTTCCACAATTTTCTCTCTCAGTAGGGCTCCGCCTCCACCTTTTACCAGCACCAGCTGCTCGTTCACCTCGTCTGCACCGTCGATGGTAACGTCAAGCCTTCCAATCTGATCAAACGGAATGATGGGAATTCCCAGCTCCCTGGCCTGATCCTCCGAAGCTTGGGATGTAGCTACAGCCTGTATATGTAATCCTTGCGCTACACGCTCACCAATTTTTTGAATAGCCCAAAAGGCTGTCGAGCCTGTACCAAGTCCTACTTTCATGCCGTCCTGAATCGCCTCAACTGCTTTTTCGGCCGCTTTTTGCTTCAAATTCATTATCATCTCTCCCGCTATATAGGCTAGTATTGATCATCATCCATTTTATAAGAGAACGCTTTATAATAACAGAGACAGCTTTTTACCATAACAAAGGCTGTTTTCATCGTGTTCATACTCCCCAAACCGTTCAATAGGTTCATATCCCCGCTTGGTATAGAGAGCAATCGCTTCAGGTTGAGCCGCTCCGGTCTCCAGTTTAATCCTTACAACTCCCCGTTTGCTGGCCTCCTCTTCCAAAAAAGATAATAGGCTCACCGCAATTCCTTGTCTGCGATAAGAGGAATCGACATAAAATCTTTTGAGCTCCATTTCTTCCGCATCTATAGGCCTAAGCCCTCCACAAGCCACCGGTTTTTCGTCCACATACACAACAGCGAAAACCATTTCTTTAACTTTCGGATTGGAAAAATCAACCAAGTAAATTTCATCGGCAGGATACCTTTCCAGCAAGTCCTCATCCAGCCTTTGAATCAACTCATGCAGATCCTCGTGATGACTCTCAACCTTTAAAATCGTAAGCTTGGACATTCTTCTTATCCCTCTTCTCTTTGCATGGATATAAGGACTCATTTCGCAAACAATTCACAAAAACCGCGATAAATCAAGCATTTCCAACGTTAAATATGAAAAATGTCCCAAATTGATAAGTGCATTTGACTCTATTATAAAGTATGATGGTTTCTGTTGAATAGTTGCTTATGGACTGTAATGAATTCGAATTTCAAGTTGAAGTATAAATTGGAATATACTGAAACACAGACAGCGTTTACCTATTAAAAATTAATTTTTTATTGTGTAAGGTATTCATTTCAAGGGCTTTTCGTACGACATATATATAGGGATATCATACTTGTCTATAAAAGGACTTAAGACCTATTACATAAAATTCAAGGGTCTATTATCTCTATTATTATGTTTGTAAGGGGGACTTGATTATCTCATTCGATAAGCGGTTCAACACCATATACAAAAATACAACCAGGGAGTGGAACATTTTGAAAAAGTGGAGTAGCTTATCATTCTTCACCAAAAACTTATTATTATCCTTCTTCAACATCGTATTGATTGGACTAGTCCTTATTGTGTCCAGTTATTTGATCCAACGTACGATTTTGATAGACCAATTGCATGGACAAGTGGAAAAAATCACATTGAAGTGGGCTCAGGGCATTAATTCCGATGAAGTAACCCAAGCGGTTCAAGAGAAAAACTATGATGGACCCGTTCAAACCAAACTCCGCACGTACCTAGATAACATCATGGCGACCAATCCGAATATCTCTCATGCCTATATATTCGGGACGGAGCTCGAAAACGGCAATCTAACATCTATTGTGGCGATGCCAACGGATCTCAGAGAAGCATTTGAAAAAGATAAGCTGCTCGTTGGCTCTATGTACGAGCAACCCAATGTCGTGGCAGTCGGCGTAACCGGTATGTTGGACAGTGGCAAACCAACATTCACTAGCTTCTACGATGATTCTTTTGGTACATGGACGACTTTGATGACTCCGATTAAAGATTCAAGCGGCAAAATCTTTGCATATTTTGCAGTCGATGCAGATGCTGGCGCCGTACCTGCCGGCTTAACCAAGCTGCTCATTAGCGGCGCTACTATTTTAGTGATTTTCCTACTGATCTGCCTGGCGCTTCAATATTGGGTTGTGAAACGCACGCTGTCCCCGATTAAGCAACTGATGTACGGTATCAGTGAAGTAAGCAGAGGAAATCTGGATGTTCAAATTCATGCAGGTCATGATGATTTGGGGCTCGTAAATCAGAACTTCAACGATATGGTAAGTCATATTAACAGCATTATGACCAAAGTGAAGCAGACAACTGATGAAGTCAATGAATCTGCCAAGGAACTACTCGCAATCTGCGAACAAAACGGAATCAACTCCAACATCATCAATCAAAACATCAGTGAAATTACGGAGAATATCCGTTCGCAGGAAAAAGCAACAGGCGATAGTGCACGTGCCATGGCTGAAATGGCTTCGGTAATTCAAAATATTGCCACAAGTTCTTCCAATGTTGCGGAAGAAGCCAATTCGGTAGAAAAACGTTCTAACGAAGGCAATGAGATTGTAAGCAAGGTATCATCTCAAATGCACTTGATTACCGATACAGTCACCAATACTTCCCGTATCATCAAGTTGCTGGACAGTCGTTCGCAGGAAATTGGCAATATCATCAGTACCATTTCAGGCATCTCCAGTCAAACCAACCTGCTCGCTTTGAACGCTTCTATTGAAGCTGCGCGCGTTGGTGAAGAAGGTAAAGGCTTTGCCGTTGTTGCCAGTGAAGTACGTAAGCTGGCAGAACAATCTGCGGATGCAACCAAACAAATCACGTCCCTGATTGAAGAAATTCAAAGTGAAATCGGACAAGCTGTGAAGTCGATGGAGCAAGGAAACGTTGAAGTTCAAAACGGAATCGTCGTTGCCGGACAAGCAGGCGTGCTGTTCAATGATATTCTTCAAGCAACTAAAAATGTAGCATGGCAAATCCAAGAAGTTTCCAGCGCTACTGAGCAAATATCTGCGGGTACACAGGAAATGACCGCGACAGCAGACGATCTTTCTTCCACTGTAACCAAAACAGCCAATAACAGTGTTCACATTGTGCAAACGGTGGAGGAGCAAAAAGCTTCTTTGGATTCGATCATTGATTCATCCCACAAATTGACGTCCATGTCTGAAGAGCTTCAAGAAATTACATCTTATTTCAAAATTGCAGACACCAACCGTACCAAATCATAATAACCATTTATCAGATCCAAAATTTATAAGTAAATCATTCGGTAATGCCTCCCTCCTGTTCATGCATTTGAAGGGATCGGAGGCATTTACTGAGTTTACCATTTATATTAAGACATCATACATTCAGGAGGTTAGCGTAATGGCTTCATTACTACAAAACAGCACACAGACAACCCCATCCCCATTCCTAGTTCCCTTGGATTGTGCACGTATACAACGCAAGCATACATCCTCTACTTATCAAGTAGAGTTAGAAGCGTCCATCTCGGAACAATTAAATCAGCAAAAAACTGCGGAAGACAAACAAACGTTGCTTTTATCAGCATATACTGCATGGGTATATCGCCTATCCGCAGAAGAAGAAGTTTCTTTTTCTACATTTGTGCCACAAACCGGTCTGCTTACAGCTTCGCTGACAGTCGAAAAGGAAACGACTTTTCATGAACTAGCAGACTTATTTCAGGAGATGCTCCGTGAGCCTAATGCATACCTAGCGGAACCACAAGCCGATACTTCATTTTCGGCAAATCTGCCTACGGACAGCGGAGTAGAATCCCGTATTATGGACTGGGCTGTTAGTGAACACAATGGCACTTATCAAATACAGATCCGATATGATCAATCACTCTTGCTGGAAACAACGGTTGTCCGATACGCAGAATACTTTGAAACTCTTTTGCGCGGCGCGCTAACCAACAGCCATGCACTTGTGAATTCCATTGATATATTATCAGATGCAGATCGAGCTGCTCACGAAGCTTTAAATAATACAGTCGTGAAATATCCTGAACATCAAACTATTCATGGAATGTTTGAGGAGGCTGCTTCACAATACCCTGATCGTCCGGCTATTGCTTCCCACACTGGAGAGTACACGTACCGTGAGTTGAACGAACGTGCTAACCAAGTCGCACGTGTCTTGTTATCTAAAGGTCTTACCAAAGGTGAATTCGTGACTATCTTCATGGAACGAAGCTTGGAGACCGTCATTTCATTGCTTGGTATCCTAAAAGCCGGGGGCGTGTATGTGCCTGTTGATCCCGCCCACCCCGCCGACCGGAGCAGCTACATTGTCGAAGACACGCGTTCTCCTTTTGTCTTAACAACTTCCGCACTCATGGAACAAGCGACTGAACTGTGCGGTTCCATTGAGACGGTAAAAGAAATTTTAGCAATTAACGGACCACTGGCAGGCTATGCTGCAAGCAATCCAAACGTTAATGTAAGTCCGGATGATCTAGCTTATGTCATCTATACATCCGGCTCTACAGGCAAACCGAAAGGTGCCCTGATCGCTCACCGCGGTGTCGTTAACCTAGGAGCTGTCGTGCAACGCGATTGTGACATTACACCTCAGGATGTATTGACCCAATTTGCAACCTACAGCTTCGATGCATCCGTTTGGGATACAATTGGAGCCTTGTTTTACGGTGCAAAATTGTACTTGCTGTCTTCCGAGGAACGTGTATCTGTTGAAGAATTCGCTGAAGCCATTGCACGTACAGGCACGACGATTATTACCATTTTGCCGACCGTATTCTTTAATCAGCTATCTACGTACTTGTCAGACGAAGGCTATCGCAAACTTGCTAAGGTACGGATCGTTACCGTGGCAGGCGAAGCGCTGTACGGCTCACAAGTTCGAGCGTTCCAAAGTAAATTCGGTACAGATACCGACATCGTAAACGTATATGGACCGACCGAATGCACCGTAGCGACAACGACCCATCGGGTCCGTGGTGCCGTGCCTGAACATGTCGTCAATATTCCGATCGGCAAGCCGATTTACAATTACAAAGTGTATATCGTTAACGATGATAACAAGCTTTGCCCTGTCAATATTCCGGGCGAAGTATGTATTGCTACGCCTGCGTTGGCCCATGGCTATCTCCATCAGCCAGAACGTACAGCCCAATCGTTCGTGGACAATCCTTTTGTTCCGGGTGAAAAAATGTACCGCTCGGGTGATATCGCCAAGCTGCTGCCAGACGGTACGATTGAATACGTAAGCCGCAAGGATTCACAGCTCAAAATTCGGGGGAATCGGATTGAAATTGGAGAAATTGAAGACCATTTTTCCAAACATCCAGGTGTTCAGGACGTCGCTGTAGTAGCCGTCAAAGATCACACAGATCAGAACATGTTAGTTGGCTATTTCACCACTTCGGATGGACAATCCATTCCACAAGACGTTATTCAGTCTTATATTGGGGGCAAGCTGCCTTCTTATTTTGTACCAAGCCATGTCGTTCATCTGGAAGCCATGCCAATTTCACCAACTGGCAAGATCGATCGCAAAAAGCTGGCCCTGCGACCACTGCCGGAAGCGTCTGGTCTTTCATTTGGCGGGGAACCTCTCCGAGAAGGAACTGAAACACTCATTGCCGAAGCATGGACTCAAGTGCTTGGTAAAAATAACATTGGCGCTACCGATGATTTCTTCCTAATCGGGGGCGATTCGCTTCGTGTCATTCATGTGTTGGCTATTCTAAAGCCGCGTTATGGCGCGCTGCGCATCGGAGATTTTTTCCGCTACAAAACCGTTCGCGAGCTTGCTGAATACGTGGAACAATTAGGTACGGAACAAACGCCGCAACGCAAGCCTCTCGCGCTTTCTCAAGAAAAAATGGACTTGAATGAGCATCCTATTGAGTTGTCTGGTGCTTCTGACTTAGCTGAAGTCCGCGACTTGCGCGTGATTTTGTTAACCGGTGCTACAGGCTATCTGGGCTCGCACATTCTGTATGACCTACTTCAACGGACAGAAGCCAAAGTATACGCGATGGTACGCCCTTCTCAGGACGGTCCATCTGGTATCGAGCGTATTCAGTCCGTATTGACGGGATATTTTGGACAAGATATCTCCAGCTTGATCGAAGGACGGGTAAAAGCTGTCTATGGGGATCTGGAGCAAGCCGATCTTGGTCTCTCTTCCGTCGACCGCCATATGCTGGAGCACCAAATCGACGGCATCATTCACAGCGCCGCTGACGTTCGCCATTTTGGTGATTCGGCAGCCTTCGATCGCACGAATGTGACCGGAACACTGGAACTGCTGAAAATCGCTCAAGCCAAGCCAGGAGTATCCTTCCATCATGTCTCTACTATGGGAATACCGGAGGATCTTGCTAACGAAGGAAAATGGGAGTCGGCATTGGAGCTTTCTGCCTTCCCAGACGAACTGAACGTGGACAACCTGTACACGAACAGTAAACTCGCGGCGGAGAAGCTGTTGTTCCAAGCAGCTCAAACGGGTACGCCTGTCTCGATCTATCGCGCAGGCAATTTGACAGCCCATTCGGCCAACGGACGCTTCCAGCGAAATATCGACAGCAATGCTTATTATCGTATGATGAAGGCGATGCTGCTGCTGGGCAAAGCGCCACAAGCCGATTGGCATACGGACTTCACACCGATTGATTACGCCAGCCGTGCTATCGTAGAGCTGTCCGTTCATCAAAAAAGCGCAAACCGCATTTTCCATATCTGCAATCCGAACCCACTGCCATATGATGAACTGATCGCTATGGTAAACCAACTTGGTTACGCAGTAGAAACCCTGCCTTTTGACGATTACAGCGCTTGGCTGCTGAATCCATCTTCCGGCATTCAGGAGGATGCCCTTCACCTTGCTATGGGACAACTGGAAGGTGACGGAGCCAAGGATTCAGCTTACCGTTACGGATGCTCTGTAACCGCAGCTCTGCTGGAACAAGCTGGCGTTCAATGCCCGGCAACCGACCTGAACTTTATTCGGAACATGATCCAGCATGCCGTCGAGATCGGTTACTTCCCGACCTCTTCAACGGTATCTGTAAAAGCAACACAGAGGTAACAAAGTTGTGATATTTCCCCCGCATGTTTTCGGTATGATAGACTAGATTTTGCTAGTTTCATATTTAGTATAAACCTCTATACTTTCAGAATTTTTTTGCATGCGGGGGATGTCATTCAATGAAATACACTTTTTTTAAAAGAACGTTGCTAATCATAAGTTTGTTGGCTATTTTAGGGATTTTGGTGTATGAAGCACGTAGCATATACCACACACCCACAGTTAAAGGGACTCATCGTACACGTACAGCTCATGCAGATCGACTGGTACGCCATTTATTCTCACTGACGCCTACACCAGATAAAGTATATTACCAAAACAAAGTAATTGTCCTGATGTATCATGAGGTGACCAAGACTCCACCTGATCCCGGCGCTCTCAGGCTTAGTAATTTAACGAGGCAGTTGGACGAAATGAAAGCTAACGGCTTCCACTGGATCACGATGAAAGAGTATACGGACTTTATTTTACATAAAGCCAAGGTTCCTGATAATGCAGTACTTATGACATTCGACGACGGCTATGAGTCCTTTTATACGGACACTTTTCCTGTGTTGAAAAAGTACCAGGTATCGGCAACCAATTTTCTCATCACGTCCACGATCAGCAATCCCAAACATATTGGTATTCCAAAGCTGACATGGGATCAAATTCATCAGATGCATGCCGAAGGCATTGATTTCTACAATCATACCAATGACCAGCATGCTTACGGATACTCCAACACAGCCCGCACCCAACAAAAGCCGCTTCTGATGGGCCCAGTGTATTCGAAAAAGCTGGGGCGAATGGAAACCGAGAATGAGTTCAAACAGCGGGTTTATACCGACTTGGGCATGGCTGACAAGAAACTGTTCAAGCATCTACACAATGATCAGAATGTACTTGCCTTCCCTTATGGTGGGTATACCAAGGAGACGCTGGAAATTTGCCGTTCCTTGGGAATTGACGTTACGTTCACGGTGAAACGGGGGATTAACTCGCCAGGGCAAACGAACGGCTATCGCGTCAATGCAGGTGGAATACACAATATTCCAGAAGTATTGGTGCAATACATGAAGGAAGGTGCTCCCCTTCGCCCACTTCCTTTTGCCCAAGGTCCCAACAAGGTATCCTAAACGTTGGCTAGCTTATTGAAGGATAAAAAAGAACCTTTAAAACCATTTATGTCGTGGTTTTAAAGGTTCTTTTGTTGTATGAGATGTAGATTAGGGCCAGATGCGAATTGCCGCGATAACAGCCAGATGTACCGGGTAAAAGCTGCGCCACAACCAGCGCGGTACCCGACTATAAAATCCGCTTTCTCCAGTTGCAAAACATGCGATCAGAATGCTGGACAGCAGACTAAAGTGTTGGAGATTCGCGTGATGCACCATATCATACACTACGTTCAAAATAAAATGGGCTGCAATCATCATATATGAACGGGTGTATCGATAAATGAGAACCAACAGCAGTCCATAGGCTCCGTAATCCATCTGGCTGAGCTCCATAACCAGAGCTGAAAGGACGTACAGAACCGTTACAGCTGTCCAATGCTTCAAGCGGGATGCAGCAGCCAGCGCGAGCAACGAGGCCAATAGCGTCCAGATTACGTTCGGTCTAAGCACATCAAATGCCAGCATATAGGGCACCTGAGAAATCATAGCCAGTCCGAGTAGACGGAGCATATAGCTCCGAATGTCTCGGGTATGAGTATATCCCAAATACAGCGCGTAGGCGTAGATTGGAAAAGCAAGCCTGCCGGCAATTCTCCAAGCCGGATCCGTCGGAAAAAACACAAGTCCGACATGGTCAATCAGCATCGTCAGCATGGCCAACCAGTACATACAAGGCCCCCTTATTCAATGTTTTACGTTTTTTCTTCTGTCAAGCTCAGAATGGCGTTCATGATATCCGTTTTCGTAACCCGTCCTACCAACCCCTGAATTGGAGTTGAGGAGCTACATTGCTCGTCCAAAACTGGAAGACAATTGACCTGATGCCGAATCAGTCTCGATATCGCTTCCAGTAAAGTGTCTTCTGGAGCAAGCGTCGTCATTTGGGCCCGGCGCGTCATGGCCATGGTCACCGGGACGGTGTGAAGATCGGTATGCCCCAGCATGACCTTCAGCAAATCCTTGCGGGTAACAATTCCAATGAGCTCCTGCTCCTCCCCTGTGACCATCAGCGTGCCTGTATTTTGCTGAAACAGCATCAGCACCGCATCATAGGCGGTAGCGTCACCGGAAATCAAAATCGGATCGCTAAGTATATCTGCCACAGTCAGCTTTTTGAGCATGTTGCCGATATGACTGTCATATTTGGGGTAACGTCCTGGCAGGTAGCCTACCTTCGGTTTAGCATCCACCAGCCCGAGCATAACGAGCAGAGCAAGGTCAGAACGGAGAGTCGGACGCGTCAATCCCAGTGTTTCAGCAATTTTATCCCCCGTAACAGGTGCCAGACGCCGGACAATATCAACAATTTCCCGCTGTCTTTCAGACAGTTGAATAATGATTACCTCCTTATGGAGTGGGGTAGTATACATTATAGACGAGCATAGATCGTTAAATTTCAGCTTCTTCCGACAATTCATCAAATTTTAATCATACACAGCTTGTTTTCAAATTTAAAATGTGTCACAATTAAGAATGTAATACATACTAATTATAAGTTTAACGTGTGCAATATGCTACATTTAAATGAACTATTGTACATCGCATGTGATATGTATTATGTATTATATAAACCTGAGGAGGAAATCAAATGAAATTTTTCTTGGATACTGGTAACATTGAAGAAATCAAACGTATTGAACGTTTGGGTCTGGTTGATGGTGTAACAACGAACCCTTCACTGATCGCTAAAGAAGGTCGAGTGTTCAAGGAAGTCATTCAGGAGATTTGCAGTATCGTTGAAGGTCCCGTAAGTGCTGAGGTTATTGGTCTGAAGGCTGAAGATATGCTCAAAGAAGCTTATGATATCGCCAAGTGGGCACCGAACGTGGTTATCAAGCTTCCTATGACCGAAGACGGCTTGTACGCTTGTAACGAGCTGACCAAGAACGGAATCAAAACGAATGTAACACTGATTTTCTCCGCGGCTCAAGGTTTGATGGCAGCCAAAGCTGGCGCTACTTTTATCAGCCCGTTCGTAGGACGTCTGGATGATATTGCTGTTGATGGTATGAAGCTGATTCGTGAGCTGAGACAAATTTTGGACATTCATGGTCTGAAATCCGAAATCATCGCCGCATCCATCCGTAATATTAAGCATGTAGAAGATGCTGCTCTGTCTGGTGCACATATTGCCACCATTCCAGGTTCCTTGCTCCCTTCTCTGTGGAAACACCCGCTGACAGACAGCGGTATCGAACGCTTCCTGAAGGACTGGGAAACTGTACCAAAAGCTTAATTCGCCAGTCATGGCAAACGATACTATATCAACCCAAACAGCCCGTATTTTACGGGCTGTTTTTTATTTTGGCTTTAGTGATGGCAGAACCCAAAACGCTCAACAACTTTTTTTGACAAAATAACTTGTTGTTCATATAATTGTTATAACAACTAATTAATTTCGAAGTAATTTATGTACGGGAAACGGAAAGGAGTACCTATGAATAACTTGCCTCCCGATTGTTCCATTGGGATGTTGCTCGGGATTACTCACCGCAAAATGAGTCAGCAGCTCTTGCAGCGCCTCAAACCTTATGATATTTCCCCAGAGCAATGGTCGGTTCAGTACCAAATCTATCAGGCTGAGGGTTTAAATCAGAAAGAAATTGCAGCTAAGGCCGTGAAGGACCAGCCTACCACGACTCGAATTATTGATTTGTTGGACAAGAAGGGCTGGGTACGGCGTGTGAATAGTCCACAGGATCGTCGGGCCTATTTGCTTCATTTGACTGAAGCAGGCCGACAGCTTGTGGAGGAGACTCTTCCTGTCGAACGTGATGCCAATCACGATTTTGTAAAAGGAATTTCCTCGGCCGATCTGAAGCAATTCCGCCGGACTCTTTTACAAATTCACGCCAACATGACTGAATCAGAAAAACAAGGAGAGAACGATTAATATGCAACAAGGCAAGCAACCTCTTTGGACCAAAGAATTTATCGTTCTTACGGTTTCCAATTTATTTTTGTTTCTGGAATTACAGATGATCCTATCTTCCATTCCTTCTTATGTGAAAAATACATTCCACGCTAGTTCCGTTCAGGTGAGTCTCGTTACCACCTTATTCGCTTTAAGTGCGATTGCAGCACGACTCTTTTCAGCCCGTATGCTGGAAAAAGGACACCGCAGTACCCTGATCTTCGTGGGCCTACTGTTTGCTTTGGCAGGAACGCTGGGGTACAGTGTTTCACCGACGATTACAGTGCTTCTACTCATGCGGATGTTATTTGGGATCGGCTTCGGTATGAGTAGTACGGCCTTTCCAACGATGGCCTCTGACGTCATCCCGCCCAGACGTCTCGGTGAAGGAATGGGTTTCTTTAGTCTGTCCACCAGTCTAGCGATGTCGATTGGGCCAACCATCGGCATTTCGATGCTGCAATACGGGAGTTTCAACCTGCTTGCCTATACGACAGCAGCTGTAATTGTTGTGATATTCCCGTTGGCTTACTGGCTGATTCGTACACTACCTAAGGGGCACATCGAACCACCTATGGTTCCTTTGGAAGAAGGGCGAAAACCGGCATTTAACCGTAAATTGTGGATTCCCGCCTTGTTGAACATGCTAATGTCTATCACATATGGTGGGTTACTCGGCTTTATGGCGCTTTACGGGGATGAAGCAAATCTGGCGCATCCTGCCTACTTTTTCCTGTTTAATGCGGTATCCGTGCTGATCGTGCGTCCCTTCTCGGGCCGTATTTATGACAATAAGGGGGCAAAAGCACTGCTCATCCCCGGCTCCCTGTTTTTAATTGGCGGTCTGATCCTGCTTTCCTATGCGCACAGTGATGTCTTCATGTATATGTCTGCTCTTTGCTACGGTATCGGGTTTGGTGTGATGCAGCCGACCCTGCAAACCTGGATGATTCAGGTCGTGTCTCCTAAACAGAGGGGTATGGCAAACGGAATGTTTCTCAATTCCCTCGATTTTGGGGTTGCAGCCGGAGCGCTTATACTTGGCATTATCGCCAAAGCAAGTGATTATGCGTGGATGTACCGTCTCTCCTCGCTGTTTATTGTACTGTTCTTACTGATCTATGTCATACAAATCGTCGCAAGCCGTAAGCCTAAGACACATGTCCCTCTAGAAGGGTAAGTCTATGATTTACAATTGAATATTAGTTTATACTTGCTCAGTTTTCAAAAACACCCGTTGCCATGATTTCATGGGACAACGGGTGTTTTTTCTTATTTCACAGGAGCTTTGCGTCTTAGCTTGGGAGAAAGAGGCTTTTCTCGGGACACATCTGTTAGCCCCTTATCCACATTCATAGGGTCAGTGGATTTGTCATCTGTGGGTTCATCCTGCTTGGGTCTGACCGCAAACAGCATCAGCATAGCTGCAATGCCTCCCACTGCGGCCATCACGCCAAAAAGCAGACCATGTCCACTGCGACCCAGCAGCAATGAAACAACCGGAGGGCCTAACGATACCCCGACAAAGCGCATGCTGCTATACAACGAAGTAATGGTTCCGCGCTCCTCTTTTTCAATTCCCTTCGTAATGAGGGAATCCAAACAAGGCAGTGCGAGCCCAATCCCGCCGCCGCCTAACGTAAACAATCCGATCACCGCATAAATATTTTGGAAAAATCCGAGAATGGCAAAGCTGATCGTCAATACGGCCAAACCACTGAAACCGATCCACTTCATGCGCTTTTTGTGCTTGCCGATGATCTTGCCTCCTACATAAGAGCACAGACAGAGGGAAATCAGCGGAATGGCTAACACAAAACCTTTCCACACTCCATGGAGGTTGTAACGACTTTCCAGTATGTCAGATAAGTAAAACAGGACGCCAAAAATGACAAACATACAAATACCGCCCATGGCGAAAATAGCATAGAGCCAGCGTCCTTTTTCGGCAAGCACTTGCTTCACATTTCCCACAAATTCTCGAAACATAATCGGTTGGTTCTTACGCTTGGGCACATGAATCAGCCAAAGCACTAAAATGAGCGAAATCAGACAGAGGCCCGGAATCACCGCCAATGGCAAAAACCATAGAACAGCTCCCAACGCAGCACCGAGTATCGGACTTAGCACTTTACCAAATGTGTTGTAGGTCTCAACTACCCCTAGGTTTTTGCTGGCCTCATCCTCATTTTCGTACAGATCGCCCACAAGCGGAATGACTATAGGAAAAGCCCCTGCCGCTCCCGCACCCTGAAGTAGACGGCCTGCAATAATGGTCCAGTAAGCTGCCAAATCGTGAAGCAGCCATGCTCCCACCGCAGAAATCCCCCCTCCAATCACAGTCAGAATCAGACAGGGAACAATCACCGCCTTACGGCCAAATCGGTCGGAAAGATAGCCCGCAATCGGTATCAGTAAAATGGCCACCACCGCATATACTGTAATCAACATACTAATCCGAAAAGAGCTTACATGTAGCTTACGTCCGATTTCCGGTAAAACTGGAATCAGCATGGAATTACCCAGCGTCATCATCAGCGGGATGGAACCTAACGCAAGCAGATTCCCTTTATTTTGTTGCATCCCGTTACCACCTTTGCAAAAGTAATAACACAGCTGTTCTGATTCGTTCAACAGATGTTATTGTGTTTACATTGGTGGGAATTTATGCGGCTACACTTTAAATCCACCGACCCTTGCATTCAGAAGTTGCGACATATCCGCCAGTGTATGAATGGAAGACGCAATTTCCTCCATGGAAGCCAGTTGCTCTTCAGCCGCCGCACTGACACTCTGGGTTCCCCCTGCCGACTGCTCTGCTACTTCACGAATACGTTCTACTGCTTCCACCATTCGCTCGGATCCGCCGGACATTTGTTCTACGGACCGATTTACACTGTGAATCTGTTCGCTGACCTGTTGAATGGAACTCCCAATCTGACGAAATGCGGTTTCTGCGGATTGCATAACCTTTACGCCAGACTGCACTTCAACCGTACCTGTCTGCATACTGGAAGCGACATTTCCAACATGCTCCTGAATATTTTGCACAAATTGTGTAATTTCTGCTGCTGAAACTGATACCTGCTCGGCCAATCTTCTTACCTCAGAGGCTACAACAGCAAATCCTTTCCCCTGCTCTCCGGCTCTTGCCGCTTCAATCGACGCGTTGAGCGCTAGCATTCCTGTCTGTTTGGCTATTCCGGTAATGACAGCTCCAATCATGCCAATCTGTTCGGCCTGTTCACTAAGTGAACGCACAGCACGTGCAGAGCTGTCTACACTTTCGCTTACCTTTTCCATCTGACGCATAGCCTGACCTATAGATTGTTCTCCTGCTTCTGCATCTTTAGCGGCTGTATCAGATAACTCGTACACCTGCTGGCTCGTAGCTGCAATATGCTCCAGTTCGTGGGCTAGCTCTTTCACGGTATCTGTAGTTTGTGTAATATCATCGACCTGATGCTCCATACCAGCCGCTAGCTCTTCCATTACACCGGAAGTATGACGATTGGCCTGATTCATTTCCTCTGTACTTACGCTAACCCGCTCTGCGGTTACGGTTAATGTACGCGCCGTATCCTGCGCATCCACTATAATACTGCGGAATCCCTCAATAAGCTTGTTGTAGGAGCTTGCAATCATACCGATTTCGTCTTTGGACGTAATATCAAGTCGGCTACGCAAATCTCCCCCACCTTCAGACATTTCCAACAGCTGCTCATTCATATGGTGTAATGGACGAATGGAACGAATCAGCACGATGGATTGAAAAATACTGTAAATGATAACTAGAAGTCCTACAACACTCGTAATCAAGGATGTATTCGTCATCGTTTGGTGCGCTTGCTGTACTTTCACCGTCACCATATCTTCTTGAGCTTTGACAAAGGCTACTACCTTGGTATCCAGTTGCTTGCGCAACACCCGTTCGTTTTCAAAATCATCGAGCAAATCAGAAAATGGCGGGAAAGCATCATCTCTTGTACTCTGATACCCCGCTGTAGTCAGTAAACGATGAACTTGATTCATATAGGTATTAATTCCCGTCTTGAGATCAGTCATCTTTTTCTTAGAATCCTCATTACCTGCACTAAGCAGAGCTTCTGTCTCCTGTAGCAACTTTGCAACTTCACTCTGCTTGTTTCCGATCTCTCGCCCGTACTGTTCGTCACGAGTTAGCAAATATGCCCGCTCATCATTAGATATGCCGTTTAACAAAAATTGAAGAGACTTCGAGTTATACGCAATAGCCTCTTCACGATTCATAATATCCTTGTACTCATTCTCACTATGTACGCTTAAAATGTAATTGGTTAGCAGCATGGCTGCAATCACACTCGGGATCAGTATCGCGCTAAGAATCATTTTGGCCTTAATGGTTAAATTCATGAATCGGTCCCCCAGTTATTTCTGAATAAAATGTCCAACTTACTATATATCGTTTTATTCGACTGTTTTTTTGAATGAAACAGAAAAAGTGTATAGATTTTTAAATATATTTGTGTCTATTCAGTGAACATATATATCTTTTTTAATATCAAAAAACAAATAAATTCAAAATTAGGTAAATGAACTGTTTTCAGTTTGTAACCTTCGAATTCTAGACTATAAAAGTGATATACTATGTATTGGTATGCCATAAGCCTCAAGGAGGATCTGCATGAAAAGCCTGGAACTCAAGCCACTTATTCACGTGCTTAACGAGTTGGAAACCCGCAGCTGCCTTATTGAGCAGCAGGGTAACATGATCATGAATTATTATCGTGAACCTCAAATTGCTAACGAACTCTATAAAATAAATTCCTGTACCAAAAGCGTGATTTCCGCATTAGTTAGTATCGCTATGGACCAGCAACGGGGACCGAAACCGGAGACACCAATCCTCGAATTCTTTCCCCAGTTGGCCACAGATAGTGATTCTCAAAAGCGTGATATTACGATTGAACATCTGCTGACGATGTCCGCAGGCTTTAACTGGACGGAATTTGGCGGGCAAAATTCTTTTCCTACCATGAGCAAAACGTCAGACTGGGTGCAATTTGTGCTTTCACAGCCATTATCGGATGTGCCAGGCACGCGAATGGAATACAGTTCTGGCTGTTCTCAACTTTTGGCCACCATATTACGTAATGTTTCTGGACAAACAGTTGTTGAATTTGCCGAGCAGCAATTATTCCAACCGCTCGGTATCGAAAGCTACCATTGGGAGACCGATCCTCAGGGCACGCATACGGGTGGATTCGGACTGCATCTCAGACCGATGGACATGCTCAAATTCGGGCGGCTTTATCTGAACGAAGGAGGCTGGGAAGGACGGCAGATCATCCAAACAGAGACAGTCCGATATTCAACCCGTCCGTTTCTTCCTGCTGCCAAACCACAAAAAGCATTTTACGGCTGGCACTGGTGGACTTCTTCCTTTTCAGATGAAACAGAGACAGGAACTGAAAGAGAATATTTTTACGCTCTCGGCTTCGGTGGGCAATACATTGTTGTCGTCCCGTCATATGACATGGTTGTTGTCGTTACCGCTGATAAATTCAAAAAGAAACGGGCTCCTGTGGATATTTTCCGGCAGTATATTGTACCACTGCTACTCCAGCAGAATGGATAGGAATAGATACCGAAGCTAAAAGTTGCAACTGGTCTCTAGCAAAAATCTGCATCAAAAAGGGCTTGCCTGTTGGATCAGGCAAGCCCTTTTTTTGCATATAATCGCTACATTATGACATACTTCATCCACTATCTAGAGCCTTACTTAGTCCAAGTGAATCGTAAGCTCTTGCTGTCCGCTGGAAGCTGGTGTAATGATTACACCCTGTTCTCCCGACTGGCTGCTGCCTTCCTCCACTTGAACAGCCTCGTGGATACCGCGCAGGACTATCGACCATGGTTTAACAGCACCTTCAGCCTTCACCGTAATGACAGAATCCTTGCGGCTGGCAGTAACCGTTAGCTCTTCTTCACCTGACGTATTCACGATAACCGTTCGAGCTTGTTGCCCCTCTCCAAGCTCAAACAAATGAAGCGCCACTTGATCTGCATAATCATAGTCCGGACGACTGTCCTCATGACCAATTGCCAACAGTGTGTTCGGCTTCACGAGCACAGGCAAAGTTGCAAAATCATGATACTCGTTAACCCAACGACCACCTGACACTCTCTCATTCGTAAGTAAATTTGTCCACTGACCCTCTGGTACATAATACTGCACATTGCCTTCTTTATTAAAGATCGGGGCTACCAAAATGGAATCCCCCAGCATGTATTGCAGATCCAGCGTTGCACAGGTTGGGTCCTGTGGGAATTCCAATACCATAGCCCGCATCATCGGCAGTCCCTTTACTGAGGATTCCACAGCAGAAGGATACAGATATGGCATCAGCGAGCATTTGAGTTTCGTAAAGCTACGCACCACGTCCACCGATTCTTCGTCAAATAGCCAAGGCACGCGATAGGATTCGTTTCCGTGCAGACGGCTATGGGAGGACAAAAGTCCAAATTGTACCCACCGTTTATACACGTCCGGTGCAGCCGTTAACTCAAAGCCGCTAATATCATGGCTCCAGAAGCCGAAACCGCTCAAACCAAGCGACAAACCGCCTCGTAAGGATTCAGCCATCGACTCATACGTCGACGAGCAGTCTCCGCCCCAGTGAACCGGGAACTGTTGCCCCCCTGCTGTAGCGGAACGTGCAAATAACGCGGCTTCATTTTTACCCAGTTTTTCCTCCAGCACATCAAATACAGCCTTGTTGTACAAATGCGTATAATAGTTATGCATCTTCATTGGATCAGAGCCGTCATGATATACCACATGGGTAGGGATGCGCTCGCCAAAATCAGTTTTGAAGCAATCCACCCCTTGATCTACCAACACCTTCAGCTTATCCTGGTACCAGGCGACTGCAGCCGGATTTGTGAAGTCAACCAGCCCCATCCCCGCCTGCCACATATCCCATTGCCACACGCCGCCATCGGCGGTTTTGACCAGATAACCATTCTCCATGCCTTCATCGAACAAAATGGACTTTTCTGCAATATACGGGTTGATCCATGCGCAGATTTTGAGGCCCTTAGCCTTCAATCTCCGCAGCATGCCTTCTGGATCTGGGAACATATCTTGATCCCACTGGAAATCACACCATTGGTATTCCTTCATCCAGAAGCAGTCAAAATGGAATACCGAGAGTGGTAGATCCCGCTCAGCCATCCCGTCCACAAAATGGTTAACGGTCGCTTCATCATAATCTGTTGTGAACGAAGTGGTCAGCCACAAACCAAAGGTCCAGGCTGGTGGTAATGCAGGCTTACCCGTCAGCTTGGTGTAATTGTCCAGTACCTCTTTAGGGTTAGCTCCACCAATAATAAAATACTCTAACGATTCGCCGGAGACGCTAAACTGAACCTTTGATACATTTTCCGATGCAATCTCATAGGATACCTTTTCCGGATGGTTGACGAACACACCATACCCTTTATTCGATAGATAAAATGGAATGTTTTTATAGGCCTGCTCACTGCTAGTCCCGCCATCTTCATTCCAGATATCGACCACTTGACCATTTTTTACGAACGGGGTGAAACGCTCTCCGAGTCCGTATACGTACTCACCGATGCCCAGCTCCAGCTGTTCTCGGAAAAAAGGCTGATCCTGCGGGTCTGTAATATAGCCTGGTCCCCGATGTCCGCTGCCTGTGACTTTACGATCCTCGACATAAAAGCCTACATCCCAGCTCTTCCCACGACCGACTCGCACACTCAGATCGCCGCTTTTCAGTACCGCTGCGTCCTCATCCACTGTAATATCTACCTCTGTTGGCAAGGTGTGAATTTCAAAATTCGGCCCCTGATGTACCCGTCCCTTATGGTGGTTCAGACGCACCTGAATGACATTCGGCATAGGCGAGCTGTAGGTCGCTTTCAGCAACGCTCCGTTCAGTGTATCTCCTTTGTGCTCGATCCGGTGGGTCGCTGCATATACCGTCATGGAAGCATCGTCCGTCACAATATCACGGATATCAGCAGGATTTTGTATTTCATAGCCCTTGCGAACCATCCAATAGCCATCAGTAAATTTCATCTGTTACTTCCTCCGCTTCAATCTTTATTTCTTGATCCCAAATCGCTTGTTGGATTTTTTCGAAATCCTTACTATAATAATATTGATTTATGTAAGGGTTTACTTCGGTTATTTTGACGTATTGTATCAATATTTTGATGTTTTCTATATAAATCAGTTTGCAGAAGAGGAGTCGTTGAAATGCAAAGGGAAATGTTGCGGGAAAACCGCATTCACGGCAATCCCATGTACCCAGTCAGCGTATATCCGAGCGTAGAGCAGTTGAACGGAAATAGTATACTGGAGTCTCATTGGCATGAAGAGATGGAGTTTATCGTAGTGGAGCAGGGAAGCGCCATTTTTCAGACGGATATGGTCTATACGGAGGTTAACGAAGGTGAAGCCCTTTTTGTCAACAGCGGCGAGCTTCACGCCGGTTATTTACAAAAAAGCCCTCGCTGCATATTTTCTGCGGTGGTGTTTCATCCAGACATGCTGTACAGCCGCACGCAGGATACGGTGCAGACGCAGTTTATTGACCCATTTATCAGTAAAAAGCTTGTCCCTCCCCCTCACATTCGAGGCGTGCAGCCTTGGGAGCAAGAGGTGCTGGCTGCATTGCGACACATTATCACCAGCCATGAGCAGAATACACCTGCCCGTGAATTGGCGACCAAGGCGCAGCTCTATAGCATGATTGCCTGCCTGTATCCACACATGACCCCTGCTAACGGAGAGGATGTGATTATGGCGGGTCAACGCAACAAAGTTGAACGGATCAAAAAAGCGCTGGCGTATATCAACAGTCATGCTCATGAACCTATACGTTTACGGGAGATCGCAGATGAGATTGGAATGAGTGAGGGACATTTTTGCCGTTTTTTTAAGCAGATGGTTCAGAAAAGCCCGGTAGAATATATCAACTATCATCGGATTCAGAAGGCTTGCAGGTTGCTGGAGCAAAGTGATCGCAAAGTGGTTGATATTGCGCTGGATGTTGGTTTTGACAATCTAAGCTATTTTATTGCGACCTTTAAAAAATGGAACAGCCTGACCCCTTCGCAGTACCGTAAGCAGCACGAAGCAGATCAGGCGCTTGCTGTCCCTTATATAACAGACTAATATGCCATAGGATAAATCATTTATTTTTTTTGGGCTTCATAAGTACTAAAATTATTTTTCTTCCTCTTAACTTAGTAAATATGTATCCAGCTACACCTCCTAAAACAGAGGGAATTAACCACCCTAACCCTACATTATATAATGGAAGAAGATGATTGAAAAAGTCATTAATTACATTAATTTTTATTCCAGCAGCATTCAAGCCATCAAATAAACTAACGATAAAGGTTAATATCAAACTGCCTTGATATACTTCTGACTTTCCTTTAAATACGGGATGTAAAAAAGTTAAAAATATAAGAGAAATAGCAATAGGATATATTGCCATTAATACTGGCGTTGAAACCTTAATAAGCTGTGTTAAACCTATGTTGGCTACAAGAGCACTAAATATAGATAACATGAGAGCAACTCTTTTGTATGAGACTTTCGGAAATAATCCATGAAAAAAAGAAGAGCAGGAAGTAATAAGCCCCACACTTGTCGTTAAACACGCTACTGTAATCATTAAGCCTAATAGAATAGAACCATAAGATCCAAAATAATAGGAGGAAACCTTAGCTAGCACCTCAGCGCCATTTCCCAAAACACCCAATTTTTCAACGCTAGAAGCTCCCATGTATGAAAGAGACGTATAGATAAAAGCTAAGAGTATAACCGCAATTGCTATCGCTTTGGCACAAATGATCATCAACTCTTTTTTTGTAGTGACTCCTCTATCCTTAATTGCATTCACAATGATAATTCCAAAAATAAAGGCTACAAGAGCGTCCAATGTTAAATAACCCTCTTGAAAGCCTTTGAAAAAGACATTCGATGTATAACCTTCCGCAGGTTCTTGGAATTTTCCTATTGGGTGAATAATAGCTACAATCACAAGTAATCCAATGAATGTCAATTTAATGGGTGTTAAGAACTTTCCTATAACATCAATAATTTTTGTAGGATTAAGTGATAACAAGCATGCAACTCCAAAAAAAAGAATAGTAAATACAACAAGTGCGACAGGATGATCTGCATTGTTAGAAAAAAAAGGCTTTACTCCAATTTCAAATGACACACTACCGGTTCTAGGAATTGCATATAAAGGCCCGATGGCTAGATAAAGGATTGTTGTAAAGACAAGGCCGAATACAGGATGTACACGACTCGCTAAAGTTTGCAAATTGCTTTTGCCCGAAAAAACAAAGGCTGTGACGGCTAGTAATGGTAAGCCAACTCCGGTAACCAAGAAACCCGCATTGGCTACCCATACATTCTTTCCAGCCATTTGCCCAAGCATAGGTGGAAAGATTAGATTCCCTGCACCAAAAAATAAGGCAAATAGCATTGAGCCTATAATGATAATAAAGGACGAAGAAACACTTTTCGACATAATAAATCCTCCAACTACGAACTCACAACAATTTGTTTTTATTCGTTTTCTTTTTAATTTGTATAATATATGTTAATAGAGCCTAGTGATAACCCGTGCCTTTAGGATGAGTGGGTTTCGTCTTAACTCATCGTTACACAATACTCTATATACGATCAGTATTTCAAGTAACTTTGTACTTGCAGAATGAACTTAGTGAGCTTAATGAACTATAAGAGAATTTTACACTTAGGACTTATTTCTTACAAGATGTAGATATAGTACTATTCCTCTTCAACATATTTAAAATAGTTTGAGCCCCAATTTTAATCCATATCAGGATCTGCTGTTTTATCCGAATTCTCAACTGATTGAAATAAGCACAGGAAATCTTGGGAAAATGCCCTATGGAAGCAAATGAAAAATCCTTACAATTAATAGTACAGACAATACATATTGACGTTGACAACACATTGAGCGGCTACAATTTGAAGGGGTGCTTAAACATGATGAATTTGGCAAAACGCAACTATTGGTCTCTGAGTATTTTTAACTTCGCTTATCTGTTTACATGGTCTGCCGCCATGTCTTTTTTTGTCATTTGGCTGGGACAAAGCCTGGGAATTTCAGAAACCTACACGGGATTTCTATATGCGGCTAACTCAATCGTGGCCTTGATTATGCAACCCCTGTTCGGTTACTTATCCGACAAGCTGGGTCTGAGAAAACATCTGCTGTACATACTCTTTACGATTCTTTTGCTCGTCGGACCCTTTTTTATTTATGTGTACGGTCCATTACTACAAACGCAGTTTGTCATTGGTGCCATTGTTGGTGCGCTATTTATCGGCCTGGTATTTAATGCAGGTAACGGTGTCGTCGATTCGTATATGGACAAAGTTTCGCGTAAATACGGCTTTGAATACGGACGGGTTCGCATGTGGGGTTCACTTGGGTGGGCGGCGGCTACTTTTGTTGCAGGACGGGTCATCAATATCAATGTAAATCTGACCTTCTGGATTGCCTCGGTATCTGCCGTTGTTGCCATGGTCTGCATCTTCCTGACCAAAGTCGAAATGTCCGGACAGGAGCAGCAGAAAACAGAATCATTGAAGCTAATTGATGTGCTGCATCTCGTGCGTACCAAAAAGTTCTGGTTTCTTATGCTATTCATGGTTGGCGTAACCCAAATCTATGAGGTATATGACCAGCAGTTTGCCACATACTTCGTATCGCAGTTCAGTTCCAAAGCGGAAGGAAATCAATTCCTCGGCGATTTGAGCGCTGTGCAGGTTTTCCTGGAATTTGTGTTCCTTTTCGTTACCCCTTGGTTTGTGAACAAAACGACCGCCAAATGGGCATTAATTATTGCCGGGTCGATTATGTCTCTGCGTATTATCGGCTCTTCATTGCCATTCGGTTCCATATGGGTAGCTGCAATGAAGATGATTCACTCCCTGGAGAAACCGCTTATTCTGGTAGCCATCTTCAAATACATTACCGTTAACTTTGACCAGCGCTTGTCCTCCACCATGTACCTGCTGTATTTGTTTATGGGCTCCCTGGTGGTTTCCATTTTCTCGCCCATTGTGGGGCATATGTATGAAGTATTGAATTTCCCGATAACTTATGTAATTCTGGGTTCCATTGCAGGCCTGTTCACCATCATATCCTGCTTTACACTGACAGCAGACAAGAAGAATGGTAAGCGGTATCTGGAGGAACGTCGTAAACAGGATCTGAAAAGAGCAGCCAAAAAAGCTGAAGCCGTTCATTCGTAATCTAATGGTTTGAGCTTAACAAAACAGCGACAGTCTAGGACTTTTTTTCTCGTCCAAGGCTGCCGCTCTTAACTTCACTTGATTTGAAGCTTATTTTAAATCTTGAATACCGACACCGTTTGATTCATCTCTTCCGCTCTCTTGGCAAGCATGTTAGCACCTGCTGACACTTCCTGCATGGATGCGGTAGTTTCCTCGACTACGCTTGCGACTGTTTGAGTAGAATCTGCAGCACGTTCGGAGATTTCAGCAATTTTCTTCATCGATTCCACCATAGAAACGGTTCCTTCATTTACGGATCTTGCTTCTAAAGCCGCCGTGTCCACCTCACTGCCCACTTCTTCAACGGCACCCACAATCTCAGAAAAAACGTTACCTACACCTTCGACAAGCATCATGCCTTCATTTAGAGATTGAACACCTTCATTCATTGAAACCACAACTTCATCTGTTCTTAATGTGATTTCGTTGACCAGCGAAGAAATCTTGCCCGTTGCTTCACTTGCTTGTGCCGATAAATTGCGTACTTCATAAGCGACAACCGCAAATCCTTTTCCCTGCTCTCCCGCTCTTGCAGCTTCTATACTCGCATTTAGTGAAAGCAAGTTGGTTCGGGCTGCTATATCACTGATCATAGCTGTGATCTGTTTAATCTCCGCCGACTTTTCGCCTAGAATATTTACCACTTCAGCGGATTGAGTTACCTTGGTATGCACATCTCTTATTTGGAAGACAGTCGAAGACATTTGAGTTTTCCCTTTGTTTGCTTTTTCTTGTGCTTGGGTTGTGAGATTAGCCACATGAACAAAGCGATTGGTTATGTTGTCTACACTTTTAGAAACGTCTACCGTGTAATTCAGCGTTTCAGCTATATCTGCAAGCTGTGTCTGAGATCCCTCTGCGACTTGTGTGGCACTTATAGCTATCTGCTCGGTAGCGATGCTTGTCTGTTCCGCACTGGCCGTTAACTGTTCAGCCGTAGAGGCAACCAGTAAGGAATTATCCACAACTTCCTTTAAAAGGTTGCGCAGTGAATCGCACATTTCATTAAAATCGGATGCCAGTTCCCCGACCTCATCTTTCGACTGGACTCTAAGGGGCTCCACTTGCAGGTCCCCCCTCGTTACCAGCTTTATCTGTTCCGCTATCTTTAATATGGGCTTAGTGAACGATTGAGCCAGTAAAAAAGAACCGATGATTCCAAGGATCGTACATATGATAGTCAGAGATATCATCAAAATTCTACCTGAATGGTAAGATTGACTCGATTGATTAGCGGCATCCGTTGCGTATTGCTCATTAAGTAGCTTCAGTTTATTTACATCTTCTAATGCTGCCTTATAAATAGAAGAATTTCCATGAATGATCATGTAGGCCATCACTTTGTCGTTTTCTTCCATGGCAGCGGAAACCACCTTTAGATGGCGAAGATACATTGCCCACTGACCATAAAAATTGGTGAACAGTTCTTTTTCCTCTGCCGTAGAGGCTAAACTTTGATATTCATTTACACTCTTATCCATTGAAGCTGTAGCTTTGGTTAGTTCTTCTTGATAAGTACTGCGAACAGCCGCATCCTCTTCAAGTATCAATCGAACGGTAAGTCTATCAATTTCTGTAATCTGCTTATCCATACCTTGAAGAAGAATAACCGCGGGTAAAGACCTGTTATTTACCTTATCAGAAGCCTCACCCATTTCCGACATCTTAATGACGCCTATAACACTTGAAAGGGACAGTACGATAACCAGTATGAGCGCTGCACTAATTATTTTTTTCTTTAACGTTAATTTAAACATCTTTATCTTCCTCCCGTAACTGGTCTCGTATCATCACTGCTGAGCTTTCCAGTATATGCGTATTTGGCGCAACAGCTCAGCCTTATCTATCTTTCCACTGATATAGCTTTGGATAGATGCTCCTGTGATGCCCCCATGATCAGGTGGAAGGGTTGCCATAAACGGCAGCGTCTTTCCGGTCGAGATATACGACTTGATTGATCGTCCCAAAGGATCGGCAGGCTCTAAATCAATATTTTTGAACGCAGGTACCGTATTAGCCTTGTTTACCAGAAAATCTTGTCCGGACTTGTCGTATACCAGCCAGTTCAGAAACTTCTTTGCTTCCTCTTGCTCCTGAGGTGTGGTAGCTGTGGAGTCAATGAAAATATACTTTGTTACACCGACTGTAATCTTAGCATTGTTAGGGTCATCCGTATTATCGCTTAACGGAAGGGGCAAAAAACCGTATTCCTCATTTGCTGTATCATTGCTCTTAATCCCAGCCCAAGCCCAGTTGCCCATAAACCAAAGCCCCACTTTTCCCTCTCCTAATGCTTTGGCTCCATCGTCATACGTGCTGTCCAAAGGCGAATTCTTATTGATGCTGTTATCCTTGAGCAAGTCTAAAGTTTGTACCCATCCAGACATTACATTATTCTGGGACATGTCTATGGAGTTATCCTGCATACCCTTAACAAACTCTGGAAAACCCCCAGGCTGAACAGAATAAGACAGAGCTAAAAGATGTGAGCCGAGAGACCAGTCCATTGGTGAAAGCATGACCGGTGCTACTCCCGTCTTCTGAATCTTAGCCATTAATGAGTTCAGGTTGCTTCTACTTTTTACCGAGGAAGCATCAAAAGCCCCACCTGTTGCTTTGTCCAGCACTTTCTTATTGTAAATTAATCCGTAGCCTTCCACTGCAAATGGAAACCCCAGCACAGCATCACTTTTCTTAACGGCGTCAAGTCCATTTTCTATCGTATCAGCTACCCACTTCTCTTTACTTAAATCAACGGCTTTATCCAGGAATGTCTGCGTGTCGCCCGGGTCAAGCATCGACATAGTTGCTGGACTTCCTGAGCCGTACATCGACATCAGCTTTTGATATGCAGACGTCCCCTCAGGAGCGGTTATAATCTCCAAAGATACTTCAGGGTGCTCTTGATTGTATTGTTTTGCTACTTCTTCTAATTGGGTTTTTATTTCAGATTTGGAATTCAAAAGTGTAATCTTAGTCTGCTGTGATACTGGTGAAGCTGAACAACCTATAAACATCATTAAACATACTAGAGAAATCGCAACTTTTAGCTGTTTTCTCATTAACTTTCCCCCTAAGGATTTACTTTGATAAATTTTATGAATAATATTCAATGTTATCGACATAATTCTCCAGGAAGATTAGCAATTTTTAGTTGGTAAATACCGGAAGGTAATCAAATAGTACAAACCGGTTGTTACATTAAGTTAACGGACAGGACAGCGCAACGTTTTTTTATCCAGTTGCGTCTTCATATGGGGGAAAGTTACTGCGCAACAAATTTAACCAAAAAAGGAGCAATCATTTATGAAAAAAGCATTCTTTGCGGCTTTTCTTGCAATTTTTTTATTTATTTCATCGTCCACAACTTATGCAGCACAAAATCAGATCAAAGTTGACGGTGTGACTATTACATCCGATGTGAATCCCGAAATGAAGAATAAACGCGCCATGGTACCTCTACGTGTTATGAGCGAAAGTTTGGGGGCTAGTGTCGAATGGTCCGATTCCGAGGTTATTCTCGCTAAAAGCGAGATGAAAGTAAAATTAGCAGTAAACAGAAGCATAGCGGAGAAAAATGGTAAAAAGATGCTGCTTGATGTAAAACCATATACGAAAAATAATCGCATATATGTTCCACTTCGTTTTATTGCAGAGGCGTTTGGCTGCAATGTTAATTACAGCAACTTTGCAGTGACTGTTGATACTAAACCATTGTTCATAAACGGTGTACAAGTAAAGGCACTTCAACAGGAATACCATATGTTTATGGGTGGCGTAGTTCAGCAAGTTCATGGCAATGCATATAATGAAACCATTTATAATATTTTCGCAAAAAACATAGGTAAAAAGGTCGAAGCACCTGCAAACTACTCTTGGAGCTTCACTATTGACACACCTGTATCTTATTATAAAAATGCACAATATGATTTTTTAGGCCAAAAAGGGAAAAGCTTAGCTCGTTTTGATATTTATTCTTTGATTAGTCCTGTTCCATCTGAACTTTCAACAGAATATCCAGAGATTTTGATTCATGACGTATCGAAAGATGAGTGGTATTTGTTTAACGATACCGCAAGAAAATCCATTAATCAGTTAATGGATACCGCTGGGAAGAACGGTTTTCTGAAGATTATAAGTAACACAGTTGTATAATGTGATTTTCTCTTATTACACTTTTTCGTCTCCAAAAGATAAAAGGCGAATTCCCAGCTGAACATAAACAGCACAGGAATTCGCCTTTTTAATCGTATATAGATGAACTCTTCATTTTACATAGAAAGCGGAATGACGGTTATTTTTCCATCTGTAGCATTTCTGACTCATAGGACTGAAAAGCATTTTCCATACCCATCACTACATCTTTAATCTTCATGTATCCTTTGGTATACGGCTCCGAATCGCGAATTTCTTCCCACATATAGTGATATTGCTTCATGTCCTCCGTTTCGCATACGACGAAATCAGTGTAGTCCTTTCCAGGCAGTGCTTCTGCATCAAAAAAACGAACCTGAACATGTTCGCTATATTTTTGAATGGTAGCCTGCAAGGCCCCCGCATGTTTTCGACGTTCCTCCCGAGGTAGAGCCAACCAGGAAGGGTGGAACTCCAATAATACAATCATCATATAACGCATATGCCTTATCTCCTTTTTTGGTGAAGCTTGAATGATTTATCGTTATTGTACGCTGCTTGTCTACAACGTCGCATTAACATAGGTTAATGCGGATCACTACGCAGCAAACGACTAAGTGATACAGGGGAGACGCCTATGTACGAAGCTATATGATATTGGGCAACTCGTTTGTCCAATCCGGGGTATTTGAGAAGAAAAGCATGATAACGTTCCTTAGCGGAAAGATACAATAATTCGCGCTCCCGTTCCTCTTTTCGAATATAAAGTCTTTCTACACTTTTACGGACGAATCTTTCCCACATATGGCTTGTATCCATAAGCTCCTTCAATACGTGATATGGAATTTCAATGACAACCGAATCTTCCATGGCCTCAATCGAAAAAGTGGATAGTTCTCCTTGGATCATAGCCCCATAAGAGGTTACGTAATCATCTTCTGGCGAAAAACCAACATTGTATTCTCTGCCATCTGCTAATGTATAAAATAAACGGAATAATCCCTCTGAACAAAAATAGGCATGTTTCACAGGCTCACCCGTTTCAATGAGAACCGTTCCCTGCTGAATATGCTTCACACAGGTTTGCTCTACAAACCTGTTCCAATCCTGCTCTATAATCGAGGCATGATGAGCCATTTTTTCTAATGAACGATAATAGGGATGCATCTGCTCACCGCTCCTTGATTTTTATAAAGGAATCGAAGATATTTTTTTGACTTCGTGTATGAAAAACAGGGGTTATCCCTCAGGTCTGGGCAGACCTGTAGGACAACCCCCAGCGACGTGTTCTATCAGACTTCCGCAGCATCCTCTTCCACAAAAAGAGATACCTTGCGAATGCCATCCGCTCCGATCACGACAAGCCCCTGATCCGACAGACGGATTTCAGGGATAACGACCAGTGCGAGCAGTGACAGTGTCATCAGCGCGTTGTTCAGCATGCAGCCGGACTGCTGAAGCGCCCGGCTGATACTTTCGGACTGCGCAGCTACCTCTGCAAACGGAGCTGGGGACATCAGCCCGGCGATAGGCAGCGGGAAGCGCGTCTCACCCGAGGCGGATACGACCACCACGCCGCCACGCAGGGCAACAGCCTGCTTCGCCGCCTGGGTCATGAGCTCGTCATCATTACCAATGACGAGCAGGTTGTGGCTATCATGCGCGACGGTCATGGCAATCGCAGCCGGCTCGGTGAAGCCGACACCTGTCACAAGTGCCACCGCGTGACTGCCACTGGCATGATGGCGTTCGAAAACGGCTATTTTGCACAAATCCTGTGCAGGATCTGCCGTGACTTCTCCATTACGGACCGGAACGGTCATTCGCACTTCCTTCGTGTCCACGTGGTTTTCCGTAACACGAATCACCCGTACAGGTACATTCCCCTCCTGTACTGGAGCCGCAATGCGAAAATCTGCAGCACTCAGCTCTCGTCCCAGATGGACCGTGTCCATCACTTCCGCAGGATAAACGAAGCCGTCCCAATCGGCGACCATTTGACCGTGCTCGGCCACCAGCTGGCCCGCTGCGATGGTAGCCGTCACATTCACTTCGGCCAATCGGCCATCAAGCAAAATAATGTCGGCAATCGCACCCGGAATGATCGATCCGATGTCCCGTGCCACGCCGAAGCGCTCTGCCGTATTCAGCGTGGCCATCTGAAACGCGGTTACGGGCTTGACGCCCTGTGCAATCGCATGACGCACGACGAAGTCCATCTGCCCTTCATGGAGCAAGGATTCTGCGCTGCGGTCATCCGTTACCAGCATCATGCGGCGCGTGTCGAGACCCATTTCCGTGCTGGCTCGGATCGTCTCGGCCACATCATGCCATGCGGAGCCTTGCCGCATCTTGGCATACATGCCGAGCCGGATACGCTCGGCTACATCCTCGGGCGTGACACACTCGTGGTCGCCCGTAATTCCCGCGGCTGCATAGACCGGCAGCCGCCAATCATCGGAGGCCCATGTAAAATGGCCATCCGCCACCTTGCCCGCGCGCAGCGTGGCCTGAATTTCACCGATCATCACATCGTCTCCATAGACGACACCAGGGAAATTCATGACTTCGCCCAGCCCGATCATATCCGGGCCCCAGCTTAACGCCTCTGCGACTTCCGCCGGGCCGAAGGAGGCACCCGTCGTTTCCAGCTCCGGACCTGTGGACGGGACGCAAGAAGCCACCTGCATGTAAGCAGCCAGCGGTGTCGTACGTGCTTCGTCCAGCATCAGACGAAGCCCTTTTAGACCCAGTACATTGGAAATTTCATGCGGGTCAAAAAAACCACCCGTCACTCCCAGCGGCAGTACAGCCTTAGCGAACTCCGTTACGGTCAGCTGCGTGCTTTCGATGTGACAATGTCCGTCCAGTAACCCCGGTGCCATATAGCGGCCTTCCGCTTCAATGATTATGGTGTCCTCTCCAATCGTATGACTGACGTCCCTACCGACGTAAGCGATACGAGCACCTTGCACAGCAATAGACATGCCCGGCAGCAACTCGCCCGATACCACATTGACCAGTGTTCCTCCGCGGATCACCAGCGATGCCTTGCGCTCTCCTCTAGCTGTAGCTACCAACTCGGGTACACAGTCCGCTAGCGGCGGGCGTTGAAATACACTCTTCATGTCCATTACGTTTGTAACCTCCGTTTATGCTTCTTACCTGTTTTGCTTATTTGCTTATGTTACTGGAATACGCTCCATAATGCCAGCCAGCTCTACATCTATTCAGGCATCGCATGGGTTTCTAAGGCATTTGTCCCCGGCTGATTGCCAATGTCCTCTCTATAGAACACGATCACTCTCTTCCATTTTGAGAGTATACGTATCCGAATTCTGTAAACTCACGAATGGCGTAATCTCCCCTATGCTATAAATATGCAGCAGATGCATCGCTCGCGTACAGGCGGTGTAGAACAGCTTACGCTCACTCTCACGCTGGTATTGTTTCGCTGATCCGTCATAAATCAGAACCGCATCGAATTCCACGCCTTTTGCTAGGTAGGCCGGAATGATATGAATCCCCTTTTCAAAAGCAGGAGTTGTTTTCTTAATTAGTTTTGGCTTCACTGACAGCTGTCCTTCCAGCGCTTCGTAGGCTGCCGCGCTTTCGTCAGCATTTTTACAGATCACCGCGATGGATTCATAGCCTTCTGCCAACAATTCTGTGACATTCCCAACTATCAATTGATGCAACTTTTCAAGCGAACGCACCTCGGTTACAAGAGGTTTCTCACCCTTACGGTTAAACGGTACAATGTGCTCTCCCCCAGGGACCATGCCCCGGGTAAATTCCACAATCTCCTGTGTTGAGCGATAGCTGCGTGTCAGGGAAATCATCTCGGTCTGATCTGCACCATACAAGTCATACAATGGCTCTGCATCCTGAAGCACCGAGGCATGCGCATAGATGGCCTGGTTAAAATCACCCAGTGCCGTCATTTTAGCCTGTGGAAATAAACGCTTGAAGAACGCCAGCTGGAAAGGGGAATAGTCCTGTGCCTCATCGATAAACACGTGACGGATGTTGCTATTGGAACGAAAGCCCAGCATCAGCTCACGCAAATATAAAAAGGGTGTCACATCCTCATACGCTAACTCCCCAGACTGAATTCGTTCCAGGGTTTGTCGACTAATTTCACCCCAGCTGACGGGCAGCTCTGCATGATTCGCCAGTTGGCTCAACAATGCCTCATTCATAAACAGCTCGCTGTAGAGCCGGGTTGTATCTACGTAGCGAAGCGCCTTAATCCATTTGCGCAGGGGCTTTAAGCGGTCACTGACCACCATACGCGCCAATATTTCTCTTTCACGCGTAAAATCGTCGAAGGTATCGCCCTTATTCTTGGATTTACGGCGCATACGGTTATAGGCACGCTGATAATCCTCCGGCTCCATGAGATCCATCTGTTGATCCACCCATGGGGCGGAGCATTCTTCCTTACCAAAGCGGGCCAGCTCTTTGAGCATCCAATCCCGCAGCAGTTCCAATCGGTTCGCCAGCCGCACCGTAGAGTCGAATTCATAAAACTTGCGTGCCATTTGCTCTACTGAAACCACCTCACGTCCCTGAAAGCGGATGGGTTTAAAACGCATTCCCTCCTGTTCCAGATACGTTTTGTAGCTTGTAATCACATGTAAGAACGTCTTGGACGACTTAAAGCGGATACCCTCCATCCTAGCTTCATACCCAGGCTGTAACGACGCTGAAAGCACATATTCCAGCTGTTCAAATGGATCTTCTAACTGAAACTCCCGGCCCAAACGCCGCTCCAAATATTCCTGAAACGTGGCCTGAAGCATATTTTCCTCACCTAATTCAGGCAATACTGTCGATACATAACTGTTAAACATCGGATTAGGCGAAAATAACACGACCTGATCCGCTCGTAAGCGATCCCGGTACTTATACAGCAAATACGCTACTCTCTGAAGCGCAGCAGAGGTTTTGCCACTTCCTGCCGCCCCCTGAACAATGAGCATCCGGCTTCGATCATCACGGATGATGCGATTTTGCTCCCTTTGGATGGTAGCGACAATACTTTTCATTTGAGCATCCGAGCTGCGGCTCAATACTGCTTGAAGAAGTTCGTCTCCAATCGTCACTCCTGTATCGAACATAAACCGGATCTGTCCATCACGGATCGAGAATTGGCGCTTAAGCGTGAGTTCCCCTTCCATCTCCCCGGCCGGGGTCTTATATGAGGCGGGCCCCGGCATGTTATCGTAATAAAGATTGGAAATAGGCGCGCGCCAGTCGTAGATCAGAAATTCCTCATCTTGATTATCCAGCAGGGAGGCAATCCCCAGATAAACACGTTCCGCAGTCTGCCCTTCCTCAGCAAAATCAATTCGTGCAAAATACGGTGAATCAAGCAACTTTTTCAAACGACCTAACGCCTCTGTGGAATGCTTGTGTCTTCGTTCCCGCTCAGACAAAATCTCAGACTGCTGACGCAAACTGGTGGATGTCTCGCCCACATCATCCGCCTCACTGAAATTGATCGTTACCTCATCCCAGAAGTCTTTACGCATATCGACGACATCTCCGCGCACAGAACCAACCTCTGTCTCTAGCTTCCGAATACGCCCGCTAATCACTGCGGTCACATCTTCTACTCTTCGTTGTTCTTCATTCCATTGCTGTTCAGTAGTCACTGGCATCGCTCCTGTTCCGTTTCCTCCTGCTCCATGCAGGGCTCCCTTGCGTACAAACTATGCTCTATTATGGACCCGGGCATACTCGCGGCATCCCCCTGATCCGGGAAAATTGACTAATCCTTTGAAGCATGCTATAATGTAACAAGAAGTGTAGTTCACAACTTACGCTTATGGTTTCACCATAAAACAGAGCATCCTCTATTGTAGCAAGTTCAGTCCCTGTTCGCAACCAGCGGGCTTTTTTTGTGCGTTCTGGCAACCATCTATTAACCTGTTCTTACATACTTGAATTCATTACATAAAAAAGCGACCGTCCATCTGATTGATGAATGCGGTCGCTTTTCTTTTAGGAAATTCGCCTATCTGCTCTCTTCTACAGGATGAATATGATCGGCCAGTCTGCTCAACCTCTCCAGCTGATGACCATAGTCATACATCGCCGCAGCCACAATGGACAGCCGCAGCATTCCTTCCTGACAATGGTCAAAACGTGTAATCGCATGCTTCATAAATTCGCCGTTGGCTTGCTGAAACAATTCACTTTCGTCCTCATTCGGCTTTAGCTTATCTTCGAATTTCAGTAGAGCATGCTCGTGAAAACGAATCAGCAGCTCCAGATGACTGTCAAAAAAAGCATCCGTTCCTTTTGGCCGTAAAGACTGGAAGTAGTGTCTTTCCACTGCATCCAGTACCTCATATCCTTTGTGTAAACTTCCGAGCATTTGTTTGTATACTACCATTTGTCTCGTTTGACTAAACTTGGAGCGCTTGAGCTTCTTCTGCTCTTCCTCGAACAAATGATATTTGTCCGACAGCGATTTAATGGCTCCCTCCAGATTTCCTTTTTCCTCTTTGAAGACAGACTCCTTAATCTCATCGGAAATGGCAGTACGCAGCAGCAAGGACATGCTGTTAAATACATTTTGAATCTGATTAATAAACTGCCTTTTCGGTTTCGGGGGAAAAACACTAACATTGATGACAAAAGCAGACACAATCCCAATCAAAGTGAGCGCAAAGCGGGTCACCGCAAATTTCCAGTCCCCTGAGGCTTCCATTACAGAAACAACGGTCACGAGTGTCAATCCAACCGTATCAGCCATATTTATTTTCAGACATATCATAAGTACCAATACACATACCAATCCCACTGCAATCGGCTCATTCGAAAATACCATTCCGCCCAGCAACGCCATGATTGCACCGAGTGTGCTTGTTTGGAGTTGATCCAGAAAATAACGCCACGACCTATATATCGACGGTTGCATGGCAAAAATAGCGGCTATCGCTGCCCCCACAGGCGAATGGGTGTTCAAAAGCGTGCTCAGAAAAAGGGCGAGCGTCACTGCGATTCCCGTTTTTAACACCCGTGCTCCAAAAGCCAAAGCCATCCCTCCTGCTTACCTTTCAAATTTATTCATACCGAATTACTATAATGAAAATTCAATGTAAAGTCCATGCTTTATTATTACCCAAAACAATCGGAGATCAGGAATATTTATGAAATGTACAGTTCCTGCTAGAATACATATCAACAGTATTAACTTATTTGCAACACGTCACAGGAGGAACTCATCGTGCCATGGATTAGCAAAATATTAGAAGAACCCCGAAAGTGGCCGCGTAATATACGATTGTTTTTTATGGCCAATCTGTTGTACCAGATGGGCACGGGAATGTTTTCTGTACTGTATAACCTGTATATCCAAGGGCTTGGCTTTGATGATGATATGAACGGCCGGGTGGTCAGCATGCAAGCGCTGGCGACGGCGTTGCTGTTCATTCCGGTCGGATTTTTGGGGGATCGGACGAGCCGCAAAAATATGCTGGTCATCGGCGCATTATTCAGCGGCCTGGCCTTTCTCGCCCGTACCTTTACAGATACCAGCGGAAGCATGTTGGTATTTGCCGTAATCTCAGGTGTATTCGCCGCCTTTATTCAGGTGCTGGCTGTGCCTTTTTTAGCGGAAAGCATTAGTAAATCCCAGCGCTTAAAAATATTCAGCTATTACTCAGCTCTTGTACTGGCAGCCCAGGTTCTGGGTAGCTTCGGGGGTGGCGTACTCGCAGATGGGCTGCAGACGTGGGGAATCACACCGCTATCCAGTCTGCGGGTTGCTCTGTTCCTTGGAGGAATGGCAACATTGACTGCTTTTATTCCTCTATTGTTCATCACAAAAACTACGGCAACCTTAGAAGCACCAGCTCCTGCCGAATCTTCACCTCAAACAGAAACAGAACAAGTACATACACCGCACAGTACATCCGATATCCCTGCCTTGGAGACGCCTGCTGCTGCTTCTGATCGCCGGGTTATTGGACAATTTGTTCTGGCCCAGTTTTTTCTTGGGTTAGGTTCAGGTTTGGTCATCCCGTATCTTAATTTGTATTTTACAAACCGCTTCTCCGTATCGCTCAGCGCAATGAGTTTACTGATTGCACTCGGCCAGCTCATGACCATCCTCTCCATGTTGATCGGGCCTACCCTCGGCAGCCGGATTGGACTGGTCAGAGCTGTAGTTGGCTTCCAACTGCTTTCGCTACCCTTCCTTCTCATTACTGGCTTTACGAACGTGCTATGGATCGCTTCCATCAGCTTTCTATTCAGGCAAGCGCTAATGAATGCAGCCAATCCGCTGCAAACCGCCATTCTCGTCGAACGTGTGTCAGATAAAAATCGCGGCATTGCCAACTCCATTCTCCAGACGACCTGGATGCTAGGCACCGCAGGTATGGGACCTGTACAAGCCTATTTGGTTACAACATATGGCAACTACTGGGGCTATGCCATCACATTTAGCATGACAGGTGTTTTCTATATTTTGTCCTCCCTCGTCTATTACAGAATGTTCCGAGAAAAGCGCCCGTCCGCGGGCCAGCTTTTACAAAACCCGGCAAGCCCGTAAACAAAATCATGACACAATAAAAGCCGGAGCCTCCAAGCGGACTCCCCTGGAACGTCATAGGATAAATGAGAATGGCGGAGGAGGAATGAAGGCATGCTTCGAGTTGCATTATTTACGGACACGTATACGCCTGACGTGAATGGCGCTGCTCTGACCCTGGAACGATGGATTGGCTATCTGGAGACACATGGAATATCTACGCTCGTCTTCGCACCGGAGGCAGACCATCATCTGCCCTCTGGGCCGGGTGTAGAGCGATTTCGGAGTATTCCCTTTTTATTGTACCGGGAATGCAGACTTGCGATCCCCAACGCCAAACAGATCAACGAGCGTCTGTCAGCCTTTTCCCCGCATCTGATTCATGTCGCTACTCCATTTAACCTTGGCCTGTATGGAACAAGCTACGCAGCCAAACACCATATTCCACTCGTCGCCTCATATCACACCCACTTTGATAAATACCTCGAATATTACAAGCTTCGCTGGCTTGAACCTGCGTTATGGAAATACATGCTCTGGTTTCACAGACATTGCGAAAGGGTGTATGTGCCTTCTCAATCAACCATGGAATTGTTGCGCAATAAAGGAATGGGGCAGCTCGAAATCTGGAGTAGAGGCATTGATACTGACCGATTTCAACCAAAGGTGGACCGGAATGCAGTATGGAAGAAATGGGGCGTTCATGCAGATGCATTTGTTATTTTGTATGTAGGCAGGCTTGCACCGGAAAAGGGGATAGACACGTTACTGGATTCCTATCTCCAGTTACCCGACGACGTCCGCGCAGCCTCTGTGCTGGTCATTGCAGGAGATGGTCCATTGTATAAGGTCAAAACTGCAGCGGATCTAGGGGTGCCGGAGCATGCAGTCCACTGGCTTGGTTTTGTGAAAGGGCCGGAATTAGCTGAACTCTACGCCGCAGCCGACGTATTTCTCTTCCCTTCCACCACGGAAACATTCGGCAATGTTGTACTGGAGGCTATGGCGAGCGGTACACCTGTGGTCGGTGCCAATGAAGGCGGGGTAAAAGATAATGTAATCCATGGAAATACAGGGCTATTGTGTCCTGCCGGGGACGCCGCTGCCTTTGCCAAAGCTGTACACCTGTTGTACGAGGATGCCTCCCTTCGCGATTCGATGTCCAGAGCTGGCAGAGCCTACAGTCTGGAGCAGACATGGGACCGTATTTTTGAACGGCTACTGGACAGCTACATGGACGCAGCAACCCTACACCTCGACAGCCGTCCCATGACGCGAATGTAGCCTTCAAAAACAGGCGATTTCAGATAGCATGATAGTGGCGGGTTAAATAAATTCTGCTAATACCTTAATTGTTTCAGCCGCTTGTTATGTACCCCACTCAACAAAATCACTGCGGTCAAGGCGCCGATGAACGCAAGAAGCATATCCCATTGGGTATCCCATACATCTCCCTGTGTGCCCAAAAAGGCTTCTGCTGCCGTTCCGGTTGCCTTGGCTACAGCAAACTCAATCAGCTCGTACACAGCGCTGATCGCAAGACACACACTAACCGTGAGGAAAGTGAGCCAGCTCCCGCTTCCCAAGGCCGTTTTACGCAACAGCACTTCCCTGACAATGAGTGCAGGTACAAAACCTTGTACAAAATGCCCAAGTCGATCATAATAATTGCGCTCCAGTCCGAACGTATCCCGAATCCAGTTGAACAGTGGCATTTCGGCATAGGTATAATGTCCACCGACAATCAAGATCAATGCGTGCAGCCAGATTAGGGTGTATACCAGATTGGTAAACCGAAATCTACGGTACAAAGCCGCCAGCAGCACAGCTCCCAAAACTGCCGGGAGAACTTCCAGTACCCATGTAAAGTAATCCGCCGGGCGAATTAAAGACCAAATGAGGGCAAGCGCCAGCAATACAAGTAAAACAAGCGGGTAGCGATCATTTTTAGACCATGCCGTTGCCTGAATCATCTTCATTCCTCCTCACCCAAAGCTCTATCCTTCGTTCGTTACGATATGTTTGACACGCCCAACCTGTCCGTCTGCCAAACGCACTTTGATTCCATGCGGATGACGCGGGGAATTGGTCAAAATATCTTTCACCGTTCCTCGCGTCAACTTACCAGTAGACTGATCCTTTTTAAGCACAATATCCACCTGAAGACCAGCGCGGATATCGGATCGATTCTGTCCGTTCATTGTAGCTATTCCTCCTTTGATTTACATTTTTGATGATATTCAGCCACTCAGCTGCAATCAAATCACCAGCGACGCCATTCGTCCTGGCGGTTGTTCCCCATCCAGACTACGCACATCGTGGATACATAGCTGACGAGCAAAATGACGAATAGCATCCCACTAAACTCCACAAAATGAGTACGTTGCAAGGAGTCTGCCCATATGGAAGATACCTGTGCATACAGTTGAGAGGGCGCAGAAACAATATCCCATGTGTTCCCTCGAAAGAAACGGCCAATGTAAATACCCAGGCTGCTCAACAAGAGTACCGCCAGCATAAACAGCCAACTAACAAGCCCACCACGTGCACGTTGTACCAACTGTCGTACGGATTCGAGCGATACAAAACCCATTGCCAGGCCAAGTACGGCTACCAGCAGCATTCCCAGTACATGATTCCAAAAGTACGGATTGCCCCAGAAACGTTGCTCCCCGAGAAATGGATATCTGGCGAATACATGCAGCAAATCTGTGATCAAATAGGGTGTATTGGGATAAAAGAAAAGCCATGCCGCCCCCGTAACCCAGAGTAAAAATGTCCTCGTTCCCCGCCTCCACGAGCCGTACATTACATCAAGCAGTAACGTCAACAGCATAGGAATCCAGGCCAACATCATATTCCACCAAATAAAAAGATAAGGGCGGCCCCCTGAGGGCAGTCGCACGTTAATGATCCACAATGTACTGATTACGGAGCATAAGGCCAGTGCTAAAAAAACATAGAGTTTTAGTGGATAATTTAACGATCTTAAACGGGCATACATATGTGTCTTTCCCTCCTTGTAACCGTCCTGCCTTCCTGACGTTCCAATTTACACCTGTTCTGGACAGTGTACACCACAATGGCTTCAAGCTCAATGGAAGCGCTCTACCTCTGCATCAATGAACACAAAAAAACATCCGTTCTCCGGGAATGGACTTCATCCCCGAAAAATAGATGCTTACTGTGTTTTAGACTTCACTCACAGGTAAAGGCGTAGCTCCGGTAGTTTTAATATTCGGGCAGTATGAATTAGCGTAATATCGCTAACGGCATTATAAATTTCGTCACTAACCCCGTCCATTCGCCATCCGGCGTCCGGGATGCACAATTACCGCTTTTGCCCATAATGATGCCATATTCCACAGATTGCACCAGTAGCTCTATTACACGTTGTCGCTTGCTTTCATCGTCAAACCCGAGCAGAACGGAATTCGTGCCGTAATCCGGATCTGGTGTATGAGGAAATGTATTGTGCACACTCGATATGCCATTGTTCCCCGCTCAATCATAGGTTCAATCGTCGTTAGCATTTCCCGGGTAATGTTATAGTTCAGCTCCACCCTGCTAAAGCCCAACTGACGGATTTCCTCTACAAGTTCTCGGCCGACCGTATGCTTTTTTTATATTCCAACAGTTAGAGGCTAAATAAATAGATTTCTTACAAATGATCTGTTATCACTTAACTCCCAAGTTCTCTTTTGTTATGTATATTAACATTATGAAGACGCTCTACATATCATAAAATAAATTTATATTATAAAAAAAAAAGCTTATCCATCATCTACTTAAAGACGGATAAGCTTTTACTGTTTGTCTAACCTTGTATCCAATTGACCAACGAATGTACTGTCAATGTACCCGGCGCAGCTGTCACAAATGCTGATGAACCGTTGCGCATGACCAAGAATTCCACTGTCTTCGGAATACCAGGAGCTAGATCCAGATGGTTGTCGCTGAAAATACCTTCCTGCTCTGCCGATAGCCACACGTGCCTAGCAAGTACATCCGAACACAGCATGAATCTGCTGCCCCCGCTTCCCTGAATCTCTGTCACTTCAATTTTTGCCTGCGGTAAATCCATCTCTTTCGTGTCTGCAAAATAAATTTCACCAGAGGCCACCTGTTCACCATTCTGCGTTAGACGCGCGACCAGCATATGCTCCGCACGGTTCAGGCCACTCAGCCATTTGTCGATAGGCAGTATATGTACAATTCCTGCACCGCCTGCTGGTTGCTTTACCTTAACGTCCTCTTCATGAATTGCCTGGCTGCTACGGATATGCAAAAGCGTCAGCCGCAGCGTACCTGATATCGGCTCTAGTGTATCGTTGACTAGATGCAGGGCCTTATTCCCCTGTTCTGTATCGGTTGCACTCAACAACACATCAGCAAAGCTGCGCTTAGCCGTATATTGGAGCGCCTTCCAACGACCAAAATAGTCCATACTCGACCAGGAGGCAACGGGCCAGCAGTCATTCATTTGCCAGTATAATGTTCCCATGCAATAGGGCTTGTGACGACGATGCGCCTCTATAGCTGCTTTCATTGCTTCTGCCTGTAAAATTTGGCTCATGTGAAGAAAACATGTAAAATCCTTTGGCTCTCGCATGTACCGCTCCATATATTCTTTAATCAGACGATTGCCCGCATCGTTCTTCTGATGTGCCAGCATCACCTCAGATTCCAGCTCCAAATCCTTCTCTTCCGCATAAGTACGAACAGACTTGTATTCAGGAAAGGACTGAAAACCATATTCACTCATAAAACGGCCCACATGTACATAATAATTCTCAAACGGCTCAGACGCGTGCCATACACCCCAATAGTGAATATCACCTGCAGTTGAAGACCGATGGGCATGCTGGTTCCGATCTCTGGTCAGGTCAATCAGCGGGGAGGAGGGCCAATAGGCTGTCTGCGCAGACCAGGTGTGTACCGCCTCCGGTAGAATCCGATGAAAGAGTGTTTCATAATCATTCCATAGGCGTTCCCGTTGCTCAGGTGTGTAGTCCTTTTTCCAGCCCCAGCCTCCATTCTCTTCATAATGCGCCCATGCAGAATCGATCTCATTGTTGCCGCACCATAAGGCAATACAGGGATGATGACGCAGCCGCTTAATATTGTCCTCGGCTTCCTGTGCCACATTGTCCATAAAATCCTCATCCCCCGGGTACATACTGCAGGCGAACATAAAATCTTGCCACACGAGCAAACCGTATTCATCACAAAGCTCATAAAATATGTCTTGTTCATAAATACCGCCACCCCACACCCGCAGCATATTCATATTCGAGGCGGCTGCACTGGCAATTTCATACCGATATCGTTCCATCGTAACTTCAGTGATGAAGCTGTCATTCGGAATATGGTTAGCCCCTTTTGCAAACACAGGAATTCCGTTCAGCTCAAAATAAAAGCTCTCTCCTGCTGCATCCCGTTCACGTACAAGACGGATGGAACGCAGTCCCGTTTTCACTGATTTTTCCGCGATTACAGCTCCTTGTTCTTGCTCCACCAATTCGGCCACAAACGTATATAAATGCGGCTCCCCCAGTCCACGGCACCACCACAGCTTCGGCTTCTTCATCTCCAGCTCCAGCTCGACCGTCTGCTTCCCCTTCAGCAGCCGTACCGGCTTGGACCACACCTTCCCGTCAGCGGAAATACGCAACTCGGCATTTCTAATCTCATCTGCATTTTCGATCTCTACCACTGCCATGAGTTTAGCCCCTACCGAATTCACCTCGTCCTGTCGAATAAACAAGTCTCTCACGATCAGACCGGACCACGCCTCGATCCGGACCTCTCTCCAGATACCGCTCGTCACCAGCCTCGGTCCCCAGTCCCAACCATAGTGGTAGGGAGCCTTACGTGCGAAAACGCTTACTTTTTTGTCGGACAAACCACCTATCTCGGACTGATCATTGGGTGCAGGGAGTCCATAACCTAAGCTTTCCAGCTTGGGTACATCTTCAGCAATCGGAGAACGAAAACTGATTTCCAGCCGATTTTCCCCTTGCTGAACAATTGCCTTCACATCCTGTCTCCATACCCGAAACATATTATTGGCTGACAAGACATATTGGCCATTCACTTTTACATCCGCGTATGTGTCCAGACCTTCCAACACCAACTCTACACATTGACATTGAAGCTGATCTGCATTTATCTCAAAATGGGCTTCATATATCCAATCCTGCTTATCAATCCACTGTACCTCCACCTCGTTCATACCGATAAACGGATCAGGAATTTTGCCATGTCGTAAAAGATCAGTATGCACACAACCCGGCACTTTCGCGCTGAGCCACTCATCACTTTGTGCTTCCCTAAACCTCCAGCCATCCAACCCTATCACATTAACCATCGTCACAAGCCTCCTATAAGCATGATTGGGAACATCTGGATTCGTTAGTAACATAACAAAAATAACATTAAGCTAACAAAATAGTCAATTGTTTTTTAAAACAAATGACAAAATACAAAATAAAAGTCGCCCTCTGCCCCTAAACAGGCTAAAAGCGACCTCCTTCGTCTTCACGGTGTATGGTGTCATAACACGTATCTGGACATTAACTATATGTGATTGTGCTGATGGGACGCTCACGGTCATCATTTTCCCGACGGATCCGGGGTGCATGAACTTCCCGTACGAATAGCTCAGCATGTAGCAACTTTTTCTCGACAGGCGAGTTCGGGTTCGTTATGCGCCATAACAACTGGTCCACTGCACGCATTCCCAGCAATTCCTTATCCACTCTCACCGTGGCATAAATCGGCATTTGTTCATTCGTATCGTCAAACCCGGTCACTCCGCAACGCCTCGGAACGTCAATCCCCTTTTCTTTCAACACATCCACGACTTGCGCAGCAGTCACATCATTAGCACATACAAAAACCTCAGGCAGTTCGTCCTCGGACAACTTTTCCATTTCCTCAGCAAGCGCTTGCGCTCCCCTGTGAAGAAGAGCTTTAATCTGCCGCAATTCTACTCCGCTCATTTCCAGTGTGGAACGACATGCTTCCCAGCGTTCGTAGAAACTGTGAGCGTCATCAATATGACCCACAAACTGAAAGCGGGTATAGCCCCTACACAGCAAGTCCTTCATTAATTCACTCATGCATGTGCGATTATCTGTAAACACCGTATCACTTAAAAATGCAGAATCCCAATGATCTACCATGACGACCGGAATACCCATCCGATAAATGTTCAGCAACAATGAAGTTGAAATCGTCCCTACCGTGATAATTCCTTTAATCGACTCTGGATTCAGTAAAGAAAACATGTCTTCAGTCGAGGGCTCCGTTAACGTGATCATATCCATACCCTTACGGTTCAGACGCTCGGAAATCCCTTCAAATACAGGCCCCCAGTATCTGGATTCCCTGTTCTGGTACCTAATATTCGGAAATAACACTAGCACGGTACCCGACCATTCTCTGGTATCTGTGTCCCGAGGCTCTACCCCTGTGATTTTGGGATGACTGCGAAAATAGCCCATCTGGGCGGCAAGCTTGACCAGAACCGCCCTTGTCTCTTCACTTACACCGGGTTTGCCTGACAGTGCACGCGAAACAGCGAACTTTGAAACACCCGCCGCATCCGCAATTTCTTGCAACGTTACTTTTCCACGCATCTTCTCACCCAACCCTATTCGGAATCTTTTTCTACCTTAATCTTTCTAATACACGGGTGTACCTATAAACTGGTACCATCGTAGCATACTTTGTTTTAGATCATCAAATGATTGATTTGTACAAATCCACACCCTGCACCAAAATATGTTTGCTTAATAAAAAAACAAACCGCATAACAAGCAATTATAAATTACTTGACGTGAGGTTCTTTATTTCCTACAATTTACTATTGAAAGCACTTACATTGTGTGAATCATACTTATTAAGGGGGATTTGCAAATGTTCATGAACAGGTCGGTACGACAGAGCTCCATTCTACTCCTGTCTTTGCTGCTGCTCGTTACAACGGGCTGCGCGAATGGAACAGGAGGTAAGGCAGAAAAGGAAGATCCTAATGACACCAGTCCCATTACATTTACTTTCTTTGGCGGTGATTCCAGCTCTAACTGGAACAACATGAAGGATGCTGTCGGGCAGGAAATTATCAAGAAAACGGGTGTTACGCTAAATGCCGAACATGCTGTCAATGGCCGAGGCGAGGAAAAGTTTGCTTTAATGGCAGCGAGCGGAGAGTATCCAGATCTCGTGTACCCCAAATCAGACATTGGCAAGTTGGTCGATGCCGGAGCACTCATTGACTTAACAGATCTCATTGATAAATACGGCCCTAACATTAAGAAAGTGTATGGAGACTATTTTAATCGTATTAAATATAGTAGTGAAGATCCAGCCATTTACACGATCCCGACCAATTTGGGTGTGGATCACATCGCGTTTGATGCACAAGCTGGCTTCGAAATCCAGCATCAGGCACTTAAGAAGCTTGGATACCCTAAAATCCGCACCGTTCAAGATTTTGAAAAAGCACTTAAAGATTATGTCGCCAAATATCCTACCACTAATGGCCAGCCTACCATCCCCCTATCACTCGATGCCGAAGACTGGAAAATTCAAATTACGGTGACAAACCCGGCTGTTACTGCTACAGGTGGACCCGACGATGGCGAATATTATATTGATCCTAAAACACACAAAGCCATTCTTCACTACAAGCGCCCAGAGGAACGTGAATATTTCCGTTGGTTGAACCATATGTACAATGAAGGACTGTTGGATAAGGATACATTTGTGCAAAAAAGTGATCAGTACAAGTCCAAAATCGCCGCAGGCCGTGTCATCGGACTCATTGATCAGGAATGGAACTATCAAGATGCCGAAAATGCGCTCAAGGCAGCAGGTAAGGATGAATTCACTTACGCCCATTTTCCTGTCACTTTAAATGAGAAATACGAGGACCATTCCCTCCAGCCCATTGGCTTCGATACTGCATCCGGGATCGGAATTACAACCTCATGCGAAAATCCGGTGCGGGCTATCAAGTTTCTGGATTTTCTGGCCTCCGACGAAGGACAAATTTTACGTAATTGGGGAATTGAAGGCCAGCATTACAACGTAGAGAACGGCAAACGAGTCATTCCGGCGGATGTGCAACAACGTAAAAACACTGATAACGCTTCTTTTAGCAGAGAGTCAGGAATCGGTTTGTACTGGATATGGGGGCCACATTATGGCGATAGCGTGAAGGACCCTTCTGGCAACTATTACACAACCAATTATCCGGAGATGATTACCGAAAATTATAGTCAAGCCGAAAAAGAGTCCCTTCAGGCATACAAAGCCCAGACGTGGAAAGACCTGTTTCCGAACGAAAAGGATTTTCCGGTAAAAGAGTGGGGTGCTGCCTACAACATGCCTGTTCCGACCGATACGAATTACAATGTTATTTATCAAAAGTCGCAGGACATTGTACGCAAACGGATTCCTGAGGCTGTACTCGCCAAGCCAGATCAATTCGACGCTGTGTATGACCGCATGCTCCAAGAGCTGGACCAGGCAGGTGTTCCAAAGGCTGAAGAAATCTATACTGGCCTAATCCAAAATCGGCTGAAACTGTGGTACGGTGAAAAATAAGGTTTGCTTGCTTTTTAATGAAATATTTATAGGGCTGACAGACCATGCTGTTCAGCCCTTCTACATTAACTTTTACATTAAATATTCTGTTTGGTTTCTTTTTCTTTCCAAGAATTACTTTTCCCTGAAACACGATAGACGTAAAACAATAAAATGATTGGAATCAACGCAATCCCGCCACACATCACCCAAGATATTTGAATAGGTGTTTGATCGGAAGACAAATCCGTAAAATTACGACTGATGATCCCTGTCACGATTAAACCTACGCACATGCCTAATTGTGAAATCGCAGAATCCAGAGATAGTAGTGTAGAACGATACTCATTAGAGATTCTTTTGTTCAGAAAAATTTGTTTGGCAACCGGGTACATGCCGCGTCCAATTTCATAGATCAAAAAGGTAAGCAATACAGGATAAAATGTGTTGAACGCACCAGCTAAAATGAGCCAGACCCCTATCATGCCGCAAGCATACACGAGTATATGTACATCACTGTATCGTGCGCCTAGCTTTCGAACCAGGTAACTTCCCAAAGTCATACATAGTGAATACCCTGCCTTGATAAACCCCATAATCCAAATTCCTTGTTCGGAAAGGCCAACCAGACGTGGCTGTTGAAATGTATTCCCCGCTGAGTTCGAAAAGCTGATAAATAAACCAATCATAAACACAATCCAGATAGACTTATTTTCAAAACCAATACGCACACTTTCTCCGATAATCGTTTTAATGCGAGTAGTAGACGTCTTTCGATGAGCAACATTCTCCTCATCCATATAAAAGGAGCATAGAAAAATGCATACAATAATAGATAAAATGCTAGCCGCCCATGGAAGTGAATAGTTAAAAGTTGCGAGGAAGGCCCCCAACAGACCACAAATAAATCCCGAGATGTACTGTATACTGTTAGAGGTTGTAAAAAGAACTTCCACGGGCTTATCACTGTTTTCCACAACCCAGGATTCTAACGAACCTGATTGTAAACATATAGCCAGCCCCCCAAAGACTTGCGCAAACACAAGTACCCAGATATGATCTGTCCAAACGAACAATACACTGTAGACTAAAAAACAGCAAAGTCCCAAAATAACAGAAATTATTCTTCCATACTTGTCTGCAATAGCCCCTGTGGGTATCTCAAACAAAAAAATACTTACAAAGAATACAACCAGTAAGAAGTTCGCACTCTGCAAAGAAAGTCCTTTAGCTAATAGAAATAGGATGAGCGTAGTCCCCGTGATTTCACTCATAAAAAATTGAAGGAAGCTGACGGAGTAAAATAGCTTATGAGGTTGCACTCTCAGGATTCCGTCGCTTGCTCTGCAGCCTCATATTCACTTCGCAAAATCCCCATCTGAATAATGTCATAGTATTGCCCTTCCCTGAATAGCTTTTCCCGTAGCCGCCCTTCTTCCTTGAAGCCGCAGGCCAGATAGCAACGGTGTGCACGTTCATTAAACGCATAGACCTCCAACTCCAGCCGATGCAGGTTCAGTGTATGAAATGCGAATTTTTGTAATAGTCGGATCGCTTCCCGTCCGTAACCTTTGCCCAGATCACCGTCACGCCCGATCACAACACCAAGGGTGGCGTGCCGATTCACCCAGTTGATTTTGAATAAGTCCAGTTGTCCGATATAGTCCAGTGTGTCTTTATGCGCAATGACAAAACCTTTGATCTCGGGGTTGCCGTCAATCATCATCTGTACAAAGGATTCGCTATTCACCTGTGAATGCGGGTAGATAAACACGTCGCTTAAACCACGTGTGATTTCCGGGTCATTGACCCATTTTCGGATATCTGGTATATCTTCTTGACGGTATTCTCTCAATACAATTCGTTTTCCAATGATATGCGGCATCGTAATCTTCCCTCCAAATTATGTGTTTGTTTTGGCAATACTAACTCCCCGCCAACACCTTTATGCTTCCATTACTCTTACAAACTCCAGAAAACGTGTACCTTTATAATGAAGCTCCCCACGATCTCCGATCACAATCATACCAAAGTCCGTATCCTTCACCTCCAGCTCCACACGTTCACCCCCATCAAACTCAAAGGTGATATAATAATATGTCGAAGCTGAAAAATCGCCTGATCCCCCACGCACTCTCGTCCGTTTATCCACAACCTTACATGAACGTTGTACCCGTTCGGCTGCTTGATTGGACAGGCCCGCTCCTATCGTTTTGACAATTCCCATAATGATTACAAAAGCAATAAGTCCAAATACGATAAAAAAGATCATATTAAACGATTGAAATTCCATAAAATCACTTCCCATTCGCTTCATCCTTTCTACAGTAAAATGTAAATTTTCCATTCTATTGCCCATTGACAAATCGTACATCTTCACCCTCAAAAACTCCAATACTTTTTTAACATACTTATGAAAAAAAAGTTCTTTCGCTCTTTTCCGCACCCCGCTTGGACTTATACCCGATCTGGGTCCTCTGATCCCTTCTAGACCGATTGACAAAACTATATATAGATATAAAATAGAGAATGTACTCTAAATATAGTGTAAAAAACGTATTTATGCCCGATATCTTGAAGATACAGGTATGAAAATACATGTAAATATAGAGTCAAAATCTTAAATGGCGCAGCCAGCAAGGGATTCCATCTATAATAGATCCCAGGCAATGCGTTTTCTTTTTTCGTTAATTGTTTAAGGAGGTTGCATACCATGCTGATTGCATATGATTCGAAGACCGGCAATGTAAAAAGATTTATAAACAAGCTCAAGCTTCCAGCGGTTCAGATCGAGGAGCAAATGACTATAGAAGAACCTTACGTACTTATTACATATACAACTGGGTTTGGGCAGATACCTGAGAGGGTGTCTTCCTTTTTAAAAAAGAATGCTCAAAACCTTGTTGGTGTAGCTGCAAGCGGCAACCGTAACTGGGGTGAGAAATTTGCCAAAAGTGCGGATTTGATTGCCGATCATTATAATGTCCCCGTGATTAGTAAATTTGAATTATCTGGAACGTTCGGAGATGTAGAGCGTTTTAAACAGGAGGTGAGCCGAGTTGCGGCATATTGAATTGAACAACATGTTGATGAAACGCGATACAGACGGCTTTTTCCAATTGGAAAAAGACCAAGAGGCTGTAGCAGAGTTTATGAAGGAAGTTCAGGAACGGAGTTTGAAGTTTGCTGACACAGCCGCTCAAGTGCTGTATATGATTGAGAATGATTATTACGAAAATTTCTATAACAGCTACACGGCTGACGAAATTAATGATATTTTCCATATCACTCATAGCTATAATTTTAAATTTCCTTCCTATATGGCAGCATCCAAGTTTTACACCGACTATGCAATGAAGAGTAACGACCGGAAAGTCTATCTGGAACATTACCCTGACCGGGTTGCTGCTGTCGCGCTGCATTTAGGACGCGGTAACGCTGATACGGCACGCCTGTTGTCCCGCTCGATGATGGAGCAACGCCTCCAACCAGCAACACCAACCTTCCTGAATGCAGGCAAAAGCCGCCGTGGGGAATTGGTATCCTGCTTCCTGCTCGAAATGGACGACTCCCTGAACTCAATCAACTATGTGCTGAACACCTGCATGCAGTTGTCCAAAATCGGGGGCGGTGTTGCGGTCAACCTGTCGAAACTGCGGGCACGCGGCGAAGCGATTAAAGGCGTAGAAGGCGCAGCAAAAGGCATTATGCCTGTGCTGAAGCTGATGGAAGACGGTTTCTCCTATGCGGATCAAATGGGGCAACGTAAGGGCTCTGGGGCAGCCTATTACAACATTTTCGGATGGGACGTGCTTGAGTTCCTGGATAGCAAAAAGATCAATGCTGACGAAAGAGTACGTCTCAAGACACTTTCTATTGGATTGCTGGTGCCAAACCGCTTTTACAAGCTGGCTCAAGATAATGAACCGCTGCATGTATTTGCTCCTTACAGTGTGTTCAAAGCCTATGGAACGCATCTGGACGACATGGATTTGGATGAAATGTACGATACGTTGCTCGCTGACGATCGGGTGAAGAAAAAAATAGCGATGAGCGCACGTGACATGCTGACGAAAATTGCCATGATTCAGTTGGAGTCTGGTTATCCATATATCATGAACAAAAGTAACGCGAACCAGGCACATGCTCTTAAAAACGTGGGTCAAGTCAAGATGTCGAACCTATGCACGGAAATCTTCCAGTTGCAGGAAACTTCCGAAATTACAGATTATGGCCAACAGGATACCATCCGCCGGGACGTGAGCTGTAATCTAGCTTCTCTGAACATTGTAAATGTGATGGAACATGGCAAAATCCGCGAATCCGTTCACGAGGGTATGATTGCTCTCACCTCGGTCAGCGATATGACCCAAGTAGCTAATGCACCGGGTGTTGCGAAAGCAAACCGTGAAATGCACTCCGTCGGACTGGGTGTTATGAATCTGCACGGCTATCTTGCCAAGAACAAAATTGCGTATGAAAGCAATGAAGCGAAGGACTTTGTCCGTACCTTCTTCATGACGATGAACTATCATTCCATCGAAAAAAGTATGGAAATCGCGAAAGCAGCTGGACAAAGCTTTTATGGATTTGAGGAATCGGATTATGCGACAGGCGTATATTTTGACCGATACCTGAACACAGATTATCGTCCAATAACTGCACGTGTACAAGAGTTGTTCAAAGACATTTATGTTCCGACTTCAGCGGACTGGGACAAATTAAAAGCAGATGTGATGAAAAATGGTCTGTACCACGCCTATCGTATGGCGATTGCGCCGACTGCTAGCATTTCGTACATTCAAAATGCAACATCCAGCGTCATGCCGATTGTTGAGCAGATTGAAACCCGTACCTATGCCAATTCGACGACCTACTATCCAATGCCTTATTTGCAAAAGGATAACGTGTTCTTCTATAAATCTGCTTATCAAATGGACCAGTTCAAAGTGCTTGATCTGATTGCAGAAATCCAGCCGCACGTGGACCAAGGAATTTCGACCGTGCTTCATGTGAACAGTGACGTGACTACGCGTCAGTTAGCACGTTGCTATCTGTACGCTGCACACAAAGGACTTAAATCGTTATACTACACACGCACCAAAAAGCTGTCTGTGGAAGAGTGCCTCACCTGCTCCATCTAAAGTATAAGATAACAAGCTGTAGTATAAAAATTAGATTTTGAATAGATATAGATGCTTTGCATTAGAAGCTGTATCCAGCGTGTGGTTCAGACCTTTACGGGACTGGACAGACCCTCGCGGATACAGCTTCCGTATGTCAAGCATACGATGATTCGCCTGCACTATTTCAATGTGTGTTTCCAGGGAATCTCGCAAGCTGAAGGGAGAATGCTAACAATGACAGGTATACAAGCTGTAAACTGGAATCGCTCGGACGATGATTTCACACTGATGTTCTGGAACCAGAACATTATGCAATTTTGGACGGATGATGAAATCCCGTTGTCTGACGATAAAATGTCCTGGGTAACCCTCAGTGATATCGAAAAAGAAGCCTACATGAAGGTGCTGGGCGGATTGACGCTACTGGATACCATTCAAGGCGGCGTGGGTATGCCGCAAATTATGGAGCATGTGGACGGACTGCAACGCAAAGCCGTACTAAGCTTTATGGCGATGATGGAACAAATTCATGCCAAGTCGTACAGTAGCATTTTTACAACGCTAGCTTCCACGGAAGAGATTGACGGTGTATTCCGCTGGGTGGAAGAAAATCCACATCTCCAAACCAAGGCAGAAACCATTCGTCAGTATTATATGAATATCCACACACCGAAAGACCTGTATCTCGCGATGGCAGCGTCGGTGCTGTTAGAAAGCTATTTATTTTATAGCGGCTTCTTCTACCCTCTTTATCTGGCGGGCCAGGGCAAGTTAACATGCAGTGGAGAAATTATCGATTTGATCCTACGGGACGAAAGTATTCACGGTGTGTACGTAGGTGTACTGGCACAGGAGATTTATACAGAATTGGATGAGGAAGAACAACGTGATCTTTACCAGACGCTGGTAGGCTTGTTGCGCTACTTGCACAATAACGAGGAACAATACACCGAGCAAATTTACACTCCTATTGGACTCGTAGACGATGTCAAAGTCTTTTTGCGCTACAACGCCAACAAGGCCATGATGAACTTGGGCTTTGATCCACTGTTTGAAGAAGAGGAAGTTAATCCCATTGTATTCAACGGCATCAGCACTCACACTAAGCAGCATGATTTCTTTTCTAAAAAAGGAAACGGCTATGTGCGGGCGATGAATGTAGAGCCGCTGACAGATGATGATTTTAATTTTGGCGTATAAGATATCCGTATTTTATCCTATTTTATTTAATGAATACAAAAGCCCATTCCGCATGTTGGAGGGCTTTTTTGTCGTTCATTGTAAACCTGCACTGATAGATGGTTGCTCTATAAAGCTAGCTTTGCTTGAAAAACAGCCAAGATATAGAATACTATATGCCCATATTTAATTTTAAAAAGGGCAGCTTAAAGGAGCGATAGCTATTGAAGCCATTTGAATATACGAGCACACTTCCACGTAAAAAAGATTTCTTTTCACTCTATGAAACCACAGGTTGGAACAGCAATGGAATCTATACTCCGGAAATACTCTACCGTGCGATTTGTAATAGCTGGTATGTGATTACTGTCTATGAGAACGATCATTTAGTTGGGTTTGGTCGTATTCTTTCAGATGGAGTCTACCAAACTTTCATTTGTGATTTAATTGTTCATCCTGATTATCAAAACAAGGGGATGGGACGAGTGATTTTAACTCAGCTTCTCAAAAAGTGTAAATCAAGCGGAATCAGGTGGGTCCAGTTATCGAGTGCAAAAGATAAGCGGAGCTTCTATAAAAAATTTGGTTTTCAAGAAAGACCTGCTGACGCACCAGGGATGCAGCTATTCTTTGAATAATACTAACGTTATGCCAAACCTCTAGAACGAGGGCATTCATGCAAAAAACGGCCAGATCGCTAAAGTAGCGGAATCGAGCCGTTTTCCATTTCTTAAGACCGAGCCTCTGTGAACATTTGAAAGGTGACACCAAACTTGTCTGTTACATTCCCATAAGCTGGACTAAAATGGGTTTCCTGCAAAGGCATTCCCACCTGTCCTCCTTGCTGTAGAGCATCAAACATTTTTTGAGCTTGCTCCACACTATCGGTTGTAATACAGATGCTCACCTGATTCCCACTGCTAAACGGTGATCCGGGAAAGGTATCAGAAAACATGAGCTCTGTCTCACCCACTTTAAGGGTAGCATGTCCCACACGTTCCTTGACCTCTGCGGGAATGGGAAAATCGGGGTTTTCCGGCATTTCCCCAAAGGTTTGAATAAAAAGCAGTTGAGCATCCAATGCCTCTTTATAAAATTCGATTGCTTCTTTTGCATTTCCATCCATCGTGATGTAAGGAATCAAACGTTTCGACATCTTCAACACAGCTCCTTTAATTCGAGGTGATTAACCCAGCATTTCTCCTGTATTATATACAAAACTTGTCAAGAAAAACAAATCTGTATGCTTAGCTTTCATGCACCTGAACGCCAAGCTGCTTTAGCTCCTTTATCGCTTCCGTAACGTTACGCTGTGGATGAAGCGCAGAGATCATCTGTGCAGTGATCGGAACGCCGTTGAAAATCTGGCTTACCACTCCTAGAGAAATCGGCAACTCATAGTAACTTTCAGCCCAATCCTGATATTCCTCCGGTGTAACTATAATTTTCCCCAGCAAAAAGGATGAGCCATCGTCATATCCCTCAGGAAAGTTCGTGTTGCCCATACTCCACTCCTTATCTCCCGCTTCCCTCCACATACAAAAGGTAACGTCCTCCTTCTCCAGTGCTTCATCTTCCAAAAGCTCCATCATATCATCAGGCACACCGTCGTACATGCCCGGCCAGACCTCATATTCGTCTCTCGCATGAGGACTTACAGGGGATTCGTGGTCAAAACCCTTCAATAGCACACCTCCACGCGTCCATAGCATATGAATCGTATCTCCAGCGCCGTTGTTCACCTCACCTAGGCACACATCACCAGACCATTCAGACTGCATACGATACGTGCGTAACCAATCTTCAGGAGACAATATAATGTCCAGCGCTGACAGCAGCAGCATTCTGTCTTTTAAGCCATTCGGCGTTACCTGTGCATCAAGCATCATATTCTTCATCATACCTCCACCTTGTCCATGCGTACTAAAATTCCATTTGTCTCTGCTTTTGTCTTTCAAGCTTTGCTTGCTCAACTATCTGCCGAATGAAAGGTCCCTTGGCTTCGGTATACGCTGCACGGTCATGTTTGAATTGATGCGCCAAATCTTTTTTTAAAGTCTCATACGCTCGCAGGCTCTCAGGATGCGCTTTCAAGTAATCTCTGAACAATAAATGGTTTTCCCAATGTTCTCCTTTATACTTGTAAATATGCAAATGATGGGTCCCAGCTCCCCATTCTCCACGGCGAAAGAAAGCTCGCTCTGAAAAATCAGGCTTATGTACATATTCATATTTAATACCTAGTAAACGCTGTCGCTGTTCGGATTGAATAATAGCCAAATCTTCTACTCCAACCATAATGTCGATAATAGCCTTGGCTCCCAGACCAGGAACGGATGTACTGCCAATATGCTCTACGCCGACACATACGTCTCCGAGAGCCTCTACAATTTTCCTTTTCTCTCGCATATACTCTTCAGCCCACTGCGGGTCATACCCGGATATTTCCACCTGCGAGGACATACATGAACACACCTCCACTAGCTTTCTAAAAAATGCCTTCTAATCGTGCTTGGCACACCTCAGAAGGCATTCTCTTGTTCAAATTAAAAATCATTTAGTTGCTTCATCCCTATGATTTGGCTTCTCAATCACGATCAGACAGGTACTGTCTGGCAAAGGAACCGGCTGTCCCTGCTCATCCATGAACTCAACACGACTGGACAGCGCTTCGGCATAGCCCTCCTGCAAATAGTGGCGACTCACCCGGATAATCGCTTGTGAACCAAGTGTGTTACGAATACATTCTTCATACTGTGACGGAGTAAAATAACCAAACTGCTCCTGCACTTCATGCACATAGGCTTCCGCTCCCCATGTATAGGTATATAGGAACTCCATTGCATCATTTACCGGCAAAACAGCCTCATGCTCACCTATACGCTCTATTTCTATGGGACGACCCGCAAAATCCTGCGCATACCGCATCAGCCATTCCATTCCGTCCGGCTCCAAGAATCGAATTCGTCTGCGCTGTTCTACTGGTTCGGTCATAATACCGTCTCGAATGATAATGCGTCCGCCGGGTGCAAGTACACGATAAGCGCTTTGCAAAGCAGCTTCCACTGTTTGTGAGTTGAACCTTTTTCCATCTCGTTCGATGTAGGAATACAGCTCGTGAAGAATCGAAGAGAAGATAACCGTGTCCATACTCCCCGTTTCCACATATTCCTCCAACCGAAGCGCATCTCCTTTGATGACATCCCAACGATGGCGCTCCAATTGCTTTTTACGTTTAAGTGCCTCAATGACATTCACAGAAATATCAAGACCTAATGGCTTCGCATCTGGTCTTTCCTGTTCGATCAGATCCAGCAGCACGCCCCCGCCGGGTCCAATATCCAGTATGCGGGTTCCAGTCACATAATCCAAAATGACCCTTTTGTAATCTACGGTCTGGTTCATATCTGTAAGATACGTTTCCTCATTGTGAAAGCGATCATAAGCATCGCGCCGTAAGCCGAACAGATCAAACAGCAGCAAAACTGCTTTGTCATACAGAGGCGTCTTTTCTGCCTCAATACAAAAGTCGATCAGTTTTTCAGCAGCTGATGAAAATACAAAATTGAAAAATACGGTACTTGGCAGCTCCTCTTTATGCTCTACAGTTACACTCAAATGAGGATTATGCTTCCGTTTTCCCTTTGAAATGTCCTGCCAGGACAGTGAGCTTAAGTATTTTTCTATCATTCGTTTTTTGTATACGTTAATTTTCTTAACACCACGATAGTCATAATACATCGTATTCATAAGCGATTCAAAACTGATATGCCGTACCGTTGCCGGCTGTTCCTGTCCTGTACCATCCCTCAGTGTGAGTAAGAATACCTTGACCAGTTCTTGAAGTGAAAAATCCTGCAAAGCGGATTCTACATACCAAAGTGTCCGATTCTCTAGCGGAGCCAGCGCCTTCTCTACATTCAGCTCCCGCTCCAGCTCGGCGTAAGCCTGCTCAAACGGCTCCCCTGCATGTATCGAAACCGACCGCAATCTCTTCAATCGTTCCTTTACACTCCAGACTACAGGTGCGTTGTCCCATGCAATCCAACCGATTAGCTCCTCCACTTCCCCGCGTACTTGGTCCCATAATGCAGGTTCTACCCCGGCGATAATACATTCGTTCAGAGCCCGTAAAACAAGCTCCAGTTCCTCAGGGCTCAGCCAGCCCTTACGAGTAATTTCAAGCAGCAGTCGATTTTCCGCAAAAGGAATTTCTCCCCGTATATATTGCCCAATCAATCCATGCGTCTCAATCAGAATTCGGGTCATGCTATTGCGCGGGTAAGCAGGGGACTCCGCTTGGGCCTGTCTAACATACAGTTGAGAGGAGCCGATATTATGTACAAATAAATTAATGCCCTCATGCTGCCAACGTAGCCGTTCGCGGACTGTGCCTCCTTTGGCTGTCTCAGACCATACCAAAACATCCTCCAGTAGCTCTTTAACCCAGAATGACAATGGAAGTCCGTCCAAAATAAGCAACGTACGCTCCACGTAATCCAGTACAGGATTGGCATCCTTTAACTCACCTATGGATCGAATGCGTTCCAAATTTACAATACGCTCCTCAGCCGAAACAAGCAGCTTTAGCCAAGTCGGTGTATCCCAGGCCAGATCATTTTCTTTCCTGTAATTAGCAATGGCTTTTAACGATTGCAGCATTTTTCTCACCTCGTGTGATTCGGATTCGGTATGCACAGGAGACTTTGGATAAGACATTTGGATTAAACCTTGTATATAGTACACTTTACCATACATTTGTAGCTTCCATCTCGTGGAAAATATTAAACATTTGTATTAATCAACCGCTTGACATACTTTCCAAACGCATACATAACCCCCAAATGCACTTTGGCCTGTGTATATTTATAAATAAACCAAGGCAGCGATGGCACATAATCATGAATGGCTACCACGCAAATATTTGTACCGGGAATTTGCAGGAACTCAAGCCTGCCGTGATGGTCTTCCCTTACAGTAGCAAAAGCAAAAAGATATCCTCCAGCCTAGAGGCTCAGAAGATATCTTATTACTCTTGTTATACGCATCCGAATCATAATTACCTATGATTTCTAGAAAGTTACAGTGCCGCTGTGCAACACGTCAACCATCTATAATAGATTTCGCTTATTTATCAACAGGAACGCCATCGGGTACTGGAATACCAAAATCAGGTGTTCCATCTTCCTTCCAGTTGAACGGCTGAACACGTGTATGACGATTCGGGTCATACAACGGGTCGCCTGTAATTTCCTTGTAATTCCGGGCGTGATATACGATTACATCGCTACCGTCAGCAGCAACCGTAAAACTGTTATGACCTGGCCCGAATTGTCCTGTTTCCTCATTGGTGCAGAATACCGGCTCAGGTGATTTCGTCCATGATTTCGGATCAAGTAAATCCGCATTCTCATCTGCTGTCAACAGGCCCATGCAATAATTGTGGTCTGTGGCGCTAGCTGAATAACTGATAAAGATCCGCCCGTTCCGTTTCAGAACCGCTGCTCCTTCATTCACCTTAAAACCGATGACTTCCCAGTCATATTCTGGTGTAGAGATCATAACCTGCTCACCGCGCAGCGTCCACGGATTGCTCATTTCAGAAATATACAGATTGGAATTACCGACGATGTCAGGGTCCTTCTGAGCCCACACATAATACAAAACCCCATTATGCTGGAAGGTTGTCGCATCGAGAGCGAACGTCTCCCAACGGGTTTTGATCTGTCCTTTTTCCACCCATTTCCCTTCCAAAGGATTAGCTGATTCATTTTCCAGCACGAACATTCGGTGGTCGAACAGGCCTTCCTTCGTTTCTGTGGTACGAGCTGCTGCAAAATAAATGTACCATTTGTCGTTAATATAATGAATTTCCGGTGCCCAAATGTTCGCACTTAACGGGCCCGTTTCATATTTGTGCCACACTGCGACAGGCTCTGCTGTACTCAAGCCTTGAATAGTACTTGCTCGTCGAACCTCAATGCGGTCATACTCTGGCACAGATCCGGTGAAATAATAGTATCCGTCACTATGCTTGTAAATCCAAGGGTCTGCCCGTTGCTCAATGACCGGATTATTAATGGGTACAGATTGATTCATGGTTATTCTCTCCTCTATGTGTAGTATGTAGTTCAAACAAATTAATCGCTGATACGTTTTCCCCAAATGGAAATTCCTTTTTCATTCATACCCGTGAAAATTAAAGTATGGCGACCAAGCTCCCAGTCCCATGAAGGAAGCAATAACAATTCTTCCTTTGTTCCTGCGGATGTATTGCTCCAATCCATTGTTAGAGTACGCTTGCCATCAAAACTCCAGTGACCTTCAAGAGAACCGCTGGTTGCCCGCCCTCCATCTTCCAGACGGAGCGGTTCAGCTTCCACCTGGCCGTCTACTTCCTGCCTGATCACGATGCGCTCCCAGTTGCCAGATAATAGCCTTTTGGGTATATCCTGCTCCTTTTCGCCCGCATAGCGCTCCGGAGAGACGACCGGCCAGCCCTCTGCCGTCCACAATATTTTGCGTACATGCAGGTACGGCCAGCTCTTGTCCGTTTCTCCCCGCGCATGATGTACAATATAATAGTCCGCACCGTCCTTCAGGACAGAATTGTGACCCGGCGCAATCCAGCCTTCTCCTTCGCTGAACCGATAACCGCCCAATACCTTGTTTCCAATCTCGTATTGAGGCAAATAGCTGGTATCTGCCATATCATGTCCATTCATGTCCACATAAGGGCCTGTGATAGAATCTGAACGGGCAACACGAACATTGTAGTCCTCAAACAAAGAATCATACGAGACGAACAAGTAGTATTTACGGAACATTGGATTGTACACAATGTAAGGCCCTTCTACAGCACCGTCCTCAGTTGCCCGATCTCTGGCAGCGATATTTTTACCATAGCCAGATTCTTTGAGCTTTCCAGTCTGGGGATCAAGCGGTGTAATATAAATACCGCCGAAAAAAGAGCCGTATACCATCCATGGATTTCCCTCTGCATCCAGCACCGGATTGGCATCAATCGCATTCAGCTTGTCATGCTCTCCTGTTTTAACGACCAGCCCCTCATCCTTCCAAGGGCCTTCCGGGGAGCTGGACGTCTGCAATCCAATCGCAGACCGTGTGCTGCCAAAGGTAGAAGCGGAGTAATACATCCGATAGGTATCACCCACCTTGATGATGTCCGGTGCCCACAGATTGGTTGCCGATGACCACGCCTCTGCTTCCTTTGGAATGCCGGGGAGTGCATACTGAACCCAGTTCCAGTGAATCAGATCAGTCGATTTGCGTACCATGACACCAGGTCTCAATTCTCCACCTGTCTTTACATCCGTTGAGTAGACATAATAGCCTTGATCTGTTTTGATAATCGCCGGGTCATGTGCATTGTTAATGGTCCAGCGCTGTTCATCATTAATCGTACTCTGATCATACAAGTGATCGGGAGGCGGAGCCTGCGGATACACAGGGTCCGGAGTGTTATCCCCACAGCCGGATAGACCCAGCATGAGCAGCATAACCATAACTGTTATTCTCCTCCTTCCTTTACCCATTACATATTGTGACTGCCTTACATCATTCATCCGTCCCCTCCAAGTGTCAATTAACCTTTGACACCCGAAATGGCAACCGATTCAATAATTTGTTTCTGGAAGATCAAGAATATAATCAGTACAGGTAACAAGGCTATAATCGATGCTGCCATAATAAGCGGATAGTCCGTCTGAATAGCGTAAGTCGCATTAAAATTCGCGATAACCAGCTGCAATGTCTGCGTTTCTGGTGAGTTCAAGTAAATAATCGGTGCCAAATAATCGTTCCAAATCCCCATGAACCATAAAATAAGCTGTGCCGCAACTGCCGGCTTAATGAGCGGGAACGTAATCGACGAATAGAGTCGGAAATAAGAACTTCCGTCAATTTTCGCAGCTTCGATAATGGCATCCGGTACGCTAAGCAAGTATTGCCGTAGGAAAAAGATCATAACTACATTTCCGAACAAACCTGGAACGATCAGAGGCAAAAGTGTATCGACCCAGCCAAGTTTGGAAAACATCATAAACTGTGGAATCATAACCGTTGGGTATGGAATCATCATAGATGCGATGAGTGCCAAAAACAGTTTGTTTTTATGAGGGAATCTCAGCTTTGCAAATGCAAAAGCGGCCACACTGGATGTGAAGGTACCAACAACGGTAACACTTACAGCCACAATCACGCTGTTCTTGATCCCGCTTAACAAAGGTCCTGCTTCCCAAATTTCCTTATACTTGCCAAACTGGAACACCTCTGGTATCCATACTGGTGGAAGAGCAAAGACATCCTGCTTTTCTTTCACCGAAGTGGACAGCATCCAAAGCAGCGGCGCGATCATCACAATCGCTCCAATCGCTAGTACAATAAAGATAATGATATTGGTAACTTTCGTTTTTTGACTATGGGACATAATCAGACTCACTCCTTTCCGCGAAAATCAATCCCCATCAAAGGACGATTTTTCATTCATTTTAAATTGAATCAAAGTTACGATAAAAATGAAGATGCCGAGAATCATAGCCATCGCGGAGGCATATCCCATTTGCAGGTTTTTAAATGCCTTATCCCAAATATAAAAGACGATTGAGGCGGATGAGTATTCCGGACCCCCTGTAGGTGTCATAATGTTCATTTCAGTAAAGATTTGCGAACCACCAATGATATTAGTTACGACCAGGAAGAAGGTTACTGGTTTCACCATTGGCCATGTAATATTACGGAACATCTGGAATCCGCTAGCTCCATCTAGCTCTGCTGCTTCATAATAAGAGCGAGATACGCTTTGCAGGGCTGCCAAATATAGCAGCATCGTATATCCGAGACCCTTCCAGACGGTCATGAGAATCAAGGCCGGTTTGACCGTATCTTTATCCATCAGCCAGTTAGGACCCTTAATACCGAATATTTCGAGGAATTGGTTCACCAAACCATAGTCTCCGTTGTATGCCCAGTTCCACATAATAGAAACGGCAGCCAACGAAGAAATAACCGGGATATAGTAAATCACACGAAATGTTGTCGTACCTGGAATCTTGCGATTCAAACCTAGTGCCAGCAGTAAAGCTAGTACAAGACCGATCGGAATACCCAGCATTAAGAAAAGAGTATTGTACATCGATTTATAAAAGAGCTCATCGCTAAATAAATCTTTAAAATTGTCGAGGCCAATAAAGTTCATTTGTCCCAATCCGTCCCAGTCTGTAAAAGAGCCGTATAACGAATAGACAAACGGGAATAACGTAAAGATTAGCAGACCGAGAATAGGTGGAAGAATAAATAAGTATCCATATACCTTCTCTTTGCGGTAGAGATTAGATTTGGTTATCACAGGGCTCACCTCTGTTTCTAATTTGGAATGAAGATGATGTTAGCAGCATGATATTTAGCCACTAACATCATCCCTTTTTCCTCTATTTACGCATTATTTCTGTGATTTTTTCTCTTGCTCCACCGCTTTATCTAGCAGTTTCTGCATCTTCGGTTGTTCTTGTTTCACATAATCTGCCGCCGTAATTTTACCATCCAACACAGGTTGAATATCTGTGAAGAAAATATCGTACCATTCTGCATTATACGTATAGTTGCCTGGTAATGAGCGTCCATAGTCATTCACGATATCAATAAACTCTTGTTTATTGTTAGGCTTGGTTTTCGTATCTTTGGACCATTCATCAGCCATGTCCAACAGATTCGGAATTTGTACCTTGGCATCTACGAGCTGCTTCATTCCTTCTTTAGAAGTTGTCAGATAGTTAACCAGTTCAACAGCTTCATCCGGGTATTTTGTTTTAGAGGAAACGCCGATACCCAGAGAACCAATCCATGTTGCCGATTTGCCAGTCGATCCGGCTGGGAACGGCAGCAAATCATATTCAAATGGCAGTTTTTCAAAAGTACTCATATCCCAAGGACCTACCGGGAAGAATGCCATTTCGCCCTTCATCCAACGTTGGTATGTGTCCAATGTTTGTGATTGTTCAATACCAGGTGTAATTTTATATTTGTTTTGCATATCAGCAAAGTACTGAAGCGCTTCCGCAAATTTCGGATCATCAATCGTTACTTTAGTTTTGCTCTCATCCAGCCAATCAGCCCCATTACTCCATACAAAGGCTTGCAATGCCCACTGAACGTTAAAGCCTGTACCGTATTGATCTGGCTTGCCGTCACCATTGGTATCCTTGGTCAACTCTTGGCTAACCTTGATAAATTCATCCCATGTATACGGTTTGTCTTTGTCAGGCAATGGAACGCCCGCTTTTTCGAACATCGTTTTGTTGTAGCCGAGTGCGAATGGACCTAAGTCCTTCGGCATACCGTAAATATCTCCTTGACCGGCCATTTTACCGTCATAGCGATACAAATCTATACCGTATTTCCAGATGTTATCCAGTTTAATATCCTTGTTCTTCTCAATGTAAGGAGTGAGATTCTTCAACACCCCACTGTTTACATAAGCTTTCACATCTCCAGGGGCAAAATAAAAGATATCTGGGAGGTTGTTTCCTGTAATCGCAGCTCTAAGTTTTGTAGCATATTGATCTGCTGCCGTCACGACCATTTTAACCTTTACGCCAGGATGTTCCTCTTCAAATTTCTTGATTACTTCCTTATAAGCCTTTTGTTCATCTGTTCCACCACGGAACATGAATGTCAGTTCCTTACTTCCATCACTACTGGAACTTCCCCCACTACAACCAGCCAGTGCAGCCACCATTAACAACAGAACAACCATTGTTATTGCAAAACCTTTTTTCTTTATCAACGCGACCCCTCCTAAATTTAAATGAAACCGCATACAATCGGTGCTAAAATAATTTCATACCACTCGGCCTAATCTTTAACTGTGCGGTACACAACCCGTTGTTGATTGCCGCTGTGATTATCATCCCTCTCATGTACCGTATAATTAACATTTTTCTTTATCAATAATGAATTCGTTTACAAACAAAATATAGCATGCCTTTCCTCGGTTCGTCAATGTATTTTTCAATCTTTTTAAATAGTTATAAAACATAGGTTAGAGTAACATGGAAAGCAAAATTAAATCGTATTTAAGTTTATTTACATCAAAAAAACTAGAAATAAATCTTAAATACGATTTATTTATGAAGTAATCCCTAATTTGGAGTTCAATTCGCTCCCCTCTTGGTTTAGTAAAGAAAATTTACAAAAAAGCAGTTTACTTCTTTTTGATTTTATTTTAACATAAATCAAAATAAATATATAAGCGCTTACATTACAATTTTTATAGATAAGGATGGTCTATAGCTATGATTTATATTAAGGACTTAATGTCAGGGTTAGATATTTTTAAAGCACTGGGTTCAGAAATCCGCATTCAAATTCTCGAGTTACTTGCTTACCAGGGACAAAGTATGAATGACATTGCCAACAAACTTAATTTGAGTAACGGTACAATTACAATGCATATTCGAAAATTGGAAGAATGCGGTCTTGTGGAGATCAATACCGTGAGCGGCAAGCACGGTACCCGAAAAATGTGTTATTTGAACAAGGATAAGCTGATGGTAGATTTGCGCAGCAGAGAACAAAAAAATGTGTATGAGGTTGAGATTCGCGTAGGTCATTACAGTAACTATCAAGCGTCCCCCACTTGTGGATTGGTGACCCGAGACAGCATTATCGGCGATTTTGATGATCCACGCTATTTTGCAGATCCCGGGCGGCTGGAGTCGGAAATGATCTGGATGGCCGAAGGCTTTTTGGAATACCGCATCCCCAACTATCTGAAAGCGAATCAATCCTTTAAAGAAATTCAATTCTCCGCAGAACTAGGCTCAGAAGCACCCTGCTATTGTGAGGAATATCCCTCCGACATTTGTTTTCACATTAACGGTATCCCTATTGGGCACTGGACCAGCGCCGGAGATTTTGGAGAAGTGCCGGGGGTTCTCAATCCAGATTGGTGGCCACCGCATTTAAATCAATATGGTATGCTCAAATTAATTCGCATCAATCAGCAAGGCAGCTTCATTGACGGGTGCCGCATTTCCGAGGTCACAATAGACGATATTAACCTTAACTATAAAAGCGACATTACACTCCGCTTATCCGTAACCGATCAATCGGAAAACAAAGGTGGGCTTACTATTTTCGGCAAAAGATTTGGGAATTTCAGTCAGGATCTACTTGTGCGGGTGCTTTATGATGTGCACGGGGAGGACAACGCCAACTCCTGACACGCCACATGTAAAAATAGGCCGAAGCCTGTATTCATTGAATACATGTCCTCGGCCTAAATATCCTGATCCTCACTTAAAGAGATATAGATCAATAAATAAAAAATGACTGCTATCCCAAACACCAACCAGCAAAAGGACAGTAAATGAAGCCTTGGTACTGCATGTACTCCCCATCTCCAAATATCCGTAAGGAGCACCAGTGGCTGCAATAATATGTCCCAGCTATTCCAGCGGGCAAATCTACCAATATATACCCCTATGCTGGCCAGCCACAACAACACAAAAACTACAGCCCATGCGAGCCCACCTGAACAAATCCTCCTCAGCATATGGTGGATCACCAATACACAAAGGGATGTAAGAAAAAGGCCAAGCCCTGCTGCTGAAAAAGACGTAAATAAGATTAACCAAAATTGTGTGTTCAACCAAAAACGTGTATCAGGATTCACATCGTAAAAACGAAACGCATGAAGTAACTCAGTCACCAAATAAAGAGCATTCGGCAGAAAAAACAACCATACAATTGAGGAGAAAAATAAAAGAATACTTCTCACTTTTGTACTTCGCAGTCGGGATAAAGCCATCATTCCCAGAGTGATAAAGACCGGAACCCAGGCCAGGAATATATCCCAATACAGAAATTGATACATCCTCGTTCCACTTGTGGACTGTAAATACATAATGAGTCCGAAACAGCCCAACGTAGCTACAAGCAGCACTCCCAACAAACTGGGCAGCTTGTAACCCTTCCTTCTTAACAGCAAGTTTCCATCTACCTCCTGCCTGATCATGCGTATATACGTCTTTTTAAACCCTATTTCATAGCGCTTTCATATTTAGAGAGGGCCTTTGTCTATTTACTCCACGTTTCGTATGTCCTCGGATACATGGGTTGTTATCGTCAAGGCATCAAAGGTAACAGCACAGCCCTCCCCCACCGGAGATTGAGCAACAACTCCGACTTTGAGCTGGTTAGGAACATTCATACCAAAATATCTCGCCAACTTCCAATGCTGACCGTCTGATGAATAATGAAATGCAAAGCAATTTCCAGCTCGTGCCACTCGTAAATACGGATTGGACACGTCCATCGCCCCAGAGACACAATCATCGGATGTATCCCGAGTGACCACACTAAGAATAGATGGAGTGCTTTCAAAATATTCAAAACACAGCTTAGCCCAGTGGGTATCATCCGCCATCATCATCAAGCATCCTGAATCATAAGGCTGCTTCATATCAACACGAACCCTCGTCCATATTGTAAAATCACCTTGAAGCGTTGTATGCAAAAAGGGTGCGGACGATTTTACCGCTGCGCCAGACGGATCTCTAAAGAAATCTGCCTGTGAAGGTGCAGAAATTTGCAAAGACTTGGAATCATCGAATCTCCATTCAACCGGCTCATTGAGCCAACTCCAATCCGCCGGCAATACTTTACCGCTAAAGCGTTCAAATACGTTCATACGGATACCATTCCTCTCTGGCAATATAGTCATATAACACATTGAAATCTGGGGCACAATCCCCTTGATACCACTATATACGTTATTTTCCAGTCGTCAATAATGATGATCTGTCTTTAAAGTTTATTAAAAAAAGACTTGCCATCCTGAAATGTTGTGCTTATAATTACACCTAACTTGATACGGTAACAAATTTCAATGACGAGAACGAGTAAGCTATACAGCGGATTTGCAGAGAGTTGGGGCAGGTGAAAGCCAACATTCCGAGGGTAGCCGAACGCCATCTCTGAGAAGCGGGCTGAACCTGAAGTAAGCTCTGCCGCCTTTCCAGCGTTAACCGGAACACGTATTGATGGATACGTGAACAGAGTGTCATTTCGTATGGAATGAAACTAGGGTGGTAACACGGGTATAAACTCGTCCCTTTACAGGGGCGGGTTTTTTTGTTTTTCAAAAAGGAGGAGATCATCATGACAAATGTATCGACAGCAGTATCTATAACCGATTTTTTGACTCCAGCTGTACGGGAAATGCCACCTTCAGGCATCCGTAAGTTTTTTGAATATAGTACAGGCAGAAAAGATATTGTATCGCTTGGTGTCGGTGAACCTGACTTTGTAACCCCTCAACATGTCAGAAAGGCCTGTATCACAGCACTGGAAAATGGTAAAACATCATACACACCGAATGCTGGACTTCCTGAGCTTCGTGAGGAGATTGCCGGGTATCTGGAGAGCAGCTTTAGCACATCCTACAACCCGACAGATGAAATCATGGTTACCATTGGGAGCAGTGAAGCACTGGATTTGGCACTACGCGCTCTGATCACCGCATACGATGAAATACTCATTCCGGCTCCATGTTATATTTCGTATTCGCCCATTACGTTTCTGAACGGAGGACATACCGTAACCGTTGAAACCTCTGCGGATCAGCAGTTCAAGCTAACAGCTGAGGCACTCCAAGCCAAGCTGACTCCACGATCCAAAGTGCTTATTCTCTGTTATCCGAATAATCCGACGGGTGGGGTGATGACCTATGAGGATTGGTTGCCGATTGCCCGCCTGGTTGAGGAGCATAATCTTGTCGTTATATCAGACGAAATATATGCTGAACTGACCTATGGACAGAAGCATGTAAGCTTCGCTTCTCTGCCGGGAATGAAAGAGCGTACCCTGCTCATCAGCGGCTTTTCCAAAGCATTTGCGATGACAGGCTGGAGGGTCGGCTATGTGTGTGGCCCAAGAGAGTTGATTTCAGCTATGCTGAAGATTCATCAATATACCGCCATGTGCGCTCCTATTATCGGGCAAATTGCCGCTATTGAATCCCTGCGTAACGGGCTGGTGGAAAAAGATCGTATGATGGAATCCTACAATCTGCGTAGAAAATGGTTCGTTGAAGGCCTATGTCAGACAGGACTGCCATGTCACGAACCAAACGGTGCCTTCTATGCGTTTCCCTCCATTATGCACACAGGGTTAAGCTCAGAGCAGTTTGCCAAGCGGTTGCTGGAAGAAGAAGGAGTCATTACAGTACCCGGTTCCGCATTTGGCCCAGGCGGCGAGGGCTTTATCCGCTGCTCATATGCGTCAGCGCGAGAACAGTTGGAAATGGCTTTGGAACGCATTAGCGCATTCTTGAAACGTCTATAAATGCGATTTTTCCTATCATGAAATGAATATGAACACTGGATGAACACTACCGTAGTAGCTTCTGAATAAGCTTTTTCTGGTGTGCTGGCAAGCCTTCTGGCCATTCCCCTACACGGCAATAACAAATGTTGGAGATTTCGGCGCTTGGTCGGAAAGCACCCGGGAGTCCGGACATTCTAATCTTTAGGATGTCCGGTATTCAGAACGTTTTGCACAAAATCAGTCTTGGCCTCCGTGTACGCTTCACGATCATGCTGATTTTCCATCGCCAGCCGCCTTTTTAATACATCATATTGCTGAATCAGCTCAGGCTGTTCACGAAGTCGGTTCCGAAACAATAGCTGCCGATCCCAATGCTCATCAGATTTCAGTATGAGATGCAGATGTCCCTTTCTTTGATCCTGTTCCACTTTAACCAAAAATCTTCTCCATTCCCGACCGTCCAATTCAGGCGGAACATAGTTCCAGCCTGCTGGTTGTAAAGCAGACACGATCTGTTCCAGTTGATCCCAAGATTCTAATTTTGCCATTATGTCAATAATGGGCTTAGCAGAAAGATTGGGAATTGCCGTGCTTCCTATATGTTCGATTTCCGTCACCTTAAACGGCAGTAATAATTCCCGCAACTGGTAAATGATCTTTAAGCCCTGTTCTGACCAGGCAGGATCAGGATTCACTATTTTTACAGGCTCCGTAGCCCACACCGGCCAATGTTCCTGGTTTTGCTCCTCATGCATTCATGATCCCCCCTAATTTCTACTCATGTATTGCAGCTTACGACTGTATAACTGAGCGTTTTCCGCATCAAAACAAACAAAAATAATTTCATTCAAACCGGCATGTTCCTGTACAAAACGTGTCACTTCCTGTATAGCAATATCCGCCGCCTTTTCTTTCGGGAAACGGTAGATACCAGTGCTGATATTCGGAAAGACAATGCTTCGTGCATTCAGTTGCAAAGCCAATTGGAGTGTATTCTGGTAGTATTTCGCCAATAGCTCCTCTTCTTGATGGTCGCCACCATTCCACACAGGACCAACGGTATGAACAACATGCACGTTTATCTAAGTTCAATTTGGGTATTCATTAATCCTCCTCCTCTCGTAAAAAATCATCTTAGATAACACCCATTATTAATATCAAAGGTCGCTCCCGTATAATGCCTGGATCTTTTCGATAGCAGAAACAGGACAGTATAAGCAACATCTTCTGCTTTTAAAGGCTCAGGAATTAGCTGATGATTTGTATATTCCTCCTTTCTCCAATCAGGAATATGATCCATCATTGGAGTACTTACCATCGTTGGTGCCACAGCATTAACTCTTATATAAGGTGAAAAATTCATGGCACAGCTTTTAGTAAAGCCCAATATTGCAGCTTTTGATAATCCATAGATCGCATCTGAGCTTCCTTCCATTCCAGAAACAGAAGACATATTTACGATAATTCCCTGATGCTTCTTCTCAATCATGAACTTTCCAAAAAATTGCGAGAAATATACACATCCCTTAATATTTATGTCCAGCACCTTCTCTATTTCTTCCATACCATAGTCGAGTATATTCTTTCCTCTATAAACACCTGCATTATTGACTAAAGCTGTTATGTCCGGGTGTTCTCCCTTAATGTATGTAAAAAAATCAGTTACTTCCGTATAGTTACTTATATCTATCAGATAGGTGTACAAACTTGGTGAATTCAGTTCAGCCTCAAGTTCGTTTAAAGAACGTTTATTCATATCACACGCAATAACACTTGCGCCTTCCCTTAGACATTGCTGAGTAATTTCCTTTCCAATGCCGGAAGCAGCTCCTGTTATAATAACTTTCATTTTATTAAGCAATGAAGAAACCCCTCTCTCGTTCGGTATATAGTTTTACTCAAAATACCTCTCTCAAGTACTATCAGCTATATGAAAGAAACTTACTTCAGTAACATAAGTGCAGTCGCAACCGAATGATCCACAAAAGAACGCTCTGGGCGCGACTTCATCATCACGGTAATCCCAATTAACAAAGAGACCATCGTATGGGCCAGAGCTCGTGCGTCCATGCTAGCCTCCAGCTCTCCTGATCTTATACCACGCTCGAGGGTTTCCTGAAAGACGGCAGAAAGATACATCTGATGTTCTCTGGTTAAAATCTCAAATTTCTCATCATGAGGGGCTAATTCTACCATCGTATTAATACAAAAGCATCCTCTATTAGGCCCATCCTCGTACTCTTCTGCCACGACTCCTCCAAAAAAATTGTAAAACGCTTCTTTTACAGAAGAATTGCTTTGTAGTCTAGAGCGTACATAAGCAGCGTGGGATTGCGTATATTTGCGCAGCGCGGCTTCGAATAATTGCTTCTTGTCTCCAAAGGCAGCGTAAATGCTAGGGCGCTGAATTCCCATTTTGGAGGTTAAATCACTTAAAGATGTAGCCTCGAATCCCTTTTCCCAAAAAATTCGCATCGCTGCATCCAACGCTTGATCTTCATCAAATTCCCGTGGTCGAACCATAAGCAGCTCCTTCTTTTCATATCGTTCAGTATATTAAGATTGTATAATCACGATAAGGAACTGTCAAATATGTACATGATGAACTCTTGACATTTCATATGTACACAAGTTATATTGACCTAAATTCATTACATACCAATCAGTATATTATACTCAACGGTATGTAAATACAGAAAGCGACGTGGTATGTGAAAATGAAGACGTCAGAAGAAAAAGCGGTACTCCTCCCTCATCAAACGGTAGCAAATGCTGCCGAAACAGCCCCCATTCCCTCCCTGTCCCGATCTGTGGCACTCTTGTTTGCCATAGCCTGCGGGCTGGCTGTCGCTAACATTTACTATGCACAGCCATTGCTGGATGCGCTGGCAAACGAATTTGGCATTACGCACTCATCGGTAGGCATGGTCATTACTATCACGCAAATTTGTTATGCGTTGGGATTATTGCTGCTCGTCCCGCTTGGCGATCTTTTGAATCGACGGCGACTGATTACAGGGCAAATGCTGCTATCCGTGCTGGCACTAATCGTGGTTAGCTTTGCTCCTACCCGTACAATACTGCTTATGGGAATGGCAATGGTTGGTCTGCTGGCTGTAGTCACTCAAACACTCGTGGCTTTCGCCTCTACCTTGGCTAATCCGACTGAACGTGGGCGTATCGTAGGTCTGGTGACCAGTGGAGTCGTTATCGGCATTCTGCTGGCACGAACCGTGGCCGGTGTATTAACTGATCTGGCAGGCTGGCGTTCAGTTTACCTTATTTCTGCCATACTTACGCTGTTTATGGCTGGAGCTCTGTTGCGGGTGTTGCCAAAGAACGAACCCACAAGTGCGACACTTTCCTATGCGCAGCTGCTCCGATCGGTTATCGTACTATTTTTGCAAGAACGAATTCTGCGCATTCGTGCTGTCCTTGCATTGCTTATTTTTACGGCGTTCAGCATATTGTGGACTTCGCTTGTGTTACCTCTCAGTGCACCCCCATTGTCTCTTTCACATACTGCTATCGGGGCCTTTGGTCTGGCTGGAGTCGCCGGGGCATTAGCAGCAGCACGAGCAGGGCGTCTTGCCGATCAGGGCTTGGGACAACGGACGACGGGTATCGCACTAGTTGTGTTGCTGCTGTCCTGGTTACCTATCCGCTACACCGAGCATTCTCTGTTCGCTTTAGTTCTTGGCGTCATTCTTTTGGACTTGGCGGTACAGGCTGTACATGTCACCAACCAAAGCTTGATTTTCAATGTGCGCCCTGAGGCACGGAGCCGACTTACTGCAGGCTACATGATATTTTATTCCATTGGTAGCGCCACCGGGGCCATCGCTTCCACTCATATGTACATCTATGCCGGATGGAACGGGGTGTGTCTATTAGGAGCTGGTGTCAGTGCTCTGGCTCTCATCTTTTGGGCTTTAACTCGACGTTCAACTTGAAGGGGAGACTGCTATTGATTGAATCAGAAAAACCGCCGGGTTCACGACAATGACCGGCGGTTCTCTTCTGTCACAACAAAATCATCACTTGATTGCAATATAAATCAAAACAGGTTCATCAGGACTGCCATACACTTCAAAATCACCTGTGTATGTCCGCTCCCCTTGTCCCGTGGCAGCCCACTCCCAGATCGTCTGCCATACACGGAAGACAGAAGAGAGTTCCTGAGTTGCCTGAAAAATGGCGTAGCGTGCAGCCGGAATGACAAGTTCTTCAAGGTCATCAGGAGTTTGGAAATCTACAGCCGCTTCCTTCCCGATAAAAAACGTATACTCGCCCAAAGCTCCATTTTCATAGTCAGTATAGCAACCATAGACAGAAGCATGTCCTGCTTTTTCCTTTATCCGACCAGGCACGTCCTCACTCCAAAAACGTTCCCACATGTTTGGAATGATCCCGTGAGATGTTTGTTCATTCTGATTACTTGTACGTGCTTTCAACCCAATCAAACGGATCTCACCTCGATATTCTTCCCGAATGGGTCCATCCAGTGTAAGCCCCGTATCCTCTGAGGACCGCCATCGTTTCAAAAACGGCAGGTAATTGCGCAGCATCGAAGTCGCTTCTTCTTCCTGCATCCCCTCCTCTACCAGGAAAGGCACAGACTGCTGAATCATTCCCTCCATCGTCAATTCAGGCTGTACAAATTCGCCTTCCTTGTAACAATACTTGCAATACTCATCCGTTTTATGATGTTGTGCATCCGTTCCATATTGGTCCTCATGCTCTAGCGGCATCCCGCAACTTTGACAAGCTTTATCCATCCTCGTAAATCCCCTTTCGCTAACTGATATCAGGTATGCCACAAGTATAACGAAACAAACCTGACAACTATGGGTCAGGTTTGTTTTACTTTAACTAAGATTTCCTTTATGATTCCTGAACTTCTCATAATTAGACGCAATACGCAGCGCCATCTTATGAATCTTGTCACGCAAATGGGCTGGTTCTTTGACAACCACATCCGGTCCCAGGCTTAAAATAAATCCGTACGCCCATGCATCCTCAGGAAACGGGACCGAAACCGTATAGATCCCTTCCTCCTGCTCGGTCAATGCTTCTACGCCAAACCAGTCCTCCGCCAGATGCCTTGAGTCACGGTTAAATTGTAGCGTAAATGGTTGTACGGCTCTGGATACCTCCATCCGCCCCTCATTCCACGGCAACACTTCATAAGAAAGATCCCTGCGAGCAAAAACTGTCTCTGTAACCACAGGGTCACTCATGCGCGAGAGTTTGAATAGACGAAACTGCTCCCTATCGGGACAATATGCATATACAAACCATTGTTGTCCTTTCAGAACGAGCGTATGCGGTTCAACATTCCGTTCCGTTATGGCTCCCCCCGCATTTCGATAGGTAAAGGCGACAGTGCGCGCTTGGCTCATTGCTTCTTTTACCTTTATCAATTTGCCTTCCTGCGCAGCCCGATTTCCCCATCCCGAATGATCGACGATAAACTGTGTGGTATGGACACTAAATTGCTCTTTCCCAGATTCCGGTATAATACTTTCAAATTTATGAAGTAACCGCGACACATTCGGGCCGCCCAACGACGAGGACAAACTCTGCAAACCCATCACGATATCCTTTATATCATGATCCGTCAGCATACTGCGATCCAGGCGGTATCCTTCCATAAGACCGATTCCCCCGTTGGCTCCCTGATAAGTGACCACCGGAATACCTGCCATACTAATCGCTTCAATATCTCTATAGATCGTCCGGATCGAAACCTCATATAAATCAGCCAGTTCCTTCGCTTGTATTCTATTTTTCTTTAGCAGCAAAATGACGATAGAAAGCAATCGGTCAATTTTCATTTTTTCAAAACCTTTCGTCATTAATAAAAATAAGCCATGAACTCCTCATCATATCCCTGACCGTGATATTCCAAAGCATTCTTTTCTATACCATAGGTTTCAAATCCCAATTTTCTATACAGCTCAACAGCAGCTTGATTGGTAGTCACCACACTCAGGTTGATTTGCTTCAAACCTTCCACTTTTCTACCTTGGCTGATAACTTCAAATAAAAGTTTTTTTGCGATCCCCTGGCCTCGATAGGTCGATGGTACATAAACTCCCCAAATTGCTCCCTTATGCTGCGTCTTTATTTTCTGCTCTCTTCTAAACCCGGTCATGCCAACCAGCTGATGATCCTTTGTAAATGCACCAAGTATGTAATGATCTCGTTTATTTTGTATCTGCTTCACCACATCAGATAGCGGAACTAGTGCGGCTTCCTCATAGGAGGTTCCAAAAGCTTCGGGGTTCATTTGTAGGGCTTCCAGTCTCAAATTCCAATAAGCCTCAGCGTCTGCTGGTTGTATGTTCCTGATTAAAACCATGGCTTCCCGTCCCTCCAAATGTTTTCCTTCATCTTACTCTATCTCTTATCTAAAATGAATCTGTTATTCTTCGATTAAAATAACCTCAGGTGCTCTATCCAGCCGGATAGAATGCCTGAGGTTTGGTTTCAATAACTCCTTACATATTATGACTCGTAGCGCTTCAGCACAATGACCGCATTATGACCACCAAAGCCGAAAGAATTAGATAGCCCAATATTTAGTGGAGCCTTGCGCGCTTCGTGAGGCACATAATCCAGATCGCAAACCGGGTCCGGATTGTCGAGATGCATCGTTGGTGGAATGATGCCTTCCCGTAGGCTTTGCACAAGCGCAATCGCTTCGACCCCGCCCGCAGCTCCCAGCATATGACCCAGCATGGACTTATTCGCAGTAACCGGAATCTGATAGGCATAATCACCAAACAGCTTATGGATTGCAAGGGTCTCAGCGGCATCCCCGACAGACGTACTCGTTGCGTGGGCGCTAATCACGTCCACTTCTTCCGGGGAGATGCGGGCCGAATGAAGGGCTGCTTTCATCGCCAAGTAAGCTCCGGTTCCTTCGGGATGCGGTGCAACCATGTGATAAGCATCCGAACTGGCTCCATAACCGATGACCTCACCATAGATTTCCGCACCACGGCGGATAGCGTGTTCCAGTGACTCCAGTACCAGAATACCTGCACCTTCGCTCATGACAAAACCGTCTCGATCCTGATCAAAAGGTCGACTTGCTATAGAAGGCTCCTCGTTACGTGTGGACAAGGCAGTCGCATTAGCGAAGCTTGCCAAGGCCAATCTAGTCACCGCCGCTTCAGCTCCACCAGCAAAAATGACATCCGCATCTCCTGTTCGAATCGTCCGAAATGCCTCTCCAATTGCTGTATTCCCAATAGAGCAAGCCGTCACGGGTGAAAGCGTAGGTCCCATCGCTCCAAACGCGATACTAATTTGAGCAGCAGCCATATTCGAGATCATCATGGGTACCAGCGTCGGGCTAACTCTACCCGGTCCACGTTGTAGCAGAACATCTACATTGTCCACCAACGTATCCAAACCGCCGACTCCCGATCCCACATAGACACCTACACGCTCCAAATCGGTGTGATCGAGTTCCAGACCGGAATCCTTAAGCGCTTGTTCTGCCGCATATAATGCAAACTGAGTAAACCGATCCATTCGTCTAGCATCTTTACGTCCCCATTGCTTTTCTGCATCAAAATCCTGTACCAGTCCAGCAATTTGTGCTTTCAAATCGGACACATCGAATGTATCAATTTTACGTATACCTGAATTGCCTTCCAGCAAATTCTTCCACAACGTATCCACTTCATTACCTAGTGGGGAAACGACACCCATACCTGTTATCACTACTCTTTGCATAAGCTATTCATTCCTCCTGCTCGGTGACTTACTTATAATCCTCATTTTACCCTTGTCTTATCCTATTACAAGTGTTTGTTTATCCTGGTATAATGAACACTACTATAGTAAACGCCTTATTTGCTCACTTCGGATATACCCATTGAATGGAGAGAAAATACCTATGAAAACGGAAGCACGTCTGGAAGCACTATCTGTTTTTCTAAAAACAAAAAGGGCCCGCCTACACCCACATATGGTCGGTCTCCCCCAAGGATCACGTCGCAGAACACCAGGCTTGCGCAGAGAAGAAGTCGCTCAGCTGGCAGGTGTCAGTACGACCTGGTATACCTGGCTGGAGCAAGGACGAGATATTAAGGTGTCCGCCTCTGTGTTGGATGCTATTGCTGCCGCATTGCAGTTGAACACAGACGAGCGCAAATATTTGTATGATTTGGCGATCGAGGCCGGGTCTCACAGCCTTCCTGTTCCTGCAGAGCAGGCCGTCATTTCCCCCTCTCTGCAAAAGATCGTACAAGAGCTACACTACTGCCCAGCTATTATTTCAGATCGGCGTTGTCATATTGTCGGCTGGAACGCCGCTGCTGCTCATGTTTTTATGGATTTTGCCGAGCTACCACATGGGCAACGCAATATGATTGAACTGCTATTCACCAAAAAGGAGTTTAAAAGTCTAGCCGTGAATTGGGAACACTTTGTAAAGGGGTTTCTTGCAATTTTCCGCGCTTATTACGGACAATACGTAACAGACCCCTGGTATGCACAATTTATACAAAATATGAGTCAGACCTACCCAGAGTTTAACGAGCTTTGGAATCAGAGTGAAGTAAGCTCCGCGCCGGAGGTGCTCATTGAATTTCGTCATGCCAAGGCTGGCAAAATGCTATTTGACCTGACTTCTCTTCAGGTACAGGGCAGTGTTGATCTCCGTTGCAGCATCTACACGCCTATTGCGCAGACCTCTACGGAAAGTAAACTCCAAAAGTTAATGGAAGGCAGCTAAAGGATTTCATCCCTCCTGTTATGAAGATATCTTTTTCCGTCCATACTACATCTACGATCTGTGCTAAATAGATGCCACATATGTGACAGAACCAAGAGCTTTAACTGTGCTACTACCAGGAGGGAGGGAATCATCATGAAAGCCAAATCGACAAGTTCCCCGCACATACCTAATCAAGCGCCACTGCCTGTTCCGGTGCAATTTGATCGAAGCTGGCAGGATGAGCTGGACCAGCGGCTGCGCAAAGGTGGCCCTTGGGGAGATTGGAATCTGTATCAGCTGGCCATTGAGGCTGAAAAAGTCAAACTGGTGCCGAGCTTTGATGAGCTTCAATGTCTACAGCATTTGCAAGACCTCACTCCACTACCCCATCAGCTGGATACCGCTCGAAAGGTACTATTTCAAATGTCCGGACGTGCCATTCTTGCCGATGAAGTCGGCCTAGGCAAAACAATCGAAGCTGGAATGATCCTAAAGGAATATCTGGTTCGTGGGCTGGCTTCCAAAGTGCTTATTCTTGTACCCGCATCTCTGGTCCTACAATGGGTACGTGAGCTGAACAGCAAATTCGGTATTCCCGCTGTCGCCCAGAAAAAAGCGTATTCTTGGTCTTCCGAGGTCGTCGTGGCCTCTATGGATACCGCCAAGCGGGAGCCCCATAGTAACATCCTACTAGATACCGATTATGACCTACTCATTATAGACGAGGCTCATAAGCTGAAAAATAAAAAGACATCCAACTACCAGTTCATTATGAAGCTGCGTAAAAAATATTGTTTGCTCCTGACAGCAACACCTGTACAAAACGATCTGTCTGAGCTGTTCAATCTGATTACACTGCTCAAGCCTGGTCAATTGGGAAGACATGGCGATTTTTCAGCCAACTTTGTTGTAGATAAACGTCTGCCCAAAAATGAAGATCAGCTCAAGGATGAGCTATCTAAAGTCATGATCCGCAATCGTCGCGGAGAAGGCCCGGTTCAATTCACCAAACGAAATGTTTCCAACATTCACTTGGAACTTTCGCCGGAAGAGCAAGCGCTGTACGATGGGGTGACCTCTTTTGTGAAAGAGCAATACCAGGCGAATGGCGGAAATTTAAGTAGCATGCTGTCTCTCGTCACCCTTCAACGGGAAGTGTGCAGCAGCCGGGACGCTGTGTTCGTAACGCTGGTCAATTTGTCTAAAAAAATGGCCCCAGACTCTCCCCTACGCGATCGTGTCTGGGATTTGGTTGCACATATTAAAGCGATCAAGGCCAATTCCAAAGCAGAAAAAGCGCTCGAGCTTATCCGTCAGATGAACGAAAAAGTGATCATTTTTACAGAATACCGAGCCACACAGGAGTATTTGCTGAACTATTTCCGTGACCGTGGCCTATCTGCTGTTCCTTACCGAGGCGGTATGAACCGTGGACGCAAGGATTGGATGATGGATCTGTTCCGTGGGCGAATTCAGGTCATGATTGCCACCGAAGCGGGGGGTGAAGGCATTAACCTGCAATTTTGTCACCATATGATTAACTTCGATTTACCGTGGAATCCCATGCGTGTGGAGCAGCGGATCGGACGGGTACATCGGCTTGGACAGACGCATGATGTTAATATTTTCAACTTGTCCACAACCGGAACGATTGAGGAGCATATCCTGCATCTGCTGCATGAAAAGATAAATATGTTTGAGATGGTCATTGGCGGATTGGACGTTATTCTTGAGAAATTTGAGAAAAAAGAATCTATTGAAAAAAGTCTGTATAAGATCATGCTTGAATCCAGTAGCGATGATGAAATTCGCAAAAAAATGCAAAAGCTGGGCCACTCGCTGGATTCCATCAAGCAGGAAATGGAACAACTGCGCACAGACCAGCCAAACACCGAGGATTTATTAGGCCTAGCAGGCAATACGGTTCCTCCGGGCAAAGCTCGACGCAGTGTGAAGGGAGGTCGCTAGTTTGACCATGAATGCACAGCAAGTCCAGCGTTTTGTACACACCTATCTGGAAGCTACCGGATGCAGTGTCATTGAGAGGTCGCCTCATCATGTAACCGTCAAGCTTTCTCCAGAAGCGGATAAAGCCTTAACAAACCGCCCCTACTATTGGGGATACGTAGAGCGTACTGGCGTTCCAGCGCAGACGATGTCCTTCACTTTCATCTTTGATGGGGAAGCCTATCGCACAGAACAGGAACGTTTAGCGGATCATACGCCACCAACTCCAGCATCAGGCAACGCAGCACAAGATCAAGTCATGGGGCGTTACTTCGGTCATGTACCGACATTACCACAATTGGGACCTGGACGTATTTTGCAGGAGGAGCTTCGATATGGAAGCCGTCGGCTGCATCAAATTTTTGAAGCCGCACGAGATGGAGGGAAATATGTTTATTTGTTTGAACAGCCTGATGCCCGTCAGCTGTCTGCCCGCTCTCCCGTAGTCTATGAAGCTTGGCTCAGCATCTGCTATAAGATTGAATTCGCCTGCGATTTGAAGCGTGAGGAACTTCAGTGGCTAGGTATTTCGCTTAAAAGCGGCACCATTGTAACCGATTTTGGCGCCATGCTCGAAACTCGACAGCTCAGCCCGCTGCTGGCGGGTAATATGCATGTGCAGCCTGCCGAGTTATCTGTCCCTGAAGCTTCTAGCTCGCTTGAAAGCTACCTCACCGAACAGCTCCGTCAGCAAGATTATGATTGGGCTGAGCAGGCGAAGGAACGATTGCGCGAGGAATTGGAGGTTATTGACCACTACTACGATGATCTAATCAAGGAGCAGAAAGAGGAAGAGGATAAAAAAGAAGCCATATCAGAGCAGCATCAAGCCCGCCGTAAAGAGATGGTATGGCAATATGAGCCCAAGGTACTCGTATCCGCCATTAACTGCGGGATATTTCATCTGCGGTAACCGATATCTCTTGCTCCTTCGCAGGAGAGTTGCAGAGGTATCGTCAGCTTGTAACATCTTGCTTCAGCCTACACCAGTTTCCGCTGCTGTAACCACAAGTTTGGTTAAACATGTCTCCTATGTATCGACAGCAAAAAGCGAACCTGGATACGACATTTGCGCCGACAAGGTGCAGCAGTCTTTTTATCGGACAGGCTGTATGCTGTATAAAAAGAATGCCTCCGTCGGGCAATCAAGCCGACAGAAAGGTGGATTTCATTGAAGAAGAATCATTCCGGGCACTATAGCATAGGTATGATCGCAGCTGTTCTGATCGGCCTGTCCGCAGTCTGTCCGTTCGCTTCCATTCATGCGGCTCCCTCAATCGCTCAAGGCAACAATTTAAACTTGGTGTCTCTCTACAACGAAAGCTCCCGGGTTCCTCCATTGAACTCCACGAGTCCTGCTACTCCTTCCCCGGGTGACGTTTCAGCAAGTTTTCCTACTGAGGAGCAAGGCGTGCCCGCAGACGTAAAACAGACTGTAGACAACATGGTACAATCCCTATCGTCGCAGCCCCCTTTTGCCTCGTGGAAAGATGCTGAGCTTAGCTATCATCCGCTCGGACCTGGAACCCAGAGTTGGCTTGTTCAAGTAAACCGTGCGGGAGAATACATCGGCTACCTGATTATCGGATCAGACTCAAATGGCGCATATCAACTCAACGAATATGGGAATGGTCCGGGTGGACCTTATAGTATGGATATACTTCGCCAATCTCTGGTGTCGCTCACAGAAACCGATCTTTCATCTATCGACAAGCTGCAAATCACACCTATGTATGAGGAACCGCTACTAGCCTACTGGCTGGTGGGTTCCTCTACAGGCAGCAAAATATGTATTGATGCTGTAACTGGCGATCCGTTACCTGAAGAAGTGGCAGATGGGAGTTGGAAACATAAGCTCCAAAACAACGTGTTCTCTTCATCTGTACCCTTTTTGAAAACACAGGCGCAAGCAGTTACGGTCTCGTCTGCTCCTTTCGATCCCTATGACGATCTGGGTTGGCTTCAACCCAAGCAAAAACTTTTTGTCCGTAACACAGCCCAATTTATGGATACACTGAGTATTTCACCGCGTATTATATTTTCTGCCACAGGTATCAATTTTGCCTTTGGAGGTCCCTTATCCATTAGTGGGTATCAGTCCTGGATATCCCCAGATCATCCGTCCCAACCCAATTTATATGCGTTAACCTACCATCATGGACTTTCCCGATTTGTACCACTAAAACAGTTATTGTCAGCTGGCGAATTTTATCGTATGGACTCCTAGTTATTAAGAAACACGAAAAGATCGGAATGATCCCTACAACATAAAAAGAGACCTCAAATGGCATAACCTATGCCTCTTGTGGTCTCTTTGGCGAGTTTAATGTCGCTCCCTTCGCCCTCTGCGTGTGGATTTCATCCACATTTTCAGAGCGAGAGGCAACATGCCAAACCATTTGCTCCCCCACGGCTCTCTGGCTTGTTTTTGACTGCGCCGAACATCACGCGGCGTTTCCATATAGCGAACAATCCGCTGCGTAATATACGTCACCAGTTCGTCACTCTTCGCCATCCTCCATGACCTCCTCCAATCTGCGCCTATTATTTCCACTTACGTTGCTTGGAAATATCGGATTTACACGTTAGGTGCAGATAAAACTAGCTTGCTCATTTTCCAAAAGGTCTAACCCCTGTGGAAATAACTATGCATGGTTTCCCTTAAATGGAACATACTATCTTCAACATAACAGTTACCCCAAGGCTAATTGTCATATTGAAGGCAGCTACCTGCTTTAGGTTTGATGCCTGTTATGCATGGTTTTTCAGTAAATAATCAATTCGTCCACTGGAGGAATAGAATGTGAGGAAAAAAAAGTTAAACAAAATATGGCTGACATGCTTGGGGTTCAGTCTATGCATCCTTTGCAGTGCTGTATTCGCCCCATTTACCTATATAGTTGCTCAGCCCGACGAGAAAAGTAACGAACCGAACAAGTATATAGATAGTCCATCCAACGTACATTCGTCCTATCACGCTTTTGCCAAGCCCGTTGTCCTGATTGATGTAGGCCATGGCGGTGTGGATGGTGGAACAAGTCACAAAGGAATTTTGGAAAAAGATATCAATCTTGCCATTGCTCAAAAGCTGTACTTGATTTTACGCTCCCAGGGATATCCTGCTGTCCTGAATCGGGACAAGGACTACGCACTGAGTGACGACAACCGTTGGCTGCAGTCCAAATCCCGGCACCTTAAAGACCTCGCCCAACGGAAAAGCCTAACAGAACAACTGCCCACCGCTTTGGTTGTAAGCCTGCATGTCAATTGGAGCAAACGTGCCGAAAAACGGGGACCCATTGTACTGTATCAGGATGAAGGCAGCAGCTATCTGTTAGCTGAACGGATTCAGCATTCATTAAACCGCTTATTTTGCATGAATAGAAAAACAGTGTACGGAAAACCCTTTTATCTTTTGAATAAAATCCGGCAACCCGCTGTAATTGTGGAAACCGGGTTTATCAGTAACGAACAGGACAGAGCTATGCTTTCCGAGGATCGTGGTCAAAAAAGCATTGCCGAAGCTATTGCCGCAGGCATTATTGCGCATCTGACGGCATGGTAGTGTTGGTGGCTGGGTCTCCCGTCCATCCCCATACAGCTCGTACCAAATCGCTAATACCCACAAATTTGGCGTGCTCCTTTAGTTTGGGAACCGACGAATGAAGAGCGGAGGATGTGTACATACCAGACACGCCGACGTGCCCAATCGTTACGCAGGTGTTGTGCTTATCCAGCCATTCAACTACTTTTGTAAGTTGCCGATTCACATGGGCGAGGTTATGGACATCATCCAGAAAAACATCATTTCGTACTGGTGGCATTCCCTTTTTAGCGGCAAGCTCAGGAACCACTGACCGATAATTAGTACGGCTATCGACAAAAAATAGTCCATGCTCCTTACAAACATCAAGAACAATGGACATAATGCGCTTATTAGAAGTGACCTTGGAACCCATGTGGTTGTTCATCCCTATCGCAAAAGGAACATCCTTAATGGCTGCTGTCACCTTCGCACGTACTTCTTCATCCGTCATATTAGCCTTAATTGCTCCAGGCCCAAGCCATTCGGGCTTCCCTTGCTTTGGCTCCATTGGAAGATGGACGATGACATCATGGCCGCGCTTATGCGCTTCCATAGCGTCCTGCTTGGTTGTAGGCAGGAAGGGCATCACAGCAACGGTAATCTTAACCGGTAAATTTAAAATTTGCTCAGTTCCTTTCATATGGTTTCCCAGATCGTCAATAATGACGGCAACCATCTTTTGCGGCTCGTCCTGTTTGTCTATTGCTTCTGCAACACCAGTACTACAGACCATGAATAACATGCATACCGAAATACAGAGTACTACGCTTCTTCGCATTTTGGAGCTTGAATGAAATACAGGTACATAAGCTGGCTCTTTCCGAGCGCGAGATTCCTTTAAAGCCTTTTTTATTATATTTCTCATGTGCAGCTTCCGTCGTGTACTCATTGCGGGTCAGCCTCCTTCTCTGTCCCTTCATTGTGTGAGTAACGTCGTCTAAATATGTATAAGGCAGATCCATGGAATAATCCTGATCTGCCTTATCGTGCGTAGAAACGTATGTTAAAGCCGCTTACCAGTTCTTATCAATAAATTCATCACGACCAGATTGGGCCCGATCTTCCTTATAGTGCTTCACGTTTTTCTTGTGGTAATCCTGATGATAATCCTCTGCAGGATAAAAAATCGAAGCAGGAAGAATCTCCGTTACAATTGGCTTATCAAAGCGTCCACTTTGTGCCAACTGCTCCTTGGACAGTTGTGCAAGCTCACGTTGCTGCTCTGTATGATAAAAAATTGCGGGTTTATACTGTGTACCCCGGTCCTGAAATTGACCTTCCCCGTCGGTAGGATCTGTTTGCGGCCAATATAATTCGAGCAGCTTTTCATAAGGAAACAGCTCAGGTTCAAAAGTAATCTGCACCACCTCGTAGTGACCTGTAGTTCCTGTTTTAACCTGCTCGTAGGTCGGATCGGCAATCGTTCCTCCAGTGTATCCTGACACAATGCCATGAATGCCCGGCTGTTCTTCAAACGGAGTCACCATACACCAGAAGCATCCACCTGCAAAAGTCGCTTTCTCCATCTTACATCCAACCTTTCAATAACTTCATCATAAAGTGCGTTATTTTCTATCATATCTTAAAAGATAACCTTATAAAAGAATTGTTTAAGAACTTAAGGAATTCGCAAAAATTCCACCTAAAAGAAATCAAGTAAGTTGTCAGAATCCTTTATGGAAATCCATAGTTTGCTGGAAGACAAGAAACGTGTTCAGCTTAAACTATGAGCAAATCCCCGGAAATATAAGAAAAAGGTCTCTAAAACTGCTACGAGAGCAATTCTATAGACCTTTTCTAATAGATGCGGTCGAGAGGACTCGAACCTCCACGGGGGGTTAGCCCACACGGACCTGAACCGTGCGCGTCTGCCAATTCCGCCACGACCGCATATAAGTTGTCGTTTATCCTCGAAAGATCAATCTTTCTTAGCGACAAGATAGATCATACCATGCTTATATCAAGATGTCAAACCTTTATATTTGTTAATTTCCTCTTGATAAAAAAGGAATAATAAACTAAAATAAGAACATAAGTTCTCGGGAACGAAGGTTCCTTTTCTTCATTCGGTTATGAATTATCATCACATTTTCCTAAGGCGGTGAATGGTAATGATCTCTTTAGATACTACTCAGCATGAATGGTCTCTTGTGAAAAGTTATCTGCTCCTTACCTTTATTCAAAAAGTATTTGAGCGGGACAGCCTAATTCTTGAAGAAAGCGGTATGCTGAAAACCCCTGATCTTTATGTCGAAATGGTTAACGCAGGTGTAGATCGTACCGGGATCCTGCTGTCTGAAATAAAACATGAATTTAATAAATATCACATTCAAGTTCTGGACATACAACAAAACCACTCCGGCGTTCACGCCACCTATATAAGTAAAGGCAATAAAGAGCAGTTCAGTATGGCAATGCCAGCATTCCGCAAAGAAATGTATGAGCGGATGCGAGCATATCTCGGGCTCTCAACCTCTATGCCCGATACAGCTGCCCTTCCTTTACTAAAGAAACATCGCCCCGAATTACCAAACAATTCAACATCCAAACCTCTACGCATCGTTGAACGAAGTTTGGTTACATCCTCTTTGGCTTATAAGCGTAAAACGTCTCGCCCTGCTGCTTTTGCCGCAAGCAGAAGAGCATAATCCCCGCACAACCAACACGCAAAAGAAAAAAGCTTCCGCAGACACCAACTGTGCGCGGAAGCTCCTTTCCATATTCATCATATATCCAAATCGATCTATAACCGCTATGACGAAGTATAAGCTCATCAATTAATGATTCGCCTTATTGCAACGCCTTCTGTACACGCGTTACCCCTTGGCTTAGAGCATGTCCTCCACCTACTGCTGAGGCTACAGCAATGGTCTCCATAATTTCCTGATCACTGGCTCCTTTGGACCGCGCCTCGTCCACGTGATAAAACGTGCATACTTCATTGTTGGCAAATAAGCCAATGCCTAGCGCAATCAATTGCTTGGTTTTCTCATCTAGGCTGCCGGCTTGAAAGCACTCTCCGGTAAAACGATGATATGCATGAACTACCTCGGGCAACTGATCTTCCAAATGGCTGATTTGATCCTTGTATGCATGTACTTTTTCGTCCATAACCGTCATTGACACAGCACGTCCTCTCTGTTGGATTTTCCTTCATTACTGTGTCCGATTTAGAGTTTCTGTATGCCTAATGAATCACCCAGTTATTTTTATCCAACACCCATTTGAAAACCCATTCCTAATCCAGATCTATCGGATTGTGACGCGGCTCGCTGAACGACTGGTATGTATAGCTGCGATCCAATTTGACCACACGTCGATTCTGGCGACGAATAAGCACCTGTTCCTCATCCCATGCCAGTACAATGCCCACAACATCGTTGGACTCCAATCCATCGCGTACGACACGCACCTTTTCACCGGAGAGTCGATAAGCATCCAATTCTTCGTCCATAATCATCCTTGTCCCCTCCTTATTCACTTTTTTAACATAACGATCATGGTTCTATAAACATGAAAAAAGTTTAAAAAGAGACCTAAACGAATCATTTAGGTCTCTTCTCTCTTACTACTTATATGGATTGCCAACAGAGCGACAAATTATCCCGACTGATTCACACTGTGATCATGTTCTTTTGTATCGTTCTTCTCATACCAGAAGTCCAGCACTTGTGCAGACAACACTCGCTGATCTACATACTCCACTTGGTGAGCAGTAAATTCTTCTTTCCAAGAGAAGGACAATTCTTCGCATAGGTTAACCAACGTCAACAACTCAGACCAGGCCACATAGCGTTTATACCAAAAAAACTGAGGATGTTCAATCATATAGGGATACAAATCGTCGAATTCCGTATGCTTACAATCCAAGGCACGCTCAAAGTGTACTTTAGCCGCTGCCAGTTTTTCCAGAAAAAACTGTTCGGTCAATTGTTCTTTCCCCATGTTGCTGCCTCCTCTCCAAAACCTTATCTATATTATAAGCGAAATTGAAGCTCATGCAAAGGTTATTATTAGAAATAAGGATCAGGAGTTTTGAATTGTTACTATTCAGCAAACTCAATCTTGCCGTCAGCTAACGACGAAATTTTGACCAATGACTCTACACGAATACCCTGCTCACGGATGGTTCTCGCTCCGGCCTGAAAGCTTTTTTCCACCGCGACACCAAATCCAACCAACTCTGCTCCGGAGCGTTGAATGATTTTAACCATACCTCGCGCCGCATCACCATTAGCAATAATATCATCAATGAACAGAACACGGTCATCTTCGTGAATAAATTGACGAGACAGCATAATATCCGTAACAATACCTTTTGTAAACGAAGGTACGCGTTCACACAGTGCGTCTGGATCAGCTAATAGGGTCTTTTTACGACGAGCAAATACCAACGGTACACCCAATTCCAATGCTGTCGCAAACCCGATGGCAATGCCTGAGGACTCCACGGTCACTACTCTGGTAATCTTCTCTTCTCGGAAACGTGCTGCGAACTCTCGTCCCATTGCCATTGTCAGTTCTGGATCAACCTGGTGATTAAGCAAACCATCCAGCTTCAGCACCTGATCTGATGCAATCACGCCTTCATTTAAAATTCGTTTCTTTAATACTTCCATTACATGACCTCCCACGGCAATCCTATGCGGTAAAAGTACCATACTTCACCCGCCGCTTTCAAGCTATAGCTGCTTTCCATGCGGTCATGTGACATTTTTTTTACGCTTGTTCCAGAACCATGCGGTGATTCCTCCCGCAACGATTAAAAGAATAACGATCAGCCCTACCCGATGCGTCACCTTCTCCATTAGCTTCGCCACCTGCTCCCAATGCATGCCCACCGCATGTCCAATCCCCAAAAATGTACCGCACCACAGCAAAGCTCCTGCTGATGCATAACTGATATAGCGGAAAACGCCTAAACGGGTTGTACCTGCCAGATATGAGGATACATGTCTCAAGCCGGGGACAAAATATCCGAACAGGATTCCCCAGGTACCATAGCGCCCAAACCAATTTTCAGAAGAGGCAATCCTAGAAGGCGTAAGCCTCACCCATTTTCCGTATCGATGCAAAAGTGGTTTGCCCAACAGACGCCCCAATGTGTAGCTAAGCATCATACCCGTCATACTACCGAAAAATGTGACTGCCAGTGCAGCAATGAAGTTGTAGTGCCCTTGAGACACGAGCCCGCCGAAGGCGATCATTAGCACTTCGTCGGGTATCGGCATACCCGCTACTCCAAGTGCAAGCAAGCCGAACATTGCCAAATATCCGTATTCCAGTATCCATGCAAGGATTTGACCCATAAATTACGCTCCCGTCAAGCTATTCATTAATTCACTTTAATTATTTTCAGTCTCATCCAGTCATGTCCTATTTCAGTTGAACATAGTTTGTATTATATGCTCGCTGCAGCGTTATTCAAGCAGGCAAGGAGGGACTGGGGATGAAACGTAATATTCATGTTTTTCAAATTGCTTTTACATACATCGGTACAATCGTCGGTGCCGGATTTGCTACCGGACAAGAAATTCTGCAATTTTTTACGCAGTATGGTCGTTGGGCTACACTCACTATTATGCTATCTACAATCATATTTGTATGGTTGGGTACGAAAATGATGCTGATCGCTCATGATATTTCAGCCAAATCCTACGAGGACCTGAACAAACATCTTTTTGGTGCCAATGCCGGGAAATGGATTAGCTGGTTCACACTCATCGTGTTGATTGGCGTAAACAGCGTCATGCTGGCAGGAGCCGGCTCTGTTTTTGTAGAGCACCTTCACCTGCATTACCAAACCGGACTGCTTATTACACTGATTGGTACTTATTTGCTGCTAAGTAAAGGCATTAAGGCCATCTTGCACATGAACACCGTGGTTGTCCCTCTGATGATCATCATGTCTCTTCTGCTCGTTCACAGCACGCTCTCCATGCCCAATCCTCAGAGTTTTATTACGAATACGACAGATCACAGTACATTTCGAACCTTGCTCTCTCCACTGCTGTACACGTCCTTCAACCTAACTATGGCCCAAGCCGTGCTTGTACCACTTGGCAGCCAAACCTTTTCCCGAAGAACTATCCGCTGGGGCGGAGTTTTGGGCGGAGTTGGTGTCGGGTTTATGCTAATGGCTGCACACTTTGCCATGTCAGCACATATGCCGGGTATTCAGCAATTTGAAATCCCTATGGGAAGCATTGCTTACCGTCTGGGTGCCTTTGTCGAAATCATATACATTCTACTCATTTTCATGGAAATCTTCAGTACCTTTGTAGCCGACATTTATGGAGTCAGTCTGCAAATTCGTCAGCATGTCCAAATTTCGCCCAAGCTCATCACACTATTCATTATGCTCACCTGTTTTTTAATCAGTCAGTTCGGCTTCAGTTCACTGTTATCTGTCCTTTATCCTATTTTCGGAATGCTCAGTCTGATGTGGGTTAGTAAACTGATCTTAGCAGGACGCAGGAGACCTTTCCGTTCCTCACGTCCTCGCTCCAGCTTTCGGCATTCCGATTCCAAACCAGGTGGTACTCGTCATGGTTAATGTGGAAATTTCAAATACATTTTCTTCAACTCGTTAACCGCCCGACTTAAAGAATAGCTTGATTTAGCTTTATCGCAGGCAGATCTAGCCAGCTCATAACGATAGGCAGGGTCAGCAATGACCTTTTCTAATGCGTCTGCCAGTGCCCTCGGATTGTCGGGTGGCACGAGCAGACCATTTACCCCATCTTCAATCTGCTCCGGTATTCCTCCCACTTCTGTACCTACCAATGCCAGACAACTTAACGCTGCTTCCGCAAATACCGAACCAAAGGCCTCCGCCCGAGAAGGCAAGACAAATACATCAAAGAAAGGCATAAACTCTTCTGGATGAAGGGTATATCCATAAAAAATCGTCTCATGGTATATATCGAGCTGTCGCGCCATCTCTTCCAGCTCAGGGCGAACCGGGCCGTCTCCAATAATATGAAGGACAAAATCCAGATTTCTTTTTTTAAGTTCAGCACAGGCCCGCAATAAAATATCCAGTCCTTTCGCCGGAACAAGGCGACAAACGGTTATGAGCTGTGTCACTTCATTTTCGTGTGGAATGGGTTTGAAGCGCTTCTCATCATATCCATTCGGAATGACTGCAATGTCTTGCGGATTCTGAACGTAAGGAGTTAAGTAATGCTGAAAAGAATGAGATACCGCTATCAGGCGATCCGCCTTCTGCTCCATTTCCCCATACAGTGACACCAAGAATTGGTGTTCAGGCCCGTTCTCCTCTATTTTCCCGTTTAGAATTAACTCCTTCTCATAGGAAGAGTGAATCGTCTGTACGAGTGGAATGTCAGGAAAAACAGTTTTCATAGCGATTCCGGCAATCGGATGATGGGCATGAATGAGGTCATAGGGCTTCTGAATACGAAGCCGGGTCCACCACAAATAGTCACGGTACGTCTGAATATATTTTTGAACGATTGGATATTGTTCATATCTCGTCCAGTCAAAGGTATCAAAAGTTACTTCGTCCCTACCCTTGTTACGAATCCGTTTAGGGATTGAAAATAGCTCCATTTCCCAACGGGGGGATGTAAATCGCTCTTGCAGATATGGAATCATGGATGAAACGCCTCCCGGTTGCTCGGGTGGGAAAAAGAGAGCCTGTAGCAATTTCATGACGTGCTTCCCCTTTCAAGCATTAAACTGCCCGGATCACAGATTGTATGTATAGGTTTCCGGATTTTCTGAAAGATGATATATTGAGAATAAATGTTAGTCACAAAAGAAAATTATAACATTTTAAATAGGATAAATCCTGTCTATTGTATCGGAACGATATCAACCGTTCAATAGATTGACTATTTTTGCAAATGGAGTCGGTGATGTTGACGTTGTTGTCCTTATCGGGAACCTTGGGTTTCCCCTCTCTGGCCGGGGCCGTAAGTGCAGCCTGCGGTTTGTATATTATACTCATGATGGCACTGATGTGCGTGATCATATATAGCAGACAACGAAAAAAAGCCTATATCCTTTTTTCGGTTGCCGCTATTATTATTATGACATATGAAGCCATGAATCTCTATTCAGCAGGTGGAGGCAAGATGCAACTCCAAGGAATCGTGTGGAAAAATGTGCTGGAGGCGTCTGCCTTCGTGCTCATCAATGCCGCCGTATTTCAACTCTACCGGAAGCTGAAACGTGCGCAGACATGGACCTTGCTGCTGCTGGGTGCGTTATTGATATTGCCGATTATTGCCTGGACTGCAGGTTTGTTGCCCGCTTGGATCAGCGCAGCGAAACTAGTTGGGTTCACTCTGTTTTATCGAGTACTGGTACTTATACTGAGCCTTGTGTTCATCACCCCACGAATCGGACAGCCAAAGAAGTATGTAGCGGGCTTATTCATGTATTTGCTCTGGCTTGGCTATTTGTGGCTGCGAAATGACATCCCTGCAGAAGCTGGAAGATCAAACACAGTCCTATATATGTCATTTTTACCATTGCTGTACTACACTACGTTATTCCTCATCCTGTTTGAACGGATTGTGGAGCTGCTCCAAAGGATTTACCGTTCTTCCATCACCGATGGCCTGACAGGGCTATATAACCGTAAATATTTTTCGGGAAGACTACGGCGATATATGGATCAAGGAATCCGCGTGTCGGTCATTTTTTGCGATATTGACAATTTCAAAAAGTTGAATGATACGCAGGGCCATGCTCGTGCGGATGAAGTACTTAAACAGGTGGCACAGATTATGGAGGATGAACTGGATGAAATCGGACTGACCGGACGATACGGTGGCGAGGAACTGGTCGCAATGGTTGTGGATCGACGTGCCAAGGTTGGACATGTCGCAGAACGTATCCGCGAGCGGGTCGCGGAAGAAAGCATTGTCACCATCAGTGTCGGACACAGTACAGTGAAGAAGGAAATGAACCCGGATGAACTGGTCAAGCAGGCCGATCAAGCGATGTACATATCCAAAACGACAGGTAAAAACAAGGTTACAGCTTATACAGCAGCCGAAGTGAAAAAGAGTCGGGCAGCACGCGCACAATAATTCGTAAACTGCGATTCAGTGTTTAACGTTGAGTTTGAATAATTCTCTGCTGGTTGTCTATATCATAAAATGACGCACAGGAATCTCATAAGAGCCTGTGCGTCATTTATATTTAATCTGCTCATCAAACTTCTGACGTTGCAGATGCTATATCCCGGCCGATCCATGCCAGTTCTTCACTAGTCAGCTCTCGATAGCTGCCCAGTGGAAGCTGTTCATCCAGCTTCAATGGGCCCATAGCTATTCTTTTTAAATAGGTCACCTTTTTACCAACCGCTTCGAACATACGCTTCACTTGATGAAATTTTCCCTCATGGATTACAAGTGAAATATAAGAAATGACTTCCCCATCTGCCTGGTGCGGATGTTCATGGCGAAGAATGGTCAACTGTGCAGGAAGGGTAACATACCCATCATCCAGTTCCACTCCTGCTGTAAATTGATGAATGTCCTCCTCCGTGACATGACCCGATACGGTAGCCTCATATGTTTTAGGGACATGCCGCCGTGGAGAAAGTAGTTCGTGCGCTAGCTTACCATCGTTGGTCAACAACAATAGCCCTTCTGTATCTTTGTCTAAGCGTCCTACTGGAAAAGGCTCAAAGTGTCGTTCCTCCGCGCTCAGTAAATCCAGTACCGTCCGCTCCCTCGTATCTTCAGTTGCAGATATAACGCCCGGTGGCTTGTGCAGCATGATGTAAATATACTCCCGAAAAACAACACGTTCCCCGTTCACTTCAATCTGATCCTGGTATGGATGAACCTGTAAGCCGCTATCCTTGGTGATCCTCCCGTTTACCGTGATCATCCCTTGCTTCACCTGTCGCTTGATATCACTACGGGAGCCATATCCCATATGGCTCAAAACTTTATCCAAACGTTGCGTTTGTCTCCCTTTTCCACTCATACCGATGTCCACCTCCAACCTGTAGGGTATTCATTTTTGAGCATGCCGTCCTGCCATTTGCCCCACCCAGCCGAATAACCATCAATGCACACGAGAGTATAGCCTTTGGGCTGGACTTCGTTCCGCAGTGCCATTCTCTCAACGGGGATGGACAAGGTCTCCCCTTTTAAATACCGGATGGCCTCAGCATCTGAACTGGAGAGATTGATGCTTCTAGCCGCCTCTGAAGGGCGTAATGCCACCGCCAGCGGGTGTGAAGGCACAAAGCGACCATTCTTGTCGGTACCCATAAACCAGCCTGGTCGCACCACCTTGAGGCCGTCCAAACGATGGGATGCCAATGGCGACTGATAAATACGATCTCCATAGACCACCGTATAGCCTGTAAAGGACACCTCAAGCTGATCCTTCACAAATCGGTGATAGGACTCCAGCACATCTTGTGGGGAGCGTGCAGCGGATTTTACATTCTCTTTGCCAGAACGAGACTTATTGCCACCCAAGCCGCGCGCGGACTTTCCTTTACCGGACTTCCCGCCCATTCCTTTTCCACTTCGTTTAGGCTCACCAGTCGCATGTCTTCCTTGACCGCTTGGCGTCAGTGCTTCCTTGACGGACAAAAACTGCTTTTTCCGTGGATACGCTGCATCTATGTTCAATGCCCTGTCATTCTTGCCCTCAAATGGAGTCAAATCCCCGGATTCAGTGTGATCTTCAGTTCCAGTGACACGACCACCTTGGTGTTGCAACACAGCGATAAAATGGCCTTCTCCCTCTACGAGATGCGGCCAAAGGCGTGCTGTTCCCCGCAGTTCGGGATGTGATGCCGCGACCTCTTCACTCATCCATTCCGGGTGGCCTGGTGCAAAACCTGCTTCCGATGGAACAGAGACTACGTCAAAATCGGGATGAGCCTCCAGAAATTCTGCGATCATTCCTTCATTTTCTTCTGGCGCAAAGGTGCAGGTCGAATAGACAATTCTCCCTCCTGTGCTCAGCATCGAGGCCGCTACACGCAAAATGTCCCGTTGCATGACTACACATTTATCCACCGAATGCGTTTCCCATTGTTTTGCCATATCCTCATCTTTGCGGAACATACCTTCTCCCGAGCAAGGTGCGTCAATTAGTATCTTGTCAAAAAAATGAGGAAAGGCATCGGCGATTCGATCCGGGCTTTCATTCAGTACCACGGCATTACGCACACCGTACAATTCCACATTTTTAGCCAACGCTTTGGTTCGGTCCGCGCTAATATCATTGGTCACCAATACGCCGCTTCCTTGTAGTTTGGCAGCTATTTGAGTCGATTTCCCGCCCGGTGCGGCGCACAAGTCCAATACAGCTTCATCTTGAGCTACATTGAGCAGTTCAACCGGTGACATTGCACTCGGTTCCTGTATATAGTACAGTCCCGCATGGTAGTAAGGATGTAACCCCGGCTTCGTACCGTGCGGAATGTAAAAACCCGTGGCACACCATGGAATTGGCCGCAGTTCGAACGGAGAACGTTCCTTAAAGTCCTCCACCGGAATTTTTAACGTATTGACGCGAATCCCGGCATGGGGCGTGTGGTCATAGGCGGTCATAAATGCTTCAAATTCGTCGCCGAGCAGTTGCTCCATGCGCTTTACAAATGCTGTGGGGAGCTGTACACCCATAATCGTAATCATCCTGTCCTTTTAAAATAAATTTTATTGTACCATATTCAACCTGTTATCCTGCAATATCGGTGTGATTTACGAACTTTCACTACAATCTGTAATGTTGTATAATAATGAGATTCATAGCTACATATTTTGAATTTTGATAGGAGAGATTGCATTGAACGCACAAAAATCCAACAAAAAAAAGCTTATACCTGTCATCGGCTTTTTTGTTGTGCTGGTCATTTTGCTTGGAGTGCTGCTCGCTTTAAATTCAGGCACTAAAAACAAGCTGTATGGCGTTTCCACAGCCTCGTTAAATCCTGCTACTCAAGAGCTGTTAAATGACCCGAACTATCAGCAAATTATTAAGCCGGAAGATCTACAGAGTAAAATTGACAAAAAGGAAAACTTCTTCGTCTATCATTTCGCGTCCGACTGTGTGCATTGCCGCGCCACTACTCCTAAGCTCTTGCCTTTAAGCAAGCAGGAGAACATTACGATGCACGAATTTAACCTGCGTGAGTATGAGGATGGCTGGGACAAGTACAAGATTGAGTATACCCCTACGCTCATTTATTACGAAAAAGGCGTGGAAAAGGAACGTATGGTAGGCGGGTTGAAGGAAAGTCCTTCGGACAATGGGTACACACTCGACGATTTCAAAGCCTTCTTTGAGAAATATAAAAAGAACGTAACCTCCTAGTCAAACGTTCACACACCTGCAACGATAAAGCAGCCCGATCCTCATGAAACGGATCGGGCTGCTTGCTTATCATGCGCTTCAAACTCAAGGCACATCCTTCGTTTCCGCCGAGACAGAGCCTGAGCCGCCAGCTGCCTGTCTTCGCCTAATTGAAGCTGCCAGCGCCTGCTGACGCTGCTCATGCTTTTCCCCACGCCGAGGACCTCTCTGCTGCGGGATGTTGACTGGAATGGACGACGATGCCTTCTCCACGGCCCGGCGCAGCCCGGGCTCGACGATTTCTATCGTCAAATCCCGATAAACCGGCGGTTGGTGCTGAAGCTCTTCCGTACCGGTCATAACTGCTTCAGCAAGCTGACGGGCGCAAACGCGCGCCTCGTCCACCAGCTTCGCCATATTAATGCCCAGCGCCTGCGAAGGAGCATGCTCCAACCTGTGGACCGCACTATTCAGCATCATATGTCCACCACGATAGTTACCATTCCGGAAATGATACAGTCCTACAGCAACTTGCAGCAAACCTTTATATACAGGGTCACGGTCCAGCTTAAGCCACAGCTCTTCCAGTACCTCATGACATTCAAAGTAATCCCGATCCCGATTGAAGTATACCAAATAAGTCACGTACAGCGGTTCGTAGGAAATATTTTCCATTTAATACTCATCCCTGTCTTCTTCCTTGGTAGAGGCTTCTAGCATCTCTTTGACCTCATCGTGAAGCAGCTTGATTCCTTCCATGTCGTGCCGTTCCCACAGTTCATTAAATCTGCGCTGTGCATCAATCGTTTCACTGATCTTATGGTAGAAATACAGCCGGTGCATACCTGTTAGCACTTTAGAAACGATATTGGCTTCATCCTCGAACTTTTTCTGCGCTTCCAATATTTCAAGACGCATAGAAGACATCTCATTATCCAATACAAAGGCTGCCTCAGCTGCCTTTTTCAATCGTGTGCGCATATTATCAGGCAAGCTTTCACGATACTTATAGCTAAGAGAATGCTCTATGGTTGCCCAAAAATTCATAGCCAAAGTACGGATTTGAATTTCTGCCAGCACAATTTTCAGCCCCACTGCTGTTTGAACCGGATACTCCACAATCATATGAAAGCTGCGATAGCCGCTGTCTTTATAATTGGTGATATAGTCCTTTTCATACAGTACGGTCAAATCCTTACGTCTTCTGATATATTCGGCCACCCGCCGAATATCCTCTACAAATTGACACATAATGCGAATGCCTGCAATATCCTCAATTCCCGTCTCCAGCTGATCAGAAGGAACCTGTAATCTCTTTGCCTTATCGAGGATGCTTGATATTTTTTTAACCCGTCCGGTTACGAATTCGATAGGAGCGTATTCCTCGCGCTTTTTCAGCTCCGCACGCATTGTTTTGAACTTGACCTTAAGCTCTTCCACCGCCTGATCGTATGGCAGTAAAAATGTTCCCCAGTCTCTTCCGTCCATCCCCGTACCTCCTGTCTCTTCCGACAACACTTTTTTATCTGTGATCTGCACCAACAGCCTCGGTAATGTGTCTAAAGCCGTCCTTTCGAAGCAGCTCACGCAGGCCAGCATGTATAGCCCTATTTACTTCCGGCCCTTCGTAGATCAATGCTGTATAAATTTCAATCAGGCTTGCGCCTGCTTTAATTTTGTCATAAGCATCACGACTCGTGAAGATGCCGCCTGATCCGATAATAGGCAGCTTACCTTCCGTCTGGCGGTACACCCGTCCGATGACCTCTGTGGAACGGTCACGCAGCGGCTTACCACTCAGCCCTCCTGTTTCACTCGCATTTCGGTGCGTCAGACCAGCTCTGGATATTGTTGTATTGGTCGCAATAATGCCGTCTACTCCACTGGCAGCAATCGCATCTGTCATATATTCCAATTCCTCATCCGATACATCTGGCGCAATTTTAACCAGTACAGACTTGGCATTGCCATACTTTTTCGCCTGAACTCCCATCTCTGCCCGAACCGCTTCCAATAGCGACTTCAGTTCATTACCATGCTGGAGCTTTCGTAAATCCGGCGTATTCGGCGAGCTAATATTCACTACAAAGAAGTCCGCATACGGATACAGTGCGGAAATACACTTTTCATAGTCCTTATGAGCATCCTCATTGGGCGTGATTTTATTTTTGCCGATATTAACTGCGACCGGAACAGGTCGATGTTTGAGTGCAGCCAGACGTTTGGCCATGCTCTCAGCACCCAGATTGTTAAAGCCCATCCGATTGACTAACGCCTCATCGGGAGGCAGTCGGAACAACCGGGGCCGATCATTGCCGGGCTGTCCCACAGGTGTCACCGTCCCCACTTCCATAAATCCAAACCCGATGGAAGAAAAACCAGTAACCGCTTCTGCATTTTTATCCAGTCCTGCAGCCAGTCCAATCGGGTTGGGAAAATGAATGCCAAACAGATCAACAGCAAGATCCTCCGTTTCCTTGACTCCGTACATCCCTCGCAGTGTCGCTGCTCCACCAGGGAATGAGCCCGCATGTTTTAAGCCGTCAATGACTACATGATGGGCCGTCTCTGGACTCATTTTAAAAAAAACAGGTTTCGCAATCCTTCGATACAACACGATTCATCCACTCCGTTCTATGCCCTTGCACAATCCTAAAAAACATCTCTACAAAATAGTTTAGCTTTTTCCATACCAAAAAGAAAGTAATTTGCGAGGTGTAGCTCCAGAACAATTCAGTTGTCATGGAGATGTCATTGAAAATGTATAATCAAACCATTTACAATGGACATAGTAAGACAAGACCTTAGCCCGTTAGAAAAGAGGGATTGCTGATATGAAGACCAAGCGCAAGCCGCCCAGTCTGCAAAAGAAAAAAGATGAGGTGAACAAGAAAGCGATTGTATGGACCGCCGTCAGCTTTGTTCTCCTCATCATTGTGATTATTCTGGTCATTGTTTTAGCACAAGCAGGAAATCGTTAAACACCAAGTAGCAATAGCATCAAAACGTTAATTTAGCCAGTGATAGGTTTTGCGGGGATTCGTCTGGTCATGCTGCGGCTCACTTGTAAATCGAGAACCAGGCACAAGCACTTGATCAGGCAATCCACCGTTACCAATAACTACCTCCGTACCCGAAGGTACGAGTGCAAACAATTCCTCCACATCCTCTTTACCCATTCGGACGCAACCCAACGACTCATTTTTGCCAATGCTGTCCGGCTCGTTCGTGCCATGAATGGCATAATTCGTTGTAGACAGTTGCATTCCACGGCTGCCAAACTCACCGTTGGATTTGCCGTTCGGATTTACTACTTTATCGGTAATCACAAACTTCCCTTCTGGTGTTCTCTCTCCGCCCAAACCGATAGGATAATTTCGAATAAGTACATTCCCACTCACCAGTGCGAGCCTGTGCTTGGATTTGTCCACCACAATTCGCAACGGTTGCCCCAGAAAAGGTCGTCCGTGCAATGACGATGCCAGTAATGGACTGCTTTCGGCCGACGAGTCAGCGTCTAAATCTACTGCCTTCCCTGTTCCCTGTCCTGGTGAAACAAGTAAATTACGCATAGGTGTAAAAGCCTTCTTCATCCCGTCTGTCGTACCGTACATCGTGTTAGCGGGAAAGTCTCGAGTCAGTTCATCAAGACTCTGGGGAAGACGTTGATGCTGTGAGCGAAAAGCACGCATGGAGCTATTCAACACAGCTAATTCCTCCTGTCCAGCAGCCCATTTAAGACCTGCTTTACGAAGATTTTCACTGTCTGACGGCTTGCAAGCACACGCAGCGGCGTCGTAAGACTGAACAGCTAATCCACCGTTTCCTTTGTTCTGTACACTAAGTAAGGGCTTCATACCCTCTCTCCAGAGCAGCCATGAGCCCCCTTGCTCCATACCCAACACTGTAGTCTTGGACGGCAGTCGGCTAGTCTTAGCCAACAAATCAGTAAGCCCCGTTCCAGCTCCACTCCCTTTTCGAGCTTGAGCCGTAAACACACCACCAACCACACCGATCTGGGCCATCTCCTTCGGATCAGCAGTGGCCACTTTCGTAACTTCAATATTATCAATTGCTGCCTGCTCAGTTCCAGATGGAACAGATGCATTTTCATTTGAAGGTCTCGGTGAATTGGCTGAAGGAACCCATATGAGCAGTAGTACCATTAACGCAGTTAACAGGTGGCGTGTTCGAGCCGTCCTTCGCTCCTTCTCCTTGGACATCTGAACCAGTTTATCCTGATATTCCATCCATACGTCTGCCGGAATCTGTTTATGCTCGAAGGCTTCGAACACTTCTCCTGCGCGATTAAAGCAATAATTTGCTTTGCCCTCCTGACCGCTGCTCTCATACTCTTTGCCGAGTAAATACCAAGCCATTTTATTATCAGGGTGTTTTTTTACATACGATTTAAGATGAGGCGAATGGTTCATCGGATCCTCCTGATCGTGTAATCTTGCATACTTCCTATTATGTATATCGGCAAAAATAGACTCGATGGACAGCACATAAAAAAACGTCTATCGACGTACTCTCACGGAAGCCAGACCGCGCTTGGCAGAAGTTTTTCTTGCGATTATAGGATAGTTCAGCTCCGCTGAACCATTCTATAATCTAAAAAAAACAGCACCAACAGCTTACTTTCACCGTTATACGGCGAAGGGAGCTGTCAGTGCTGTGCCTATCGAAGAAGCCTACGCTTAACCTTCTTTATTGAACGGCTCGTCTGCTACTTTGATGGAATCTGTAGGGCAACCGTCACAAGCATCCTGCATATCATCAAACAAATCTTCTGAGATCGCCTTAATGCCTTGGTTTGCATCCCCTTCAAAGATCACTTCTGCCAAACCTTCATCATCATAATCATAAATGTCTGGTGCTGTAGCGCCACACGCTCCGCAAGCAATGCATGTATCTTTTTCTACCCAAGTGTATTTAGCCATAACTTTTCTCTTCCTCCTATACAGTCAAACAAACCAGCTTTTGCATTCTATTCACATATTAATACAAACCCAATATTATTACAAATTATTTTCCTTTATCCTTCATGCAAAAAACACTTATAACGTAAGCTTCTGATGTTTGCAATAAATCACCCAGAAGTTCACTCCGGAGTTGGTAGATTGTCTTTTTGCAGCGAAGTTCCGCGCAACTTGGAGTTGCGAAGAAGTACCGAAGGATCATCTCCCAGCATCCCAGCGGTCAAAATTGCATTTTCACCAAACTTATCGCGCAGTGCATCCATCGTCTTCAATAAGCTTTCCTTCTTAGGCTGATCCTGGTATTCAAATAGATCCATTTGAACGGCCGCTTCCTCCTTTGGAATGAGCTGCTGTAGCGTAATCCCCAGCAAGCGCACAGGCTTATCTTCTCCCCAATGGCGACGATACAACGCACAAGCTTCCTTATATATGTCCTCTGCACTTTCCGTAGGAGTGCTCCTGACTTGAGAACGCGTAAAGGTCTTCATATCCGGCGTCCGAATCGTCAATTGTATACCACCTGCCAGCATACCGTGTCGTCGAAGCCGCCGGGCTACCTGATCACTAATGTTAAGAAGTACCCGTTGGGCTTCTTCCAGCTTTACCACATCCATAGGCAGGGTAGTCGTGTGACCAATGGACTTGTTTGGCTCCCGTTCAGTGCTGACTGGAGAATGGTTAATCCCATTAGCGGCCAATTTTAACCACGAACCCGTCACACCAAATACGCCAACCAGCATATGCTCATCAGCCTTAGCTAGTTGTCCAATGGTGCGAATGTTCATTTGTAGAAGCTTATCTGCCGTTTTGCGGCCTACACCAAACAATTGACCACAAGGAAGGTTCCACAAAATGTTGGGTACATCACGCAAACGTAGAATAGATATCCCGCGTGGTTTTTTCAGATCAGAGGCCATTTTGGCCAGCAACTTGTTGGGAGCAACTCCAATTGAACAGGGCAGACCCAGTTCGTCCTCTACTCTGCGCTGGATTTCCTCAGCAATTTCCATAGGTGTTCCAAACTGTTTGGAGCCAGAAATATCCAGATAGCACTCATCAATTGAAGTTGCTTCCAGCATAGGCGTATATGAATAGGCAATACTCATAAATGCCTTGGAATAACGACGATACAAGTGAAAATCAGGCTGTATTACGATGAGCTGCGGACAGATCCGACGAGCCTGCTGAACGACCATCCCTGTTGAAATGCCCAATCGTCGAGCTTCATAAGAGCAGGTTACAATTACACCTTTGCGCAGCTCACTACTGCCTGCCACCGCGGTAGGCAGTCCCTTATATTTCTCCGGCTCCTCCGCTGCATGAACGGAACAATAAAATGCATTCATATCCACATGCAGAATAACTCGTCCACCAGCCGGATAATAAGCACTGACATCTTTCATGCTCAACCCTTCTTTTTAACTGTAAATTCACCCGTCATCGCGGGAATATGTGTTTTGATTTTATACTTGAAATACCCTTAAATGCTATTTCTATTTTACATAAAAAATAAAGGTTTTGCGGCTAAAAATGATAATTATATATTACAATTGAAGTCATAAGTTGATATAATCGACTAACATACGAACACGACAAACTAACGCTTTCCTGTTTTTAAGCGTTAAACAACTAAATTAATTGCTTAAAAAAGCAGAGCATCATCAATCTGAGCAATCCGCAAAGGAGGAGTCCCTCATGTCCACCGCTATTTCTATCTTTGACACAACGCTGCGAGACGGCACTCAAGGAGAAGGAATTAGCTTGTCTGCTGATGACAAATTGAAAATCGCCAAAAAACTCGATGATCTCGGTGTTCATTATATTGAAGGCGGGATTCCCGGAAGCAACAGCAAGGATATCGAATTTTTCAAACGGGTACAAGAGCTAGGCCTTCAGGCAAAGATTGTCGCCTTCGGCAGCACGCGCCGCAAAGATAGCATCGCAGCACAGGATGTCAATCTACAACGAATTCTGGAATCCGGCGCTCATGCTGCTACACTTGTGGGTAAATCATGGGATTTTCATGTACACACCGCCCTACAGACGACACTGGAGGAAAATCTGTCTATGATTTACGACTCCATCACCTTTTTAAAGCAAGGGGGCATGGAGGTTATTTTTGATGCCGAACATTTTTTTGACGGATATAAAAACAATCCCGAGTATGCAATGGCCGTTATGAAAAAAGCAGAAGAAGCAGGCGCGGATTGGCTCGTGATGTGCGATACAAACGGCGGTACCCTACCGCATGAGATTCAGGAAATTGTCACTATGCTGCAAAGCCAAATAACGAGGTCGCAATTGGGTATTCATACACACAATGACTGCGAATTGGCAGTAGCGAACTCTCTAAGTGCTGTACAAGCAGGCGCAAGGCAGGTTCAGGGTACCATCAACGGCTACGGTGAACGGTGTGGTAACGCTAACCTGTGCTCCGTCATTCCTAATTTGCAGCTCAAGCTGGGCTACGACTGTCTAGATACTGAGAAGTTAAATCAACTCCACAATACAGCCCGCTTTGTGAGCGAAGTCGCCAACGTCAATATGCCTGTGAACCAGCCTTATGTAGGCAATGCAGCTTTTGCCCATAAGGGGGGCATCCACGTGTCAGCCATTCTGCGCGACTCGCGAACTTATGAGCACATCGCTCCTGAACTCGTGGGGAACAAGCAACGGGTCTTGGTCTCCGAACTGGCCGGGCAAAGCAACGTGGTATCCAAAGCGCAAGAGCTGGGCATCACCCTTGACCCATCTAGTGATGAGGCACGTGGCGTAATTAGCCGCATCAAGGAACTGGAGCATCAGGGATACCAGTTTGAAGGCGCGGATGCTTCGTTGGAACTGCTCATTCGTGAAGCAGGTGGTGAAGTGAAGGAAATGTTCTCTTTTGAGTCCTTCAAAGTGCTGGTAGAGAAAACAGCCGGCCGCCCGGTCGTATCCGAGGCATTTTTGAAACTAAATGTCGCAGGGACGAGTGTCTATACCGCAGCTGAAGGCAACGGTCCTGTCAACGCGCTCGATAACGCACTCCGCAAGGCTCTTTCTCAATATTTCCCTGCCTTGCGGGACATGCATTTGGCTGACTACAAGGTACGTGTGCTTGACGAAAAGGATGCCACCGCCGCCAAGGTACGTGTGCTCATTGAGTCTAAAAATTATGAGGACGTCTGGAGTAACGTAGGCGTATCCGAAAATGTAATTGAAGCCAGCTGGGAAGCTCTCTTGGACAGTTTCCGTTACGCATTATTGGAAGCACCGACTCCAAAAAACGATCAGGCAGAGCTTACTCATCATGGATTAGTTAATCACTAATCAGGTGTTCGCATGAGCTTTTAAGGTGTCTTTGGGGTCTACTCGGCTCCCAAAGACACCTTCTTTTTTTCAAGAGTTTCTATTTTGCGTTCCAACTCCTGCTCACTGAGCATGCCGATTATGATTTCGCGGACCTGTCCATGATGATCAACCATTACATGAGTTGGAAAAGCCACCCCTCCAAATCGTTCAAACAATGCTCCTTGCTCATCAAGTAAAATGGGAAATTTGAGATCCAAAGAGCGGGAAAACTTCTGTACATCCTCCAATCGATCATAGCGAGTTACATTGATACCATACACATCCACATCATCTTTGTACTTACTATACAACTCATTCAGCATAGGCGCTTCTAATCGGCACGGATCGCACCACGAAGCCCAAAAGCTAATAACCAAAGCTTTATTGCGCGTGGCCCCTACATCGTAAGTCTTGCCGTTTAACCCCTTTAAAATCATAGAAGGAAGCCGTTGACCAGGCTTTATCTTTTTCATTACCTCTACCGCATCTGTTTCATCCTCTACCTCTTTCTCAGCTTTAAGTCTTTCTCTACCGTATTCCTCTTTTAATGGTGCATTTTCCATGGACAGGTTTGCTGCATAAGTTGTGTTTTCAATAACTCCCCACGAAGCCCCAACCACAACCAGCATAACCATCGCTCTGATGAAAAGAAATCTATTCACAGTCTTATCACCTGTCTTTCGTCTAAATGACCCTTACCTTCTCCATAGGATGCCCATACTGTTCCCACCTCTAACCTTCTAAATCTAAACAGGACGCAGAAAAAACAGCAAACCCACGAAATCGCGAACTTGCTGTTTTATGTGTATATGAATGCTATGCCTTGTACTGAATCATGCATGACTTAAATGCGCGTAGACATCTGCCAAATTGGTCACATTACGCTTCAACATTTCCTGAACATACGCAACCCACAGCTTAGCCGTCATTTTCGCATCCTCTAACGCATGGTGCCGCCCTTCAATCGGAATGGATTGATAGGTCAACAATTCATCCAAACTGTAGGTTTGATGTTGCTGTGGCTCAAGCCATTTGGCAAGCATCATCGTATCCAGAACACGGTGAGTCAATTGAACTTTAGATGTTTTCCATAATGCAGCATTCAAAAAGGCCTTGTCATGAGCGCTAGCATGTGCCACAAGTACTCGCCCACCTACAAAGGACATAAAGTCGTGCAGTCCGTTCATAAGCGGTGGAGCTTCATCCGTCATTTCCCGGGTAATCCCAGTTAGCTCGGTAATATGCTCAGGAATCACAGTCCGTGGATTAACAAGCGTATAAAACTGCTCTTTTTCCATAATCATGTCCCCGACAACCCGAATCGCCCCGAACGATAAAATCTCATCTCCATGCTGTGCTGAAAATCCCGTTGTCTCCAGATCAAAAACTACCGTCTCCAGACGATCCAGCGGGGTCCGCAATACTTCAGAGCGCCGTTGCTCCCGAGTTAAGGAGCGAATAAAAGCCATCTGCTGAGCCGTAGGAGCCCCCATTACAGATGCAATCGCAGACGGCACTCCTCCTCTGCGGAGAGCGCTCCAGAAGCCACTTCCCTGCGCTGGTTCCTTCATGACCTTCTCCCTTCCATAAATCGCAACTGCCTTTGCAACGCACGATGCAGCCGTCGTACTGTCGAAAGCGCCTCGCGCAACTCATGCCAGCCTTTACTTTGTTTGAGCGGCTTTACAGCCAGGTAGCCATTGCTGACCAGCAATCCATCATTCTTCTTCACCGGAGTAGCCATTCGAAGCTGAAGCGCGATCCGAAAGGCTCGCTCGCAAGCATCGAGTAAAGGCAACGGCGCCGCTTCCAATGATGCAAGACGACTGAGCCTTTGGAGGGTGGAGGTTTCCTCTACACCATGTTGCAACGCCAAAAAACGGACTGCGTTCACCAGCGGAATGTACAACCCGTATTTCACATCAAAATCGCCCGCATGCTCACCGAAGCGCTCGGTAACAATCTGACCTAAAATATTAAGTGTCGCTTTATGCCTCACCGTGTTCCGAAGTACCGCCGAGGGTAAATCAGAATGTTTTCGGAACAACTCATAAAAACTTCGTTTCCAGTTTGCAGATAATTGCTCATCTCCAGCGATATGCCTCATATCAGACGAGATAATCAGATAACGGATCGGCTCCCAAGCAAAATCGTCCGACCATTTCGTTAGCTGTTCTTGCCATCCAGACAATGTTTGGCGCCACAACGGCTCCGAGCACATTACTTTCCCCTCACATTTGGGATATCCCAAATACTCTAACATCGCAGACACTCTGCGACCAAACTCTCTAAAATACAATTCTTTATCAGCAGATATTGTGTCACTGATAATCATACCGTTATCCTGGTCACTCCACAGCGTCGATTCTGAGCGCCCCATGCTTCCGAAGGCTATAAATGCATAAGGGACGGGAGGAGGGCCGAAGCCATCCTTAACCATCCCTTTTTCACACATTTGTACAGCTCTGGCCGCGATGCGGTCATGCATTTCATTCGCCGTTCGTAACCAGTCTGATAACGGAGCGGAGGCTTGGGAAGCCAGCAGCCATTTTTGAGAGTCGACCCTGGCCTGCCTTAGCGATTCAGGCGTATCTGCTTGATCCATCGCTTCAGCGGAACTCACCCAAGAGGCCATATTTTGCAGTTCCATACTTCCATCTCCTCCGCTCATCCATACTGGTTCTTTATATTTTACATATTAGTTCACAATTCCAGAACGCTTTTCAGCCTCGGCAACCAACTTCATTTGCTCAGGATAGCCGTACGTACCGTGTTCACTGATATCCAGTCCCATCGTTTCTTCCTCTTCCGTAACGCGGATACCCATAATCGCTTTCATCGCACCCAGAATAATGAAGGAAATGACGAACACGAAAGCCAAGGTGCCAATCAGTCCAAGAAGCTGTACTCCTAATTGGGTAAATCCACCACCATAGAACAGACCCGCTTGACCTACACCTGTTATTTTTACAAGCTCAGGAGTAGCGAAGAACCCTGTGGACACTGCGCCCCACATCCCTGCAACACCATGCACGGAGAAAGCATATACCGGGTCATCTACTCTTGCACGCTCGAACCATTGCGCTGTGAAGAAAGTGACGATCCCTGCAACTGCACCAATGACCAGTGCCGCCCAAGGGGCTACAAAGGCACAAGAACCAGTAATAGCAACCAAAGCCGCCAGCACACCGTTTAGCATAGCAGGAATATCTGCTTTTCCATATACCATCCAGGATACGAGCAAAGCGAAAACCCCACCTGCCGCAGCAGCAATATTGGTAGTCAAGGCCACATATCCAAAGAATCCGTCGTTCATAGCCGATACAGCACTACCTGGGTTAAACCCAAACCAACCAAACCAGAGAATAATAACACCCAAGATAGAGTACACCTGATTATGACCAGGGATAATGTTCGGCTTGCCATCTTTATTGAACTTGCCTAGACGCGGTTTGAGCAGCAGTGTAGCGACGAGTGCCGCCGTAGCGCCTGTCAAATGGACTACCGTCGAACCGGCATAATCCTGCATGCCTAACTTACCAAGCCATCCGCCGCCCCACACCCAGTGAGCTACAACCGGATAGATCACGATAGAGAACAAAATACCGAAGATAATGTATACACTTAATTTTGCACGCTCTGCCATTCCCCCACATGCGATAGAAAGTGATACCGCAGCGAAAGCAAAGTGGAACAAAAACATAATTGTAATCGGAACATCCAGACCTGAAAGAGCATCAAACGATGCAGCAGCATTCGTACCACTCATGAAAAAACCCGTCAGTCCCATAAATCCGTTTCCGCCATCATTACCAAAGCCGAATCCAAATCCAAGTGCCCAGAAGGACAAAGCCGCAACACCTGTGGTAAGAATCGTTTTACCAGCGACATGGCCCGCATTCTTCATTCGTGTCGATCCTGCCTCCAGCAATGCAAATCCCGCTTGCATAAAAAATACAAGTATAAATGCCAAGAACGTAAAGGCCGTGTTTAGCCCGGCTTGAAGTTGAATATTTGTCGGACCGTCAGCAGCAAACGCACCTACCGGAAAAGCTAATACTGTCAGCATGGCCAATAATACAACTAACCACTTTTTTCTCATGAAGCCCACTCCCTCGAATGTTAAGTTTCTTTACATTTCGTGAAATTCTTATTGTCATTATAATCAGAATACATGAAAGTTGACAAGATTTTTTTTATTATGTTAAAAAAATATGGTCCCAAACACTCCATGTCACATTTACTAACTATAAAAGTAGCTTGTTTCTGTCCAAAAAAAAGCATGACGTTTGACTGTATGGTTGGGAATCATGTAAAATATTCTTTATATACACTCCGTTTGCAAATGCTAATATTGAAGGTTGAACGAAGAGCGCGAGGTGAAGACAGATGGGGATATGAAGCTGTATCGAATTGGTGAGCTAGCCAAGGCGGCTGGTGTCAGCGAACGAACTATTGATTATTACACAAAGCTTGGTTTGATCACACCTGAAGAACGATCATTGAAAAATTATCGTCTTTATAATGATGAAACCTTAAACAGGCTTGAACGTATTAACCAAATGAAACAAGAGAAGTATAGCCTTGAGGAAATCAGACAGACACTGATTAAATGGAACTCGGTCGCGGGGGAAGAGCACGTCACTGACAAACTAACGAGTCTAGAGATGCACATGCAGCGTCTAGAACGTGAAGTCAATGAACTACAGCCTCTTTTGGGGCAGCTCAAGCCCGTTCAAGCGCGTAAGTTGCTTACTGGTCTACTACCACAAAGCGCCGCTTGTATCGAAGCTCTGAAGTATCTGCTGGAGCATAGTTCTATGATGTAGATGCCCGGGCTATGATGAACAATAATGGAGGGTTGCTTTATGATGGGTATGTATATATTGATTATTCTTGCGTTCGGATTATCCTTATGGGCGCAATTCCGTGTAAAAGGTACTTTTAATAAATGGTCTGATGTCCCAAATGAAAATGGGTTAACCGGTTATGATGCAGCTCGGCATATGCTGGATCGCAATGGTTTGCATGATGTGCCTATTGAACCAGTACCTGGTGCGTTATCTGACCATTATGATCCAATGCAAAGAGTCGTGCGGCTATCCGAGCCCGTTTATTATGAAAAATCGATTTCTGCAGTTGCCGTAGCTTGTCACGAGGTCGGTCATGCCATTCAGCATAAAGAGCATTATCCCATGCTCGCACTCCGTCACCGGATCTTTCCGATCGTAAACTTCGCTTCCGGGATTGCACCATTTCTGCTGATTGCCGGTTTCTTATTCAGCTACACGAACCTGATTGGCTTGGGTATTATCTTTTTCTCGGCTACTGTTGCTTTTCAATTAATTACATTACCGGTTGAATTTAATGCTTCCAACCGCGCCCGGGAAATTATGGTTTCCGAAGGGTTTATCCGTAGTGATGAAGAACGGGGTATCGCCAAAGTATTAAATGCTGCTGCATTAACTTATGTGGCTGCAGCTCTCGTTTCCTTGCTGGAACTAATTCGCTTAATCGGTATCTTTAACAGCCGGGATTAATTGCTTGTGTTGCAAAAAAGGTTGTTCCTCCACCAAGTTAACGGTAGAGGAACAACCTTTTTTTCTTTATCTAAAACCAACCAGCTATACTCACTGCCCTAAATCCGCTTTTGCACTTCCATTCGGAGTAGCAACACTACCTTTAAGACCAAAATATTGCAACAAAAAAGTCCGGAATGACTTTGCAACTAATGGTAGCTTGTCATCTTTGCGATGAATCAAGCCTATAGTTCGCGTGACCTCTGGATCAACAATTGACACTCTTGCAGGTTGAAGCGGGTTGGTCTGAAACAACGCCATTTCAGGCAAAAGACTGACTCCCATACCAGCCGCAACTAATCCGCGAATCGTATCTGTCTCTTCACCTTCAAAAGCAATATCTGGCGTAAATCCTGCCTCCAGACAAGCCTGCCAGACAATCGGGCGTAACGAATATCCATCTCTGAACAGGATGAATTTTTCTCCTTTAAGCTGACTCAGCGTGATGTGTTTGGCCGTGGCTAAAGGATGATTGGGCGGGAGAACAGCAAACAACTCCTCGGTCAGCACCACATCCCCCTCTACATGATCATGACGATCCGGAAAAGGAGATACAAAAGCCAAATCCACCTCACCCGCTAACACATCACGAATTAAACTCGGGTACATCCCCTGTTTAAATCTGAATTTAACATTGGGATACCGCTTTCGGAATTCAGCCACCACCGTAGGAATAAGATGAATCCCCAAACTGTGCGGAAAACCGATGCGGATTTCGCCCCCTTCAGGGTCCAAAAACTCATGAACCTCCAAAACAGCTCGCTCTAGATCTTTTATAATCGTCTCAACCCGTTTGCAAAATAGCTGTCCCACTGGCGTTAGCTGCAAATTGCGACCCTTTTGCATAAAAAGATTAACTCCCAGCTCCTCTTCAAGCTGATGAATTTGCCGACTTACCGCAGATTGCGCCACATGTAGCTCCTCGGCTGCCTGAGTGACATGTTCTTTTTGCGCTACCTTCATGAAGTATTGCAACTGTCGTAATTCCACTCCGATATTCGCTCCAATCTGTTTTTCAACATCCGGAAGAAGACGTCAATCGAACATCATCCTCTTTCTTACCCTGCTAACTTACGGTAAAACTATCTTTAGTGACGTTTGCGTTGGCCAGTCAATCTGATCATTAATCCATAAAGGAAAAACCCACTGAGCAATCCCCCGAAGTGAGCCGTCCAGTTAATGTTCGCTACAGCGAAAGAAAACAGGATACCAAACCCAAGCAGCGTGTACAACGTTTTGCGCGAGGCGTCATCCATCAGTGACCGCTGGAACAGGGCAACGTATAGGAATGCTCCATAGATGCCATAAATCGCTCCTGAGGCTCCTACAGAGACTGTCGTTTCCGCCATCATGTTGTAATGTGCGATGGACAGTATGTTCCCTACAATGCCCGTGACCAGATACAATAACACATAGCGGAAGGACCCCAGCAAACGCTCCAGCGGAGGAGCGAATACGAGTATGGCGAAGGAATTGAACAGAAGATGATCAAACCCTGCATGTAAAAACATGGCTGATACATATCGCCACAGCTGATCAGTGAATGGCGCTTCATTAATCAAAGCTCCATATCGGATCAGCGTCAAACTATTTTCCGATCCACCCTGTACGGTGAGTACAATAAACATCACAATATTAATGAGCAAAATCAGACAGGTCACTGGGTAAAACCGCAAATAACTTTTCCAGTTCTCATAACGTAAAAAAATCAAGGCAATCCTTCCTTCATGGGTGTCTCCACCTTATTCAAATTGGACAATGTCTTTTATAAAAGATTATAATAGATTTCGGCAACGATAACCAATGCTAAAAACCAAGGAGGCTATTACATATGGCACAAGAACGTACAGGAGCTGCTACTTTTAAAGGCAATCCTTTGACACTCTTAGGTCCTGAACTGAAGGTTGGAGACCAGGCACCTGATTTCAAATTACAGAAAAACCTGCTAGAAGCAGCTACGCTTCAAGACTTTGCGGGCAAAGTCAAATTGATCAGTGTTGTTCCTTCTTTGGATACAGGCGTGTGTGACGCACAGACTCGACGTTTTAACCAAGAAGCTGATTCCCTTGGGGATCAAGTCGTGGTGCTAACTGTCAGCGTCGATCTGCCTTTCGCTCAAGCTCGTTGGTGCGGTGCTGCCGGTATCGACCGCGTATTGACACTGTCCGACTATAAGGATCATTCCTTCGGCGAAGCTTATGGTGTGTTCATCAAGGAATTCCATTTGGATCATAGAGCTATTTTTGTAATTGATCAAAATGACAAAATCGCTTACGTAGAATACTTGAGCGAAATGTCCGAACATCCTGACTATGACCAAGCGATTGCAGCAGTGAAAAAACTCGTATAAATCAGACTGAATATTAAAAAAGCGAGTGAAGGGTTGCCTTCCTCGCTTTTTTTGACGTTTATCTGCCACATCACTGCTCACACATCTACAATTACTGCACGACCTTATGAGCGGACAGCTTCTTGTCAATCACAGCGAACAGTTGCAAAATGATGCGGTAATTCGCGCCCAAGTCCCCTAGCGATCCGCGTGAAGCAGAATAAATATCCACCGCACTCCGAACTGGCGAGACGGACAATATGGAAACGGTAATGTCGACGGTTCTACCGAACGCCGTTCGCTTCTCTAACGTAATCTCACCTACAGATGCTACCTCATGGAGTACCTTGTAGCCAGGAATTTTTTTCAAAATAGATGATACTTCTTCCCAAGCCTTGTCTCTCGATAAGTTATAATAGCGTGTCTTCATTTGGGGGTCCTTGACCCGGTCGCTTGTACCTTCTTGGCTGCGCACAATCCCTACCAGAGTCCTCTTCAACGACAAGACATTTCCTCCTTCACGATAATCGTTGCCATAATGCAGCACATCGGTTTTTTTGCTGCAAGCGCTTTATAAAAACGTTAAACAACAAAAATTTAACCGACCATACCTGTGGTATGCGACCTTAGTACCTCATGTCTTAGTTTAACATTGTTACATACAAAAAACACCCTGTTTCTGCACGAAGCATGAACAGAGTGTATTCATTATCTTTGGAGTACCCGCCGATGCCGTCCGACCATAGCGTCTTCTGAACCTGCTTTAGCAGGTGGGTGACCGCAGAATAAACTTTTGAAGTCCCCTTGTCAGGAATTGACAGGGCTTTTCAGCTGTTCATCCGTATAGATCTCCCTAGACATTGTCATTGGTTCAAAACAACAAATGACCGTAACGTGCATCGCAGGATGTGACCTTATTATAGCGCTTCTCACTCAGAAAGTAAATGCTAGGAGAAATATGTTTTATTTTTAGAGGTTATCACTTTTCTTGTCTTCAATGGTTGCCGTATCTTCATCTTTCTGCTTCATCTTTTCCATTTGATCTTGCATTTTGAGAAATGTTCCATAAAAATTAAAGAAAGCGAACCAAGCAACCACGCTGCCGATGAAGAATAGGAAAAGCACAGGATATTTGACTCCAATAAATATAACAACGGCGCTGCCGAGCATAGTGGAAAATACACGGAATGGTCGAATCAGCGTCAGTAAAACCGCATTTTTAATAATTTGTCCGGTAGACATATGATAATGAGCCACCATCGAAAAGAAGTTAAACATAGACACAAGCAAAATAATGATAAGAATAAGCATAATTACGCCCACGATTTGCAAGTTGCTGAGTTGTGTCATATATACGGTATAATCTACATACATGATGACAAATAGCAATGTGTAAAAGATACCCCCGATCAGACTCTGCTTATAATTCTCCTTATACCCTTTAAAAAAGGTACGAAACACGCCTGTATCGGTATCCCCCATTACCCATTTGCGAACCACTGTGAACATAGCCGATGTGGCTGGAAATAAAGTAAGCGGTGCCAAAACAGCCATCGCCCAATTCATTTGTAAAGACTCATTAGCCAAATTCTGATTCATTACAAGTAGTTTCAGTATGAGGCAGAATACAAAAGGCGACGAACATAACACCCATAACAAATTTGTAGCCGCCAGTCGGGTAATCCACTCGGTGAGGCGGTAAATACCACCCATAGCTCCTTTAAACTCCAATGTCAGTCTCTCCCTCCGCAAGCCTTGGCAGTTCCAAGACTCATGTTGCTATGCCTATAAATTCCGGCTCTTGACTATATCATACCGTATTTCAGCCCTAATACGCCAGAGAAATCAATACGTGACCTATTAAAGCAGATCGCTAAAAGGTTCATTCATACTGATCAATTATAACAAAAAAGCCGAAGCTTCATCTGCTTCGACTTTTCATTATTTCATTTCTTATTCGGAAGAGGAATCTTCACGTCTTGCAGGACGACGAGTTTCTCCATTGCTGCTCGGGCGTGGTTTACGATCTCCACTGTAGCGGCTTCCGGAATCACGGTTGTAGCCACCGCCGCCTTCTTTGCCACGGTTGTAACCGCCATATCCACCTTTACTTCCACTACCGCCGGTACCGCCAGAACGGTTGGAATTGTAACCACCGTTGCTGCGACCGCTATAGTTGGAAGGCTTGCGACCGCCAGAACGCACGTCTGGTTTACGACGTTTTGCACGGATCGGATCTTCTGGAGTCAACTCAATCGATGCTTCTCTTTTCTCACCAGTCATCAGTTTCAGAGCTGCGGAGAGAAGTTGTACAGAATCATATTGCTCCAGCATTTGAATAGCCAAACCTTTGTACTCGTTCAGCTCACCGCTTTCTACAGCCTCTAGGAGACGTTCAGCAATGATACGTTGTTTGCCTTCCAGAGCTTCAGCCAATGTTGGAAGCGGCTTGCGTGGAATGCGGTGACGAGTTACACGTTCGATAAAGTGCAAATGGTCAATTTCACGAGGCGTTACGAAAGACCAAGCTTCCCCTTCTTTACCTGCACGTCCAGTACGTCCAATACGGTGAACATAGCTTTCTGGATCTTGCGGAAGGTCAAAGTTCACAACGTGAGTTACGCCGGAAACGTCCAAACCACGGGCAGCTACGTCAGTCGCTACGAGCACGTCGATGCTTCCGTCACGGAATTTACGCATTACAGCATCACGTTGGTTTTGAGACAAGTCACCGTGTAAACCGTCTGCAGAATATCCGCGTTTTTGCAGAGCTTCAGCCAGCTCGTCTACCCGACGCTTGGTACGACCAAATACGATAGCAAGTTCTGGGGATTCCATGTCGATCAAACGGCTCAATGCTTCGAATTTTTGACGCTCAGGAACTTCGATATAGGCCTGATCAATCAGTGGAGCACTAACTTGTTTAGGAATAACTGAAACATGCTCAGGATTTTTGAGGAATTGCTCAGCCAATCTTTTAATATTAGGAGGCATTGTAGCCGAGAAAAGCATCGTTTGACGCTCGTCTGGAACTTGCTTCAGAATGGATTGAATATCTTCCATGAAGCCCATATCCAACATTTCATCTGCTTCATCCAAAACAACTGTGTTTACATCTTCCAGCTTGATGGTTTTGCGATTAATATGGTCAAGCAAGCGTCCTGGCGTACCAATAATAATTTGAGGTTTCTTTTTCAAAGCACGAATCTGGCGTACGATATCTTGTCCACCATAGATTGGCAAAGTACGAAGACCTTTGAAACGGGAAAGTTTTTCGATTTCTTCAGCTACCTGAATAGCAAGCTCACGTGTTGGTGCCATGATCAGGGCTCTGATTTTTTCGTCGCTTCTAGAAATTTTGTTAATCAGCGGAATACCAAACGCAGCGGTTTTACCAGTACCTGTTTGGGCTTGGCCAATCATGTCTCTGCCTTGCAGTGCAATCGGGATGGATTGGGATTGAATTGGTGTTGCTTCTTCAAAGCCCAGTTCTGTAATCGCCTGAATTACTTTCGGTTCAAGATCAAATTCTGCAAATGTCGTCAAATTTATTCAAACTCCTTCATAATGGTGGATGTGGTGGACAATCCACAATGTTGTCTGTATTCTTAAGTAGCGATATTATTGTATAAGTTTTCCCCAATACAGTGACAGTTTATTTAGACCTATAACTGTATCTTTCTGTAATGAATTTGGGGAACCTATCCGATACATCTTAAACGAATTTATCCTTTTTAAAACAGTTTAAATTTTAAGTGTTTCTCTGGACATAGGTCCCTACTCAAGAATATCCACATCGCATTATAGCACAGAACAATTCATGAATACCAGCAAGTTGCTTCCCGTATAATTTAAATGAGGTGAAAATAAGTTGTTAAAAATAGTGTTAAACTGCTTAATTGTCATTCTTGGAGCCGCTGCCATTGCATGCGGTTTTAATCTGTTTCTCGTGCCACACCACTTGCTGAGCGGGGGAGTAGCCGGTCTTTCCATGTTAATCGGCTACTTCACAAAATTTGATATCAGCGCGATGTATTTTATTATCAATATTCCGATGCTTATTGCAGGCTGGTTTATTTTAGGCAAGCGTTTTATTAGCCTGAGCATTTTATCCGTTGTCGTTACAACGTGGATTTTGGCCTGGGTGCCGGTGCAATCTGTCGTGTCGGACCCCCTGCTAGCCTCCGTTTTTGGTGGGGTGATGATCGGCGTTGGAGCAGGAATTTCCTTTCGGGTAGGGGGTTCTACGGGCGGTTTTGACATTATCGGTTCCATCGTCACTCGTTATCGTGACTTCCCCGTAGGAACTGTACTTGTTGGCATGAATGGACTGGTCATTCTTGCAGCAGGATATTTGAACGATGATTGGAATATTGCACTTGCGTCCATGCTATCTATTTTTGTGACTGGCAAGGTATTGGATCAAATCTATGTCAGTCACACGAAGATTACCGTCTACATTATTACAGAACACACCGACAAGCTACTGGAGCGGATGTTAACCACACCACGCGGTGTTAGCAAAATAAAAATTGAAGGCGCATTTTCACATACCGAAAAGGACATGCTGATGACTGTCACGACACGCTACGAGCTAGTTGAATTAAAACGGATCATTAAAGAAGTGGACCCTTCAGCTTTTGTCAATATTGTGGAAACGGTTGGGGTGATGGGTTCATTTCGCCGAAGATAAGCACAAACCCAAGTGTCAAAATACAGTTTCTGTGGTACACTATATGTGCGCTGTTCCCATAGTATATAAAGACCAGCTTTACCTGCTATTTCACAGGCACTTTGCTTTTCCGAATCGTATTGAATGATTCTTTTGGAATGATTCCGAGCAGGAAAGGGTGATTTTTGTGGAAATGGAAACGGTAAAACTGTCCGACATTGTCTTAAGATGGTACCCAGAAATGCTCCCTTCTCTCAAAAAGGATGAGCTGAACTCGATGATTGTGCTTCGGGACGGGATGGCCATACTCAAGCCAACGGATGCGCTAGAAATTATTCAGTACAGTATTTGCGAGCATCAAGACAATAATTATCTTCAATAAATTTCTTTACCAAGTGCCGCTTCTTCCGGTTACATCTACAACCGCGAAGAGAGCGGCATTATTTATGCATTTTTATGGATTCAATGAACACAGGTTGGGTTAATCATGTAAGACTGTGCCTGATGATTCCAGTATTGGTTACAAGCATGTTGTTTTTCGATACATAACTTTACGTATAATCAGGTAAGCGACATACATAAGGGAGAGAGTTAGGAAATGAATATGATTTGGGCAATTATGCTATTGGCGATGGGGATAGGCGGAAACGGCGATCAGTCAGCCAACGTTCCAAATGTAAAAGATACGGTGGCAACAACAATTAGTAGCGCCATGATCCAGGCTCAGCACAATAATATGAAGGTGGATGCCTCCAATCCTCCAGTTAAAATTGACCCACAACCGACGACTCCTGCTATAAAGGGCATCTACGTCACGGCTTATAGCGCAGGCGGTTCGCGTATGACTCAGCTGCTTGAACTGCTTGACAAGACAGAGCTCAATTCCATGGTTATTGATATTAAAGACGATGCAGGTTACATCACTTATCCAACGACCAATCCCGAGCTGCTCAAATTGGGCAAGCCGCAAAAATTCATTCGGGATATTTCCGGTTTGATGGACCGATTGAAAAAGCATAATGTTTACCCGATTGCTCGTATTGTCGTATTTAAAGATACGGTACTAGCTAACAAAAATCCCGAGATGTCTTTCCGTAACCCTGACGGCTCTGTCTGGAAAAACGGCAAAGGAGACGGGTTCGTCAATCCCTATAATAAAGAAGTATGGGATTATAATATCGCCATCGCTAAGGAAGCAGCCAAACTTGGTTTTAAGGAAATTCAATTTGACTATGTACGTTTCCCCGAAGGCTTTGAGAAAAGAGCAGACAAGCTGAAATATACCAAATCAGATCAATCTCGCTCGGATGCAGTCGCTGAATTCGTACAATATGCCCGTAAAGAGCTTGCTCCATTAGGTGTACGAGTATCGGTAGATATTTTCGGATATGCCGCATCCGTTCCTGCTGCGGAGGGGATCGGACAGGATTTCACTAAAATCTCCGAAAATGTGGATGTCATTTCGCCCATGGTTTATCCAAGTCACTACACCACAGGCTGGTTCGGTGTAAAAGACCCCGATAAGAATCCATACCAGACGATTAAAGGCTCCATGGCCGATACACACAAAAAGCTCGATCCGACGGGCAAGCTAAAGCCAATTATTCGTCCTTGGATCCAGGATTTTACCGCAAGTTGGTTGGGGAGCGGACATTATGCTAAGTATGGAAAAACTCAAGTAGAGGACCAAATTCGAGCGCTTAAGGATATGAAAGTGGATGAATATCTACTTTGGAATGCCACAAACCGCTATACTAGCGGAGTAACATACAAATAATTTATCTCTCCGGACTTTTTATTATTTTATATAAAATTTAGAAATTATATAATCATTTCGAAGGCTGTCCCGTTGTTTGGCGAACGGGTGCAGTCTTTTTTATTACTGTTCAAATGTATCGGTATCCCTTACAATAAATACTTACATGTTATGATACATACGAATAATCAATCCCTAGTAAATGAGGAAAACAAAAATGCAATTGACTCTAACAACGGGACAGAAATGGAAGCAACTTTTCTACATTTTGCTCCCTATCTTGATTACCCAGCTTGCACTATCTGCCATGACTTTTTTTGATACGAATATGTCGGGACACTTTTCCCCTGCCGATCTGGCTGGAGTAGCCATTGGAGTAAGCCTATGGGTTCCTGTACAAACAGGCCTTAACGGAATACTTATGGCTATCACGCCCATTGTATCTCAATTGGTAGGAGCACAGCGCAAAGATAAAGTCTCCTACTATGTCATTCAAGCACTTTGGCTCTCTCTCGCCCTGTCTATGGTCGTTTTGATTGCTGGCATCATTTTGGTCAAGCCTATTTTGAACGGTATGAATTTGGAATTGAGAGTTCATAATGTGGCCCTATACTACCTTTGTGCGATGGCTTTCGGGATTGTTCCTCTATTTGCCTATACTGTACTCCGAAGCTTTATGGATGCATTGGGACAAACCCGCTTTACGATGTTCATCACGCTCATGTCGTTACCCATTAATGTATTGTTGAACTATCTCCTTATTTATGGAAACTGGGGTTTTCCGCGTCTGGGGGGTGTAGGCTCCGGGGTGGCAACGGCAACCACCTACTGGATCATCATGCTGGTCGCCGGTATCACTGCGCATCGTGGAAGAATATTTGCCGAATACCGAATCTTCAGCAAAATATACGGGATTGCCGCTGGTGCTTTGAAAGAGCTCATCAAGATTGGCGTACCGATTGGATTTGCTATATTTTTTGAGACTGCCGTCTTTTCAGCCGTCACTCTCTTCATGAGTAGCTATAATACAGCTACCATAGCTGCACATCAGGCCGCCATGAACTTTGCATCTACGCTGTATATGATTCCACTCAGCATTTGCATGGCACTTACGATTCTAGTTGGCTATGAAACAGGGGCTACTCGTCCGCGGGATGCCAAAGCTTATAGTGTAATGGGGATTAGCAGCGCAGTAGGTCTATCATTGATTACAGCTATTGTACTGCTTATCTGGGGTGAACAGGTCGCTCGACTTTACTCCACCGATCCGCAGGTCATTCAATTGGCACAGCATTTTCTAATCTATGCGATTTTCTTTCAGATATCTGATGCTGTCGCTACACCTACACAAGGAGCGCTACGCGGGTATAAAGACGTCAATCCAGCCTTTTTGCTCACATTCCTCTCCTATTGGGTCGTTGGGCTTCCTGTAGGATATATACTGGCACGCTGGACTTCATTGGGACCCTACGGCTACTGGATCGGTTTGATAACAGGGTTGGCAGTAGGCGCTATTTTACTTCTCTGGCGTCTGGTGAGAGTACAACGTCGTTTCGCCGAAAAAAAACAACACGCAGAGGCTATTTAGCCTTTGCGTGTCTCGATTACATATGCTGCGCCTAAAGTTATTCGTTTTTTCTCCACAATAGCCACTTCATTCAGCTTGGGAGGATATAGAAAGTGTCTCTCCACATGTTGTTCAATCTCTTCAAATGCCTGTTCTTCATTTTCAGCAGCGAGAATGACGGTCAGCGCTCCTTCCGAACTGTCCACTTCGATTTTGAATAGGTACATATATGACTACCTCCTGATAGGACTCAAAGCTAAAAAAATAGCGGATGACTCGGGTCATCCGCATAATTTTGATCATTTCCAATATCAGAGCCGATCTATTTTACATAAAGGCTCTTATTATTGGGACAAACGCAAGGCCAGCTCATAAAGCTCCATATTGAAATCTTTTTTGGTATTTACAACCTTGTCAATATCTGTAGCTACCAACTTACCGTCGATCATTCCGCAAGCCTTGTCAGATATGCCCTCGATCAATTGGCGAACAGCAAAGTCACCCAAACGGCTCGCCAGGTTGCGGTCAAACGCTGTTGGTGTGCCTCCACGTTGGATGTGTCCAAGCACTGTAACACGAGGCTCATAATCCGGACAGTTTTCTTGGATAACTTGTGCTACTGTTTCGCCTTTGCCTACACCCTCAGCAACGATAATGATACTGTGGCGTTTACCATGCTTAAAGTTTTGTTTCATCCGGTCGGATACTTCGTTCAGGTCAAATTCTACCTCAGGCACCAAAATCGTTTCTGCGCCAGAAGCCAGACCCGCATGCAGAGCAATATCACCACAATGACGTCCCATAACTTCCACGATAGAAGAACGTTCATGGGATGACATCGTATCACGCAGCTTGTTGATTGCGTCCACTACAATACTAACCGCCGTATCAAAACCAATAGTGTAGTCCGTGAAGGAAATGTCGTTGTCAATCGTACCCGGAAGACACATCGTTTTAATGCCTTGCTTGGTCAGTTTGTTAGCTCCTTGGTAGGAACCGTCGCCACCAATCACGACTACGCCGTCAATTCCACGGTTACGCAAAATTTGAGCGCCTTTTTTCTGCCCTTCTTCAGTCGTAAATTCCAGGCATCTTGCAGATTGAAGTACAGTTCCCCCACGTTGGATGATATCTCCGACGCTTCTCAGATCCATTGGAAAAATATCGTCGTTCAAAAGGCCTTGATAACCACGTTGAATCCCGAATACTTCCAGTCCAAAATACAATCCGCTACGTACGACGGCGCGAACTGCCGCGTTCATCCCTTGTGAATCTCCACCACTTGTTAATACTGCAATTTTCTTAACTGCTGTCATGATTTATGACCTCCTCAAAATAATCATATAAGCCTTCTTATCCATCGACTGTTTAATAAGAAAAACAAACGCATGAGTGGACTATTTTTCATTAAACGTCTCGAAACAGCGCGAACGTCCTGCTGCTCGCTAACTTTAGGGTCGGATAAATATAAAGCCAGCAATCCCTCGATAATCATCCGGTGAAAGGAGCTGGCAGGGACATCTGCAATATCAGCCCGCGCCCGATTCACAACGTAGGCGATCCGGTCTAGCACCATGTCGGTATCTTCATAATAATTGCAAAAGTTAAGATCTCCGCCCTTCCGGTCTTCGTCTTGATCGATTAGATAATCCAGCAAAATATGAAGACTGCACACATGTGGAAAATACGATGCATGTATTGAGGCAGCCCCTGCATCTGTCAGATGCTGGTCGCTGGCAGCAAGAAACAGCATAAAGACCCCCAGAGTTGAACCGGTAGCCGCAGCAAACTCATTCCAGCGCAACTCTGGTGTACGGTCTTTATGAAGCGACCACCAATCCAAAAGCGCTTGTTCCCGCAGCTCGGGTTTAATATGCTTGTATACTTGCAAATCCGTGTATAATCGCGCCAAATCCTGAACGTAAGGCATGGCCGCCTCATAGCCCGGAAGCCTGCTTACACAAGACTGACAGGTTGTCACCAGCCTGGTCAAATAACCGCCATCCTCCTGCTCACGACGCAACTCATAATAATTCACTGGCCTAGCCGTCGGATTAACCGCATCCAGCATAGCCTGATGCAGTAGCCTGAAATCATCCGGGTCCATGGACGTACTGCGATCACACAGGTTGTCCAGATAATCACTAATGGTCTGATACGCTACGATCAGCGGAATTAGCGTCTGCCGGGCAGACATATTGGCAGCGGCATAAACCGCTCCACCCACGCAGTGAAATGTCTTATCCGCTATGCTCGCAAGCGCCTGGCTTCGCAGCTCAGGGTCCGGAATTTGTTCGGCCTTGCTCTTCCAGTTACTCAATTCTAGTTTCGTTTCAGGGAGAATGTGCTTGTACATTCGGCTCATTAGACCTATGGGGCCTCTCGGTACTTGATAACGTCCTTGCTCAACATAACTCAAATGACGGTGCCTCCACATTGTTGTCTACGTAATTATACCTATCCAAACCATATCCATTATAATATGATCGTCCTTTTAGCACAAATGAACAACCTCACTTTTTTCTTTAAAATTCAAGAAAATGAGCTATTCTTACAAAAAGAATTTTATACCTGTAATGTTTTATTAGTCAAAAATAGGAGTTACACAAAATCTATCCTTATAAGACTTTAATCGCAAATAGTATAAATGGCCTACCTATCCCTTGTCCTCTGCGGGCTTCATGGCTTGGATTCCCTCTCCCATGCTTGCCTGCTTCCATTTCCCGAAAGCATAATAGTAAATGACTGCTACGGCAGAAATAGCAAAACCAACAGGAAAGCTCCACCATACAGCATCTAGACCATACTCATCGACAAATACATAGGCCAAAGGTATACGAATGCCCCATAATGAAATAATGGTAATTAAAAGCGGTATCATGACGGAACCCGTCGATCGAACAACACCTGTAATGACATTGGTAACACCGAATATAACAAAAGACCACAAGGTGATCAGATTAATCCGCATACCCAATTCCAATGCACCCCCTGTAGAAGGAAGGAACATGAGCAAGGCCTGACGATTAAACACGTAAATTAATACCACAGCTCCACCAGTCAACACAAAATTATACACAATCCCAATCCAGGTTGTCATGCGCACTCGATCCCAACGTCCGGCTCCGATATTTTGAGCGGCAAAGGAAGATACAGCTGCACCTAACGCCATTGCTGGCATCTGCACATAGCTCGACAAATTATTGGCTGCTGTATAAGCTGCTGCTGCCACTGTCCCGTAGCCGTTTATAATATTTCCGTTGAAGCGGCAGTCAATGCGGCTTCTCCCAGAAACTTCCCCACCCAGATGGAATTGATCGTTCCATTCAGGGATTGCAGAATGTTTCCGAACAGCATCGGCAAAGAGAACATAAACAGCGTTTTGGCAATAGGACCTTCAATCAGGGAAGGCTTACGACTAGCCTCTGCTGCACTCATTTTCTCAACTCCTTCAATTTGAAATGTCTTCTGCCTAGTTTTATTACGTATAATACCCTATTCCTGCTCAATCTTCTCATATCATAAACGTATTTACGCAAAAAAGCGCAGTCCCTTAAATTAAAGGAACTGCGCTCTCAATTCATAGTTTAACCGTAATATATAAGACATCCGTAGAAACGGAACCATTCTTACAATTCAGTTACACTTACAGTTTGATTACGTTAGCTGCTTGGGGTCCACGGTTACCTTCAGTAATTTCGAATTCAACCGCTTGACCTTCTTCCAAAGTTTTAAAGCCGTCGCCTTGGATTGCGGAGAAATGTACGAATACGTCCTCGCCACCATCCATTTGAATGAAGCCATAACCTTTTTCTGCGTTAAACCATTTAACTGTACCTTTCAAGTGAACAACCTCCTAAAAATACCGCCATCTATGGCGAATATCCATATTATACTTCATGCTTTTTCACAATGCAATTGATGTTTTTCCGGGTTTTTCGGGCTGGAATGATTTGCTTTTGCGGCGGAAACTGCGGTATCATGAACCAAAACATCTATAAAATCGGAGACATGCATATGATGAAAAAACACGAAATATACAAAAAAGACAATTGGAACATGATGACTGTCGAGGTGCAGGGCCGTTACATCGTTCTACGGGAAATATCTGATGATTGGGGCGAGGAAGCCCACACGTTTTTAAGCCGTCCGGCGCTAATGCATTGGGCTCAAAATCGGTTTCCCAAGCAGTCCTTTCAAGATAATGAGGAAGAGTGGCAGCGGATCATGAACGCTTTCAAACAGGTCTAGCCTATTCATGGTGTCCAACAGCTATCTCATCTTCATTATTCTGGCCTTCACGCTGGGCGGAGTGCTGATCATGAAGCGTGATACGATACCGACTCCTCTCAAAAAGTGGATGGCCCTCACTGCTGTAATCATGGTTTGCCTTGCCTTTTATCTCATTGTATACAGCTTATTAAATATAGGTTCCAACCCACAGTAAGGAAAATTATACTTTCGGGCGTAAGAGGTCATACTATGGCAAAACAAGCCATGGTATAAGGAGGATCTGCCGTTACATGCATCCTGTAAAACCTCTTGCCCTGCTGCTTACGGTAAGCGTGGCGGTTTCTTCGTTTTGGCATCCGTCCCTTACTGCCGCAGCTCTACCCCACATTACGTTCGATCAGAGGAGGCTCTCCATGAGTGAAATTGTAAAACGCGCTGATGCGCCAGTGGAAAATACATGGAAACTGGAAGATTTGTTTCCCAACCGCAAAGCATGGGATCAAGAATACGAAGAAGTCAAACAACTAGCCAAAAAGGCTGAACAATTCCAAGGCAAGCTCAATTCAGCAGAGTCGATTGGCAGCTGCTTTAAATTGGAAGATGAATTGTCGCTTAAAACCGAGCGTGTATATGTGTACGCACATCTGCATCATGATGAGGATACAGCTGAACCTACATACCAGGGTCTTTCGCAAAAAGCCAAAAAATTAGGCGTTGAGGTTAGCGAGTCTCTTTCTTTCGTGACGCCTGAAATTTTGGCATTGCCGGATCATCAGCTCGATGCCTTCATTGAAGATCCGAAGCTTGCAGATTATCGGTTTACACTTCAAGAAATGAAGCGGGAAAAAGCACATATTCTGGGCAAGACAGAAGAAGCGTTGCTCGCTCAGGTTGGCAATCTGGCTCAAGCCCCGCAAACGATTTTTGGCATGCTCAACAATGCCGATCTGAAGTTTCCAAAAATTAAGGATGAAAACGGCAAAGAGGTTGAGCTGACTCATGGCAGCTACATTCAATTCCTCGAAAGTCCGCACCGCGAAGTTCGCGAACGTGCTTTTAAAGCGGTATATGACACATATGCCAAAAATAAAAATACAATTGCTTCTACACTAAGTGCCAATGTAAACAAAAATATTTTTTATTCTCGTGTTCGCAAATACCCTTCTGTACTGGAAATGTCACTGTACGGTGACAATATTCCGAAGGAAGTGTATACGAATCTCATTGATACCATTCATGAAAGCTTGCCCCTGCTCCATCGCTACATCAAGCTGCGTAAAAAGTTGTTAGGTGTGGATGAGCTCCATATGTATGATTTGTTCGCTCCACTTGTGGACGAATACAAGATGGACATTACGTATGAAGACGCCAAAAAGCAAACAAAGGAAGGCCTTAAGCCACTGGGCGCGGACTATCTGGCTTCGTTGCAAAAAGGCTATGATGAGCGCTGGATTGATGTATACGAAAACGAAAACAAACGTACTGGTGCATACAGTTGGGGAGCTTATGGTACCCACCCATATGTGCTGCTGAACCATAAAGATAACCTGAACAGCATGTTCACACTTGCTCATGAAATGGGGCATGCGTTGCATTCGTACTATTCAGACAACGCATTGAAGTATAGAGATGCACAGTACACCATTTTCCTGGCTGAAGTGGCATCCACAACCAATGAAGCGTTGCTAATGGACTACCTGCTGAACAAATCAACCGATCCGAAAGAGAAAATGTACCTTCTCACCTACTATGCAGATCAATTCCGCACAACGGTATTCCGTCAAACCATGTTTGCGGAATTTGAGAAAATTGTACATGAACGCGCTGAACAGGGAGAATCCCTTACACCACAGCTTTTATCAGAGATTTACTATGATCTGAATGTGAAATATCACGGGCCTGGCATGAAGGTAGACAAAGACATTGAAATGGAATGGGCACGGATCCCTCATTTTTATAACAGTTTTTACGTCTACAAGTATGCTACTGGCTTCTCGGCAGCAACCAGTTTCTCGAAACAGATTCTGGAAGAAGGCCAGCCAGCCGTTGACCGTTACTTGGGCTTCTTGAAGAGCGGTGGCAGCGATTATTCAATCAATATTTTGAAAAAAGCTGGCGTTGACATGTCCTCTCCGCAGCCGATCCGCGAAGCGATGAGCGTATTCGAAGAAGTCATTACAGAAATGGAAAAGCTAACTGAAGGAAAGTAAAACCGTGCGCACTTAAAATCCAGCATTGAAATGATGCACGGATAAATCCCTTGTCCATGGCGGGCAAGGGATTTTATAATGTAACGGGAGGAGGTGGCATTTTGAAAACACAATGGTCTTTGATCGCAGCTCTTGTTATTGCTTTGTTAACAGCTGTATTTGCTGTTATTAATGTGAATTCGGTTCAAGTGAACCTTCTATTCAGTAGGGTTAGCATTCCTTTGATTTTGCTTATTCTCGGTTGCACTCTTCTAGGTGGACTTATTGTCGGTTCTTTCGGTATTTTCCGCCAATATAGGCTTCAGAGAGAGATTAAACGTCTGACTACTCAGCTTCATACACTACAAGAAGAGCACACATCCACGGTGGAAGCAAACGCGGATGTGACCTATAACTCGACGGGTTCTTCCAGCACAGGGTCTACATTCGACCAAGATATAGAGCAACCGTCCTCTAACCCTGATCGGTTGTCCAAATGAGGAGGAGCAACAAATGACGATTCAATTAAATGAAGATTATATGATGAACTTTTTAAATCAGCTACTGAACACACCCAGTCCCAGTGGGTATACACACCATGTGATGGAGCTGATTCGTAAAGAAGCGGAAAACCTCGGAGTACAAATCGAATGGAATGCAAAAGGCGGTGCCATCTTGACTCTGAAAGGTCAGGAAACGGACCATACGGTGGCGCTGAGCGCACATGTGGATACATTGGGCGCAATGGTGCGTTCCATTACAGCACAAGGCACCCTACGTCTGACATCCGTCGGCGGCTTCATGATGAACAGCATTGAGAACGAATACTGCCTTATTCATACCCGAAGCGGACAAACGTATACAGGCACTATTCTGTCCAGCCATCCATCCGTGCACGTCTATGATGATGCACGGAGCTTTGAGCGCAAAGAGAGCCATATGGAGGTACGGATTGACGAGCTTGTCGGGTCAAAAGAAGACGTGCTTCAGCTCGGTATTGCGGTGGGCGATTTTATTTCGTTCGATGCGCGTCCAGTCGTAACACCCAGTGGATTTATCAAGTCACGCCATCTGGATGATAAAGCTAGTGTAGCTGCACTGTTTGGTTTACTGGAATCAGCTGTACATGGAAACTGGAAGCCTCGACATACCGTTAAATTGCTCATTTCTAACTATGAGGAAGTGGGGCACGGAGCGGCATACATACCCGAAGGAATCAGTGAGATTATAGCTGTCGACATGGGCTGTATGGGTGAAGATCTGAGCTGCAAGGAAACGGATGTTTCTATCTGTGCCAAGGATTCCTCCGGACCTTATGACTATACTATGACGACCCGTCTGATTGAGCTTGCCAAAGAGCTGAATATTCCGTATGCGGTAGATATTTATCCGCACTACGGTTCAGACGCTTCGGCTGCACTAAGAGCCGGTAATAACATCCGTGCTGCGTTGATCGGCCCTGGCGTACACGCCTCCCATGCCATGGAGCGCACGCACAAGCAGGCCGTGGTGAACACTGCACGTCTGCTTGCAGCTTATGTGATGGTTTAATTCGAACGATAAAAACCGACCTGTTCCCCTGGAGAATAGGTCGGTGAAGGCTTAGTGAAAGGAAATCACAGCTATGGATCTAAAAAAACTACGTTACTTTATCGCAGTAGCGGAAGAACTGCATTTTAACCGTGCTGCGAAAAAACTGAATATCACCCAACCTCCCTTGAGCCAACAAATTCAAAGCCTTGAAGAAGAGCTTGGCGTGAAGCTTTTAGAACGAACCAAGAGACAAGTTCGACTTACGTCAGCAGGAGCGATATTTTTAGAAGAATCCAGAAACGTGGTTGCACAATTGGAAAGATCCATCAAGATCACACAGCTTGCAAGTCAGGGGAAATTCGGACAATTATCCATCGCTTTTGTAGATTCAGCCTCTGGTAGTCTGATGATTAATGCGTTGAAGAAATTCCGAGAGCGTTTTCCAGATGTGAAGCTTACGTTATTTGAAATGACATCTGTCCAACAACTGAAAGCTATACACGATGGCAAAGTTCATGTAGGCTTCCTGCGCTGTGCAGATCCATCTATACAAATCACTTCTCGTCTTTACACCAATGAATCACTCATGGCCGTTCTTCCTCAAACACATCCGTTAGCCCACCATTCAACCTTGTCTTTACGTTCATTAGCGGACGAATATTTTATCCTGTCTCCGCCTCATATGGGAGCTTCTTTTCATAACCTCATACTGGACTTTTGCGGACAACACGGATTTCAGCCTCAAATCGTACAGGAAGCCGTTCAAATGTATACGATCGTTAACTTGGTAGCGGCAGGTATAGGTATCTCCATTGTCCCCTCTTCCGTTTCTGTCTTTCAACGCAGTGATGTCGTATTTCGTTCCTTTCAAGAAGAGTCTCCGTCCATCCCACTTTATGCTGCATGGAAAACAGGTACACACGAAACTGTTCTGACTCATTTTCTGGAAGTGGTTGAAGAAACAGCTTGTAACGAAGAGTTAGACATGTAAATCTCCTTGATCGTATATCTTAACCTGTTTTTCTCGGATCACGTTCAACAATACCATTTAAAATGCTATCCAATTGTCTCATGACCTGCTCATCTAGACGGACACCCGCCGCTTTTACGTTCTCTTTAACCTGCTCGGGCTTGGAAGCACCGATAATAGCTGAGGACACTTGCGGGTTTTGTAAAACCCATGCGACTGCAAGCTGGGGTAGCGTCAGTCCGCATTCTTCTGCAATCGGCTGAATTTTGTTTACTGCCAAAAGGACTTCTTTACGTAACCATTGTCCAGCCAAACGTTCGAAAAATGATGACCCTGCTGTCGTAGAAGCTCTTGATCCCTCGGGTAACGGCTTGTCTGCTGCATATTTACCAGAAAGAATACCTTGTGCCAGAGGTGACCAAACCACCTGCCCAATCCCTTCCTGCTCACAAGCGGGAGTCACTTCAGCTTCAATGACACGCCACAGCATGGAATATTGGGGCTGACTTGCCACGAAAGGGACCTTTAATTCCTTAGCCAGAGCGGCTCCTTGCTTTATCTGCTCTGCTGTCCACTCGCTTACTCCTACATACAAAACCTTCCCTTGCCGCACCAAGTCGGATAAGGCCAAAAAAGTTTCTTCAAGCGATACGGTTGGATCAAAACGGTGTGCATAATATACATCAATATAATCCGTTTGCAGGCGTCGAAGAGAAGCATGGCAGGCCTCCATGATATGTTTGCGAGACAGCCCTTTATCATTCTGTCCGGTACCTGTGGGGTGAAAAACCTTAGTACATAATTCAATACTTTCACGGCGTATTCCCTTTAAAGAATGACCTAAAACCGTTTCCGCCATGGTATCCGAATACACATCAGCAGTATCAAACGTGGTAATCCCTGAGTCTAGTGCAGCGTTTACACAGGCTTGCGCTATAGTATCATCCACTTGAGCACCGTGGGTGATCCAGTTTCCCAATGCGATCTCACTTACCATTAATCCACTTTTTCCAAGTTTACGATATTCCATTTTCAATTCCTCCCTCCCATATGCAATCCATTATACCCACCGTAATTTAATATTAGAAATATATAATTCACACACTTTTAATATGAAAAACATATTAATAATTCGATAAAAAAAGCAAGCCTCCACTCTGAATGGTGACTTGCTTCTGTATTTTAAGATTTACTTTGTTCAATCTGCTCGGCCAGCTCATTCAGGTAGGTCCAGCGTTCCATTTGATGCTCCAAATGCTGTTCGGCCTTCACTTGCTCAGCCATGAGCTCCTGTAGTCGTGCTGAATCACTGAAAGACTCTTCCATCTGTCGCTGAATGTCGGCCAACTTCTGTTCGGCTTGTTCAATCAGCTCATCAATTTGCTCATATTCCCGCTGTTCCTTGAAGGTGAATTTAAGCTTGGTTTTACTTGTCTCCTTGACTGAATCGGAAGGACCCGCAGACTTAGGCGCGGAAGAGCGATTCGAGGAAGCCGTACTCGTCGAGACAGACGTATTCACAGAAGATTGAGCATTTTTACTAATCCATTCTGCATACTCGCTATAGTCCCCTACATGTACTCGTACCTGTCCATCCCCTTCAAACGCCAGTATTTTGTCGACTGTCCGATCCAGGAAATAGCGATCATGAGAAACAATAAAAACCACGCCTGGGAATTCATCCAGATAATCTTCCAAAACGGAAAGGGTCTGAATATCCAGATCATTTGTTGGTTCATCCAGTAATAGCACATTCGGTGCCGACATCAGAACACGAAGCAGATACAAGCGCCGTTTTTCGCCTCCAGACAGCCTGGAAATAACCGTCCATTGCGCGCTTGGTGCGAACAGGAAACGTTCCAGCATTTGTGCAGCTGTAATCGTCGAACCGTCTGCTGTACGAATCACTTCGGCTTCTTCCTTAATATATTCAATGACACGTAATGATTCGTTCATTTCCTGATGTTCCTGAGTAAAATAGCCAAGCTTCACCGTCGGTCCCAGCACAACGTTGCCGGAATCCGGTTCTATATGCTGGGCAATCATTTGGAGCAGAGTGGATTTCCCACTACCGTTAGGACCTAGGATACCAACACGATCACCAGGAACCGCAATGTAGCTCAAATCCTGTATCAGCTTACGAGAATCTACCGATTTGGACAGATGCTCGATCTCCAATATCTTTTTACCCAGACGTGTGGAGGCGACGGACATATCTACAGATCCAGAACGAGCTTCCGGTTGCTGATCCCTAAGCTGCTCATATCGGTCAATACGCGCTTTCTGCTTGGTGGAACGAGCCTTTGCTCCACGGCGAATCCAGGCCAGCTCATTACGCAGCAAGTTCTTCCTTTTTTGTTCCGTAGACGCTTCCCGCACCTCGCGTTCTGCCTTCAACTCCAGAAAACGGGTATAGTTAGCCTCATAACGGAAAAGGCGGCCATGATCCAGCTCCAACATGACATTTGCAACTCTATCCAGAAAATAGCGATCATGCGTGATCATTAACAACGCACCACGTCTTTTTTGCAAATATTGCTCCAACCATTCAACGGACTCATTATCAATATGGTTTGTAGGCTCGTCCAGAATGAGCAGCTCGCAGGGTTGGATCAAAGCCGCCGCCAAAGCCACCCGCTTGCGCTGCCCGCCGGATAGAACGCCCATACGAGACTCAAACTGAGTGATCCCCAGCCGAGTAAGTATATTTTTGGCCTCACTCTCTAGCTGCCATGCCTGGAACGTATCCATTTGCTGACTTGCTCGCAATAGACGGTTTTGAAGCTCCTCGCTACCCGGATTTAACTCCAACAACTCCATGGTTTCCGTATATTCTCGGACCGCTTTCATCTCAGGCTGGTTGCCATGAAAAATATGCTGGAGTACCTTCATTTCGGGATCAAACTCCGGATTTTGTGCTAGATACTGAATTCGCACATCGTTGTTCACTGCAATATTGCCATCATCTGGCGGCTCTAATCCGGAAATTACCCGTAAAAACGTTGATTTACCGGTGCCATTTACACCGACGACTCCTATTTTGTCACGTTCATCCATACCAAAGGAAGCATCCTCAAACAACATTTTCTCACCATAGCTTTTCGTTATATGTTCAACGGTCATAATATTCATACGGATTCCCTACTCTTCCCCAATTTTGTGATGCATCCTGTTTATTTTAACACAGACACAGCCAATGATTAAAAAAACCGTTACCTGAACGAAGTCAGTACGGTTTTTTAGCAACAAGATGTGTCAGGATTTTTGTATTCCGGCTTTACAGCCATGCATAAATAAGTTCGCCACTAATTCAGCCGTCTGATCCACGTCACATTCGCGGAAATCTTGATTCAATAAAATATCCATTTTTAGGCGTTCCAACATACCAATGAATGCCTTCGCATGAAACTCGGACTGCTGTACACCCTCTGACGCCAGTTTATTGTTGACCAAATCAGTATAGTCCTGAATAAATCCCCGCATAAACTCCATTAGATCGGGGTCACTGTTGGGGGTCATAAAAAATAATTTAGTATGCTGCTTACGCTTGAAATAGTAGTGCAGATGCAAATTCGCCATCCGCAGCAGTCCTTCTCCCAAAGTACGATTAATTAATGCACCTTGCATTTCGGCTAGGTATTGCTCACAATCTCTACGTGTGACTGCTGTAAATAGCTGCTCTTTGCTTTTAAAGTACAAGTATACTGTGCCTTTGGCAACTCCCGCTTGTTCTGCAATCTCGGAAATTTTGGTTTCATAGAAGCCTTTGGTGCCAAAGACGGCGTAAGCTGCGTCCAAAATAGCTTCATATTTATCTCCGTGGATATCGCCCATCTTAGCACCTCCTTATACAAGGATTGAAACATGGTCAATTCTTATAACAGTTAATTCCTTGTAACGATCTCCAGCCCTGTGTTCAGAGTATAAAAAAAATACCTGCAAGAGCGACCAATCCTCCGAAAATAGAACTAATGCTATTCACCCGATCATTGCTCATCCAACGCCAGCCTCGTACATAGACCGTCGTTTGTCCACAATGTGAGTCTACTTCTACTTCTCGTCCGCAAACCGTGCAGGAACGCATCATTTGCACTGTAGCACCTAGATAGGAATCAGCAAAGGCCCCCGCGCTACCGGATATACCTCCAACCAGTGCCCACAGCCATAACGGCAAGCTCGGCGTTCCTATGGCGTGTCCAAAGCCCCATGCACCTATGCCGATCAGTACACCCCCAGCCAAGGCCGCAGCCGTTCCTAATACAGAGACTCCACCTGAGGTTCCGGGTGCCAGCACCTTCCCGTTAAGCACCGAGCGAGGTGGCCTACGACTCAGGCTGCCAAATTCCGTTGCCCACGTATCGGATGTTACCGTAGCCATGACACCGACAAAAGCCAGTTGCCACGTAACATGGGGCCATATCGCATAGCCCAGGCATAGCAGCATACCTAATCCCCCATTGGCCCATACTTGGCCTGCATCCCGGTTTCCGGTTTTGGCATACGATTTTTCCAGTTCAGCCTTGCGCTCCTTTTTGAACCTCGACAGAAGGGTCGACGTGATAAAGAACAAGAGCAATGTGCCGAACCAGAACAGGTTACCCGCCCCATAATATACAGTTCCCATCAGTACAGCCGCGGCAAAGCCAGATAAGGTTAAGGATTTTTTATAAAATGCAGCTCCGGCCACCACAGCAGCACAAAGCAATCCGATGATCCAGTCCATGATATACCCCCGCTTTTGAAATGAATCTCCATTTTTCTTTTTTCGTTCTGTATATTATTGTACAACGCTCTACGCTTATATAAAAGCCGTGTCCCATGCTTTGGCACAGGACACGGCCTTCACAATGCTTATCTACGGGAATCTCTCTTTACTCTCATCCACCAAGAACTTCCCTTTTTTAATCCTCTTCATGGATGACATTCACAAATTTATGCGATGGTGAAGCTTCCCTGACGATCACTTCCCCAGAAAAGCTCAAAGCGATCCCCACTTGCTGTAGGCCCTACTCCTGCTGGAGTACCTGTGAAAATAATATCTCCCTCGTCCAGTCCATAATGAGTCGCTATATATTCAACGATATGCTGAATAGAAAAAATCATATCCTTAACATGTCCACGCTGCACTTCCTGTCCATTTTTGAGCAAGGAAAAATCCTGCTGCTCCAGCATGTCCAATTTTTCTAAAGGCAGGAATGGTGTCACGGGTGCAGACGATTTAAAGCCTTTGGCGGCGGTCCATGGGTGGCCTTTTTTCTTTAGAACACTTTGTACATCACGCAGGGTAAAATCAATCCCGAATGCAAATGCGTTCAGACATGTATCTGCGGACATGCCTGGTTCGTATTTACGTCCTACAGCCACAACCAGCTCAGTCTCAAAATGAATATCTCCTTGCCCCTGAGGAAGCTCCAGCGTGGCGCCATCCAGCGGCACGACTGCATGAGACGGCTTCAAAAAAATCATCGGTTCTGCGGGAACCTCATTACCCAGCTCCTCCGCATGCAGCTTATAATTGCGTCCGACACAGTAAACATTACGAATATCCACGTTCATCACGATCCGTCACCCTTCCCGCGTATGTAGTTCAATTGATTAACGAATAAGTTTACGTATATAGTGCCACATCCGGTGCTTGGAAAGCAAAAAAACCTGCTCCCAGCGATCCGGCCAATTAGTGCAAATCATCAATTCAGGATGCAATGAGGACAATCTTCGCATTATACGGCGGTCATCCACCGTCCACGCCATGACAGTAATACCGCGTCCGGTGAGATCTTTCATCAGGTTTCGATCCAAACGCGGATAGCCCATGGATAAAAAAGTGCATTGTAGCTGCTCCAGTTGCATTGCCAAATCATCTGGACGCGCATCGATAATCAATCCGGTACGGATCTCAGGAGACAGCTCCTTAGCCCGGCGTAATGCGGCACGCTCAAAAGAAGTTAATACCACCTCTCCCTGCATCCCTCTCACCACAATTTCACGGAGTACGGCTTTCTCCAGTCCTGGATACATATCTCCCGCTGTTTTAAGCTCAATATTGAGTGATACGCGGCCACGACATAAATCCAGTACCTGTGCGAGGGAGGGGATTATTTCTCCACGGTATTCTGCACTTTTCCAGCTACCAGCATCAAGTTGTTGCAATGCTTTCCAGTCCGAATCCTTTACTCGCCCTGTACCATTTGTCGTTCGCTCCAGCGTAAAATCATGAATTACCACCGGAACACCGTCCTTTGACAGCTGTACATCCAGCTCAATCCAGTGTACAAATGGTTGCTCCAACGCAAGCCGAAAGGCTGCCATCGTGTTCTCGGGAGCAATCCCCGAAAAACCGCGGTGAGCCACGCACAAATGATTCATCTTGTTATGACCTCCATTCACAAAGGAGTCCCTCATACGATCGTTCCGTCAATTCCCATATAAAAAATTTCTTTTCGAACTTCTATTGAGCGCTTACTGTACCATCCGTCCCTATCGAGACATTTCCCGGTGACAGTGCCGCCACTCTCTGCAAAATTTTGCTGGCCTCCGTATCCTTCAATGGGATTGGTTGACCTAGCTCCGCCCGGTAAGGGGTCAGCTTCATTTCGCAAGCCCCTTTTCGGGTACAGGTTGCCTGAAATATCGCTGTATCCCAAGTGGCTGGCACCGTTGATTTAGAAAAAATAAAATTGCCTGTGCTGTATGCGATCCATTTACCTTTATATTGCTCCATCCCTTGAAGCACATGTGGATGACCGCCAATGACAAGATCAGCTCCAGCATCAATAAAAGCATGCGATAACTCGGTTTGATGGGGCTCAAGTACAGTAGCGCGCTCCTTCCCCCAATGGGCAATGACAATCACCAGATCGGCCTGCATTCGTGCCTCACGGATGGACTTTACGATAGCGGTCGAATCATAGGCTCCTGCTACACCGGGCAGTTTGGCGCCCGCATTCCAGTTGGCTTCAGGCATGACACGTGTAGTCCCCAACAAAGCAATTTTAATCCCTTTACGTTCAAAATAATGCGGCGTATACGCTTCTTTGGCATTACGTCCAGCTCCAGCATGGGCAATACCTTTTTCATCCAGATATTTCAGTGTATCCAGTAATCCGCCTGTGCCCTGATCCAAAATGTGATTGTTGGCCAAATTGACAGCGTCTATCCCTGCCGCAGCCAACGCAGTTAACGCCTTGGGCGAAGATTTATACACATACGTTTTATTTAACGCACCCACACCTTTCGTTGTCACGGGCGTTTCCAGATTGGCCATCGTCAGATCGTCTTTATGAAACAAGTTTCCGAGATATTGATATGGAAAATCAAACCCATTCTGCTCCAATCGCTGTTCAACTTTACCGGAAAATTGCACATCCCCTACAAAGTGAAGCGTGACTGTCGGAGAATCTGCGTCGTCTGTTTTTGATTTTTTTACATCCTCCGTTCCTCCCTTATCGGCGGATGGATTACCGTCGTATACATCCTTGGACATATCGTTCCCTGCCTGCCCGTGTTTCCCTGAGGATAATTTTGCTCCTGAAGAGCTGCCTTCGGGAGCATTTGTGTCAGACGTTGTCGCGGGACGATGGCTTGTGTCTGAAGCAGCAGATTGCTTCGTTTCATCGTCAGCAAATTGCTTATCTGCATGGGGGCCTTCGTCCAGCTGTTTATTTGACAAGTCTGTAACATTTTCACTGACCGAGGGAGTAGGTGGCTCTTCACTAGCAGATTCCGTTTGGATTTTCTTCTCCGTTTGCGAATACCCGCCATTTTCCGCAAGAGAGCCACTGTTGTCGTGTTCAAATATGTAATAATAACCGAAAAGACCTACGATCATAAGCAGTAGTACCAGATTCGTAAAGATCCAGGCCTTGCCTATTTTTGGTTTTCTTGCTTTCTTGCGACCTTCATTTCGCTGTGATCTGGGAGGGTACATTCTTCACTCCTTCTATGCTATTGCATTTGCATAACTTCTTTATTAGCTGGCGAACTTTACACCTTCTCCATTATATATCAAATTTCAATATAAATAGAACCCCTCGCCTGGATCGCGAAGGGTTCATCATCGAACATTTACACCTGTACCTTAACCGCTTCCTGCTGTGTCGTTTGAACGGCATGGGAGGCCCATTCCTTAGCCTGACGGATGCAGTCCGGTAAACCAATCGCATCATAGCCAGCGCCCAAAACATATACTCCCGGTATGGCAGTGCGTAACTCTTCCCGCAAATCAGCTATAGCCTGCGGGTGCCCTATCGGATATTGCGGCATGGAATTGCGAAGACGTGTAATTTCCGTGAACAGCGGAGTTGCTGTAACTCCCATCATCTCTTTCAAATCCTTACGTACCAGTGCAGTCAGCTCATCATCCGGTAACTCTACAGTGTCTTCAGCTCCTGCTCGCCCTACATAACAGCGCAACAGCACCTTATCGTCCGGACTAGTATGTAGCCACTTGGCAGACGTCCATGTACAAGCTGTCACGCTGCGTCCTTCTTTGCGAGGAACCAGAAAACCAGAACCGTCAAAGACGTTCTCAATATCTGTTTTATCAAAGGCCATGACCACGTTTGCTACGGAGACGTAATTAACGGCTTCCAGTGCAGCCACATTGACATGATCTCGCAATAGCGGCGCAGCAGCAAAGTTGGGAGTCGTTACAAAAATATCATCCGCCTCCACCGTCTCTCCATTGTCCAGCATAACGCGATATGGGCTGCCTTCACTTTCCGTTGTCTTTGTGAATTCAGTAACAGCAATTCCGGTGCGTAAATCACAGTCATACAAATCATTCAGCAACGCATGCACCAAACTTTGCAAGCCTTGACGGAAGGTCAAAAAGGCGCTTTTTTTCGTCCCCGTATGTGTTTCAGCTGGTTTTCGACCTGTCATCATCCCGTGAATGAGGCTTCCGTATTGCTGCTCTACCTCAGCAAATTGTGGGAAGGTCGCCTGCAAACTTAGCGTCTTCATGTTGGCAGCATAAATCCCCGCCAACAGTGGCTCGGTTACATTCTCTAGCACTTCTTTGCCCAGTCGGCGTTCAATAAAATCACCCAACGCCTCATCTCCCGGTACACGGCGAGGCGGAAGGACAAAATCCATCATAGCCCGCATTTTCCCGCCTAAAGAGATCAATCCACTGCGCAAAAAGGGTTTCAGCTCCGTTGGAATCCCCAGCACCAGGCCAGGAGGCATCGGATGAAGCTGTCCTTCATGCAAAATGTATGTCTTTTTAGCCTCAGGATTTGTGCTTACTAGCTCATGATCCAGCTCCAGCTCTTTTGCTAGGTCTATCATGGCCGTTTTACGGGCCAGAAAAGAATCTGGCCCCTTTTCAATTACAAAACCATCTTTATGCAGCGTTTCAATTTTCCCGCCCAGCACGGAAGCTTTCTCCACCAGCGTGATTCGAGGTGTGTAGCCAGCTTCTTTGTACATTTTTCGTGTATAAAAAGCAGTGCTAAGCCCGGTCAAGCCTCCGCCTACAATTACAATATTACGTAACTTTTGCTCCATTATGTCCTCATCCCTTTTTCCATTGGTCTATGATGACATCACTAAGCGTCTCCATATACAGTGGATCACTGTTGAGTGAATCAATACGCTGAAAACGCATATCCAATTCCTTCGCCAACGCCTGTGCTTCAATATCCAGATCGTATAACACCTCTAAGTGATCAGAAACAAAGCCAACTGGCGCAGCCAGCACATACTCCACTTGCTCCTCTTTAAGGCTGTGCATGGTATCCAAAATGTCTGGCCCCAACCATGGCTCTGCTGTACGACCAGCGCTTTGCCACGTAAACTGCCAGTTGGTAATTCCCGCTTTGTCCGCAACAGCCTGCGAAGTCGCCATTAATTGCTCCACATAAGGATCACCCATAGCCAAAATCCGTTCGGGCAAGCTGTGCGCACTAAACAGAACACGAACCTCATCCCGCTTGGCTCCAGCTTCTTCAAAAAGCGCCAGTTTGGCGTTCACACGCTCAGTCAGCGTCTTAATCAGCTTAGGATGAAGATAATAGCTCTCCACAAATGATATGGCCAGATCCAGTTCCTGTGCCTTAGCCTGTGCGCGCTTAATATAAGTGCCTACACTCATAACGGAATAATGCGGAGCCAGCACGACACCTACCGCTGCACGGATGCCATCTTGCACCATGGCTTCCACACCGTCCTCAATAAACGGTTTGGCATGTTTGAGTCCCTGATAACAGACAAATTCAATGTCCGGGTTGCGATTTTCCCGATTTAAGGTTTCCTGCAGGTTTTGAACCTGCCGATCCGTATTCTGACGCAGCGGAAACACACCGCCCACAATAGCTTCATAACGATCCTTTAATTCCTTTAATTGATCCGGCGAAGGAGCATTACCGCGACGAATATGTGTATAATAGGCTTCCACCTGATCCAGACTCTCCGGCGTCCCGTAGGACATGACCAGTACACCCACTTTGGTTTTCATTAGTAGACCACCTCTTAACATTTCTAATGTATTAATTTTTTGACAAAACCGAACGGGAATACTCATGCACATAATTAGTAAGCTCTCTTAGCTTATCTAGCGAGGCTTCAGGAAATAAACCGTGACCGAGATTGAAAATGTAACCCGGCTCCATTATGCCTTCATCTACAATGGTTTTCGCATACTGCTTGATAACATCGATTGGCGCAGTAAGCACATAAGGATCCAGATTTCCCTGTACACCAAAACCGTTACCCAAGCGACGACGTCCTTCAGGTATACTTACCCGCCAGTCCAGTCCAATCACATCGGCTTTTAACCCATTCAAGTGTGGAAGCAATTCACCAGAGCTTACGCCCGGGAAATAAATTTTAGGTACATCCAGATCAGATAATTCATGGAAAATACGTGTGATAGTCGGCAGCACAAAAGTTTGAAAATCATAAGGTGAGAGCGCACCTACCCAGCTATCAAACAATTGAAAAGCCTTACCGCCATTAGCGATATGAGCTCGCACGTATGTAATAACCATGTCCCCTAGCTTATCCATCAGGCGATGCCACAACTCAGGCTCTCCATACATCATCGCTTTGGTGCGAATATATCCTTTGGAGGGTCTTCCTTCTATTAAATAGCTTGCAATGGTAAAAGGCGCTCCAGCGAACGTAATCAATGGCACGTTCAGTTCACGGTCCAAAATACGAATCGTTTCCAAAATATGACCCAAATCGCGTTCCACATCAATCGGACGCAACTTGTCTACGTCTGCAGCTGACCGGATCGGATTATCAATAACTGGACCAATATTTTTGACAATATCAAAATCAACCCCTAGCGAGGCTACCGGATTCATAATATCAGAATATAAAATTGCAGCGTCTACCCCAAGCTTGCGCACGGGCATTAAAGTCACTTCTGCGGCCAGCTCGGGCTGGCGGCATATTTCAAGCAACGTGTATTTTTCTTTAATTTTGCGATACTCAGGGTCATACCTTCCGGCCTGCCGCATGTACCATACGGGAATATGATCCACAGCTTGCTTGCGGCAAGCGCGGATAAAAGTATCATTGTAGGTCATGACTTCAGCCTCCAGTTCGAATCATAAATACTATATTTTAATTATGCCCTTTTTCAAGAGTCGTAACAACCGCCGCTCTCGAACAAACCATGACAAACCCATGACATTTGGATAAAGTTTCAATGAAGTGTGCTATACTAGAGAAATGGCTTTTTTAAAGCTCCGGGGAAGTTATACATTGATAAGTATGATTACAACAGGATGAGAATGGCAGAAAGGAAGTGAAAGCACATTGAAAACGTGGGAGACGTGGAAAATCAATCTCATTGTGCTTTGGTTCGGTCAGTTTCTGGTCAATGCGGGTATTACAATGATTACTCCGTTCCTCGCCCTGTATCTGGCTCAAGACCTTCATGTGAAGGGAGAGCACGATATTGGTTTATGGGCCGGAGTTATTTTTGCCGCTAACTTTTTGACCTCATTTATGTTCCAGCCTTTGTGGGGCAAGCTGGCTGACCGATATGGACGTAAAGTCATGCTGCTTCGCTCGGGCTTCGGTATGGCTTTGGTCATCGGATGTATGGGTTTGGTCACCCACCCGTGGCAACTGCTGGCGCTTCGCCTGCTGAACGGTACGATTTCGGGTTTCAATCCGGCATCGATTTCCTTAGTGTCGGGTACCACTCCCAAAGAGCGAACCGGATTCGCTATGGGAATTATGCAATCCGGTCAGATGGCTGGCACGATTCTCGGCCCTCTGCTAGGCGGATTTTTGGCTGACTGGGTCGGTTTCAGACCGATCTTTTATATTACAGGCACTCTAATTTTTATAGCCTCGCTTATCGCAATGTTTCTGGTTAAAGAAAATTTCAGCAAAACGGAAGCTGCACGCATACCACAAATTTCGGTTCTTGCCGGATTAAAGGAGTTAAGCCATACGCCCCAGCTTCCGGCTTTGTTCACCGTAACGTTTTTGCTCCAGTTTGCCATGATCAGTACGGTGTCTCTGCTGCCGTTGTATGTGCAAAAGCTGTATGGATCGGCAGAAGGAATTGCGCTGATTGCCGGGTTTGTTACGGCTATTACAGGTGTATCCAATATGGTTGCTGCACCGCTCCTTGGAAGACTGAGTGACAAGATAGGAGCACACAAGATCTTGACCATTGCACTGCTCGGAACGGCGGTTATGCTTATTCCGCAGGCTTTTGTCAATGAAGTATGGCAACTTGTCATTATCCGTTTTTTCATGGGTGTATTTATGGGCGGTCTGCTACCAAGCGTAAATGCGCTGATTCGCACGTATACACCGGAAGGAATGGAAAGCCGTTCTTTCGGCTTCAATACCAGTTCGCTGGCGCTCGGCAATATGCTGGGTGCTGTCATTGGCGGGGTACTATCCGGGTTTATCGGCATCGAAGGATTGTTTATCATGTCAGGTGTCCTGTTAATCGTCAACATATTCTGGGTACGCATGAAGCTCTTTGATCGTAAGGCTACGCCTGATTTCAGGTAAGATAATCTTAGGGTAAGACAAGCCTGCCTTTAACAGACAAGAACCTCCTTATTCACGCTGCTGTGGACAAGGAGGTTCTTTTTTACATAGCTATATATATGGAATGCATGCTATTTAACTCGAGCTAGCGCCAATCCATCGTAAGCTGGCAAAAGCGTGCTGACCAGCCGCGGATCTGTTGCTATCGTTTCGTTAAACCGTCTCACGGCTTGGACGGCAGGGCCGTTCTTATCCGTATTCAGCGTCCGTCCGCGAAGGAAACAGTTGTCTCCCGCAATAATGGCACCCGGATTCGCCAGAGCAATCGCATATTCCAGATACACCGGGTAATTTTCCTTATCTGCATCTATGAAGAAAAAATCGAAAGTTCTTCCCTCTTCCTGAAGTTCCTTCAAGCTGTCCGCTGCGGGTCCGATACGGTATTCGACACGATCACCGTAGCCGTTGTTTTCCATATGTCGATGTGCCAGCGCTGCGTACGCTTCTTTCAGCTCCAGTGACACAATGCGACCCTTTTCTCCCAGCCCACGGGCCAGACATAATCCGCTGTAGCCGCCTAATGCGCCGATTTCCAGTACATGCTGTGCGCCAGATACTTCAATTAGAAAGGTCAACAGTTTTCCGTAAGGATGGGCAACGGATACTTCCGGCATACCTTCTTTAACGATAGCCTCCCTGATACTGCGCAGTGCTTCATCCTCTTGTACCAGCTGGTCTACATATTGTTCAGGCGTCATATTTGGTGTAATTTCCACGGTTCATCTCTCCTTCTTGCTTAATCATAACGCAGGTTGGACGTGGTGTCCTTCGTAAATTTTTCACCTTAATGATTTGTCTCTTCGAGTACAATGACCTATACTATAGGGATTGAACCAAGCTTACATGATTATGGGGACGGAGTGAATACGTTTAATGACTCAACTGCAACTAATTGCAACTGCGCCAATGGGACTTGAAGCCGTCGTGGCCCGGGAACTCAGAGAACTCGGGTACGAAGATCTGACCGTTGAAAATGGCCGCGTCGTTTTTACCGGAGATTATATGGATATATGCCGGTGTAACCTGTGGCTTCGCACATCAGACCGCGTGCTTATAAAAATGGGTGAATTTGCTGCAACTACCTTCGACGAGCTGTTCGAGGGTACCAAAGCATTGCCTTGGCAGGATTGGATTCCTGTAGATGGTGAATTTCCCGTAGAGGGACGTTCGCACAAATCACAGCTTAGTAGCGTACCAGCCAGTCAGGGAATCGTCAAGAAAGCGATTGTAGAGAAGCTCAAGGAAACCTACCACACAGATTGGTTTGCTGAAGATGGCCCTCGTTACGTCATTGAGGTCATTCTATTGAATGATCGTGCGTTGCTGACACTTGATACGACCGGTCCAGGACTGCACAAACGCGGCTACCGTAAGCTCGTTACAGAGGCGCCTCTCAAAGAAACGATGGCTTCTGCTCTTATTCAGCTTAGTCGCTGGAGCCCTGACCGACCATTCTATGACCCATGCTGCGGTTCCGGTACTTTGTTGGTCGAAGCTGCCATGCAAGCCTGGAACATTGCACCAGGCCTGAGACGCACCTTTAACTCGGAAGACTGGCCTATCATTGGCAGAGAATTATGGGATCAGGCTCGCGACGAGGCGATGGATTTGACCCGCGATGACATTCCTTTTGAAATTGCAGGTAGCGATATCGACCCAAATGCCATACAAGTTGCTGAGGCAGCTGTAAAAGCAGCAGGCTTTGCTAAAGACATCCCTCTTAAGGTGATGCCTGTTACTAAAGTCAGACTTGAAGGACAATATGGTGTGATGATTACAAACCCACCTTATGGCGAGAGACTGAGCGAGCAATCCGAGGTGGAAAAGCTGATCCGTTCACTCGCACGCACGGCAGCCGAAATGAAGACTTGGTCCTTCTTTGTCATCAGTTCCACCAAGCAATTTGAGCATTATTGGGGCCGAAAAGCAGACAAACGCCGGAAGTTGTTTAACGGCCGGATCGAATGCCAATACTATCAGTATCTAGGCCCTCTGCCTCCGCGCCGCAAAGATACTTCGCCGTTGCAGCCTTAAATATGATGAAGCCTAGGCCAGGAAACGAACCCTCTGTTCGTTGTTCTGGCCTGATTTGTGCTGTATTTTCTTTACTTAATCATTGAAATGCGCGAGATGAGCGCTATAATAATTAAAGGCATTTCGGTTTTAACATTACGTTAATATGTAGTTTATACTAGCCGAACATTTCTGCCAGAGGGGGTAAAGTGTTGGTTATTCGCACGTCCAGTGCAAGTCGCACTGGTAACACGTTCAGCAGAATGCTGCTGTCTCGATATTTTGGATTATGTCTGTTTTTTGTACTTATGATCGGCAAGCTCTTACTGATTCACTATAACTTGCATGCCCAAAATATTGACATGAATCCGCTGGATTATGTCATCGCTATGGGTTCGCTTTTACTTGTGAGCTTCTGGACCTTATGGCTGCCACGTCGCGGACGTTTGATTGCTCTTGTGGTGCTCGATATGTTGCTCACCGCGCTCATATACTCCGACATGGTTTACTATCGCTATTTCCAGGATTTCATTACGATTCCCGTCTTACTTCAAGCCGGACAAGTTGATTCTCTGGGCGGAAGTATCGCATCCCTTATGTACTGGTGGGACATTTTCTTTTTTGCAGACTGGATTCTATTCATTCCGTATGTCATATTTGTGGCTTCCTTACGACGTCGACTTACAACGAATGATACTTATTTAGAAACATCCCGAAGCTCGTTCACAAAGAGATTTCTGCTTCGCTTCTCCAAAGGAGCATTGGCCTTCCTGATTGGCTATGTATTGACATTTGGGCCGATCAAATATTATACCTCCACGTGGGCAACTGGCATATTTGTCGGCAACTGGTGGTCGATGGCCTTGTACAACGTAACCGGATTGATCGGATTTCATGGATATGACATCTACCGCTATGGTCAGGATCACCTTGGTCCCCAGCCTACATTGGCTCAAGCAGAATCCGATAAGGATAAGGAATGGTTTAATCAGCACCAGAAGTTGCTTCAGGTTAAAAATGATCTATCTGGCAAGTATAAGGGCAAAAACGTGATGGTCATTCAAGCTGAAGCGTTCATGAACTTTTTTATCGGCAAACAGATCAACGGTCAAGCGATTACGCCTAATTTTGACAAACTGACGAAGGAAAGCATGTATTTCAACAATTATTTTCACCAGACTGCGCAGGGCCGTACTTCGGACGCGGACTTCTCTACACATGCTTCGCTGCATCCGCTCCCTACAGGCTCCGTATTTATCCGTTATGCGGACCATAAATTCGATACGTTACCTTCCATTTTGAAGGATACTGGGTATAGTCCCAATGCGTTTCACGTGTACGACAGCAGCTTCTGGAACCGTTACACCATGTATAAGGCAATGAACTATGACAAGTTCTACAGTAAAAAAGATTTTAAAATAGATGAGCCACTGGGTTGGTCCCTGGGAGATAAATCCTTTTTCCGTCAAACGCTCAATGATCTCACCACCGAAGTTAAGCAGCCGTTCTACGCCTATATGGTCGGTATCTCGAGCCATCATCCGTACAACCTGTCACCTGACGCGGTAGATTTAGACGTTGGCGAGTTTGAAGGTACCATGTTCGGAGACTATCTGAAATCTGTCCATTATGTAGATGAAGCACTGGGTGAATTGGTAGATCAGATGAAGAAAGACGGATTGTGGGATGATACGATCCTGATGTTTTATGGGGATCATGACAATTCTATTAAAGACAAAGCACTGTATGAGAAGTTTTTAGACAAGCCACTTACGGATCTCGACATGCAGAAAATCATGAATCAGGTACCATTGCTTGTGCATCTTCCTGATGGAAGTCAGGCGGGCACGTATTCGGAACCGGCAGGTCAGTTGGATCTGACGCCTTCCGTAATGCACCTACTTGGGATTTCTACAAAACCATATCATTTTATGGGAAACGATCTGTTTAGCGGGAAGCCTCGTATGGTTGTACTGCGTACTGGTGCTTTCACCGATGGACGAGTGTACTACATTCCATCGGAGGACGGTACATTCTCCAAAGGAACCTGTTACAACCTGAGTACAGGCCAGCCTACAGATGTCAACGCCTGCGGACCGGGATATACCGAAGCTCTCAATCGGTTGAACATATCTGATCAGGTTATCACATACGATCTTATTCGCGAATGGGAACCACAAACAAAGAAGTAACTCCTTCTGTATCTAATAGACTTTCTGTGGGAGGTTGCTGACATAGCATCCTCCCCGAACTCTTTTAAGGATGCCGATCGCATAACCGCCCTGCATATAACAAAAAAGCACGATCCATCAGCTTGTAGGTGCTGTGGATCGTGCTTTTTTATATGGATTGTCACTCGACTGCGCTCGTTACCATTCACAAATGCTTAGGAACGCAACGTTTTTTTAGCCTGTTCAAGCCGTTGTACCTCTTCACCAAGCATGTCCTCCGCAACTTCTACTGCATCGTCACCAAGGCTATCCTTCGCCTGCTGTATGGCATGTTCAGCATGAGTGCGAGATTGCTCCGCCTGTTCAATCAGTTGCTCAGCCGGATGTGACAATGCTTGAGAGACGGCATTGTGCAGCCTGTCCACCGAGTTTTGTGTTTGAGCCTCAACGCTGTGATTGTCGAGATTGGAATCATATTGGGCCATGAGTCACACCTCCTTCTGGGCAGTGTTCTACATCCATTAGCATGGATCAGAAGAAGGGGAACTATTCAAAAATTGCAAATGCTGCGTACTGGAACTATTTGATAAAGCGCGCAGCTTTCTCCAATACTTCATCCTCTGTGGCCGCACTCACATAACGTCCGTTCACATACACAAACGCCCGTTTCCCACAAGGACCGCAATACGATTTGCAGCCGATTTTGATCTCGGCATCTGGTGCCATCTTTTGCAACTTGGGCAAGATCGTTTTCAAGCGGATATGATTGCATTCATCACATACGCGAATATCATTGGCCATCTGTCATCCCTCCGAGCTCCGGCTTAGTGGTCGCCGTGATTACCTTGGGAAGGGTTAGTAATGACAAATCCTTCTTCGGGGAAGTACAAGTAATCAATTTTTACACCATCCAGCAGCGGCTGGCCGTTTTCCAAAATGACGTCAATGCCTTTATCTGTAGATACGACAGTATCTGTTTCTTTAGGCGTGTCCAAATCCAGCCCGTAATGAGCATGATCTCCATGAGCATGAGTAATAACAACGCGCAGACTCTTCCCTTGGTTCTCTTCCTTATCCAGTTCAAGTTTCAATACTTTAGCTGCGTTACGAGTAATTTTGCAGTTCATCAAACTTCATCTCCTTCATATTCATTAAATGAAATGTGGTTCATTGGATACATATCCACACCACACAACCTAGCGGGTAAAATCAACAACTCAAATAATTAGCCTCTATCCCAGAGGGAAAGAGGTACTACGGCGGCACAGCTGCGCCTGAAACATCGTCATGAGCCAATAGATCGCAATTATGTTCAGCATAGCAAAAGGCAATATTCCTATTGTAAAGAAAATCGTGAAAAATCGCAATCACGAAATTCATAAGCTTATCTACCGAACACGTACATGCTGTTTTTCAAGCACATCTGGATATTTTCGTTCGGCACGGGTGACAAACCAATTCATAAGCAATAGCGTCACACCAATATCGTCGATGGGCATAAACGGCATGACATCAGGTAATACCCAATAGAGCAACACAGGCACCGCAAAGAGTAATTTTTCTCCCAGCGGAATCCTTGATGAAGTAATAAATCGGGGCATACGACGAAATACATGTGACCATTGACGGAGAGATAGTAGTCTTTTCCACTTCATAGGTTATTCACTCCATTTCCAATGCTCCTAAGTATATATACCCCATTGAAGGGACATGTAAAGAGGAACACTTATAAAAAACGTGTTCCTCCTAATACGCGCAAATGATTCGATACGTTTCAGTAGGCCGAATTTTTTACCATGACAGCACTGTTGCCATTAACATGCCCACTTCTGCTGCAATATCATCGTAATCACGCATGGGCAGCGGATTTACACCTAGACCGACTTCAACGGTAAACCCTGGTTTACCAAATCGCTGTATAAACCAATCCTTGTACCCTGCATCGCTACCACCCAGCTTTACCGCCCGATACCCTGTTGCGGCAGCTAGCCGTAAGGCCCAATCTCGGCTCTCCTTAGGCTCTAGATCCCGGTAATTCCAATAGATCTCCTGTCCCTGACTGTGTATGGATAACACCATGTCAAACTGTTCGCGCTCCGTCAGATCGGCAAGCGCCTTGGACTCTGGTTCAGACAAAGGTGCAGGTCCTGCATAGTCTCGTCGAGACGGACCTGTTTTACCGCGTCTGCGTACCTCTTCTTCCCAATATGCCGGAAATTGATCGTTAAGGTCAACACCACGAATATTGGCCTTCCAACCGCGATAATCAGCACGTCCTTCATTCCACTTTTCGAGGTCATGATACAACGGATGAGTTGGGAGTACACCTTGTTGCACCAGCTCTACCCCATCCGGGTTGACCATCGGGACCACCCATAAGGATGTATGCTCCAGCAAATCCCGCGGAGAACCTCCATACACCCATTGAGAGGTCCCTAGATGTTCTTCAGTCCCATCGATCCCTTGTGCATATTGCTCTATAAAACGCAGCAAACAAGGCGTCGTCAGCCATTCATTAGCATGAACAGAAGCATTCGCATGAATTTTACGCGTTCCCTGCCCAATACGTACATAAGGAATATCTTTCCCCATGACACTGGTGCCAATGCTGCCTACTTCAATAAATGGATATCTGTGGGCCAAGGCCGCTAGGTCTTCCTTTAAATCTTCATATCCATACTCTCCACGTAATCGTACAATCTGATCCTGATGGTCTTCAGAAATAACAATTGTTTTTCCTTCCGTAAAATCATGCTCCGCAAGTCCTGGATTGGCTAGCCGTAACTCATCAAGCTTCACACCAAACTGCTTGGCAATCTGTCTTGCATACTCACCAGGCTGAATAACGTATTTGCGATCCGTAGACGGACGAATATATAACACTTGACCACTAATCAGATAGGGTTGCGTGGCGGCCCACGGATTATCTACGATTAAAGTATCCGCCGATAGTTTAAAAGCCGAGGCGACCCGGTGCAATGTATCTCCTTTTTGAACGATATATTCCCTCATCTTACTACGCCCCTTCCATCTGCCTTACTGCATGTTATGCAGACGCGGCGTGTCTTGATGTAGCGAAAAGCAAAACAACCGACTTCATTTGTCCAATGACAAAAAAAGTCGGTTGTCTCGTTAATCCAAATTGGTGACTTGCCAGACGACAGGCGTTTGGCGAATTTGCTCCCCGAGCCACTGTGCGGCAATGCGCTGGAACAATTCAGGATCGCCGGAACAAAAAAGCTGATGTACCGGCGTTTCGTCCCCAGCTTCCAACTTGCCTTTGTTATACAAAATGGTGCTCGTCTCACGCGCCGTTTCATCTGCCGAGCTAATGAGCTTTACTGCAGGTCCCATGACTTCTTGAATCGTTTCCTTCAAAAAAGGATAATGCGTACAACCAAGAATCAGACAATCAATCGGATACGTTTGAATAGGTCTCAATGTCTCCTCCACAACCTGCGATGTCGTCTTGGAGCGGAATAACCCTTGTTCCACTAATGGAACAAGCGCAGGACAAGCATGGCTCACCACGTCTACATAAGGAGACAATTGCTTGAGCGCAGCTGTATACGCTCCGCTTCGAATCGTACCGACAGTCCCAATCACCCCGACATGCCCGGTAGCAGTCGCGCTGATCGCAGCACGAGCCCCAGGGTGAATGACTCCGATCACCGGAATGGATACCTTTTGGCTTATATAGTCCAATGCCGCGGCAGTAGCCGTGTTACAAGCAATAATAATGACTTTCGGATCAAATTGGATCAGAAAATCAACCATTTGCTCTGTAAATTTTTTAACCTCTTCCGATGGTCGGGGGCCATACGGAGTGCGCGCAGTGTCTCCAAAATAAATGATTTTTTCCCGCGGAAGCTGACGCATGACTTCTTTTACAACCGTCAAACCTCCTACACCGGAATCCAATATTGCAATTGCTTGCTGCACGTACACACCGCTTCCTTTTTTGTTCAAATATGAGTTGTTTCATCTCGGAAAGCTATCCGTTGCTACATACCTTATGTTGTATTCGTGTAAAAGGTACCCCAAAAGATTACCCTAAAACGAGGAAGTGATCAATAAAAAGGCTCCATCCCAACGGGAGAAGCCACGAATTCAAACTGTATTCTGTGTTTCACCTACGTTTTACAGACCGTTACAGAGCATCTTTTTCCGTATCTTCTTGAACAGTCGCTGATGAAATACTAACCTCAGGAATAATTTCACCCTTTTTACGCCATTGCCCGATTTCATGAATGACGGCTGAGGCTGTCTCCTTAATTTTGTCAGTATACTCAATTGAGGTGTCTGAAATTTTCCCCGCTAGCTCCTGTCCCTTATCACTTACGTTGCGTGCCTGATCTGTAATATTCTGACGTAGCTCACGACCTGACTTAGGGGCAAATAACAAAGCAGCAACCGAACCAACAATGCTGCCTGCCAACGCGCCTCGGATAAAACTTTTGCAGTTCTCCTTCATCATCATCTCTCCCTTGTGCCCGGGCGAATGCCCATCTGTTAGTGCATTATAAGCATGGAGAGCTTGTCATGATACAGAAAACAAGCCTGAAAAGTTTTACTTTTTTTTAGAGCGGATACGATACAGGCAACAGCGGCCCCCATCCGCTAAACAATCCTCACGAACAACCTCGGCATCAAGCAGCTCCTCAAACATTTGCTGCTCGCATTCACAAGCCTTGCGGTAACGGCCTGCAATTTGAGAGATAGGACAATTGTATTCCACAATTGAGTAGCTACCATCCTCTTCCTCGCGCCACTCTGCCATATATCCGGAAGCATTTTGGATGCCCGAAAGCTTTTCCACACGTGAAGCCAGTGTAGTCTCCCCCTCCATGTGAGGGGCGTAGCGCTTCATCATTTTACGTTTTCTACCATCAAACAGCGAGTAAACAGCTTCCATTCCCTGTTCTTCATCCAGCTCCTCTAACAGTTCCAGTAACAGATGATCATAATTACGAGGAAACTGCTCGCTTCCCTGCTCGCTCAGACTGTATAAAAACGTCGGGCGTCCCATCGCCTGTCTCACGATTGTAGCCACGATCAGACCATCCTGCTCCATCAATTTGAGATGCCTGCGCACTCCCATTTCGGTAATGCCCAATTGAGCTGCCAAGCTTCCGACGCCCACAGGTCCCTGGGTTTTCAATAATGTCATGATCATGCGCCTAGTGGGCATTTCGGGTACGATATACTTATCCGTCACTTTTGCCTTTACACTCCCTCGGGCTGGGGACCCAATTCCTTATTTAAATAATCATGCACGTTAGATGCAAAAAGCTCCAGCAACCCAGGCAGCTTTGGTGTAAGCGGGTGAAGGCTTGTCCGGTCCCAATGAAAGTACTCCTGTACTAGGGGTTTACGTAAGCCTACCAGCTCTACTAGCGAATGAAATACGGTATCATCCAGTACACCTTCCTCATGAATAATACCGATTATATCCTCATAGCTACTGGCGTCACGCATAATAAATCCGTCGATGATATAGCTTCCTACGTCCGTTACCGTCTCAATCGCCAGATGAAGGCAGCGCTCCTGCACTAGTCCCTGCAACAGATCGCCGTTCCAGGCAGCAGAAGTCTGGCGAAGTCCGGCGACAATGTCGGGAACAGCCCCTAGTCGAAGCTCAATTTGTTCCCGGTTGACATAATACAAGGTCCTGCACCTCCAGTAATCGCTTTAGATTTCATAATCAACTGCGATAGATACATCCTTCACTTCATTCATGTGTACAATAATTTCCTGGTGCACAGGGTGTACCTGGTACGTTTGCAAATCCTCCAGTGTTTCGACAACAGCGGTAAGGGAAATATCATAAGAACGTTCCGAACGAATCACATCCGTACCTACTTCGAGTGACAGCAGCTCTTTGATTTTGCCGTTCATACTGCGCAAAATGGATGCTGTATGCTCAATGCTTTCAGGGGAGCGGTCTTTCAATTTGAACAAAACAATATGTTTAATCATGCGTATAGGCTCCTTATCTTAAAAATGTTCTCTTGAAAATTTTATCATAACGCCCCACATACGGAAAGAAACTTTGTAATTCTAGCGATCTTTTCCGCCATTTTTACCATCAGACTCCTTGTCCTTTAATAGGGCAAAAAAATTCTTGAGCTTCGGTGGGAGCGGCAGACCCATTCGTGAACAGTTTTCCGTAATAGAGATTAATTCATTGGATAAATAAAAATACGTCGCCGCCCCTTTCATGATTTCGGTACCCATCAGGAGATCCACGTGATGCGCCAAAGAAATCACCATTAGCATTAAAGCCTTTCTCGCCAGCCCCCAAAAGCCGGCTTTACTGCTCAAACCTTGCCCAGTCTTAATTGCTGCGGCGACTCCAGTCACATAATCAACAGCCATTGCAACCGTGAATAGCACCATTAGCTGATTCCAGCCGCCAAAGGCAAATGTAATAAAGGCTCCTGCGGTAGCGCAAATCATACTAAACATACTCGGATTAATATTCATACCTCTCCTCCTCTCGGGGCGGTTACTGTAATATATGCAGCGACGTGGTAACCCGTAAAGTCATATGACCTGTGCATAGACATGAATTCATAGATTCATATAAAGCATGCTGCAAACTTCACAACTCCGAGCAAATACAACAAAAAGACACCTTCAAAACCACTATATAAATGGTTGAAAAGGTGTCTTTTCTTTCATGCTATTCAATTAACGATGATCATTCCAAAAATTAAGCGGGGTCAGGTTATCATTCAACGGCTCGAACGAATAGCCTTCTTTCTGCAAAGCAGCCATGATTTGTGGAAGCACCTTGATCGTAGATGGCTTATCATGCATAAGAACGACTGGTGTTCTGCCTTGCTTTTTCAATCTCTTAATATCACTTAGGACAGTCTGTACAAAATGCTCTGGATTTTTAGTATAACGCCAATCATTGGAATCAATGTTCCAGTCCCAAATATGATAGCCTGCGCCCGTCAGTTGATCGCGGTATGCTTTCTTCAAATATGGTTTGCTGCCATAAGGTGTACGAATCAAAGAAGTGCGTTTTCCTGTAGCCTTAAATAAAATTTCGTTATCCTGATTCATCTCTGCCAATGCTGCTGCAGGGGATGCATAGATCTTCTTCACCTGATGCGTCATCCCATGCAAGCCCAAACCGTGACCCGCCTCTACCATTCTTTTCATCACTGCGCTATGTTGACGAATTTCAGGTCCCAGCATGAAGAAAGTAGCCTTCGCATTATATTTATCCAAAATATCTAGCAGCTGCGACGTATGCGCCGTAGGACCATCATCGAAGCTCAAATAAATTGTACGACTGGAAGGCTTGGCATTTTCTGTGCTGCCTGTATTGCTAGTTTTGCCTGGCTTGACAGCTGCATACTGTTTAATTTCTGCCGCGAATGTATTCAAAAACTGAGCATCAGACAAACTAGCATTTGCGTTCTGAATTCGATACAGATTACTTGTTGGAAGCGTAATAGTGAAGCCAAACGCATCGGTCAAAGTGCGAATGGGCACCATTGTACGATCTCCACGCTCGAACACATCCCCCTTGTTCAAATCCAGCGTAAAGCTGCGATTATGCCCAGTCAGTACCAATGTATTTCCGTTGGCCGAAGTAGAAATCCCCATCTTTTGACCTAATGTAACGATAGGAACATACAACTTATCATTTTTCATTACGGGCTGAATGGTATTCGAATCTAGCAACACATCATTGACCCCCAACAAAGGAGCCTTCGCTTGTGCACTCGCCGTATTCGTATGTATACCTAGCAAACCCAAACAACAGATTGCCATCAAGCATACAGCCATCCATTTTGCATTTAAAAGCTTCATTCATTACACCATCCTGTGCTGTATTTTATAATGTGCGGGAGCTATCTCTAGCTTGTCTATGAAGTTATACAGACATGACGATATAGACATGGCAATATAGACATTCACTCAACATATAGAACATAAACGCATATGAACCGACTGAACCTGACGTCTTTTCGTTCCCCCTATATATATTAATAGATTACCAGACTATAGTAGGTAAATATAGTAAAACAATTTGAAAACAATCTCGCAACCCCCCTGCCAGAGAAGGTTACAAAGTTGTGAATAAATTGGCCGGAGTTACGATGAGTACAAGCGATTAGTAGATCCTTCTGGTGGACTAGAACCCATAAAACAAGTCTTTTATGAATTTTATATTCAGTATTAAGTGGCTATACCGACAAATTCCCCTCTGCCCGTTAGGAAACTATCTGATTATCATTTATAATATACTTATTGTTTCAGCAATAGTTATACATAATTATTTAAAATTATCATCAAGACACTCTTCTGCTCATAAGAAATACTTCATTTCTCGAACCTGCTCGTGCATTCTTTAAATAAGTACATCCTAAAATTATTTTTTTGTAATTTCATTATTTATCTTTGGGAATACATTTAAATTATATAAATCTAGCTATGTTCGAAAAAATTATTTATGTACTTTAAGTGGATCACAAAAGAAGACCTTGAAGAGAATTCTCCAAGATCTTCTGAAGTATTAATCCAATGTAAAATAACCATCATCGATTTTTCCATTTAAAATCAAATAACAACCTCATTTAATCTTAACGTCTTACAATATTGGAATAAAAGATATTACTTGGTTTTGACTACATTCCGAAAAGTTCCCTAACATCAAAGCACCTCGTTGCAATTCAACAATTAATCTTGTTTCTGGAAATCGCCAAAATAGCTTCTAAACCCATTCGGATAATCTTTACTATAGTTATCAAATGCATTCCTCATCGCTTCTTCAATTGTAGAGAACTCCTTCACCATCAATTGCGTTATACTCTGCAATTAAACGCGACATGCCCGAAAGGCTACCCTCTTCATATCCTGATTCCCTTAGCCCCGATATAATATTGAAAAGAACTCTTTTCCATTCTGATCTAAAAGACTTTTTAGATAGAGTAATAGCTCCTTTAGTGGTCAATAATTGTTCAGTATGTCCCAAAACAGAACCCCATTGAGAGTTTATTTCCATTTGCTCATCCGACCAACTTATATTCCATACATTAGCAAATGTATCAGATGCCCAATGCAAAGATATCTCACCAGATGAATTACTTCTTAATTTTTCAAGAATATAAAGAATATCATCTATCATATAACTAATGTCATATTTATAACATAGCGGTATATATATGGATTTCCAAACCATGACAGCCTTTTCAGTCATCATTGGAAATATTGTTTCAATTGCATTTGATAAATTTTGATCTTCTCCATCAAAGAAACCTGTACATCTAGGACAACTTGCTTGAATCCAAAAATCCACAATTCTTGACCTCCTCTTATTTTTTAGGGCATAGGATACCCATGCCAAGTTCCCGTGCCATTATTTCGAACCCACATTTTTGTAGCTGGAACTGTTGTTCCATCGGGCAAGTGTATAATGGATTTTGAACCTGATGGCAAATCAAAATATCCATTTTCACCAGGTTTTAATGTGTTCGCCTTCTCTGTAGCATAATCTAAATCAGCCTTATTCCACTGACCTTGAGGTTTCCCTTCGTTTTTGGCTCGGGCCGGACCTTCTTTCCAATTCACACCGTGTTTTTTACTCCCATTTACGGCTGCTTCCGGTTTGACAAGACTTCCTTTAGCACCTTTAGCAGCCCCAATAGTTTTGCTAAGTTTCCCTGCCACGCCTTTAGATCCCGGACTCAGAGCGGCTAGTCCATTGGATATTCCTACGTCCCTTCGCCATTTGGTATAATCTGCAAGAAGCTGACTTTGAGCCCAACTTGCATTACCTGATGTATTCCCATATGACCCAGTCCGGGTCATCATCCCAAATAGATACTTATAGCGATTGTTATTAACTTCTCCATATATTGGTCCAAAGATTGTTCCCAATTTTTCACGCGCTAACCAATAGGCCGCATCATTTGGAGTAAACTGCTTAGAATATCCCAACAAATTTTCTATGTCCGGTACTGAATACAGATGCCCACTCGGATCCACATAGAATAATGGATTATTGGCTGCATACGCATACCCGTTCAAGCTTTGCGGATTGCTGATCTCGCCCTGATACGTATCCTCGCCCATAAAACGGGCTGTGCCCGGATCGTACCAGCGAGCCCGCAGGTACTGAAGCCCAGTCGTGTCATCCCAATACTCGCCAGCATAACGCAGCACGTTCGGAAAGGTCTCTTTGACCTTCTCCGGGCCGCCCCAGATATCGTAGCTGTAGCTATTCAGTTCCTTGCCCGAACTATCACTTAGTCCTACCACATCACCGTGACCATTCAACTGATAGTATTGCAGTTGTCCACTTGCTTTGTCTTGTCTGGCCCACAGTTGACCGGACAAGTCATACACATAAGCGTAGGTGATTTTCGCTGTTCCACCTTGGACCTCGGCTTCTGCAATCAGCTTCGCTTCTTCGTCATAGTAATACCGGGTCGTTTTGTCGCCCTCTGTACGCTCGTACAGTAGCCCGTCTCCGTTATAGCTGTACCCAACTTCTTTGCCTTCACCGCTCACCTTTGTCAGACGGCTGACAGAATCATACGTATATTCAGCGTTCTTCATACCGAACACTTTGCCACTGCCTTCGGCGCTTCGGTTTCCATCCGGATCGTAGCCATAGGTCTTATTCTTCTCACCTGCGGCTTCGCTGGCAATTCGATTTGACGGATCATATCCAAATTGGTCTGTTGTTCCGTTTTGTGTACGTCCGATGATGTTTTTATTCCCATCTCGTTCATAACCAAATTGGTGTAATGCCGTACCACCTTGCTCCACCGTAACCCCGGACAAATCCAGTCCGTTATAGCTGAATCGTGTACTCAGCCCTCTGCTTGAAGCCTGACTTTTCAGCAAACCATTCGGTGCATACTCAAACGTCATGCTATCCAATGATCCACCCGCAGCAGCCGTTGCTCCTGCCAGGCTCTGTATGTTTGCTGTACCGGCTCCACTGCTAACGTCCATTTGAGTAACTCGGCCCAAGCTGTCCAGCTTGGATTGAACATGCATAGACGTCCCGGAAGCATCTGTCAGCACATATCCTGTACGAGACTGCTTGTTATACTCATAGCTGATTTGCGTGCCATCCGGGTACTTCAGTCCAGTCAACGACCCATCTGCTGGATCATAGGCATAGGAGGTCGTTCCCTGCCCATCTGTCATACTTTTTCTTCGTCCTGCGTTATCGTAAGTATAATTGGTTTTAAAATCGGGACCCGCCGCTTCGGTAACCAATCCGTCAGCGTTATATTGAAAGGTGATTGCGTCCGATTTCCCCGTCAGCATACGGGTGATGTTTCCATCCGTATCGTAAATATTTAACGTGGTTCCTCCGCTTGATTTCTCAAGTAACGTACGTCTGCCCAGCTCATCATACGAATACACATTCTTTTGCCCATCAGGATACTGAACGGTCTTCAAATTTCCGGCCAGATCATACATATAGCTAACCTGCTGCCCGGATGGATCTGTGACCGAAGTCATTTGTCCCAGAGCATCGTAATCATAGATCATACGTTGACCGTTACCGTCCGTCCGGCTAGTGACCATACCCGCATGATTGTAAACTAGCGACTCCAGCGGCTGAAATGATCCATTTTTAGCCTCTTGTGTGGAGGTCACACGACCTAAAGCATCCGATACTTCACGTATACTGTAGCCAGAGGCATCCGTCTGAGTAACGGTACGATCCACCGCATTATACGCCACGGTATCTGTTGTTCCATCCGCATAGTTCGTCTTTACAGGTCGCCCAAAAGCATCGTAGGCGTAGCGAGTGGTTGCTTGTTCAGCATCCGTGCTTTCTACCATATCTCCATTATCATCATAACCATAACCATAGATTGCATCATCCACCTGCTGCTGGAGCATCTGCCCGAACGGATTATACAATCTTTCAACGCTTACGCCATCGGGTCCGGTAACAGTGACATCATTCGTATCATCCTTGTACACCACGACAGTTTGAGTGCCGTCCGGATAAGTAACCTTTGTTACACGCCCCATTGCATCATACACATAAGACTCCGTTTTGCGCTTGGCATCTGTTTGGGACTTGATTTCTCCGGTCGGATAGTAATCATACGTATACTCAACACCTTTAGGCAAAAGCTGCCTTGTTGGGAGGTAAGAACCATAAGGAGAATCATAATCAATAGACACATTAGCATCGCTTCTGTCATCAATTTGAATTTTCTGACTGCTTACATTCCCTTTTGTATTGTAAAAAGTAGAGCTGTGCGATAATAGCTTTCCTTGCTCTGTGCCTTCATAGTTTTTTAGCTCATACAAATTGCCCTCTGACTTGTAGGTGCGAACCGTCGTCAACATTTTTCCTTCACTTATTTTGTTGACCGTCTGAGCGGGTTGAACCCAGAAAAAAGGCTCATTAGAGGTTCTATACGTATGAACAGTCTCCGATCCCGTACTCTGGGATATTTTCAAAGGAAGACCATATTCATTGTAGTCATAGGAGGTGGTTACAGGTTCTGACGAAGAACCTCCTTCCGTATAGGACTCTTCCATTTGCACAGGCAAATTCCAATCCATGGCCTCATTATAGGTGTAGTTTATATGATAGCCGGTAGAATCACCCTCTTGATCATAGCGGTTAAGAACAAGCTTGTCTGGTGTGTTATCTCCTCTAAAGACTTTACCAAAATGGAAGGTTTCTGTTGTACGCGTCCCTTTGGCAACCACCGTCCACTCAGCATTTTTGCCATAACTGGCTAGATCTTCTCCGGAATACGCGAAATCAATTTTATTTAAAAAACGATCGCCGGCAGTTGTACTGTACATATCAGCGCGTGAAGCCACCTTGAACACGCCTTGTGTACCGTACACGCCTATCTGCTTGTTATAGGCTTCATAACGAATGTCTGTGATCGATGAAGTAGGTCGTACAATTCGTGTAAGCAACGCGGTTTCATTGGGCTGCAGGGCTCCAGTCTTTCTTTCACCATCTACGACCACATTAAAAGGAGCATCCATGAATGTATACGTATAGCTTGTGCTTCGGGAAAGAGAATCCAGTACTTCTGACAGCACCTTGCTGCTTCCCTCACTACTTTGACGATAGGTATACTGATGGTCCGTGCCTTGCTCTTTAACAACAAGCTGTCCAGCATTGTAAGTGAAATCAAGTTCTTTGCCATCATTGTTTCTAATCGAACGAATAAGCTTTGCTCCGCCAGAACTTGTATAATCAAATTCCACTCGATTCTTATACGCATCCTGGATTAAAATCAAATAACCGTCCTGATCGAGATAATAGTCATTTCCATTCAACACTGCTATTTTGTATGCACTGCTTACTCCCTGCACACTTGCGCTTTGATCTGTACTGATCTTGAGATCTTTGTAGGCATATCCTTCAAGCTGAAAATCATCTTTTACCTCATATGAGCCTGTTCCCGGCATATACAAATACCGCTTACCATCCTGTTTCTGTATATGAGGAAGATCCCACTTCCAGCCTCTTCCCAAACCAGAAGCTGCTTCCTCCTCACGGATGGCACTGGCGTTTGTATACAACCCTCCATTTTGCTGCACACCAATCTGATTATTTGCCAATGAACTGTTATACACACGAGTCAGTGCAAAGGGTAATGAACCCGGCAACACCAAGTCCGTATTTTGCACGACAAGCTGTCCTGAAGCGGTGGACACACTGTTGTCACCGTAATCCAGCCCATAACGCGAAGTATCATCACTTAGCCTGCTTTGTGCAAGCGCCGCTTGATCAAAAGGAGCATACACATCTGTTGTAGCAGATACCTGCAACAAACTTTGTTTAAGTAAATCCTTCCCGATCAGTCCGTTTTCTCCTGGAGTCGGAGCATATACGGAATCAATTACACGGGGGATGGATGGTATATCCATCTCAGTCGTGTCTGGAGCCGGTGCTTTACCCTCTTCCTTATCTAACGGTTGTTGAGTAACTTCTTCATCCTGGGCGGCCTGAGTGGGCTTTTCACCTTCCTTCAGCTCAGCCAACTCATCAGACGGTTCCGCCTTTGCATTTGTGCTCAATGTCAGCCCATTCTGCTGTACCCACAAGCTTGGACTTTGTTCCGGTAATGAATTTTCTCCACCATCTTTTTGCCAAGCTTTATAAATATCATATAAAGTATAGCCTTTGGATAACTGTGCATTGACCCAAGCCTGATCCTTACCTGTTTGCTGTGCAAGCCATGCTCTGGTAATAATCTGTGGAGTAGAAGACTGAGAAGCTACTGCATCTCCGTTCCCTTCTTCTCCATATGCCCATGTGCTCCATGGACCCAGCAACATTGCCATACATAGTAGACTACAAATATAACGTTTAAACACTCGCTCACCCCTATTTAATAATGCCTGTACATCCAACTATCTGTTATGTTTTTTCGAAGCAAAGACATCCTTTTAATCTGTAAAAGGAAATACCTTCTTCGTCCGTCTAATGACGTTTCCGTTTAAGTCATAATCCAGTTGAATTTGATCACCGGTGAACAAAATAACTTTATTCAGTCGGTTCCCTTTTCCATATTCATATGAAGTATCCTTACCAAGCGCCATATGTGCTGCCTTAATTACGGTTTGTAATGCGCCGCTATTGGTTTCTGTCAACTTCACATAAATCGTTTGGCCTGCCTTCATCTCATACTCTAAGACCGTGTAATCCCAACCATATATTTGTGCTTGCTCTGTTGAAGAGACAAGCTGGTTACTAAAATCAGGGTCCGTAAACAAGCTTACAATGGGTTGCTGCGCAGCAAAGTTGGATTTCTCCTTCACAGCAAAACGGTAAATCCCGTCTTCTTTGGGTGTAAACCGATATTTCCCTTGTTGGCCTGCCGTAAAGTCAGCTTCTTTATCTATGAGCTCAATTAGCTCGTCCAGCTTGCTGTCATCGTTATTTTTTACGGCAAACACACGATAAGGCGCTCCAAAGTTAACAGCAGGAGCAGCTGCAGCTACGGCAAGATGAATATTTGCATTAGCTGGCACTTGCTGTTGATTATCTGTCGCCTCTTTATGTTCACGAATCACTTTTCCAGCCTGATCCGTAACGGTATATTGATACGTTCCACCAGCCGCCTTCGCATTCGTCACGATAGGGGCCTCCTGACTTCCGCGATTGATCCATATCTCCTGCTTGCCGCCAGACAAAGACGTTTTTAACAACGCCGGTTCTGTGCTTGGCTCCGCTTTAATTTCATTCTTGAAATGAAAGGTCACGGCTTGCGGCGAAGTGACAGTCACAACAAGCGTATCTCCGGCTCCAAGTGAGATTTCAGGTAGAGAAGCATCCATACCTGCTCTATCCACCTTGGAATTTACACCGCTACCTTCTTCATATATGGCATAGTCGTAGAGGCGGCTTTCGTTTGAAGCATCTGTCGTTAATGAGGAAGCCTGTGAACCAGTATTATGGAATACATAGCTTTCTCCCTGCTTGACAGTGACTTGATTGCCTGTCGGCACCTGAGCATCCTCAACGTCGAATATTCCTAACACAGCTCCATAAGTCACTGGCACATCCGAAACCGTCGTTACAATGGCATATCCACCAGCCTGTACCAACGGCAATTGAGTCGTATCACTGGCCTGACTGTACACCGTACCGTCTGCCTTGTAATTCATGTAATTCCACTTCATACCGCTGACTGAAATGACATCCAGAGCCTTGTCCAAAGTGCTTACATTGATAAATTTCCGGCTTTCACCGCGTTTCAATGTAATTCGATGGAAGGCTGCCTGTGCGTTAAGCATAGCCTCTACCTTACTGCTGTAACTAAAGGTGATTGGCCGATCGGATACATTGGTGACAATGGCTTCACCGCCTGCAACAATCTCTGGGTCCACTGTATTGTTGAAATGATCTGATGTCAGTAAACGAAGCCCTCGATAGCTTGCCGAATCAAAGCGTGCACTTCCACTACTTTTGTCATGCCGCAATGAATTCGATTTGCTATCATGATTGCGGAAAATGTACGAATCCCCTGGCTCCAGCGTCGTTTGCCCGATACCATTATCATCTTCGCTGGCCTTAAAGCTCCGATAGATACCACCAAACGTGATTGGCGTGTCACTGGTTACCGTCACACTGGCCTTTTTACCTGCACCAACCAAAAAGGTTAAGTTCCCGGTATTGCGCCTGGATTGCTCTGTACCATCTGCTTTGTACAGAACCACATCATATTTTCCTTTAACGGTACTGGCTGTGCTATGCAGATTCCTCAAATGATCACTAATATTAGTAAAAGCATAACTTTCGCCTTTAGACAGTGTTACGCGTAAAAAGGCAGGATCATTGCTAGTTTCCCAGGAAAAATCATCTGTATAATCAAAGATAATAGGACTCGGACCGATCACAGTCACAATGGCATATCCCGAAGGCGGGATCATGGGACCAGACTGGCTGTTAAAACCAGAGGAATTTACCGTTCCATCCGGCTTGTAAATAGCATAGTCGAACAAGCTTCCTACCTTTTTGGAGTTATTGTAGATCGGATTCATTAGCGTACCATTATTGTGGAAAATGTAGCTCTTGCCCACCTCAAGCTCCACACGGCTGATTGCATCACCACCCACAGGACGAGCAATAAAATTGCGATATGGAGCCCCATATGTAACCGGATTTGCAGTGACCTGGGTAATTACCGCGTATCTGTCCACAGCAATCTGCGGCTTCGCCGTAGTGCCACTGCCGCGTGAAGCCTCTGTTCCGTTTGCCAGATAAACAACATAGTCAAGTTTATCTTTAGATGTACCGTCACTTTCCACCGTATCCAATCGGGTTCCCACATTGATAAATTGGTAGCTTTCCCCCTGATTTAGGGTAACCCGCGCATAAGCCGGCTCGCCGGTGCTTTCTATACTATATTTGCCGTATGGAAATCCGAAGGTCACCGCATTGGCAGTGGAACCTGTAATAATCAGTTCCTCACCATCACCCAAAGAGGGATGAGCAATGCTATTAAGATCAGATGCGGATAAAGTTCCGTCTGCCTTGTATTTTGCGTAATCAAAACGGCGATTGTCCGCATTTGACCCATCATGCTGAATCGAACGGGCAGTCCATCCTTCATTCACAATCCGATAGCTTTCATTTTTAGAGACCGTAACTCGCTCTAGTGCCGGGTCCTCCGATGTACTGTAGGTGAAGACGTCCGTTACTTTTACGGTTAATGCTGCTGTTCCTGTATTCGTAATAAACGCTGTGCCTCCCCCAGGAACACCAATGGGGCTAATGCCATAGTCCATATGGACAGTGCTGATGTCTCCGTCCTCTTTGTAACTTACACTATCGTACAAAATGCCTTTTGATTGAGAAGCGTTGCTATATATGGACTTACTGATCGTATCTGTATTCTCGAATTCATAGGTTTCCCCAGGTTCGATAACGATTGACGTATACTCCACCGTTGCCGCCAAGCTCATCATGAGTGCATTATAAACGCTGTTTGTTACAGAAGTTGGCGGATCAAAAGAAACTGTTTCATTAGTGATCTCCTGTTCCTTCTGTACCAAATCTGCTTGGTCCAGTTGCATTCCGTCCTTTAAATCTTGTTTTTCCGCTCCTGCCACACTAGGCAAGCACAGCAAAGTGTTCGTTGCCAAAAGTGCCGTCAGAAACCATACCATTACCTTTTTACAAATCATCTAACTGTATAACCTCCCTTTCTCTCGTCAAAAAAATTGCATGTTGGGCTGCAACCCACTTTTCTCTCTGTACATCCTTACAATTATAAGAGAAGAACATATTATCTCCATTTCCATAAAAAATGTCACAATTTAATATATCGGCACCTTAAACTTCCATTTTCATAGGCCAAATGGACCTTATTTTCCATAAACCGGTTAAGCCCATGGGATTAAAAGAAAATCAGGAGAGGAGTCACTTGCAAAGCCCCCTTCGGGTATAGTAGTATGTGGTTAAAAAAAATCGGAGGATATATGCCTAAACAACAAGATAAACATTCCATTCAGGCGTGGTCTCTGATCAATCGCAAATATTTGGGAAAAGGCGTGCGTGTCAAACGTTTTCGTAAACCAACACGCTGTCAAGTGCGCAATCGCGTTTTGCTTGCCGTTTTGATGGCTAATGACATTAAACTGTCCCAACTTGCCGAGGAGCTTTCCATTTCCTCCCGTAGTGTCAGTGCGTGGGTATATGAAGGTCGCATTCCCGGCAACACTAATCTGGAAAAGACGTGTAATACACTTGGTTATCCGCACCATATTCTATTTAATGAAGAGGTTGTCCGGCGTTCACCACTCATCTGTCAACCATCGCCGTCCCGTTTTATGAAACGGACTGTGACTCGTTCTCCGGTTAAAAATCGGATCTTGGCGGGTCTGTGCATGGTACATGATATTTCGGTGACCGATGTGAGTCATTGGATTGGCGTTCACCCCGGTACATTTCGGAAATGGTTGCATCAGGGTACCGTTCCTTCGCAAACCTTCCAGGATCAGGCGGAACAGTTTTTCCGTATTCCAAAATCCATTTTGTTTGCTGATGCCATGCTGAAAAAGTAAAAATGTCCGTAAACCGAAACGATTGTAATTTTCATGAAAGTCTTTGAAAGGAACGCATTACCATCTTTCATCCACTGAGACTTTCACATCATGTAATTCACAGAATATAAAATGCAAAAAAAAGCACAGTCTGCCGATTCCTCGGTGTACTGTGCTTTTTAGATAACAGAGTTTTAAATACTTCTTGCTTATATTTTGTCAGTTTCTTAAAAATGAATGCTTGCCGTTTCAGTTGAACGTCTGGCTTCTTCCTTGATGGTCTTTAGCTTTTTCATCACCGGGTTGCCTCCACGTCCAAAGTAGTCGTGAAGACGGCTGTATTCCTCGTACAGCTTATCATACACGGCCGCGTTCTCAGGGATCGGCTTGAAGCTCTCGTCCCGTACACGAGCCATATGAAGCGCTGCTTCGACGATATCGTCGTACCCTCCAGCTTCAGCTCCCGCAGCCACTGCTGCGAACATGGCCGCACCCAATGCAGGAGTTTGGGTGGAAGCTGCCACCTTAATCTCACGTCCGGTTACATCTGCATAAATTTGCATTAAAAGACGATTTTTCTGCGGCAATCCACCGCACGCATACAATACGTCTACTGGCACGCCGTTATGATGGAACGCATCGACAATTTTACGTGTTCCGAACGCAGTTGCTTCCAGCAATGTACGATACACTTCCTCTGGCTTCGTCAGCAACGTATACCCGACAATCAGCCCCGTCAGGTTGGTGTCAACCAACACAGAACGGTTACCGTTCCACCAGTCCAGCGCCAGCAACCCGGTTTCACCCGGTTTATATTCAGCCGCTTTACGCTCCAGCCATACATGGACGTTCACACCTTCCGCAACTGCCTGCTCCTTCACTTCGCCAGGAACAGCATGATCCACAAACCATGCGAAAATGTCTCCTACCGCCGATTGTCCAGCCTCATACCCGTAATAGCCCGGAATAATTCCGTTCTCTACAACGCCACACATCCCCTCTACTTCTTTTTCTTCCTCACCGAGGAGCATATGGCAAATGGAAGTTCCCATCGCCATCACCAGCTTGCCTGGTGTGACGACGCCTACTGCCGGAACAGCCGCATGTGCATCCACATTGCCTACCGCTACTGCCGTTCCCGGATTCAGTCCGAGTTTTGCAGCCATATCCTCTGTTAATCCACCCGCACGGGCACCCAAATCATAAATCTCACCGCGCAGCTTTGTATCCGTCAAATTTTCTAAACGCGGATCGAGCGCTTTGAAAAATTCACGATCCGGATAACCCTCGCGATGATGGTAAATAGACTTGTAGCCAGCTGTACACTGATTCCGTTTCAGTTCCCCACTGAGCTGGGAAATTACCCAGTCGGTCGCTTCAACAAAGAGGTCTGTTTGATTATAAATGTCCGGTGCCTCGTTCAGAATTTGCCAAATTTTTGCGATCATCCATTCGGAAGAAATTTTCCCTCCATAGCAGGGCAGAAAGGCCTCTCCTCGCTGCGAGGCAATGGCATTTAAACGGTCGGCTTCATCCTGTGCTGCATGATGCTTCCACAGTTTCACCCAACTATGCGGGTTATCTTTTAGGTTCTCGTCAAAGCACAACGGTTGTCCTTGCGCGTCGATCGGCAGCATCGTGCATGCTGTAAAATCAATTCCGATCCCGATGATATCGTTTGGAGAAATGCCAGTCTCCTTCATAACGGCAGGTATAGAAATAGTCAGCACTTCAATATAATCAGCCGGATGTTCCAGCGCCCAATCCATTTCCAATTTGCGTCCGCTACCAGGCAGCACTTCATCCATAACTCCATGACGGTAAGGTGTTACATGTGTAGCAATTTCAGCTCCGTCAGACAGGTCAACAATAACCGCACGGCCGGACTCCGTTCCATAATCGACACCAATTGTATACTTGCTCATTTGTGTGCCTCCTCCTTTTTCGTTTGACCATAATAAGCATTCGCCCATGCTTGTGCAGAAAATGCTTACCCAGCAGCGTCAGATCCACTAAGGTGAATTCTAGATTCCGAACGAAAGACCAGATGATGTGTAGGCGTATCTGACGAAGGCCGAAGGTCAACCTCGACAATATCGCCTTGTAGAATCAGTACAACCAGTTGCTCCGCTTTCAGTTCTTCATAGGCCACGCCTTGGAAGAGCCAAATTGGCCTTCCATACTTCCTTTTTCAATTGTTCTAATATGTATAAGACACACCTTTTACTATCATTTCTGAAATCTGCAATGGAGGAGGTGAATGAAACTAACTTCAAATGGAAAATTGCAGGAAGGTCTTAACGGCCCTTTATTGATGGTTACGCTTTCATTATATTATTGTACGTACAACTTAGCTAGTCTTTTTATGTGTTTCTTCGATAGATTCATATACTCATTTTCAGAAAAAATATAACAAAAACAGCCTATTTCTGCAATCCAGAAAACAGACTGTTCGGTATGACGAGAAACATGCCAACAAATATTAAGCGTTAAAGCTGTATACTTACTAACTTGTCCTTACATGTTAAGAAATAAAACCGACCGATCTTCCAGCCTAGTGTTCTCCAGGCATGACCTGGACAGGCCCAGTAGATTCACGAACGATGAGCTCAGGAGGTAGAATTAACTGACGATCTTCTTCATGGTACCCCTTCTCTTCAATCATCGACAGCATGGTATCGGCAGCACGTAACCCCAATTCTTCCTTTGGATGCCGAATTGTCGTTAGCTTGATTTCCGTTGCTGTCGCCAAAAATGAATCATCAAACCCAACCAACGATAGATCATTGGGAATGTTCAGGCCCACCGAACGTACAATATCCAGGAGTCGAACAGCCAGCTCATCATTGTAGGTCACCCATCCAGTAGGACGCTCTCCCGTCTCCATCGCCAATAGCTCCGACGCACGTTGTAGCGGAATCTCATTTTTTTCTTCAGTCCGGTAAGTCGTTACTGCGTTCGGGTGTAATGTCACTCCATATTTGCGGTGAGCGGCCACAAATCCCTTCATACGAAGAATCCCCTGCATATCATCGGTTTTGAAAAATCCGACCAAACGTCGGTGCCCCAGCTTAATCAGATGCTCTGCCGCCAAAAAACCACCCTTTTCATCATCTACTCGCAGACATGGCGCATCCATTTCCTCATAACGCGCATTGATCATCAAATAAGGGATTTGGCGATTTTCCACGGTTAAATAATAGTTCAGATTGGGATTACGCTCTCCACTTTTGGTCGGTTCGATAATAATTCCGCTCAGCGGTTGACTCAACAGCATTTCCAGGCACTGACTTTCTTGCTCAGGGTCATTACCTGTGCTTGACAGCAGCATCTTATAGCCCTGACGACTCAATTTAGATTCAATTCCCTGTACAATGGATGGGAAAATATAATCCGATATATAGGTTGTAATGACTCCAATCGTCTTTGGATCTTCGGGCTGCTTGCTGTCCCGTGTCGCGACAAAAGTTCCCTTGCCCTGCATCCGAAACAGCCAGCCTTCCTGCACCAGCTCACCCAGCGCCTGACGCACCGTTTGCCGACTAACGGCAAATTGTTCAGACATTTCATGCTCAGATGGAAGCTGGCTTTGTGGTTCCAGTTTGGATGAATGAATCCAGGACAAAATTTCCTGTTTAACTTGTATATATTTGGGCGCCATAATTTCCTCCGTACTTGCAATATCGTGTACCTGTTCATATTCCACGATTATAGCATACCGTTCATTTGTACATACAAATGTTACAGGAACAGGATATCGGCGTATTGCTGCTGGAGGTGTAAACCCATTCACTTATCCCTTCCTTGCCACACATAACTGGCCGAATATCTAAGGACAATTTGTGTAGAGGTTGCACATTACGAACGAAGCAATTGATGTTCATTCATATACTTAAGTCCTGTATAGCGATCACGCAAGGTATGAGCCGTGCGCAATGCACGAGCGAGCTGTTCCTCCGTAACCCCGAGCTCGGCAATGGTAGATGGGCCTCCGACTTGAGCCAGCCATGCACGCATCTGCTCCGACGTAGGCAATTCCCGATACACCTTAAATGCCTCTACATCCTGACTGGCTGCTAAATCCCTGTACAGGTCAGACAGCAATGCGGATGCTACGCCCACTTTGGCACCATGCAAAACTTGCTTGCGTCCCTCTGCGATAAAATCCATTTCAATTCGGTGGGAAATATGGTGCTCTCCCCCTGACGCTGGACGAGAATGATCTATCATCAGCATCGAAATACCGGATGCAATCAGCGCATTCATCAATACCTCGACCCCAGCCTTGCTACCTGCCGCAATCTCATCGACATGTTCTACACAGGCACGCAAAGCCTCCTCGGTAATGCGATTAGCCACAGGTGAATATGGCTCGTTTCCCAAATCTCTGGATACATGCCAGTCCGCTAGTGAGGTGAACTTACCGAGCATATCGCCAAAACCAGCCGCAGTCATCGTTTGTGGCGCGTTTGCCAGGACAGACAAATCAGCAAAGATCGCCTCTGGCGGAACTGCTTGGAATGTCTGCTTGCTGCCGTCCACAATTAGTGGTGCGCCTGCGGAGGTAAAACCATCCACCGAAGCAGCCGTCGGTACTGACAAGAACGGACGATTCATTTTATAACATACGAAGCGAACCAGATCATGAATCGTGCCGGAGCCTACAGCAAGTACAGCCTGACTCTTATCCGCCACACCCAGCAGCACTTTCATAATGTAGGTTTCATCAGCAATCACATCCCCTACAGCATTCGGAGGTAAGCGGACGACATCAACTGTCAAACCTGCCTCACGAATCAGCTCAGCCACTTTTGTTCCAGCCGCCGCCGAAGTATGCTCATCTTCTACCAGAGTTACATGACGATAATCCTGTTGGTTCAGATATGGAACAACAGACTCCAGTGCTCCATCCCGTACCTCAATAAACAATTCAACCTTTCGGTGAGGATGATCAGCGTTACTAGCCTGCGCTTCTTCGTTCCACAGCTTGATCTGCTCATTCATATTCATTTCATCAGCCTCCTGAAAAAGGAATAATTTGCACAAGAATGATCCATAATGATTAATAGATTCCGTTTGAAAACGATTACTATTTAATTGTACGCACAAGTGTATGTCCAAGTCCAGCGAAAAAGTACAAGTTGCTTTTTAATTTATACATTCGAAAGGAACATGTTTATGAAATTTGGAACGGATATTGCCTGCGCACTTGGGTTACTGGCAGGTACAACGTTTGGCAGTGGTATTGCATTTTTGTTCGGCTGGCAAGCCTATCGAGCTCTGACTTCTGTTACAGTCTTTGGCGTTGTGGGGATTATCATTACCATTGCCGTTTTTCGCTTGCTGCACCGTAAATCGCTCCCCACGTCTAATTCTCGATAAATGCTGTTAGTGAAACGAGTGCAACTTGTTTTTTGCCAATATACATAAAAAACGGGTACTCTTAAGCAATTGCATCGCTTGAGAGTACCCGTTTTTGTTTTACAAATATCACTTATGAAAGTGTATCAACCTCTGGATTAACGTCTAATTCATAATCAATTTCATCAAACCCGAATCCAAATAATTGGAGGAAATCCAGACGGTATTGTTCGAGATCACCCAATTCAGATACATTTTCTGTAGTGATTTCGGACCAAGCCGCTTTGACAGCCTGCTGCACATCGTCTCTCATTTCCCAGTTATCCAGCCGAATGCGTCCTTCTTCATCCGTTTCCACAGTGGACCCACTGTATAGCGTCTCGAACAGACGTTGTGCCTGCTCAATACATCCCTCGTGCAGTCCCTTTTCCTTCATGACCTTAAACAGCAAAGAAATATACAAAGGTACGACTGGAATAGCCGAACTGGATTGTGTAACCAAAGCTTTATTCACAGAAACGTAAGCTTTTCCATGATAACGCTCCAATTGCCTTGTTAAAGTATGTGCTGTAGCTTCCAAATCATTTTTAGCTTGGCCAATGGTTCCTTTACGATAGATAGCCTCCGTAATTTCGGGACCAATATACGAGTAAGCCAGTGTGGTTACCCCTTCAGCCAGCAGATCAGCTTCTTCCAACGCTTTCAGCCACAAGGACCAATCTTCGCCACCCATTACCGTAATGGTGTTCTCAATTTCCTCCTGCGTAGCCGGTTCTAGCGTAATTTCTGATACGACACCTGTATTCGTATTCACTGTTTTATTAGAAAAAGACTGTCCGATAGGCTTGAGAACGGAATTAAAGGTCTCACCCGTTTCGGGATGTGTCCGTCGCGGTGAAGCGACACTATATACAATCAGGTCTACCTTGCCCAGCTTTTCCTTTACCAACTTCAACGTCTCCTGCTTAATTTCATGAGAAAAAGCATCTCCATTAATGCTTTCCGCTATGTAGCCAGCTGCTCTGGCCGCTCTTTCAAAGGCTACCGTATTATACCAGCCTGCTGAAGCCGTGCGCCCCTCTGATGCGGGACGTTCATAGGATACCCCTATGGTGTCCGCTCCCAGACCGAAGCTCGCAGCAATACGAGAAGCCAGCCCGTATCCAGTAGATGCTCCGATCACAAGTACCTTTTTAGCTCCTTGTATTGATGTGCTTTCTTTGATGTAGTTGATCTGACGGTTAACATGAGCCGCGCATCCTGCAGGATGTGCAGTCGTACATATGAAACCACGGATTTTCGGTTTAATAATCATTGCAAGGGTCCCCCTACTTTGGCATTCATTTAATATGGATGGAATGGTTGTCCAGTCATAACTATATAGCAAATCAGCTTGCGGCTCAACACATAACATAACACTTGAAGACAGCCGAAGAAAACTACCGTAAACATCATAGTCTGCAACGCTTTTTTACTCCACTATTCATTTTGAATCATTTTCTAATAACATTACATCTTCTCCTTGTTGTTGTCTTATTTGGATATTAGCCCTTCCCCAAGAACACATTAAGTCAATAATTTCATTTGCTGTAATTCCATATTCCGTTATATAATACTCCACTTTTGGAGGCATTTGATTATACACATGTCTACCTATGATACCATCCTTTTCAAGTTCGCGAAGTTGCTGTATAAGAACCTTTTGAGAAATGCCTGAAATACTACGCTGTAATTCACTTGTCCTTTTTCTACCAGACATTAATAAACATATGATTAATGATTTCCATTTACCTCCGATGATCTCAAGTGTTGCTTCTATGCCTAAATTATATTGTTTCATAGTACCACCTCTTCAACGCTAAAAATAACAAAGTTTATCTAATTAATTCTATAATCGCATATCTTCACTTTAAGTCCAATGCATACTTTCAAGTAACTATCTTACTTTATTGTGTGTATTTACTTTTTTTGAAGCATACAGAATAATAATAGAGCATCTACAAAGGCAAATATGTTACGTAAGAAAGGTGATTTATGATGAAAACTCTTGTGATTTTAGCTCATCCCAATATCGAAGATTCTAGAGTAAATAACAGATGGAAACGAGAATTACTTCAATATACCAATGAAATTACAATTCATGAGATCTATAAAGAGTATCCAAACTGGAGCATTGATGTTTTGAAAGAACAACAGCTACTTGAAGCATACGATAATGTCATATTTCAATTCCCTTTGTATTGGTATAGTTACCCTCCTTTATTAAAAAAGTGGTTCGATGATGTTTTTACCCATGGATGGGCTTATGGTTCAAAGGGTGATAAGTTAAAAGGAAAGAAGCTAGGGATAGCCATGTCCATTGGCGATAAAAAAGAAAATTACTTACCTACTGGTTCCGTTTCTTTTACTGTAGATGAAGTTATAGCACCTTTTAAGGCAAGCGCAGTGCATGTTGGCGCCATAACATTACCCTATTTCGCTGTCTTCGGAGCCTCGTTTCAAGCAAGTGACGAAGACATTGATCAGAGTGCAAAGGACTATATTAAATATATATTTCAGTATAAATAAAATAGTTATAATGGTACACGCATCTTAACCATATAAAAACAGGCTCTTGGTGGCATCCAGCCAATCCAAGAACCTGTAAATGTTAGGCTATGATGCGGTCGAGAGGACTCGAACCTCCACGGGGGGTTAGCCCACACGGACCTGAACCGTGCGCGTCTGCCAATTCCGCCACGACCGCATATTATGTATTCACACCGATGTTTTTCAATCACGGTAATCTAGATTATATCTTCCATAGAACATAAAATCAAGCTATTTTTATATTATATTTTCTATGAATCATTTCCGTAAATATAAGAAAATCACTGGATATCACAAACCAGATATGGTAAAATGGGTCCATCAGGAAAGGAGGTGCGTCAACATCAATAATCATATGTTGAGCGTATCCCTTACCCAGTCCGTTATTCTCTAATATTTACAGAGTTGACGGAGGCGCGGGATACGGATCAAAGCTTTAAATAAGCGCCACGGGTAGAAAGACCGTCCTCGGACGGTCTTTTTTATTTCAGCATCATCTATAAAGATTACATACTGCACTGTGAAAGAGGAGATACGATGTCGATTAGACCCGCAAATGTGGAAGAGCTCAACGAGTTGGCAGCCATCTGGCTAGATGCTTCCATAGAAGCCCATCATTTTATTGCTCCGCAGTATTGGGCATCACAAGTTACCGAGATGGAAAACAGGTACCTTCCTCTCGCTCAAAACTACGTTATCATACAAGATGATCATAGCATTGGCGGCTTCGTTTCCATGTTGGATGGATACTTAGCGGCTCTGTTTATACGTGTTGATTCTCAAAGAAAAGGCTATGGCAAGTTACTACTAGATTGGGTGAAGAAGCAACATAATGAGATTCAATTAAAGGTATACCAGTCGAACACGAAAGCATTTAACTTCTATACTAAAAATGGATTTACCATTCAAGCGGAATCTGTTGATGCCGAAACTGACGAGAAAGAATTTATACTGGTATGGACAAAACAATGAACGATATTGAAGCACCATTAGCTATACAATCTTCTTATTTAACCCATAGACCTCGGTATATAAAATCTCTTTAAATGGAGCAAAGTCTTGTTCAGCCAGCGCACCTGGATAGCTCATAATTTGAAGCCGCAGATCAGCCTGTCCTTCTCTTAAAGGAGGCTGTACATAGTCAAAATGGTTCAGATGAAATCCCAAACGTTCATAAAAACCAATTCTTCTCCGAGTCCATTCATCCACTGGTGGCTCAACCTCCAGTACTACCGGTTTACCGGACTGTGAAATAAACTTGCTCATAAGCTCTTTACCTAACCCGCCACCTCGTATAGCCGAATCTACGGCAATATGCTCTACAAACCGAAAATCTGTAAACTCCCATCCCGCCAAAAAAGCAATTGTTTGCCCTTGTTCGTCCTTTTGGGTAAGTAAACGATAACATGGATGATGAAGCAGAGCCCTCTGTGACTCGAATGTCCTGCATTCCGTTTCAGGAAAAGAAGCCTCCATAATCGCATATACTTGAGAGAATTCAAGTTCATTCATTTATACTTTCAACTCCTCTAACGTTAACTTGTTGGTCTACTAATGTCATTTACATTAGGGCCTAACCCTTTAGACCTTGTTTAATTCCATAAGCGTCAGCAATATGTGTTCCAGCAGCTCTGGAATGTCTTCCATCTGATCTTCGTTAATTTGTCTGGAAAATCGGAGTTCAATCCTATTTTGGTATGTAGATGTCTTCTCTCCGTAAATCTGACTAAGCGTTTGTACCGGTCGAAGATCGGGCTTCCAAATTTCGGTCAGTATATTTTCAATCTGGCTGCATTGTGACTCAATTCCACGAATTTCCATGTAAAAACTCAGCAACAAGACACATCCCGGAATTTGATCTTTGATTTCCAAAATTTCCGCAGCCAAGTTGTTTAAATCTGCCTTCAGTTGAATCTCTGCTGTCACACTCGGGTGTTCTCTCAGTCTGAATTGGACAGCAAATTCACGTGACATCACAGACATTTCCAATCTGTCGATTCGCTGCGTAATGTCAATACGTGAATCTAGATTATCCAGATCGTATACTGTATTTTCCATGGCCACTTTTAAATTATCAAAAACGGTCGGGTCGAACATTTTTTTCACCTCTACTTATCATCCATTCATTAAGTCCACATTTAAATATATTACCAATTTATTCATTATATCATACGTGTCTCGCTCTAAGAATTCAACGTATAAAAAGGAACCTCTAGTTTCTACTTCTGATGCATTGAAAAATACGCTCTGGCTACAAAATGTTCTATTATATTTATTTTTTTGATAAATATTCCTTTTTTATATTCCATTTATCTGGAAAATAATATACAATAGTTCAGAAAATATTACTTTACTAATATATTCATATAAATGAATATATTCAAAAAAAAGATCTGCTACAATTGGGCAATAAAATACGTTGCTTCTCATCTCAAATAAAGAGCCACGCCCCTGTCTCCAGGTGCGCGGCTCTTTTGTAGTTCAGATTATCCATTATCCATTCGTGACACTCAGTCCATCAAATTCTGTCTATTTTACGATAAACGCGAGCTAAATCCCGAGTAGGAGAACTTGTCGGATCACCTTGCCTTATCCACTTTTCTACCTATTGTTCCATTTCACTCATCAAGTCCATATTTAATAGTTCCCAATTAAATAGGTATATCTACTTCATGTGTCTAACCCATAAAAAAACTCCTTAGGCTTTACTTAGAAAGGACAAAAAATGAAAATTTGTAACAAAATGTTCTAATATATTTATTTTATTGATAAATACCCCTTTTTATTATTCCAATTTCCTGGTAATTGATATACAATTAATTCGGACAAATTACTAATATATTCATAAAAATGAATATAAATCCCAAAAAAAGAGAGGTAGATTATTCATGAAAAAAACGTTGTTAGCTTCATTGGGTCTTACACTTATGCTAAGTACTTCTGCCAGTGTCGCTTTAGCAGAAGAAAATCCCTTACAAGTAGCAAAAAATCCAATTACCACCTCCGAAGCTGAATATCATGAACAGGAACCAAATGATAGTTTTGAACAGGCTAACTACTATTTTATAGGTGATGCTGTTATCGGAAGACTTGGTACAGAGGGTGTGCCTGGAGTCTGGGAAAACTACGATGTATTCAGAATTAAGGCTTTTGAGTCTAACAATGTTCAATTTACAGTTCAGGGAGATAGATATTCTGATTCTTGGTTGGAACTAGAACTTTTCGATAGTAATGGTAAACATGTTAAACAATCAAGAGACAGTCAATATTTTTTAAATGTAAATCTTGAAAAAGGTAAGGAATACTTCCTAACTATCAGTGCATCAGGGCTTCAACCTGAAAAAGGACATATATTTGACTATAGAATCTATTCTGAAGCTGTAAGATAGATTAGGTAATTTTATGTAACTTCCCAAGTAGTGAAATCATTAATTAATGCCTGCTGTGGTGTCGGATAATACAAAAGGCATGTATAAAATTAACAAAACTCTAATTACACCAAAAGCCTCGCCCCCATCTCAAGGGGCGAGGCTTTTGTAGTTCAGTTTACCCCTGTGTAAGTCTTACGACAAACGCGAGCTAAAGTCCTCGTAGGAGAACTGACGGATTACCTTAATGCCTTCTTCGTCGTTGTAGCTGGCGATGGCTGGCAGGTTGACGCCGTTGAACATGTGGTTTTTGACCATCGTGTAATGGGCCATATCGCAGAACACAAGCTTGTCTCCCGGCTTCAATGGCTCTTTAAAGGAATAGTCACCAATCACATCTCCAGCCAAGCACGTAAGTCCCCCAAGTCTGTAGGTGTAAGCATACTCGCCAGGCTGGCCTGCATCAATGATGTTCGGGCGATATGGCATAGCCAGCACGTCAGGCATATGACATTCAGCCGAAGTATCCAGAATGGCAATATCCATTCCGTTTTTCATCGTATCTAGGACTGTAGCAACTAGATATCCAGTATTCAAAGCAATAGCTTCGCCTGGCTCCAGATAAACCTGCACACCATATTTATCCTGAAAATATTGAATACAGCGTACCAGCGTGTCCAGATCATAGTCTTCTCTGGTAATATGGTGACCGCCGCCGAAATTGAGCCATTTCATATTCTTAATGTATGGCCCGAATTTCTCATCCACGACTTTAATGGTGCGCTCTAGCGTATCTGAATTCTGTTCACACATCGTATGAAAATGAATACCGTCCACGCCATCCAGATCCTCAGGTCTAAAGTTAGCCAGAGTCACACCCATTCTGGAGTTGTTGTAGCAAGGATCATACAGCGGCGTTTCGATTTCCGAATATTCCGGATTAACCCGAATGCCGATGTCGATTTTTTTGGAAGTTACGCCTTGCACTCTGCTTTTGTAGCGTTTCAGTTGATCAAAGGAGTTGAAAACAATATGGTCAACATACTCCAATAGCTCATCAAATTCACTGTCAACATAAGCAGGTGCGTATACGTGAACCTCTTTGTCCATTTTTTCGCGACCAAGTCGTGCTTCGAACAACGAACTGGAGGTTACGCCTTTTAAGTATTTGCCAACCAGAGGAAAGGTCGAAAACATCGAAAACCCCTTAAGAGCGAGCAAAATACTGCAGCCTGTCCGCTCTTGAACAGAATTTAAAACCTCAAGGTTTTTGACAAGAAGTCTTTCGTCAACAAGATAACAAGGTGATGGAAGTCCTGTAATATCAATATTCATCGCAGACCTCAATCAAGCAACGTTGGCGTAAAGTTCTCTTGCCATGGCAATCCGTGTTTATTTAGTGCTTCCATAAATGGATCTGGATCAAATTCCTCAACGTTGTAAACGCCTGGTTTTTTCCAGATACCTTTGATGATAAGCATTGCGCCGATCATGGCAGGAACACCAGTTGTGTAAGAAATGGCTTGGGAGCCAACCTCTGCATAACATTCCTCATGATCACAAACATTGTATACATAATACGTTTTTGGTTTTCCATCTTTCACGCCTTGGATGATGCAACCAATGTTCGTTTTGCCTTTTGTTCTTGGTCCCAGAGAAGCCGGGTCTGGCAAAATAGCTTTCAGGAATTGCAGTGGAATGATTTGTTGTCCTTCGTAATCAATAGGCTCGATAGAAGTCATGCCTACGTTTTGAAGTACATTCAAATGATTCAGATAATTGTCCGAGAACGTCATCCAGAAGCGGATTTTTTTCACGCCTTTAATATTCACTGCAAGAGATTCCAGTTCTTCATGGTACAAAAGATATATATTTTTCGGTCCAATTTCAGGAAGGTCGTATACCTTTTTCTCAGAAAGTGGCTCAGTTTCAATCCATTCTCCGTTTTCAAAGTAACGGCCCTTCGCCGTAATTTCACGAATATTGATTTCCGGATTAAAGTTAGTTGCAAAAGGATATCCGTGGTCCCCTGCATTCGCATCCACAATATCAATCGTATGAATTTCATCAAAGTAGTGCTTTTGAGCATAAGCCGTAAATACTCCAGTTACGCCTGGATCAAAACCGCTGCCCAGCAGAGCTGTAATTCCTGCTTTTTCGAATCTTTCTTTGTAGGCCCATTGCCAGCTGTATTCAAACTTCGGCGTATCCGGCGGTTCATAGTTCGCCGTATCAACGTAATGAACACCTGTCTCAAGGCAAGCATCCATTATCGTCAAATCCTGATAAGGGAGAGCCACATTGATAACTACATCCGGTTGAAAGCTTCGAATCAAGTCAATGACCATGTCGGTGTTGTCAGCATCAAGCTGAGCCGTTTGGATCTTCGTACGACCTCCACCCAGCTTCTCTTTAAGCGCATCGCATTTCTCAACAGTTCTGCTTGCGATACAAATTTCTTCAAATACATCTGGGTTTTGGCAACATTTATGCACCACAACGCTGGCCACGCCACCGGCGCCAATAATCAATGCTTTTCCCAAAATAAATAACCTCCTTATTCCATACGCTAATCGCTAATCATTCTTGCAAACAAAATGATTATAAAGACATCCCACCAAATAATCAAGAAAAACGACAATTTGCTGTATCAAAATTCACAGGAACATGTCACAAAAACTTTACAAACCCCAAAATTAGGCATAAAAACTCCGTAAAGTGTGCAGAAAACAAACATTACCCCATACACTCCAGGGAAGTCAGCACGTATTTAACGGAAGTTTTTTTGAATCTAATGCTCATAGTCCTAAAGAGTTAATACTATCTTATTTCTAAACAAAAGACCACCCCTCCGCATCCTATGAAGAAGATTCATGGGGTGGTAAAATAATGGGCTGATAGCGTAATGCCTCATCTACGATCTCTGCTGCACTCAAGTCACGGTCATCCCAGTAGATCAAATTACTGATCCCCGGATGGGGCGTATTTTGCTTCACTATGGTCAGCATGCTGTCGATTTCCTCTTCTGTTCCCGCACCTCTGATGATTTTTTCCACTAACTCTATAAGCTCACTTCGGTCTAAATTTTGGAGTTCCTTTCTATCTCTATCCAGACTCATATAATTGCCCTCCTTTGTATTGAGTATGATCGGCATTGTGTGGGCCCATCCCTTCTTCTGTAAGCGCTATATGACCTATTATGGAGATTTAAGAAGTGTTTATGATAAATAAAGCCGCCCCCAGTATGGGAACGGCTCTATACAGTAATAAAGCTTGTTAAACCATGATTTTGCAAATATCGTTCGTGAATTCAACCGGATCTTGCAGTGGCAAGCCTTCGATCAGCAAAGCCTGATTATACAGTAATGCCGTATAGAGGTTTACCTTCTCCTTATCCTTGTCAAAAGCTTCTTTCAAAGAGTTGAACACCGCATGGTTTACGTTGATTTCCAGCACTTTATTCGCTTTGACATCGGCGTTATTAGGCATGGCGTTCAAGATTTTTTCCATCTCAATCGTCACTTCGCCGTCTGCGGACAGACATACCGGATGTGTCTTCAAGCGCTTGGAGGCTTTAACACTGGATACCTTGCCTTCCAGCAAGCCCTTCATGTACTCGAACAGCTCTTTGTTGTCGTTTTGTTCTGCTTCTGTTTCTTTCTCGTTTTCGTCAGGCTCAATGCCCAGATCGCCGCTCGATACAGATTTGAATTCTTTCTCTTTGTAGCTTAAGAGCATTTTAATAGCGAACTCATCAATATCATCGGTGAAATACAGAATTTCGTAGCCTTTGTCAGCCACCATTTCGGTTTGCGGCAGTTTTTCAATACGCTCATTGGACTCCCCGGAAGCATAATAAATATACTTCTGATCCTCTGGCATACGCGATACGTATTCGTCCAAAGTAACCTGCTTTTTCTCTGTAGAAGAGTAGAACATGAGCAGATCCTGGAGAGTTTCTTTATGTCTGCCGTAATCGTTGTAGACACCAAATTTTAATTGTCTGCCAAATGATTTGTAGAATTGATCATATTTCTCCCGGTCATTTTTGAGCAAGGTCAGCAATTGGCCTTTGATTTTGCTTTCGATATTTTTAGCAATCAGCTTCAGCTGACGGTCATGCTGCAGCATTTCTCTGGAAATGTTGAGCGACAGGCTTTCGGAGTCGACCATACCTTTGACAAAGCTAAAATAATCCGGCAGCAGATCAGGAGATTTTTCCATAATCAGCACACCGTTGGCATACAACTCCAGCCCTTTTTCATATTCCTTGGAGTAGAAATCAAACGGAATATTTTCAGGAATAAACAGAATAGCTTGGTACACTACCGCGCCATCCGCACTGACGTGGATATGCTGGAGCGGCTTGTCGTAGCCATAGCGTTTTTCCGCGTAGAAATTTTGATAATCCTCGTCGGTCAGCTCGCTTTTGTTTTTTCTCCAGATAGGAACCATGCTGTTAATACGCTGTTCTTCTTCGTAATCCTCGAACTCGTTGTCGCTTCCCTCTTTCAGACGCTTGCCTGTAATATCCATTTTAATCGGATAGCGGATAAAGTCGGAGTATTTTTTAATCAGTGCTTTTAAACGGTACTCGTCCAAATATTCGTCGTAGGACTCATCTTCGGTGTTTGCCTTGATTTTCAGAACTATCTCGGTTCCGACCTCGTCCTTCTCAGCTGCCTCAATGGTATACCCGTCTGCACCTGTGGATTCCCATTTATATGCAGTATCGCTTCCCAAAGCCTTGGTAGTCACTGTAACCACATCGGCTACCATGAAAGCTGAATAGAAGCCAACGCCGAATTGACCGATGATGTCATGACCATCCTTGGATTCATTTTCATTTTTGAATGCCAATGAACCGCTTTTAGCAATAACACCCAGGTTATTTTCTAGTTCTTCCTTGGTCATACCAATCCCGGTATCACGCAGGGTTAGCGTTCTGTTATCCTTATCGGCAGTTACTTTGATATAATAATTTTCTTTGTCAAAGACCAGTTGATCATCCGTCAATGCTTTGTAATAAATTTTGTCAATCGCATCACTTGCATTGGAGATCAGCTCTCTTAGGAAAATTTCCTTTTGCGTGTAAATCGAGTTAATCATCATTTCGAGCAGACGCTTGGACTCAGCCTGAAACTGTTTTTTCTCCATTCGGATATCTCCTTTCAAATATGAACCTATGTAAGGCCAGCGGATATGAGCTATGCAAACGATTCAACTTTGTTAGCACTCCCATCATTCGAGTGCTAGCCTACCTTTTTTATATCATTCCTCTTTTTTTATGTCAATATCTCGGTCGACTAAACATTAAAATTACATTTCAGGAAATCGCTAGTGTCTAATGTGCTTAAACATCACGTTAAACATTTCGACAGAAGATGGAAACAGTCCCTGTACATGGGGAAGCAGATTACTCCTGATCCGAAGCTCATCCTCATTCAAATGCTGTAGGTCCTCATGAAAGAACCAAACAATAGGATAATCGCCGTCCTTATGTCTGCTGCCTGCATTTAAACAAACGGGACCCTGGTCGTCCTCTGCTATTGCAAAAGGAATGTAGCCTGCTGACAGAAGAGGTGACCATTGATCAAGCAAATCATAAAATGCCTTTAAGCCTTGACCTACAGGCAGACGTGGGAACTCAACAAACGTACAATCGCTCCAGTATACTCCCGGGATGGACTCATTATCGAATTGTAAAGATACATAATGGTAGGACATGATAAAACTCCTCAACAGGGGCGGCAGCTCAAAATGGTATTTTCCCTCCATCTCCCGAACTTCCTGTTCAGTAATCTGTGAAAGGAGAGGCTTCCACTTGATCCATCCCTCCTCGTCAACATTCCCATCACGCATTTCCATCGGTACATTTTCTTCCACATCCATAAAAAAGGCTTCATCCATCTGAGCAAATAGTTCCTTCATGGATGTACGAATATCCGCTTTCTTGTCCATGTCCTCACACCTCTTTCCTCTCTATTCACATTTTGCATCATGGGTTAATGCCAAATGCCCTCTATCTGAAAATAGCATTGTAATCATGTGCTGCTACACTTTTTAAGTTCAGCTTATCAGAACTTGCTTTTATCACCATTTGCGGAATATTAGTATTACCAGCGCAAGGGCTCATAGTTCCGCCAGATCACCCAACGCGCTGTCTCGTGAATTGGCGCGGTGCCAATGCTATATTCGTCCTTCGTGCCGCTCTGCAAATCAATCAAATGAAGCATACCGCCATACGTTCCAACCGCCAACATACTTTCATCAGGTGTAACTGCCAGCCCGGATATCGTACTGCCGACAAAATAGCGCCAAAGTTCACGGCCCTCCCTGTCAATCAGACGGAGATAACCGTAGGCATCACCCAAAATAGATCCTTGTGTCAGCGCTGTTGCAGCGTATACTCGCATTTCTTCATTCATCATCGGCCATTCTTCCTTATTCTGAGCAAGACCCTGCTCCACCTCAGCAATCGACACTTGAATGGTGGCACCGTTGTAGAAATGACAGGCATTGTACCAGACGTCCAGATCATCTTTGGCAAATAGAGCATAATGCGGATAACTAGAACTTGGCTCCAATGTATGCACCGTCTTATCAGACAGATCCATAAGCATATGCTCACTCATCTGGCTACCGTAAGCAATCCAACGTCCATCCCTCGACACAGCTCCATGGGCCATATCCACAATCGTGTCTTCCAACTCTAGTTTTCTTCGTTCAGACGCCTTGGGATGGATCAAATCCACCTGATCACCAGCCAGCAAATAAACGCCGTAACCGCAAACCAGCAGAAGTCGCTGTCCATCGCCAAACGGAATCACTTCATCTAATATATCTTCAGGATGCTCCTCATCTCCCAAGCACTCCAGATCAGGAATGGATGCTTTTAAGCGGCCAAGACGCGGCTGGAATCTCTCGACGTAACTGCTCCATTTCACCAGCCTGATTCGCCTCTTGAATCATACGAAAAATATCTTTGGCCATCTTGGGGCGTTCGTCCTGATTTGGCTCTGATTGCTCCTGCTGCCATTCACTTTCCATGCCGACTCTGACAAATTCATCCACATCTGCGGCATACCTTTTTCCTTCCTGTCGCCACTTTGCTGCCATTTCATGATTCAACCAACTCATTTACTTCCCCCATCCAGTGTATGTATGCCCCGTTTGTTCTACAGGCTTTGTTCATTATGTAAGGTGGTTTCTCACCTTTGTCAGCACAGACCACAGGTCTGTCACTGCCTTCACCTCCTCATAGTCCAGATAGGCATCTCGTTTGTCATAGTATTTTACCGCCATAATCACCATCTGAAGCGTCACTGGCTGTCCGGCAGCCTTAAGGACTTCCACAATACTTTCGAAGGTTGCCAACTCAAACCAGGTTTGAACCTGACGATCCGGCACCCACTCGGGAATATACTCGTCTTGTTCGTTGGTTACGGCTGTACCCTTCTCTGCACATTCCTCTAGCCAATGCTCATCCCAATAATAAATCGGTGTGTAAACAGGGTCCTGATCCCATTGATCCACATTCACATATAACCAGTTATTATGCAGTTGCCCCACGCTACGCACCAATTCCTGCAATCCTTCAAATACACGATAAGACGGGCGCTCTCTGCGACGGTAATCCTCAAGTCTTGTCTCATACCTGCTCATCTCCAACCTCCCGCTTCCTATATCAGCTAAACACTCAAAATTCGCATAACATACATTTACAACTTATAAAACCCGATATAATTACAAGCACCTCATAAAGTGTCAAGACTACATAAGGAGATTGATCTATTCATGAAAAGAATCACCGCACTTGTTATCCTGTCCTTGCTATTACTGGTATCCCCGATCTACGCTGCTGCCCCAGCACCTATGCTGGTCTATGTGGACCAGAGTAACCACTCCTTCATCCCGCTTCGTCTTCTGAACAGCTATGAAGGGATCACATTCAATTTAACGGCAGCGGACAAAAAAATAGAAATTGCGCAAGGCAATACTCGGATCACCCTATTTGCCGGGAAATCTACTGCCAAAGTGAATGATCAAACGGTCCATTTGCAAAATGCTCCTTTTACCGATAACGGTTCGACCTATGTCCCCTTGCAGTTCATCAGTCAATATCTAAACCTGCAAGTCTCATGGCAAAAGGAAACCTCAGCTGTACGCATTAAGCAAGGTGCAACGTCCGTCACGCTTCCGGTACATACTGGCAAGTTACCCGGAAACACTACACCCATTACGACAGCTCATAAAAGCTTCAAGGTCGGGTCTCGTACATTTTCCGCTAAGGTGGTCACCATCTCTATGCTCCATCCCAAGGTAAGCCTGGACGTGGCACTGGCAGGCGATTCCATTGGTAAAGTGGAAGACTTAAGTAGTCTCGCCAAACGTAACCAAGCAGTTGTAGCCATCAATGGTACATTCTTTGATGCCTATACCAAAAGCTCTTACAAAACGCCTTACGGCTACCTGGTCAGTCACGGAAAGATGTTAAAAAAAAGCTCTGGCGACCAACGGACGGTCTTCACCTACGATGCCAACCATTTATCCGAGCTAATGTCGGGTTCTACCTTTGAACAACGCTTAAGCCAAGGTAGCGTCGAAGGTGCCCTTCAAGCCGGGCCTCGTCTGGTCACGAACGGTCAGGTTTCCCTAAATGTCAAAGCCGAAGGCTTCAAGGACCCTAAAATATTAACAGGCGGTGGCGCCCGCAGTGCACTCGGAATGAGTCGGGATCATAAGCTGATCCTCCTGACCACGAGTGGAGCGACTATACCGCAACTCGCCCAAATGATGAAGCAGGCCGGCGCTTATCAGGCCATGAATCTGGACGGCGGTGCTTCCAGCGGGTTGTATTACAACGGCTCCTACCTCACCACACCCGGCCGCCAAATCAGCAATGCCATTATTGTAAAATATCAATAGACGGATAAAGGGCTGTCTTCACGGATGTGTAAGCCGTGGGGATAGCCTTTTTTTCCATTTCCCCCCGGTTTCGGTTGTTCCTGCTCTCACCTGTTCAGGCGGCTTGTATGAGCCGTTACGGGTTGATCCTGCAACCTACAATCGAATCAGACTAGTAAAGCTATTGCTGCCTTCGCTTCCTTTTTTTAAAGAAAGATAAATACGGTTGTTTTCTCTACTCGCCGAGCATTCATAAAGTCCGGGTTGCACAGACAGGAACGATCCTCCCCATACACATTCAGGCTCCAGTCCGCCACTTGTGGCTTCCTCCCCTGCTCCAACAAATAGGTTGCCTGAGGGAACCTTCAAAAACAGCCGCACAGCAGGCTTGTCAATATGATCTGTCATCAAAACCTCATAGGTCCCGTCGGCTCCCAGATTCAAAAAAGCTACATTTCCTTTGTTCAACTCGCCCAGCTCGTCCTCTTCGATAGACCACCAATCCGGAACATCGTCCAAACGATGCTTAAGTGCTTGCGTATCAAATAGGCAAAGAGTCGCCGTGTCTGTCGTAAATTGAAATGGACTGCTCGCCATATTCATCATGCGATCCTCCTGATTTTGGTCAGCGAATTTCCGTTTTCCCACGTCTTCCGCTATCCGTATTGCTATATACTTGAGGGAAAATCTCCCTGTATGTAAAGTATAACAATGCTTGCAGGGCCAGACAACATGCTGGGCCAACACCCATTCTGCATAAAAAAGCCCTCTCTCACGATGTCGTGAAAGAAGGCCGATTTGTGGATTTAAGCGATGCTAACCTACTGTTAGATCAGAAAAGACTTAGTAATAATTACCAACAAGATGAACAATACCAAAATCGCTCCTGTGGATGTCCATGCTCCACCGTAACCTACTTCACCCATGTCTGAATCCCTCCTTGCGTTAAAGCTTACTCTTATCGTATGAAGAAAAGCGGATAACGACAGGGCGAATCGGCAAGTTTATTTGCCATGGAAGGGCTACTCAGAAAATGGACTGATACGTTCGAGATAGATCGCTAATGACTCTGGATGACAACTGGCAGAGAATGTCGTCCGTTCTTCGCAGTAACCTGCTCACATCCTTGTATTTCATCTTTTGAAGAAGTGAAGTTTCTAACTGGGATGAAAGAAATTGAGTGGTGCCTATAAATACGACAAGATCCAATCCGGGGTTGGTTTCGGTATGTAATAAGTGCAGCAGGTCAGTCATAGACAGGAATCCCGGAGGGAAAAGGCTGTTGTTTTCTTTCATATATAGAGCTTTTAACATGGAGGTTAACGCCCAGTCACATAGGATAATGCAGCATTGGACTTGATTGTGCTTGTACAGGATTTGGGCTAGTTTCATGTGGTATTGGGATAGAGTGTGAAAATCCGTTATTGAATTATGTAGGTGTTGTGAGGGCCTGGACAGTTGAGTGGGACTTGGAATAAAGGTAGAAGGAGCTTCTTTCATATCTATTCCTCCAGAGAATTTTAAGAATAGTCTTATTATACTCTAAAATAATACTTATAGATATAATTTATACAGAATATACGATTCTTAATCTCATGTTTACCCAAGAAAATCTTGTCTACACTTTTTAGTATGAAGGGGTGTAGATAAATGCAGGACAAAGAAATATTAAAATTAGTTGGGGCTAGAATAAGAGTGTTACGCAAAGAAAAAGGCCTCTCACAAGAAGCTCTTGGGGAAAAAGGTGGATTTCATTTTACATACATTGGACAGATCGAACGTGGAGAAAAGAATGTTTCTTTGATAAATGTAGCTAAGATCGCAAAAGCTCTAGACGTAAATTTAGTTCAGTTGTTTTCATATGTAAGCGAGGACCCAAAAATCGTGGAATCTGATGAAGATGTTATACAAATTATTACGATGCTCAAAAAATCGAGTCCTGAGAAAGTACGTTTGGCGAAGAATGTGATACGGGAGATTATCAACTAAAGAAGAATGAAATGTTTCAATTAAGAAAACCAAGCGAGAGAAATTCTAGGGTTGCATTTTTTATGCCCGCAAAAAAAGGAGAAAATTATAGACTTATGCTGACACTGTAAAATAAGGGCCATTTAGCCTACATCTCGAAGAAAAGTGGACCTATCCACAGATTACCAAGCATTTGGAGATTCAGAATCAGGTCAAGCGATAGATAAGAAGTATCGTGAGCAAGGCGAATTCGGCTTGTTAGTCCAACAGGGGGAACATGAAGAATACAAGAATCAAGATCAGTATGTGCAACAGTTGAAACGGGAGAATGAAATGCTAAAAAGTGTTTGGAAAACTGGAAGCAGGAGGAGAGCAACAAAAAAATGCTATGATCGCAAAGTTAGCAACCGAATACCTGGTGATCCAACTCTGTCTGTTGTTCGGGGTGTCTAGAGGTGAATATTACGCCTATTTGAAGCGCAAGGATACCGACCGGGATGGCAAGCAAAGGCACTGATTCAAGCGGTATATCGACGCTACGAAAGAATTTATGGATACCGCCAGTTCCAATTGTTACTGCTTCACGATCACTGAGTTTGGATGAACCACAAGAAGGCACTGTGGCTCTTGCAGACGCTGGGTATCCGCTCGCAGATTCACCGCAAACAGCATATGAATTATAAGGTTTTGCTTACAGAACGAGTGATCGAAAATCTCTTAAAGCGAGCATTTCAGGCGGAGCAACCGAACCAAAAATGGGTAATGGATGTGACACAATATCATGTACAGGATACGTGGCTTTATCTCTGGGTGATTAAAGACTTGTTAAACAATGAGATTGTAGTCTACCACATCAGCCTTCTTAATGATAGCGAATTGGTTCTGCGAACCTTTGCGAAGTCCTTTGAAAAGCTTAAGGACGTGACCAGACCGGTCATTCACAGCAACCAGGATTCCAGTGCACGCCTCATGCTTACCATGATATGCTGCATCAGGTTAGCGCCCAAATCAGCATGTTTCGCCAGAAGGTTAGAACAAATAAGAAAAGTTCATTAATTCACTAAACTTCATTTATCTCGTATCATAGCTGATTCCTCAGCCATCCCATACATGTGATAAAAATACCCCTGAAGCTCAATTAATTCACAAAATGTTCCCCGCTCCACAATTGTTCCATCAGCGAATACAAAGATCATATCATATCGTTCTAGCACTGATTTTGACAGCCGATGAGTAACCATTACACAAGTAGTGTTCTCCAAATCCAGTACAGTTTCTTCAATAGCATTTGCCGTTTCATAATCTAGTGACGAAGTCGGTTCATCCATTAGCAATAAGGGAGTATGACGTATCAAGGTTCTTGCAATCGCTATCCTTTGCTTCTCCCCCCCAGACAGTATACTTCCTTTCTCTCCAACCTGGGTATCTATACCTTCTGGCAACTTATTTATTAATGTAATCAAACCGGATTTTAGGATTACGTCAGCGATCTCATCATTTGAATACGTTTGGTATAGTAAAATATTATCCCTAATGTTGCTATCGAATAAAAAAACATCCTGATGTAGTACAGACTCCAATCGGCACCACTCCTCAACATCAATCTCCTTTAAATTCACATCGTCCACACTAATCGTACCTTCATAGTTCTCATACTGTTTCATAAGGAGCCGTAACACAGTTGATTTTCCTGATCCGCTCGGCCCTACCAAGGCGTATTTTTTTCCCTGTTGCAATTCCATATTCAACCTGTGAACATTAAAACTGTTTTCTTTATAACCAAAAGATACTTCTTTTAGTGAAATCTTATTCTTAATCGTCGGTTTGTGAATGTACGCTACATCCTGATGCTCTGTATGTAAAAAGTCTGTAATCTTTGCCGATATATCACGTAATGATTTAATCTGAGTTATATATTGAATGCTCATTTGTATTGGATTGACGATACTATTGGTCAATTGTACACAAGCAATCATGGTCCCTAAGGTAATAAGCTGCCGTAATGTGAGAAAACTACCGATGATAAACACCGAAATAAACATAAAGCCGCCGAAAACTTCACTTATAGAGGTAACCCATGCACTCAATCTCAAAAATGCATATTTATTTTTTTCTACTTCCCTATTAAGATGATCATATTGCCCCTTGACATACTTCTCAATGCCAAAACTCTTAATTACTGCGAATCCTGAATACATATCGTTCGTATTAATTATGAATTTCTCTACAGCATCGGCCACTTTTCTCTTTCGATTTACCAGTTTTTTCTCAAACATACGAGGGATAAACATGGATAAGAGCGTTAACAAAAGAAGACAAATTACAATAGTAGGACTGAGCAGAAACATGCCAACTAAGGATGCTGAAAACGAGATACACATTCCAATTAACGAGAATATGTTTTTAAAATAGTCATCTTCAATCATCTTGATATCATTACTAAAAATAGATATATATTTAGCACTGTTATAAGCAGAAAACTGAGTCAGGCTTTTATTCATAATATGTCCGAAAACAACTTCTTTCAAATATAACATCGTCTTCTGAATATAAGAAGCATGGAACAAATTAGTTAATAGCCTAAGAATTGCACCTATCACAATAAAAGATAAGGCCAAAATAGCTGTCCCGACAAACTCTTGCTCGCTCCCTACGGTAACAACGTCTACCAGGTCTTTGAAGATAAAGGCCATATACATATTCATTAGACTCGACAGAATAATAAATGTGATGAGCAACATTAACTTGTATCTATACTTTAGTAAAAATACAATCATCACTTAGCCCCCGTCATAATAAACATAGTATTCATTTATTTCACTGGTCGCCACGCTATGATATATTTATATTACTATTTTGCTGAAGAATTGTAGCCTTACACATTAATAATCCCTCTACGTTTTGCGGCAATTACAGCCTCTAATCTGGAACTAACTTTGAATTTATTAAAAATATTAGTTAAATAATATTCAATTGTCCGTTGGCTGACACAGAAAATAGTAGCGAGTTCCTTGTTACTTTTTCCCTCAGCAATCCACTCTAAAATAGAACGCTCCTTGTTGTTAAGCGGTACATAATCCATCATTCCTTCATGGTGATGCAGCTGTTGTAACAGAGATACGGGTAAAACGGCGATTCCATCCAATGCACTTCGAACAGCTCGAATCAATTGTTCTGAGGAAAATTCTTTATCAATAAATGCTATAACTCCCATGTGTAATAACTTATCTATCATTGTATACGTATGAACCTGACCGACAAATAGTATAGGTATAGCCTGAATCCCACGTATATGCTCTAATTCTTCCAAGATAATCTTATTCAGATAATAAATACAGAGATTAAAACTATATTTCACCATTTCCTCTGCAGCTTCGATTGTAGAGGCGACACGTGTGACACAAAAAAATCTTTCTTGTCCAATAAATGACTTAGTAACCTCACCTGATTCAAGATGATCATCCATAAGTAATATGCTATACATTCATCTAACCCCCTATGCATTGTATACATACTTATTCGATTTTTCGAGTAGAGAAATAACCGCCTGTTAACATAAGACAGGCGGCCATAGATGTTTAAGGTTAAGATTTATACATAATACAGCCATGTTTATTATCTACCCAGCAAAAACCAGCTGGTACAACTGAGCTTTGAAGTGCTTTAGGCTCAATAATCCAACGCATTTTCCTCACCTCCTTTCAAGTCACAACAGATTAGATACGGACAAAGGTGAGGCTTACAATTCAAGTCGATAATAATTAAATCTTAACATTTCGTTTAAATTATATTTGTATTCACAGCAAACAGGCTGCTTGTCATTACTTTCAAATGCTTGTTGCGCACATCCTCCACCACACAAAGGTAGAACAGAACAACTTCGACATTTTTCAACTTTATAGGGTGAATAATCAAGCCACTTCTCTGCACGTTGATCTAAATTTATTAAATTACTAATATGACCTATGGTATACTTGGGGTTTCCTACGGTATTCCAACATTTTTGAATCCATCCATCTGGCTGCACAACGATTGAATTGGCTGCAATAGCAGCACAGATAACAGGAGCATACTGAGGGTAATAGGAAATGTTTAGCCCTTTTCTTAACGCTTTCTCGTACAAGCTCAGGATGATTCCCGAAAACTCCTGATTCGCAAAGCAGCTACCGCTACTTGAACAGCCTCCCGCAACGTAGTCGGTGGTAGCAGAGAAATAGATGCTAACCTTTTCCTTGAAGTCTTGTTGCATTATATAATCCATATATTCCTCTAATGAATCTACATTATGGAGATCCACATTTGAACGTATACTTATGTGAATTAGATCACATGTTTCTCTAATATTTTCTATAATTTGATCAAATGTCCCCTGTCGGTTCTCCAGAACTCTTCTTTTATCATGATTTGATTTGTTACCATCTATTGTAATCTGAATATTTTTCAAGCCCAAATCCCTCAAAACAGCAGCACGCCTCCTAGTAAGTAAATATCCATTACTTACCATATCGTGTGACACTTCGATGTGTTTTTCCGCAGCCATTGCATTCATTTTCTCCATAAGAAGGATGACCTTCTTAAACTCAAGAAGCGGCTCTCCCCCCGTCCAATTTACAACTACATGCTTCAAATCTGAAGCCTCCATAGAGGTTTGTACATAATTCAAAATATCTTGCTGTACTTGAGTTGTAAATGAACGATTACCCGATTTTTCCGTTAGGTTCTCGAAACAATAAGAGCATCTAAAGTTACAATTAAAGGTAGGCAAAATAGTGAGGTGTAATGTGTGTTTCTGATACCTTGTTGCAGTAAACAGTTTCTCCATCGTCTCCAACTCATCAATGGGATGCATGTATATAAATTGTCCCTGAATTAAATGTTCCAACTCTTCACAATGTATAAGGTGAGAAAAATCCTTATTAACAAGAGCATCATACAAATCCTTTTTTATTTCTCCCAAACCGTTAGTTAAACTGTTATATATTAAATACTTTCCATCATCTACCCCATCCAGTTTCAAGTACTCGTTGTAAGATGAGATTTCCATATTCATTCCTCCCAATCTTAGTATTAGGTACTAGATTGACTTCATTTTCAGCGCATAAAAAATTTCCATTAAGCGGATAATAATCATTCATATATTAATATATTTATATTTTACCATTAATTTTCGGGAAAATCACCGTAAATTAACCGCAAACCACAAAAAATAGTTTTTTCCGATTAGTCTCCCGTTTATTAGTTAATAAATAATTTAAAAGTAAAGTCCTCACACTATCAATTATAATTGTTGAACATTATGCGAATTTTTAGTAACGGTGCCAAGGACTACATTGTCTATACCAATCACGAAAGGGCCCCTCGAATGTTCTCGCGTAGACCACGTCTCATTTCTCCAAGCCACTTATGGCTTACCTTGGCAAAAAACCGGGCGAATCCAGGAGATAAACTGAATGTCCTCGGTAGGATCTATATTTAGTAGCCTCCTAGGTATTCTCTAATTCTTCGATTCTTACTGTTTTCCTCTATGCTAGAGACAAAATATCCAACAAAGACGATCGCAATGAATGATGCCCCGATAATCAATAACATGCGCGTGTCTGGATTGAACTACATTCCAACCATCACTTGCGACAAGAAGAGAATTGTGATGTAGTTGCTGATTGGGAAAAAAAGTGACCTAAAGGGAGGATCACCTATTTCGTTCTTCCACTGAATTTAAATTAAATGATTGCCAATGTAACCCCAGGTAAAAGGGCTTGTCAATAATTTTATGTAAAAATTTGTTATATATTACTACATAGAGAAGGATACTCTTTTTTCGAAGATGTTGACCGGCACGGTATGAAAGAAAACAGACAATTGACTAGTGAGAGAGGGGGAAAACTTTGCTAAAGCTGATGAGTTATTAGCAAAGAAATAGTTGACTCTAGATATTTTATAACACGAAAATAGTGTGCCAAAGGACAAAAATCTAGCCTTCAAAATCACGCAGTTCAAAATATCCATCATTATTTTGGTTTTTACGATTGATGAGGCAGAGTCTTTCAAAATTTTTATGTAAACTCTTATTGATTGAATCCCCCGGGAGGGGGATTTCGCATTTCTAATGTAGGTGGTCGCCAACTCGTTTCCGGGAAGAAAATGGAAAGTTGTAGCAACATCTGGCCCCAATTCTGAATGCGCCCCGTCCATTTGCGGGTGACATCCATCGTCGCCAGGCAGAGCATTTTAAGCAGAGCTTTATCGGTGGGAAAGATACTCTTGCCTCTCGTCACTTTACGCAACTGCCAGGGTAGCTTTCGATCATATTTGTAGTGTAAATCAGTTTACGGATCTCCGGTGGATAACTAAAAAAGGGCGAAAGTTCTTCCCCGTAGTTCTGCCAGGAACGTACAATGATCGGGTATTTTACACTCTAGATTTCCTCGAAACATTCCAGCTCCAACTGTGCGCCTTCCTCGGTAGTTGCCTTGTAAATCGGCTTCAGATCGGCGGTGACTTTCTTGAGATCTTTGTAAGTCACGTACCGGGTGGAATTGCGAATTTAGTGAATGATGCACTTTTGAATTTCAGTCTCGGGATAGCAGGCGGCAGTGGCCCTAGAGAACTCACTCAGGTTATCCACACAGATGAAGAGAATGTCCTGAACCCGGCAATTTCTCAAGTCATTCAGCACGCTGATTCAGAACTTGGAGGATTCGTTTTCGTCCATCCACATGCCCAATATATCCTTATTACCATCCAAATCCATGCCGATGACCATGTAGGCCGCTTTGTCCGCAATGGCCCCATCTTGCTTCACCTTGAAGTCGGTAGGTCCATGTATACGATGGCGTACACGCCTTGAAGTGGCCGCTTCTGCCTTTCCTTGATGAGCGGAATGATCTTGTTCGTGACACTGGAAATGGGCGTCGGGGACACCTCGACGCCGTACAGATGCTGAAAGTGATCCTGAATTCACGGATGCTGACTACTTTGACGTACAGGGCCATGATTTGGTCTTCAATGCCCGTTACGTTGGGCTGATGCTTCTGAACAACGACAGTCTCAAATCCATCCAATTGATCCCGAGGAACAGCAATCTCTTGTTCGCCGTACTCACTCCCCACCGTAACCATTCGATTACTTCCATTTACTAGGTTTAGGAGTTTGCACAATCTATTTTACAGACTCATGAGACACTCTTTTTCAATAATGTCCAAGGCTAATGATGAATGACACCTTCACCTAGTCTTTTATATAGCAGAAACCTTTAGTTAATAAAACCTATTTATCCCCCTATAACCCTTACTTCCAAATCTCGTCCGCAATCTCTTTAATGAAGGCAAGCTTTTTCCACTGCTGTTCTTCTGTCAGAATATTGCCCTCTTCTGTCGAAGCGAAGCCGCATTGTGGGCTGAGGCAAATGTGGTTGATGTCAACGAATTGAGTCGCTTCCTTAATACGGTTAATGACCATCTGCTTGTCTTCCAGTTCACCCGTTTTTGAGGAAACGAGGCCCAGTACGACCTGCTTTTGATCTTTCAGATGCTTAAGCGGTGTGAAATCACCTGCACGGTCGGTATCGAATTCGAGATAGTAGCCGTCGATGTTGTCGATGCCGAACAGAGTTTCGGCTACAGGCTCATAGCCGCCAGAAGATGCCCAGGTGGAATGGTAGTTACCACGGCATACGTGAGTCGTAACGACCAAATCGGCTGGAAGATCCTTCACCGTTTCCTGATTCACACGGGCAAACAGCTTTTTGGTATCTTCCACATTCTCACCCGCATGCTGTCTAGCTTCCCAATAGTTTTTATCACAGAGCATACCCCATGTGCAATCATCCAGTTGTAAGCTGCGGCAGCCCTCATTGTACAACGCTTGAATCACGGATTTGTAAGCTTTGGCGATATCCGTCACCAGCTCATCCAGATTGCTGTAATACGTATCGGTTGTTTCTTTATTCTCTCCGCGCAACAGCTCGGCCAGGAATTGCGCAGGTGCCGGAATCGTTTGGCGCGCGATGGCATCCTCACCTGCTACTTGCTTCAGGAATTTGAAATCTTCAATGAAAGGATGACGGGAATGTCCAATTTTACCGGACAAGCGTGCGGTTTCCGCTCTTGTTTCCACACCTTGGAATTGGTAGCCGTTCGAAAGCTGTACCTTTTCCACACCGTCCAGACCCCACATAAAATCAAGATGCCACCAGGAGCGTCTGAATTCACCGTCCGTCACGGCTTGAAGTCCTACGGATTTTTGCTTTTCCACTAGCTTGATAATTTCGTTATCTTCAATCTTTCTCAGCTCGTCCGCAGAGATTTCATTATTTTGAAATTGAATTCTGGCGTCTTTAATCGCTTGCGGGCGCAAAAAGCTGCCGACCATATCATGTCTAAAAGGGGTCACTTTACGTTGGGATGCATTATCAAGGATGCTGCTCATTAGGGTTATCTCCTTTTTCGCTTCTGTAGTGAAGTTCTTGTAAGAAAGATAACATACAATTCCAGTTATAAGGTAACTCCAATAAACTATAGCTAGTTATAGCCTAAGGCTATACCCAACCTTTTATTCCCCTATCGCCTCATGCAGCGCTTCTACATAGACCGTGGCCAGCTTGGAGAGCGCAGCGTTTTTATGGCAAATCCATCCCACATTAATAGACTCATCACATTCCAGAGGGACGGAAATAATTTCGTTACCGTTCAGATCCGCACTGATGACCCCGGTAGAAATGGTATAGCCGTTCAAGCCAATGAGCAAATTAAAAAGGGTCGCCCGGTCATGGACACGAATGCTTTTGGGATGTGACAACGTACTGAGAATTTCCTCGGAGAAGTGAAAGGAATTGTACTCCCCTTGCTCAAAGGACAGATACGGATAGGGATGAAGCTGATCAATGGTCACGATAGACTGTCGGGATAGCGGATTATTGGCACTGATAAAAATATGCGGCTTGGCCGTAAACAGGCTATTGAATTGCAGATTCGCATCTTTTAGCAGCTTGTTAATGACCTTGGCGTTAAATTCGTTCAGATACAGGATTCCAATCTCACTGCGCAGGCTTTTGACATCCTGTATGATTTCATGGGTTTTGGTCTCTCGCAAAGCCAATTCATACTCTTCTTGACCATATTGATTCACCAGATTCACAAATGCATTTACAGCAAAAGCGTAATGCTGCGTGGACACAGCAAAATGCTGTGGTGAAGGCTTGGCATCCAGATAGCGACTTTCCAGCAACTCTGCCTGCTCAACGACCTGGCGTGCATAACCGAGGAATTCCACGCCTTCCTTGGACAAAGAAATCCCCTTATTGGTACGCTCAAAAATGGTGATATGAATTTCTTCCTCCAGATCACGAATCGCGTTCGACAGACTGGGCTGGGAAATGAACAACCGCTTCGCCGCCTCATTCATAGAACCACGATTGGCAACCTCAATGACATATTTTAATTGTTGTAAGGTCAATGCATGATGTCCTTTCCGTTGTGTTTCTTCTATTATATAATACATAATCACACTTCTGGAAAAGGGATAGTTGTTGCTAAATGAAATCAGCCTCTCCCCCTAAGGTTTAAAAAATATAAACACCTCCCTAAATGGAAATCTTCCATTTAGGGAGGTGCTCTAGTTACGATACTTTAATTAACGAATTTCACCGTTTGTGGAAATCAGCTTTTGATACCAATAGAAGCTTTGTTTACGAATACGACGCAGATCCTTGAGATCAAACTCCTCACGATCCACATAGATAAATCCGTAACGCTTGCTGGAGCCCTGATGGGTACTAACAAGATCAATCGCAGACCACGGACAGAAGCCGAATACTTCTACACCGTCTGTAATAGCCAGTTGAATCTGCTCGATATGTTTCTTGAAAAAGTCAATACGATAAGGATCATTCACTACATCCCCTTCTTCAAGCTTGTCAAAAGCGCCCAAGCCGTTCTCTGTCACGATTAAAGGCAAGTGGTAGCGAGAATAAATTTGGCGTAACGTAGTTCTAAAGCCGACCGGATCAATCTCCCAACCAAACTCCGTCGTTTGCAGGTTGGGGTTGACGGAACCTCGGTACGCTCCGGGTTCACCCACAATTTCATGCTGATCTCCTGTATGTGAAAAATCATTTCCGTCATCTAAACTTTCTCCTACGGTTTGAGAGGTATAATAATTAAATGCGATAAAGTCCGGGTTCCCCTTCGCTAAAATGTCCATATCCCCTTCTTCAATGACAGGCTCATAGTCTTTCTCGACCAAATAGCTCCACGCAATGTGATTGTAACGGCCAAATACAGCCATATCCAGATAGAGCCAGTTGCGAATGGCTGCATAGTTATCAGCCGCCAGTGTATCTTCCGGCTTGGAACTGGCTGGATAGATAACCCCGATATTCGGCGCTGGTCCAATTTTCGCGTCAGGTAGCATTTCATGGCACAATACCATCGCTTTCGCCTGCGCTACTAACATATGATGATTTTGTTGGTACAGTACCTTTTGCGGATTTTCCAAACTTGTATCTAATGTGCCAATAGAACCGGGATGGAGAATCAGCATGTTCTGCTCATTAATGGTTAACCAATATTTCACCCTGTCTCCAAAGTTCTCAAACAATGTTTTAGCATATTGTTCGAAGGCATCAATCGTCTCCCTCTTCGACCAGCCGCCTTGTTTTTCAAGAGCATAAGGCAGATCAAAATGATACATAGTAACAATCGGTTCAATTCCGTATTTAATTAGTTCGTCAATTAATGAGCCGTAAAACGCGATTCCCTTCTGATTAACTTCACCTGCGCCCTGGGGATAAATACGTGTCCAAGCAATAGAGAAACGATATGCTTTAAAGCCCATTTCAGCCATCAGAGCTACGTCTTCTTTGAACATATGGTAATGATCACTGGTTACCTTAAAATCAGTGACCCCTTCGACGTGATTAGCCATGTCAATGACAGAAGGTCCTTTACCATCTTCGTCCCATGCACCCTCTACTTGATAAGCAGAAGTGGAACCTCCCCAGAAAAAATTTTCAGGAAATGCCTTCAATTGATTATGTTTCATGATATAGTCCCTCCAGTTATAGTTATATCCTTTTGATGTTCGCAATTCATATATGTGATGATGCTTGCCAGTATCACACAACCAAAGTTAACAATACTTCATTTTTTTGAATCTGCTCCTGATTTGTCTCAAATACGTCCACTTTATGTTTCGTCAGTGTGACGATGACAGGCGTTACGATTTCGTATCCTGCTTCTATGATCTGTTCCCTGTCAAATTGGATTAACAAATTCCCCTGTTTCACGCTGTCGCCCTCTTTAACCACTGGATTAAAATGCTTCCCTTTCAGCGCAACGGTGTTAATTCCGATATGAATTAATATCTCTGTACCTGCACTGGAAGTCAATCCTATAGCATGTCCTGTGGGGAACAGCGAGGTTACGACTCCATCTATTGGGGCTACAACCTCACCCACAGACGGTTCAATGGCTAACCCTTTTCCCATAGCACCTGTAGAAAATGCGGAATCATTCACTTGACTCAGTGGTGTGGTCCTGCCTGTGATCGGGCTGTATATCGTTTCTTTCTTGATATCAACGGCCTTGGTTGCTGTAACAACAGGCTCTGGTTCTGCTGTTTTCACGGATTCAACTGTTTCTGGGGTCTCCTCCTTCACCTTGCTTTCATACCCAAAAATAAGGGTTAGTACGGTTGCTGCCGCGAATGAGCAGGCAATGGCAATCACGTAAACCAAGGTTGGCGTATACACTGGAATCGCAAAAATGTTGTGAAAAACATAAGCCGTCATTTTCACCCCAAAATGTCCATTGATGGCACCGCCTATAGCCCCTGCGATAATAACGATTGGAATGACACGTTTAAAGCGAAGTACAAGTCCATACACAATCGGCTCTGTCACACCAGCCAGCAATCCTGTAATACTTGTGGAACCAGCAAGAGTTCTAAGTGTTTTATCTTTTCTCGCCTTCAGGAAGATACCAAATGCGACACCAATTTGAGCAAATACAGCTGCTGCTGCCATCGCCTCAATCGGATCACCGCCAACACCGATATTTTGAATCGTAATGGGCGTAAAACCCCAGTGAAGTCCGAAGACGACCATAAAGGTCATAAAACCGCCAAGAACAATCCCTGACAAAATGCCACTTACACCGATTAACCATGTCACACCTGAAGAAATCCAATCTCCTACCCCTGTACCGAAAGGTCCGAAAGCCATCGCAGATAGCGGAACCATAATCATTAAAGCCAACATCGGAACTAAAAAAAGCTGTAAATCCTTAAGAATGATCTTTTTCAAAAACTTATCCACTAACGCATAGATGCTAATGGATATGAAAATCGGGAAAACACTGGCGGAGTAGTTCATCATGACCACCGGTATTCCTAAAAACGATACATCAGAGCCTTTGTCCATCAGCCCTGTAAAGTTGGGTTCCATGAGAGCCGCACCGATCACACCAGCTACATAAGGATTCGCCTTCAGCTTTATACCAAGCGTAATCCCAAGCAAAATCGGCAAAAAGTAAAACACAGCATTCCCTGCAGCAGACAGGATCATATAAGTATCACTTGTTGCAGACATCCATCCCAGCAAGGTCAGAACCGTCAGGAGTGCTTTTATCATTCCCGAGCCCGCCATCGCCGGAATCAACGGGGAGAAACTGCCCGAAATGACTTCAAAGATTGTGGATATGACCGATGTTTTTTTACCACTGGATTCACTGGCTGCAGGGGAATTCGATCCAAAATCCCTGTTTTTCATAATCTCCGCATATACATAGGCAACATGGCTGCCAATAACAACTTGAAATTGTCCTCCGCTTTCAACAACTGTAATGATCCCCTCGTGCTTCTCAAGCGCTTCTCTTTCGGCTTTTCGTGAATCCTTCAGGTCAAATCGGAGTCGTGTAGCACAATGGACAAGCCCATTGATATTTTCTTCCCCTCCAACGAGACGTACGATGTCCTCGCCCATTTTCTTATGGTCCATGTTCATTCTCCTCTTGGGCAGATTGCCTGAAAACAAAAAAATACCTAAACGAAAGGCCTATATGATCAAAGAAAATGATCACTGCCATTCATTTAGGTATCGCCTGCTTAACCAGTAACAATCCTTATATTTAAGTTGTGAGCCTACTATAAATCACTTAGAAATCGTTTGCAAGCTTTTTTTTCTAAGAAGTAGCCATATCGTTTCTGGAGGTTACACGCTGTATATGGATCGTCAAATACACTTTTTCGTCAATCGACATAGCACTTTCATGCTTTAATTCCAAATATTGATTGATCAATTGGGTGCATTGAAAAGCCCTCTCGTATTTATCTTTGACTTGGTCATACAAGAAATTATCCCCTGAAGCTAGTTGTTCTTGTTCATTGCTCAGCAGTCGTTGGGCAAAGTACTGCAAATGAGTAATAAACCGGGAATAATTGAACGAAGTTTCATCCAGTGTAATCTGATAGTAATCGGTTACAATATTGAAAATGTCATCAATCACCTCGGTAATCTCAACCGTTTGTTTCATACCCTGACCGTCTTGTCTTGCATTTACAAAATGCATAGCAATAAAGCTGGCCTCATGCTCATCCATTTGGATGCCAAATTGAGCATGGATGATATCCAATGCATTCATTCCGATCGTAAATTCTTTTTTGTAAAATTTTTTAATTTGCCATAACAGTGAATTTTTAAGTCCCACGGATTTTCTGTATCGAGAGATGGCAAATTGAATATGGTCAATCAGAGAAATATAAATATTGTCACTAAAAATATCTCCCATTTCCTTTTTTGCGCCGCCTACAATTTCATCCGCCACCTTTAAATACTCTACAGATGTTTCCCCAATAAGATCTATTAATTTTTGTGGAATTTTATCAGACTTTAATACAAAGGTTTTTTCTATTTTTTCCTCATCGACCCTCTGACCATTTTTCTTTTTAAAGCCCAGACCATTCCCGATGACAACAAATTCATGACCCACCTGATTTTCGGCTCGGATGACATTGTTGTTAAAAATTTGCCGGATGATCATTTATCTGCTCACCTCATTGATGTAATGACAAAGTTTGTAATAACAAAAAAAACCAAATAACGACTAAATCAATTAGTCATTATTTGGGTATCGCCTGCTTACCAGTAACAATCCCGAAGGGCACTTCACCCCTCATTCAATTACTCTTACTATACCGCTTTCAATACAGAATAACAACACCATCATGCCAAAAAACCGCCAAACACTCTGAATCCCTTGTGCTTAGCGGTTTTTGGGTTCATGCTTAACTCTCTTTCTCTTTGCAAAACACCTCTTTGGCAACCTGAATAGCTGAGGCTGCCCGGGGCCATCCTACATAAAAGGCAAGCTGTGTAATGACCTCAACCAGTTCTTCCTCCGAAATTCCGTTCTCCTTGGCCAGTTTCAGATGATAAGGAAGTTGATTTACATGCTCACCCGCTACCAATGCGGAGACGGTGATGAGACTCCGTTCTCTGAGAGATAGCTCACTTCTTCTCCATACATCTCCAAAAAGAACATCCTCCGTATAACCTACAAAAGCGGGAGCAAAATCACCGATGGTTTCCCGAACACTCGATCTGATCAATTTATGCTTCATACAATCATCTGGGCAAGTCCGTTGCCAAAGGACCAATCCTCTAATTCAGTCTCTACCAGTGTTACAAATACATCCTCCAGTCTAAACTTACATTCAATAGATAAGAGTTCCGCTAACTTTTGGTAGAAACTCTTTTTTTGTTCCGTAGTTCTACCCGATCCCATTGTAATTTGGATGTACAGCAGCTTGTCTGTTCTGGATACATTCAAATAATCGGGACTATAATAAAACTCGCTTTGCTTATGAGCATGAAAAACCTGAAAGTAATCTTTTTCCGGAACCTGAAAATGTTCGATCAAAGCATTCATGATACAGCGACTAATCCAAGGCAGCTCTTGCTCTGTGTATTGCTGCTCCATGTAGCCAATTCGTACAAATGGCATGTTCATCTCTCCTATCCGCTGGGATAAGATGATTGTACTCCTCTTATTTTCATCTGTATAATTGAAAATAATCATAAATATATTCAATTTTACCGATGGAGATGAACATGCGTGGATCTGAAAGAATTAACTACATTTCGTACCATAATCGAAGAAGGAACGTTTTCAAAAGCTGCTGCCAAATTAAACTACGCTCAGTCTACAGTCACGAACCAAATCCAAAGGCTAGAGAAAGAGCTGGGATTTCAGCTTTTTAAAAGGGGTTGGGATGCAGAGTTAACGTCCCCAGGCAAACTATATGCCGAGGAGATAGACGGGCTTATTCAGCATTGGAATTTTGTAATGGACCAGGCGAAGTCTCTGAAAAAGGAGGAGATTGGCACGCTCCATATCGGTGTGATTGAAACGGTGGCGGCTACCGTACTGCCCTTGGTTCTGCAGCAGTTTCGAGAGCATAAACCGAATATTACGTGCCATTTTACAGTTGGAAACACGGATGCACTCGCAAATGCCTTGGTGGACGGTAAGCTGGATTTTGCAATCTCCGGGGAACCTCACTCGATTCCTTCCTTACACTTTGAACCCATATATCACGAACACATCGCCTTTATTGTGTCCCGTAATCATCCCTTCGCGGCAAAAAGTGAGCTTCATCTCGAAGATCTGTACGAGTATCCGCTTATCGTCGGAGGTAAGAACTGCTTGTACCATATACGACTGGAGAAAGAGCTTTCACGCTTCCCGTCGATGCCGTTTTTTTATACTGTCAGTCAAATCTCGTCGATCCCCACATTCGTAAAAACGATTCCATCAGTTGGAGTGGTTCTATCATCAATTCCTTTGCAGGAGGAACTGGTCACGATTCCCCTCCAGTTAGCAGACCCGAATATTCCTATTGGACTCCTACAAAACAACCATCACCAGCAGTATATGTCTTCGGCCCGAAAGCTGTTTATGCAGTTGGTTAAGGAGCTTTGTAGGCTATAGCTCTAATGCAAAAACTACTAATAAGCTATACGCGCAAGCCGACATCTTTGCATAAAAAAAAGCCGCCAAACACTCAGAAACCTGGTGTTTAGCGGCTTTACTATTTTGATGGCCTAAAGAAATGTGGCCCTCTTTTTATGTTTATACTCTTGACATACCCGTTATTTCGCTTCCAGCGGTTTTTTCCACAGTCCCAGAATAAGCGCGGAAATCACGGAGCCAATCACGACCGCAAGCAAGAACAGCAAAGCATGATTGGCAAGAGCTGCTACAAAAATTCCGCCATGTGGAGCTGGAAGATTGATTTGCCAGAACTGCGTCAGACCACCAGCAATCGCTGAACCTACAATACAAGAGGTTAGGACACGCAGAGGATCAGCAGCTGCAAATGGAATGGCTCCTTCCGTAATGAAGGACAATCCAAGTACATAGTTCGTCAAGCCAGACTTGCGCTCTTGCTCAGTAAACTTATTTTTGAAGAACGTCGAAGCTAATGCGATCGCCAGCGGAGGTACCATACCACCCGCCATAACAGCCGCCATCATAGCACCGTTCGTGTTACCGCTGGAAGTAAAGACACCGATCGAAAATGCGTAAGCTGCTTTGTTAAAAGGTCCACCCATGTCGATCGACATCATTCCGCCCAGAATCAGACCCAAAATAACGGCATTACCTGTTCCCAAATTGTTCAGAACATTGACAAGCCACGTATTAATACCACCGAAAATTGGATCGAACAGGTAGAACATAATCGCGCCTGAAATTAGAAGTCCAAATACAGGGTATAACAAGATTGGTTTTAAACCATCCAGTGTTTTCGGCAGACCTGCAAAAGCTTTACGCAGGAAGATCACTACATAACCAGCCATGAAACCAGCTGCCAGACCGCCAAGGAAGCCTGCATTAGAGTTTACAGCCATCAGACCCCCAACCATACCTGGCATCAGTGCCGGGCGGTCTCCAATACTCATCGCGATAAATCCGGCCAGTATCGGAATCAGGAAGTGGAACGCACCTGTTCCACCGCCAATTGTCTGCAACAGTTGGAACAATGCATTGTCTTCTCCTGCCACTTGTTCAATCAAGAAGGAAATTGCTAACAAAATCCCCCCGCCTACAACGAATGGCAGCATATGAGAAATACCGTTCATTAAATCCTTATAGATTTTACTGCCCACGCTGCTCTTCTCCGCTTTCGACTCTTCAGCGCTGCTTTTACCTTCACTACGATAAATTGGGGCATCGCCGTTCAGCGCTTTGCGGATCAGTTCCTCAGATTTACGGATACCGTCGCTTACCGGTCTTTGCAATACAGGTTTACCATCAAATCTGGCCATTTCAACCTTTTTGTCAGCAGCAACGATTACACCTTTGGCACGGCGAATTTCATCCGCTGTCAGTACGTTTTGCGCACCTTCCGAGCCATTCGTTTCTACTCGTATGTTAACACCCATTTCTGTCGCTTTCTTAATGAGAGCGTCTTCAGCCATAAACGTATGCGCAATGCCTGTAGGGCAGGCAGTCACCGCAACCACAAACTCGTCTGAATTCGGGTTGCCAACGATAACATCCGGCGTTTTCTGTGCTTCGGCAGCCTCTTTCTTTGCTTCTTTTGCTTTCTTGGCTGCTTCTTCTTCCGCCTGCTTGGTATCAAACAGCTCGGATACTTCATCCGGTGTTTGCGTATTCATCAGTTTGTCAATGAAATCGGTATCAATTAGAAGCCGGGAAAGAGCCGCTAGTGTGCGAAGATGCGTATTTGCTGCTCCCTCTGGAGCGGCAATCATAAAGAACACTTTTGCCGGCTCACCGTCCAACGATTCGAATTCTACGCCTTTACTGCTTTTGGCGAAAACGACAGTCGCTTCATTCACGGCTTTAGTCTTGGCATGCGGCATCGCAATGCCGCCGCCGATTCCAGTGCTAGACTCTGCTTCACGTTTGTAAATCATTTCTTTAAACAAGGCACGGTCATTAATACGTCCACTTGCTTCGAGACTGGCGATGAGCTCCTCAATCGCCTCGTCTTTTGTCGTCGCCTGCAGGTCCATGATCATCGTTTCTTTAATCATCAGGTCTGTTATTCTCATTTTTCACACTCTCCTAAGTTCGATCAGCGTGTTGACACACGCATAATAAGCTCATGATGCAGATGGATTACTGTTTTGAAATCGTGACTTGCGGCCGTAATTGTTCAATTTTCTCTCTAGTAGCCAGATCATCGGAAAACGCAGTTGCACTTCCGGATGCCACTCCTGCACGGAATGCTTCGATCGGATCGCCATGAAGAGCCAGCGTACCCACGAATCCAGCAATCATTGAATCACCTGCGCCTACAGAATTTTTCACCGTTCCTGATGGTACATTTGCGTGATACACTTCATCTGCCGTAATGAACAAAGCCCCTTCTCCTGCCATGGAAATCAGTACATTTTTTGCACCTGCTTCCAGCAGCTTACGACCGTAAGTGACGATCTCCTCCTTTGAATGAATCGTTACGCCAAACAACTCAGCCAACTCGTGGTGATTCGGCTTGATGAGAAGCGGTTTATGAACCAGTGCCTTCATCAACGCCTCACCTGTGGTGTCGATGACGAATTCAGCGCCAGTTTGCTGACATACGCTAATCAGCCGATCGTAGAAATCTCCTCCAAGTGACGGCGGAATACTTCCCGACAAGACGACAATGTCATTTTTCTGGAGTCCCGCCAGCTTTTGCACCAACGCATCGGCCTCTTGCTCACGAATGGCAGGTCCCAGACCATTAATTTCCGTTTCATCGCCATGCTTGAGCTTAATGTTAATCCGTGTGTCATCTTCGATCATTACAAAATCAGTTTTAATGGATTCTTCCCGCAATGTATCGTCGATAAACCTGCCTGTGAACCCTCCGAGAAAACCAATCGCCGTGCTATCTGCTCCCAACTGGTTCAGTACACGTGATACATTAATTCCCTTACCACCTGGCAGTTTTAAATCACGTTTCATCCGGTTCAAATCACCAAGCTTCAAATCATCAACTTCCACGATATAATCAATGGAAGGGTTCAGCGTTACTGTATATATCATTGTTATCCCTCGATTATCTTAGTTTTCTGAGCGATGGATCGGCGTGACCGTTCTGGCATCGATTCAGTAATAAGTATAGCTTCCTTGAGCTCGAACAGTTTGGCGAAGGTTACTTCTCCAATTTTGCTGGAATCGGCTAACACATACGTTTTGCCAGACAGCTGGTGAGCACGTCGCTTGATCAGCGCCTCTTCGGGATCAGGAGTTGTATACCCCATTTCCATATCCACCCCGTTCGTTCCCAGAAAGCACTTGTCGAATCGAAAATTGTCCAAATTTTGTAGGGCAATACTCCCGATTACGGCTTTGGTATGAATTTTCATCATCCCTCCCAGTAGATAGCTTCTGATTCTTTTGCTTACCAGTGCTTCTACGTGGGATAGTCCATTCGTCACGACCGTCACGTCTTTAGCTTCAATGTAAGGAATCATCGCCATCGTTGTTGTTCCCGCATCCAGATAAATACATTCGCCATCCAAAATTTCTTTGGCTGCTATACGGGCCACCGCATTTTTTTCTTGAACGTTTTTGAATGTTTTTTCTTCCATGCCAGGTTCCTGACTTTTCTGATTCAGCAAGGTTGCCCCGCCATGAATCCGCTTGAGCAACTGACGGCCCTCAAGATCTATCAAATCACGCCGAATCGTTGACTCAGAAGCTCCCAACAGATCAGCCAATTCTTGCAACTTTACAACACCACATTCTTGTAAGCGCTGTATTATTAACTTGTATCTTTCTTCCGTCAGCATCATCATTCCCCCAACTGTTCATATCGTACCACAAACTTGACAAAAAACAATCACTTTTCTTCAAAAAGATTCAAAAAAATTCATTTCTAATTCATTTTTTTACAAAATGGTGAATTCCTGCTCCAATCATCATGATTGCGTTTACATTTTAAAGAAAATACATCTACTTTTATGTAAATTCATTCTTCTTACATGGAAATTCAGCAGTAAACGTTCAAAAACGTTCTAAAGCTTCCAGAGGTACTATTTTACCATTATGCGCACAATTCGTCCCCACCTTCTCTACTGCTCAGAAAAAGGCTAAACACGAGGACTGCTCCCCTTTGTGTTTAGCCAATCGAGACGCTTAGCGTTCAGCCCTTAACGATTCCAATGACAAAACCATCGTATCCCTTGTTCCCCACGGTCTGAATTGCTGTAGCTGTAATCCTTGATTCCTCAGCTAGCATCTCATAAAACTTTCTTACTCCCTGCACACGAGGGTCTGTGCTATAAGCTTGAACCACTTCTCCTTCACGGATAACATTATCACCGATAATAACGGTGCCAGGATGTGAGAAGCGAAGTGCCCAATCCAGATAAAATGGATTATTGGGTTTATCCGCATCGATAAAAATAAGATCAAAGGGGTCAACTCTCTTCTCTTTCATCTGTGCTAACTGCTCTAAAGCGTCTCCCTCCCGAAGTTCCACTATTCCATCCAACTGAGCCAACGATATATTCGACCGGGCAATTTTAGCATGGATCGGATTGGCTTCCAGCGTAACTATTTCTCCATCCTCCGGCAACGCCCTTCCCAACCAGATTGTACTGTAGCCTCCCAAAGTACCGATCTCCAGCACACGTCGCGCTCCCTGCATTTGAGCAAGGATATTTAATAGCTTTCCCTGATTGGGGGATACATCATGCGGAGGTAGTCCCGCCTTTTGATTAGCGGCCAATACTTGTTCCAAGACAGCATCATGCGGAATGAGACACTCCGAGATATACTGGTCTACTTGATCCCACGTGTTCGTTTGATTCATTCGCTCCACTCTCCTTTAGATTAACTTACAATTTGATTGTAAATGAATTATTATTATAAAAATAATATATGTTTTTGCTCTATTCATAATCTACATATATGAATCTGTCGGAAAGGGAGAATGGTCTTGAACCTGCATGCATTACGCTTATTTCACGTGGTCGCCTCTACAGGGAGTGTGACACGTGCCTCTGAACTTTTAAATATTAGCCAACCTGCGATTACCGCCCAGATTAAAAAATTTGAAAAAGAAATCTCTCTCACACTGCTCATGCCGCTAGGAAGAGGGATTGCCTTAACGGATGCTGGTGAAAAACTTGCTGTACTCGCCAGACGGCTCTTTGCTGTCGAACAGCAAATCGAACAATTTTCACAAGATTATCGTGATGGAGCCCATGGTCATATCCGGCTAGCGGCTACTTATTTACCGGCTCATTTTCTCATTCCGGCCTGGATTGCAAAATTCAAACAACAATATGAACATGTTGAAATGACGATTAACACTACAAATTCCAACGATGCTTTGCAGCAGCTATTAAATATAGAAGTGGATTTGGCTATCTACGGAGGACTGCCTGAGCAGTATCCCGATACGATTCAGACTGAAGAATTATTTCGTGATGAATTGTGGTTCGTGGTAGCTCCAGATCATCGGTATGCAAATCAGCAGGTTTCTTTATTGGAAATGATGCATGAACCCTTTGTTATGCGTGAAAAGGGGAGCTCGACACGGGAGAGATTATTTTCCTTATGTCGAACCTATAATGCCCCCGCCCCCCAGGTCACCCTAAACTTCACAGGGCTGCATGAGGCGATTACCGCAGTTATTGCCGGATATGGTGCCAACTTTGTGTCCTCACTGGTCGTGCGTGAATATGTAGAACGTGGCGAACTGTGCCGGGTATATGTAGAAGACATCCACCTTCTCAATTCAATCGCCATCTGTACCCGTAAGAACGAACCCCTATCTACCGCTACTCTAAATCTCATTCAGCTCATGCGTAACCATTCCTGATGAGCATTAGGCACCTGTGTACACTAGCGCTGTATTTTAAAATAACAAGAGCCATGACTGCGTGCATACCGCATTCATGGCTCACCTTGTTATGATAAATATTCACCCTCAATAATTTTCTCCAGATAATCTTCCGGCCGTGTAAGAAACTCGGCAAAGCTTCACACATCCGCATATTCCTGATGCTCCTCGTCATAATAACCCAGGCACTTCTGCTTCGGATTCCACACCAATATAATATCCGAGTAATTATCTACTTTTAGAGACAGACGCAACAGCTTTTGCCGCCCCACCTTCATCTCAACCGTATCTATGAATGAGAAGAACTCAACAAATTGAATATCAAGATCATTTTCTGGCAGGTCCACACGGAGCTGATCCCCCGTCAGATGTCAAAAGAAAATAAGGTTCTAGACTGAAAAATAAAGTGTTAGACTCGGCAAATAAAGTTGTAGACTGAGAAAATAAAGTTGTAGACTCACAATGCTTCATTAAGCTAACGGGCAGGTTAGTGAAGAACCCCCATTAATTTAATTTGGTGGGCCTCTTATCAGTGTGGTATCGCGTTAGTAAATGTTAAAAAAGGTTTTTGGTCACTTTTTGAGTTAAATGTTCTATTTTCGGCATCAACACTTCATCATCAATTGCTGTCAGCTTTTCGGGCTTAAACAACTGAATCCTCTTTAATTGAAAATAATCATATAAAACTTGTTGAACCGTGAATTGATTGGTCATCAGAAATTTAACATCGAACATCCCTCTTAGAATTTCATCCTGCTTTATTAATAGCCTGCCGTTAAGTTGATTGAAAATCCCTTTTTGTTTACCTTCCTCAAAGAAAGCCAGTATCTTCTCTTCTCGCTCCTTCATAGCTTCATTAAAGCGATCAAATAAATCCGGGTAACTGGTTTCGAGGTCCTGAAGGATAATATCCGAGAAATAAACGACTAGAGATATGGTTTGTTCAAATATTTGCAAAAAACGAGTACCGAAACTTTGAACCGAATCCAAAGGGTTGTGAGTCAGTTCCTTCATGTATTCAATAAAACCATCTACGATGAACTCGACAATTTCTTCCTTGGTTGAGAAATACTTATATAAAGTCGCTCGGCTTATCTCCATTACTCTAGAAATTTCGTCCATCCGAACGGACTGAAGGCCATTTTTTCGTAAATAAGGAAGCAGCTTATTCATAAGCTTAGCTCGTGTTTCGTTTTTTTTATCTGATATCTGGCTATTCACATAAAGCCCCCCTTACTTTTATTATAACCGGAATTTCGCTTTCGTCACAAATATATTTTGCAGATTATACATAAATGATTAAAAGTGTTTACTGTGTAAATGTCTTTATGCTAAGATGTAACTCGAAGCTAAAACATATAAAAAGCGAGGTAACTAAAATGAAAACGCAAAAACTCGGTCACAGCGATATCGTCGTTTCTTCTATCGGATTGGGTATGATGGGCATGTCCCCCGGCATATATGGCACCATTGATGATGAGGAGTCCATTAAAACCATTCATCGGGCGCTTGATCTCGGGGTAACTTTGCTTGATACTGCTGATACATATGGCAACGGCCATAATGAGGAGCTATTAGGAAAAGCGTTGAAGGGACGAAGAGAACAGGCAATTGTCGCTACCAAGTTTTCGTATGGTCCAAATTGGGAATTCATCGGAGGACACCCGGACTATGTAAAGAAAGCTATTGATGAAAGCCTTCGACGTCTTGGTCTCGATTATATCGACCTGTATTATCAACATGCGGTAGATCCTAATGTTCCAATTGAGGAGACAGTTGGTGCTATGGCTGACTTAGTTAAAGCAGGTAAAGTACGTTATCTTGGTCTTTCTAATGGCCTAAATGGATCAGTTATTAGTGCATCTACACTTCGTAAAGCGCATGAAGTACACCCTATTTCCGCAGTCCAATCGGAATACTCCATTTGGAGTCGGGAAATTGAAGAAGAAGCTCTACCTACCGTAAAAGAATTAGGAATCACACTTGTAGCTTACAGTCCTCTAAGCAGAGGCTTTATTACGGGGGAACGTCATATGAATGAGAACTTCCAAGCTGATGATATGCGCAATCTTTTTACACGTTACAAAGGTGAGAACTTCCAAAAGAATATTAACATCGTTGATAAACTAGCGGAAATCGCCAAAGAAAAGAACTGTACGGTACCTCAACTAGCAATAGCATGGACAGTAGAAAGAGGCACATTGCCGATTCCTGGTACGAAACGCCGTAAATATTTGGAGGATAATATCAAGGCACTTGATATTCATCTTACGTCTGATGATTTTGCCCGTATTGATGCTGTTAGTCCAAATGCGTTTGGTGGTCGTTATTAATAGTAGTATCCTGTTGCGGAATAATGCTAAATATAAATCCTAATCACAGCGGATGTTGATGTAGTGCAGATTACGATCGAAGTTTTAAAAGTAAGGGCGATTAAGCTAACAGGAAACGTTAGTTGAACGACAACAGCGGCAGTCTAAGACTTTATTTATCAAGTCTTGGTCCGCCGCTGCTTCTTTTAATTGATCAGTCTAAAACTTACTTTTCAAAAGCTGACGATTCTTCAATTCAAAAACCGCGTTAAATCAACGACTCCAGTCTAATACTTTATTTTCACCGAACATCAGAAAGGCTATTAAATCCTTCGGAAGCTTGTAGCTTTTCAAAGCATGTCGTTTATTTTCCAAATTATGAAATGTCGGAGGCTCTACAGACTTTAAATACTCAGCCATTTCTACGTTTTTATTACTTAGTGCAATTGTATATGCCCGTTCTCCATCTTTTTCTGCCAGCGTCACATCAGCGCCTTGCTGAACCAAATACTTCACCATCGCAAAATCGTTGTTGCGTGCCGCCACTGTCAAAGACGTGGCTTTATAAGGATATACCATATTAGGGGCATTGAAATTAATATCTACGCCATGTTCCAATAGTAATGCTACTGTTTTTAGGTCATGCTTACTAACTGCGCTGCGGAGTGTTGCTCCAGCATGTTGCTTCATATCGAGGCCCAGCTCATGGATAAGCAGCATATTACTTTTGTTACCGTAGTAGGCTTGCTCATAAGCACCGGATTTGACATGATTTTTCCCGTCCAGCTTGGCGCCATGGGCGACCACATAACGGACAATCTCTTCGGTACCATAGCGAACAGCCTTCAGGAATGCGGGATTATCCTTCACATTAAGTTGGACCCCCTCATCGACCAGTAGCTTCAAGACTTCCATTTGCTCAGTGATGAGTGTAATATCCAATGGACTTAATGTCGTATATTTGCTGAGTACGATTCCTTGTTCTATGTCCCAGCCTTCGGTCAGCGCTTGGCGTAAAGCGGATATATTGCCTTGAACGATATGCATCGCTATCTCAGGAAGAACCTCGAAATTGCCTACATCTTTTAATTTAATCATCGTTATTCCCTCACTCTTTATGTATCTAGTATTAATTATGTATATCTATTTTATACCAACCTCTCCTTTGTATAAATCCAACAGATTCCCCAAAATTCATTATTCACTCTAGCGCAAACAAGTGAGTAATAGAGGTCAAAATACCTTAGAGAAGCTATCATTGTATTATGATTCCGTATACCCTGTGCAACGAAAAGGGGCTCCCGGGCTCCGTCCATCCAATCCATATCTAAAATATTCACATAAACTATAATATTTATCTGGAATATTAGGAATTGAGGAATTCCTATGTCTATTATTCGAATCTATCTGGAAGCAGACAGTATCGTATCTGGAAACATTGCTATCACAACAAGTATCAATGTCACTCCAGTGGTTAATCGTTACACAGCTATTGTCGTGCTTGGTAATATATTAGGTGGAGTGACCACTATCCCAGCACAAAATTTCACGAATGATAGTGGTACTTCAGTCGCGGCAAACAGTCTTGTGGTTCCGACCAGTAGCGGATACTACAATGTATTTGTAAATGGACGTTGCAGCGAGGCGGCTTAACAACGCTTTCTGCTACAAACCTAATTATAAATACAGGCCTGATTGTTGGCGCAACAGTAGTCGTTGAGGTTATTAATTTCAACTCTAGTGCCTCCTCAACCTCTGTCAACAATGTTACAGTAACGACTACCATAAGCGACTGAGAGAATGCCTTCGTAAAATCACTATAAAAAAACCGCCAAACACAGGGTTTACCCTCGTCTTTAGCGGTTTATTTCTCTTTGAACCCCGAATATTTAAATCTTGAAGTTCTCCACAAGCACCTGAAGCTTCTCGGCAAGTGATGAGAGAAGCGCTGCGGAGGATTCCACTTCTTGCATGGCAGCAAGCTGTTGCTCCGAAGAGGCTGACAGGGACTTTGCCCCTTCAGCCGTATGGTTAGAGACCATTACGGTATTCTGAATGGCTTCAACGAGCCCTTCAGAGATCAGCGCCAGATTCCGAACTGTGGCTGATATTTGCTCGCTTTGGGAAGACATATCGGAGATGGAGACCTCGATCTCGGAGAAGGAGCGTCCGGCTGATATGATCAACTCTTTGCCCTGCATCATTTCGTCCGTGGAACGCTTCATAGTTTCTCCTGCCTTGTCCATTTGGGCGATAATCAGACTGATCAGCTCGCTGATTTGTGTGGCAGAATTGGCAGAACGTTCGGCCAGCTTGCGGACAGAGCCAGCGACAACGGCAAAGCCCTGACCTTCTTCTCCGGCGCGCGCAGCTTCTATCGCTGCATTCAAAGACAGCAAGTTGGTCTCCTCGGCGATGCTGGCAATGGTGCCGACAATGTTCTCAATCTCCTTGGAGTGGCTGCCAAGCGTATGAATAATGCTTGAGAGATCGCCGATGCTTTCGCTGACAACTCCCATTTGGGAGGTGGTGGAATCCATCGATTCCCGGCCAAGGCGTGCTTTCTGGACATTATCCGCGGCCTTGTTCATTGCGATGTCCGCATTGCCAGCAATATCGCTGATGAAGCGGGACATATCCTGAATAGCTTTATAGCTTCCTTCCAGGTTTTGCAGTTGGGTATGCGCCCCATCTGCCAACTCAATCGTAACATTCACGCTATGCTCTCCAGCACGGTTCGTTGCCTGTGCGCTGGCAGACAGCTCTTGAGAGGAAGAAGCGACCAGCATAGAGGTGTCATTGACCTGAGTAATCAGGTTGCGCAGGTTCATTGTCATATCGTTGAAGTCGCGGGCCAGCGTCCCGATTTCATCCTTGTTTTTGAAGAGAAGCGGTTCATGGGTAAGGTCGCCCTTGGTAATGGTGTTCACAGAGGCCGACAGCTTGGTAAGCGGACTTACCATATGGCGAATCAACAGGTAAACAACAAGGATAGCCACGATGAAAATGGAGCCGCCAATAATAAAGGGCTGAACAATAATATCCAACGTCCGTTCCTGAATTAACGAGCCGTCAAAATTGATGGCCATCAGTGCAACAATGGGCTTGGTGGGATCATGGTCCTGATAAATGGGGCCGTATCCAGTTTTGAGCGAGGTTCCTTCATATGTATAAACCTTGGAATATGCTGAATGTTTCATGGTAGTTATCATTTCTTTGTCTTCGTCTGTAAAGTAGAAGGAATCGCCAGCTTGATAGCCTCTTTGCTTGAAGTTGGCATCGGCGGCCAGAATTTTTCCATCCAAGGAGATAATGAAAGCCTCTTTAAAAATAGGCTTATGTGCTACAATCCAGCCGATCCGGTCTTCAATGGCAGCAAGTTTGCTGTTATCTCCACTGACCAGAGCCGATATATCCGCAGGATCTATAAGGCCAGTCGTAATATTGGCGCAACCCACCAGCTCGATCCCAGCAGCTTCATCCACTTGATGATAAGCGGTACGATATCCGAAGTATCCAATGGAGGAACCTACGAGAAGCAGTATGATGAGCATCATCCAGGTTAATTTTGTTGCCAGCTTCATTATTTGAACCACCAATCCTGACTCTAATAAATTTTTGTGACCATCCGTTTTCACTGCTACGATTATAGCCTATCAACACTTACTATAATATGGCATTCCAGTGTCGGAATATGTCGTTTTTTGTGAGAATAGTCACTGTTTTTTGTAAACGGGGACGTTGCAGCGAACGGCCGTCATTAATGGCGCAGTAACGACTACCATAAGCGACTGAGGTGAGAGAGTGCCCTCTGTTAAATTACGACAAAAAAACTGCTAAACACAGAGGTTTACCCTCGTTTTTAGCAGTTTATTTTTCTATATATCATGTGTTTCATCGGTAACGTATTTTGATTTTTATAGCTGTATTCAGCTTTATTTTTTGTGGGCTAATAAGAGATTAACTATCGTATCCAATTGAAGTTCCAATGAATAAGGATCTTCCATCACAAACTCATCCTCTTTATCGCTGAATGAATCGTACATATAAACCTGTCCTTTTTTTACAGCCAGAAGTCCTTTCCATAGCTCACTATGCAGAATCTGATTAGCCCCTTCATCTTCTGAACCGTATACAAAGATGTGATCTCCCATATACTCGGGTAAAACCTCAAGTGAAATATTTTTAAATCCTTCTTTCATGTTCAATGCCTTCTTGGTAGGTGGCAGCTTTAGCATCTGATAAATGGTCGGACTTCCGTAATTGCCGCCTTTCGCTGCCAAAACATATATCGATTTATTGGCGACTTGTACAATTGAAACCGTCTCTCCGTCCTTAACGATACCTTGAATTTTCGTTCTGGCCTCTGCAGCTTTCTTCTCGTATTCAGTAATCCACTGCTCGGCTTCTTTCTGCTTGCCAAAGATTTCACTGATTCTACGGAATTTATCCAGCGGTCCCGCTGTAGATTCGCCCTCCCAATACGGCAGGAACACGGTCGTTCCTACCTTTTGGTAGCTGTCGATGTTCTTTTCGATTGAACCGATAATTAAATCCGGTTGCAGAACGGTCAGTTCCTCTAAATCCATAGGAAAATCACCGAGATCCTTGATTCCGGCCAACTTCTCTTTGGGATATCCCGATCGATCAATCCAAGCCTCATTCAGCATATAGCTTCTGACCCCCACCGGAATAATCCCCAGCTTCAAAAGATGCCCCATATACTGATCCGATGCCACTCGTTTCGGGTTTGCAGGTACTTCCACATCGCCTTTTAATGTCTTAACCGTTCTTGTCTGTGCTTGCACTGCCGCTTGTCCATCGCTGTTGGATGATGTCGCTGTATGATTAGCCTTCGTTTGCGAGCTTCCATTTGTATTCGTCGGAGCCGAGCAAGCTCCCAGCATCAATGATAAACACAACATAATCATCATGGCCGTTATTTTGACTCTTCCGTGCATGAATAAATCCCCTTCCGCATGATACCGATATTGATAATCAATATCAGTATAACGTGTGAAAGATGTCCGCTGAAGGGCATATTTAAGCATCGTTTGGGGCATATCCTGATCTTGCTTCTGGGCAGGATGCTCCAGCTCCTTTTTGAATCGTACGGGAGATAGTCCCTTATATTTCTTGAAGCTGCGACTTAACGAATGGGCATCTGGATATCCCACACGCTCTGCGATCTCCTGCAAAGTGGCGTCCGTCTGTATTAGCAGTTCTGCCGCTCGATCTGCTCTTACTTGGCCCAAGTAATGAATCGGACTGGTATGCATTTTACTTTTGAACAACCTTGATAAATGTCCAGTACTGCATTCTAGCTCCTCCGCAATGGACTCAAGTGTCATAGGCCGACTAAAATACTCACGCATATAGGCTACAGCCTGCGATACAAGGTCGGGCTTAAGAGGTTCGATGTCCTGCCCATACAACTGCTGCAACAACTCATATACAAATTGATGAAATAAGGCTTTAACATGCAGTTTGCCAAGTCCAGAAGCTTCACGCCATTCTTGCTCCAACAGCTTCACTTTATCGTACAGGGGCAGCGGGTAATGAGGTGCGAAAGCATAACTGATTCTGAAAAGGATTTTCCTTTTCCAGCAATTGTGCAATCTCCTTGCGACCAGGCAGAGCCAACGTTGCCTTGTACAAAATGATGAAATATTCAAGCCCCTCTTCCGCCAGGATACTCAGGCACATTCCTTTTCCGCCATGCAGTACATGGAAACGCTCTACCCTGTGAATACTGTTATCCAACCGTACCCGTGCGCTTCCACGCACAGCATACAAGAACCCACTAACAGGAAGTCGATAGGTTCGTAGCTCCTCCCCTTTTTCGATCTTCTTATGACGAACATCCATCACCTGTATAAAAACATGATTCCACAGCATAATGTGATCGTTCAACTTCATTACTTCCGCTCAGCCTCCATCCAAACCGTTCCTTCGCTTAATATTCCGCCCTATCAGAATTAAATTCATTATAATTGATAATCATTCTCACAAACAAGCGATTGTATGTAACTTCCTCTGAACAGTTCAAAACCATTGATTATGTATGTATATATCAAAATATAAGTAAAAAAGCCCTGCAAAAGGGCTATCTTTCTTGCGATTCATTCTACTGTTGAATGGAGATCTACCTGTATGATTATGTTCCAAATCGTTTGCGGTACCCGCATTTTCGGCATAACTCTTCTACCGCTTCTCTCTTGGAGAAACCGAAGTACAGACGGTTGGCACGTTCCCCTTCCACAATGTCGGAAAAAGATTGCTCATGCACGTTACCTAAATTAATGACACCTTCTCCATCAAGACAGCAAGGGACCACTGTTCCATCCACCAATACCGCCGCCTGGCTACGGAGTGCATGGCAAAAGCCTTTTCCGTCATCTTCCGGGGCACTGAGGCTCGGCCATTCAAATTCATGGTCTTGATTCAAATAAACATTTGGTGCGATTTTGACCCCACTGCCCGGTATCACCTTTTCCTCAATCCGATAGTCCAGTCCAAACTCTTGCTCCAGTCGTTCAAGCGTTTCCCGGTTGCGCTGACGCTGCACATTAGTCAGATTATCCTGAGTCAGGTTCCAGAGACGGAACGAAATAATGACATTGTGTTTCACTGCTTCTCTTACAAACGTGAAAATATTACCCAAATATCCTTCTCGATCCACGGAGCCTTCATGCCCGTCAAAACTGTGGAGAGAGAAGTTCATCTGACGCAGCGCTGGTTGCCCAAGCAGCTTATGTCCGGTCTTCGGCAGCAAGGTACCATTGGTGGTTATATTGACCTTCAAGCCTTTCTCATGAGCACTTTCCAGCAAAAGATCAATTTTCGGATGGAGCAACGGCTCTCCTTTTACATGCAAATAGATGTAATCCGTGTGTGGTTTGACCTGATCAAGCACATTTCGAAAGACTTCCGGATCAATAAATTTTTTGACACGCTGTGTTTGAGGACAAAAACTGCATGCAAGATTGCAAATGCTCGTTATCTCAATGTATACCTTTTTAAAAGTTTTCAACATGATTTCCCCATTCTAACCTTCATCCGGAGCATCTTGTTTATGCTCACTAATCTTATGATTATAACGGGTTATCACCGACAGGTAAACTCTCCAGTCTCCCCCTTGGTGTGGGCATCAAATGCTCGACGCATACGCCTATCCAAGATTTGATTTGATATTTTCTATTGACCCTAGGTCTGACCTAAGGTTTATAGTGGAGTTATTCAACTATCAGTAAGGAGTCCTGTCATTGAAAGAACACATTACGATCAGCCAGCTTGCTCAGCTCATGAATGTATCTGTACATCAACTGCGATATTTTGAAGAAAAGGGAATCCTGTATCCATCACATACAGAAGAAAATCAATATCGGATGTACGGGCTTCATGAGATTTATCAGCTTTCGCATATTTTATTGTTACGCAAATTAAATGTCCCTGTCGGTCAGATTCAAGAATGTATGACTTCCTATGCTGCCGATGATTATAACCAGCTTTTAGAGCAATCGTTGCAGAAGGTACAAGCTGAAATAGCTAACTTGAAAATGCATGAACAGTTTATTCACAAAGTGCTAGAAGAACATGATAGCCTGACTCAGCGAAATGATGAATATCAGGTCAAACGATTAGGTCCCCGTCATTTAAAGCTATGGTTTGCATTGGAGAATGGTCAAGAGCTCACTGCCGGAAACTTATTTGAACACCGCCCGGCCCCACCTCGATTATTTGAAAATGACCTGCATTACTTGTCTGATGCCGGACAGGTGAAGCTATGTTATGAAACGGTGGATGTGGCTGACTATATTCTGGAAGAGGGCAACTATCTTTATAAGCATCTTTCCGTCATTGAAGAACCTGAGATTGATTATGAAATTAAACAAATGGAACGATATGTAGCTCATCACCAATATAACTGCCAAAGCAAGATTGTCCTAGTAGAAAAATCTTATCTTTCGATGTTCGACAACAACAAGCTGCAATACGAAATTCAGGTTAAAGTAGAATAAATCTTGGAGGGCGTTACATGAGTGCAAAATCCTTTGACATTGTTGTATACCAGAAACAAGACCATGAAGCCGTTTGCAGTCTTTTAGTCGAATCGTTTAAAGCAAAATTTCAATCTCTTGTTACACTGGAGGATCAAGCTATACAGCAGTTGTTAATGCAGGTTTGGGTTCAAAATCCTTATTCTACATCTATGAAACAATTTGTAGCCAAAGAGAACGAAGATGTTGTCGGTGTTCTTTCCCTCAAATGGAAGACCCCCTCCTCTTCACTTCCTGAAACAAACCCCATTTCTTTGGCTCCGCTCCTAAAACAGTTTGGTTGCTTTAATATATTTAAATTTTTTACAGGTATGCATGCGCTGGAGTATCCCCCCGCTGCAGATGAGTGTTACATTGATCATTTGGCAATTCGTTCAAGTCATCGTAACCAGGGAATAGGACGCCGTCTTCTAGCTTTCGCACAGCAATTTACGGTTGAATCTGGTTTTCATGCATTGACGCTCCATGTAGCGCATAAGAACCAAGGGGCTATCCGTTTGTATCACAAACTGGCGTTTGAAGTAGAACAATCCAAGTATAATGGGTTACGGCATTTTTGGTTCAAGGAGCCTGTATGGTATCTGATGAGTTGGAAAGAGAATCTGCATTCGAGGAGAGGACATCGTTGAAAAAAACATTCAAGCTTACTTTTGGTATTGCGGCAGCTCTGGCTGTTGCCTTGATACTAATTGTTCTATATCAAAATTCCTACAAGATGACAGAAGAAAAAATACAAATTAAGACACCTAAAGGGCTGTTAACAGGTACATTAGCTTTGCCTAAGAACTACTCGGGAAAGGTTGGATTGGTTGTTTTTGTCCATGGGGATGGTCCTGTTAATGACACATATGATGATGGATACAAACCACTGTGGGAAAAGTTCGCTTCCAAGGGTTATGCCTCCCTGTCACTGAATAAGCCCGGTATTAACAGCGCTCCTGGCAATTGGCTTGACCAAAGCATGGAGGACCGCGCACAGGAGATCCGATATGCAATAGACTGGGCAAGAAGCTTACCTGTAGTTGATAAGCAAAAAATCGGCCTATGGGGAGCCAGTCAAGCAGGATGGGTCATTCCGAAGATCGTTAAAGAGGAGCACAATATTGCTTTCAGCATCCTTGTATCGCCTGCCGTGAACTGGATTTCCCAAGGACAATTTAATACCAGAAAAGAAATGGAACAAGAAGGAGCTACTCCGCAAGAAATTCAAAAGACATTGAACTACGATCAAGAAATTCTACAGTTACTGAAAAAACATGCTTCTTATGAAGAATATCTAAGCATAGCCGATCCTGAGGATATGATCTCCAAAGAAAGATGGAGCTTTATAGGCAAAAATTTTCTGTCTGATTCCACCGAAGAATTAAGTCACTTCCATTCTCCTATACTCTTGGTTCTGGCTGGTAAAGATATTAATGTTGATGTAAAGGATACCGAGCGAGTATATCGCCAAAAAATACCTTCAGAGCTACTGTCCGTGATTCATTTACCTGAAGCCGACCATTCCATGATGGCTGAAAAAATCGCGCGTTCAAAATCTCTAGCTTTCTTAACAGCCGTATTCGCCCCAAGAAAATTGGTGAATGACGAGTACCTGAAAATCCTTGCCGATTATGTCAGTCAGCGTTAAACAATGATGTTCTTTTTTGCCATACTTCTTTTGAATATGCTAATGAAAACCCCATCGAAAGATAAAAGGGCTGACCGGAACCCACAAAAATTCTTTCTGCACCTTTGTCCTTGACTCTTTTTATGGCTTCATAAATAACGGCTTTTCCAAGCCCCATTTTTCTATACTTAGGTATCGTACCTACCGGCTCCAGTATTCCTATTTTATTTAGCTCGTCGTACCAGAGAGTAGTGAAAGAAGCAACTTCATTGTTTTGATCCAGGATGACTACATCCAATTCCGGTATATAATCAGGGGCTTTTCTCAATGATATATAACATCGTTCAGCGACATTATGATCCGGATAATCGCCCTTGTAATACCCAAATGCTCTTCCATGAGCAAACCCTTTTTCAAAATCCCCCACTTCATTCGCATCCGAAATTCTAAACCCTTTTGGTAATTCTACCTTTACATCATGGGGTACATTCATATAGGACGTCGTTTCTTTCCCATCCTGCAAGATATAACTTCTTTTTTTCAAAAGCTCCTTAAGTTGTTCTCCCTCCTCGTTTACGATTAAATCTAAAGTGGTTACTCCCTCATTGTGTAAAGCTAATTTTATTTCAGCATAATCTATTAATTCATTTAGAAATTCATTTGAAAAATCTCGATCTGCAAGCTGGAAATAGGCTTCACCTATGTTACCTTCTCCTTCCGGGTGAACAACAGCAACAATTTCTTTATGCTCATCCTCCCAAATCCCAACAGTCTCAGGCCACATTTCAAATGTATTGTGCATGATTTGTCCCCAATATCTACAAAAATTCCATCGATCTATAAACCAATTTTTGAGGTTGGGACTACTTTTGAGGGAGTGTTTCAAAAAATCTCTAATCCTTAAAAAGTCATGCGTTTCGAATTTTTTCTGAGTATACTTCATTATTTACCTCCTGCTCTTCTGCAATGACCTTATTGTAAAGATTCTGGAAGTTCAGATATATGCCAAGTTCTTTTATCAAATGTTTGTAACGTTATACTTATAAGAGGACAACAAAAACCCACAGATCATCTCTGCGGGCACATTTTTTATTTTTTTGAATATACGATTTTCTTAATGCGGTCTACAGACAGTCCGTATTGTTCTGAGAGTTCGTCAATGGGCACCCTCTCGCTGAATCTTGCACGTATCTCTTCGTTCCGAATGAGATAATAAAGGGCTGCGCCTGAGCTTTCTCCCCATCTCCGACGCTCACTTGGACGACTTGGAATATAAATGAGTTCTCCTTGTATATACCGCTGAACTTCCTTAAGCAAATCATCAGGAAGTAGGTCAGTTGCCTTCAAATAATTCATGTAGGGCTCGCTCCTTAAAATAAATTTTACATTTTAAGGGCAAAGCCTGCGTCTGCCAATAACTAATCCTTACAGGCGAAATATATTCGCTCCATACCAAGCTTCGCCTTGTTTATTCCGCAGGCTTTGCATGGAGCAGATTGAGTACGAAATCAATGATACGATACATCGTTCCCCCTCCTTTTTGACATCATATTGGTTTTCACTTAGTCCAGTTCAATGATTAGGAACTCAACTCATATTATTGTAAAATGCGAACTGCGATGAAACAACGATCAAAGTTACACTCGCGAACAATGGGTTGCTAGTGCTACTTGCAGTGACGTTCAGTCAACATGGAAAGAAGCATATAACCCATTTATAAAAGCAACGCTCTTGTCGATATCCTGTTCCTTTGTTTCTTCTAATAGAATATTTATATAAGGTTTCTTATCTTTTAATAATTTCAGTAGAAAATTATAGTTTAATATCCCTTTTCCAACAGGCACAAACTTTATCGCATTATCCTCAATAATGAAATCCTTTGCATGTATAATCACGATTCTGTCTCCAAAAAGATCAAATGCTTCTTGGAAAACAGATTCCTGGTTTTGATAATTATTTAGGGAAATAAAGTTAGCCGGGTCAAAGATAACTTGAAGATTATTAGACGGAACACTATCCAGCAATCTTCTCATTCGCTCCGGTGTATGAATAGGATGATTAATTCCCCCCTCAATTCCTACGATTACACCGAACTTTTCTGCTTCCGCTACAAGTTCTCTGACATTTTCCACTACATCCAAAAAAGGCTTCTCAGTAAAATTCTCTTCGGTATAGACAATCTCCGGGTTTACATTTCCCGTCTCGGTTCCAACAATGCTGCAGCCAAAATCACGTGCAAACCGGATATGCTCCTTGAATCGATCCAATTCTTTTCTTCTTTGACTTGGGTCAGGGTGGATCATATTGATGTAGCAACCTAAAACCGCTATTTGCACATCTTTTTCCCGAAAAATACTACTTATATAGTGAGCAATGCCAGGACTAAAACTTCCTAATTTTGTATTCACTTCATGTAGTGATTTACTTACGGCTAACTGAACGGATGTTAGACTTTTACTTGATATGATATTCACTGCTTCTTGTAAAGAAACGTTTTCAATATCGTGTGCCCGAATTCCTAAATTTGCATTCATAGCCGTCCTCCATTTTAGATTTCAAAAAGCCGTATCAAAATCCAATGACCTGCTTTATTGACTCGATCAATTCAATTAAACCAGCTTCACACTTATACCATTACTTCATGTTTGGTTTCATGATTATCTTTATATTTTTTAAGATTTTCATACCCCACAGGGTTATTTCCCCAAGTTTTTTCATATTCCCAACCTGTTAATTGTTCAAAAACTTGTCGGGCTTCCGATGTAACCTCTTTTTTAGAGCCGCCATTTTTCAAGCGTTTAATTTCATCCATCAAAACGACATGATTTTCTTTAGTTAATTTGTAACGATAGGAGATAATCAAACCTCCCACCAAAAAGAAGAGCGTACCAAACAGCAAGATAGAAATAATAGCTGTTACAGCTGAATCCGGTTGTGATGCTTGCCCGGATACAAAGCCTGCTTCTTGCAATGCAACACCTACTAAAAAGACTGCTAGCGCCTGAGTCCCTTTTCTGATCAAACTCATTACACCGGCGAACACACCTTCACGTCTTTGACCAGTTAAAGCTTCATCTACGTCTGGAATAAATGCGTAGTTGTTCCATGGGATGTAGTTCAAACCACCGCGTCCCAACCCGCAAATTCCAATCATAGCAAATAGTAAAACAGTGTTATTTAGCGTTCCAGTGACCTTTAATACAATAAATCCAATAACTCCTGCGATAAAGAGAGAAATTGCAGTTCTAAACGCCGGAGCAGGATTCAATTTAATCGTTAAGGTAAGAGCAATCCATACGCCAAAAAGCTGCATGACATACATAAAGGTTAATAAGTTGGATGCGGCAACGGCATTTTGCAGGAGAGCAAAAACAACAAAATATGTAAATACGGCGTTGAATACATCCTGACTTAAATATCCACCCAAATACATACCCAGATGGTGACGGAATGTTTTTACTCGTAAAGTCGAGAATAAATCCGCATAGATCTTATGAACATTTTGTAAAAAAGTTCTATTACCAATCACTTCCTCTTCAGGTATTTCTTCAAGAGGACGTTCCCATGTATTTCTGTAAAGCAGTGACAATACCACTACAAATATGACAGTGAAAATAATACCTGAGTACAGGAATGTAAGAGGATCATCCTTACCCAATGCTTCCACAAGACGGCCAGGAATAAATGCAGCGAATACAGCTGAAGCCTGAGCAACAAACATTCTTGCACCTGTAAACTTCGAACGCACTTTATAATCGTTACTCATTTCAGCGGCAAGTGTATCATAAGGAATTAAAATCATGGAGTATACAATTTCAAACAAAATATAGGTTAATAAGTAATACCAGTAAGAAAAACCGGAAACCCAAATGGCGGCATAGACAAGTACAAGTGGAATGGCGGCTAATATAAAGAATTTTCGTCTTCCAAAGCGACGGCCAAGTTTTGTTTTATGAAAATTATCTGTAATATATCCCATAGTTGGCGCTGCAATCGCATCAACAATCCGAGCAATAGCGAAAATAGAACCTGCTTGAATGGCAGTTAGGCCACAAAAAGTTGTTAAGAAGAAAAGCAACCATGCTGCTGTCAATGCAAACGCGCCTGCCCCTAAGAAATCACCTAACCCATAGGACAAATAATTAATAAATTTGGGTTGTCTAACCACTTTACTCTCCTCCATTTTGGGGTTGTATTAGATATAAGTATGAAGATATTCGGATAGACAAAGCACAGCCAGCGATTGTCCATAAGGCATGGTAGTCTGTCTGATTTCCTTGTAAAATTCTAAAGTATCTCCCATACCTGTTCCTACAGATACCCTTTGCAATGCTCCTTCTTTATTAATTTCATTAATAATTCCGCAAATAGCCTTGTGGGCGACTTCTTTATAGTCCTGGTCGATATACCGCTTATGAATGGATTTTAAAATTCCATATGCAAATCCAGCTGAAGCTGAGGCTTCCAAATAAGAGGTCTGATCATTAATTAGTGTATGCCATAATCCGCTTGCATCCTGATAGTTGGCAAGAGCTTCAATTTGCCTGTTCAATGTATCAATTAGGAATTCACGAAGAAAATCCCCCTTTTCCAATTCCAATATCTCAATAATCTCGGGAATCGCAATGGTAATCCAGCAATTTCCTCTTGCCCAAAGCGCTTCGGCATAATTATGGTTTTCTTCGAATGTCCAGCCATGGAACCATAAGCCTGTCTTTTTGTCCGTTAAATATTTGATATGAATTAGAAACTGCTTTTTGGCTTCTTGCAGGTATTCAGGTTTGTTTAGCAGCTTACCGATTTTCGCCAAAGGCAACACAGTCATCATTAAGGTATCGTCCCATAGCTGATTTTTATTCTCCGGTCCATAGGTCATATGTTGTAACCCATCTTCTTTTGTACGAGGCATATCATGCATTACCCATTCAGCCCAATCCTCCAAATAGGGCAGGTATGTCTGGTTTCCGGTATCTTCATATAAAAATGCCAATGTTAATAGCGGCGCCATCGTATTGACGTTTTTCGGCGGTGCACCTTCTTGGATCTTTGCATTGAACCATTCATTGATAATATCCAAAGCTCTTGGGTCATCAGTTAATTTCCAATATTTATAGATTCCATATAACCCTACACCCTGAGGCCAGTTCCAAATATTCCAGCTTTTATCATCCACAATTAACCCGTCAAAATTGAGTAAAAATTCACCGCTTTGGTCTTTGATTTGTGTGAGATTATTCATTAATAAATGAATACGATCAATGACCTCTTTCTTTTCGAAAGCTTTTACCTGCAACACAACAATCCCTCCAAATAATGATCTCTTTATCTTCATTTGTCATCGCTTACACTTATACTGTTATTGTATTGAAAGTGCTTTCTTGAAACTATAAAAAAAACAGTGGATTACGTTTAAAAAACATACTTGTTTCAAGAGACTGAGTGCTTTCATTGTTATGCCCACGGGGAAACTCACTCTGGTTGCAACGCAAAAACACCTCCAAGGTTATTTCCATATCTGACGATACGGACGAATTCTCTTGAAGGTGTTATGATTACTTATTTTTTCCTAAAATCCTTTCAGCTTGTTTTCTAAAGGACCTCGCTCCATCTTCCGAAGTAATTTTCTTAAATAAAATCTGTTCGGATATATTATCAAGCGCTTTCATTATTTCCGAATGGCCCAGTGGATCAATCGGATCCGTGGTGTGTACATTTTGAGACACTTTTTCAACATAATCAAAAATTTTGGTTTCAACTTCGGATAATTCTGGCTTGATTCCTTTGATCACCTTTGAAGATACGGGGACACCTCGATCACCTTTGATCAACTTATTGGCTTCCATATTATTTACAAAGAAATTAATGAACTTAGCCGCTTGTTCTTTTTGTTTTGAACTCTTAGGGATTGAAAAGAACATACTCGGTCTTAAAAATAAAGCAGTTTCGTTCCCGTACTCAGGAGGCAGTTTGATTGATAAGGGTGCTTTAGCCGATTCGGCAAATCCTGAATATTGATTGGACCAGTTCCAACTCATTGCTGCATTTCCTGTTACGATAAATTCATCATGAATTCCTGCTACATGTGCTTGAACTTCTGGAGTAGGGAAGGCCTTTGCATCAACTAACCTAAGCTGCCTTTTAAAGTAATCAATGAATAATTGATCGTCCGTATAACCAAGGCCTGTACCCTTTTCATTATAAAGACGCGAACCTTGTGTTCTTAAATAGTAAGGGAAAAATACATCGGCAGGGTACATTCCATTTGTACCGTATACGTCTGTAGCATTTTTGACCTCGATTGCTACTTTTTCGAAGTCATCCCAAGACCAATTTTCATCTTCAATTTTAATACCAGCTTCTTTTAACAGATTATCATTTGTAATAACAGAAAGAACGTTCGATCCAAGTGTAAAGCCATATAATTTATCTGTAATCCTTCCACCGGAAATGACGTTTTCATCAATGGATCGAATATCAATCGTCCCATTTTTTATATACGGAGTTAAATCATCCAGTCGACCTTTTTCACCATATTGAAACAGGTAGGCTCTATCCATTTGAATCACATCTGGTAATTGGCTAGCGGCAGCCATTGGAGCAAGCCTCTTCCAATAATCCTCCCAGTTGGCATATTCCTCTACAATTTTTACATTTGGATTTTCTTTCTCATACATTTGAATAACTTTCAACGTATATTCATGTCTGGATTGGTCACCCCACCATGCCACGCGCAGGGTTACTTTTTCACTTTCTTCTTGATTATTTCCTATATTGTTTAAATTGCAAGCAGCGACTGAAAGGAACATTATAAAAGCAAATAATAACAAGCCAAACTTTTTCAAGCTTTAGCCTCCCTTTTGCGAGTGAGCCTATATTATTCGTTGTTAGCTCTTAGCTGGCAAAACAAGCGGTGGATTCATGTACCTTTTCGGTATTCAGAAGGTGTATAACCAGTATATTTTTTGAAAACCTGACTAAAGTATTGGGGGTTGTCACCAAAACCGATTATTTTGGCCAACGTGCCCACCTTCACATCGTCCATTTTTGAAATGTACTCCACTGCCTTTTCAATTCTTAATTTAGTAAGATAGGTTGAGAATCTCTGGCCCGTTTCCTGTTTGAACAGTTTTCCCAGATAATCTGGATTCATATATAGAATATCATTGGCTACCATTTTTAATGATAAATCAGGATTACCTAGATTCTCGATTAAAATTTCTATTACTCTACTAATTACGGAAGACTGTTTTGACTTGAGACGATTATAGTACTCATTGGTCATTTTGCTGGCTATTGCTTCGATATAATCTTTCATCTGCTGGACAGTTTCCATCTCTAACAGTGCAGATGTTCCCATGAGGTAACCTAGCATGCGATCTGTATCTACCGTCTGCACAATTGCAATATAGAGCTGTATATAAAAGGATTTTGTCGAATCAATCCCTAGCCGTAAATCTGTCATTTTTTCAAAAAAGCTGGTTATTTCTTGACATACATCCTGGATATGCCCGGATTTGATTTTTAGAACAAGTTGCTGCTCATCGATAATAAAATCATTGGGGACGGTTGTATTTGCCGGTAAAATATCTTTTCTCGTTATAATGCTTCCTTCCCCCAAATAAAAACGATGCTTCAAACACTCCATTGCCTCAAGGTACAAGTTCCTAGCGTTTCGGAAATAGTTCCCTTCACTTATGGCAACAGTGGTATCTCTTTTGAAATATTGATAAATGGTCTTTCTTATTTGTTTAATTTGTTGATGTAATTTTTCCGAGTCATGATCATCCTTGATAAGGAACAGTGCATATTCACCAATATTGGTAGTTACCAAGACAGAGTCGAGGATCTCAGCTCCAATATTTTTGATGGCAAACAAATGTTCATAAGAAAAATAACCTTCCATCATAAAAAGAACGATTCTTAACTGCTGATTATTTATTTCAAAATCAAAAAGCCGCTCATAGAATGATAAATCATTATCTAAGTAGTTTTTACTCGTTAAGAATTCGGTTAGCAAATGTGCTTTGATATAAGGTTGAGCGTTTTGATATTTTTCCCACGTTTCATTAATAAAGGTTTCATGAACCTTTTTTTCATTTAATTCATTAACGGTATCGTTAAGTGCAGCTGTAATTTTATCCTCATTACATGGCTTTAACAAATAATTTTTAACATCATAGTGCATGGCGGTTCTCGCGTATTCAAACTCACTGTATCCGGACAATAGGATGAATTTTATAGAAGGATATTTTTCATGCGCCTTTGAGATAAGACTAAGTCCGTCCATACCAGGCATTTTAATATCACTGATAACAATATCAGGTTTTAGTTCAACAATTTTCTCGTACGCATCAATCCCATTTCTCGCCGTTGCTACAAGCTCCGTATCCAATGCTGCCCAATCGACCACACTGGAAATACCTTCGACAATAATTCTTTCGTCATCTACCAATAATACTTTATATGACATTCTATCACCCCGTTTGAACAGGTAAAACTACCGTAATTGCGGTCCCTTTTCCCGAAAGATTTTCAATTCTTAAACCATACTGTTCGCCAGCATAAAGCTTGATCCTATCATCGATATTATTCAATCCTATTCCAGTACCTATAGGATTTATTTTGCCTTCTTTTACTTTTTGAAGTATCAGAGGATCTATGCCAGGCCCGTTATCTTCTATCCGAATAAATAGCTTGTCCTCTTCCTGATAAACATGCAATTTAATAACTGACAAATAGATGGAAGGCTCAACTGCATGCTTGAACGAATTCTCCAGAAGCGGCTGCAATATTAACTTTGGAATCTTATATTTTGCAACATGGGAGGGAAAGTCCATCTGAAAATCAATCCGGTCGTCAAACCGGTATTTTTGGATTGTTAAATAGCTTTTTAAAATCTCAAGTTCTTCTTCGAAAGTGATAATATCCCGGTTAAAATTTATGGAGTATCTCATAAGATGACCAAGGGCTTCTACCATGCTTGAAATTTGCTTCTGTTTATTTGTTTTAGCCAACCAATTAACAGATTCCAGTGTATTGTATAAAAAGTGTGGGTTTATCTGAGCCTGAAGTGCTTTAAATTCAGTTTCCTTTATCAGCAACTGCTTAGAAAAGTTCTCCTGGATCAACTCATCAATTCTTTGGATCATTGTTATAAAATTCCTATAAAGAATCCCTATCTCTCCTTCATTAATCATAGAAGGATTTAATAAATTTACTGCGTGAAAGTTCCCCTTTTGGACTTCCTGCATGGTAGATGCTAATTCTTGAATGGGATTCGTAAACTTTCTTAAAAATTTAAAACCAAGGGAAATAAGAAAAACAAACATTAACATAAAAACCAGTACCAAGGTATATTTCGCAGCAGTAATCTTGGAAAACATCATGTTAAAGGGAATGATGCTCCAATATGTCCAGTCTTTAAAATCGGTTGTAATATGGCTGACAAAGGTTCTTTCCCCATTAATGTATTCAATACTATATCCTTGGTCATTTTTTGCATTGAAATAATATTCTTTAAAATCATCTATTCCTTTTTCCGAATAAAAAACCTCATCTTCTTTTGTAATCACAATATTTCCTGCTATTTTTCCATGAGGTTTTGGTAAACCGCTTACAATCTTGTCTAAATCAACACGAATAAGCAGTTTGCCAATGGTTTCAAAGTTTAAGTTCTCATAAGACTGGATAAGGCGAACAGAAATTAAATCCCCATTATATCCTTCCAGCTCCATCCAATGGTTTTTACCCTCATCCTTATCCGCCTGACTAAGAGCAAGTTCCCTATCTTTATTCTTTATTGGATCGCTACTATCCCCAGCCACAAACTCCCTACCTGCTGAATCGTACAGATAAATGGAATGAACGTAATTTGCCGGATCCACATATTTCTCCAAATCATCTCCAATTTTCTGTTCAAGACGATAGAAATCATAACCTTTTACATTTCCTTGAAGATCTAATAAATTTTTTTGAATATACGGATCGACTGCTATGTTATAACTAACTTCTTCTACTCTTTCAAGCTTATCTTCTACATTGTTGGACGACATCATCAGCACTTGTGAGGATTTTGCATAGATTTGTTCATCATAGAGGGAAAATGCATATTGAAGGCCTCCTAATACAAATACTAGTGTTGTCAGCATAATCAATGTAATCGTTAAGAAAAGCTTTACGTTTAGCTTTGAATTTATATATAAATTCGCAAAGTAAAACCATATCTTCTTCATGAACATGAAACAGCTCCCTCAGTTCGGGAATGATACAAATTCGGATTTAGACATTTTCTTTAATATTTATTATTCCAAATAAAATACTTCCTTTAAATTTCTTGACACAGGACTGTCATCAGGATTGGTCTCCATTAAAGGCTTCATATAAGTCCACCATTTTTGGCAAATATCTGTAGCGCTCCAGACTTTAAAATCAATTTTGTCTTTTGCAGTTTTCAGGATGAATTTGTTTATCTTTCTTATTTATCTAAATTACACTAAAATACGATAGATGCCCTATGACGCAATTCACTAAAATATTGTTTTCATTGAACTACTCTTCATTCAAGAAATGCATGTAGCTAACAGATTTCGAGTCTGAACCTTCCATAAAATTCTATAAACCATACTAATCAACGACAAAAAAACGGCATTTCTGCCGTTTTTCTAAAGGATGGACTCTCAGGGACTCGAACCCTGGACCAATTGATTAAGAGTCAACTGCTCTACCAACTGAGCTAAGAGTCCACAATAAAATTATGGTGGAGCCTAGGGGGATCGAACCCCTGACCTCATCGCTGCCAGCGATGCGCTCTCCCAGCTGAGCTAAGGCCCCAAATATGTAAGTGAATCAACTGTTTCAAGCGACTTCTATATCATATAAAATTTCTAACCCTGTGTCAATACTTTTATAAAAAAAATATAATTTTCTCCCTCCATGGCCCAGAAAAGATACAGTCAGCGATCAGTCGCTGGCTGTATCTTTAGATAACAGTGTTTTCAGTTCCTTCATAAACATATTGATGTCTTTAAACTGACGATAGACGGACGCAAAACGTACGTAGGCGACTTCATCCACTGGGTAAAGCTGTTCCATGACCAGCTCACCGATCTGCTGGCTATCCACTTCTGTGGCTGCTGTGTTGCGGATAGCGTTCTCTACCTGGGATACGATCATATCCAGTTGCTCGACGGATACTGGGCGCTTCTCGCAGGCCCGAATGAGACCGCGCAGCATTTTATCACGACTAAACTCTTCACGGCTACCGTCTTTTTTGATGACCATGAGCGGGGTTTCCTCCACCATTTCAAAGGTGGTAAAACGCCTGGCACACTGTTCACATTCACGGCGACGACGGATGGACTTGTTATCATTCGCAGGTCGCGAATCCAACACTTTCGTGCCATTGTAGGCACAATACGGACACTTCATAATCTCACCACTTTCTTTTTCCAATAAATTCCCGAAGATTTTTAGTAATAATTTTGTTGAAACGGATCATAATATGTTTACCACATCGCGAGGAGGTGAACAACAATGGCACAAGGAAACAATGGCAACTCCAACAATCTGGTAGTCAGCAGATCCTCCGGCGCTCTGGAGCAAATGAAATATGAAATCGCTCAAGAGCTGGGTATCAGCATTCCTCAAGATGGATACCAAGGTAACATGACTTCCTATGAGAACGGTTCGATCGGGGGCTACATCACAAAACGCCTCGTAACGATCGCCGAACAACAATTGGCAGGTCAATACCAATAATCGCGGTAATAATGCAGAAATAACAAGATAAAGTGTATGGATGGGCTGCTAAAAACAGCCTGTCCTGCGCTTTTTTCATTTTAAAGCGAAAAGGCTCATCATGTCATTAACTTGCCATTTAAAAATCATTATAAATTTTCGTGTATTGCCTGTAGTAATAAATGACCCGCTGTACATAATGTCGTGTCTCACCAAAAGGGATTTGCTTAATGGACTCTTCTTTTCCATCCCACACTCCCTTATCCAGCCACTCTTGAACTTTACCCGGCCCTGCATTGTAAGCAGCTACGATTGCTACAGGATTATCCTGAAACTTCATGGATAGGTTATGCAAATACCAGGTTCCCAACTCAATATTGGTGCCAGGCTCATGCTTGACACTGTCCAGCGGAACCTTTTGAATCTGGGCACTGTCCATAATCCAATTTGCCGTATTCGGCATAATCTGCATCAGGCCCAGTGCACCCTTATGCGACTGCTTGCTGGTTTTAAAATTGGTTTCTACACGGATAATAGACGCCACCAAAAATGGGTCCACTTCATACGTTTGTGAATACTGCCGAATCTCATCCTTATATTGAATTGGATAGAACCAGGACATCCAATTTGAATTAAGGAACAGGATCAGGACAAACCCGACAAACAAAGTGAGCAGGACTCTTTTCTTTCGCAAAATGTTCATGCAAGTCCCTTCCGCTGCCAAAATTGATCAATTTGTCGTTTCGTCTCAGTCTGTGTTCCGCTATTATCGATAACGATATCGGCCAAGCTTTTCTTTTGTTCAATATCCATTTGTGCGGACAGCCTAAGTCCAGCTTGCTCCTCCGTCAGACCGTCTCTGAGCATCAGACGCTGGAGCTGAATATCACGTGGTACGTACACAACCATAATTTCCTCGTACAAGCTCTCCAGCCCGGACTCGTACAGTAACGGGATATCTGCCAAAACAAGCTTGTCCGGCTGTTCCCGTTCATATGCTTCCATGCGCATACGCATTTCCTTACGAATAGCAGGATGTGTAATATCGTTAAGCGCCTGCCGCTGGGCAGGGTCTCCGAATACAATCTCACCCAGTTTTTTGCGGTGCAGGGTTCCGTCATTGTTCACTATAGCTAGTCCAAAATGCTGTATGACCGCCGCCAGCACCGGATGCCCCGGAAGCATGACTTCCCGGGCAATGGCATCTGCGTCGATCAGCAGCGCACCTTTGGCGACCAAAAGAGCCGACACGGTGCTTTTTCCGGTAGCAATACCTCCGGTTAATCCGATATTCATGCTCTTTCACCTCATAACAGCTTCAATATGCCCATCATAATCAGTAATAATGCCGGCAATACACCCAGCGCCTTCATAAATCGAAATGCTGATAGAAAGAAGCCTGCCTTCATCCCTGCAATCAAAAATGTTCCACTGAATAACGTAATAGCCAGCGCAGTAGACAGTGGCTGAAAACCAAGCATAGCTGCCCCGAGTCCCGCTCCGAACGCATCGACCGATAATGCAATGCCCAGCCAAACCGCTTCGGTAGCAGATATACTGCCGGAACGGTCCATATCCGCAGCAGACGGACTTCGAAGAATCCGAATAACAAGTCCCCATTTGCGGAACTCCAGAGAAAATAGCGTTCGCTCCTGCTGCTCCACAGAAGCTTCTGCCGACAGATCTTTTCTTGAGCTAAGGAAAGACTCTGTATCAGCATCCTCTATACTCTTCTTCTCTCCAAGAACAGATCTGCTCACTGGATCAGTCTGTTCTGTAAGAAGCAGCCGCCGAGAGGCTTCCGCTGAATCCTCTGGCGAATCCTCTTTGCGGTGCAGAGCTTGAATCAAAGAGTAACAGCCGATACAGATCAGGATGACAGCGCCGAAAACGGTCGTATATACAGGAGACAGAACATGAGATAGTAATGCGCCCAATTGCATGGATATGCCGATCACCAAACCTGAACATACGGAGATGATAGCAATCGACAACAGTGGAATTTTCATTTTGCGCAGACCATATGTAACACCGACTCCGAAACTGTCCAAACTTAGCGCAAATGCCAGTAACAGCAGGGCTCCCCAATGATTAGCCACTCCAATTCCCTCCCATTGCGAAGGCAGGGCCTTATAACAACCGAAACCCTCCGCAGTATTGGTACTTGGAACAATATATGAGAGGGATGGGCTTGGGGTGACTGTGCCTGTTTAGCGCAGAGGCTGGCAGACCGGACAATGATGTGTGCCACGTCCGGCTACGACAGATTTTTCGATCAATGTGCCACAGTTAACGCAAGGCTTCGCGTTACGTCCATAGATTTGCAATTGATGCTGGAAGTCGCCCGTTTTACCCTGTCCATTAACGAACGATTTAATGGACGAGCCTCCAACCTGAATCGACGCACCCAGCGTGGAGACAATAGCTTCATGCAAGACATGAAATTGGCTATCCGTTAGGCTTTTGGCTGGCTGTGCTGGATGAATCCCCGCCTTAAACAACGATTCATCTACATAAATATTCCCGATGCCCACCACATATGACTGGTTTAACAGCGCTGCCTTGATCGAAGTCGAACGAGTTCCAACAGCAACACGTAGCATTTCGGGTGTAAAGGCCTCGTCCATCGGTTCCAAACCGAGCTTGTTCAGCGGCTTTTCCAGCAAATCCTGCCCTGCCGGAAATAAGTGCATTGTGCCAAACTGGCGCACATCCTGATAACGCAGCTCCGTACCATCTTTAAAATGAAAGATGACATGGGTATGCTTTTCCACAGGATCATGTTGCGAATACAATCCATATCGCCCTTCCATTCGAAGATGGGAGACCAGCACCAGCCCGTCCAGCAAAATCCGCAGAAACTTTCCGCGTCTCTCAACCCCTGTAATCCGGTGATCGGCCAATTCCATCGCAAAAGCGTGGATATCATCGGGCCGTTGAATGATCCGCGGCAAATTAACGGTGACATGATCTATATGTTTATCAACGATAAGCTCGTTTAGCGTTCGTTTAATTGTTTCTACTTCCGGTAATTCCGGCATGATGTCTTCACCTCACCCTATATTATAACGGAAGCAGCGTCAAATTGGGACTATCTACTCATTGAAATATATTACTTGGCCTCATACCAATTGCTGCCATAGCTTACTTCGGCTTTGAGCGGCACAGCCAGCTTTAATGCGGCCTCCATGGTAGCCGGGACAAGCTCTTTCATCGTTTCCATTTCCTCAGGCGGAACCTCGAACACAAGCTCATCATGTACTTGGAGCAGCATTCTGCTGCGAAGTTTACGTTCACGTAAGGCCTCATCCATCTGTACCATCGCCAACTTGATAATATCGGCTGCGGTACCTTGAATCGGCGTATTCATCGCTGTACGCTCAGCGAATGAACGCAGGTTGAAATTGCTGGCGTTAATCTCCGGCAAATAGCGTCTGCGTTCCAACAGCGTTTTTACGTAGCCGTCCCGCTTCGCATCCTTCACAATATCATCCATGTAACGGCGAACGCCTTGGAACACATCAAAATACTGGTCGATAAAACGAGCCGCTTCCTTCCGCGTAATATTCAAATTTTGTGACAGACCATAATCACTGATCCCATAGACAATCCCAAAGTTGACTGCCTTCGCAGAACGCCGCATATTGGAGTCCACATCTTCCGCTGCTACCCCAAACACATCGGATGCGGTCTTGGTATGGATGTCCATATCGTGGACAAAGGCCTCCTTCAAACGTTCATCATCCGAAATATCAGCCAGCACCCGCAGCTCGATCTGTGAGTAGTCTGCCGCCAAAATAGACCAGCCCGGTTCGGACGGAACAAATACTTTGCGAATTTTGCGTCCTTCTTCGAGACGAATCGGGATGTTTTGCAAATTCGGAAATTGACTGCTCAAGCGTCCAGTTGCTGCAACGGTCTGCCGGAAATACGTATGCACCTTACCCGTTTTCTCCGAAATTTCTTTCAGCAATCCTTCGACATACGTCGATTGGAGTTTGGCAATGGTGCGGTACTGCAAAATATTTTGCACAATATCATGATAGGGGGCCAGCTTTTCCAATACCTCCGCATCAGTCGAGTACCCCGTTTTCGTCTTTTTAATGACAGGTAAACCCAGTTTATCAAACAAAATCTCACCCAACTGCTTGGGCGAATTCAGATTGAACTCTACTCCAGCAATGCTGTAGATTTCACCCACCAACGTTGCAATCTGGGCTTCAAATTCTTTCCCCAAAGCGCGTAGTTCTTCTACGTTCACCAAAATGCCCTGCTTCTCCATATCCGCCAAAATGCGGGACAACGGCATCTCCAGCTCATGAAACAGCTTGTGCATTTCCGTTTTTTCCAGCTCCGCCTGCTGTACAGGCACCAAAGCTTCAATCACCGCTGCCTTACGCGCCACATGATCGGACAGTACATCCACATCAGGGACTTTATATTTAGCTCCTTTACCGAACACTTCTTCGTCTGGACGGATCGAAGACAAACCATATTTGGCTGCCAATCCGCTCAATGTCTGGTTTGCATCGGTCGGGTCCAGCAAGTATCCCGCCAGTTGCACATCAAACTCGGCCCCTGCAAACTCAATTCCATGCCAGTGTAAAGCCAAATCCGTACGATGCAGATCATGACCACGTTTTTTGCGTCCAGGGTCAGCAAGCCATTCGCGAATAGGTGTAGCTGCATCGCTTTGCAGTACATCCAGCGTCATAAAATACTGCTGCCCCGTTGCGGCAAATATCAGACCTACGATGTCAGCATGATGCGGATTATCACCATGCGTCTCAACATGCAGCACATCCACATGATCCAACACTTCTACCAATTCGCTAATCCGCTGCTCATCCAGCACTGTTACGTCAGCCGCGGCTTCCTCTACGTCTACCCCAGTACTGCCAACCTCACCTGAAAAGGATAAACGCTCCAGCAAGGACTTGAACTCTAGCTTCGCCAGAGCTGGCCCGGCCGTTTCTGCTTGCAGCCCGCCAAAGGCCACATCTTCCAGCTGCTTGTCCAACGTTACATCCCGATAAATGGTCGCCAAATCTTTGCTCATTCGCGCATCGTCAGCATGTGTCTCTACGCGTTCTTTCATTTTGCCCTTCAGCTCATTCGTGTGCGCCAGCACCTCTTCAACTGAACCGTATTGATACAGCAGCTTGAGCGCTGTTTTTTCACCCACGCCGGGAATACCAGGAATATTGTCCGACGTATCGCCCATCAGACCCTTAAGGTCAATAATTTGCAGCGGCTTCAGGCCATATCGTTCCTGAATTTGCTCAGGTCCATACGTCTCCACCTCAGTAACCCCTTTGCGGGTCAAGCCGACTGTGACATGATCTGAAGCCAATTGAAGCATATCCTTGTCCCCGGTCACGACCAGCACATTGAAACCGGCTTCGTCCGCTGTCTTGGAGAGGGTGCCTATAATATCGTCCGCCTCATAGCCATCCAGTTCAAACTGAGCAATGCCGAAAGCGGTCAATAGCTCTTTCAGCAACGGAAATTGCTGGGACAGCTCTGGCGGTGTTTTCTCCCGTCCACCTTTGTAATCCTCGTATCCTTTATGGCGAAACGTTATTTTACCAGCATCGAAGGCAACCAGAATATGTGTTGGTTTGTGCTCCTCCAAGAGCCGCAATAACATCGTCGTAAATCCATACACCGCGTTCGTCTGCTGCCCACTCGAATTTGTTAACGGTGGCATAGCAAAAAACGCCCGGTAAATGATACTGTTGCCATCTATAAGCATGAGTTTATCCATTTAGCACCTCGCAAGTTCATCAATGCATTCGTAACGTTCTTACGTTTTACGCATTCCTCTTCCTATCTTAACATACAAGACTCCTTTTTCAGAAAAAAACGGCTGCTTCCTAACCAAATTTGCCTTTTGCTCAAAGACAAGTCTGGGTCAGAAACAACCGCTATATACCTGAAAGCTCTACTGGTTCAAATCTGGTCTCTCCCCTGTCACGAGATATACAGTGCTTTCACCGATATTCGTAGCATGGTCACCAATTCGTTCAATGTATCGTCCTACAAGCAGTTGCAGCATGGCTTGTGAAGCCTCTGCCGGCTTTTCTACCATAAAGGCGTACAGATCGCTGATCATGTGGCTATACATGGAATCAACTCGATCATCCTCTTTGGCCATTTTGTAGGCCAGATCTGTATTTTCATCCAAATAGGATTTGATCGCATCATCTATCATTTCTTTAACAATGGAAGCCATGTGCGGAATATCCACCAGCGGCTTAATGATCTGCTGCCCTTCCAAGCGAAGTGTCACCTTGGCAATATCAAGCGCCAAATCGCCCATTCGTTCCAGATCACTGGAAATTTTAAATGCAACAATGATCCGGCGCAAATCCTTCGCTACCGGCTGCTGGGTAATAATGAGCTTGGAACCCATATCGAGAATATTCTCTTCCAGCGTATTAAGGGATGCATCATTTTTGACCACCTGCTGAGCCAATTCTGTATTTTTGGTCTGCAAACATTCAATGGCCTGATCGAGCGCCTTCGAAACGTGTGCACCCATTTCGCGCAGTACGGCTCTCAGTTCATCTAACCCTTCATCAAAACCTTTTCTACGTATCATTTCGAAGTCACCCCTTCTGGCATATTCATCTGTAGGCTTTAGCCAAATCGCCCTGAAATATAATCTTCCGTACGTGAATCTTGCGGCGTGGAAAACATCGTCTGTGTATCCGCCGCTTCCACCACAACACCATTCAAAAAGAACGCAGTTCGACCGGACACACGCGCTGCCTGATGCATGTTATGCGTCACCATGACAATGGTATACGTGTCTCGCAATTCCTGAACCAGTTCTTCAATTTTCATCGTGGAGATCGGATCCAGCGCAGATGTCGCCTCGTCCATAAGCAAAATATCTGGCTGTACAGCAAGCGCCCGGGCAATGCACAACCGTTGCTGTTGTCCACCAGATAAACTCAGAGCAGAACGCTTCAGAAAATCCTTGACCTCTTCCCAGAGTGCCGCCTGCCGCAGGCTTTGCTCAACCAATTCGTCCAACTTGTCCTTTTGCCGAATTCCATGCAGACGCGGGCCGTAGGCCACGTTATCATAAATCGATTTGGGAAATGGGTTAGGCTGTTGAAAAACCATTCCCACCTGCTTACGCAGAGTTTCTACTTCCATAGTATCGCCGTATATATCCTGACCTGCGATACTCACAGTGCCTTCAATACGCGTTCCCGGTATCATGTCATTCATCCGGTTCAGCGTACGCAGCAGGGTTGATTTGCCGCAGCCGGACGGGCCGATGAAGGCAGTTACCGTTTTTTCAGGAATATCGAGGTTTATATGTTTCAGCGCGTGAAATTTCTCATAATATAAATTCAGCTTATCGATCCGGATTACGGAATCATTCATGGATTTATGATCTCCTTCGTGTTGCAGTTATGATCCTCAAGCATTGCACCTGATTTGCACAATATGAAGATTATATAAGCTGTGTGTAAATTTAGTGTGGTGGATTTGTTAACGGTATGTAAAATGATCAAGAACTTAGCATGAGCTCAAGCTCCTGCGCAATTTCGGCTGCATTCAAAGCCGCTTCCTCTGCGGAACGGGACATTTCGCTGTTTTTGGCTTCAATTTCGTTGACAGCCTGCAGTAGTTTGGCAAAAGTTTGTGTTCCGGCAGAAATATATTGAGAGCCTGTATGAATCTGCTGCATACTCGTATCCGTCAGTTCAGCGGTGTCACGCAGCATTTGCTCGATATGGGTGAGTAAGCCTGTAATCTGCGTGGAAAAGGCTTTCGTCTGGAGTGACATATTCCGCACCTCCTGAGACACAATCTGGAAGCCTCGTCCGTGTTCGCCAGCATGCGCCGCTTCAATGGACGCGTTGATCGCCAGCAGTCCGCTATGATCTGCCAGTGCACGAATGGATGAGGCCATGCGCGCAATGTCATTCAGCGATTGGGTCAACGCAGTCATCTGCTCATGCTGGCGCTTCATTTGCTCCGTGACTGCACGATAGGAGAGCAAAACATCCTCCAGTTCTACTTTGCCACGGCGGGATAACTCACTCATTGAGCGGGTTAGCCGCACACTGTCATCGGCCTCTTTAGCTGCATCCAGCACAGTCAGCTGAATACGCTGGACTCCGTCATAGCTATGCCGAATCACATCGCCCCGCTCTTCGTCCGCTTCTCTTTGCATTCGCTGCACGACGGACAGGATATCACGAATCGTGAGTACGCCGAGTAACCGTGTTCCTTCCTTAATCAACACACAATCGTAAAAACGCTGATCTTCACGCAACATCGCCAGTTCCACAATGTCCGATGCCCGGCTTTTCAGATCCACAATTAATGTATCGTGGTCAGCAAATATGGCCGCAGGCTTGTCATAGAACAACGCCGCAGCAAATCTCCCCGTAAAATGGCGATTATACGCATCTCTCATAATAATGCCCAGTGGAAGATCATTTTTATCCACAACAATGACACAAGGAATATTCTCCTGTGTTTTCATAAGTCCTAACAGTTCTTTACTAGTCATATCCGTACCAATGATCGGAACCTCCCGGCATGGCACATAGGTAGTAATCGGCTTGTATGCTTCACGTTCAATCACGGCAGTGGAACTCGGCTGGGTCTTTGGTTCCGTTATCATCGTTCTGAAGTCCCCTTTTTTTAACTACTTGGAGTGACGGGAACATCATATCGGTCATTTGTTGATTCTAGCGTCTATTTTTGTTAATGAAATGTAAAATCACGAAATGGACACAAAAGTCGTCAGACACTTCCCTGGATAAAGAAAAACGCTCCTCATTTATAATAAATGAGAAGCGCTTCTTTTTTTATTTACAACCAGCTTGTACCCCACTCCACGGATCGAATCGATATGAACCGAGTCGGGATCCAGCTCCAGCTTTTTACGTAAGGAACTGACGTGCACATCCACGGTTCGTTGACCGCCAATGTAGTCAAAACCCCAAACAGCATTCATCAGATCATCCCGAGTCAATACCACACCCGGCTTGCGGGACAAATAAAGAAGTACCTCAAATTCCTTTGGTCTGAGGCTAATGGACTGACCTCCAAGAATGACTTCATATTTTTCAGGGTAAATTTCCAGCTCGCCCAATTGAATTTTGGAGCTATCTTTCTGATCAGACAGCACTCCTTCATCCCCGCCGGAAGTTCTTCGCAGCACAGCCGTTACACGGGCCAACAGCTCAGAAACGCCAAAAGGCTTCGTGATGTAATCATCTGCACCCGACTTCAGCCCTTGGACAACCTCGGCCTCGCCGTTTTTGGCCGTTAAAATAATGATAGGCGTTGTCAGCCCCTGATGGCGAAGTCTGCTCAGAATGTCCAGTCCGTTCATTCCCGGCAGCATCAAATCCAGCAGGATCAAATCGTAGGACTCTCTGGAGGCTTTTTCAAACCCTGCACTGCCATGATCCTCCGTGTCCACTTCGAAGCCTTCTTGTATCAAATTGTAGGATAGCAATCTGGCAAGCGTTGGTTCATCCTCAATAACCAGCAAGCGTTGTCCCATAAATAACTTCATCTCCTGTTTACCTGTTAAAGGCGCATTGGTCAAAATCCTGAAACCTTTTCCATACTCATGCGACACCCGTTTATTTTATCACGGCATTGTTAACAGAATGTAAAAAAGGTTATAGTTCATTCTTCCTGTTGCAATAGCGGTAATTCAACTGTAAATGTGGTACCCAATCCAAGCTCACTTTCCACCGAAAGGGTGCCATGATGCAAATCGATCAAGTGTTTGACGATCGACAATCCCAGTCCCGTTCCGCCAGAGTTACGCGAGCGTCCTTTGTCCACCCGGTAAAATCGTTCAAAGATACGTGGCAGGTCCTTCTTTGGAATTCCAATACCTGTATCACTGACTGTAAATACGACCTTTTCCGTGTCATTCTCCCGCTGGATCGTTAAAACCTTAATCTTTACCTTGCCACCATCAAGTGTATAGTTGATACCATTAGACAAAAGGTTCAGGAAAATCTGCTGAAGCTTATCTTCATCTGCCTCCATAAACAGCTCATCCGGGATATCCATGTGCAGCGTAATTCTTTTTTTGGCAGCTACATTGTTCAGTTTTTCCAGCAATGATTCTATGAACGACGAAACGTGCACTGGCGAGCAATCCAGCGGAGAACGCTTGGATTCAATTTTGGATAGCTCCAAAATGTCACCGATCAGCCGATTCAATCGTTCGCTTTCATCATATATAATTTGCAAAAATGAACGGGCCGTCTCCTCATCTTTAACCCCGCCACCGAGTAACGTCTCGGCGAAACCCTTGACTGCGGCAATTGGTGTTTTTAGCTCATGAGAAACGTTTGCCACAAATTCGCTCCGCATATTTTCCAACCGTCGAATGGCCGTAATATCCTGTAAAAGGAACAGCATCCCCCGGTATCCGCCTTCATCCTCATACATCGGAACACCATCCAGCAACACGAGTCTTTCCTCGGGATTGTACAAATGAACCTCACCATGCAGCCTTTCTCGGCTTTGTATGCTGCCCTCAATTAGCTTTGTGAGCTCATAGTGCTTCTTCAGCTCATGATACGGCTTGTCTGTCACCCGTTTACCCACGACACCAAGCATTCGCTCAGACTCACGGTTTACAAGCGCAATACACTCACTTGCATCAATCATTAGAATCCCGCCTGTCATATTACTCATGACGCTCTGGAGTAGATCCTCATTGTCACGTATCGTTTTCATTTGGTTTTGGAGACTGTCAGCCATACGATTAATGGCTTCACCCAGTTGCCCTACTTCGTCCCGGCGCTGCACACCAACCCTTGCGTCATAATCCAGTCCTGAAATACGGTTGGCTACCCCTGTAATATGCTCAATAGGCGAGGTCAGACTGCGGGCAATACGATAGCTCACCAATCCAGCAGCGAGGAACAGCAACACAAGTCCAATCCCGATGGCCGTCCATCCGCGCCGTACCCCCTCCTCCACCGCTTTCAGACTCATGGACAAACGGATATATCCGTCAAAGCCCTTGTCCGATACAACAGGCTCTGCAACGTATAGCATGTTCCGCTGCAAGGTTTCGCTGTAACGAATCGTGCGTCCGATTCTCTCTGTTGAGGCTTGCTGAATTTCTTCACGAGATGCGTGGTTTTCCATCTTACGCGGATCGCTTAACGAATCGCCAACCACCGTCCCGTCCTTGCGAATGAAGGTCACCCGCGATTCCGTCAGACGAGCAATTTCCTTCGCCTTTTGAGAATAATAAGAGACATAATCCGTACTGGACAGGGCATCTGCATTCACAAAAGGGAATGTAGCGCGAAGCAGGTCAATCTCCCGTCCCATGTTCTCCTCTAGCACCTTCATATTCGAATTTTTAAAAATTTGTCCCATCGTGATTCCAGCAGCAAGGACAGATACGCCAATCAAAATCAGCATGATCAGGGTAAGCCTGAAACGAAACGATTTCATAAAATATGCCCATCCTTTATGTAAGTTAAGTCTCATTCTACAGGCTACCTTCATTATGTTCCACTGTGAAAAGAAAAAAGGCCAGGGCATAACACGGCCCCAGCCTTTCCTTTGTCCTCTTATCCGTTTATAACTTCACCGCCATTGATATGAATAACCTGCCCGCTTACATATGAAGAATCATCAGAAGCAAGGTACACATAGGCTGGCGCCAATTCTTCCGGCTGACCCGGACGCTTCATTGGCTGTGCTCCTCCAAACTCGCTGACCGTCTTGGCATCAAAGGTAGACGGGATTAACGGCGTCCAGATTGGCCCTGGTGCTACAGCGTTCACCCGAATACCTTGATCCGCCAAATTGAGTGAAAGGGAACGAGTAAAGGATGTGATCGCCCCTTTGGTCGATGAATAGTCAATGAGTGTCTTGTTCCCAGCGTACGCGGTAATCGATGTTGTATTGACGATTGTGCTCCCTTTCTTCAAATGCGGCAATGCTGCTTGCGTCAGGAAGAACATACCGAAAATATTCGTACGGAACGTGCGCTCCAACTGTTCTTTGGTGATATCCTCCAGCTTTTGTTGTGGATGTTGCTCTGCCGCATTGTTCACGACAATGTCGAGCTTGCCCAACTCGTTAACCGTCTGTTGAACCGCTTTTTTGGCAAATTGGTCATCTCCGATATCGCCAGGAATCAATACGCATTTGCGCCCCTCCTGCTCTACCTGGCGTTTTGTTTCTTCCGCGTCCTTATGCTCATTCAAGTAGATGATAGCTACGTCCGCACCTTCTTTGGCATACGTGACAGCTACAGCCCGTCCAATTCCACTGTCTCCACCAGTAATAAGTGCAACTTTACCTGTTAGCTTGCCAGCGGCTTTATAAGTTGGTTTTTCAAACTGAGGTGCAGGCGACATTTTGGACTCAATCCCCGGTTGCTGGTCCTGATGCTGTGGGGGCAAAGTTTGCTGAGGTTGATTACTTTTAGGCATTGTACATTCTCCCTTCAAAATCAGATATTTTTTAGGATGCAACATTTGCATCCACTCTACTCCTGATTTACCACACAAAGTTATTCGTTAAACGAAAAAAGAAAAATGTAGTTATTTGATCACACAAAAAAACGGCCTATGCTTATTCAGCACAGACCGTTTTTTTCAATTTAGCATTTATCATCATTCGATTATAGGCTCTCACCAAATGCATAATTAAATAATATGGCTGTATACCATTAAAATCGTAATTAGAATCATGAAGACAGCCAGCAGCGTGCTGAACATCCGCATTTTACCAGCGTATTGCGTAATCGGCTGTTGGTTACGAACCGCTTCCAGTGACAAGCGTAATGGCTTACCCATAGCACCAGCAATACCAGAAATGGCAAGAAACAATACCAACACAACAACGATCCATGCTACCGAATAAGAATCCCAAACAAAAATCATATAGATGCCGCTAATAAGTACAAGAATCAGTGCAAATTGAGCCAGACGGTTTAATAGCTGTACAGCCGATATCGTCCCTTCCTGCGCGCTTGGAGCCAATTTGTCGATTTTGCCCACAACGAAGGGGAGCAATAAATAAAAACCCATCGCCAGTGATCCAATAATGTGAATAAAAAACATTCTTTATAACCTCCATTTCTTTGTTTTCTCACAAACTCTTTTTCCATAGAACGATCATATTCCAACGAATGACTACCATCTTTTCAGTGTTTTGGGACATGCTTTTCTATGTAAGGATTTTTGAAAAATCCTCATGTAACTATCCATGCATATGAACTCTATTATACCGGGGAAGTGGACCAAAGCAAAGGAATAAGGAAGAAAACGAATAGATTCCTTATATTCCGTTTAAAAGTAAAAGAGGTGTCCGATGGCCATGACTATGGCTTGGGAACACCTCTTCAAGTAAAAGTATACCGTTTTAGTAGAAAATTGAATCTATACGGTAACTATTTTAATCACACTGCGGACCGATTCGGCGGATTGATCGAGCGCTGCTTTTTCTTCGGCTGTCAATTCCAACTCGAACACTTTTTCGATACCATTACCGCCAAGAAGTGTCGGTACGCCAAGGAACAAATCCTGATAGCCGTACTCTCCCTCCAGATAGGCAATGACCGGGATAATCCGTTTTTTATCTTTTACAATCGCTTCTGTCATCTGTGCAAGCGAAGCTGCCGGTGCATAATATGCGCTACCATTACCCAACAGGTTGACGATCTCACCGCCACCACCGCGTGTCCGTTCTACGATTGCTTCGATACGTTCCTGCGAAATCAGGGTTTCGATAGGTATACCTCCAACGCTGGAATAGCGTACCAGGGGCACCATATCATCACCGTGACCACCCATAACGAAGCCGCGTACGTCTTCGACGGAAACGTTCAGTTCTTGTGCAATAAAGGTACAATATCGCGCTGTATCCAGCACACCTGATTGGCCAATAACCCGATTTTTCGGGAACCCAAGCGTTTGATAGGCAGTATAGGTCATAGCATCTACCGGATTACTCAGAATAATGACGATAGAATCCGGCGCATACTTCTTCACGTTCTCACAAACGGATTTCACAATTCCTGCGTTCGTATTTACCAAATCATCACGGCTCATACCCGGCTTGCGTGCAATCCCGGCAGTAATAATGACGATATCCGAGTTAGCTGCATCCTCGTAACTGGAAGTGCCCGTGATCTGGCTGTCAAATCCCTGTACCGGACCGGCCTCCAAAATATCAAGCGCCTTGCCTTTGGTCGGATTCTCTAGTTGCGGAATATCGATCAGTACGATATCACCTAGCTCCTTTTGAGCCAGCAGCAATGCGGTAGTGGCACCGGTAAAACCGGCGCCAACAATGGATATTTTTTTACGTTGAATGGACAAGTGGTATTCCCCTTCCTTACAGGTTACTAATAATGGTATCTGCGAACTCGGAGCATTTCACTTGTGTAGCACCATCCATCAGACGAGCAAAGTCATAAGTTACAATCTTCTTATTAATGGACGTCTCCAGCCCTTTATAAATCAGGTCAGCCGCTTCTTTCCAACCCAAGTGTTCAAGCAACATTACGCCCGACAGAATTACGGAACCAGGGTTCACTACGTCTTTGTCGGCGTATTTTGGAGCTGTACCATGTGTAGCTTCAAAGATAGCATGCCCTGTTACATAGTTAATGTTTGCACCTGGCGCAATACCAATTCCACCAACTTGGGCAGCAAGAGCATCGGACAGATAGTCCCCGTTCAGGTTGAGCGTAGCAATTACATCAAATTCAGAAGGACGAGTCAGTACTTGCTGAAGTGCAATATCAGCAATCGCATCCTTAATAATGATTTTGCCTGCATCTTCAGCTGCTTTTTGAGCTGCATTTGCCGCATCCTCACCGTCTTTTTCCTTGATTACATCATATTGGGCCCAAGTAAATACTTTATCTGCAAATTCTTCCTCAGCCACTTCATAACCCCAGTTTTTGAAGGCGCCCTCGGTAAATTTCATAATGTTACCTTTGTGTACGAGCGTGACACTCTTGCGTCCGTGGTCAACAGCATACTGAATGGCTGCCCGTACCAGACGCTTTGAACCCTCGGAAGAAACTGGCTTGATGCCAATACCAGAGGTTTCAGGGAAACGAATTTTGTTCACACCCAGCTCTTGTTGGAGGAACTGAATAACCTTTTTCACGTCTTCGGACCCTTCGGCATACTCAATCCCCGCGTAAATATCTTCTGTGTTCTCACGGAAAATAACCATGTCTACCAATTCAGGACGTTTCACTGGAGAAGGAACACCGTTAAAATATCGAACAGGACGCAGACATACGTATAAATCCAGTTCTTGCCGCAATGCCACATTCAACGAACGGATACCACCGCCAATAGGTGTCGTAAGTGGACCTTTGATGGCTACAATATACTCACGGATGGCTTCCAAAGTATCGTTAGGGAGCCATTCGCCGTATGTATTGAAAGCTTTCTCACCAGCGAATACTTCATACCAGGCAATCTTTTTGCTGCCGTTATATGCTTTTTCTACAGCTGCGTCCAGTACGCGCTTGGAAGCTCTCCAGATATCGCGACCCGTGCCGTCACCTTCGATAAACGGAATTACCGGATGGTTCGGAACCCGTAGTTGACCGTTATCAATCGTAATCTTTTCGCCTTCAGTTGGGAGCTCAAACTTTTCAAATTTCGCCATAAGTTCCTTTTCCTCCTCAGATATGAATGGGTACAGGACGAAAGACATGATCTTTATCACAGACAAAAACGTACATCTCTCGTCGTCCCCTCTATTGTACCTTATTTTTTAAATTCAGGGTATACAACCTCAATCTTCCTTCAACAAAGGGTTAGCGCAACTCTGGTGATACATATTTTTGATCCATTGGACCTGTATATTCGGCGCGAGGACGAATCAGGCGGTTATTTTCATACTGCTCTAAAATGTGTGCGGTCCACCCGGATACACGACTCACAGCAAAAATAGGTGTAAACAGGTCTCTCTTGATACCCAACTGGGTATACACAGAGGCAGAATAAAAATCCACATTGGGCTTCAAGCCTTTTTGCCCTGTTACAATTCCTTCAATTCGAACTGACATATCAAACAACGTTGTGTCGCCGTTCATTTCCCCCAGTTCGCGGGACATTTTGTGCAAATGCTTGGCACGCGGATCACCGTTTTTATAGACTCGGTGTCCAAAGCCCATAATTTTTTCGCGGTTATCCAGTTTCGCCTGAATATAGGAGTCCACCTGATCCAAGCCACCAATCTCCTCCAGCGTTTTGGCCACAGCCTCATTGGCCCCACCATGCAGTGGTCCTTTTAAAGCTCCAATTGCAGACGTGATTCCGGAATAAATATCCGACAATGTGGCTACCGTTACACGCGCAGCAAAGGTAGAAGCATTTAATTCATGATCGGCGTGCAACACGAGAGCCTGATTGAACGCTTTAATAGCCGTCTCCTCCGGGTCCTTGCCAGTCAGCTGATACAAAAAGTTTTCAGCAATGGAAATACCTTTTTTAGGCGCAATCGGCTCCAAGCCCTCGCGTATACGTGCTATAGCTGCCACAATGGTAGGCAATTGCGCCTGAAGCTTGACAGTTTTGGTCACATTAGACTCTCTCGACATATCATCCGCCTCTGGGTCATACAAAGCGAGAGACGATACGGCTGACCTCAAGGCAGCCATTGTACTCAAATTTTTCGGGTATAACTTTAATTGAGTAACAATTTCATCCGGAATAGCAGCGTATTCGCTTAACTGGTTGCGAAGCTCCTGCAATTGCTCTTTATCAGGTAATTTTCCAAACCACAACAAATAAGCTACCTCTTCAAAATCGGCGTTAACAGCCAAATCATCAATGTTATAACCCCGGTACGTGAGAACGCCATCTACGATAGAGCTTATGGAGGAAGTGGTCGCTACGATCCCTTCCAGACCTTTAGTCGCTGTCATCGTTACATCTCTCCTTTGTAAAAACATTGTGAACGGACTTGCAATGTAAACATTTTCAAAAGTAAGATATGTCTTTTAAATAGCTGAGTAATGTTAACGCCATATGTCAATATTTAAACCTTCTTTCACTATACTGGATTTTGTCGTTTATGTGAACATTGAGGGCTATTCCAACACATTCAAATGTTTTATCGCTTCCATAAATAAATTTTTGAAACCCCTTACAAAAAAATTGATTCATTTGCACTTTTTTACACAGGTCTTGTCTTCCCCCTTTCCCGCATATGTATAGTAGAGCATTTATTTTATGAAAAACTATCGTAAAAGAAAGGAGCCGTGAAAGCTTGAGCCGGTTAATCCTGAATCGCATATTTCGTGCTCTATGGGTGGCAATCGTGATTGTAGCTCTGTTACTGGGCATATATGTGCTTTTCCCTCTCGTCTATCCTTTCCTATTCGCCTGGCTTGTGGCTTATGCCATGAATCCACTGGTTAGTTTTCTGCGTAGCAAAGCCTGTATGCCACGTTGGACGGCTGTCACGGTCTCATTATTTGTATATTTAGGTGGAATTGCAATTATCCTATCTGCAGCAATCACCCGCATGGTCCGAGAAGTTATAAAGTTGGCCATGACTTTTGACGGACATATTGAGCGTTTTAAAAGCCTGTTTATCGATTGGACACAGAGTGATTTGATTCAAAATGTAATTATTGAAATTAACCATTTTATCCGGGATAATCCGGATTACCAACATACCATTAACAGTAATATTGATAAGACCACTCAAACTGTCAGTTCGGCTGTCACTACGCTAGTCGCTCAATTTTTTAATGGAGTTTTGAACTTGCTGACCTCTCTGCCTAATATGGGAGCAGTTCTAATGGTTATTGTATTAGCAGCCTTTTTTATTAGTAAGGATTGGGACCGACATAGTCGGATGCTCTCAAACACGATTCCTGATACGATTCGCAAGCCATTGTCGGATATATGGCACGATTTGCGTAAAGCACTGTACGGCTATTTGCGTGCACAGTTCATTATCATCTCCATTACGGCATTAACGGTCATTGTTGGGCTGTTCATATTGCGTGTGGAATCCGCCTTTACCATCGGTTTGATGATCGGGCTGGTGGACTTGCTACCTTATTTGGGGGTTGGCATTGTGATGATTCCGTGGATACTGTATGCGTATATGTCTGGTAATTTGGCATTAGGGGTAGGATTGTCGATCCTTTATATCATCCTGTTGATTGGACGACAGATCGTGGAGCCTAAGGTGCTGGCCAGCAGCGTGGGCTTGAACCCGCTTCCCACCCTCATCGGTATGTTCATCGGGCTCAAGCTGTTTGGCGTTTTAGGACTAATTATCGGACCTGTATCACTCATTGTCGTTGATGCACTGAATCGCGCAAATGTCATTCAGGACTTGCGCAACTATATTCTCGCTGGAAGAGTCCGCTAGATCACGGATAGGAAAACGGCAGCTCACGTCAAAACCGCCGAAACGTAATACTGCCGTTCTTCATTTTTTTCTCCAGCCACTTCAATAAAAAGCGTCGGTACAACGCTCGTGTTAAAGGAAACACCAACGTAAAACCAATAATATCTGTTAAAAATCCAGGGATAAGCAGCAAACTCCCACCGAAAAAAACACATAATCCATCCAGCATTTTACGGCCGGGCATTTGTCCCCGGTTCATTTCATTTTTCGCATCGGCAATCACCTTACGACCTTCAAATTGCATCATGGCAGCCCCGATTAGGGTCGTCAGAATGATGAGTAAAATCGTTTTGCCCGCTCCAATCCAGTGACTTACCCATATAAACCCGTACAGCTCCGCCAAAGGAATGAGCAGCAGCAACAGCCACAGACGTTTACGCATCATCATGACTTCTGTCCCTCCCCGCCTGTAAAAGCAAGCCTTAATGCAGTGTACAGCTCAGGTAGCGCCTGATCCAGTCGAACAGGCTTCCATTCGGTGTTCAACCATACGTGCCGTGTCATCCCTGTGACAAGCAGCTCTCCCGGCAGCGTGTCTGCCTGGGTCCATACCTTTCCCAGATACCTTTGATGCTCATCTTCCGTTACCCGTCGAACCTCATAGATATAGTTTAGACGTAATCTGGAGAAGTCCGTAATTGCGGTATAAATGGTAATTAAATCATCATATCGAGCAGGACTCGCATATTTCGCATTGATTTCAATAACTGGCAGCAAGACTCCTCGTTCCTCCATACTCCGATAGTTAAAACCCGCCTGTCGGATCATTTCGGTGCGCCCGATCTCAAACCAGTTCAAATAATTCGCATGATATACGACCCCCATCTGGTCGCTTTCCTGATAACGGACGCGTAGCGGTGCGCCATACCAGCGTAATTCCGTTTGTTTCTCCTCTTGAGTCATACAAGCTCTCCTATCTTTGTGCATCTTTATCTCTATTTTGCCCTCTCTCCATTAAACCATATTTACAGCCCGGGAACAAAAAGAGGGCAGACCGAACGGTCCGCCCTCTCCAATCATATATAATAATGCCTTTATTATTGTGGCAACGGCTTGGACAGTTTATAATATCCGCTATCCGAAGCCAGCTTGAGCAAGCTCTTAGCCTGGCTTCCCGCCCAGGCGTAACCAAGTCGTCTTTCCTCACTAATTTTCATGATGTCGGTATACTTTTTGCCATCCCGGTCTGAAAAGAAATATTTATTGTCTTCCACATTATAGAACCGATACCACATTACGCTCGATGCGTCCTTTTGGAAGAACTCCGGACCTTGACGATTGTATTTGATACCGTCGATTCGGTTCGCGTCAAACCATTTCAAAGCACTCTGAGCCGCTTTTTTCACTTCAGCGGTTTGCGGCTGGGACATGAGAAAAGCAGTAATGCCTACTGATTCCGTAGTTGTTTTGGAAGGTAACTCAAATGCCCGGGCTTCAACAGATGCATAAGTAGCCGGATCGTGCTGTGCACCCCAGATTGTTGGTGTACCATTATTTACAATTTGAGATTTAATTGTGTACTGGATACCTTTGTTTAGCGCTTGCTGAAGTCTGGAGCGGTAAGAGTTATCCAGAATATCGCTATCAAACGGCTGCTTCTTGTTCACAATATCGTCAGCCAAAACCATAACTCTGACCATCGCATCATCATTATAAGTTACAGCATCGGAATAATTACCACGTTTAGGGTATACTTGAGGCCAGCCACCTGAGGAATATTGAGAGGTTAGTACGAAGTCGACTGCTTTTTGTACACTGTTCTTAATATCTTTATTTTTGGTTTTTTTGTATACATCCGCTAAAAAACGAATCTCGGTTGTCGTGGCCTCGTTATCAAACGTTCCGAGTTCAACACCATCCTTGCTTTTCCATGTGGAGCGTGCAGCTTTGCCATCCCATTTGGATTTATAATTCTTTTCCATAGCTTTGAAGAATCCGCCATGCGGCAATTGCCAGGATACAATATTTAAGGCAAGCGTCGTATCCTTGGAAATATCCCCCGTAGAAAACTTGCTAAAGTCGCGCATTTTGTTCAAGAGGCTGTCTGTATTCACAACAGCGGTTGGCTTCGCCACAGCCGACAGCCCAAATAATTGCTCACGATCCAAAACACCTGAATTTACATCGCCACCATAAACGTCCCGTCCCACAGCTGAATCTGTGGTAAGTTCATAAGAAGCAATCGCCGATTCACGTCCTGAATCATATGTAGTCGGCACCATCTCCTGTGCCGCAGCCCATGAGGGACTTAGGAGTCCTGACGTTACTGTAATCGCCAAACTTGAAAGCGCTATCATCTTTACGGTTGGACACATCTTCTTTTTCATTTGAACCTCTCCCTTATTTTGATTTGGGTAATTGTGTTCAGTTTAACCCTATTTACTCTTGCTGAAGATTCTTTTTGATAGCGAGGGGAACTAAACCACTATTTATGCATGATAAATAGTTAGTTGTATTATATGAAAATATACCCAAACGATCAATATATTTTAATTTACTAATAGATTAAAAAAGTTACAAAACGTTGAACACAATAAAAACCCTCTTACTAATGCTGGATTAGTAAGAGGGTTTTACGTGCAGCTAATATATAGTAGGTCGATGAGCAACATCGCTTAACCAAATCGACCCATGATGTACTCCTGAGTCAGCTCATTTTCAGGATTCGTGAAAATATCGTTCGTTTTCCCATGTTCAACCAGACTTCCAATATAAAAATAAGCAGTATAATCGGAAATTCGTGCAGCCTGCTGCATATTGTGCGTCACAATAACGATGCGCAGTTCTTTTTTTAATTCGGTGATGAGCTCTTCTACCTTGCCTGTAGACACAGGGTCCAGCGCGGAAGCTGGCTCGTCAAGCAATAGAATTTTCGGCTGAACGGATAGTGCACGTGCAATGCAAAGCCGCTGCTGTTGCCCGCCAGACAGCGCCAGAGCGGAATCGTGAAGGCGATCCTTGACCTCGTCCCATAATGCTGCTTTACGCAGGCTGCTTTCGACGATTTCATCAAGCTGTTTCTTCTTGCGCACCCCACGGTATTTAGGACCGAAGGCGATATTATTGTAAATGGATTTGTAAAAAGGATTGGGACGTTGCCACACCATGCCAATTTGCTGACGCAGCTTGATCACGTCCGTTTCCGGTGCCGTCAAATCCTGTCCATCCATCCAGATATGTCCCGTTGTAGAGGAAGACGCAATCTCATCATTCATCCGATTAAGGGAGCGCAAAAAGGTCGATTTACCGCAGCCGGAAGGCCCGATCAGGGCAGTCACTGTCTGTTCGGGAAAGGCAAGATTCACTTTTTTCACAGCCTCAAAGCTGCCATAATAAATACTCAAATCCTCAGTACTGAACGGATGCGGCGGTTGTCCCGCAAGCTGTTCCGAACGCGTAGACTGAACGGATGTTGCTGGTGCGGCGGTTTTTACCGTTCGTGTAATCACATGTTCCATTGTTCTCCATCCCCTTTCTAATCCATACGTTTGGCAGCTGTCAGACGGCGGTATACAACTCTTCCGAACCATCTTGCACTCAAGTTGAATGCAAGCACAAGCAGCACCAGTACGGCAGAAGCGCCTGCAGCAATATCTTTGGAGTCAGGAGCAATCCCCTCACTGTTGACCTTCCAAATATGAACAGCCAATGTCTCAGCAGGTCGCATCGGGTTAATAGGCGATCTAGCATGCAATGGATTCCAATCAGTAAAATCAAGCGGCGGCGTACTCATCCCTGCTGTAAACAGCAATGCGGCGGCTTCCCCGAAAATACGGCCTGCGGCCAAAATGGTACCCGTAATCAAGCTTGGCAGCGCAGCTGGCAACAAAATGGAGGTGATAATTTTCCACTTGGACAATCCAAGCGCAAGTCCAGCTTCCTTTTGCTCCTTCGGCACAGCTCGGAAAGCCTGCTCAGTTGTGCGAACCATCAGCGGCAGGTTAAATACGGCCAAAGCCAAGGCTCCTGATAAGAGGGAAAAGCCAAAATCAAACGTATTTACGATAAGTAGTAGTCCAAACAATCCGATGACGATAGACGGGAAGGAGGACAATACTTCGACGACAAGTCGTATAAAGTCCGTAATTTTCCCCGGCTTTGCATATTGCGCCATGTAAATACCTGCGCCCCAGCCAATCGGAATGGTGATAATCAAAGTTAGGATTAACAAAAATACGGAATTAAATAGTTGTGGGCCAATACCACCGCCTGCACGTAATGTTTGGGGAGCACTGGTTAAAAAGTCAAAAGAAATATGACTGACTCCGCGGGCCAAAATGAAGCCCAGTAATCCAACCAAAAGTGCAACAATAAACAAGGCGAAGAAACAGATTACAAATGTAGCGATCTTGTCGGTCGTTTTAGCTTTCATCAAACCCGGTTTCTCCTTTCAAGCTGCCTTACCAGCAGCACGAAAATGAATGTCATGAGCAGAAGAACAAGCGCCATACTCCAGAGAGCATTGTTATGAACGGAGCCCATCGCTGTATTACCCATGCTTAGTGTAATGACGCTGGTCAAGGTCGAAGCGGATTCCAGCAAGGAATGCGGTATATGCGGAGCATTCCCGATTACCATCTGTACAGCCAACGCTTCTCCGAAGGCACGAGCCATACCGAGAATAATTCCTGTTAAAAGAGCAGGCAACAGCGTCGGAATAATAACACGGGCAATTGTCTGCCAGCGAGTAGCACCCAAAGCATAAGAGGATTCACGCAGCCCCCCCGGCAAGGAAGACAACGCATCTGCCATAATACTCGTAATCGTCGGCAAAATCATGACTGACAACACTAGGCAGCCTGCCAGAATGCCGATGCCTTGTCCTCCAAACACGTTCCGCAGCAGCGGGACGATCACGGTCAAGCCGACAAAGCCATATACAACAGACGGAATACCGGATAATAATTCAATCGCAGGTTGAAGGATACGTTTACCCGATTTCGGCACGATTTCCGTCATAAATAAAGCCGCACATAAGCTGAGCGGACTGGCAATTAAAGCCGCCAGTATGGTTACTGCAAAAGAACCCGTAATAAACGGAAGCGCGCCGAAGGACTTAGGTTCGCCATCCGGGCTCCATTTGGTTCCAAAGAAAAACTCTCGCAGACTGACTCCATTCACCGCAAATGTAGCTACACCTTTGGAGGCAACAAAATATACGATGGAGACAATGACTGCAACTAAAAAAACGACACAAACCGACGTATATATGCGGCCGGTCCATTCTTCCCAGTAATGTCTTTCTTTCATAACTCGGGATCGTTTATTCTGTTCCATGTATGCCTTCCCTTCAATTGGTTCCATACTGTAACTCCTTTAACCGAAGAATAGAGGCCGGACGCTAGTCCGCCTCTTCTTCGTGAATATACTCGCGTTAGCTGCGTTCATCGAACAGGAGGTGTGACTCTCCTTATTTCGTGATATTACCGTCAGCATCACGTTTCACTTGCATACCTGCTACTGGAATGTATCCCAAGTCTACGACATCCGTTTTTTGGATTTCATCTGACAGAATGTAGTCCAGGAATGCTTTCACATGCTCTTTTGGCTCACCTTTAGTGTACATATGCTCGTAAGCCCACACTGGATATTTACCTTGTTCTACATTTTCAACGTTAGCTTCAACGCCATCGTATTTCAAAGCAGTTACTGTGTTGTCGATGTAGGACAGAGCCAGATAACCAATCGCACCCGGTGTTTCAGCAATCAGCTTTTTCACAGTACCGGAGGAATCTTCTTGAATGGAGCCCGGCAGATCTTCCGTTTTTTGTCCCAATGCGTATTTTTCAAATGTTGCACGAGTACCGGAGCTGCTTGGACGGTTCACGATAACAATTTTTTGATCCGCACCGCCAATTTCTTTCCAGTTCGTGATTTTACCTGTAAAGATTTGTACCAATTGATCTTTTTTCAGGTCTGTAACGCCTACTTTAGGATTCGCTACCGCTGACATGGCTACAACAGCTACTTGGTGATCGACCAGCTCATCTGCGCCGCTCTCCAGTTTTTCTTTTGCAAACACGTCGGAGTTACCGATGTCCGCTTGTCCGCCGGAAACCTGAGTCAAGCCAGTACCGCTACCGCCGCCCTGTACTTGAACTGCAATGCCTTTATATTTATCGACAGCCATAAATTTTTGTCCCGCTTGCTCTACCAATGGTTGAAGTGCAGTGGAGCCAACAGCCAGAATGTTTCCTGTCAGTTCAGCAGCTGCCTTATTGTCTGTTCCTGTAGCAGCGTCTCCTTGTGGTGCAGCATTGTTACCTGATCCGCAAGCTGCAAGTGCAAATACCATGGTGAGAGTCATCAGAATGAACGGCCATTTTTTCAACATTTTTTATTGTCCTCCCCTTAGTTAAGTGACGGTTTTTTATTTATGACCATCAACACTTTTACATTGTAGGCCTGGAATGTTAGACGAACGACGTGGTTTTGTAAAACAAATATAAAATATTGATAGATAAATTATTTTTCGGTATATAATTAATCTATAGTTTGAAATTCATATATGAATGACATATAAGGAGAGCTGTTGGATTCCATGAATATTCTAAAATTGCGTATTTTGATGCTGATCGACAAATTCCATAAGGCGACGGATGTGGCCGAAGCTTTGCAAGTCAAACAACCTACCGTCAGCTTTCATATGAAAAGCTTGGAAAAGGAAATGGGCGCTTCCCTATTCTCTCTTCAACAAGGCAGGATTATACTAACGGAAGCTGGAAAAAAATTATTACCTTACGCAAAGCAGATCATCTCTCTGGAACAAGAAGCTAGACAAGCTGTAGATGAACTGACAGAAGAGTCACAGGGTCAATTACATCTGAGTGCAGAGTCGATATCAGGTACGTATCTCCTCCCCACTTTGATGGCTAAGTTTGCTGAGCGGTATCCAGATTGTCGTATTCAGTTGGAGATTCAATCTCCGGATGCAATTAAGCAGCTACTGAAACAGGGAGAAATTGATTTTGCTTTTCTCGACGATAGAAATCCTCTTCCAGAGTATACGGTGGCAGAGCCAGTGGCTTCAGATCAAGTAGGAGTTATCCGTTCTGCAACTGCACTTGCATCCAAATCAGAGGAGGTCGATGGACCCGATATGCTGGACAAGCACACATGGGTAAAATACAGCGGTTCATCAGTTGTAGATCATTATTCCTCGCTAGTTAAGCCTAATCTGGAAATCAACTCTTGGGAAGCGGTAAAGCAAGTCGTAAGCGGCGGAGAAGCGCTTGCCTTCTTTCCTGCAAGCGGAGTCGACAATAATGACAATGCTGTTCCCTCGGTAGAATGGATTCCTTATCTCGAGGCTGATAACCAAAGGAGCCATTATCAAATCAACATCGTGTATCAACAAGATATACAAATGAACTTGATGCAACAAGCATTTCTTGATTTCATACGACGAGAAGGACTGGAAATGAAAAGCTAGAGAACATAAAAAAAGAGCATCCAAGTCTTATTGACTTGAATGCTCTTTTGCTTGTTGTAACAATACATACAGCCTCGATATTATTTCAAGGAGACTTTAATTACGCTTGTGCTGGAACGCAGCTAATTTTGATCAGGTTCGTAGAACCAGAATCACCAAGAGGTACGCCCGCAGTAATCACAACCAAATCGCCCTCTTTAACGAGGCCAGATTTACGACCGCCTTCCAGTGCGTTGTCAAACAGACTATCTGTTGTGTCAACGATTGGTCTGCCTTGTACTGCATGTACGCCCCAGATCAGAGCCAGACGGCGAACTGTTCTTTCCTGTGTTGTCACAGCAACAATCGGAGCTTCTGGACGGTATTTAGAGATCATACGCGCCGTTGTTCCGCTTTGTGTGGACGTCAGGATCGCTTTGGCATGCAGGTCAAGTGCAGAAATAGAAACAGATTGGCTGATTGCTTCTGTAATACTAATTTCTTGAGCCGTTCTTTGTTTCTTGAACAAATCACGGTAGTTCAGAGAGGACTCAGCTTTTTCTGCAATACGTGACATCGTCAATACGGATTCTACCGGATATTTACCCGCAGCTGTTTCGCCGGACAGCATAATTGCGTCTGTTCCGTCAAAAATAGCGTTCGCCACGTCACTTGCTTCCGCACGAGTCGGACGCGGGTTACGTTGCATGGAATCCAGCATTTGTGTTGCCGTAATAACAGGCTTGCCAGCTACATTACATTTGTTAATCATCAATTTTTGCGCCAGAGGCACTTCTTCAGCAGGAATTTCCACACCGAGGTCACCACGGGCAACCATCAGACCATCCGAAGCTTCCAAAATTTCATCCAGGTTGTCAACACCTTGCTGATTTTCTATTTTGGAAATGATTTGGATATGACTCGCGTTGTGTTTCGCCAGCAATTCACGGATTTCCAGAACGTCACTTGCTTTACGAACAAAAGAAGCCGCGATGAAATCAATGTCCTGCTCAATACCGAAAATGATATCATTAGCATCTTTTTCGGTAATACCAGGCAAAGAAATAGCAACGCCTGGAACATTAACGCCCTTCTTGCTTTTGATCGTTCCGCCATTAACAATGCGGCATTTGATTTCAGTGCCTGATACTTCAATAACGGTGAGTCCGATCAGACCATCGTCGATCAGAATGGTGGAGCCGGGCTCCACGTCCGAGGGAAGATCTTTGTACGTAATGGAAATACGTTCTTGCGTACCGAGAATTTCTTCCGTTGTCAGCGTAATGAACTCGTCCTGAACAAGCTCAATAGGTTCAACTTCGAGCTTTCCTGTCCGGATTTCCGGCCCCTTCGTATCGAGCAAAATAGCAACGTTTTTGTTAAGCTCCTTACAAGCTTGACGGATGTTTTTAATCCGGTTGCCATGCTCCTCGAAATCACCGTGAGAGAAATTCAGGCGGGCTACGTTCATACCAGCCAAAATCAGTTTCTTCACATTTTCCAATGACTCACTGGAAGGACCGATGGTACATACAATCTTAGTTTTGCGCATTTGGGTTTTTCCTCCGTTTTCAAAGGTGCTACTCTTTATATCTTTTTCCAACAATTAAATCTACTACACTTTTTCCTATTTGTATAGGAAGTTCGTCATATTTATTGTTACCCGTTTACAACGTATTACAACATAGGCTCAGATTCCGAAGGCTTCAAGAAGGTGTATTGACCTATTTTTCGGAATTTTTGATACCGATCTTCCCTCAATTCATCGCAGCTCATATTCGTAAGGTCTGCCAAATGACGTTCCAATAGCTCCTTGATTGCGGCAGCAGTCACTTCATAGTTACGATGCGCGCCCCCTTTCGGCTCCGGCACAATATCCTCAATAATTTCCATGCGCAGGAGGTCATTAGCCGTAATCTTCATGGCTTCAGCTGCCTGATCGGCCTTGGAAGCATCTTTCCATAGAATCGAAGCTGCACCGTTTGGAGAAATGGCCGAATAAATGGCATGTTCCAGCATCAGCACACGGTTACCGACTGCAAACGCAAGCGCACCGCCGCTTCCACCCTCGCCGATGACCACACAAATAACAGGCACCGAAAGCTTTGCCATCTCCCGCAAGTTGCGGGCAATCGCTTCCGATTGACCTCTCTCCTCTGCTGTATTACCCGGATAAGCGCCCTTCGTATCAATAAATGTAATAACAGGGCGTTTGAATTTATCAGCCTGCTGCATAAGACGCAAGCCTTTACGAAATCCTTCCGGATGAGCACTACCAAAGAAACGTGCAATGTTATCTTTCGTATCCTTACCACGCTGTTGACCAATGACGGTCACCGGAATACCATTTAGCTTGGCAATTCCGCCCACAACCGCCAGATCGTCTCCAAACAAGCGGTCGCCGTGCAATTCAATAAAGTCCGTAAACACCTGCTCAATCAGATCAAGAGACGTTGGTCTTTGATGATGACGGGCCAAATGCATTTTTTGTGGTGCTGTAATGTTCGAATATATTTCTTCTTCCATCTCGAGATAACGTTCCTCGAGACGGTTGATTTCATCTGTAAAATCAATTTGCTTATCCTGTCCGAATTGCTTGAGTTCTTCGATCTTCTGTCGCATCTCGACCAGGGGCTTTTCATAAGGCAATTCACCAGCCATCTATTCCACCCCTTTCACACTGTGCAGATCAAGCAGTTGCCCGAGGGTATCACGCAGTTCCTTGCGGTGTACAACCATATCCAATTGTCCATGCTGCAAATTAAATTCGGATGTTTGAAAATCATCCGGCAACTTCTGTCTGATTGTCTGTTCAATTACAATACGCCCTGCAAAGCCGAATACAGCTCCTGGCTCCGCGATATTAATATCTCCAAGCGTAGCAAAGCTGGCGGACACTCCACCTGTAGTCGGGTCGGTGATAACAGAAATATACAGCAAGCCCTGCTCATCCAGCCGAGCAAGAGCAGCACTTGTTTTTGCCATCTGCATCAAGCTTAAAATACTTTCCTGCATACGTGCCCCGCCGGAAGTTGAGAAAATAATTAGCGGCAGACGCTTGTCTATTGCTTGCTCAATGGCGCGGGTAATTTTCTCTCCTACGACCGAACCCATACTACCAGTAAAAAAGTCAAAGCTCATCACAGCAACGACAACAGGATGTCCATAAATAAGGCCGTCGCCCGTAACGACAGCCTCTCGCAAACCAGATTTCAGGGTCTGTTGCTCCAGCTTGCTCGCATATCCCGGAAAGTCCAGCGGGTCAACCGAAATCATATCGGCATCATATTCCGTAAACGTGTCTTCGTCGAGCACCATGCGAATGCGATCCATAGCATTCAAACGCATATGGTATCCGCACACCGGACACACTTTCAAATTTTTCTCTAGTTCTTTGCTGTATTGAATACTTCCACACTTGCCACATTTGGTCATAAGACCTTCGGGAATTTCCCGTTTGGGACGATCCGGCATGTCCGCTTGATCGCCGCTCAGCGCCCGTTCCGAAGGGATGGTCGCGTATTTACGCTTCTTTTGGAATAAATCTTTAAACACAACTACACCTCTCCAGCCGTTTATTTGTCAGCCGTAACCGATACAAGGTCCTCTGCCGTCTATGCGGCACCTTTAAGCATTATGTTCATACACACGTCAACGCCTGTTACTAAAACTTTACCGCCGATCGTGCATCCTTTGTTCCACTCATGCTGCTGTATCACTTCCGCCGTTCCGGACTCAAGGGCGCAAAATCGAATTAAGCACTTCCTGTATTTCTTCGACTTCACCCGAAGGCACAAGTATCTCAAACTGTTGCTTGGACGCGCTGATGGCCCGGGCCTGCACCATAAAACCTTCTTCAGACAGTTTGAGCTTAATCATGTCAGCCAGTCTGGCCGTCGGTGCAATATAAATCACCGTCCACATGCCTTGTTTCTACCCCCTAAGCCTCAAGTTTTGAGCCCATATAATAGACTCATGATAACATACCTTACTTTTTTCCCGCAACAAAAGCCCTCCTGATCATTCAAGTTCGTCGGAGGGCCTAGAAAATCATCAACTCTGTCTACACAGGTCAATTAAGCGTCCAATGATGCAGGATAATGCTTGGCATGGAGGCTCCGATGTGCAATGCGCGAAGAAGCAGCGGCAGCTAGTCCTGCGACAAGATCGTCTAAAAACACATGAATACCACTGCCTTTTTGGTTCAGCTGTTCAATAATCCCCGTCTTTTCCTTATCCAGATAACCAAAACTGGTTAAGCCGATCATGCCGTACACACTCGTAATTCCAAGAGCCAGTGTCTCGTCCACTCCGTACAGCGGTTCGTCAGCCTCCATAATGGCTTGCAATGGCTGGGGGAGAAGTTTTTTTTCGGCCAGCTCATCGAGCGCAATACCTGTGAGCAACGTATATTGAACCTCACGCTTTTGTAAAACCGCTTTGACACTGTCTATACATTCTTCCATCGTCAAATGAGGATAATATTTTAGCTGAAGCTGAAAAACAATGTCCGCAATGGACTCGATACGAATGCCTCTGCGATTTAACAAAGTTTCTGCATATTCATAGGACATAATTTCCCTCCCGCTTTCACCGTGCAGTTCTATTCTTTCACCGTACGGGACCTTATGGTGCAGGGGACGTGTTGAATCTCCTGTTCCGCCAGTTTTCCAAGTGTATGCGGGAAGGAAGGAAAATGTTCATTAAACCGTTACAATAAGGGCGGTTTGCTGTGTGCCTATCATTTGACTTTCACCGTGCCTTCACCCAACATCGACTCCATTTGATCAAAAAGCTGAGGAGAAGGCTTAATGCTGTAAGCATCGCTCAAAGCCAGCAGACGCTGGTTGCTCTCATAAAAAAGTACTGTAGGCATAGCACCGGGATGCTCCTGTAGCAGTGCCTTGAGACTGACCAGCAAGCTGGCGTCCTCCTCGGCCTGGCGGGTGATTTTGACAAACACCCGCTGACGGGCGGTCGACTCCGAGCTGCGCGGGACTGGCACCTGCTCACCGCGAGCCGCTTCGGCTCCGCGCGGTGAAGCAGCCATCACGGGACGGGCCGCCTTCGGCTGAGGCGAAGCAGATGAAGTGGCTGGCGAAGGCGGGGGCGACACGCGCGACGTTCTCCCGCCCGGGCCGCCAGCAGCAGAGCCAGCAGCTGGCACGGATGTTCCAGCGGCGGACGAGCGCGTACTGGCACGTCGGCGCTGGAGGAGCCGTGCCAGCGAGTCTTTCGCCAGCGGGGCGGTCTCATCCGCAAGGAGCTTGAAGTGCTCGTCCTGCTGCTGCATCTTGGCTCGAAGCGTAAGCAAAGCTCCCTTTTCAATCCACTGCTGGCTTCGCTTCCATACCTCAGGAAACAGCACAACCTCACAGCGCTCAATCTGATCCTCCAGCTCAATGAAGGCCATGGCCTTACCCTGCTTGGTCGTAATCGTTTTGAGTGACACTACCATGCCTGCGGTCACAACAACCGTTTCATCTGGCACATCGCCCAGCTCCATCAAACGATCCGCCTCGCTGCTTTCCAACAGCGACTCAAAATCATCCAACGGGTGCCCGGATAAATACAGTCCCAGCAGTTCGCGTTCCAGCTCTAACTGCTGGCTGGCACTGAATTTGGGTACATTGGGATATTCGATATCCCAATTGGGCATTTCCACAAAACCAAACATATCAATTTGCAAGTCATCCCGTTCCTTACGCCACTTGACGGCTGCATCGACCGTTTCATCCAGCATGGCAAGCAATTGTGCCCGATGACCCGTCAAAGAATCAAAGGCTCCTGCCTGAATAAGCGATTCAATCACTCTCTTATTACATACCCGCAAATCGACACGTCGACAAAAATCGAGCAGGCTGTCGAAAGGCCGTTCCTTGCGAACAGCGAGAATGCTCTCCATCGCCTGTGTGCCGACATTTTTAATCGCTGCTAGGCCGAAGCGGATGCCTCCCTGCTGTAAAGGAGTAAACAACACCCCGCTCTCATTCACATCAGGCGGCAACACTGCGATATCCATACGACGGCATTCGACGACATATTCAGCCACTTTCCGATGACTTCCCATCACCGCTGTCAGCATTGAAGCCATGAATTGTACCGGATAATGGGCCTTTAGATAAGCCGTTTGAAATGCTAGCACACCATAAGCAGCTGCATGGGCACGCGGGAAGCCGTAGTCAGCAAAACGGACAATCATATCGTAAACCCTTCCGGCCTCCTCCTCCGTGTATCCCTGCTTGATACTGCCTTCGACAAAATGCCCGCGCTCCAGATCCAACACTTCGCGCTTTTTCTTGGACACAGCCCGGCGCAACAGATCGGCTTCTCCCAGGGAAAAGCCCGCCATGCGCGAAGCAATCTGCATGATTTGCTCCTGATACACAATAATACCGTACGTATCCTTTAAGATCGGTTCCAGGTCAGGATGCGGATAAGAAATCTCAATCTGACCATGCTTGGCCTGTATAAAGTTAGGAATAAAGCCCATCGGGCCCGGACGATACAAAGCCAGGACAGAAATGATATCCTCGAATACACTCGGCTTCAAATCCTTGAGTACCCGGCGTACACCGGCCGACTCCAGCTGGAATACGCCTCCTGTATCTCCTTTGCCCAGCAAGTCATAGGTATGCGGATCGTTATCGGGAATACGATTAAAATCAGGCGTTTCTCCATGCTCTTCCGCAATCCAGTGTATGCACCGTTCAATAATGGAGAGCGTACGCAGCCCAAGGAAATCCATTTTAAGCAAACCAATGCGCTCTAGATTTTCCATCGAGTACTGCGTCAAAGGAACCCCTTCGCTCCCCTCTTGAAGCGGAACCGCATCGGTCAATGGAGTCCGCGAAATGACAACACCTGCTGCATGTGTCGAAGCATGACGAGGCATTCCTTCAACCTTGATCGCCATATCCAGCAGTTCACGTGTCTTGGGCTTCGTTTCATATAGCGTTTTCAGCTCCGGGGTGATTTCCAGCGCATGACGGATATTAATACCTAACTGCGCCGGAATCAGCTTGGCTGCCTTGTCCACCTCGCCATACGGCACGTTCAATGCACGACCGACATCACGGACAGCGGCTCTTGCCGCCAGCGTTCCAAAGGTAATAATTTGCGCTACATGCTCATTTCCGTACTTCTGTACTACATAGTCGATAACCTCGTCACGCCGTTCATCACTAAAATCAATATCTATATCTGGCATACTAATTCGTTCTGGATTCAGAAACCGTTCAAAGAGCAGGTTGTATTTCATCGGATCGACATTCGTGATGTTAAGCACATAGGCAACCAAACTGCCTGCTGAGGAACCCCGCCCCGGTCCCGTTGCAATTTTATGCTTATGAGCGAAGGCAATAAAATCCCATACAATCAGGAAATAATCGCTGAAACCCATACTGTCAATGGTATTCAACTCATAGTTTAGCCGTTGGTTCAGCCTTTCCCGTTCCTCCGGCTGCTCCCATCCGGAATCGCTTCCATAGCGACGCTCCAGCCCTTGCACGCACAGATTGCGTAAATAGGACGAAGAGGTCATTCCTTCCGGCAGCGGGCGATACTCAGGCAAAATGGATTGACCAAATTCCAGCTCTAGTTCGCATTTTTCAGCAATACGCACCGTGTTGGCGATGGCTTCTGCCACATGCGGGAATAAACGAGCCATATCCTCCTGACTTTTCAGATACAACTGACGTGTTGGTATACGCAAGCGTTCCTCATCGTCAACTGTCTTACCTGTGCCGATACAGATCAGAACGTCTTGCACGTCCGCATCTGGCTCAGTCAAGTAATGCACGTCATTCGTCGCCACCAGTGGAATATTCAGTTCCTTCGCCAGTGCGATCAAGAGAGGATTTACACGTTTTTGCTCCGAAAGACCATGGTCCTGGAGTTCCAGATAAAAATCATCGCCAAAAATGTTACGATACCGTTCCGCTGCTCGTCGTGCTTCGGCTTCCCGACCATGCAGTAAATGCTGCGGCACTTCACCGCCCAAACAAGCGCTCAGGCATATGATGCCTTCATGATGGGCAGCCAAAGCCTCCATGTCGATGCGCGGCTTGTAGTGAAAGCCCTCCAAATGGCCGATGGAGCACAACTTCATCAGATTTTGATAGCCTGTTTTATTTTTGGCGAGCAAAATCAAATGATATATGGGCTGATCCTTCCGGCTGCCACGCTCCTTACGCGATCCTGCCGTCATATAGGCCTCACACCCGATAATCGGCTTAATGCCGTTCTCTACACACGCTCTATAAAAAGGAATGGCACCGTACATAACCCCGTGGTCTGTAAGGGCCAGCGCCTTCATTCCGTAAGCTGATGCCTGTTTGACCAACTCCGCGGTACGAGCCGCGCCGTCCAGCAGGCTGTACTCGCTATGAACATGCAAATGCACAAATGAACTCATGCGCTTCTCTTCCTTTCACCGCTTGATTTTCTTCAAACTATTTTATCATATCCGCGTTAGTAGCGCCCATAGAATAAAAGTACAGACCTCGGCGGACAAGCGCGGTCCTGATTCGTATACCTAAGGAGGAAAAGAGCATGAGCACTTTTATATCCAAAGCGATTCTCGACTTCTTCATTGCCTTCGGCATCGTGCTCGGGGGAGCCATGCTCGGCGGAATGGGAGCTGTGGTATCGCTTCAGCCGCCAACCCAGACGATGCTGGAGGTTGCCGGAAGAATTAAAATATGGGCGCTTGCCGCCGCTGTGGGGGGAACGATGGACCCGATCCGGGTCATTGAAAGCAATATGTTGGATGGTAATTTGTCACCTGCCATTAAACAGATATTGTATTTGATTTTCGCCTTTTTAGGCGCTCATATGGGTGCAGAGCTGGTCAAGTGGGTATGCGGCAACGGACGACCGTGAGGTGAAACGACTATGAGAGTCCCCCCTTTTGAGCGCCTGCGCCCTTTTATGCAATTATCCTCCGTCTTTGTACTCGGTATGATTACGGGAGGAATGATCTACAATGCCATCTGGCATGCCAGCTTCAATCAGCTGTGGACGAACAACCAGGATCTTCAATTCCAGCTCCAGCAAGCCGAGGAAGACAACAAAACATTGCGCAAATACAGCAAGCGCCAAACCGTTGTCAAAGAAATCAAGCTGATCGCGGAGGAAGCTTCGGCCGAAAAAATTGATTCTATCAACCTGAAGGAACTTCTTCGCCGTGTCAGTCGTGATCTGGAGGTGCTGCGCGGCAGAGATATGTTCGAGATTGACTCTGACAGCAAGCTGGTACGTATGTTGCTGCACCAAAAAAAATACACCGTTCGTGACAAGGAGTATACGATCCAGGTCAAAACGATGCTTGTAATGGAAGGGGTGCTGCAAATTTGGCTGGAAGCAAAAGAAAGACTGCCTGAAAGCCACTAAGTCGGTCTATTCGACTTCACACCCTGCTCTGATCCATAGGTAGACTAACCATGTTCAATGGATTGAAGTGTCATCACTGCTTTGCATACCAAATGGTTTTCCCGTGAAATTGCAATTTCTAGCTTGCAGGTGCGGCGACTCAGCTCGAGCAGCAACGGACGAAGAACGACAGCATCCTCTATCTGTACGGGTCTAATAAAATAAGTCGTCAAATTGTCCAGCACATAATCCTTGCCGGTCATGTCTCTAGCTGCCCGGTAGCCCGCTTGTGTCATCACGTTGACCAGTACGCCTTCCGAGATCGTACCTAAATTGGTCGCCATCTGCGGAATAATAAAACCGCGAAAAAATAACGATCCGTCCTCATTACGCTCTTCAGCAAACCCGTTCCAGATCAACTGGTCGAACGTCTCGCCAAGTTGTGGCTGCTTTTGGGCGTTACGCAGCGCCTCCAGCACCTCACGCCGTGTAACGGACCCAAGCAGCTTGCGGTTACGGTCCACGACCGGCAAATAATCTACACCTTCCCACGCCATCATTTGCGCAGCGGAAGCCAGCGAGGTCTGGTAGGTGACCGTTATCGGATTGCGGATCAGACATTTATCCATCGTATGCTCAGGTAGAAGCCCCTCCACATCTTTGCGGCTGACGATACCAATTAAACGATTCCATTCATCCACTATTGCAAAATGATGATGTCCAGTCGTCACCGAAAGTTCTTCAAACTCGGTAAGCGTGCTGTTGATTTTCAAGGTCAACGTTTTCGGTTTGCCTGCCGCAATGTCTTCAATCAGCATAATTTTCTTTTTGATCAAGCGGTCAAATATGGCTCTATTAATCATAGATGCCACTGTAAAAGTATCATGGCGTGAGGAAATGATCGGCAGACTAATCTGATCTGCGAGCTGCTTAACCTCTCGGCTCGTACCGAAGCCCCCTGTAATCAGCACACCTGCCCCCTGCTCCAATGCAAGTGAATGCGCATCCTCACGGTTACCTACGATCAGCAAACTACCTGCGTCAATATAACGGGCCATAGCTTCCTCGCGCATCGCTCCGATCACATACTTGTGCAAGGGCTTCTCCAGCCCCTCACTTCCGCCCAGCACATGTCCCTCTACAATATTTACGACATCTGCAAAGGTCAGCTGCTCGGACAAACCGCGCGGTCGCTTCTCCACTCGTACTGTTCCGATCCGTTCCTTGGTAATGACAATTCCCAGGTTCTCGGCTTCCTTCACGGCCCGATAGGCCGTTCCTTCGCTGACACTCATTTCTTTAGCCAACCTGCGCACAGAAATTTTGGAGCCTATTTTCAACTGCTCGATATGTCGCAATAGCTGCTCATGCTTCGTAACTGTTTCATCTAGCCCGTCCAACTCTGTTACACCCCCAACGTTCAATCTGTATCATTCTGTATCTATTATAGCACAATATCCCTATATTTTAGACCCTTGTTCATTTTGAGTTCTCCGCTTCGCAAATAGCAAAAAAAGCGATCCCCTCTTTTACAAGGGACCGCTTCTTACTATGATTGATTTGCCATCTGGGAGGCAAGCCCAGGACAAGCTGAAAAAACTCACTACATGCTGCCTTTGTCAGCTTTTTTATCCCATTTCATCTGCCACTGCTGCATTTTGGCCCGTCGCACACGCTCCAGCGTTTTGCGCTTTTCCTCATCCACACCCAGCAAAAAATGCATGTTTGCTCCGATGACTAGCAGCGCAAAAAGTACCCATACCATTCCAAAGCCGTTGACCCAGTTCAAACCGCCTGCAAGCGAGATGCGTGGTAACGCGACCAAAACCATAGCCAATGCAATGAGTGTGTACAAACCGTGTTTCCATTTTTTGAAAGAACCCAATCGTATCCCTTCCTCTCCCTGTGACTCTATGTATCTAGTCTATGAGAGGACAGGAAGGAATATGAGACAAACTTACAGAGATGAACCGTACAAATGTTGAAGGCTGTCTGCAATAATTTTGTTAACGTCCTCAATAATCACGCTCAGGCGACGTTCAGCGTCGAACAGGCGACGGATGTTGAGGTTCAAGCTAAGTACCTCAAACAGCTTCTCCATCTTTTCCATCTCTTCCTGTGCTGGCATATCGCCGCTCATCATGCGTTGCTGTACCTCCATTTGGCGTTCACGGAAATCGTCGAGCATTTTCTTGGCTTCTGGATCGGTTTCGATCAGCTTCATCGCTGACGTAATTTCCTCTACCTCTTTGCTTTCCTTCAATGCTTTCGCTAAATCATGGGCTTTGTCATAGATGTTCATGATTGTTTATTCCTCCAATACAAGTTTAGTGTCAACATTTCACATTGTCCGTCAATCACCAAGGGATATATGTCCTCATATGATGAATCAGTGCTATTACAGCCCATTCACGTTTCCCGTTACTTTCAAGACATCAAGTTGCTGCCCGGAAGGAGATCCACGATGTCCATCAAAAAAACAACGATTCAAATCATCGGATCGGGCATCTTGCAGGATGACGTACTCATGGTCGGCGAGTCCCTGCTTCGCAAATGGAAAATATCCGCTGGCCACCCCGTTCAGCTCGCCTTCGGTTCGTTCCGCCAAGAGGTTACCGTCATATCGGTGCCCCGCTACAGCGGCCTACGTGTGGGAAGCGTGCTAGCCCGAAAAATGGGGCTTCATGCCAATTGTAATCTGCGAGTAACCTACAGCCGAGGTCGCCGGACACTTCGAGTGGGCCCACTTATTAGCGTGCTGGTCAGTCGGGACTATCCCGAACAGCCCGACAAGCCTTTCGGGTCGATCACCCTGTTCTGCCGTGAACTAGTCGGGGAATGCCGCAGACAAGGAGCATATGTGTATTTTTTCACCCCGGAGCATATCGGAAATCAGCCCGGGCGAGTTCAGGGATGGGTGTATGACGGAGGCTGGAAAAAGACGGTCATGCCTGCCGGCGATGTCGTCAATAATCGTCTTACCTCCCGTAAACTCGAGAACAGAACTAGCGTACAGCATTTCATGAAAGAAGTAAAATCGCAGTACGGCACGACCATTTTTAACGAAAAGTTTCTGGATAAGAATGAAGTATTTGATGCGCTTAAATCCAATTCTTCCCTGCGCAAGTATTTACCCGAGTCCCACTTGCTGCAAACCTTTGCTGTTTTCAAAAAAATGTGCAACCAGTATCCCGCTGTTTTTCTCAAGCCAGTGCGCGGAAGCCTAGGTAAAGGCATAATGCGCATTAACAAACAAACGGATGGTACCTTTTCGGTGCTATCCACAACAGCGGGCACACCCCGCAAGCAAATGTATGCCAACGTCGATAAGCTGTACAAAAGCTTAGCGGGAAAAATGAAGACAACACGCTTTCAACTCCAACAGGGACTTACCTTGATTGATCACGGTAAGCGTCCGGTCGACTTTCGTGCGCTTGTACAGAAAAATTCGTCCGGAACCTGGACCGTAACATCCATTGTCGCTCGGATCGCCGGAGGCAGCCACTTTGTGTCCAATCTGGCAAGAGGCGGCACGCTGAGTACAGTCAAAGAAGCACTTGCCAAAACCACGCTGCCCGCAACCGTTAAATCGAATGGGCATACCTCTCTCAAAACAGCAGCACTGGATATCGCAAGCGGAGTGGAAAAAGCGATTCCCGCCCATTTCGCAGAATTTGGTATAGATCTGGCAATAGACAGCACGGGGCGCATCTGGTTGCTGGAGGTCAATTCGAAGCCATCGAAGAATGACAACACGCCGTTAAATGATCAGAAAACTCGCCCGTCCGTAAAAAAAATGATTGAATACTGCTGTTATTCAGCCGGCTTCAAATGAATTCATCTCTTCCAGAGTCTGGCTGCCAAAGGAGCTGTTGTCGGTGTCTCTTGTTGTGCCGGGCACGCTGGGCGTGCTTGTTAGCCGGAATCAGGCCGCCACTCCCCCTATTACCGAAGCCGATTTTTGCCGCAGGCTAAGTCTGTTGGGCAGGCGCTCTGGTCTTAGCGTAATGGCGTTTACCGCCGAAGGAGTTTCACCTGAAGATCACTCCATACGAGGTTATGTTTACCGTAACGGAGTATGGACATCCGGCCGCTTTCCGTTGCCGGATATTGTGTATAACCGCTGTCTCCATGTTCACGAGAGCCAGAATGTCAGGCGCACACTGGAAGATATGGCGGAGCAAAAATCGCGCAAGCTCATCTACTGGTCGCGTAACTTACCTGGCAAATGGCAAGTGTATCGAGCTTTGCATGCGGTAGATAAAGTGCGTCCCTTTGTGCCGCTTACGGCGCCATACCGGGACACGATCCAGCTTGTGGAATGGCTACGACGCCATTCGGAGCTGTTTATGAAGCCACAGACCGGAACACATGGCAAGAGCACACTGTATCTCCGGCTGGCAGAAGGAGGCCAGGGACTACTTGTACAGGGTAGAGACTCCCGTAACCGCCCGTTCCGGCGCTTGTTTTCCGAATTGGATGCAGGATTGTCATGGGTCCATAGAATTGCACACAAACGCGCTTATATCGTGCAGCCTTATTTGAAATTAACAAGCCAAAGCAATCATCCCTTTGATGTTCGCGCACTCATGCAAAAGGATGGCAACGGCTATTGGCGCCTGACGGGCTTTGCCGTAAGAGAAGGCAGACAAGGAACTCTGACTTCTAATCTTCACGGTGGGGGCGAAGCCCATCCAGCTGAGCCTTACCTTCGTGAACAATTTGGCGCGGACACCACGCGTCTCATCATCGGGCAGATGATGGCGCTGTCCTTGACCATTACCAGGGCGCTGGAGGAACGTTATGGCCGCCTTGGCGAGTTGGGAATTGATTACGGTATTGACCGGAGCGGGAACATCTGGCTATTGGAGGTTAATTCCCGACCTGGCCGGGCCTCCTTTTTTCAGACCCGTCAGCCAGAGTGCGCTTTCCAGTCGGTCAACCGCCCGCTCGAATATGCTCGATATTTAATGACCCATTCCAAAGCGACAGGGCCAAAGGGCGCGGGCGCCTCCCTTGAACATACGGTATAGGAGGATAAACAGATGAGTTTAACGCATTGCAATGTGCATTTCTCACAGCAGCCCGACAAGGTGGCGTATATATCCACTTCCTTGTTGAAAAGCCTTAAATTATCCGGAGCCAAGTCCGTACGTCTGCGGCTCGGTAAGGATCAGATTCCCGCTACAGTAAAACCCATTCAGAAGGCGGGACGCCATCTATACTTGACCTCGGGCTTACGTAATGCAATCCGTGTTCCCAAAAGCGGGGCCATCTATTTGCGAAATCTGGATGGGGATATACAGCTAGGGCCGTTGATTGGCGTGCTGTCTGACGGTACCAACTCCACCACTCGCCCTTTCGGATCACGCACAGGCTTTATTAAGCAACTGCTGAAGGAAGGCAGCAAAAAATCTTATATTTTTGCATTCACCCCTCGGGATATTAACTGGCAAAATGATACGATTAACGGCTATTTTCTGTCTTCCAGCGGGGAATTCACACGTAAACTTGTACCTCTGCCGGACGTAATTTATAATCGTTTGCCGAGCCGACGCTCTGATTTTTCCCCGGCGATCAATCAACTACGCGAACGCTTTTCCCGCAAACGAATTCCCTTCTTTAACTGGAGCTTTTTCAATAAGTCCGATATCTATAATCTGCTGGAAAATAATCCAGATGTTAACCGCTATGTCCCTGAATCATATATGAATCCCAGCTCTGAACGTATCCGAGGTATGTTGGAGCGACATCAATTTGCTTATTACAAGCCAAGTGGAGGCAGCCTCGGCAAAGGAATCTACCGTCTGTCCCATGTTCCCAAACAAGGCTATTTTGTGAGGTACCGTAAGAAAAATAGCAATGTATTGCTAAAATTCACCTCTTTTAACTCCATGCTCAGGATGCTTCACTCCAATCAGGGACAGATGTTAAAGGGTTACGTCATTCAACAGGGTATCCAGTTGATCGAGATTGACAATTGCCCGATTGATTTCCGGTTTCACATGCATAAAAATGGAAATAATCAGTGGGTCGTCGTCGGCATTGGAGCCAAAAAAGCCGGACGCGGCAGTGTCACGACCCACATCAAAAACGGCGGCTCCCTTATGACACCTGAACAGGCGTTGAACCGGGTATTCGGAGACCGGGCGGGTGAAGTGCTTCAACGTGCCAAAAACGTAGCAGTTACGCTCGCAGAAGCCATTGAACACCATCACCAGCATCTGCTGGGTGAAATCGGCTTTGATCTGGGTATTGATCAGGATGAAAAGGTATGGATGTTTGAAGCCAACTCCAAGCCAGGCCGATCCATTTTTCAGCATCCATCGTTGCGTGCGGAGGGTAAAGCATCCGTGGAGCATATTTTGGACCACTGTCTTTACCTCAGTAAATTCCGCAGAAAAGAGGAACTATGAATACCCGGGCGGAGCATAAGCCAGTCGTTGCTGTATTGACAGTGCACGACGAAGAACAATTCTTCAAGGGCAATCAGCGCAATTTCAGGGATATTCTTGAAACGGGAACACGGATGGGCTATCAGGTGTACATTGTTACCGTCAGGGACCTGAAACTGGCAGACGAAACGGTTAAGGGCTACGTTTTCAACAAGAGCTCACAGACGTGGGAGGAACAGAATTTTCCACCTCCACAGGTCATTTATAATCGCATCCCCAACCGTAATTATGAACTTAAAACCTCTGTGCGCACAAAGTTGGATGAAATTTCACATGCTTCAGGCATTGAACTGTACAATCCAGGCTTTTTTAACAAATGGGAACTGTTCAAGTGGTTGCGTACCTCGGAAACCACTCGTCAGCTTGTTCCGGCAACCAAACGGTTAAGCAACCTGTCTTCCTTAGGAAAAATGCTGTCTGCGTATCCATACCTGTATCTCAAACCGGAAAACGGTAAGGCCGGAAAAGGGATTATGATTCTTAAATTCCGACCAGAACATCTAATGGCTTACAGACTGACCATTCAGCATGACAAAAAAAGTGTAACCTACAGATCTGTATCGCTATCCCGGCTGTGGGGACGTATCCGCCGGGAAGCGGGCAACTCGCCTTATATCATTCAACAGGGTATCGATCTGGCAACCTATCAGAAAAAACCCTTCGACCTGCGTATCCTGGTACAAAAAAATATCCGCGGCTCCTGGAGTATAACCGGGGTCGGTGCCAGACTGGCAGGTAAAGGGAGCATTACCACACATGTTCCGCGTGGCGGGAGTGTAGAGGACCCGTTCAAGCTACTGTCCTCACTGTTTGGGCCTGAGGACAGCACGGATCTACTGAACAAAGTTAAAAGTACGGCCATACAGATTGCACGTCAAATTGAACGCGCATCCGGTCTTTCTCATGGCGAAATGTCCATGGATTTGGGCGTGGATACGCTCGGAACCCTCTGGTTTTTTGAGGCCAATGCCAAACCGATGAAATTTGACGAGCCGGAAATCCGCCAAAAGTCGCTTAGACGCATATTCCAGTACAGCTCCTTTTTGGCCGGACGAATGAAATCATGATCAAGGAAGTGGAATCATGCCGCAAATTAGCGATGTTCAACATTTGCCTGCCCGGAGCTGGCTGCTGAGACGACGACAGTTACTGTTTCTGGCCCGCAGCTCAGGGGGCATGCGCATTACTCGTAATGCTCTGCGGCAGTTGGCTGTTTTGACGCCGGAGCAATTGAACACCCCTGGTTCCTCCCTCCTGTGCGCATATGTGCGCACGGAGAAGGGGCTGCGGATTGCGGGATTTTCCCTCGCTCTGAATTACGGGAAGGATGCTTGCATCGTAATTGTTCGTCCGCTTTACCGGGGCCGCAGACTGGGCGCTAGACTGCTGTCCGCCCAGCTCAAACAGCTGCGCCGTCTGACGTGCAGCGTAGCCGCCGACAATATGGCCAGTCTCAAAACCTGTTTCCGTGCTGGACTGGTTGCGCATGAAATGACGACTGGACCGACCGGGAAACCCACGCTGATATTTCACGGGGAGTTATCCCAAGATAAGCAGACGGCAGAGGAAGGTGGAATGCTGTGCCAAAACCTGTCCTAGGCATCATGACCTTGTATTTAAATAACAAGAAACAATTGGAGGAACGTGATATATATGAGCGCATGATTGCAGAAGGGAAAAGACTGGGACTGGATATGTATGTATTCACTCCAGCAGATGTCCATAAGGATCGCAGGCTGCTCCTTGCCCAAATCTATGATCCACACAGCGGAAAATGGAGCCGAAAGTGGCGAGAGTTCCCAGATATGATTTTCGACCGTTGCCGAGTACAGCGCAGTGAACGATATCGTCAGTTGAAGCAGTTTCGATCGCAGTATACAGACCTTGTATATTTAAACCGACCGCTGAGTAACAAGTGGGTCATTCATCAGCAGCTTGCGAGAAGGTCTGCCTTTCGCCCCCATTTGCCTGCAACAGAGCTGTTCAATGGATTTCATAGTGTAAAACGGATGCTCAAACAGAATTCATTAGTATACCTCAAGCCGATTAACGGTACGGGAGGACGCGGCATTTTACGTATTGAGCCTGTTAACAAGCAAGGGGGCCTGTATCTGATTGAAGGCCGCAATCGCAAACGCCATATTATTCCCCAGCAGCGGGTACGTCTAGACCGTCTGGAGCCGCGTCTGAGCAGCTGGAACATGGATAACTACATTGTTCAGGAAGGCATTCCTGTGCAGTTGCCGAATGGCAGGGTCCATGATTACCGTATGCTGGTACAGAAAAATAGCCAAGGAGTATGGGAGCTAACCGGATGCGCCGGGCGAATCGGGGCACATCGGAGTGTCACTTCCAACCTGCATGGTGGAGGCAAGGCGGTACCGATGAACCAATTGCTGACGCAATGGATTCGTGATGAGGGCCATAGAGAGAAAATCATCAAGCAGGGGGAAAAACTCGGACTGGACATCGCTGCGTATCTGGAAGAAAGCTACGGGGCATTGTGCGAGCTTGCACTCGATTTGGCAATTAATAAGGACGGTCATATATACGTGCTGGAAGTCAACCCGAAACCAGCCCGCGAGGTATTTTCACGTATTGGAGAAAAAGATACCTATCGCCGTTCCATCGCCAAGCCCATGGAATATGCCTTGTGGGTCTACCACACACAAATTAATCCAAAGCCTCAGACGGACTACAAAGCAGAAGATAAAACAGAAGATAAAGCAGAGAGTAAGACTGAGAATAAAACAAAGGAAGGCTCCGCGTAAAGTGGCTGCCTTCCTTTCTTTTTCGTCTGCCCGACAGTGCTAGCATGTTTTATTTATATGGTACGTCAAGCCTATTTATAACCATTAACCTGTGTTTCACAGTTACTCGGCGTTTTTATAAAGTGTAAGCAGTTGCGTAAAGTCCGTAATAATCGCATCAGACCCCTTCAACTCATCGTTCACGCCAAATCCAGCATAAGCACAACCGATCACCGTCTGTCCGTTCTTTTTGCCTGCTTCCACATCTGAGGAGCGATCTCCTACCATCCATACATTCGAAATATCGTGCTTGCTCAACAGAATTTCCAGCAAATTCACTTTGGAAAGCGTGCTGTACTCCCCAGCGCTGTACAGTCCTTCAAAAATGGGAACCATTTCATACGCAGCAGCGATCCCTTTTACATAATCCTCCAGCCCGTTACTGGCTACGAACAATCGGACACCTTGCTCATGAAGGGACTGAAGTGTTTCTTTTACATGTGGATACAGGGCATGACTTCCGCTCTTCAATCCCTCCAGCTCCAGCTGAAGCAGCAGCTCGTCCGCTCTTCTGTGGGCCGCTTCGCTGGCTTCCGGCATCACCCTTCTCCAGATTTCATCCAGCAACATACCCAAACTATTCAAAATAAGCTCCTCGGGAGGAGTCTCTCCTTCATAAAGCCCTTCGGCGCGCAGCGTATCAAACAGCTTGTGGTACGCAGGAAGCAATAGCGTCTCCGTCTGAAAAAGTGTACCGTCCATATCAAATACCATAGCCTCAGGTTTCTTCAACACAGGTGCATTGTTCATGTAGTTATCAGTCATTCCTTTCCTATGTAGGTTTACAACTCTAACCCCTCTCATGATAAGCAATAAGAGAGGTCCGTGTAAACCTCATTGCGCATACCGCTAACTCTTATATTTTTTTAAAACAGTCCTAAAACAATGCAGACCTCCCCACATATCCGTGTGTAAAGCACACCGTGGAAGCTTGAGGTCCACACCATTCCAATACGAAAATCCCGCCTGCTCTATCCATTGCTCCATCGCTGATAAGTCCACTGTAGGATAATCAAACGTCAGCAGAAGCATTCCGTCATCCCGTAAAGTCCGGTGAAATTCACGTAAGGCTGCCAAAGATTCATCAGGCGTTAAATGCTCCAGTACCGAGATACATACAATTTTGTCAAAACTGGCATCCTCATAGGGGAGAGCCGTCAGATTGGCATGTGCAGAGTGGAGACGAACTGGTAAAATCTCCTGAATGCGCTCGGCAGCCTCCTCTCCGATATTTCGCCGCACCTCGGCCAAAATGGCATCCACGGAAACGATCCGTATATCCAGATCGCAGGCATAGACCTGAGCGCAACGGCGGGCCAACTCAAATTTGAATGGATGAGGGATTCCACATGCTGCGTCCAGTACTGTATCTTGCCCAGACATAAATTGGAGACACCACTCATACTCATAGGGGCGACTCCACCAGCTTTGGGGGAGTCTGTAAATCATGTTGGAGGAGTTGGGGTCAGAATATACAAAAAAGCGAGACAGATACGGATCAGACATGTTCATGGATACTGCCTCCTTTTGGGGATGACTAAATTACCCTTGCGACACAGCACAGTTCATGACCCCGTTTCTCGCCTTGAAGTTTGGCTAACAATCCCATTTGCTCCGTAAGGGTAAGCTCACCGTACAAAGGATGGGCTTGCAGCAAGGCATCTAAACCAGAGGGAAGCTGGCGGGTGAACAAAGCCACCGGGCGCAAGCCGGACTTTGCCAGTAAGAGCGCAAGCGTATGCTCAGAATAATGATACAAATGATCTTCCTCCGTAAATAAAGGCGAGTAAACGCCATAAGCCTCATTGGTGAACGAATTTTTGTTGGGCACCGTAATATAGATCGTCCCGTCAGGTTGAAGCTGTTCGCGTAAATCTGTCAAAAATGCAACTGGGTCCGCAATATGCTCCAGCACATGCCAGCATGCTACGGCCTCGTATTTGTGATCCAGTGGTAAATCAGTATCTTCTTCGGCTTCATCGCCCCAGTAACCCGGCAATAAATCCACGTCATATTTGTATTTGGCGTAAGCACGCGAGTCTATGGAAGGTTCAATGCCCACTGCATCCCAGCCGGCTTGAAGGGCAGCATGGATAAATTCTCCGGTACCTGATCCAATCTCAAGCAATTTTCCTTTACCGGTACTGAACATATCCAGCAGCATGAGTCCAAAAAGGGCATGATTTCCATAAGTTGACGCTGCTGCACTATCCCGCATAGCAACCCATTTGGTATTATAAATCTCTGCAATCATATCTTCTGGGCGTATATGATCCACATCATTACGAAAAACCAATCCGCAGGAACCGCATCCCATCAAGGTAAAGCGTTCATAGCTATGAAATACTGCCGTGTCAGATGAGCCACACAGTTTGCATTTACTATAAAGTAAGTCCTTGGTTTCACTTTTTATTTGCAGATCGGAATTATCAATAACCTGGACACTCGAAATCTCGGCAACATCCATGTCGTTTACCTGGTGGGCAGCTTCATATTCTGGTGCAGTTTCTTTTTCTACATTTATGTTGTCCTGATCCATCCAGAGCGTGAGTCGGGGGTTCGGGTCCAAAATAGATTCATATTGCTCTTTCCAGCCATAACGAGCACTTGGATCAAGCAACTGGTACCGCTGAAATTTGGCCATGCGAATAGCAGGTGTATACCATCCCCAATGCTGGATGCGGTAGTTGCTGATTTCATTGGGAAGGTCAAGCACATTTTCGGGAAATCTCCCACAGTGCAAGGACTGCTCCTTCCATTTATAAGAGAACCCTTCCTTATATCGAATCAAAAAAGGACGGTAATACCGATGAGCCTGCCAATAATCATCATCGCGGTAATGCGTGGAAGACCACATATCAAACAACCTGAAACAAATCGTATCGGCTTTCGTTCCCGCTAACAACGAATGTACCCCTTGAGCAAAACGGGATTCAAACATTTCGTCAGCGTCCATGTTTAATATCCATTCGGGAGAGGAAGCCAACGTCTCTCTCCACTGCTGCTTACGCAGCTCTAATTCATTGGTAAAAGAAGCTGTTTCATTGCGTATTAAACGCAGTGGGATTCCCTTTAGGATCTCACGGCACAACTCTCCGCTATCATCCTGACTGCCATCATCAATAATGACCGCTTCATCAATATATTCCCGATGACTCCGCAGCACGTCAATGAGCTTGCGATCTGCCTCATTGTATACCGTCATAGTCAGCGTCAATTTGGGTTTGGAGACAGGCGGTGTATGAAGTTCACTTTGTCGTGGACCAGAGAATGTTTGTGGTACAGCAAAAGAATCTGCAGTGTACTTGGCAAAGACAGCTGACTCACGGAGATCATACGGTATAACAGGAGGTTCAGGGAACTTAGAGGGACTTGATGATGCAGAACGATTGAAGGCAGGAGAGTTAGTAGAAGTATCGGAGTGATCCAGATATGCTAAATGTTCTGAATGGTCCGTATGAACACCACTCGTTGTAAAATACTTTAGGGCGAATAGTAGCTGCTCTGCTTTCATTCGGTCCGCTTCCCGGTACAGATGCATCGCCGGATAGTGTGTATCCACAAAAAGTGGAAATCCATATGCAGCTGCCCGAATACAGAAATGTCGATCTTCTCCCCAATAGGAAACGTTTTTGATTTTACCAAAGTGAATCCCTGCTTCCAGTGCACGTCTGCGGATTAGGGTGCAAGCGCCTAGACCACCCACTTCGTACAAACCAGGAACATGCAATTGGTGTATGAAATGCAACTCGCGTTGCGCTCGCTCCTCTGCCGACAACACTTCGCCTTCTTCACGATGGAACAAATTATATTCATCACTAACCCACACCTGAGGCAATAGAGGCCCCTCCGGCTGCCAGCGTGTCCAGAAAATCTCAGATACAATGTCCTTCTCCGCCTCCACCAGCTTACATAAGGTACGGGAATGGAGAATCAGGTCAGAATCGACCAAAAACAGCGCGTCATAATTATGTTGAAGTGCATAATCAATAAGACGATTTTTAAAGCCAGCTACTTTCCAGACGAGGGCAGGCGGCCAATAATGAGTGTGCTCATCACTTCGATTCTCTACTTGCTGTGAGCCTGTCAACAAGGGTAAAACCCTGCCCGGCAGCCGATTGGAAAAATCGGCAAGCCATTGGCTTGAAGTCGGATTGTCATTATCATCGACAAATAAATAATCCGGCAGCACGTCAGGTGCCTCCAGTCGCTCCAAAGCTTGAAGAAATAAAGACAATATTTCCGGTTTCTGGTGCACCGGGCTACCGATTAGTATACGCATGATTCAACGCCTCCATCAGGTAGAAGCCTCATAAACCGTTCTCCCTCCATGTCCTAAGACATACCATAATTGCGACCAAGCGATATGGGAGTGAACATAGTATGAATGGACTTACACCTGGAAATATCAATGAAAACGACATCAATACAAAAATACAATCTTACCCTCCAGTTAACTGCCTTTTTTCTGTTACCGGTTTTCTAACTACATTTAGCCATCAAATTTATTTCCCGGTCGCACTTGATAATATCGAATTTTGCACAATCTCCTCCTCTTCATATCAGACTTTGATTTTCTAATTTATTAGAGCAAGATTGAATTTATGATCATCACACATCCTCTAAACGATCCATAGGAATTACTACATAATGAGCAAGCTATCCTAATAAAATGGAGATTATACCAAGTTTTTTGGGGGGACAAAGAGCATGGTAACTGTCAGCTTATGTATGATTGTCAAAAATGAAGAAGAAGCCCTTCATACCTGTCTGAAATCAGTCCATGACCTAGTAGATGAAATCATTATCGTTGATACTGGTTCTACCGACAGAACCCAAGAGGTCGCTGCATCGTTCAATGCTCGGGTATACAATTTTGAATGGTGCGATGATTTCTCCGCAGCCCGCAATTATGCGTTTGATCAGGCAACACAGGAATATCAATTTTGGCTGGATGCTGATGACATCCTAGAGGAGCAAGATCGACTGGCATTTCTAGACTGGAAAAAACAAGCCACCGTCTCCTATGACAGCATTACGATGGATTATGTACTATCTGTAGATGAACAGGGGCAGCCGTTGCATAAGCTCAAAAGAAACCGAATGGTGCGGCGTGATCGTAGATTCAGATGGATCGGCTTTGTGCACGAATTCCTGAATGTGACTGGCAGCACCTTTCACAGCAATATGGCAGTGACTCATAAAAAGACACGTGCCTACACTGACCGTAATTTACATATTTATCTCCAGCACCGGGAGAAAGGCACTGCATTTTCTGAGCGAGATCACTACTACTTCGCTAATGAACTATATGATAACGGACGCATACTAGAAGCCATCCAGCAGTACGAACACTATCTGGGGCTCGATCAAGGATGGATTGAGGATCGGATTGCTGCTTGCTTTAAGCTAGCAGATTGCTACGCTCACCAGGGTCAAAAACAGGAGCAGCGTATGGCACTGCTTCGCACACTCAACCTCGATGTACCACGCGCCCAGTTCTGCTGTGTCTTTGGCAATTTGTTCATTGAGGATGAGCAGTATACTCAAGCCATTTACTGGTTTCGTCAGGCGACGCTGATCGAGCCCCCACAAGATGTGATGGCCTTAACCAATTCGTCGTACTATACCTGGTTTCCACACTTGCAATTATGCCTGTGTTACGACCGAATCGGCGACATTGAAAAGGCAAAATCGCATCATCGCATAGCTCAGTTGCACCATCCTACTCATCCAAGCGTCTTATACAACGAGCAGTATTTTGCACAGTTAGAACAAAAATAAGTTTTCTGTCGGTGGTTATGGAATTTTCTCCTTTGATGGGCTGCTTATTTAAATATTGAGGAAGGCTTTCCTCTGCTTTGTATTAAAGCACAGTTTCTAGTCCAGACGGCCAAAAAATCCATCGTTCCAAGTAATTAATATTAGGGGATAGGTGAATGTAAAAAAAAATAAAAAAGGGCCACCTGCACTTGAGGCTTGCAGATGGCCTTTCCTATTTGTAATAATATATAGAACAAGCTAACAATTTAAACCGTTGATGGTATAAAACTTTCTCAGAACACTTTCTTCCGGTCTCTTTCCCCCTTCAAAATTTCCACTGACTCACGGAAACGCAGCGAATGAATCACTTCACGTTCACGCAAAAACTTCAGACTATCCTGCAAATCCACATCGTCTGTCAGATCAATCAGCCACTGATATGTAGCTCGAGCCTTTTCCTCTGCCGCTATGTCCTCATATAGATCGGCAATCGGGTCGCCTTTGGCTTGAATATAGGCCGCTGTAAAAGGAACCCCGCCTGCGCTCTGGTAATACAGCGCATGATCATGCGCCGCATAATATTCCCCCAGCCCGGCTGCCTTCATTTGCTCTACACTCGCATCCTTGGTCAGCTTGTAAATCATAGTCGCAATCATTTCGAGGTGCGCAAATTCTTCTGTACCTATATCATTAAGTACGCCGATAACCTTATCGGGAATCGTATACCGCTGATTCAGATAGCGCAATGCCGCTGCCAGCTCGCCATCCGCTCCACCATACTGCTCCATAAGCAGTTTGGCCATATGAGGATCACATTTGCTGACACGTACGGGATATTGCAGTTTCTTCTCATATACCCACATTCATGTTCCTCCTTTATAAAAGGTTATACCTACCTAAACCTGCCACGGCCAAGGGGATTGACTCCACTCCCAAGGATACTTGGAATAGGCACGACCAAAATTTTGTAAAGGCCCATATAGCATCTGATACTCGTTAGCAATCGCCGTTCTTTCTTGCGTCAGCTTATTGAACTGTTCGATAGCCTGTAAATCATCTGGGTGCGTATCCAGATACAAATTCAGCTCCACCAACACAAAATCCACCGCTTGGAGCTTCTCCAGCAACGCATAAAACTGGGCATCAACTGGCTTGGTTTGGGGCGTGCAGCCTTGGGCCGGGTTTCCGGCTTGACTATAGCCCTGAGTTTGGTTCTGATACTGGTTCTGGTATGGATACGGATTTGAATAAGGGCTTTGATATGGATTCGGCTGTTGCTGCCCGCTCTCATGCTGATTTTGCTGCTGGAATTGGAATGGGGACTGACCCTGATTTGGATTCTCCATTCTATTCGCCTCCCCCCTGGTTTCTCCTTGGCTCATAAGGGCTGTAAAGCAAAGGCCATAGCGTTCCCTTCGTCAGCGCCTCATCTGGACTGAATTGTGGTAGACCAGGGGGCTGAAATTGTATAAACAAGTTGGGTGGAAGCACATAAGTCTTACACAGAACGGGCGGACACGGATCGAACGGGCCGACAAACGGGGCATACTCACCTTGCTGTGGAAATTTCACGGGCCGGAACCTCCTTTGATTGATCCATCTGTTTTACTATTCAACATATGCCGCATCGCCCAAGTCTCGAACAAAAAATCACAGATAAAAATAATTGTTCAAGAAAATAACTATAGAACTGTTTCTAATCAAAAAAGAGCCTTTAAAACCACGGTACGTGGATCTAAAAGCTCTTTCTTCAGCACTCTATATAACTTACATACCTGAAAGCTCATCTTCAATCACAGGCTCAGGCTTGCGGTGAATCTTCACTCTCATTATGCGAAGCCTTGTTGCTTCCTCCACCTCAAAGGTAAGGTTATAAAACTCAATTCTCTTCCCTTTCACCGGAATGCCCTCCAATTCCTTGAACAGCCATCCCCCGATGGAATCCACCTCGTCGTCTTCAATGTTCACTCCAGTCAAATCATTGACATCCTCAATGAGCATACGACCGTCCACAGAGATGAAGTTCTCCTTCATTTCAACACTCGGGCGTTCATCCTCAAATTCATCATAGAGATCCCCGACGATTTCCTCCAAAATTTCCTCCGCTGTCAGCAGCCCGGCTGTTCCGCCGTACTCATCTACCACGAGAGTCATTTGGGAATGTTTTTTCTGCATAAGGCGTAGCACGTGACTCACTTCCATGGACTCCGGCACATTCAAAATAGGACGTACCACCGAAGCCAGATCCAGTTGCTCTCCCTGCTCAGCTAGCAGAAGATCTGTAATATGGACAAAACCGATAATCTGGTCTTTATCCTCAACCGCTACCGGGTAACGGGAATGCTTGGTCTCGCTGATGATCTTGAGATTTTCCTTAAACGACAAATTCGTATACAAACAATCCATATCTGTACGCGGCAGCATGATTTCACGGGCAAGCAAGTCGGAAAAATCAAAAATATTATCCATCAGCTTAATTTCGTCCTTATCAATCACACCGCTTTTGGCGCTCTGATTCATCAATATACGAATCTCTTCCTCCGAATGAGCCGCTTCGGCTTCACTCGCCGGCTGAATGCCGAATGCGCGCAACAGCAAGTTTGCCGCAGCATTCAATACCCAGATCACAGGCAGAAAGACCTTATAAAAAAGCAGCAAAGGCGCCGATAAAAACAACGCCACACCTTCGGTCTTCTGAATCGCTAAGGACTTTGGCGCCAGTTCCCCCAATACGATATGCAAAAAGGTAATTACGCAAAATCCGACGATAACAGATACCGTTGTAATCAGTGTACCGTCAGTTACACCGAGTTTGTGCATGAGTGGCTCTATCAGGTAGCCGGATATTGCTGGCTCTCCAATCCAACCCAAGCCCAATGAAGCCAGCGTAATGCCCAATTGGGTGGCGGACAGATAAGCATCCAACTTTTGGTTCACCTTCAGCGCATAGCCTGCCAGGCGATGACCCTCGCTTTGGAGCTGCGTCAATCGGGATTGGCGCATTTTGACCAGCGAAAATTCTGCGGCCACAAATACACCATTTAGAAAGACAAGCAGCAGTACCAAGAGGAGATTCACAGCTAGCAATCCCCAATGAAACTCGGTATGACCATCCAATACGAACTCCCCATTTCTATAGTTGTAATGCTTTTCTTGATTTAAAGTCTATTCCTTTGTAATACATATCCGCCACGAGCAGATTTGGTCCACAACAGGCAGCGGCATCACAATGACAGTTCACAGTCTGATTCAGCGGATGCTCATTCAGCCATTCACCAAAAATATCGTCCAGACTATCTTCCTGAATATTTCCGAAAGCCGGTATGTCTGCAAAATCTGTCACATACACGCTACCCGTGAACATATTCACATTCACACGGTTTCTTCCGTCCGGATCATTACGCATCGTAATATTCGGTTCCTGACGCAAGCGTCGAAGCAGTTTGCGGTCTTCTTCCCGATCCGAACAAGCAAAGAACGGTAATGTGCCAAACAACATCCACATGTCCTGATTACGTACATCCAGCAGCTTATGGATAGAGTTCCGCATGTCGTCGAGTGAAAGCACAGGCAAAGCAGAGGCAAAATTCGACGCGTACATTGGATGAACCTCATGCCGTCGGCATCCCATTTCGTTGATTAATTGATGAATGCCCTCCAGCTTCGTGTGTGTCCGATAGTTAATCATGGATTCAGCTGAAATGAACATCCCCATTTCACTCAATCTGCGGGCATTTTCCATCATTTTTTCATACAGGCGAACAGCACCCGCACGTGGAGTCGGTCGGCCGGTATTTGCAAAACCTACTTCATAAAAATCGTCCGCATTCAAATAGTTAAATGAAATATGCATCACATCCAGATAAGGAAGCATCTTCTCATATCTGCGAATATCTAACGTCAGATTGGAGTTGATTTGCGAGCGAATACCGCGCTCCTTGGCATATTTCAACAGTGGAACGATCACTTCATCCACTGTTTTATCGAGTAAGGCAGGTTCCCCGCCTGTAATACTGATCGTCTCCAGATGCTCGACTTCATCCAAACGCTTCAGCATTAGGTCTAGCGGAAGGAAAGGGGCCTCCTTCATAACCAGCATATCGCCAACAGCGCAATGCTCACAGCGCATATTACATAGATGCGTTACGGTCATCTCCACACTCGTAAGCAAATGACGACCATGTGTACGCAGTGAGACAATCGGGTCCCACGGATCATAGGTTGGCGATATTTGGGGTAGCGTGTTATTTTGTAGAACTGTCATTATGTTTTCACCTTATTTCTGTTATTAACCTCAAAAGACGTATAATTATCATATCATGATGTGTAAAGTGTCTGCATGCTTTCTTCCACATCATCTGCTAATCTACGTGTACTCCTCCGAAAGGGGCGACAGTAGCACCCAATGTGTTTGTAATCATAACCGAGAGGGATACGGACAAATCCACATCATAAGGTGCCTTCACTTCCTGCCCATCCCGGTCCCTTACAATGCGAATGACGGGTCTTTGCGGGATTTTGGGATGTATACGCACTACGACCCCCTCTTCCCCCGTGTTGAGCATCACAGAGAGTCCCAGGGGGTAAATAGCTACACAGTCACGAAAGGCTTCCAGCATTCGCTGCTCATATAACGTTCCTGCCCCGGCGTACAGCACTTCCATCGCTTCATAGGGCAACAAAGCCTGTTTGTATATCCGACTTGCTGTCATTGCGTCGTACGAGTCGGCCAGACCGATCCATTTCGCATATTCGTGGATCTGGTCCTTTTTCCAACCGTGTGGGTATCCACTGCCGTCGATACGCTCATGGTGCTGTAATGCACAATGAGCCGACAATAAGGGAATGCCAGGTTCGTCTTTGAGCAGTTTGTAGCCGATCACTGTGTGTGTTTTCATATGCTCATATTCCTCATCCGTCAATTTACCCGGCTTATAGAGTACTTGAGGTGAAATTTTCATTTTACCAATATCGTGCAGTAGTGAACCTATCCCCAGCTCCATGAGCTGGTTATTATCGTAGCCATTGGAAATTCCAAGTACTAGTGAATACAAACATACGTTCAAAGAATGATGATACAAATCCTGATCCGCGGCCCCGATATCCATCAACATAATGACGGCGTCCTGACGGCCTCCAATATCGTCCAGAATGGATTCCATCACCTTATAAAATGACTTGCCAAAATATTTGTGCTTATGATCTACGGAGTAGGATGACAACCCTTGAAACTGCTTTTTGATTTCCTGTAGCGCCGCGGCCCTTGTCTGTTCATGGATCATCTCTGGAATGACGATATCTTCAGTCACAGCATCCTCAATGTATACATATCCAATACCGACTTGGCCTAGACGTTCAATCAATCGCGAAGTAAGCTCAACACCTTCCGAGAGCAGCACCATTCCGTTTTCATTGTAAATTTTCTTGCCAAGCTTCATGCCGGCTCTCAATAATGTAACAGGTACCAGTCGCAGCTTAATCCTCTCCCGATTGTTTTGATACCTGAAGCCACCTAGCTGCAAAACATTCTTCCATCGCGCCCGGACGCTTCAACTCCATTTCAATCATATCCCGTAAAAATTCTGGAAGCATAAATCGGAGATCTGTTCCGTTCGCAAGCACCTCATAACCTGCTTTGAAAGTGAACATATCCAACGTGCCCACTGTGTATTCCTCATGCTCTTCCAAAGGTTGACCCGCTACACGAATGTCCGTCACTTTTTCATAAGGAGCACGGCCAGGGTCATACTGAATGGCCAAGCCTTCCACACACATCGTGCCAAGCACTTTGCCTCTGAAGCCAAAACCCGTCATGGGCTTGTCTGTAAATTCAGGCAGCAAGGACTGCTCCAGCGCCAACCGAATATCTCTTCCCCGCAACTTCATAACACAGGCATTAATCGGCGAAGGGCATAAGGAATGTAGTATTCCTTTGCTGATATCCCCTTGAGGTAATGGGCCGAGCAGTTGTCCCGCATTGACGAGGGCAATTTCTGTTTCTGTAAAATGGGACACCGCTTGTGCCAGCATATTCCCGAAAGGGGATTCCTGATCATATGCGATCTCCAGTTTCCGATCCGTCACCGCAACTGTGTTCTCCATGGCGCGCTCTGCTTGTCTGCGATGCACCACAATGGCCGATGCCACTTTTTCGTCCAGTAGTGTCTGATCCACAGGAACTACGCCGCCCGACGTGACTCGAAACGGTTCGAGGCTATCGTTACGACTTAGTGTCACTTCACCCAGCAGCGTTCCGAACTTACCCGCCCCACATAAAGCTGTTTTTCCGATCCAAAGCGGTTCCTCCAGCACATGATGGGTGTGACCTCCAAGGATAACGTCAATTTCAGGAAACTGCGACGCTAATTTTTTATCGGAAGGTAGACCCAGGTGCGACATCAAGACCAAAACATCAACCTGCTCTCTCAGTGCCGCGATCTGCTTCCCCAGCACCTTAAACGGATTGAGCACATCCCAACCCAGCAATTGATAAAACTCTACAAAAGGAGCCGTCACACCAAGTAAACCGACCTTGATTCCTGCTTTGTCTACGATAAGGGATTCCTTCATCCATGAAGGGCTCATCCCCGTGGCACGCTCTGTCAGATTGCCGCATACGACCGGACAATGAATCCCCGCATATGCCTGTTCAATCATATCCGGGGTAAAAGTCAGTCCCTCATTGTTACCGATCGTAATTGCATCGTATCCTGTTAGATTAATCACATCCACATTTGCCCCACCGAGCGTTCCTTCCGTTTCGGGGGCCATCCGGTCCATGTGGTCTCCTATGTCGAGCACAAGCAGCGCATCCCGTGATGCGGCTCTTCGTTCATCGATCATCGCGGCTATCGAAGGCATACTGCCAAAATGACTATGGATATCATTGGTATGCAAAATGGTCAACGTTTGCCGAGTCGTCATCTCCATAACCGCCCTCCTCTATACTTTATATATATCGACTTTGGAGCTTCTAATGTTTAAGCATACCATGTTATTTAGCAATATGGTACATATGAGTGGACATAGTCCTTAAGCTTCGTTGTAGTCTCTGGGCAATCTCAAATCATAAACATAGTGAAAAGTATTGACGTTATCTACTGTAGGTATCTGATAGGAAACGGGTTCCTGGGACCTATTTTACAGCTTGGAATAATAGTAAATTAGTCGTTGTCATCCCATTTAATTCTTGATATATTAAGTTTGTTTCGTATTTTCGACAAATTTACGACAATAAGGAGGTTAGCGCATGAGAGTACACGTTACCGATGCCAAGCCGGGAGATCGCCTCAAATCCGATACATACAATGGGCACGGTGTACCTGTCATGATTCAGGGCACCGAGCTACAGCATGACGATATTTCCAAACTCATTATGCACGGTGTCGATTATATCGACATTGATGCCGGTTCAGCGAGCATTCCGGTTGACTTTGCCCCCGATGTCCCAGCTTCCCCCGAGTCCCTCAAACGTGCCGTTCCTCTCATGGAGCAGACGATCAGTGGCTTTGAAAGCATGTTTCTCGAAGCCTCCTCAACTGGCAAATTTGATGAATATCGAGTGGATGAGCTGTTCGGCCCTCTCGTTTCAGAGCTGGCTCGTCAAAAAGATGTCGTATCTCTGCTATTAATTATGGAACGGGGAGATCACTATACCTATAATCATTCTCTCCAAGTAGGCGTACTGTCATATTACATTGCCACATGGCTTGGATATACGGAAGAAGAAGCATATGCCGCCGGTAAAGCTGGATATTTACATGATATAGGCAAGTCCATGATACCGGATGAAATTTTGAACAAACCGGATAAACTGACACCCGAAGAATTCCATGAGATGAAAAAACATTCGCTATATGGCTATGATATTATTCGCAATTCAACCAGCGATGAGATTTCTGCAATTGTCGCCCTGCAGCATCACGAGCGTGAAGATGGAAGTGGATATCCCCATGGACTGTTCAAGGAAGATATTCATCCTTTTGCCAGCATAACAGCTATTGCCGACGTGTATAGCGCGATGATTTCCAATCGTGTGTACCAGACGAAGCAGGAGCTGCTCACCGTATTACGTGAGCTGCACAGCATGAGTTTTGGACATCTAAACCCAGAAGCTACCCAAGTGTTCATCAGACACATGCTTCCTAATTTCATTAATAAGCAGGTTCTGCTGACTACAGGTCAGACAGGAACGATTATTCTCAACAATCCTGCTGATTACTTCAGACCCTTAGTGAGAATTAACGATGATGAATATGTAGATTTGTCTAGAGAACGCCATGTATCCATTGATGAAATTTATTTGGAATCCTGATCCGCTACTACTGCCTCCCGGCGTTACTTCGGTAGAACGAAATGTTTTGCCGAAGCACAGGCTACGCGAATAAAAAGAGACTGTCCTTGATTCGTAGGTTCTTTACGAAGGACAGCCTCTTTTTATGTTACGGACATTAACCTAGTTACTATCCTTACTTATTTGTTTAAACCTAAGTGTTAAGATCATGTAGACCTGGGCTATGTTCATTAGGCAATTCAGGCATATACGGAAGAGGAAAACCTTCTGGAGGATCCACTACACTCAAATCCCCACCGTTTCTGCTTGGAGTTTGCCCATTGAATATTTCTCCAATACGGGTAGAATCCAATCGAAAATTAAACTGTGCATTGTGAAAGCCCATTTCAACATACTTCCGGCATTCTGGATACTTGTTAATATCGTAGTTTGGAACCGGGAACAATTTTCTCCCAATCAACTCCAAGTGTCTCTAAAGCTTTAGCAAACGCATTTTGATGAGCATTATCCCGCACAATCAAAAAAGCCAACGTTTCCCGGAATGTTTTGTTCGAGCTCATTTCGTAAATTCGGGATTTTTGCAGAACCCCTGTAGATTCGAGTACGAGATTATCAAGCAAATCACTAATCAGATTGCCGTGGGAATAAACATAACTACCTAGCCAAGGATTTCCACTTGCATCAACAGGTAAGGAACTTTGAGCTCCCATAATAAAATGATGAGGATTTGCGTGTTTTATCGCCTCATCTAAAGGAGCATGATCAATTCCGGCATCGCCGGCTTGGTCTGCGCCTGAGCCAGCCGTATCAAATCCCTATACTGCACAGCATTACCACGAAAATTATTACTTTGAAAGAAAACTGCATCATGGTACGCATTTCTCCGAAGCGACCACCTAATACTTCTTGAATCACTTTAGCAGCAGCAGGGTCGGGCTTATCAAACATATGCTTCCCTCTTTAATAATTTTTATACAAACCAAACAAACAGATAGTTAAATGTAAAGACTCCTATCAGATTGTTGTTATGCTGATCCTCGTTTTATTACATCTTGAAAAGGTTAAATACAGTTAGAATTCACTAAGCTGCTTTAACTATAGGAGGAGTAATTATGTTTAGACATCAAAAAGAGTTGCAGTTTGAAGTGAAAGTTGAGCGTCCTGATCCTCTTTTTGCCCGGCAGGTACAAGAAGTTTTGGGAGGGCAATTTGGAGAAATGACCGTGATGATGCAATACTTATTTCAAGGGTTTAACTGCCGCGGTGAGGAAAAATATAAAGATATGCTAATGGACATTGGAACTGAAGAAGTAGGGCATGTGGAGATGCTGTGTGCTTTAATTAGTCAACTACTTGATGGAGCTAAACCAGAAGATCAAGAACAAGCTGCAAAAGACCCTGTTACAGCTGCCATTATGGGGGGAATTAACCCGCAGCACTTGCTGGTCAGCGGTCTTGGCGGATTACCTAGTAATTCTAATGGAGTTCCATGGAACGGCTCTTATATCGTCGCAAGTGGCAACCTATTGGCGGATATGCGGTCCAATTTGCACGCAGAGAGTCAGGGTCGATTGCAGGTAGCAAGGCTATATCATATGACACAAGATGAAAGCGTCAGAGCTACACTACGGAAAATGCTAGCACGTGACCGCTATCACCAATATCAATGGATGGCGGCAATCCAAGAATTAGAAGAAAAAAACGGTGTTGTGGTCCCAGCTTCTTTTCCTCCTGAAGCAGAGCAAGAGTCTCAGCCTGAAGCTTATGAGTTTTGGAATTTGTCTGAAGGCGAAGAATCTAGTGAAGGTTTGTGGGCTACAGGAAGTGCGCCGGATGGAAGCGGGAGCTATGTATACATCTCTAACCCTGTTGCCAAAGGTCAAATCTATAGTGCCAAAATACCAGCAACCGAATTACATCATGACTTAGACCATAAAACTTCAGATAAATAAACAAGTAGCAGACGAGCTGTCCCAACATTAAAGATTGCTAATTGGTGACACTGACCATAAAAATGAAACAAAAAATATATACTTAAAATTCGAATAAGGCGGCTTATCATAAGGCATAAAATCATAGACGGTCATTAATCAAGAAGTACAGAATCAATGTAAGACTAAAAAGCCCTGCCGACCATTTATGGTTAGCAGAGCTTTTTGATTTATTTCGAGTAATTTACACATCACCGAAAAATCGAAGACGATGCTCTCATTCTTTATGAGCAGCTGTCTATAACAATCATTTGTGTTACCTCAGCTTCGGTCAAACCAGCGTTCATTAAATAAGAGGTGCCTGAATCAATGTTGCAAAATTAAACTGGTGTACATGACCATCATTTAATGTGGTTTGGCCCGTAACAAAATGTACGTGCTTGCCATTTCCGACTGGAATAGCGGGCCCTGTCCTAATCCTTCTCAGATTATGAAAGTGGTTCACGAAATCAGTTTTTGTAAGATCGATTTCATGGACATGACTTCTTCCAAATCGAATCGCTTGCCCAGTAACACCTGCAAAGCGGTGGTTATGTCGGTCTGCACCTTCTTCAGCCAGTTTGGTGCTACCTTCAAATTCATGTACATGTCTCTGTGTCTGTTTAGAAGAGAGGGGTTTCTTCTTCACTCCAGCTTTATTCTTCTGCATCTGTTGGCATGCCTCCTTATGTTTATGTCACTCACAACATCTTATTAAGCAAACATACATAAGTGCTAGGCAAGTATCTGCAGTCCTAAGCATAAATTTTTTTATGTAGTAGAAAGAAGGCTTATGGACTTAGGCATCACAGAAAAAATAAAAGAAGACGAACTTAAAAAGTTCGCCTTTTATACTAGAGAAAATCCGAGTCAGCACAAATCGGCACGACTCCAATTTAACAGCTTTAGATTACCTTAAGAACCTTGTCACGCCAAGGATTACTGCGTTTTAACCGATGGAACCTTCCATTTCAAACTTGATCAAACGATTCATCTCTACCGCATATTCCATCGGCAGTTCTTTGGTGAACGGCTCAATAAAGCCCATAACGATCATTTGCGTTGCCTCTGCTTCAGTCAAACCACGGCTCATCAGATAGAACAGCTGATCTTCCGATACCTTGGAAACTGTTGCTTCGTGCTCAAGCGTGATGTCGTCATTCATAATTTCATTATAAGGAATAGTATCTGAAGTTGATTGATTATCCAAAATCAACGTATCACACTTGATATTCGATTTTGCACCTTGAGCCTGACGACCGAATGAAGCTAATCCGCGATACGTTACTTTACCGCCGTGCTTACTGATCGACTTGGATACAATTGTGGAGGTGGTGTCTGGTGCCAAGTGAATCATTTTCGCACCTGCATCCTGATGCTGACCTTTGCCTGCAACAGCGATGGACAAGACCATACCTTTCGCTCCACGGCCTTTCAATACAACGGCTGGATACTTCATCGTCAACTTGGAACCGATGTTACCATCGACCCATTCCATCGTTGCATTTTCTTCCGCAACCGCACGTTTGGTTACCAGGTTATAGATGTTTGGTGCCCAGTTCTGGATCGTTGTATAACGAACACGTGCGTTCTTCTTACAAATAATTTCCACCACCGCACTATGCAGCGAGTTCGTGCTGTAAATTGGAGCCGTACAGCCTTCTACATAATGCACAAAGCTGTCTTCGTCAGCAATAATGAGCGTACGCTCGAATTGACCCATGTTTTCCGAGTTAATACGGAAGTAAGCCTGCAATGGAACTTCACATTTCACACCTTTTGGTACATAGATGAAGCTTCCGCCTGACCATACCGCACTGTTCAGTGCTGCAAACTTATTGTCCGCAGGAGGTACAACTGTTGCAAAATACTCTTTCAGAATCTCAGGATGCTCACGCAACGCCGTATCGGTATCCATGAAAATAACGCCCTGATCTTCCAGTTCCTTTTGCATACTGTGGTAGACAACTTCCGATTCATACTGTGCGGATACACCAGCCAAAAACTTTTGCTCCGCCTCAGGAATACCCAATTTATCAAAGGTTTCTTTAATTTCCGTCGGAACTTCTTCCCATGTCTTCCCTTGTTTCTCGGAAGGTCTTACATAGTACTGGATATCGTTGAAATCCAGTTCATCCATATCTCCGCCCCAGTTTGGCATTGGCATTTTTTCAAACTGTTTCAGTGCTTTCAGACGGAACTCCAGCATCCATTCTGGCTCATCCTTAATTTTGGAGATTTCCTTTACAATTTCCGGAGTGAGACCCTTACCTGTTTGGAAAATGGACTTGTGCTCGTCACGAAAGCCATATTTATACTCTTCCATTTCCGGTGCTTTCTTGGCCATGTTTCTCAAACCTCCTCTGTTCTATTTAAATTATTTATCTTCATCAATCCCTTTGCGCAGCGCGTTCCAAGCCAGTGTTGCACATTTGATGCGGGCCGGGAACTTATTAACGCCTGACAAAGCTTCCAATTCTTCATAATCATTGAATTCGACGGCTTCTCCCTTCATTAAAGAAGAGAAGCGGCTCGCCATATCCAGTGCCTGATCAATCGTTTTTCCTTTGACCGCTTCTGTCATCATCGAAGCTGAGGACATACTAATCGAGCAGCCTTCGCCAGTAAAACGGGCATCTTCGACCACGCCGTCTTTCGTTTTGAGTTGAAGAGAAATCCGGTCACCACACGTAGGATTATTCAAATCCACCGTAACGGCATCTTCCTCAAAACGTCCGCGATTGCGCGGATTTTTATAATGATCCATAATCACGCGTCGGTACAAGTCATCAAGTTGCATCGCCAAAATACTCCTTTGTTTGGATTAAGGCGCTGACCAAAGCGTCGACTTCCTCTTCCGTGTTATAGAGGTAAAAGCTGGCACGTGCAGTCGCACTGGCCTTCAACCAGCGCATCAATGGCTGGCAGCAATGATGGCCTGCACGTACAGCCACCCCTTTGCTATCCAGTACAGTAGCTACATCATGCGGATGCACATCATCCAGGTTGAATGTTACGAGCCCGACATGACGTTCAGCCGGTCCGTATATCGTCAACCCCTCCACTTCACGGAGACGTTTGAGAGCATAGTCTACCAGACGGCTTTCATGCTGCGCAATGGCATCCAGTCCGATGCTTTCCAGAAAATCAATGGCAGCTCCCAAGCCAACGGCTCCGGCTATAATCGGGGTTCCACCTTCGAATTTCCAAGGCAGCTCCTTCCACGTGGATTCATACAATCCTACATCGTCGATCATTTCACCGCCGAACTCAATCGGCTCCATGTTTTCCAGCAGCGTCTTCTTGCCGTACAGTGCTCCGATCCCAGTAGGAGCACACATTTTGTGACCCGAAAAGGCATAAAAGTCAGCATCGATGTCTTGCACGTCTACTTTCATATGTGGTGTGCTTTGTGCACCGTCTATAACGATGACTGCGCCTTTGCGATGCGCAATAGCTGCAATCTCTTTGACAGGGTTCACAACACCAAGCACATTGGAGACATGCGCAATCGCTACAATTTTAGTGTTCTCTGTAATGGTATTCTCCACATCAGCAAGATCAACGCTACCATCCTCTTGAAGTGGAATATATTTCAAAGTCGCGCCTGTGGCTTTGGCTACCTGTTGCCACGGAATCAGATTACTGTGATGCTCCATTTGTGTGATGACAATTTCATCACCTGCCTGGCAATTAGCCCTGCCATAGGAAGAAGCGACCAGATTCAGCGCCGTTGTTGTTCCTCTTGTAAAAATAATTTCCTGACTGCGCTTTGCATTCAGAAAGCGGGCTACCTTCTCCCGCGCACCTTCATAAGCATCCGTTGCGCGGCTACCCAAGGTATGCACACCACGGTGAACATTTGAATTATCATATTCGTAGTAGTGCTTGATCGCCTCGATGACCGCCAGCGGTTTTTGCGAAGTGGCCGCATTATCCAAATAAACCAGCGGATGACCGTTAATCTCCTGATGTAAAATCGGGAATTGTTCACGGATCAATGCAGTATTCATTGGCCTAACTTCCTTTCAACAAGGCTCTGCAGCTGATGTTGAAGTCCTTCGAGCGGAATTTCAGATACGACAGGTGCCAGGAAGCCATAAATAATCAGACGTTCAGCTTCTGCACGGCTAATCCCGCGGGACATCAAGTAATACACTTGTTCACGGTTAACCTGACCAACCGAGGCTGCGTGACCTGCCGTTACATCATCTTCATCAATCAGCAGGATTGGGTTAGCATCACCACGCGCTTTCGGACTGAGCATCAGAACACGTTCCGTTTGCTGACCGTCTGCTTTGGTAGCACCTTTTTCAATTTTTGTAATTCCGTTAATGATGGAAGACGCTTCTTCACGCATAACTGCGCGCGTGATCATCTGACTAGCGGAATTTTTACCAAAATGCTGTGCTTGTGTCGTATAGTTCAGCTTTTGTGAGCCGGAACCTACAGCAATGATCTTGGCATCCGAGTTGGAGCCATTGCCTTTGAGCACAGACATGGTATTGCTCGCTGTATTACCGTTGTTCATTTCGCCCACAATCCATTCGATAGCTGCGTCATTTCCCAACGTGGCACGACGAATCGAAATATCCGTTACTTGCTCTCCAAACTGATGCACTGTCGCATAACGTACTTTAGCTCCTGCATTCGCAACAACTTCTACCGCACCATTATGAAGAACAGGTGCCGCCAAATCCGCAGATACATAATTGTCTACGTACGTCACGGAACTATGGCTTTCGGCAATAAGCAGCACATGCGGCGCAAACGTTGCAGTCGCATCATCCGTCAGGAAAACAGCCTGAAGCGGAACGTTCAGCTCTACGTTTTTAGGCACATAAGCAAATACTCCACCGTTCCAAAGTGCTGCATGCAATGCAGACAATGAATTTTCTTCAGCCTTAATGACTGTGTTCAAATGAGCTTTAACCAAATCTGCATGTTCCTTAACCGCCGTTTGCAAATCCGTGAAAATAACGCCTTGCGCCGCCAGTTCCTCGCTCAGCTTCACGTATACCGCGCCGGAGTTGCGCTGAATAATCAGACCGCCCTCCTGCTGCTCTTTGACCAGATCAGCAATGGCTGCAGGAACCTGCTCTAGCGATGCAATGGCCTCGCTCTGTTTATGTTGACCGTAATCGTTTAAATTCCAACGTTCGATTTTTGTTTTTTCAAATACCGGAAGCTCCAGTTTGCCTGCAAGCTCAAGTGCTTTTTGTCTGTCTTCTGCCAGCCAAGACGGCTCGCCGTTACGTTCGGACAGAACACGCAGTTGCTCGGAATCTACCGGAAGGATTGTTTGTGTAGTCATCAGTTTTCCTCCTCGCTTCCGGCTTACGCCTCTTGTCCTACAGTTTCATCAACGATACCCAGCTCTTCCTTAATCCAGTCGTAACCGTCTGCTTCCAGACGCTCAGCAAGCTCAGGACCACCGGATTTAACGATACGTCCTTGCATCATCACATGTACATAATCTGGTTTAACGTAGTTTAACAGACGTTGGTAGTGAGTAATCACGAGGAAGCCACGATCTTCGGAACGCATGGCGTTCACACCGTTAGCCACGATTCTCAAAGCATCGATGTCCAGACCGGAGTCGATTTCGTCAAGAATGACAATTTTCGGATCAATCATCATCATTTGCAAAATTTCATTCCGTTTTTTCTCACCACCAGAAAAGCCTTCGTTCAGGTAACGGTGAGCAAACTCAGGATTCATTTCAAGCTCCTTCATTTTGCTTTCCATTTGACGGATAAACTTGATCAGGGAAATCTCTTGTCCTTCTTCACGACGTGCGTTGATTGCACTACGCAAAAAGTCGGAGTTCGTTACCCCTGCAATTTCACTCGGATACTGCATGGCCAGGAACAATCCCGCACGTGCACGCTCATCCACTTCCATGTCCAGCACGTCTTCTCCATCCAAAGTTACTTTGCCATCTGTGACTTCATATTTAGGATGACCCATCAAAGCAGACGCCAATGTACTTTTACCCGTTCCGTTAGGACCCATGATGGCATGGATTTCTCCGCCCTTCATTTCGAGGTTAATACCTTTCAAAATTTCCTTGCCTTCAATGGTCGCTTTGAGACCTTCAATCTTAAAGTTTGTAGCCATATTCGCAATACCCTCCAAAAATTGTAGTGTGGTGTCGAAATCAGAAAGTATATTTAAACAGGGGAGCCCCCTGATTTCAAGCAAACATAATATTTAAAAATTTATTTATAATCATTCTAAACTGATTCTCAATGATTCTCAAGTTATTTTATAATAAATATCTTGGAGGGTGCAACCAACAGACACACGTTATCCAACTTTCTTCATAAAATGTTCACCCTACCAAGCACACAAATGGCAAAATATATCCTACGAATGGCCATATTATTATAAATTTGTACTAAAAACATGAGGTGAATGATCTCTTTTTAGCCATAAAAACGCTACTGACAGCATGACGTCAGTAGCGTTTTACATGTAAAGGGTTTATTTTCAGAACGCAAATCGATCTCTATGAATGTGGAATCAAATTCCCAGAACTAAGCATTGGGCGATTAGCGAAATCCTGCTGAGTTAGCCCAGATAAGAGCGAAGCATCCACATATGTTTCTCCAGATCCGCTTTATAGCCGATCAGCAAATCTGCAGTAGGCTGGTCGGAATTGCTTTCTGCCAGTTCAATACCTTCCTGAAACTCCTCGCATATAGTCGCAAAATCCTCGATCAGGGTTTGCACCATTTTCGGAGCATCTTCATTGCCATTTGCCTCGTGAATCGAGGACAGCTCCAGATATTCCTTCAACGTTGCGGAAGGAGAACCTTTCAACGCAAGCAGGCGCTCGGCGATCTCGTCCATTTTCAATGTCACTTCATTATATAACTCTTCAAATTTAACATGGAGTGTGTAAAAACTGGAGCCTTTCACATACCAGTGATAGTTATGAATTTTTACATATAACACATTGAGGTTAGCGACTTGACGGTTTAAAAGTTCCTCCACCGACTTTGTTTGCGTATTTTTCGAGTTACTTGTTGTTTTAGCCATCATAAATCCCTTCCTTTTTCATCAAATTGATTTTCAGGAACGTTTACGTATCCATCACCGTCATTACTGACGGTAAGACGCCAGCGGGCATCCTAATATCACCTGCCGGACGTCTGTTTCATATTTACCCTTACTATACGGAGTCGAAACAAAAAGAAGAGTACTCCTTTCTTCCTCTTTCAATCCCCATAAAAAAAATGTACAAAACTTCAATGTTTTTCGTTATACTTTCTCTATCCTATCAAAATACTTGGTTTAATCTTGTGATATTTTTTAACTATTTACATGCGCACAATTTATGGAGGTGACTTCGTTGTCCCAATATCATCCTTTAACGACTGAAGAAGCAATCGAATTCGTGAAGAACATCCCCGGATTTTTTAGTCAGGAAGCCCGTCTGGAATGCCGAGAAATCGGTGATGGTAACTTAAATCTGGTTTTTCACATTACGGATTCTGAATCTAACAAAAGTATTATTGCCAAGCAGGCACTTCCCTATGTAAAAATTGTGGGTGAATCCTGGCCGCTTTCACTGGATCGTGCCCGTATTGAACGCGAGGCACTTCAGCAGGAACACCATATTTGCCCAGAATTGGTTCCTGCGGTACTGGCGTATGACGATGAGCTTGCGTTGACCGTGATGGAGGATCTTAGCTCACACACCATCATGCGCAAGGGACTAATAGAAGGAAACACCTATCCATATTTCGCTAATCATATTGGGGAGTTTCTGGCACGCACGCTCTTCTTCACCTCAGATTTGGGCATGAATCAGCAGGACAAAAAAGATCTGGTTAAGCGCTTTATCAACCCAGATCTCTGCAAAATAACTGAAGATCTGATTCTGGATGAACCGTATCGGTTCTCAGATAATAACAACTATGGTGCCTACATCGAAGACGAAGCAAAGGCGCTACGTACAGATCAAGTGCTTCACTTGGAAGTGGCTTTGCTGCGAGAAAAGTTTTTGACACGAACCGAAGCGCTTCTGCACGGTGACCTTCATACTGGCAGCATTTTCGTAACGACCGAATCGACTAAAGTCATTGATCCTGAATTTGCCTACTACGGACCCATGGGCTTTGACATCGGAGCGGTGATCGCCAATCTGCTGTTGAACTACGCAGCACAACCCGGATGGACCTCTGGCGAGAAAGCTCTAAAGGAAAGACGTGACTGGCTTCTGGAGACTGCCATTCAGGTATGGGAGCAGTTTGAGGGTAGGTTCCGCAAACTGTGGGACGAGCATGTCACCGATCATATGGCACGTACAGCAGGATATCAGGACTTGTATCTCCAGAAAGTACTGCAAGATACGATTGGTTTTGCAGGGTGCAAAGTGATTCGCCGTATCATCAGCCTGTCGCATGTGGCAGATATCGACACCATTGCCGATCCTGCTATCAAGGAAGCTGCGGAACGTCTGGCGTTATCTATCGGTAAATCCTTGGTTCTTCGCAATCGCGAGCTTCATTCGATTCGGGAACTGGGAGACATTGTTCGGACAGCAACAGCTGCCCAAACTAAAGGAGCTTAATGAATATGAGTGAAAAAAAAGATTCGGCACCCGTAACCTCTGGGAAAACTGAAGTGTCCAGTCAGGCTCTATCTTCGCTGGTGTGGAAAGGTAACCATTTGTCCATGCTGGATCAGCGTCTGCTACCCGAAACCATTGTCATGCTGGATTTATTCACGGCCGATGAAGTATGGGATGGCATCCATGCGATGAAGGTACGCGGTGCGCCCGCCATCGGGATGGCTGCGGCCTACGGCGTTGTGCTAGGAGCTACCTCCTACGACGGCACCGACGCTGCTGAGTGGCTGCAGAATGTACACGCCGTGTGCGGACATTTGGCTACTTCACGGCCGACGGCAGTGAACCTCTTCTGGGCCCTGGACCGCATGAAGAAGCGGGCCGGGGAACTCATCGTTGAAGCTAGCGGAGGTCAGGTCGAAGACTGGAATGCCGGGCTGGAGCGTGAAGCCATAGCCATTCAGGCAGAAGATGAAGAAGTATGCCGCCAGATCGGCATCCATGCTTTACCTCTGTTCGAGGACGGGATGGGCGTACTCACTCACTGCAATGCAGGCGGATTGGCGACAGCCAAATACGGAACAGCGCTCGCGCCGATGTACCTTGCGCAGGAGAACGGCATCCACCTCAAAGTATTTGCCGACGAAACTCGCCCCGTGCTGCAAGGTGCGCGCCTGACTGCTTTCGAGCTTCAGCAGGCAGGCATTGATGTCACCCTGCTCTGCGACAATATGGCGGGCATGGTGATGTCCAAAGGATGGGTACAGGCCGTTATTGTCGGCACAGATAGAGTCGCTGCTAATGGCGATGTCGCCAACAAAATCGGTACCTACAGCCTAGCTGTGCTAGCGAAGGCGCATGGCATTCCTTTTTATGTCGCTTCTCCACTATCTACCATTGATTTGCAGACCGCAACAGGCGCAGATATTCCGATCGAGGAGCGTTCTGCGGAGGAAGTTACCGAAAGCTTTGGTAAAAGGACCGCCCCGCAGGGCATCAAAGTCTACAACCCAGCTTTCGACGTTACACCTCATGAGTACATTACCGCCATCATTACCGAAAAAGGAATTGTACAAGCACCTTTTAGCGAGAACCTGACTAATTTGTTTGCCGATTAATTGTTCTTGCAGGTTATATAGTTCGTATATAAGTCAAATGATTCTACTCGATAGAATAAAACTTTTTATAGAAAAAAACCGGAGCCAAAAAGTCCGGTTTTTTTCGTTTCTTGTTCCTCTACTTTTATACAACATGTGCACATAGGCTTCATTACACCAGTTTCAATAATGCTTCGTAGCCTGGCATCCCCGGCTTAATCCCCAGCTGCTCCGCTTCTGTCGTCACCGATTCCATCGGCGCTTCCAACAATTCTTTCAGCGTTTTTACCCCCACAGCTCGTGCGGCAAGAATTTTCCGATCCGCCAGCCGCTCATTGAGCAGTCCAACATCCAGTGCACCACACATGATGTAACCACGGGAGTTGGAGATAGTCAGCAGCGTTGTTTTAGGCAGTTTGACTTCGACTCCGATAAATGTATGCTCACCCACTTGTACGGGTTCCATGTGTATCATGGTTATTACATGCACCTCCTCTTTGTTCACCCGGGATATTTTATGCGGCATTTGCGGGTAAGTGTGGACGCTCGTGGATACGTTCAAAATATCATGGTGAATAACTATAACTCGAGGGGGCCTCCTAACTTTGGGCAAAATTCAGTACAATGTTCTTTTCGTTTAGTTGTTTAAATATTTTGTAGGCGTAAGTTCATTGTTTATATTTACAACACTATAAATAAAGATAGGAGTATGCGATTCGCATACTCCACTTTTTCAGATGCCTTAATTTATTTTATGAAAATCGCAATACATTATAAATCTACAGTAATTGCACTACTTTTGTCCCCTTTTTTATATCTTTAATATTTTCCGAATCCTTTACACTAATACCAATGAGTGGAAGGTTAGCAATGGAAAAAGAAATGCTAATATCCAATACGTCCAGTTCACATTTCGTCCCATCTAACTTATCTACTTGTATTTTTGAACCTATCAAACTTTTCAAATTGGTATAATCCGGCTTATCTAATTCAATATTTGTTCCAACTAAAATAATTCCTTTATTGGGTGTTTTAATGATATCGTCTAACTTCATAATCTCCAAAAGAACATCTCCATTCTAACTAACGTTCATGTATGAACAGTATATCTTTAACTTCCCTAATTTTGATACCTTCGTTTTTTAATCTAGTAATTCCATCTCTTAAAAGCATGATTCTTTCTAATTGAGTCAAGTCAGGAGCAAATCTTGCAGCTCGGATACTTGCTTGAGCTTCGTCAAGTGCAAAGTTCCTAGTTATAACATTAAATTCATCATCCATAACTTGAAAGGATTTTCCGGCTAGTCCTGCTTCATAATGCCCGACAACTTCATGAGCTATTGTTCCATGACCAGTAATCCGGCTATTAGCTGCTAATTTACCTGTGGCATTAGAAGGAAGTACATCATTATTTATATTAAGAATCGTATCGAATAATAATCCTGTAGGAGAAGTATCATTAGGCCCCGCTACACGGATATTTTCTTCTGGCATTCCTATTTTTTTTGCATACTGAGTTAAACTTCCAATTTGTGCTTCAGTTAAAGGCACTTCATTACGCAGACCATTAGTATCTATAATTTTTCTTGTATTGTCCGCACCTTCTATTATTCGGGTAGTTCCATCTTTTAACGGAGTATATTTTACAGACCCCGATAACCCAATTTTAGGTTTAATTACTGAACTAACTCCTCCAAGTAATCCAGCAGTACCGATCATATTAGCCCAGTGTTCCTTTGACCACGCATTGGTAGGATTAAATGCTCCCTGAATCATACCCGTTACTCCAAATGTACCGAAATTGAGCATGTCATTCCATGAATCGTTTTGTTTAGCTGCCCGTTCCATGTATCCTTGATACATTCCTTTTGGAATACCATAGGACATATAATCTAAGAAGCTCCAAACTGAATCAAACTTTTTCTCATAGCGCACTGAATTAGCGTCTACAAAATCCTGACCTAGTTCAGTTAAGCTATCTACTGATTTCTGGAATGCATTTCGTGTATCTGGAGCAGGAACAGCACATGAATTAGGTGGAGGTGGTAAACAACTTGCGTCAATGTTACCTGCTTCCATCAAATCTGCTAATCTGAATTTATCTGCATGGTGACGTAATTCCCTAGCAATAGAATCCGTCAAGGTAACAAAGTCATTCATATTCTTCTGAGAGGTTTGGAAGGAATAGTAAAAGTGCTCTTTAGTCAGTCCTTCCCACAATTGCCCCATAGATGAAATTTGTTGTACTAAGTTACTATTCATTTGAGTTGCCGTTTGCTGTGCTAACTCAAACTGCTTGGAGACAGACATAAGCTGTTCTGGTGTCACTTTAATGGTTGTCATAATATACCTCTAGTGTGAGTTCGTTATGACATAATAACACTATTCAAATTTATGGAAAACCATCTTAATTCCTAATTGTTATGTGAAGGATTAACCTTTCTACCTACGTCTAAAGGCCTTATAGTTGTAACGAAAACCATATCCTAAAACTCAGAAATGAGTGTTAGAAGTTTTTATAATTATGTAGTTGTTGCTTGGTTGTGCTAATTTCTTGAGCAATACTTAATTGTGTTTTAGGCTCGTATTCTTTTTCATGTACTAGTAGCTTCTATACTCAATCCATAAGAATATGCCCCTAACCAGATCGCCGCAACTTTCTGGCATGTATAGGGGCATTCATGTATGAACATATTTAATGAGCTGATAATTAATTCTTTGAATTTTTCCATTTTAGAAATGTATTTATGGCAATAACAATAATTAGAACAATGAGCAAAACATTAGTCATAGTAAGAGTGCTATCTAAGTTGCTCAATCTAGTTTCAATGTCCTGTAAACCTGCACTAGTTTTATCCCCTATTTCACTTATGCTAGAACTCATCCGATTTAAATACTGTACTAATTCACCTATATCCATCCAGCACACCTCCAGTCAATTGTTTACAATAACATATCATTTTTATTATTTCAGATAGTACTATAATGAGACCGTTAACAAATTCTACATTACTAAGATGTGTAATCAATGAAAGGATTTGACGAATGTGGAATCGACTAATTTCAAAGTTATACCTGAAAAACTTAAAGGTAGGACGATTGAAGATGTCGCCATCACTACTAATGCTGTGGTTATTAAATTTACTGATGGTACTTTTTTAGATATCTATCTCGATGAGGCTGCACAAACATTAAAGACATCAACAAACAAGCTGGATAGTTAACTCAACACTTTACACTTAGCTATCATTTTCCCAGCTTCCTCCTTCACAGTTTGCGTCAAATGCGACATAAAACCTCTACTTATCTTGTTCAACTAAACTGCCCGTTCGTATTATGAGATCAACCAGTTCTTTCTGGTTGATCCTTTTTTCATTTGCATAGAGGATTAAGGTAGCCTGGTCGAACGTACCTGCCCGTGGGACTTGATCCCGAGCGCTATAGTGTTCGCCCTACTTGTCATGACCATGATTGAGGCTGGTTGGGACGTAAGATCCCGTATAACAAGCGATGCTATGGAGCGACAAGAAGAACCTTAGGGATGCCGGGGAATCTAAACTTACAGGGAGAGATGAAATGAATCCAGTTGTCGGTCTAGATATTTCAAAAGAAGAAAGTCATGGACAAGCCTTTTTAGCGCGCGAAAAGCCCTTCAGAGGGACATTCCACTTCGAGCACACTCGTGATGGCCTAGCAAATTTACATCAAGTTTTGAAGGATGTTGAGACTGCATCCAGACTACGTCCTCTACTTATTCTAGAAGCAACCGGCCATTACCAAAGTCCCGTTGTTCAGTTCCTAGAAGAACATCACTACATTTACATTGTCATTAATCCGCTCATCTCAAATCGGCTTAGAAAGTCTCAACTTCGTAAAGTAAAGACGGATGCTGCGGACGCTTACCTATTGGGAGAGTTGTACTACAAGGAAGAGTTTGAACCTTTTAAGAAAAGAGGTGTGCAACTTCTCAATCTGCGCTATCTTACAAGACAGTATGAGTCCCTTTCAAAGATGTGTGTACAGACGAAGCTGCAATTCCAAGCCGTTTTAGATCAGGTTTTCCCAGCTTACAAAGGCGTCTTTGGAGCTATGTATTCCCGTATTTCACTACGGTTTTTAAGTAAATTTCCAACCTCATATTCAGTTTTGCAGACGGATGAAATTACACTCAAAGCTAAGATGAAAGAACTACTTTCTTCGAAACGGGGGCGTTCAGAGGGCTGGATTAACCAACGGGTTCAGCGACTGCTAGACGCGGCAAAGCAAAACCCATTTCAGCAAACCATGTATGCAAGCCACTTAATCAATTTGAAAGTTCTTATTCCCCTTATTCTTCAGTACCAAGAGCAGCTTGCTGAACTGGAACAGAACATAGATGCTCTGGCTGAAGAAATTGAAGAGTATGAATTAATTCAGTCGATTCCCGGTATTGGGCATAAAATTGCTGCAACAATTTTATCTGAAATTGGAGAAGTCGACCGATTTGATCATCCTAAAAAGTTAGTGGCTTTTGCAGGCATTGACCCGAGTGTCTTTGCTTCCGGTAAATTTACAGCAACTCGAAATCGAATCACGAAACGTGGTTCCAGGCAGTTGCGTTACGCACTGGTAATGGCTGTCCAGTGTGGGCTTATACGCTCCCGAAAAATGCGAATCAAAGCGTTCTATGATCTCAAGAGAGCAGAAGGAAAACCACATAAAGTAGCTCTAATCGCATGTGCAAATAAGCTCGTCCATTGGCTCTATGCAATCTTGAAAAACAAAAAGGAATTTCGTCCAATTTAAAAGATTATTATTGGCATAACCTTCCAAGACACAACGGAAATTGGAGGGTTATTTGGCATGCTCATTTTAACTATACCACATGATTTAGAATCACTTTACTGGTAATCTTGACAAGCTATTAGCTGGTATAGCTTAATACCAGTGACCAGTCTACAACTTTATTGTCAACGGACATCAAGTTGTAACGAAAACGTTACATTCAACAATTCTGTCCAGCTAGAGACAAAATAGGCCAGCGCAATTTTACTCCCTCACTCATGAATGAATTTTCCGCGATTTCGCGGAGTAGGAATCGTGTCACTTGGTGACATGGAATAGTGACGACATTACAATTTGATATTCACTTGAGGTGAAACTTGATAACACCCATTTTGTTATATAAACTATATCACCAGCTATGACCCCCCGGAAAATTTTCCGTACCCTTTACTACTTTACAGGACAGTCCAAAGTTGCCCCCCCCCCATTTGAACGTCCTAAGCTTAACTTAGTAGCCTAATACTGAAATTGTTTAAGTATTCAGTTAGGACACCAATAAATTCCCCAAAATTTTCCTAGAAGCTTCTCAATTCACATAGTAGTGATTGTTATACTGGTGAATTACTTCCGGCAAAATTTTGTCCAATGTTGATTTCATTTTCTCCAATTGGCTCAGCAACATCCTTCATTGACCGCTGGACAAAACGACCAGCGCTTTGATCGCCATTATTCTAGATGGACCATTGGTCCATCCGCTTCTCAATATCAAAGTACAGTCCAAACTGCTCAAATACGTCGATGTCGTCGTATTTTGATACAAAAAAATCCAGTTACCGTCAATATGGGGGCAACTGGATGGTAAAATTGGTGTTTTAATTGTCTTTCGCAAGCCTTATTATAGAAAGTTTGAACCATGACGTTTATTCTGAAATTTTATAATATCCTATTGATAATTCTTGTTGCAACTCATATTTTAAAGAAGCGATGAGTTCCTCGATCTTGTTTTCTTTATCCCTCATTTCTGCGACAATACGGTCCCTATCAGATTGAGACATTGTGAAATTATGAATTATATTAAGATCATTGCTGTATGTTCCTAAATTTTGTGATAGTTCTTTAGAGATTACTGCAACCTTTTCGGATAAATATAGCCCAGAGAATAGTGAATAATTTTTAGCATCCTGTTGACACTTAATAGCATTCTTTATTTCTAATTTCTTCAAATAATCAATAATATGGTCTGCAATAATATGTGCGTCTTCTGACGTCCAATTATCCACGAAATTTTGTATGTCTACACTTGGGATATTCAAACTCGTTAAATATTCCTTAATTTCAGATTTGCTATATTTTTTAAAATCAGGGTACTCATATCCATCTATCCCCCTTGCACGGCCTTCAGCAACAAGATAAAGATTAAATAATTTAGTATAAACTTCGTGTTTTTTAGTGGTAAACAAATTAAAATCAAGCATTTTCCTTTGTAAATCAAATTTATTGTTTTCCATTAATATTTGTAGTTCATGTTTATGTGTCTCAAGTAATTTATTAAATTGTTGATTCACATATGATTTTGAAAAGAACTTTAATGCAGTCCACACAGTCGCAATTATTATTGGAATAGAAATGAAATATGAACCCCAATAAATAGGTATTTGAAAATTCATAATATCTCCCTTTACTAGTTACTTGATTAGTACATTGATGTAACTTTGCCTGATTTCATATCTACATAGTACCATCCCCATGTTGCTGTATGTCCTGCTCCAGTGTTAGGATCATCAATTACAACTTCATACGCGTGTATAAGATATGTGTTGCCCTCAGTATTATCAACCTCAATAGTTAATTGAGAAGGTGCCTTAGGGAAATATTTTTCTTTGACGAGTTTAACAGCTTGAGCTTTAGTAATATTCTTATTAGTTGGCTGCTTTCCGATATATAGGTTATTTCCATCTAGGGAAACCTGTTTATCTAAAGCTTTACTTACTGTTCTTGCAGGAATATATGTAGTACCATCATAGATAATTGCTGAATTGCTTGATTTTTTAACTTGGTCAACATAAATTTGTATATCTTTAAAAACCACATCTACGCCTTTATAGTTTGCAGCCAATACTGAACCACCTGTAAACATAGTGCCGATTGCAACACCCAATAATAAACCTTTAACTTTATCCTTCATTTGTATCACTCTTTTCTATAAAATAAACCTTTAGCAATAGGAACAATATACCTTATGTTATCACACTTGTTCGAGTATAGTTTTTTGATGTTGACTCTTCATACTCGCATAACCCTTATATGCTCTCATGTCGTTTTAAGGCCAGCATTTAAGTTCAATGAATCCATCATTCTTCGAAAATCATTTATACCCCCCCATACCTTGGATCAACTCAATTAACCATTTGATCTGACCTCACAGGAGTAAAATGCACAGTCACATGCTTGTCCCCCTTCAAAAAGTCACAAATGCGGTCACAAAATTCAGTCATTTATAAGATTTTAATAGAATAAATCAGTACAGATCAGTACATTGAAAATTGCTATGAAAGCTTGTCCCGCTTGACTTTAAGGCTTAAATAAAGAAAATTTTATATCCCCTGAAATAGCCGCATCTTAGACGCACCACACATGATGTAACCACGGGAGTTGGAGATAGTCAGCAGCGTTGTTTTAGGCAGTTTGACCTCGACTCCGATAAATGTATGCTCACCCACTTGTACGGGCTCCATGTGTATCATGGTTATTACATGCACCTCCTCTTTGTTTACCCGGGATATTTTATGCGGCATTTGCGGGTAAGTGTGGACGCTCGTGGATACGTTCAAAATATAGGAGGATTATTTATGTATAGCAAAACATGCTATATCAAAAAGACTAGACGAATCATTCCATCTAGTCCCTTTATCATTTAATGTTCTAGGTTTACACTTTATTCAAGCTTCTTTAAGTACTGTGGGGATATAAGGTTGGCAAGCCAAACACCATGGTTGGCTTTATAAAACTTCACTTGATTAGCTAATGCCTTTTCTGTGTCTACTTCGAGGATCACTAGTTCCCCACGTCTTTTGCCTGCTAAAATTGCAAACTCAAGGGATTCCGACAGATGTACATACTTTCTACCCATTGGCTTAATTCCTTCATTGAAAATATTATGGATTACCTTTGTGTTTGTACCATGATAGAGAATGGTTGGTGGAGTAGCCTCCTTATAATCTAACCTGTCTGTACTGTGACCATAATTAGCTCTTATGTACCCATTAACAATCTCATAACTTTGCTTTGAACAATAGTTTACTACTTGCTTGATACCCAACTCACTAACATCGGCCCATCTATTCTCTGATCTTATCCCTTGAATCAGGTCTTGAATGTCACAATAACCCTCATGGTCTATCTCAAACCAAACTGTTCTGGTGTATGTCTCAGAATCTTACTCATAAACTTACTGAGGCTCTCTTCTTGTTTTGGTGTTAACATTGTATACTCCTTTAATAAAATATTTGTCTATCTATAATAACCTATCCGATGATTCATAGCGCCTTGTGAAGTAAAGCCCCAAACCTCCGATAAGGAAAGATGTAGCTCCAATCAAAAAACCTCTTAGACTGTATCTGTTATAAGCCTCAATATTTTTGCAAGTCCCAGCCACAATGAAAATAACCGAAAATACCTCTTATCAAATCCATGATAAAAAATTTCTGATTCTTAAATCCCTCCTCTCTAATAGTTGTCCGATGAAAATAAAGATTTAGACTGGATTTGTTGGTCCTAAGCTGATTCTGAATTGCTAAATCGTCAATCTTGGAATAATAAGTTTTAGACTGACCCAAATATAAAACCAGCGGCAGTCAAGGACCTGAAAATAAAGTCTTAGACTGCCGCTGGTTTATTGAACTAACGTTCTCTGTTAGCGTAACAAGTGGTGCAAAATTATTTCATGCGATAAGACTGGCTGTTTTGATAAAGTTTATTTGATATAAGATGAGGTTCTTGTCATCCGCCGTACCGATCCAGCCAGTCGCGCTGCCACGCCTCGAAGGACTTGCCACTTATACTCTGCAGCGGCTTGCCACTGGGGAGCGAGAACATGCCATCCCCGTTGATAACCACAACCCTTTCGGTCCTGCCGATCGGCTGCCGTCAGTAAGAAACGCCCAGGCGATAATTTCTCCCTGAATCGCTAGGCTTCCAATCGCCTTAAATCGTTCTACCTCTATGGTTTTGCCGAAATAATCGGCTGGATCAACGTCTTCCATCAGTCCCCATTCGACCATATCTGGCGTACGGGTCAGCAATTTCCGATGCGACTGTCGAGAATCCTCTCTATCGCTGGATATTCCTCGAATCTTCGTTCGATGAAATGTTGAATAATCGCCCCGTAAAGGGGCGGTTTTCTTAGGCTTGCATAAATGCTTCTAACGGTTCCAGAGTCGCGAACGTCTTCTTCGCATCCTTCTTCCGTTGCTCATCATAGAGTTTGGTCAACTCTTCGAATGATTTAGCTTTAATCTTCGTATAACTCGATTTGGTGTATCTGATTATGTACGTCTTTACCCCTTCCTCTTCACTCCACTCGTAAACGACATCATATTTGTCCCTCAAATTCTTTAAATGAAGTGACCGGCGCAACACTGCAAAGTGTTCTTTAATGGCTTCATCACATTCCTCCATAATCTTCTCGTATGTGCAGCCAACTCGCATCAGAATCTCCAATGCCCGTTCATCGCCGTATCTCGCGAGAAATTCCTTCAACGAAACCAGCGCATATAGCATTATTTGTTCCTTGTCATTTGGATTCCTGTATTCATAACAGCCTACAACCAAATTGCGGTCGGTCATTTCCTCCTTACTGAATTGCATATTAAACAAATACTCGAGTGTCTTTTGCTTCATAACGGTTTCCAACATCTGTTCTTTATCAATCCTGATGCCCGTTGTCACCCACGGAAACGGTAGTTGGCCGTTACTTTCACGCGGTATGCTACCCCTAAGATTCAAAATCGGCATACCCGTAGCCATTGCGTACGACCTGTTATATCCGTCGCCCGCGAATATTTCCTGTTCTTCTTGCATATGTCCTGCCCCTCCTTTTAGTACCAAGTTCCATTCGGCGCGTAGTGCCACCAGTTGTCTGCGAAGTGAATCTCAACTCGATTCCAGCGAATTGCGATCCAAATTATCCTCCGCACTTTCCAGTAATTTCTTGGTTAAGCAATAGTTCTCCGTTCGTATTATGAGCTGTGACCTACGCTTATGGGCTTTGTCACTTCCGCTCTTCCAGTCCCGCTATGTCCATTGTCAGGCAACACTTTTATTTCCATCTCTCCAGGGCACTTCATGAATCTCCGTTACAATCGGTTAGACGAACCGAGGAATAAGATCCTATAGTAAACTATTGCATATCCATAAAACTACCACTTTTTTGTGTTGGTCTCCTATTAGTTCATCATCGCTGCTTTTCATGAACCCGCGAAGATACTTCTGGGATAAATTGTATCATATGAGAACCATAAGTCCATCTAATGGTTGCGTTATCCTGCCCGTTGGCTAATGCCGGCTGCCAGTCTACAACTTTATTTTCACGGTCTAATGCTTTATTCTTCAGTCTAACAATTTATTTTCACAGAACAATAGTCTCATTAGACTATTTTGTTCTTCCCATAATTTTAAGTATGTATCATACTTCATAACATTTACGTACCTTCCCGTATACTTTAACCATATCACTAAGTTAGTAGCCTGATTGAAGACTCTCCTATTACTCCCGCCTCTTAATTCTTAGGTACATGCAAGTTATCTTCTTTATCAGATAAATTACTATGAAAAAAGCTTGCTCCCATTTTACTGTTAAAGGAGCAAGCTCGGTTCGTATTATTGAAGCTACTTTATGATTCAAATGTCAACTTTTCGGGAAATATACCACCTTCTTTAACGAAGCAACGTGCCATCCGCTGTGCAGCCCTATCAAAATAAAATTTATTTGAATGACTCGGATCTGGTAAAGGTTCAATTTCAGAGAATAGCTTAGTCTCTTTGTTCAATTGAATTTTCCCCATAATGTGTTCATTTGGGCCATATCTATAAATAACTATATTCTCATCCTCATGCTCTTTAAAAAGTAAAACAAATGCTCCCATTATAAAATCTCCTCTATTCTATTTCCCATGGACGACCCGACCTTACCGCAGCTTTATGAGCAGTCTCATAGTCTGTTTTAAATATACCCTCAAATCTGGATTCAAACAATTCATGATTAAGCAAATCCATATCTTTTTCTGTTTGTAATCCTTTTTGTAATCTATCCCATGCTTGAGCTATTTCGTAATCAGAATGAAATCTTTCATAACCACTCGACTTTATATGTTCATTTATGAAAACGTGTTCTTTGATTCTTTGAACTCTACTTTCCTTCATTCCAGAATTTTCAGCTATTGCTCTTACATCACTATCAGACGCTCTGATTTGATCATACATCTCATCTGCTTCAGCTTCTCTACGAAAATATTCATCAATTGAAAGATCGTTTCTTCCACCTGTTTGTACTTCTGTTTTAGGTTCAGATTCTATTGAATTACGCAATTTCGAATTCGTATTATTCTTCGGAATCTCATACTTAATAGATGATTTCAAACCAATTTTAGGCTTGATTACTGAACTAACTCCTCCAAATAATCCAGCTGTACCGATCATATTAGCCCAGTGTTCCTTTGACCAGGCATTGTTTGGATTAAATGCCCCTTGAATCATACCTGTTACTCCAAATGTACCGAAATTGAGCATGTCATTCCATGAATTGTTTTGTTTAGCTGCCCGTTCCATGTATCCTTGATACATTCCTTTTGGAATACCATACGACATATAATCTAAGAAGCTCCAAACTGAATCAAACTTTTTCTCATAGCGTACTGAATTAGCGTCTACAAAATCCTGACCTAGTTCAGTTAAGCTATCTACTGATTTCTGGAATGCATTTCGTGTATCTGGAGCAGGAACAGCACATGAATTAGGTGGAGGTGGTAAACAACTTGCGTCAATGTTACCTGCTTCCATCAAATCTGCTAATCTGAATTTATCTGCATAGTGACGTAATTCCCTAGCAATAGAATCCGTCAAGGTAACAAAGTCATTCATATTCTTCTGAGAGGTTTGGAAGGAATAGTAAAAGTGCTCTTTAGTCAGTCCTTCCCACAATTGCCCCATAGATGAAATTTGTTGTACTAAATTACTATTCATTTGAGTTGCCGTTTGCTGTGCTAACTCAAACTGCTTGGAGGCAGTCATAAGTTGCTCAGGTGTCACTTTAATTGTTGTCATAATATACCTCTGTTAGAGTTCGTTATGACATAGTAACATTATTCCGATTTATGGAAAACGAACTTAATTCCTAATTGTTATGTGAAATAAGATAACTTTATACCTATGACCACAAGCTTGTAGTCATCGCTTTCAACTCCTGATCTTCAAACATATCCTGTAACTCAGGAATCAACTTTAGGAGTTTTTTATAGTTATGTAGCTGTTGTTTCGTGATACCGAGTTCCTGAACAATATTGGGTTTCGTTTTTTGCTGAGTCAAATAATGAGGCTTATGGGTTTAGACTTGAACGTGCACACCGAGAATGGAGAATGCGAGATCAAAATCAAATTCATTCGAGGTGTTTTTCTATGAATAAAAACTACGATTTACGCTTTTCCAATATCGGTAGTATCTTTTATAGGGACATTTTGTTCATCTGCTTGATTCCCTTATCCTAGCTCAACAACTTGTAATGTTTGATATTGGGGCATGGTAATTTGAATTTGACGCACCTTCGTTTGAAGCAAGGTGGTTGTAAATTTCATCCTCCTTTAGTCAGATTGGCTAACTATGTAGAAAGGCCCACTCCCGTTTTTATTGTTAAGGAGCAGGCTCAAATTGTACTTTTTTAAATCTCTATGCTATCCCACAACTCTAGAATAGTCTTATCATCAATCTTCCCATTAATGAACAACTCTCTTGCTGATTCAAATGATTGCGAAAAACTGTCCTTTTCACGAGTAAGAAAGTACTCTTCTTCATTCTGGCTAATCCAATAGCTATCATTTTTATAGTAGAACTGAAACTCTTCTCCCATTTCAAAACGTTCCACCAATTCATTGTATTCCAAAACAGTCCCTCCTACTTCTTGTTAACTCTTTTAAATGTCCCATCTTCTTTCCATTCAAAAACATGTTCATGAGGCCACTCTGGATGCTGCTTTGAATTTCCATGATTCGTGTAGTCTACATCGCGTATAGCCCTTCCATTTTCATCATAATATCTTCTTGTTTTTATCTCACCTGTATTTTTATCCAGAATATCAATTGATGAGTTAGGTTCACCTTTAGCTGGATGTGGATTCGTTGTCGTACTTGTATGATTTGATGAAGGAGTAACATCTATCGACGTTCCCTTGTTGGAAGTAAGTGTCTGTTTAGCTGAACCTCCACCTTCACCTTTCGCCATCTGCCACAATTCCGCTGAGCTCTTCCCTATTCCGCTTGCGCCTTTAACTGCGGTTGTACCTCCATGTGCCGCTAAAGCTGCTGAGCCAATCAATCCAGGTATTCCGATAATACTACCAACTCCCGTGGATGAAACAGCAACTGATAATCCTTCTCCACCTGTTCCAACGATTACCTCACCAGCTCCCTGCAATGTTGTAGCTACGTGACCAAGAATTTCGCCTACTTTAGCAGCCATAGGATGATCATAATTACGGTCTTTGTCGGGCAGCATCCCCAAGGTTAAATCTTCCTGAATGGCTCCTTTTGCTCCCTGAGCCGTATCCCAGAGAATTTCTCCTTGAAGCTTGCTAGCTTCCATCTGGGCTTCAGCCTTGGTGATCTCCGCTTTTCCGATCTGTTCAAAAATTTTATGTAGCCAACCTTCGCCGCTTGATGCCGTTTTAACAGGCACACCATTCCCCTGCACATCCAGTACAACTTTTTCTCCATCTACCTGTGTGAAGTTTTTTGAAATAAAAATGAGTTCTTGTGCAACCGTAGAAAGTCGTTCAAGTGTCACGCCCATGGATTGTCTAGAGACCTGAAAATCTTGGAAAAACCTCTCTCGGGTAGCACCAGACCAACCTTGTTGGACAAAATCAATTCTTCCATTCAGTAAATTTAACATACGTTCCATTTCGTGTTTACCATGCAAGAACTGGTCAGCCACTTCCATTAGCTTATCAGGTGGAACCAATATTCTCCCCAATTGATCACGTCCATTTTAATTTAGATGGAAATAATCTTATCAGAAGGAGATGTTTAGGGATATCCACCTGTTATCCTGAAATTTCCTTTTATACTATGTGATAAATGGACTGATATAAACGAATTTACTATGTCAAAAGTATTGTATAAATGCCTTGCAAAGTAAATTATTTGACTCCACTCTTTTGATAGCCTCCAATTTTATAGAAATAATAGATTCACTAACAGATTCAAGTAATGCAACTGACTTTTTAATATAAACGAAAATATCAGTGTTAAATTTTTTTAAAATATTGTGGAGGCACAAAATCGGCAAGCCAAACACCATTGTTAGCGATATAGAACTTCACATTATTATCCAGCGCTTTTACTGTATCGACTTCAAGAATGACTAATTCACCACGTCTCTTACCTGCCAATGTTGCAAATTCAAGTGTCTCAGATAGATGAACATATTTTCTCCCCATTGGTTTAATTCCCTCGGTAATAATTTTATCAACTACTTTGCTATTTGTTCCGTGATAAAGAGCAGTTGGCGGAATGGATTCTTTGTAATCTAATCTTCCTGCACTGTGCCCGTAGTTCGCTCGTATGTATCCATTTACCATGTGGTATCGCTTCTTTGGACAATTAGTTACGACTTGATCAATCCCTGCTTCTCCTATATCCGACCATCTATTCTCTGATTTAATTGCTGAAATTAAGTCTTGCACGTGGCAATAACCTTCATGGTCCAACTTAATTCCAAACTGTTCTGGTGTATGCCTAAGAATTTTACTCATAAATTTACTAAGGCTCTCTTCTTGTTTTGGTGATAACATCATATACTCCTTCTAATGAATATTTGCTTTATCTATAGTAACCAATCTGATGATTCATAGCGTCTTGTGAAGTAAAGCACCAATCCCCCGATAAGGAAAAATGTAGCTCCAATTAAAAAACCTCTTAGACTATATCTGCTATAAGCCTCCAATAATACTGCAACACCCAGCCCACAAGGGAAATACCCGAAAATACCTCTTATCAAAGCCATGATAAAAAACTTACGATTCATACATTTTTCTCCTCGCTAATCGTACTTCATTATATAAAAACGAACAAATTTATTTCATCCATATCCATATATCCTCTTTGTCCCCATTCCACAGCAATCCAAAGTCGGTCAACAATAACTTCCATTCTAAGCCTAATTAAAAAGACAACAGGTGATACCTGCTGCCTTTACTCATCATTATTCAGCTTCCGTCAACATTTTTAAAATGCCAGTAAATGAGCCGTCAATCGACATAATACCTCCATTAACTTGCTTGCTAAATTGAGACTCTGTAAGTTTATCTTTTCCTGCTGTGTGATTCTTAATGAATTTTATAAGCTCTGCTTTCTGATTTGCAATATCCTTTAATGCTTGTTCGCTTTCTTTTTTATAATTTTTAACTGTTTTATTTAGTTCCACCTTAGCCACGCCGAGCTGCTTCTTTAATTTATCACAATCAGCCTTGGCTTGAGCTATTACCACTTTACTAGATTTATTTTTCACTTCGTTTTTATAGCGCGCAGATGCTTGGTTTAATCTCTGAGTTAGCTCACGAACTTCTGCCCCCAGAACAGCATTTAGATGCTTCTGTGCAATTCTAATTTCTTTGACACGACCTTTGTAATCCTCAAAGTATATTTTTTCGATTTCACTTGTTGACATAGCTTTTGTAGCTTTTGCTGCTAATACTTGTGATGGAATTAAGATAGCAAACATTAATAGTAGTAGAATAGCTTTCTTCATATGTATCTCCTTCTTTGGTAGTAGTGCAATTATCATAAGGGAAATGAAGGGAATAGGCAATATGTCTTGTTATTTAAATACTACTTTCCACATTATATAATCTTCCAATGATCGAATAAGCATTTGACAGATAAAAGTCCAAGCTAAGTCACTTCTAGAAGCTTATTTATGTAGAGCAAAACAAACGATATGAAAAAGGCTAGACGGATAATTCCATCTAACCTTTTTGAGAATAGTTTAATCAGCTTACTCTTCATCTTCGTTAACCGCTTTAATCAGATTTCCGTAGACTGCCCTCGTATGAGCAGATGCATGTTCTTTAAAATGTGTAAACAACCTCATACATCTGATTGCTTGTATTCTATTATTAGCTTCAGCAGACTTTTCCAAACAGCTACACAAAAATGTGAAGCCTTCTGAAAACCTCCCCTTGCGCAAAAGATAGATCGCCAATTCCCTTGCGAAATGAGTGTATCGCTCCGTTGTGAATCGTTGAGTATACAATCCTTCAACTTTTTTCTGCTCCAGAAAGGAGATGATTTCTTCTTCGAATTGCTTTAAAATATTATCTACATCAAAATGGTATCGGTTAGCTGCCTCAATCATAATATCAAGTGCGGGAAGAATCTCATCTTTTCTTGAAGAAATATAAGTTACATAATCAGATAGAACGCTCTTATCGCCAGAAAGAAGCTTATTTACATACGTATTTACTACCGCCCAATCCTCATACTTATTTTTCCAATTCAATGTTTCTTCATCAGTATCTGTTACCCAACTTAGATCAGCATATTTTTTGATATGATAAAACGCCCGTTCATAATCTTTTCTTTCACCACAGACTTGTGCGCGAAGCAAATGAGAAAATGCCCAATAAGCAAACAGTGGGAAGCTTGGTTTCTTCGAATTGTCTTTGTGTACATGATGCCGCTTTTGTTGCAGTTTGTATTGAATTTTTGCCTTGTCTCCCATTGCTTTAGCGAATAGTTCTACTTTATCCCATTTTCGTAACGAGCGGTATGTATTCGCCAAGTCTTTTAAGGCATCTAACTGATCTACCTCATCTAATCGATCAACGTAAGGCTCAAATTGAATGGCTGTATCATAGTTTTTCTCTTGATCGTCTCCAATACGAATCGTAAACAATCGATACTGGCAAACCGCCAATCGTTCTGAATACTGATACTTTTCCCCTTCTGCTACATTTTCATAAAGGAACGCCGCTGCTTCAGTATAACCTTTTTTATAAGAATCCTCGGCTACTTCAAAAAGTGAAGGAAGATAAACAGGATTATCTAGCAACATACCTACAACTCTTCGCAAGCAATCAAGTCGCCCTAACTCCGCGCACCGGTACAAAAAAGGGCTGATTCTTCGCCAGTTAAGCGGTTCTTCTTCAATACATTCATCAATATAACGTTCATAAAAATAATCCGATGGTAAATTCATTCCCATAGTGATCCGATCTAGCTGGTGAACAGAAATAGGTCGGTTGCCCGTCACAATGCCACTAACTGTTCCTACATTCAAATCAATAATGTGACCAAACTCGGTCATGGTTAAGCTTTTTCTTATCAGATAGGTTTGAACTTCTGCTCTAATCGTAGGTGTGATCTCCATAGATAAACCACCCTTTCAACGTAGACTCGGCATATGATACATAATTTAACCATGTAATGAGAAACAGTTAGTAAGAATTACTTTAGCCCATCATTTTCTTTTGGAACAAAGTCATATACCCTTCAGTTGTTTACAACAGCACACATAACATTTTTGCACTTTTTACATATATTTCTCAAAAGAAGATTTCCTCATATTGCTTATATACAGCAAAACACGCAATAAAAAGGCTAGACGGATCATTCCATCTAGCCTGTTCCATTATCCATTGAATTTAGCAATATATATCATTTAATTACTTTAAATACCAAACATATTTTTCCTGTTAGAAATAATTACATTTCCCCATGCTGTGCAGGTTGATAGTCATGTTCAATGTCTTGATAGCCTGCTCGAGGGAATACTATTGTCAATAACATAAAACTCGTTACCAGTACGGTTAAAATTATTTTATGTTTCATCCTTTTCCACCTCATTAATCAAATTTCTGTACGCTGTCTTTATCTCAGTTGATGCATGCTCTCGATAAGACTCATACAGCCGCATACACTTAATTATATACGATTTATTATTGATTAATGTAGATTTTTCCAAACAACTTATTAAAAATTTAAAACCATCAGAAAATCTTCCTTTGGTCAAATAGTAGACTGATAATTCCTTCGAAAAATGCATAAAACGTTCTGTTATGAATCGTCTAGTATAAAAGCTTTCAACTTTCTGTTGCTCCAGAAAAGATGAAATGTCCTCATTGAATTGCTTTAAAATATCATCTACATCAATGTGGTATCTATTAGCCGAATCGACGATAATATCAAGTGCCGGAAGAATCTCATCTTTTCTTGATGAAATATAAACTACATAATCAGATAGAACGTTTATCTCGCCTGCAAGAATCTTATTCAAATAGGTATTCCCCACAGCCCACTCTTCATACTGCCTCTTCCACTTCAAAGCAGTTTCATCCGTATCTTTCACCCAACTTAAATCGGCATAAGCATAAGTGTGCTGGAGTGCTTGCTCATAGTCTTTCCTCGCTTCACAAGCTTCTGCACGAAGTAAATGTGAGAATGCCCAATAAGCAAACAGAGGAAAACTTGGTTTCTTTGAATTTTCTTTTTTCACATGATGCCGCTGTTGTTCCAATTTGTATTGAATTTTAGCTTTGTCTCCCAAAGCTTTAGCGAACAGTTCTACTTTGTCCCATTTACGTAACGAACGGTATGTATTCGCCAAATCTTTTAACGCTTCTAACTGATCTATCTCATCTAGTCGTTCAACATATATTTCAAATTGAACTGCCGCCTCATAATTTTTCTCTTGATTGTCTCCTTGCCTCGTATGGAACAAGCGGTACTGACACATAGCGAGGCGTTCTGAGTATTGTTTTTTCTCACTTAAAGCTACATTTTCATAAAGTATGGCTGCCGCTTGGTACATCTTTTCATGAAATAATTCTTCAGCAAGCTCAAATAAGGATTCTGAATAGCCCAACTTATCCATCAATAGATTGACCACATCATGAATGCAGTCCAGTTTGTTTAATTTCGCACAATTATGTATAAAAGGACTCATTCGACGCCAATTCGGATTAGCCTCTGTTAAATACTCAGACACATACCGTTCGTAGTAATAGCCAACGGTATGCCCCATTGCTTTTGTAATTCGGTCTAGCTGATCCACTGAAAGAGTGCGGTTCCCATTAATAATACTGCTCATGGTGCCCGGATTCATTTCTGCCTCTCTAGCTAAATCACTTAGGATTAAATCATTATCTTTCATATGTTTTGTTATCTCTGTGAGTATCGTGGTTGTTGTGTTGTACAAAGTAACCACCCCTTATCAGGAACTTAGTAGGATATCAACTTATTAAAAAAGGACTATTGCAATCCAATGATTGTATAGCCTTTCCGCAATTTATTGTACCATCTTTTGGCACAATATCATATACCTTTCAGAACCTTACTTAAGATACCTTTGATGGGCTTGCAAAGAATTTAAGCTCTATAAATCCTGAGACATACGAATCATATCTCTACACTGTATGCCATTCTCATAAATTTCTTCTAGATAGTTGTGTCTGACAAAGAAATCTAGATCTACACCAACAATTCTGAACCCACATTTTTGGTAGAGAGCTAACTGCCCAATGCTAGAGTTTCCTGTACCCATTTCCATCGTTTTATAACCTTGTGCCCTGGCTGTTTCAATTGCATGTGTTACTAATTGTCTGCCTATTCCTTTACCATGCATATCTTCTGATACTGCTATATTCACTAACTCAACTGTTTCAGGTCTTGTAGGTAAAAGAACATAGACTCCAACAATATGTTGGTCAATCTCTGCTACATAACACTCCCCTCTTTTTAAGTATTCCTCAACAAGTTGGTGCGAAGGATCAGCTAGTAACAAGAGCTCTATTGGATATTTTTCATTTGAATTAAGTAGTCTAATTTTCATATATTCTCTCCTGTATGTATTATGATCCCCGGATTTCCACCCCATCATAAGCTTTATTCCAGAAATCCGGGGGTGGTGGAGATGGGAAGCACTATCCGTCTGATCTCAATTCATACAAACCATTATGCAGTGAAAGACTGGCAGAGTGTGGACCTTCAAACAAGACACTGATGCTGAACACGGTCGGAAGCCTATCATCAGGAAACCAAGGCCGTTGCTTGTCTATGACTATAAATGATCCTTCTACATCCCCTAGCGGCGCGAATTTCTGTCCAGCCCCTCCCCATGAATTAAGTTGGAACGTTTCGGTAATTATTCTAGATACCTCTGGAACATCATCGACCGGAAGACCAATCTCGCTTATACGAAGTATAGAGTTGGGTCCGAAAGCTTCAGCGACTGCATTATCGAGTGTATGGTGGGCAATGAATTCAACAAGGTTATGATCTGTATCATAGAAATAAAGCGCTGTTGCATTCCAGTTTTCGAAAAAAAACTCATCTTCTTCTTGGGGTCTTGAAATCAATGAAATTCCACGGTCGATGGCCCACTGTTTTGCTTCTATGAATTTATTCGTTGGAATCGTAACCGCAATATGATAAAATTCGTTTTCCATATGGGGAGATTCCTGAAAAGCAAGAACCGATTCCCCTACTTGAAACGACAACCGCGAAGAACCTTCCTCCACAACCTGCAAATCCAAGAGAGAGCCGTAAAAAGCTTTCATCGCTTCGAAACTGTGTGTGCCTAAGAGCACTTCTTTTAATTTCAATGCAATCGTCCTCCTCATAAATAATTGATAAGCCCATTATCTGTACGTACCCAAATTGGCATTTTGTCTAGGACTGTATAGGACCATTACATTGGTTATTGATTATCCTCTAAATCGCTTAGAAGTTTGGCGTTCACATCCAACGCCGCAAATTGAAGTAGTATATCCTGTTCATCCAGAGATTTACTTTTCGCCATTTCTTGATAAAGCTTGGGCTGGTCCCGAAATGCTCTTGCATTTCCAATCAAGTATGCCTTCTGGAGATATTCATGAGCTAATACAGGGTTGCTCTGATGAAGAAGTGTTTCCGCCATCTGAATATAAGGTTCAGCATGTATAATCCGGTACCCTGCACCTTCCAAATCTAAAATCTCCTCATTTAAAAGCTCTACTGATCGCTGAGTATGCCCGTTATAATTGAGAATTTGAACGTATTGATGCAAGGTTACACCTGTAATGCCCCATGTATACTTAGGTTCAGGTATTAGATCCCAAGCCTTCTGTGCTTTTTCCTCAGCTAATTTGCTATCTAATGGGAGTATATGAGCTACTTCCTCACCAAGAGCCCAAATTTCCTCTTCCAATTGAGCCTCCAGATCGTGATACATTCGAATATTCATCTATTCCTCCCAGTTAGATAATATAAATTCAACACATAGAGATGCCTACCCCTTCATTGCGATTAGCGAAAACGCTTAATTAAGGATATCACTCCCCAAATGAGCAACGCCAAAATCCCGATAACGATTACTAATGTCATTAAGATCGAAGTCCATACGAAATTCAATCAACATCACCCCATGCATCATTTTATGGTCATCATCTTCTAGAGTACTCTTCTAATATCTCTCCATATTTTAACGCACGTTGACTTCCGTTGCATTCGAATTGAACAATTTTATTTTTATAATCATAGATAAAAACGCTAGCAGTGCAAACATCATTCCGCTCCAGATGAGCTGATGTATTCCCAAGTGAGAGATAAACCACCCGCCCATAGCAGCCCCTATCGTAATACCCAGATTAGAAAATGAGACAAACAGACTGTTACCAAACTCTGGAGCTTCTTTTGCTTCAGTGGTTAACCATGTTTGACTAATAATTAGCCCCCCGGAATGCACGGCCCCCCAAATGAGTACAACCACAACCATCGGTAGGAAAGAAGCTCCCAGAGCATAAGTGAATACGTAAATGACCATATATAGCAATGGGAACATGATGACGGTCTTGGTCAGATTTTTATGTAATAATCCTCCAAATAAAAAGTTTCCAAAAATCATGACGATTCCAAAGACCATCAACATCATACTGATCCATGACCCGTTCATAAGAGTTACTTCTCCAAGATATTCGGCAAAGTAGCTATACACCGAAAACATAGCTGCAAAGATAAAAATAACAGTCACAATGTTGAACCACAATTGAGGTTTACGTAATATACCAAGCTGTTTGCCATAAGACATCTTTTCCTGAACGGGCAGGGAAGGAAGCCATACGAGTATTCCCACAAATGCAATCATGCTTACGACAGCTCCAAACAAGAAAGCAGCTTCTAACGATATCTTATCAGCAAGATAGGAAGTCAAAGGCACGCCAAACGCAAATCCTACTGTAATTCCAGCGAAAACCTTGGTGACGGCTTTACTACTCTTTTCAGGGGGGACAAGATGAGATGCAGTCACGAGAGCGACCGAAAAAAAGACAGGATGAAAAATAGCAGGAAGAACACGAAAAATGAGCATGACCTCAAAATGAGTGGTATAGGCATAGACAATATTAGAAATGACAAAACTGAATACAGCGGTTAATAGAATGACTTTACGATTCATGCCGGAAACGAGTAAGGTCAAGAACGGACCTGAAATGGCAACAACTAAAGAAAAAATACTGACGAGCCAACCCGCCTGAGCAGCTGATACATTGAATTTTTGAGTTACTTGAGGAAGAACGCCTATAATCCCCATTTCCGTTGTAATAATGCCGAATACGCCTAAAGCCAGAATGATAATAAGTAACGGGTTAACCTTTTTCATTTTTAGTATAAGCCTCCAATTTAATTATATATATAGATTTGTAGATATGTTATGTGAAAAAAAACCTCCTTTCAGTTTATAGTTCCTTTTGAACGTACTCGGCAAATTCCCGGATTGTTTTTTCATTCCGACGATAGTACGTCCACTTCCCAATACGCTCAGACTCTAACAAACCGGATTTTTGCATCGTTAATAAATAACTTGAAATCACAGACTGCGCAAGTCCCGATTTAGCCTGAATATCTCCCACACATACACCAATTTGAAAATTAAGCCCTTGTTTTAGATAAGCCTGTTCATCAAAAAACTCTTCTGGTTTTTTTAACCACAGCATAATTAGACGACGAGTTTCGTTTGACAATGCTTTATAAATCAATGACGGTTCCATATAAAACATTATATCTATTTTATTAGATTTGTAAATATAAAGTCCAGTGATTACGTAGAAGAATTAATAATTAAGGCTGCTTTCCCACGCAAAATCCGTTGGGAAGCAGCCTGTTCAAGTATATATTTAACTACACTGACTTACTCTTATTGGAGCGATACATCAAGTACAGGAAATACGGTGCACCGATCAGTGCGATCAGCAATCCGGAAGGAATTTCGGTCGGCGCAAGCACTGTCCGGCCAATCGTATCAGCCAGCACCAGCATTACTGCTCCCAAGAGGCTCGACAGAACAATGGAGCGGCGTACATGGTGCCCAATCAACGTACGCACGATATGCGGAGCAATCAGCCCGATGAAGCCAACTGTACCCACACAGGCCACCGCTCCGCCCGCCAGCAGCACACCCACTGCCATGGCCAGCAGCCGGGTGCGGCGCACCGGAAGTCCCAGTCCCATGGCGCTGCTATCGTCAAACACCAAAAGATCGAAGCGGCGAGCTAGCCACCAGGCTATTGGCAACAACACGAGCAGAAAAGCCAGAATCGTCGCCACCTGCCCCCAGTTTCGAGCGTAGGTACTACCCGTCAGCCAAATATAGCCTGTGCTGCCCCAAAGCGAGCCTTGGATAATCAGTACCTGAATGCCGGCTGCTCCGATCGCTGATACAGCAATCCCAAGTAGGATGACCACAGACGGGTTTAGGTGCTTGTTCCATGATAAAAAGAAGATCACCGCCGCCGACACCGTCGCTCCGGCAATCGCCGCGATGGGCAGCATATAAACAGGTAGCCCAGGCCAAACGATAATCACTGCAAGCGCACCAAAGCCAGCCCCTGAAGAAACACCAATGATCGAGGCATCCGCTAAGGGATTACGAACGGCTAATTGGATCAAGACACCGCTGACCGCAAGCGCGATACCAGCCCCGGCTGCCACCAACGTGCGCGGAATTCTAAACTGCAGCAAGGCCGAATTTGCGTTCTCACCGCCGAACAGGCCGGATAATAGATCGCCGACAGGAATTCGCATCCCTCCAAACATCAGGCTGAATACAGTCAACAGCACGGCACCGCATCCAAACAACGTGACCAGCCTGCCATACGGTAATTTCCGAGAGCGCACACCTATGTTCATGGAAGACTGCCCGCTAATACCAGAAGGCAGCTTCATTTTCCACAGAATCAGCCAAATTAACCAAGGAGCACCGATCAAGGCCATCACTGCTCCGGTCGGCAGGTCCATGCTTGATTGGTGGACCATTTTCGCCAGCACGTCAGCGCCCGTCAACAGCAATGCCCCCCAGAGGAAGGAACCGGGCAGCACCCAACGATGCATTTTTAGACCGCTTAAGCGCACCAAATGCGGAGCTACCAAACCCACAAAACCAATGGGTCCAATGACGCTGACTGTAATGGTTGACAGCAGGACAGCCAATACAATTCCCACCGCCCGGGTCAAGCTAACCTTTTGCCCGAGTGACGTGGATGTGGACTCATCCAGATCCAGGACATCAAACTGCCTTGACAGCAGAACGGCAATGACCGAGAGTCCTACGACCCAGGGCCAGGCGTAAGTTGTTCCGCTCCAGTCGTTTTGCACAAGCGAGCCAGAACCCCAGAGAAACAGTCCCTGGGTTTCAAATGAATAAAAGATATGCAAAGCTCCGGTAAACGAACCGAGAACCATGGATACAATCAAGCCGGCAAGCGCCAACCGAATCGGACTTCCAGCTCGTCCCCCGCCCATGAAGTAAGCGAGTACCGCTGCAAGCAAGCCGCCGACAGCGGCAAATAGAAACGGCGCCTGATGCAGCAATCCGGGAAACATCACCGCGCCAAGGACGACCACAAAGTAGGCACCAGCGTTAATTCCTAGTGTATCAGAAGCCGCCAGCGGATTTTTGGTGATGGCCTGGAGCAGAGCACCGGCGATGGCCAGCGCACCACCTGCTAGGATTCCGATGACCGTACGCGGCATTCGGAGATCCCACACCATGTTATGATCAAGCGTATTCTGACGCTGGGTCAACGCCTCAATTACTGTATGCAGCGGGATTGAAGCCTCTCCATAACACAAGCTTACAAAAAAAAGCACGATGAGGACGATCAATCCGCCCCCAAAGATGCTTCCTACACGCCAAGTCTTCGATAAACCCGTTGTGTCTGTTCGGGTCATTTCGTCAGAGCTCCAACTACTTGATCAACCAGTACTTTGGATGAGATAGGACCACCGAATGTCCATGTTGTACCGTCCAGCGGATAGGTACGTTTTTCTTTGACAAAGTTCAGTCCGTTCCATACCGAGTTGTTCTTCATCGCGGCTCCAAATACATCGTCCGTCTTTTGTGTAATATAGATAAAATTGCTGTCCTGTACAGCTGGAAGAGCTTCAATGCCAACGGTGCTAAACCCGTATTTCTCGGTCTTGTCCGACTTCCAGTCGTTCACCATGCCGATTTTCGCAAGCGTTCCCACTACAACCGAATTTTCTTTGAACATTCGTAGACTGGCAGCATTTTGAGCTGTAAAGGCCTGTGTCAGCGCATAGTGAAAGTCTGCTTTGCCCGCCTTCTCCAATGTAGCCTTTGCATCTACATAGTGCTGGTCAAGTTCGCTTAGGACCTTATCAGCCTGTCCCGTTTTACCGGTAGCTACAGCCACTTGCTTAAAGATTTCAACCATACGGTCGTAATCATAGCCGTTCCCCTTGTAAGGATCGAATTCTATCGTTGGTGCAATTCCTTTAAGCTGCGCATAGATCGCTGCATTGTTATCGGCGTTAGAGATAATAAGATCCGGCTTGAGCGCCGCAATCGCTTCTAGATTCGGTTCGCCCCGTGTGCCGATATCAGTTACGGTATCAGCCAGCTTCGCCTCCGGTGTTACCCACAGCTTGTAGTTTTCATTGTCTGCATTGCCGACCGGCTGTACGCCAAGTGCAATGAGGTCCTCGGTAAACGTCCATTCGAGTACCACGACACGTTCCGCTGGCTTGTCCAGCTTGACTTCCCCGTGGTCGTCCTTAACCGTAACCGGACCAGCCGTTGTGGATGTCTTCTCAGACCCTGCAGTACCTTCCGTCTTCGAGCTATCCCCAGCTGTACCGCAGCCCGCCAATACAATAGTAAAAACTACAAATAATAATAGGCTATTCAACATCTTTTTCATTTCTCTCAGTCACCCCTGTATGTATATTGCTTCGGAAAATGATAATCATTATCAGTAAAAGATTATAGGGGTTAGTGACTTTTGTCAATACGGATAAATCTAAAATTGAATCACAAACAGGTTCCGTATATGATAGCTTTATCATTGTTTAAGGGAGGCTACATTTACGTGGCAGTATTAATCAACGAGCAAATTAAAGCTGACGAAGTGGTACTCACTGGACTCGCGGGAGAGAAGCTCGGCGTTGTCTCCAAGTCAGAAGCCTTGGCTATGGCCCGATCCCAAGGGGTGGACCTGGTATGTAGCTCACTCATGAGCAGTCCACCGCCCTGTAGCTTGGTCGCAAAGGGCAAAGGAAAAGCGCTGGCGCAAAAAGAAACCGCAGCAAGCAAAAATGTCGGCCGAGCCGCAAGAAACAGCGGCAAAGAAAAGGTCAAGGAGCTTCGCTTCACTGCTCATATTGAGGAGCATGATTACGACACGAAGCTGCGTCAGGCAGACAAACATCTGCGTTCCGGCAAACCGGTGCAGTTAGTCGTTAAAGCGTCTGGAGCAAAAGAAGCACCCGTCGCCAAAGCGGTACTAGAGCGGCTACTGGTCGATCTGAAGGAAGCCGGGGTGAAGGAAACTGGAATCCAGACGGGCGGCAAGGGCTCACAAGTGAAATTAAACCCGCGCTGAATGGCGAATCCGTAAATTGGACAAGTCACTTAGACCGTAGGAAACAGAGGGAGGTCACTAATGGACATGAATGGACCTGTCAACATTTCTCGAAGTGAGAGACTTCAGACTTGCCACGAAATAGCTGCGAGGTTACATGAAGTATACAGAGACAAAATTCTGGCTATAGGGGTCTATGGATCTGTTGCCAAAGGTACTGACGGCCCTTTTTCGGACATTGAAATGTTTTGCGTACTGAGTGAACCAAACGGCCCCGTAGAATTTAGCCATGAATGGTCGGCAGGGCCCTGGAAAGCTGAGGTGAACGTCTGTAGTTCAGACATTCTTGTTAAAATTGCCTCTACTGTTGAGGGCGATTGGCCGTTGACACATGGACCCTTCTTTTCCCCACTTCGTCTGTATGATCCTAAAAACTTTTTTTCTATATTAAAGGAAGCGGCCGAATTCCCAACAAAGGAAGATTTCAGGCATGCCATCAACGAAGTGCTTGTAGGTGAAATGTATGAGTTTAATCGAAAATAAAATTGCTTTAATTGCGCTTACTATAATATATGTTTTTGATATGCCCCCTCCCCTTTTCGTTAAGGGGGATTTTACTTTTCTTCTGGATGGATGATACTGCTTCGTTATATTTTCCCACTGTAATATATTTAAAATTTAAACTACTTGATTTCACCCCCTACCTCCTTTATTCTCTGTATATGTAACTCTGGCTTTGCTTATCTGAGAAAATATTACGCATAGGGCTTTATATAGATTTTATTTTTGTTAATATCCAACAACAGGGCCTTAGGCACTATGATAGATTACGTTTTAATGATATATTGATAGGTACTATAAAAGACTAATTACCCATGGCTTGGGCTGGAGGATGTATGCAAAAGGAATCAAATCAAGACGAAACCAGTTATTTATTTAATGTAGATGTATTAGTTAAAGGTCGTTCGAACGTAGAGGCCCTTCAGTTCCTGCTTAATCTCTTGAGCCAAAATGAACAAATTGCGGATAGCCGGATTCAATCCGGTATCGAACTTGGCAATTTAATTGAAGCTGCACTGTACCTAAAAAAACAGTCGGCCGTGAATAACCCATCTAATGCAGCCGCTACGCTCGCGGAAAAATTCTCTAAAAAGAAATCAGCCGCAATTACGAACAAGCCACCAGTCGTTCAAGAGATCAAACAATCCCACGTACAGCCAAAGCCTGCAATTCAACAAGACCTTAGTACGTATGAATGGATCAAACGCTATATTCAAGATAACACGCTTGTACGGTTAATCGTGAACCGCTATGGCGGACAGCGCAGCATTCCTTGCCGCATCCTCAATCTGGATCATGATAATAGCCTGCTGAGTGTGTATCATGTAGATGAGAAGCAAGTGTACTCCTTTAAAATGAATGAGATCGATGAAATCACATCGTAAATGTAAATACTTCACAAAAAAAACGAAGCATGAAAAAAAGAGAACGGGCAGGAAAACATGACGTCTTTCTTGTCCATTCTCTTTTTTTGCATTATCCGAAAAGAACTCTAATCCTCTTTCATCAGACCCATGGCAGCCCATGCCAGCAATACCCATCCTGCAATAAAACACACGCCTCCTAGAGGGGTAATAGCCCCCAGCACACGGATTCCAGTCAAACTTAGCACATACAAGCTACCAGAAAACAAAATGATACCCGTCAATAACAGACGCGCTGCCCATCTTAAACGGTTGGAAGGCCCCCACTGTCCGGCAACCAACGCAATGATCAGCAAACCGACAGCGTGAATCATATGATATTTCACACCTGTTTCATACACGGCCAAAGCATCCGCGTCGATCCGGGCTTTCACAATATGTGCCCCGAACGCTCCAATGGCTACCGCCAACATCATCATTATAGATCCCACAAATATCCATTTTCGTTGCATGTTTGTGTACTCCTTTTCATCTCATCCTTTTAGCCGAATGTTCTTCTTATTTTATCGAAACCGTATGAAGTTTACCAGCCAGCGTGTGTGAACAGACCGCATACAGAATTGGATGATTAGACCCTGTCTTTTGAAGGGTAATGTGTAGGATGGCTTGCTTTTTTGTTTATTTTGTGGAAAATTAGTACCTGTTCGGACTATGTTCAAGGAGTGGAAAAAATGAGTTACCAAGATCCTAATTTGCAAAAACCTGCTGCGTCTGAGGAGCACCCTGTTTTTTCAGAAGCTCCTGTGTTTCAGCCTCCGGTCAAGCTCAAACATTCCGGTCCCGGAATTGCTTCTTTTATTATGTCGCTTGTCAGCCTGATCGGATATATTATTCTGGCTATTATGGTCATTAATCTGCTGGCTCATTTCAGCCAATACCAAACGTTGAACCCGGAAGTCGCTCTGCAGCAAACCGGAACGGTATTGCTTCCTTTTATTTTTTTAGGCAGCCTGTTGCTGAATTGTAGCGGACTTGTGGTCGGTATCATTGGAATTGCGTTAAAAAACCGTAAGAAAACCTTTGCTATTACAGGCTTAATCATTAATGCACTTATTATTGTGGGCTTTATTGCTCTTCTGGCCATCGGTCTTTCCGTTCCGAATAGCACAGCGGATATCTATCCTTCCTCCGTGCAATCTTTATAATTTTTCTGCATCACACAGAGAGGATTCAATGTATGAACAAAATTAAAATTTTTGCCGACAGTACCAGTGATGTTCCTGCTCACTGGCGTCAACAGTACGAGATTAGCATTGTGCCATTGTATACAGTATTTGGTGATGAGGCATTGCAGGATGGGGTGAACATTCACCCGGAACAATTGTTTCAACGTGTAAGCCGCGAGGGACATTTACCGCGTACCGCCGCACCTTCTCCATCGGATTTTATTCAGGCCTTTGCGCCCTACATAGAACAAGGGGACGACATTTTATATATCAGTCTGTCTTCCGAGCTATCATCGACGTACCAGAATGCGCTACTCGCTGCCTCTGAATTTCCGGAAGGCCGCGTTACGGTTTTTGATTCCTTGAATTTATCGTGCGGCTTTGGCCTGCTTGTGATGAAAGCTGCTCGTGCGGCAACCAACGGCAATACGATAGAGCAGATTGTAGACATGTTGACGAAAACCAGGCCGCTCATAGACACGGAATTTGTCATTGATACACTTGAATACCTGTATAAAGGCGGAAGATGTTCAGGCATGCAAAACCTGATCGGAAGTCTGCTCAAAATTCGTCCGGTGATCAAAGTGATTGACGGAAAAATGACGCCTGCCTACAAAGTCCGCGGCAAACGTGAAAAAGCTTTGGATCAGATGCTGCAAAATGCACTGAATCAACGAGATCAGATGGATAACGATATCATTATTGTCGTGCACGCTTTGGCCGAGGAAGACGCGCTAATGCTGCAAGCTCGCTTGAAAGAAGAAACGAACGCACAAGAGGTACTGCTAACTACAGCAGGCTGTGTCATTTCCAGTCATTGTGGTCCACAGACCATCGGTATTATGTATGCCAAAAAAGCATAGTTTATCCAATATCAAACCCGTTGCCGCATAGGTGGCGGGTTTTTTGGTATTTTTCCAGCAATTTAGCAATGAATAACTTTCCTCTTTTTGATAGTATTATTCGTCGAGTAACGATATATGAGTCTACAATCTATCATAAAAAAGAAGGTTATTTGGTATGAGTTCCAAACGATCACGTTGGTTAACCAGGCTCACGCTTTCAGCAACTGCAGCCATCACAATATTCACAACATTCACTTCGTACTTAGCTGCTCCAGCAGCAGCATCCGGCGCTACGTTCCAAGATATTGCACACAGCTATGCCTATCAGTCTATTATTTCCCTGCACGCTAAAGGAATTTTGAATGGTACACAACCTGGTTACTTCTCTCCTAAAAAGGCTGTTACCAGAGCCGAATGGGTTACCGCACTGGACCGTACACTCGCTCTGGAGCCTGTACAAGCGGCCGTTTCCTCCTACCAAGATGTTGCCAAAAAGACGTGGTACTATGGATGGATTGAAGCGGCTTCTCAACTCAATATCGTTCAGGGGGGAACGTCTGCCACATTCCAACCTAATAGTCCTATAACCCGTCAAGAAGCGGCCTTGATGATCGCACGTCTCATCCGCTCTTCGGGCGGATCAGGAGATGCTACTTCCTCCTTCACAGATACTGGCGAAATTGCAGATTGGGCCCTTGATGCGGTAACCACCGTAAATCGTTACGGCTTTATGAAAGGTGAAAGTAACTATTTCCGCCCTGCATCCTCTCTGACCCGTGAAGAAACAGCTGTATTGCTGGAACGACTGCTAACGTATTCAACAAAGCATGCTAACCAAACTGCTTCCACCGCTTCTTCCATCCGAATAGGCTGGCAATATGATCAAACCGTTCAGCAGTTTGAAAATACGGTGCTCCAATCCAACATCAACACCCTATCACCACGTTGGTTTTTTCTAAATGAAACAGGTATTATCAGCGATTATACCAATTCGTCGCTGCTTGCCTGGTCCAAACAGCATCATAAAAATATCTGGGCGATGGTAGGCAACCGTTCCAACCTGGCACTGACGCACCAAATTCTGTCCAGTGAGGTTCTACGAAATACAACCATAACTCAGCTTGCTAATGCCGTATCAGTGTACGGTTTGAACGGACTTGTCATTGATTTTGAAAATGTAGATGGTCAGGATCGTGCCAATTTAACATTGTTCGTCCAACAATTAAAAGCTAAGTTGAAGAGTCAGAATACGGTACTGGCGATTTGTGTATCTCCTGATTACGGAACGGACTGGACTGCCGCGTTTGATTATAAACAGCTTGGCGGTGCGGCAGACTATCTGATCCTGATGGGATATGACGAGCATTGGGGAGGTAGCTCGATCCCCGGCTCTGTGTCCTCACTGCCATGGCTCCGTGAAAGCGTGCGGCGTTTTGTACAAACCACCGATCCGGAGAAAGCGATCTTGGCGTTGCCATTATTTACACGGAACTGGACGCTTAACGCTAGCGGGCAATCAATCGCTTCCTCTGATATTTCATTAGATCAGCAAAACCAGCTAGTATCTCGTTCCGGCTCCAAACCAATCTGGAATGAGGATATTCAGCAGTATGCCGTGTCTTACAAAGACACGCAGCTTCATAAGCTGTGGCTCGAGGAAGGACGATCCTTCACTCGTAAGTATCGCTTGGGACAGGATGCTGGGTTTGCTGGCTTCGCCTACTGGTATCCGGGCGGAGCCAGCTCTGATCTGTGGTCCAGTGTAAAAAACGCAGACCGATTTATACAGCGTGGTTTATAAAATACGAAGCCTTCAACCTCACATGAAAAGTGAAGTTGAAGGCTTTTGACATATATACTTATTCCCAGCCTATGACCGATATGCAACTTTCCCGTTTACAACTGTCATTCGTACCTTAACATCAAGTAAAGCTTGCGGGCTTTCCGATACATCACGGTCAATGACTGTAAAGTCAGCGGCTTTCCCTTCAGCTATCGTCCCTCTTTCATCAGCCTCACCGGCTGCTACTGCGCTTCCCGTGGTAAACAAATGAATGGCTTCATGTACATCCAGCTTTTCAGCGGGAAGATAGCCCTCATGCATTTCTTCCGGCTTGGCACGAGTCACTGCCGCATGAATACCAAGAAAAGGGTTTAACGGCTCAATCGGCGCGTCACTACCTCCAGCACATGGAATGCCTGCTTCCAGTAGCTTTTTCCAGGCATATAAATATTCAGTCCGTTCTTTCCCCACCCGACCCAGTACCCAAGGGAAGTCACTTGCGACAAAACGGGGCTGGATGTCCGCGATCAGCGGCAGCTTCGCCATTCTCTTGACCAAATCACCCCTAAGCACCTGTCCATGGATCAGGCGGTCTGGCAAACCGCTTTCCTCCGTGAGCGCATGAGCCTCCATCGCTGTCAAAATCATGTGCGCCGCCCCATCCCCTATGGCATGCACAGCCACCGGATAGCCTGCTGCTCTGACAGCAGCCACCATCTGATTCAGCTCTGGCTGCGGTTGGATCGCCATTCCACAGGTATGTGGAGCATCACTGTAAGGTTCGGATAATAAAGCCGTTCTTCCACCAATAGCGCCATCGGCAAACATTTTTATCGCACCGATTTTAAACCACTCATTTCCGGTACCTGAACGCAGCCCTTGCACTTTCGCTTCTTCCAAAAATGGATGATAGATGAGCTGGTGTGTGCGAAAAGGAAGACCTTCTTCCCTCAGCTCCCTGTAAATTTGCTGCATCGTCTCCACGCTGCCCAAAAAACGTAAATCCTCTGTGTGCGCAGCAGTCAAACCAAGCCTTAGCGCATCCATACAAGCCCGCCGAATCGTATCCTTCTTAACCGAATAATCCGGCTCTGGCTGCACACTAGTAAAGGCAAAGGATGCTTCCTCATAAATCAATCCGTTCAACCGTCCATCTGCATCTCGCCCATAGGCTCCCGAAGCCGGGTCAGGGGTGTCCTCGTTAATACCCGCACGTCGAAATGCCTCTGAATTGGCCAAGAACGTATGAAAGCACGTACGAGTGAGATATACCGGATGCTGATCTGTAATGGCATCCAGCTCGGCTATATCCGGTATTTCAACAGGAATAAACGCATTTTCATTCCAGTTGAGTCCTAAAATCCATTCTCCCGGCGGTGTTACAGCGACCCGTTTGCGCAGCATAGCCAGCATCTCTTCCTTGGAGGTAGCTGATGTTAAATCCAGCATAGCCAGCTTCATACCATGCATAGACAAATGCATATGTGAATCGGTTAAGCCTGGCAGTACATAAGCGTCTTCCCAATCCACAGTTTCATATTCCTTACCGGACAACTGTAATTCAAGCTCCCGAGCATACCCGATGGCCTGTATCCGTCCATGCTGTACAACGATAGAGTCTCCTTTGAAAGCCCACTCCCCATACAACCGGCCGTGCTTGAACAAAACGAATGTCAACGCCACTCATCTCCTTTTTTTCAACTATACGCATATCCACTTCATATTACGCCTATGTTGCCACTTCCAAGCGTAGTGTATTTATATCTATCTGCTGCACCTGCTGGGCAAATTGGTCATGAGCTGCACAGACAGCCATTTTATAATCCTGATCCAGCTCATACTGCTTAAAATGACAATACTCGGTGGTAAAGCCCTCTGTCGTGAAGCCTATGAATGGTTGTGCCTTTAGCTCAAATGAAAAAGACTTCAACGGTAGGGTTAGTCCCTGCCCCTCGGCCTTGACAAAGCTTTCCTTAAGCGTCCATAGATCGTAAAAATACGATAAGCGGCTGTCTGCGTCCTGACGCATTAACGCATCATACTCTGTGTCCGAAAAGCACACTCTACCTACCTCCAAATCAATAGGACGGAGCTGCTCAATGTCAATTCCAAGCGGGTGATCATCAATAGCGCATACCACCCATTTTCCCGAGTGAGAAACATTAAAATGGAATGCGGGTGCATTAATCAAGGAAGGCTTACCGAATGCATTGTATGTAAATTGAAGACTGGCATTAGATACCTTCAATTGCCGGCAGGCCAACCATCTTAGCAGCACATCGGCATATAACCCCCTCAAAGCATCTTCCCGATGTAAAAAACGATCTAACTTCTGCTGCTTTTCCAGCGAAACCTGATTTACCAGTGATTCGTAATGCTCCTCAGCCTCCGGCTTGCTCGTATCAATCGCGTATATTTTCATGGTTGCCTCCTGTATACCTAATGAATATCAGCCAGTTTGTAACACTCACCGTTCGATGGAAGTCTGTTAGATATGGATGGCGTGTGCCGTGTACATGGTCAATATACTACTCTAGCACTTTCAATTCAATATGGATACAATTGGGATAAGTAGCTCTATTAAAACTACTTCATAGAGTCCATTAATGAAAGCGCTTTAAAATAAAACATACAGAGGAGGACGAAACAATGAAATATGATTTTGCCCGCTTGCTGTGTATTATGCTCTCTATTTTGCTGACGTTGAGCATTTTTCAGATGTTTTCACCTAAGATCGCTTCAGCCGCTTCAGCGAATGTTGTGAATGGCATTCAGTTTAAAGATACAGATGGAAACGTGGTCCATGCCCATGGGGGTGGTATGATTAAAGTAGACGGTTACTATTATTGGTTTGGTGAAAATCGTAATCCCAACGGCACATTCAAGGCGGTATCCGCCTACCGTTCCTCTGATTTAAAAAACTGGGAGTTTCGTAAAAACGTACTGACCAGCAGCTCCGCCGTAGAGCTGAATGTTTCGAATATTGAACGTCCGAAAGTAATTTATAATGAAAAAACACGTAAATACGTATTATGGATGCACAAGGAGAATGGGGTTAATTACAACGAGGCCCGAGTGGCTGTCGCCTCTTCCGATACGGTGGACGGCGATTACACGTATCAGGGCAGCTTCCGTCCTCTGGATTACGATTCGCGCGATATGACCGTATACAACGATAACGGTACAGCTTACCTCATTTCGGCTACCCGGGTAAACGCAGATCTGAACATTTATCGACTGACACCGGATTTTCTGCAAGTTGAATCGCTGGTGACTACACTTTGGCCTGGACAATATCGTGAAGCTCCGGCGATGTTCAAAAAAGGAGACGTCTACTTCCTGATTACATCCGGGGCAACCGGCTGGAATCCCAATCAGGCCAAGTATGCTACCGCATCCAGCATTGAAGGAACCTGGAGTAATACGATAAACTTCGGGGACGGTACGACATATGGTTCACAGTCGGCTTACGTGATCCCTGTTGAAGGTGCCCAGACAACTTCATACCTGTATTTGGGCGACCGTTGGGCGGGTGCGTGGAGCGGTCCTGTGCAGGATTCTCAATATGTATGGTTGCCACTGCGTTTTCCAACAGCGACTTCATTAGCCATGGATTGGTTCGACAGCATTAATATTGACACCGCCAGTGGTGTGGTCGAGGGGATAACGACGCCAATTGCCATTGATCCGGATGACTATTATCAGCTAGTGAATCGCAAGAGCAATAAGCCACTAAGCATTATTGGCAATGCAACGACGGACGGCGCAGATCTGGAGCAGCGTGCAAATTCCGGGGCAGCAAACCAGCAATGGCAGCTCAAGGATGCAGGCAGCGGATATTATAAAATTATAAACCGCAACAGCGGAAAGCTAATTGGTGTTGAAAGCGGTACGACAACAGACGGTACAGTTATTGAGCAGTGGAGCGACGGAGGCTGGTCCAGTCAGCATTGGCAATTAGTATCCGTAACCGGTGGTTATTACAAGCTGAAAAATCGGGCAACCGGCAAGCTGATCGATATTTCTGAAGGCGCCACCGCCGATGGAGCTAAAGCCATTCAATGGGGCGATAACGGTGGGACAAATCAGCATTTCCGTGTAGTTAAAGTAGAATAGCTCAAGTTATTTTCAAAAGGAGCCGTATTCCAAGCAGATCATGGTCGACTGCTACCGGAAAAGACGGCTCCTTTTTACGTAAAACGATGAAATTGATAATCTCTAGTACGTTACAGTTCCCACGGATAATCTGTTGTCAGAAAACTAGCCAGCTGCTTGCTTTCTTCCCTCCGCTGACGCCGTATGGCTGCGCGAGATGGAGCCGTCTGGTGCAATTGTAACTGCTCTTCTGTTTCTGGAATCACCTGTGGCACGGTCACCTTACGGTTGTTCTCGTCCAAAGCCACAAAGGTCAGGAAGGCGGTGGCTGCGATTTTTCGGTCGCCAGTCATCAGTCCTTCACGAATTACCTTTACGAACACCTCCATCGAGCTGCGGCCTGTCCAGGTTACGAACGCTTCCAGCGTGACAGAATCACTCGGATGGATAGGTAGCAAAAAATCCACCGAATCCGTAGAGGCTGTAACTGTGTTCGTACGACACAGCTTAGCAGCTGCAATAGATGCGATATCGTCGATATACGACATCAATCGGCCGCCGAAGAGCGTGTTATGATTGTTGATATCGTTGGGAAATACTCGGGACGTCTTGAAGCAGTAGGTTTCTCGGATGTACTTGCTTTCCATGGGTTCTTTCCTCTCTTTTCCTCGTTGCTCTCTTTTTATATCTCTGGATTTTGCAAAATCCTGATGTGGAAGCCTGTTTTAGACTATGCTAATCATCCCACTAATCCGCATAATAAATCAATACATAAAAATCGGCATCCTCTTCCGAATTATTGCGGTAGGTATGTATGTCAGATACTTGAAATTGCACAGCATCCCCTGCACTCAGCTTGAGCTGTTGCCCCTGCATTTCAAAGTACATCTCCCCACGGATCATGAGAATCGTTTCCTCACCCAGATGCTTCTCTGCCTGGTGTGTAAAGCCTGGCTTCAGACTTACCGTGAACACCTCAAACTTCTTTTCAGCGTGATACGGGAATACAGGGTAAACAAAATAGTTACCATCCTCATCAATAACCGGATGCAGGTCTTCCCTCCGAATCTTCGTGATTTGCGGCGGGTCTTCTTTGAGAAAGGTGGAGAAGGATACATGCAAACCGTTCGCAATTTTCCAAAGGGTTGTTACCGTAGGATTGGATTTCCCCTTCTCAATCTGAGCCAGCATCCCTTTGCTGACCCCTGTCAGTTCAGCCACCTTATCCAAACTTAATCCTCTAGTCTTCCTGATTTGAGCCAAATTAGAGCCAATAATATGCTGCATTGAATCCACGGAACGTTGCCTCCTTGTATCCAAAAGTCTATATAAGAAGAATACACAATTTACTCGAGAGAGGTTCATTCGAAAATGAATCTACAATTAAGTCTTAACAGCCTTATTGCTATCTAGCTTACACAAACTCATTATCTTATCCAATATAAAAAAGTGTCAAATTGAAAAATCAATTTGACACTCGCTACTCAATGAGTTCCTTCGTGAGATAATTAAAATTTGAATAATATCAATAGTTAACGTCTAAACATTCTCATTTCCCCAAATGCTTACCAGATCATTGATCTGAAGCGACACGACCCTTAGTTCTCCACCAATGGCGTAGAGTTCTAAACCCTTACTTTCGAAGTCCGGAAAAATCATGTCTGAAATGATTGCTTTTCCATGATTGCCGAAGACTTCGACACTTGACCAATCCAGATAAATGCTCAACTGTATCCTCTCATGCTCTGGCTTCATAGTGGCCTTGTGTATTGCTGTGAAATCGGAATGAAAATCAGTGGCGCTCGACTTCGTCCGATCGACGAACAATTCCTCATTCGAGATATTATATCCGATGATCGTCTCCTGATTGGCGGACTTCCGTACTTTAAACCCGAATTCCACGGCAGTACCGATTTCAAATTCTGCAATAATTTCTGCCTTGGCTGCCGAAATATCAGACAACACGTTCATACCTGGCTTAATCGTCAAGTCTTGCAGAGACAAAATTGGTTTTCTTAGCTGACTTAATTCATTTATAGGTGTTTGGATTAGGCGAAGTCCCTCCGGATAAGTTCTAAGCTGTAACTCACGAGGAATTGACATCTTGCCACGCCATTCCTCTGAAGGTAGCGTGGTACCATAACGCCAATTGTTCATCCAGCCGACCCAAATCTTTCGTCCGTCCTCGTTTGGAATGCCATTCCAGGTCACGGCCGCGTAAAAGTCTGATCCATAGTCTACCCATTTGATAGTATCGATAGATTCCAACGCTTCATCTGGCGTGAACGACTTACCGTCAAAGCTGCCTACGAAATACATCATGCCAGAACCGCCTGCCGGTGGTTCCGGATCGTCTGGATTCACACCATTTCTATCCCCGACGCTTAGCATCAGAATCCACTTCGTGGTATTAAGATCCTCATCCACTTGGATTCGAAATATATCAGGACATTCAAATATCCCTCGGTGGATATGCGGAATGTCGGAACCGAATTCGCTTGCAAAAGACCATTCTTTCAGGTTTGGAGATGTGTAAAATTCTACACGGTCCCTTACGGCAAGAACCATGATCCACATTGATGATTCATCATGCCAAATCACCTTCGGATCACGAAAGTCTAGCGTATCTGTTGGAAATAAAACCGGGTTACCTTCATATTTTGTCCAGCTTCGACCCTTATCCTTGCTGTAAGCAATGCTTTGCACCTGCGGCTTTCCAGGCTGAGCCTTGTTGCCCTCATTCGTATAAATGGCAACCAATCCTGATCCTTCCTCGTCGAAAAATCCGCTGGTATTGTTCTTATCCACCACCGCACTCCCCGAGAAGATCGCTCCGTCCTCCCCAGGTGGAATGGCCGGTGGAAGCTCAGTCCAATGCACTAGATCCTTGCTTACCGCATGACCCCAATGCATGTTGCCAAAATCAGGTTGCGTATCATGGGGGGTATGCTGGTAGAACAGGTGGTACTCTCCTTCAAAGTAAACCATGCCGTTGGGATCGTTCATCCAATTTTTCTCCGGTGAATAATGAAATTGAGGCCTGTACGTCTCACTATAGTTACTTTTTCTCTTTCTGCCGCTATAGTCGTCCGTTAGGTTTAATTCTTTCATAGTATCCGCTCTCCTTTTGATTGTTGATAAGGTATTTAACATAATAATTTGAGTTTGCTCGTTTGCAAATGAATTTGAGATACTATCATTTAAATGTTTCAGCCTTGATCTTTAAGATATCTGTCATAACCTTTTTGTTTGATTTCCAGCCATTTATCTAGCCCCAGTCTGGACAGCTCGGCTTTATATTCGGCCCATTCTTCTTCCACTTTACCCGTCTTGATCCATTCCGCCCGCTTGCGGTTAACGTAAGCAAACAAATCGGTTTCCAATGTGGAAATCTGCTTCTGATCCTCCAGCGAGAAGAAGACTTTCGGGAAATTATGGTCAGCCTTCATATAAGGAACGAGTCTTTCCTTCATGAGTTTAAGCCGTCCCACTGCATCATTGGGCTTGGTCGTTACTTTTCCGTAATACTCGTCAAGAATTGCCAATGGACCGCCGATATTCGTTTTTTGCCGCAGCTCGACAGGGGCCGTTCCCTTAAGCGGAAGATGCTTCAGCATATGACTCGCTTCATCGTATTCAAAAATGTTCTGCTGAGTTTTGTCGCCGTAGGTGCCCCAGTTGTCCTGTACGGACTGGATAGGATCATACAGTTGGTCAATCCATTTTGCCGTAAGCTCAAGATTTTTGTTGTCACTGGTAATCACCATTCTCCCCCGGTCAAAGCCGAGATTGTTCGTGCGGGTCACATTGACTTCACCGCTTGGCCCGGCGAGCGGATTCATCAATTCATATTTATCGTTATCTCCTGAGATGTTCGCCTTATCCCATTGAAAGTAGAGACCATATTTTTCATTCTGGCCTTTGGCCAGATACGTATTGTAATCCTGCTCGAATGACTCTTCGTCGATCAGGTTCAGCTTATACAGCTCATTAAGATATTTAATCCCCTCTTTATAACCATCCTGATCGGCAGTGAAGACCACTTTCCCCTCATTGGTCACTACCGTATGATCGCCGTTGTCCCCAAGACCGAATGATCCGAACAGAAAATTCAGGTCCTCATTGCCGTTATTGAGCATAAAGGACAGCGGGATTTCATCCGCTTGGCCATTTCCGTTAGGGTCGCCATTTTTAAATGCGAGCAGAACTTTTTTTAAATCCTCGGTGGTTTTTGGCATTTTAAGTCCCAGCTTTTTCAGCCACTCCACATTGATCCATGGCATGTCGTTTACAGAATGAATGCTCTCCTTCTCAGAACCCAGTTCTTCAATCCAAGGAAAGGCATAAATGTGCCCGTCCTGTGCGGTTATCATGGATCTGTACTCAGGTGCTTCCTTCAATACCTTCTGCAGATTCGGCATATATTTTTGAATCAAATCCTCTAAAGGGATAATAGTTCCATCCTTTCCGAGATTCAACAAATCATAATCAGAATATCCGGCATCCAGTATGGCATCTGGAAGATCTCCACTGGCAACAGCAAGGTTTCTTTTTTCAATGAAGGAATCGGAGGTGAAGTTGGTAAAATCGATATGCACCCCTGTTTTTTCTTCCAGTCTTTTATAAATCAACTTTTCATTTGGATCGGAAGGTGCCAGCGGTGAGCTTTGAGTCATAAAATGCAAAGTAACTTTCTCTTTAAGCGGCAGAGTAACATTTTCCAGCTTGTAATCTTCGGATGCCGCAGAATTATTGCCTGAACCGCCACATCCGGCAAGCAGTGAAGTAGAAAGTGCCAACACAGACAAGGTTAGTAATGTTTTTTTCATCTCTATTCCCCCGATTTGTTATTTGATCGAACCTACCATGACACCCTTTTCGAAATACTTCTGGAAGAATGGATACATGACAATCAAAGGCAAACTTGATATGACAATGGCAGAGTACTTAATCATTTCAGACAATTTCTTAAGCTCCGCTTGTGCCATCGCATCGGCAATCATGCCGGGCTGAACCTGATTCTGTATCAAAATGGAGCGCAGTACTAGTTGAAGCGGAAACAGCTTCGGATCATCCAGATAAATCATGGCGTCGAAATAAGAATTCCACTGTCCGACAAAAGCGTATAAAGCTAGAACAAAAATAATAGGCTTGGAAAGCGGCAGGACGATTTTAAAGAAAATACTGAGCTCGGAAGCTCCGTCTATACTCGCCGCCTGGAACAGTTCTTTCGGAAGTCCCTGGAAATAAGTCTTTGCCAGAATAATATTGAATACGCTGATCGAGCCGGGCAGAATAATGGCCCAGACCGTATTCAACATGCCTAAATCCTTAATCACCAGGTAGGTAGGAATCAGACCGCCACCGAAAAACATCGTTATCAGGAAAAAGATCATAATGGACCGTTTCCCTACCAACTCTTCAATCGCAAGCGGATAAGCCGCGAAGACGGAAAATAATACGGTTGCGAACGCAAAGGCTGCTGAATAAAAAATAGCATTAAAAAAACCGCGGATCATGGCACTGTTGCTTAGGATTTTGGCATATCCCGTGAGTGTCCAGTCTGATGATGTAATGGCAAACCCTTTGGTAATCAGGGTATTTGGAGTTAAAAAGGACGAAAGCACCACATAAACCAGCGGTAACAGAATAGCGAGAACAAACAAACCAAGTAGAATATAATTGATGATGAGCAGAATCCGGTCCTTCCCGGTGTAATGAATATCCATAAATACCTCCTTCTTTAATACAGCCCTTCTCCTTCGTTCAGCTTCTTGACGACGGTATTTACGAAAATCAACAGGAATACATTAATTACGGAATTGAACAACCCGATTGCCGTAGAATAAGCATAATCGCCGGATTGCAACCCCACCTTGTATACGTAAGTCGCGATGATTTCCGAGGTAGGTGTGTTCAGAGCCGTCTGCATCAGGTAAGCCTTTTCATAGCCGATCGACATAATACCTCCTGCAGCGAGAATGAACAGGACGGCCATGACGGGTTTAAGAGCTGGCAGATCAATGTGGAAGATTCTCTTCATCAATGAAGCGCCATCAATTGTTGCAGCGTCATGCAACTGCGGGTCCACATTGGCTAAGGTGGCCACATAAATGATAGAGGACCAGCCCGCTGTTTGCCATATACCGGACAAAATATATACCGTTCGGAAATAGGCAGGATCAGTCATAAAAGCAATCGGCTTGCCGGTGAAGGTTGTTACCAAAGCGTTCACTATTCCAGCTGGCGATAGAAAAACAAACAGCATACCGGCAACAACAACAACCGAGATGAAGTTAGGTGCGTATACAATAAGCTGAATATTCTTCTTGAACTTCGCTCCTCTGACCAGATTTAGCATTAAGGCCAGAATGATTGGTACTGGGAAGCCGAGAATAAGACCGTAAGCGCTTAATTTAAGCGTATTCATTAAAATGTCATAAAAATTTGGTGATGAAAGAAACCGCTGAAAATGTTCAAATCCAACCCATTCGCTGCCGAGGATGCCTTTTCTTGGGCTGAAATTTTTAAACGCAATGATCGAGCCGTACATGGGAACATACTTGAAAATGACGGTAAGAATTATGGACGGAAGCAGAAACAAATACAATATATAATTTCGAAGCATATAGCTTAACCAATGGTTTCTTTTTTTTGTTTCTGAAGCCTTTAGTCCCCTTTTTTGAACGATCGAATTTGCCAATATTTTCCCTCCTACTGTTCACGGCTTGTTATACGACACAAAATATAAGCCATGTTATGTCATCTCTCTGACATAATTAACCAAGATGTTTTTCAAATACTTGCTTGTAATATCCACACCTCCAACAGAACGAGAATTTTACACATTCCCAAAATGAATGGGCTTACAATTTACATTTGAACATTTTTACTCTTACAATTTATCAGATGTACATTTAATTAGTCAATATATTTCGGGTGAAAAATTCATTCGAAAAGCGTATTTCAAGATAATTATAATGTTTTTAGCAAAAATATATCAAAAATACACAATATAAATAAACAAACGTAAACTTATATTGTTCATTTGAATAAATACATTGTTAAAAACATGAAAATACTATATATTTAGAAATATGAAGAATCTTAATTCGGAGAATAAGGTGAACAATATGACGAGAAAGTCAAAGGTTACGATACAAGATATCGCTGATGCCTTGGGGATTTCCAGAAACACTGCCTCCAAGGCGCTTAATGGAGTGGAGAGTATTCCCGCCGTTACTAGGGACAAGGTGGTCAAAAAAGCAATGGAGCTTAAATACAAACAATTTTCTTATATGGAAACAGCTTCTGAAAAACAAGGCAATATCGCACTTTTGACCTGTAATCTTCCTAATAGCTCACACTTTGGATCATTGTTGATTAGCGGACTGGAGAAGGAAATCAGCAAACAGGGCTATACTTTATCTATTTATTTTGTCCGTGAGAATGATATCAATTCGATGACCCTACCCGGCAATTTTGAACCTTCGAATGTGGCTGGCATCTTCTGCATCGAAATGTTCAGCAAGGAATACAGCAAGCTGATCACAGATCTTGGCATCCCAACCATTTTTATTGATTGCGCTGCGGATATGATGTATCCAGAATTGAAGGCGGATCTAGTATTAATGGAAAATGAACACAGCACATACTGTGTTACCCGGAAATTAATCGATTATGGCTATGAAAGCTTCGGTTTTGTAGGCGATTACAATCACTGCAAAAGTTTTAATGAACGCTGGACCGGATTTAATAAGGCCTTAGCAGAAGCAGGAATCGCCGTAGATCCTGCCCATAGCATTGTAGCGCCTGACCGCAACTTCGTTCTAGAGGAGAACTGGATGGAACAGCAGTTGGATGCCCTGAGGGAATGTCCCTCCGTCTTTATTTGTGCCAATGATTTCATTGCCATCAGCGTGATCAAATCTTTGAAAAACAAAGGGATTAAAGTCCCGGAAGATATTGCTGTCTGCGGGTTCGATGATGCTTTGGAATCCCGGGTTGTCGAGCCTCATCTTACAACCGTGCATATTTACAGTAGTCAGATGGGGATTATTTCAGCCGAAATGTTATTGTCCAGAATCAAAGACAATACCATGCCATACCGAGTGACTCATGTTGCAACGGATATCGTATACCGGGACTCGACCCCTGTTCTAAACTAAATCTACCAAGAGGTGAATCAAAGTGAAAAATGACAGAACGGTTCTTTGTGTGGGCGAGTTGCTCATTGATTTTTTCTGCACGGATATTGATGTTAATCTTGCCAAGGGTCAGCATTTCTCCAAGCAGGCCGGCGGCGCTCCGGCAAATGTAAGCGCAGCCGTAGCCAAGCTCGGAGGAAAAGCGTCATTCTTGGGGAAAGTCGGGGCTGATCCCTTTGGCATGTACCTGAAGCAAACGTTGGATGAGCAGCATGTGGATACGTCCATGCTCCTTTTTGATCCGTCAACGCCGACTACACTGGCCTTTGTTTCCCTTGCCGCTAACGGCGAACGGGATTTCGTGTTCAACCGGGGAGCTGACCGTCAACTGTCTCTGCAGGACATTGATAGAGAATGGACCCGACAGGCTGCCATTCTGCATTTTGGATCGGCAACGGCCTTGCTCGCCGATCCTTTCCGAGAAGCGTATTTGTCTTTATTGGATGGAGCGAAGGCCAACGGGCAATTCACCTCCTTTGATCCCAATTACCGGGGGGACCTCTGGAAAGACAGGCAGGGGGAATTTATCACACTGTCCAGAAGAGGAATACACAATGCGGATTTGGTAAAGGTAAGCGAAGAGGAATTAAACATCATTACAGGGCTGGCTGACCGCGATGCTTCATTGGATCTTTTGCATGGGTTGGGAGCCAAGACGGTGGCGGTTACCTTGGGGAAAGAAGGAACCCTCATCTCAAGTGGTGCCTCCCGTTCGTTAATCGGCAGTATCGCTGTCAAATCGATCGACTCTACTGGTGCCGGAGATGCCTTCGTCGGAGCAATGCTGTATCAAATCAGCCAGCTGAGTCAGCCTAAGGCATTTACCTCCAACGCGAAGCAGCAGCAGGAATTTGTGACACTTGCCAATCAAGTCGGCGCCATCGTGTGCACTAAAGTTGGAGCGATTGCAGCCTTGCCGTCGTTGGAAGAAGTTAATCGTTTCGTAGCGCAAGGTTGAATCAAGGAATGAAGCGTAAGAACAGCAAAAGGTGTCCGACGATCTCTAAGGTCGCTGGATACCTTTTTAGTCATTCTTTTGAAGATGAAGTGAGAAACTAAAACATATCGAGGGAGTTTAATCAAAAGAAAACGAGTACTTATCCTACGTAGTCGTTTTCTTTTATATAAGGCAGGCCAGAATTTTTTTCGATTGCCAAAAACTTTTCATCTTTAATTAACTCAGATATTCTCATAAACCATTATAATTCATATTGCAGACTTAGCATTTATCCTGATCGGATTGCAAAGCTATTGCTAATGCAATAAATGATCCTGATGATACATCTATGAGTAAAATGATAATTCGACCAACTATTCAGGCATTGTAAACAATGACAGTGGACAGAACGAGAAAGCTCTTGCCTAATTAACCTAATTAAAACAAAACATTGTTAAGTTACTGCCATCATATTATAGAGTTTTAGTATCCTGATATCATTGGTGTTTGGATATCCAATGTCACTGGATCATTTCAAACGGACAAAATGTATTCCTCCAAGCCTATTTTCAAACCGTCTTCATCATTGCTCGATGTGACCCTGTCGGCAATTTTCTTAACTTCCTCCGGCGCATTTCCCATTGCAATCCCAAGGCCTGCGTACAAAATCATATCCATGTCATTATAGTTGTCTCCAATGGCCATCGATTCACGATAAGTAATATTAAATATCCCCTCGAGCTCCTGAATGGCATACGATTTGGACACCATCTCATCCATAATTTCCAGATAAGTTCCCTTGGATTTATAAACACTGATACCAGTAACTTCTTTATTGATTTGTTGTACAAGCCGCTCAATGTCTTTGGGATCTCCCATGCATAAAATTTTGTGAATATCATGATCTTCTTCTATATATGAGGGGAGTAACCTCTGTATGGGGGAGCCATTAATAATTTCCGCTTCCTGAATTACCCAAGGATTTTGAATGTTGCCAACGATCCACTGGTCATGTCCATACAAGTTAAAACTGATAGAAGGATAATGATCCATTACAATATCGTATATTCGTTTAATGCTCTTTTTCGATAAACAGATGCTATGAAGGATTTCCCTGTTGCCGCCCAATATTAGAGCACCGCTATAACATATGACGGGAGCGTGAATATTGAGCTCTTGCTGAAGAGGAAAAATGCCGCTTGGCATTCTCGCTGAAACAAGTACAAAAGGGATATTTCTTCCCACAACTTTTTGGATTGTATTTTTGGTGTCGGACGTAATTTGATGTTTTGAATTTAACAACGTCCCATCAATATCGCTAAAGATTGCTTGTATCATGGCCGATGGCTCCCTTGCGATTATTTATCACGATTCTTCCTCAAGCGCCTTGATAATTTCTACTCCGCTATCCTGCAACATCAGCAATGAGTGCTCCGGTGCATCCTGATTTGTAATTAAAATATCAATTTCGGATAAATTCAGGCCTTTAAACGGGCTTGTTAAATTAAATTTTTTGTAATCAGCAAGTAAAAATACTTCTCTGGCACGTCCCGATACCAGCTTTTTAACTAAAGCATCATCACGGTTTGCAAAATACACTCCGTCTTCCATGATGGCGGCAGCTCCTAAAAAAGCTTTGTCAAAAAAAACATCGTTCAACTGCATAGCCGTGTAGTGGTCATAAAAAAAACGATTTTCATGATTAAATTTGCCCCCGAGCAAGTTTATGTTAATTTCACTTTTTGCTGATAAAGCTTCTGCATTATCCAACGAGTGTGTATAAACCGTGAGATTCTTGTCCAATTGCCCACAGAGCAGTTGAATGGTAGTCGATACATCCATGAAACAAACATCTCCGTCAGCGATGTGCGCGGAAGCTGCTTTTGCAATGAGCATCTTTTGCTTTGTTGCTGAAGTTACACGTTCCTTGTAGGCTCTTATTTCTTCTTTTAATAAGGGCAAGGCAATACCTCCATGGGTTCTGATAACCCCCCCTTCGTGAACAAGCTTAATAATATCCCTTCTTGCCGTATCTCTCGAGATGTTCAATAAATTACAAATTTCCGAATTTGATAATTGGTTACGGCTTTGGAGATACTCCAAAATTTTTAAAAGTCGTTCCTCTTGGTAAATATAAAGCCCCCCCTATCCCTATATTCACTATAAGCGATTAGACGCTTTTTGTTAAGTGTTTTTAAGTGTTTTTATAAAGATAAGCAAATTGCTTATATTGTGTATTTCACATAGCAAGTCCCCGGTCCGTGTGCATATTGCATTAAGAGTCCGGGGACTTTATTCATTTTGCCTATTTATTGATAAATTCAATCTTTTGAAGCAAACGTTTTATCATAACTGCCGCCTCGGCGCGGGTAGTTGTTGCATGTGGCTCATAGTGTCCAGTGTCCATACCTTGTGCGATGCCCTGAGCTGTAACAGCGGCTACTGCATTTTGCGCCCAAACCGCGATAGACGAGTGGTCGGCATATCCATCTAGCGATTGCCCGTTTTTGCTGTTGACTGAGACATACCCGGTATATTGTAATGCTTGATGGACAAGTAGAGCCATCTCCTGGCGGCTAATTCCCGATTCAGGACGAAAAGCACCGTCTTCATAACCTTTGACCAGCCCAGCTGAATAGGCTGCGCTGAGATATCCGCTGTACCATGAACCCTTGACTACATCCCTAAAGGCTGGAGTCGCCCGTTCTTTAAGCCCAAGTGCATGAACAAGCATAGCGGCAAATTCGGCGCGGGTAACAGGCCTGGATGGCTCAAATATTCCTTTTATCGAACCGACAACAATTCCTTTTGCGGCAAGCAGCTCTATGTCGGCTTTGCCCCAGTACCCAGCTGGTAAATCACCGAAGGTTGGGCTGCTGTTGACAACGGTATATACACCATTGGAATTATGCTTTATTTCAACGGAGGCTCCATCATCCCCAGCCCGAAAAATGCTCGGTACAAAGATAAGTTTCCTTCTGGCTTCGTCGTAGCAAACTGCGGTGGAACGATTTGGGTCCATCGCTGATGAAAGCGGAAGTGTCCGGCTCACATAGGTATCACCGAAATCAAGAGCGGTTGTTGTACTGCCTGTTACTGCTTCAGCCCTAAAGTCTATAGGAGTCGTTTCCACGGTTGCGCCCGCTTTTACAGCCGCTTCTTGAATAGCCGCATTTTGCTGCATTGTTGCCTTGGATAACGTAATTCGCAGCCCTGGCACGCTATTGGAAGGTGAGGTATTTCTATTCACCCTGCTGGCTGGAAGGGTGTACGTCCCCAGTTCTGTAATTAACTGAAGATCCAGAGTTCGATGCTCGCTCCAAAGCTTATTGGCCATGCTGGTCAGCTCAACGATAACCACGTCAGCCCCAGCAGCTTTCACATGCAAAGTTAGTGCAGAACCTTTTCTTACCGGCAAAGCTTTAAGCAAAGTAAGATCATCCACGACCACTGCGGCTTCTTTCCTGCCATCAGCCTTTTGTGTAATACCCGGAGCATACTCCAATATTCCTGAAGTGGCGGAAGCCGGAATAGATGCCTTGACTGGCAGCTTTACTGCCTGGCTGTCGCTGCCCTTGTTGTTCTGAAAATTGTCACCGGAATGGCCGGAATTGTAACTTGATATTCGAACACTATTAAAGAATGCTGTTGTATCCCTTACATTTAACCCAAAGTATCCTCGTGTGTAACTTTGGTCTTTGGTATCAATCACCAGTTGTCCGTCCAAATAAGCCTTTATGGTATCCCCGACAGCTACAATTTTGAGGTGATAATCCTGATTTGTCCGTAGTTTCAGCTTCGCGTCATTATTGTAGATGGCAAGATCACTACCGGTACCTTTAACAAATTTCATCAACTTAACCACATTATTCCTTACATCCAGATTAATTGCATACGCATTTTTTGCCGTAGGGTCTGAACGAAAGACCAAGGCACCTGCGCCGATGGGGTTTTCTATGTTATCTTTTTCAGGATCATCGGGATGCGAATCTGTATCCGGCACTTTAATGTCCGCTTCATATATAAAGTTCTCACCGAAATTACTTGCCAGAATAAACGCATCCCCTACGCCCTGCCCCTGTTTTCCATTGATAGTATCCGCCCATTTGCCGCTGATCGTCGTCCAATCTGACAGTACGGAGACACTAGATGGGGGCACTTTCCAGACACTTTTTAACGGAAATATTTTCAAAGACTTTAATTCCACATCCCCGCCCTTACTGTAGATTTGCATTCCTTTACTCGAAGGATGAGGGAATATTTGGTCAGTTATCACTGTTTCTCCATTATTCCCGAACACCTCCAGCGCCGACCGGTCAACAAAAATATGCATTTTCACCGTACCGTTTAAAGCCTTCAGCGGGCCCTCATGTTTATTTGTGATATCAGGTCCGAAATCATAATTCCCGGAATTCGTACGGTCAACGAACAGCTTTTCATTGTAGACATCATACCCGACCGTTGTATATTCCTCAGTTCCTTTACGAACCTTAAAACCAAACTCAGTTGCTTCGGTATTGGAAAGATCAAACTCTGCAATCATTTCAAATGTATCGTCAGAAAAGTTGGATAGGAGGTCGCTTTCTCCCTTAATCTTTTCATTTATATATGAAATTCCCTTTGTTTCAGCACGAATGCCGGCCAGAGAAATTGGTGTTTGTTTTAACCGTAATCCTTCCTCTGTCTGGGTCAGTTCCATCATTCGCGGCAGTGACATGGAACTTCTCCATGTTGAAGTAGGTGTATCTTGAGCATAAGTCCAGTTACTCATCCAGCCAAGCCAGTATTTCTCGCCTTTCTCCCCTTCAATTCCGCTCCACTCCACAGCGGCATAATAATCAGCTCCATAATCGGACCATAATATTTGGTCGGAAGAATTCTCATTGGTGAAGGTTTTCCCATCAAAGCTTCCTACAAAATATTGCATTCCGGATCCGCCTGCAGGTCCTCCCGGATTTATACTTACCTGCAGAACCCATTTCTTTTTTGAAGGGTCGCCATCAATAGGCAATTCAATTAATGCAGGACATTCCCATACGCCGCCTATACTTCCGTTTGTAGAAGGTATCCACGAACCTGAGACGGCAGACCAATCCGTTATGAGGCCACTTTGTGGCAAATTGCCTTTTTCCGGCTCTTGTGCAACCTGGTCAACGTCTTCCGGAATTGGTCTGTCATTATAAACATTGATATCATCCAGGTTGATATGCCCCCAGCTTCCCGTTGCATTGTCTACAGCTTTGATATATAGCACTTCACCAATATAATTGGAAGCATCCCATACGTATCTGCTATACGTTTCCTTTTCGAATTTCGTATTTGCTTGACGAAGCAATTCCTGATCGTCAGAAGCTCTGACTAACGATAAATAACGGTTGCTGACGTCTTTGCCTCCGCCCATCATCAGGTTAATCTCTCCGGAGCCACCCAGTTTGAAATAGGATGAATGCAGTTCTCCAGTAGCATCATCCCCCTTGTGACTATCGGAAAACCCCCATAGATGATACTTGCCTTGCTGGTCGAAAGTTCCACCCCACCAATCCTTTCGATCTGTTACATGGTCATTAGTAAATGCTTCCCCTTGTACACTGGTCCACCCAGTCAGATCCCCTGTTTCAAAATCATGGTTAAGTATTTCATTCTCCTCTGTGATGATATTTTTGCCCAACTGAACATTCTGGAAGAGCACAGAGGAATTCGCCAAATGCAAGCCGAAAACGCCGGAGGAAAAGGTAGAATCATTTACATCCTGAGTAAGTTTACCATCTAAATATACTTTTATATTCTCTCCATAGGTCCTCACCTCTAAAGGGTAATTCGTATACGTAGCGAGAGATACAGTGGCCTCGGCTAGGACTGATTGCTTCCCGTCCTCAAGCTTCATCAATTTTATTTTATCGTTGTGAGCATCGAGGCTCGCCATATATCCATTTCTCACCTCGGCATCTGCCCGAAAAACAAGTGAGCCGATTTCATCTCCGCCATCCGATAATTCAATGTTCGCCTGATATCGAAAGTTTTCCCCGGCTTGCCCGCTCATTACATATGAATTCACCGCGGAAGTCCCGGTCATTCCTTTCACGGTGTCTTCCCAGGAACCGCTTACAACAGTCCATTTTGACAAATTGGTCACAAAGTTTGATGTATTATTGAATTTCACATTTCGAAAAGAGGCTGTTGAATTCCATGCGGTTAACCCATAGTAGCCGTATACAAATTCATCATCCGTTTGTTCGATAACCGATTGGTTGTTTACAAAAACCTGAATGTGATGTCTATCCGTTACAATTTGTAAATGATAGGTAGATGAAGTATCCAGGCGCAAAGAACTGGCCCCAAGTTCAATGCTTTCTCCATTCCTATTTTTGGTTAAAGTTACGCGATCATTTTTGGCATCTAGATTGACTACATAGCCGTTGGCCGCACGCTTATCAGAACGAAAAACCAGTCCTCCTGATCCTTCCCGGCCATTTTTTGCATTAAGGGTAATGTCGCCCTCATAGTTGAATGATCCACCTTCTTGTGAAGAAATCGCGTAAGAAGTGGAATCCAGACTATTGGCCTGTATTCCACCATCTGGACCAAATTCACTGGCATAAGTCCAATTTTTTAAATTGGGAGAAGTATAGAACATCACCTTATTGTTAGCAACTAACGACATCACCCACTGATTGGATTGTTCATGCCAAAATACTTTGGGATCGCGCCAATCGGCGGCGGGAGGTTCAGGCATTACCGGATTCCCTTCATATTTTTTCCATGTTCTCCCTTTATCCAAGCTGTAAGCAATGCTTTGAACCTGACCCTTATCACCTGAATGGGTAAAGATGGCTACCATTGCTTCCTTTCCAAAGCCGGCTGTATTTCCCCAGTCGATTACAGTGCTTCCGGAAAAAATCTGTCCGTGGATATCAGGAGAAAGTGCAACAGGTAGATGTTCCCAATGAACAAGGTCTCTACTCACAGCATGCCCCCAATGCATCGGTCCCCATGTCGTTCCATATGGATAATTTTGGTAAAATAAATGATATTCACCCTTGTAATAAACCATTCCATTGGGATCGTTCAACCAGTTGGCCTCGGGAGAAAAATGAAATTGATTGCGGTACGTTTCCTGATAATATCCTGGATCTGATGCAAACGCTTTCGTGAATGAAGTTAAAGATAATAATAAGATGATACTAAGTGCTAAAGAACAAATCCGATTCATATTTTTACTCCTCATCTTGTTCACTCCCTTTATAACTAATTTTATAAATCAGTTCAAAACGCCTCATAATGAAAGCCTATCCCCGGTGATGGATAACTCCTTGACCAAATAGTTTTAAGAATTATTCAAGCCAAGACACCGAGAGCGTATCCAATAATACCAATTGCGAATAGCGCAAAAATGAGAGCCATGGCGTTCACTTTCTTTTTAAGCAGTCTCATGCAAAGAAAGGTCAGTAAGAACGGTAGTAACCTTACTGTACAGCCGCTTAATCGTCGGAATTAAGGAACCAAGAACGTACGAATATTTTGTTTAAGTCGTTTTTGGTCATCTTCTTTTCTTCCATATGTACTCCCCTTCTTTCATAAAATATTTTCTTATAGCTCTTCAATTTCCGCCGTATTTCGAACTGAGCTGGATGTATAGCAGAGCCAGCACAGTTCCTACGATCCCAAAACCAACTAGATTGATGTTCGTGAAAGCGGCAATGACAAATCCCAGGAAGAAGAAGGGATGTTATAGCCCACTGCAAATAAGCAGCATACTTAACTTCCTCTTCACCATCTTTCACATCCTCTTTTAATATTTTGAACTCCAAGTAATGTTCTTGACAAAACGTTTATATTTAACTCTATAGCTCAATATCTTATATTTACGCTGCTTTGGTCACAAAAATCCGACAAAGTCCGGCCAAGGATGACTCCCTGACCGGCACGTTTTAAGCCAAAACACCAAATGCGTACCCAATAATGCCTACTGCGAATAAAGCAAAAATCAGAGCGATTGCGTTCACTTTCTTTTTCAGTAGCCTCATACATAAAAAGGTCAATAATAGTGGTAAAAGTCCAGGCATCAATTGATCCAAAATCATCTGAACGGTCGTAATAACCTCTTTTCCATCCGTTCCCACATAACTTGATACCACCAGCGGCACATTCAGGGTAGTCCATTTGGAAACAAGTGCGCCCATAACGAAAAGCCCCAGTATGGAGGCTGACTCCGTGAGTTTTTGCAACCGGTTTCCCGACATATCGGAGACAATCTCCGTACCTTTGTGATAACCGTATTTCAGACCGTACCATTTCGTTGCCAAGCGTGCAGTGTTAAAGAGAAGGAAGAAAAGAACCGGTCCGACAAGGCTGCCGGATAAGGCGATTGAGGCTCCGAGAGCAGCCAGAACCGGACGTAAAGTCCCCCAGTAAATGGGGTCACCCACTCCCGCAAGAGGTCCCATTAGACCGACTTTGACTCCACTTATGGTCGCATTGTCAATCGGCTGGCCGCTCGCTTTCTGCTCTTCCATCGCAGCCGTTACACCCATAATAGGCGCCGAGATAAACGGTTGAGTGTTGAAAAATTCCAGATGTCTTTTCAATGCCTCTTTTTGATCTTCTTTCTTGCTGTACAGCCGCTTAATCGCAGGGATCAAGGTGACACAGAAACCGATCGACTGCATTCGCTCAAAATTGAACGAGCCTAACAGGAAGCATGAACGGACAAACATCTTATTTAAATCACTTTTAGTCAGCTTCTTTTCTTTCATAGTGCTCTCCTCTCCCTTCAGGTAGTTACTATAACTCTTCGATTTCTTCCATCTTCTCATTACGCTGGTTGTATTTTGGGCTCAGCTGGATGTAAAGCAGAGCCAGAACCGCGCCAATGACCCCAAAACCAACCAGATTAATGCTGGTAAAAGCTGCAATGACAAAGCCCAGAAAGAAGAATGGCATCAGGTATTTGGCTGCCATCATATTAATGACCATCGCATACCCTACGACGACGATAAAGCCGCCCGCAATTTGTAGTCCTCTGGTGATAACCTCCGGAATTGCGTTAAGCATAGCAGTCACCAGGCCCGTTTCTGCGGCAACTGCCACCAAAACAGCGGGCAAAGCAACGCGCAGACCTTGCAAAAGCAAGGCAATAAAGTGACATAGCTCAATTCCTTTGAAATTTGCAGATTCCGCATACTTATCGGCTAAATGCTGGAAGAAGACAGTAATTGTCCTGACAAAAATGGTAAGCACTTGTCCGGCGGCTGCAATTGGAATCGCAACGGCAATTCCGGCGCCGATCGATTGATGGCCGACGATGACCAAAATGGTTGAAACCACGCTGGCTAGAGCAGCGTCTGGTGCCATGGATGCTCCTACATTCATCCATCCCAAAGCCATTAATTCCAGAGTACCGCCAAGTATAATGCCAGTTTTGAGATCGCCGAGGACAAGGCCAATCAACGTACACGCAATCAGAGGACGATGGGTTTGCCCTTCATCCAGAACGCTACCCATGCCACATATGGCCGCTACCAGTGTTACCATCACAATTTGAAAAACAGTCATTTCTATAACTCCTCTCTAGTTGCCGCCTGGTATTTACGATCACATATCCTGCAGTTTGGTAATCAAGTTGATTTTCGGATCACTGGCTACTTTTCTGATTTCCAGCTCAATGCCTTTTTCATGCAGCTTACGAAATGCATCTACATCCTGTTGGTTTACGGATACCGCCCCGGTAATCTGTGTCTTTCCTTCCTTAAAACACATTCCTCCAACATTCACCGAGCGGATGGGTACTCCCCCTTCCACAACCCGCAGTACATCCGTAGGGTTGGTAAAGAGAAACAATGTTTTAAAATCACTGTATTTGGGGTTATTATAAGCCTCTATCGCTTTGTTAATCGTTACGACATACGCCTTAATTCCAGGCGGCGACACCTGAAGCAATAAGGTTTTGCGTAATGTATCCGCTGCGACATCATCGCTAACGGCGATAATCTTATTGCACTTCGCTTCTTTCACCCAAACGGTCGCCACCTGACCGTGAATCAGACGGTCATCAATACGAACTAATGCAATTTCCATTCTATAATTCCTCCTCTAATTGACTGTTTCGAATGGCACGAAAAGACATCATGGAATCGTGCCCTGCATGGATCGCTAAATTTACCAAATTCTCCACTTGTTCAATTCCTCTGTTTGCAAGAAGGTCAACGATCATTGGCAGGTTTACTCCTGTCACAATATCCATTTTTTCATGGTTAACTGCAATTCGGCTGGCAGCATTATAAGGACTGCCGCCGAATAGATCAACAAGGAAGATAACACCGTCCGTCCAATCCAGCGATGCCAACGCAGCCTTATATTTCTCTACAAGTCCGCTGACACTTTCACCTGGTTCAAACGTAACACCTGCCACATTATCCAAATGGCCGAAAACCATTTCTGTTGACCTCAGTATTTCTTCAGAAAATTTCCCGTGTGTCCCAACAATTACACCGATCATCTGTCTCACCCCCTTTTTTTCTCTCCACATATCTATAATGCAAGTTCTGTGCCAAACTTCTGTATAGATCAGAAGAAATTTTGTAAACAACAAAAAAACCCCCGTTGCGTCGGAGGTTTTTTTCCAGTCTGAACAGATCATTATTTATCAATCTCCACTGCTTTCATACACATATGAAAGCGTTTTATACTCTTTGGCCATTACTGTGGAATAAAGTTATATACTTCGCTCAACATTTCGCAAATATAATATTTTTCGTCTTCAGAAAGTATAAGATTCATACCAGAAACAAATATGCTGCATGAACGGTTTACCACCTCGAATATGTGCTGGTCGAGCTGTTTCACTTCCCCCTGATAAACAAGTCCATCGCGAATAACCATACGTTCCAGCGCATAAGCTGTGTGAGTAGAAATTTGGACTTTTGTTGCATAATCAAATTTGACTTCTAATCCAAGTTCCAGTTCTTGCACAAATCTCATCACCATTCCCAGAATTTTGTGGGGATTCAAATACGTCATAAATTCTTTCAGACTTTCCTCGCATAACTCCCTGACGACTACACTTTGATCCACAGCAGGGATCTGCTTGTTATTCAGCAGTAGCTCTCTCAATGTCTGCTCACCGCTCGCTTCAATCAGCTTTTCCAAGGGAATAAACGGGATTTCCGGCTCGCTTGGCCGTTTTACTCCAATCACGGCAAGAATGGTTCGCTTAGACCGCATATCCTGGACCACTTTATCCAACTCTCTTACGTTTGCCGGGACAACCAGTATCTCCTCATCCGTCAAATCGCAGACAACTTTCTCTACAAACTCTTTCAATTTGACCGCTGCACCTTTGCCGGAGGAGCAAACCGTCACAATTGCCTTATGAACTACTTTCACTGCGGCGCTGCTATTGTTATATCCCCTGAAATCCTTTAGCGATTGGTATATCTCCTCTATCCCCATGTCAAAAACACTGGCCTTTCGGACAGCCTCCAGCGTGAGCGGAGTTGAAACCATATCAATAGTCTTTACATTGATTCCAACACGTTCCATAATAGTTTCTTCAAGATTGAGCAAAGAGCCCATATCAACCAGCAGCAACACGCCTCTACCACGGTCAATGCTCTTTACTTTATCGATAATAAGCTCCAAAATTTCCCTAGGACTGACATCGAGGGGCATATCAACAGCACAAAGATTAGAGCTGCCCAGCAAGCTGTCTACGACGCCGACGATGCTGCTCGCTGTACTGGTACCGTGTGCTGCCACAATAATTCCCACACTACCCTGTCGTTCTTCCTCAACAGATTTCAGAAGAATCGCCATATAAGTTATTTCGGCCTCCGGTACATGTACACCAAACTTAGACTCGATCAAACTTTTGATAGTCTGGGCCAGTCTGTACTCTTCATCATGTTCATTCATCGGTTCATAGATTCGTGCATCACCGTATTTTTTCTCTCTGGTGCGCTTGAAAAAGGCGCTTAAATGAAGACTGAAAGCATACACGAATCTCTCACTGTAAATTCGGTTTAGTTCCTTTTTGGCCATTTCCTTAATCTGCTCGGAGAATTCAAGGATGTCTTTGTCCACAATTTTCAGAATTCGTTCCCTGCTCCCCTTGGTGTTATAAAAACGGTTATAAAAGCTTTTAATATGGATATTGACATCCGTAGCAATAAATCTGTGGATGTAGGCGTCGTCGAGCCCTTCTTCCTTCAGCATGCCAATCTTGTCTTCAATTAGTTTGTAAAGGTTAAACGGCAGCTCGGAAACAACCTCTTCATCCAAAGCTTTTCTTCCTTCTGGAGTAATGTATAGACACGAGGAAATACATCCGATTTCCTTCATCTTATATTGCGTTTTATCAATATTAAACAAACCATCTCGGATATTTCCCGGCAGGTTTTTAAAATCAAGTCCTATTTCTTCTTTGTTTTCATGTATGCTGTTTAAAAAACCTTTAGCGCATACCAGCTGGATGTTCGACTTTAACTGGCCGATATTGCCGTAGGTGACGCTGCCGATCAGTGCTCTTACTACCTCTGGTTCAATCCTAATCGGCTTGTTTACCCTATTGGCCTCGTTAGCAAACAAATGCTTCAAAATCAGCATTTGCTCCTCAATAGCACGTTCCTGAAGGGAAGGGATATTGATTGTGATGGGTATGCGCCTAATGAAGGTTTTCAGCATGGATGATCCGGGATCCTCCGTCGTAGCTCCAATCAATAACACACTCGCGTCTCTTTTTCGATCCGTTTCGCCCAATTTGTTATAGGTGTGAGTATCCATGAAATAGAAAATCATTTCCTGGCCTTCCGGGGGTAAACGGTGAATCTCATCCAAAAACAGGATGCCTCCGTCAGCTTTCTCCACCAGCCCTGCTTTTTCATGATCAGCGCCTGTAAACGCCCCTTTAACGTGACCAAAGATGTGGGAAAGTAGCAAGTGGGGGTTATTGAAATAATCAGCGCAGTTAAAAACGATAAAGGGCGCATGCTCTGAAAACCGCTTCATATACTTGCCATAATGGTACATCAACCTGGCAAACATAGTTTTTCCAACACCCGTCTGCCCGACTATTAGGGTATGCAGACCTCTAGGAGGATACAGAATCGCTGCCTTCCCCTGCTCAACCTGGTTACGCATGCTGCCCCTGAAACCGATCAAGGCATGGAACGGATCGACCTGTTCGTCAGGCAGCAATACCTCTTTGATGCTTTTGACCTCAATTTGTTTCTCTTTCAGCCGAACCTGAAAGGTGTCCTCGATAATCTGCTTATGCAGAAATCTGACCGGTCTTCCTTTGATTTTAAGGATTAGATCGTCACGCAGCAGATTATTCAACTCTTTGCTCACATTGTTTCTCAACATCTTTTGATCATCAGCAATTTCCGCAGCCGTAATCCCTTCCCCCGCAAATAAAGCCTCTTTGGAAATTTTCTTGGTGCTTTCGGCAATATACTCTAAAATCTTATCTATTCTTTTCACCTGTATTCCTCCAGCCTGAACCAGTCATTGGAAATTGATTTCAACCTGCTTATTTAGGGAACAGAATATGGTTTTTCAGCGCATGAGCTACTCCATCCTCGTCATTCGAGAGAGTAACGGTGTTGGCAGCAGCTTTGACCTCAAGGGGAGCATTTTCCATGGCAATACCAAGTCCCGCAAAGGCCAGCATGTCGATATCATTGTAGTTGTCACCCATAGCCAGACAATCGCTTTGTTTCAGTTGGTACTCTTTTAGCAGAATTTGAATGGCTGCCGTTTTGGAAGCCTTTTTTGACATGATTTCCAGATAAGTAGGCTTGGATAAGTAGAGATTTACTTCTTCGCCGTATAGGGGTCGCAATACTTGAAGGACGCGTCTGATCTCTTCGGGATCACCCATGCACAAAATTTTACTGGTTCCATCAGTCTCTTCCCTCCAACCATTGGTAAGCTTAGAAAAACTATAAATGCGAGGCTCGATATTAGTGATGTCACGTTCTTGAAGCGCCCATGCATCCAATTGCTCAATATACCACTCATCATCCTTATACAGGCTTACGTGAATATCATAAGCAGCCAGGCTGTCAAGCAAACGCTGTGTCATTTTCTTATCTATATAACGGGTGTTCAGCTTGTTCCCGTGTTTATCTATAACAAGTGCCCCACTGTAGCATATGAGAGGCTCAGAAATACCAAGATGATTCTGCAATGGAATAATTGCTTTTGGCATTCGCGCAGAGACAAGAACCACTGGAATCTGCTTATCATTTATAACCTGGAGAATGGTTTCTTTGGTTGCTTCCGTGATTTGATGCGCCGAGTTAAGCAGCGTCCCGTCAATATCAATGCAGACAATTTTATAAGTTTCCATAAATGATTCCTCCAGCTCCAGTGTATTTTGTTATTCAATGAATGAGTATACAAGAAAGATAACGTATATAACCAAAAATACAACACACATAATAACTGTTACTTATTACGACAAGCTTTGGCTTGTTTATGAATCGTTTCTATCAGATAAAATTACTCGGTAACGTTAACATCTAGGCAGGAGAATTGCATAGGCTTAGAGAAGTAGATCTTTCATAAATGACTGACTGTGAATTTGTACCGGAAATGTATGGAAAAGGAGTTTGAATAAGTCAATGATACGATATGGATTACAACAGGAACAAGGATTCAAGCTGGTTATGACGCCCGAATTGCGACAAGCAATCACGATCTTGCAATATTCTTCGGCTGATTTAATATCCTTTCTGCATGAACAGGCGAACAATAATCCAGTCATTGATTTGCCGGAGTTAAATATGTCCATAGGCAGTATCAAAGAAGAAGCAGAGCGGTTTTCACAGAAAGATCAAGGAGATCTGCTTGAACATTATCGTGGCGGAGAAAAATATCCATCGGTCCAGCGAGCAAATCCCGTTACATTTCTGGATTTTGTCCCCAATCCGAATGATACCCTGTTTGAACATCTGAACAGGCAGCTTGGACTGGTATGTGGGCTTACAAATTCACAGCGTATGGTGGCACGGTACCTCATTGGCAATTTGAATGAAATGGGATATTTAGAACTTGATGTTCCAACGGTCGCCTCACTATTGGACGTTCCCATAGCCGAAATTGAGGATATGCTCTTGGTGATACAGAGTTTTGATCCACCAGGGATCGCCTCTTACAGCTTGGAAGAATGTCTTCTTCTCCAGCTCCAGCTTGCTGGCATGGATGATGAATGCATAGTCAGAATGGTAAGCAACCATCTGGCCGATCTGGCGAACAATCGGATACAAAAAATTGCGGATGCTCTTGAAATCGGTAGGCAAGAGGTTATACAGATGGCCGATCGAATTCGCAAGCTAAATCCATGCCCGGGCGCAGCATTTGCTCATAAAGAGCAGCAATACATCATAGCAGATATCACGGTCGAAAAAGCCAACGGGGAATATCTTGTCCTGATTAATGACATTAGTGCGCCGCGGGTTGAGATCAACCCTTTTTACCGGCAAATGATGCAGGATCTACCGAATAGTGAAACCAAACGTTTTATCCATGAGAAGATGAATACGGCAAAATGGCTGGTCAATAGCCTGAAGCAACGTCGGCTGACCCTTCTACGGGTTGCCAAGGCCATTGTGGAAAAGCAGCAGGATTTTTTTGAGCATGGCGTGTATTTCCTCAAACCAATCACCCAAAAGGAGATTGCCGATAAGACGGGCTTACACGAATCCACAGTCAGCAGGGCGGTCAGTAATAAATTTATACAGACGCCTCGCGGATTGTTCGAACTCAAATTTTTCTTTACTTCCTCCTTGACGTCAGCGGACGGAGATGTTGCCTCATCGGAGAGTGCAAAAAAGCGTATCAAAAATTTGATAGATGATGAGGACAAGCAAAAACCGTTATCGGATCAGGCTATTACTACCCTGCTGGGAAAGGAAGGTTTGCATCTATCACGCAGAACCGTGGCGAAATATCGGGAAGAACTGAGATATCTTTCTTCTGCCAAAAGAAAAAAGTTTGAAGTTTAAATGTTTAAGGAATAGTCGCGTTTGATCTGGTTCCATATTTTTCGATTTGGCTTGATCCTGAATGATCCGACTCGCTAGTTCTTGAATTCACCATTCCACCCCCTTTCTTGAACTGGATGTTTTCACTTTTGAAACGCTTCCAATTTGCTGTGAGAAAAACATCAGTTAGTAGATCCATACTATGAATCGACCGAATGAGCTAATATTTTTACAATAAAATCATGTAGTTTCGCCTTGCTTGAAGACAACGGGGAGACGATACACTTGCTGATCTAAAGTTTCACCTTCGATTTTCTTATAAAGCAGTCTGATTGTCATACGTGCCATCTCCTCCACTGGCTGCCTGATTGTAGACAATATCGGATGAAAATAAGGATGGTCCTGAATCCCGTCGTAGCCGATAACCTTTACATCCTCTGGAACGCGAATGCCCTCCCTGCGTGCTCTTTCTATATAGTTGGCGGCTAACATATCGGTAATAGCAAAAATGCCGTCCACATCGCGATGCTCATTTAGGAACTCGTTAAAATAGGCATCGTCGTTCACTATAGGGTCGGGCTTCTCGTAGATTACATAATCGACTCCCAATATTTGCGCCTCATGAATGAAACCTTTTCTCCGATTCATGGTTTCACTGAAAATGGAAGTGACGCTTCCCATAAAAGCCGGTTTCTGGGCTCCCACTTTAACAAGCTCCCTCAAAGCCAGACGCCCTCCCTCATAATTATCGGAGGTCACACAAGTAATTTTTTTGTTGAAGTGCCTATCAATACTTACAATCGGAATGTCATTGCTTACGCTATTTTCTATATCATTGTAAGTAATGCCGACAATACCAGCCACTTTGTTTTGCCGTAGCATATCCAGATAATACAGTTCTTTTTCGGGCTTGCCGCCGCTATTACACAACATAAGCTTAAAGCCTTCCCGATCCAACTCATCCTCAATGTAATAAGCCAGTTCAGAAAAAAAAGGATGCCAGATACTTGGAAGCAGCAAGGCTACCATCTTGGATTTCCTCATCTTGAAATTTCGAGCGACTTCATTAGGAAAATAATTCAGTTCTTGTATAGCTTCCTCCACTTTTCTGCGTGTATCTGGTTTTACAGAGCCCGAGTTGTTAATAACGCGGGATACAGTTCCTACAGCTACGCCAGCTAAGCTAGCTACATCTTTAATACTTGGCATCGGCATCTCCCTCCCCCTATCTCTCTTTATGAAAATTATAATAACACTAAGATGGAAACGTTTCAATTTTGTTGATGCTCTTTTTTCGCTGAAGCTCTTTATCTTCCTTACCGGGCTGAAGCACCAGCGCGGATTCCATTAGGTATACGTCCTTGTCCTCTACATCTGTTCATATTCATCTCTATCCTTCTTGTTTTAGTATGGCCACTTTTTGAAGTCCTTCTTTTACAATCACTTCTGCACGATCCTTGTACTGAAATGTCCTTCCATAATAACATCGGTAGTTTGAATAATTCATCATAAATCAGATCGTGGATGCTTGTAGTGCATAATAGACTGCAAGTTTCTTTTTACTATAGAGATCATAGGGTCAAGTTCTAAAAAGCAATAAAATAAACATTCTCCTGTCGGCTGTAATTAGTTTTGTCATTAATACAGCCTATAAACGCCACTTTCTGTACTATGAAAATGACACTTTCTGTACTATGAAAATGACACTTTCTGTATTATCATTTGTCACTTCTTATATAGACTGTATTGTAAAATGTCATTTATCTGTTGCACCTTAATTGGAAACTTACACGTCTAAAATTGAGGGGAAATGCTTATCTCAATTCTCCGTCTCCATGCCCAATACTAGTTAGCGATCACTACACTAAAAACAAATAATATCATTCGTAGGAGTTCCATTCGAAAATGAACCTACTCATAAGTCTTTACAGATCTTTTGCAATTTAGGATACACGACTCATTATCCTATCCAATATAAAAAAGTGTCAAATTGAAAAACCAATTTGACACTTTTTTTATAGGTCATGAATTTCCCTTATTATTTGCTCATTATCAAAGTAATCCTTATGATTTAGTAAACAATATTTCTCATTTGAAAGTTCAATTACATTGTCTACTACGAAATCGTATAATTTCCTTGGTTAAATCCTAATGTTGATAGTATCAATTGCGAATTTTCAGGTCTATTATTAAATATAAATTCAAATAAAGCCTCTTCTTTGCTGTCGTCAGACTCAACATTGTTAGGACTATCAAGAATGAGGGGAAATCTCAAAACATTTTCATTGAGTTCACTTTTTATTTTCAATAAGTTTAAATACCATATTATTGTTGAGATTGCTTTATTACTCCCACGGGCCTCATAATTTTTCCTCGTTGATTTCTTCTAGTCCGTATTTCTGTTTAGACTCAGTCATATATTGCTCATATAATAAATTAGCCTTTTTCTTCTTGTCATTATAACAGTACATAGTCCTTCACTAGAGGTTTCATCAGAAAGAATTTCAAACTTAGCTGCCGGATGTCTGCTTTGGCTACGGCACTTTAAAGGGTAAAGTTACCCGGTGGATTTGAACCACCTAATGATGCGACTGTGAGGTGCACCCAAAAAAGAGGCTCCCTATACTGGGGGCCTCTTGATATTATAGTAGCGTTGACGGCTTTAAACGAAACCTAAAAGAGAAATGTATATTCATTTATACCATTTTCCACTCATGAAGTTCCAAGCGAAGCGCTTTTTCCGACACATACGGGTCTTTTTCAACCATCGCCTGTGCCTCTTCCAATGAATCTGCAACGTAAATGACTAGACCGCCGGCCCCATCAACAAAAGGTCCCATGGCATAAATTTTCCCCTGTTCCTTCATTTTGTTCAAAAATTCCAGGTGCTTAGGATGTAACTCTTGTCTTTTTCCCGGGTCAACTATGTGCAAGATTGCTGCGTAATGTGCCATTGTACCACTCCTTAAGTGAATGAAAAATAGATTACCAAGTCTATGAAGCCTTTATATTCTTAATAGCACGAATCTTTTGAATTAGTACACAATTTCGTGATCTTCACGTTTTTCATACAGTGAGGCCACTGGCTCGATAGTCCGTGATGCGCTCCGTCCATTACTGCTGGTGTCGTTCTGCTTTGGTCATCTGGCAAATCTCCTTGAGTTAAGATATGCCTAAGATCTCATAACTGGTGTTGGGTTTACAGGTGTACTGGGTTTGACGCTTACGTTTTAACTGTGGAGTGTATACTCCGAAGTCACTTTAACGTTTCTTTCAATGGTGTTTCTCACAGGTGATATTTCTATGGCTTTTGCAATCAACTTTTCAACCTGCGCTTCATCTGCGTCACTGTCCACATTGAAACGAACGTTTATTTCATCAAAGCCAGAATTCCCCTCTTTTAAGCCAAAGAAAACGTTCAGATCTATTTCGCCAGTAACATCAACGTCCAACGAATTTACTTTAATCCCCATACCACTAGCTGTTGCAATGAATCCAACACCTACACAAGCGCCAAGTGCACTTAACAAAAGCTCAACGGGATTAGGCCCTTTTCCAGTTCCGGATAGCCACTCTGGTTCATCAATGGGTACCGGCTTATAGTCCCCAACCTCGGCCTCCGAGTAAAACCCATCTTTCCATTTTACTGTAGAAGCAAAACTTGTAATCGCATCCTCAGGATTTTCCTTATATTTTTCTGCCAAGCTTCCGAGCATATTCACATCTACACCGTTCATTTCACTCATATTTAGGACTCCTCTATTTTATATTTTTCATAGACCAATTTAATTGGATCCTGGCTTGTCCTTTATGACTTTTTAGGCGGGATCGCACACCCTTCATCAGTACATAGTCCTTCACTAGAGGTTTCATCAGAAAGAATTTCAAACTTAGCTACCGGATGCTCTTCTTCCCAAACTTTCTCCAACACTTGAGAAAAAGATTCTGTCGGCTGTGCCCCTGAAACTGCATATTTTTGGTTGAATATAAAGAACGGTACCCCGCTAATCCCAACTCTACGAGCTTCATCTTGATCTTTTCGTACTTGATCTTTATAGAGATCCTTATTTTTCAATACTCCGAGGGCTTCTTTTCTGTTTAATCCAACTGCTTCTGCAATATCGGCCAGTGTATCATAATCTCCTACATCCCTTGATTCAGTGAAATGTGCAATAAGTAATTTTTCATTCAACGTTGTTTCTTTGCCATTCGTTTTTGCCCATTTTAATAAACGATGAGCATCCAGTGTATTGGTGGGTTTAAGACTATCTAATTGAAAGGATAATCCCACGTTCTTGGCTTGTTGAGTTAAGTGGCTAAGAAATTCTTTTGCTTGTTCTCTTCCTCCAAATTTAGGGGTTAATTTTTCTACAAAACTTGTTCCATCATACGAAGAAGCTCCCGGATCAAGCTCAAAGCTTTTGTATTCAATAATTATTTCATCTTTATGCGGTAATCCATCTAAGGCTCGCTCCAGATTTTGTTTACCAATATAGCAGAATGGACATGCAATGTCAGACCAGATTTCAATTTTCATGTTTCTACCCCTTCTCAGTTTTAGTTATTCGTCAAATGCAACCAGTGCATTTACTCCATGAGCAAGAGCGGAACCAGCTTTTAAAGCAGTAGCTACCATAATCGACTCAGCCAGTTCTTCTTTGGTTGCTCCGGCTTTTTTGGCTGCTTTCGTATGAATATCAATGCAATATGGACACCCAGTGGTATGGGCAACCGCAACCGCAATCAATTCTTTTTCCTTGGTACTGAGTATGCTGGCTTTCAACGCTTGCTGATCAAAAGAAGCAAAGGATTTGAACGAATCACTTAATTGGGTAAACTCCCGTAGTCTATTAATATAAGATGCACGGTATAACTCGTCGTCATCGGTACCATCATACGCATTTAAAGCATTAACGCCATGAGCCATCGCCGAACCGGCTTTGAGCGCGGTGGCAACCATTATAGCTTCTGTCATTTCCTCTTTTGATACACCATGTTTCTTAGCTTGTTTTACATGAACCTCAATACAATAAGGGCATCCCGTGGTGTGGGCTATAGCAATTGCAATTAGTTCCTTGTATTTTGCTGTAAGTTTACCCTCAGCCAATGCTAACTTTTCAAAGGCTACAAACGCCTTGAAAATCTCTGGAGAAACCGAGTTAAATTCTCCAATACGTTTAAAATTCGATTTTTTAAATAAACTGTCTTGATGACTCATAGAAAACCCCTCTATTCATTAGAAATTTTAGTGTACTCTGAGCTTTAATTCATCACGCTCAGAATTTTTTCCTTACTTACGTTTTTCATAGATCCTACGATTGAATCAAAAAGTTTCTCTCTTTAAATGCCTCCTTTTAGTCGTAACAAGAAAACATTATTCAATTGATTAATTGAATTATAGAGTGTGTAGGCATTTAAGTCAAGTTCTTTTTATGCGAAGAGGGGACACCTTGGAAGCTATGAATATCCAGGTATTTATGAATCTTTTATATAAATTCAGCCTTCTAAAATAAGGATGAAAATAGCCCATAAAAAAATGAACCCTTAGAATACATTGGTTAAACCCAGGGTTTATCTAATGTATTCTAGTGGGTGCATTTCAAATCGATATAGGTTCTTCGTTATTTTTCAAACTCCGTTTAATATAATGTGTTTAGTGCCTCACGCGTAAACGGAAGTAATTCTTCTGTTCGTCCATCGCGGATTTTGTTTACCCAGTCAGGGTCAGCCAATAATGCGCGCCCGACTGCGATCAAATCGAATTCTCCACGTTCTAATCTCTCGATTAGCCCCTCTATTTGGGTTGTTTTTCCATTCGCATTTTCTCCGTTATCAAAGAAATCCAAAAAATCAGCGTCAAGACCGACAGATCCAACTGTAATTGTTGGTTTCCCTGTCAGTTTTTTTATCCATCCTGAAAGATTCAAGTCAGATCCTTCAAAAGCCGGTTCCCAAAAACGACGAATAGAAGCATGAAAGATGTCAACGCCTGCATCAACTAATGGTGTTAAGAAGTGTTCTAGTTGTTCTGGAGTTTCTACTAATTTTGCTGTATACGCATCATATTTCCACTGTGAGATTCGCAACACAATTGGAAATTCTGGTCCAACAGCAACTCGGCAAGCTGCGATAACCTCACTAGCAAAGCGCGTACGATTGACAATATCACCACCGTATTCATCGTTACGCGAGTTTGTTTTTTTCCAAAAGAATTGATCAATTAAAAATCCATGTGCCGCCATAATCTCGATGCCATCAAACCCAACTTTTTTAGCATTGACTGCTGCCTGCACGAAGGCTTCAACTAATTCCGAAATTTCTTGTTTAGAGTAATTATTGACGTTACCACGTGCACCCATGTGCCATATTTGCGAGAAAATTTTGCCACCGACTTCGTGGATACCATTAACTACTTCTGACCATCCATTTAGCGCCTCTTCTCCGTATAAGTGTGGTACGTCCTCCTGCCATGCTGGCACCTCGGATGCAACATCAGGATGGTTGATAAATGTACCCTCTGTTAGAATAAGTCCAACACCATTTTCAGCTCTACGACGATAATACGCAGCGACATCCCTCCCTGGCACTCCATTTGGAGAAAAATTTCGAGTCATAGGTGCCATTATAATACGATTAGATAGTTTGAGATTTCCCATTTCGAATGGTTTAAAAAGAGCATCAACAGATTGAAAATTATTCACAAAAAAACCTCCAAGTTTTATTATTGTCATTTTATAACGTAGACGTTCGTATATTAGCAACAATTAAATCAACTTATCTAATCCCTAACAATGCATATAAAAAGACTCTCATTCTAACGTTTATAAAATGAACTGAGAACCAAGTTATGGCTGCACCACCACAGAAGCCTGTTAAATAGGGCAGCTTTCCTCCATTAAAGCAGATATCCAAATTGGCTCCATCTTCGGCTTAGGGCTTGTTTTACCTAAGACATTGATTTTCATGTAATTTGGGAAAACACTCTTCCATCAATGAAATTACTTGAAACCAAATCCTTGCTGCTCCAACATTCTTCTCACTTCAAGATAATAAATGTGGTTATAGAAGGAGGATATTTCTTGACTCCAACCTCTTGTTTCTTTTCCATTTGTACGTTTATCCATGTAGTTAGAGATCGTTTGATCATATTCTTTAATGAGGCCTTCTAAGTTGGTGTCGTACCGTTCTTTATGCCAAATTGCTTTTTGAGGTAAACGTGGCTTCTTCGAGTAGTTTCTATATTGATACGAAATAGCGAAAAATCCCTTATAAACGTTTGTTATATACCTCAACAGCACTTTGCAGAAAATCCTCTATCTCTTCGCGTGATTTACGAAGCTTGTTGACATATCGAGTAAGCTCTTTACCGTCGACATAGGCAACAAAGCTTGGAATACCCATAATATTTTGTTCTTCACTTACAGTACCTACATGATCTACATCCACCTCGATGAGATCCAGATCATTCGCAAATTTTTCTTCAACTTCAGGCATGAATGGATCAATAAATTTGCAGTCCGGGCACCAGTCTGCTTTAAAAACAGCAACTGTAATTTTGGGGGAACGGATAGCTGTATCAAATTCTGTTTTAAAGGTAATTTTTTTCATTTTAAGATCTCCTTTTTTAATGGATGGTTTACCATTCCAATTGATGTTGTTCAATATAGTTACTTGTCAGATCATCTCCAGCATCAATCGATACCTTACCTTCGGTACCTACCGGCACACCTGCTTTGACAAGCAGCTGACCAATGTGGCATTTTTCTTCTGCTTGTAAGAATAATGCTTCGACCACAGTGATATCTTCCTTTGATGCACTCGAGGATAAAACAACATGCGGACGATGTGTAATGCTCAGTTGGTCCCCTCTAGCTATGTCCCCTTCTGTGTCCATAAAGAACCCGACAACGGGTACTTTCTTGCGATCGAGCATGTACGCTAGTGTCAGAGCATAACAAGCAATGGCAGAGGACATCAGGAGTTGTTGTGGATTAGCACCTTGTCCACTTCCGCCTTTCATAACAGGGATAGCAATTTGGGTTTGTAAATTGTCGCCTTTCATACGACCAAAACCTTTCGCGTCTTTGAACCAAACCGTATTCATATTCACTTTTTGATTCGGCATTTTAAAATGCTCCTTTCCATATTTTCAATACTTGTACTTGTCACTAAAATCCTTAGATTCCAAGAAACTTCAAAACGTTCTATTCGGTTACGACGTTTTAATTATTTTCCAAAGAATCGATAAACTTTTCGCTATCCATGGCCGCCATGGCTCCAGTCCCTGCTGCAGTAATAGCTTGACGATAGCGAGTATCCTGTACATCTCCACAAGCAAACACACCTGAAATATTTGTCATTGATGTGCCGGGTACTGTAACGATATAGCCGTTCTGATCCGTTTCAATTTGACCATTTAAAAAGTCCGTATTCGGATGATGGCCGATGGCTACAAATACACCATGTGCATGTAGGATTTCCTCTTCGCCTGAGATATGGTTCCGGACTTTCAATCCTGTCACTCCACGCTCTTCCGCAACAACTTCAAGTGGGGTCCTGCTTAAAGCCCACTCAATTTTTGGGTTTGAACGAGCGCGATCTTGCATAATTTTTGAGGCTCTCAGTTCTTCTCGACGATGCACCACAGTAACTTTGGAAGCGAATCGTGTTAGAAAGTTTGCTTCTTCCAATGCAGTATCGCCTCCACCCACTACAATGAGTTCCTTATTTCGAAAGAAAAAACCATCACAAGTGGCACAAGTACTAACTCCCCGGCCTACATTTTCTGTTTCGCCTGGTATTCCTAAATATTTCGCACTGGCACCGGTTGAAATGATCAGAGTCTCAGTAATGATTTCACCTTTGCCCTCCACTTCCAGTTTAAACGGCCGTTTTTCCAAATCTACCGTCTTTACCCAACCATTAAGAAATGTAGCCCCGAAGCGTTCCGCTTGTTTACGCATATTATCCATTAATTTGGGGCCCATGATGCCTTCTGGAAATCCAGGATAATTCTCAATTTCAGTTGTTGTTGTAAGCTGTCCTCCTGGTTCAAGTCCTTCAATGACGAGCGGATTCATATTAGCACGAGCCAGGTAGATCGCTGCGGTCAGTCCTGCTGGACCAGTTCCAACAATTACAGATTTATACATATTCATCCCTCCAAATTCGATATTTTTTACAGTTGTTTATAACCATATTTTTTAATATTCAATTGATTAATTGAATTATAGCATTAGGAAATCTGCTCGTCAATACAAGGATGGAAAATGACTACGAATGAGACACACATTGTAGAAATATATTTAGGGGCGGATGTTTGACTAATCTTTGCATAATGAAAAAAGCTGACAGAGCGCAATGGCAGTGTCAACTTTTTTTGTGAGAGTTTATGTTTCATATGCGTTGTATGTTGGAGTAAACCAGAATTTAAGGCTTTCTTTTTAACTTTCTAAATAGGGTATTCTTATAAATTTTATCAAGTTATATCCTTTTGACTTGACTCCACTCGGGTTGTTCATGTTAAAATTTTAATATTCAATTGAATGAACAAGAGCCGATTTCATGAGTAAAGTCAATTTTTGAGTATATAATTTCCTCATTATGATTCTTCAGTTATGGATTATAGTTTAAGGTGTATTCTAAGGCTTCTCCTATGCATGATTGGAATTGGGGATTCCCGTTTTATAATACGACAAGAATAGAGGTTGAGAATAATGGAAGATATGCTGAACTCTGCGAAAATCTTTAAGGAAGATCTCTATAAACAATTGGCTAGAATCGGAAAATGTTTATCCAGTGATAAGCGTCTTGAGATCTTAAATGTGCTATCCAATGGTTCTAGAACCGTAGAAAAAATAGCTACCTGCACAGACATGAATATTGCGAATGTATCTCGCCACCTTCAAGTTCTGCTCGATGCAAAACTGGTTAAATTTACAAAAAAAGGAGTATATGTGATCTATTCTTTGGCTGATCCAGAAATCATCGAATTTCTTTCCTCTTTATGGCGAATCAGTGAAAAACAACTTCCTGACATTAGTAGAATGAAAGACGATTTCCTAAACAATCTTGATGACGTTCAAACGCTTACGATGGATGAGGTTAGGGAGAAGATTAATAATGATTCAATAATTTTGGTGGATTTACGTCCTAAAGAAGAGTATGACATGGATCATATTGCGGGAGCAATTTCAGTGCCGATGGAAGAATTAGATGCACTAATAAGAGAGATACCGAAAAACACAGAAATCATCGCATATTGTAGAGGTCCACTGTGTGTCTACTCAGCTCTGGCGACGCAGAAATTACAATCTGAAGGCTTTACGGCTTTTCGCATGGAAGAGGGCTTAAATGAGTGGCAAGAACATTTTCAGTTACACTAAGCTGACTTCTAAGAACAGACGAATAACAATTAATTTCTCCAATTCTTAACTAAAAGACTTCAAGGCCAATATTATTAGGCTCTGAAGTCCTTTTTAGTTAAGACAAACTTAGGAAACATGATATGATTCCTCTTAAGAGGTGGTTAGAAGTGGCGAATATTCAAGAAATTGCACGCTTAGCGGGAGTATCTACAGCAACTGTATCACGAGTAATTAATAAACACGGCTACGTAAGTGATTTAACCAGACAAAAAGTTTTAGGAATTATCGAGGAGCTTGATTATGTCCCCAATGCTAATGCGATCTCTCTAAAAAAAGGGAAAACTCGTCAGATTGGAATAATGACGGTCTCTTTTAGTCCCATTATTATTAATTTTGTTCGTGCATTCACTCTTTTTGCTGAGAAAAACGGATTTATCATCACTCTTTTTATCACGAATGGAGAACCTGAAAAGGAGCTTATCGCCCTAGAAATGCTAAAACGGAAGCAATTAGATGCTATCGTGTGTTTGATACGGTCCAATGAATGGGATGTCATTGAATCCTATGCCCGGTATGGCCCCATTGTTATATGGCAACGTCTTCAAAACGAGAATCTTCCTTCTGTCTTTATGGATCAATTTCATGCCTATTCGACAGGTCTTGAATATCTTCATTCCAAAGGTTACCGAAAAATACTTAGCATATATCCGATGTCCAAAGGACTGAATACAAAGGAACGCATTCGTGCCCATACAGAATTCGTTAAGAAACACAATCTCATGGCGTATCCATTTCCTCATTTCGAAGATAAAACTTTAGTTCGTGATGGGGAGGAGCTTGCTAAATGGTGGGTATCGCAGGAAGACCGACCTGATGCTATTTTTTGTGCCAATGATGAAGTGGCAGCTGGTCTTATGACAGCCCTGCGTCGATTGGGATTTTCCATTCCGGGAGATTTGGGGATTATGGGCTTCGATAATACAGAGGTGGCTCACTTGCTCGATTTGACAACGATTGACTATCCTATCGACCAGCAAGCTGAGAATGCATTTCTTATTTTGCAAAATAAGTTGAATAACACCAAAAACAGGCTAAACACTTTAACATACAAGTTAGTTGAGCGAAGTTCGACATAACGCAGTATCTTTAGTATTACAGGCGTATGGTAAATCCTACAGTACATTAATAGAACCACTTGTCCAAATTGAACAAGTGGTTCTATTAACCCGCGAGTCGTAGGCTACCCACCCATAGAATTATATCATCACTCAGAAATATTCAGGACAGCACGGAATCGAGTCGATGCTGACATCATTTTATCGTATGCTTCGCTAGCACGATCTAATGGATATGACTCAATCATGGGGCGAATATCCGTCAGCACACTGAAATTAATCGTCGCTTGGATTTCTTCCGCTCCGCCTGTTAACGTACCTTTGACCGTGTTAGATCCTTTCAAAAAGTCCATCGCTGACAATTCTAGTGGATCAGTGGAAGTTGCCACAATGATGAGCTCGCTGTCTTGACCCAACCCGTTGATCAGAGAGGAAACGGCCTTCGCGTTAGGTGCAGTTGCCAAGATGACTTTTGCACCGCCTAATGCTTGTAATGCCTCAGCCGGATCTTCTTTGGCCGAATCAATGTAGTGATGGGCTCCAAGTTCACGTACGAGAGCTTCTTTATCATTTCCTCGTGAAATAGCCACAGTGCGATATCCGGCTTTGCTTGCAAACTGAACGGCAAGATGTCCCAGTCCACCAATCCCCTGAATCGCTACTAGATCACCAGGGCGAGCTTTACTATTTTTGATGGCACTAAAGGTCGTTTCTCCAGCACACATTAGTGGAGCAGCTTCCATTGCCGAAATTTCATTTGGAATACTGGACAAACTATCCTCATAAGCAACCATGTATTCAGCATATCCACCGTCCATTGTTAATCCGGTCACATGGCTATGTCCCCCATGCCATCCAATGCCGACACGTTCTCCAATTTTCCATTTTGACGAGCCTGCTCCAAGCTCATCAACGATTCCTATCACTTCATGTCCAGGAATGCGGGGATATGCTGACGCCGCACCGCCCATGGCCATTGAATCTCCATTACATACGCCGCAAGCTTCAACGCGGAGCAATACTTGCCCTTCTGCCGGCTGCGGAACCGGTACCTCAACTAACTGCATTTTTTCTCCTGCAGCTGGAATTTGCATGGCTTTCATTTTCCTCATGAATAAACCTCCTTAGTTTTAAAATAGTGGTACTCCATTAGTATAGTTTAAATAGGTCAAATATTCAATTAATTAATTGTATATTTGAATTGATTATTTTCATTACGGATGAATAGATTCGTTGCAACTTCTTGTAAGTTTTGTATTTTTGTTATCTGATTGATGATTTTTGAGACTACTAGTTCAGCTGACTGAAGTGCACCTTCAAGATGTCACCAAATTCTGCACTTGCTTCTGTTCCAGCAAAGGCAATTTATTTTTCCATTCCCCAGATGCAGGTATAGGTCCGTAATGCGGAAAATTTTGAAGTGGAATACGATCTTCGGATATAGCAGTGCTCGCAGGTCACTTAAGCCAGCACCAATAATAATCACGGGGTTCTTCATTCTTTTCTCCATCGTATTAAATAGTTTTATTTTCATGTTGATATTACCTTAGAATTTATACCGCATTGTACAACTGTTCTAATCGTGCTTCTAATTGTTCAAACTGAACAAACCGTCCTTCACGAAGATATTCCTTTTGATCAAAAAATAAGATGATCGTGGGAACTGTAAAAATCAATAATTTGCCTGCAACCGCCTCTACCTGACTAGCATCTATATGCGCAAGTTTTATTTCTGGATAGTTGTTGAGTAATTCTTTTAGTTTGGGATAAATTGCATGACATACATTACAATCCTCTTGAGATACATATAGCATACTTAATCGGTTATTTTGGATAAACGTATCTATTTCATTCACTGAAGTTATTTCTTGGACATTTATCATTAATCTCCCGCCTTACTGTATGTTATTCGGAACTGAATGGCTCCAGATCCAATATTATTCAATGCAGTTTTGTCCTAATTTACTTTTCTGACTCCATTCAATTAATTGAGAAACTGGATCTACTAATAACTAATAAATACAAATCATGAAATCCCTGTTTTGGTAAAATACGTGCCGCTTTTTTTCCTTTAAAATATTAATCGGTCAATATAATTACGCTATCTTTTGGAGACAAATCTTTTCCCCAAACAAACGGCAATCGCCCTAGGAAGACATTGTGGATTCCTGAAATGCTATTTTTCAAAATCGGAACTATCTCTTAATGTCAATCCATTTAATATAAACAGGCACCTGATTTTGTTTGATTATAAAGATAACATCTTACACCGCAAGGAAGCGAAAATGTTGAGTTAGCCAGTAAATTATCCTATATCTATTCCGTTCTGTCATATTAAGTCGAATCATTAAAATCAATAGAACAGTTGAATTTAATGATTAAATTTCAGTTTTATCAACTCTCTAAATCCAACTTTAAATGTTAAAAGCACTATATTTTTCACTTGCATCTTTTATTTAAATTTCATTCCTCATTCTCCATCGTAAGCATTCCACTCTCGGGCTCCTTCTTCTATTCGATACGCTGTGAAGCCCTGTTTTTGAATAAAATCAACAGCTTGAGATGCAAGAGAACAATAAGGGCCCCGACAGTATGCAGCAAGTTCTACATCAGCTTTATTTAATGTTTTTAGGTATTCTTCCAACTGCTCTAAAGGTACAGATATAGCACCTGGGATATGAGATGTTTTATACTCCTCAACTGGTCGGAGATCTATGAGAACCATGTTATCCTGCTTCATTTTTGCCAATAGTTCTTTTTTTGTGATACTTTGAACACCTACATATTGCCTTTTCAACTCATCTTTAATCTGTTTTATGTCAGAGAGTCTGTCCTCACACAAATTCCATAAAGAGGACAAAAAATGAGTTACAGATAAATCACTAATATTATATATAACGAAAGTACCTTTTTTTTGAAATCTAACCAATTTTGCTTCCAGCAAAATTTGTAAGTGACGGGATACATTCGCAACACTCATACCAGTTTGTGTAGCCAAACTTTCAACAGATTTTGGTCCGTTTGATAAGAGATCCATAATCTCAAGTCTTTTGTCACTGGATAAACATTTCCCAATTCGAGCAAATTGCTGATATAAACGTTCTTTAATATCCGATTCAGGACATCTACTTTCCATTGGAACCTCCTCTTTGTTGCAATACCTTAGATTTTCGGGTATGCCTTCCTGCATGCGAATCACTCACTAGTATGTCCAAATATAAAATAGCAATCCAACATTTACTTTCCGTTCATTTTGGTTCTAGCTTTAAGAATTCACTTAATAAATTGAAAAAAACGACGGTTCAGAAAAATCCAAATCCGTCGTTCTCTTCACATGTATTTCAATGATTATTACAAAAATGGATTTGTTGAATACTCTGTTAATTAAGCAATCCTAGAATTTTTTCTCTAAGAGCTTGCTTTTGCTCAATCCCCACCATTGTCTCAGCCAATTTACCATCTTTAAATAAGAGTAGCGTAGGAATACTTCTAACTCCAAATTGTTGAGCCAATTCGATTTCTTCATCAACGTTGACTTTGGCTACTGTTGCTTGTCCAGCCAGATCATCAGCTAGCTCATTTACGATCGGAAGTTGCACTTGACAAGGTGGACACCATGGTGCCCAAAAATCGACTAGTGTCACTCCGCTGTTAATGTTCGGTTCAAAATTCTGTTTTGTTAAAGATACTGCTCCCATAAATAGAATCCCCCTTAATTAATTTATCAATTATTCAATCAATTAATTGAATTATACTTTTGAAATCGAATTAAGTCAACTTTTTAATATCTATGAAGTTAAGTTTTTTATACGGCACCAGTATTTTTCTTGTATTATTTGCCCCGTTTGAACTACGTCTAATTTGCTTTTAAACAAAAAAGCCGAAGATCTTTTGAATTAGATCACCAGCTAAAGATTCAACTTATTTAAGATTTTGATTAACTAGGGAGTGCGCCTTTAAACTCAAGTAATCCACTCCATATAACTGCCAAGATTAAATAAAATCCTTCTTCTCATTCAAACATTATTTTGCTCGTGAAATAAGAGAAAAATCACAGAGTCGAATCCCAAACTTGGAACTCATCTGTGTTTTGCTTTTCTCGAATATTTTAGCTTTGGCTTGTCTGTTTATTTAATGCATCTATTTCAATTACTATGAACTGAAACCACTCGCTGGTCTTTTCATCTCTCAATTTGTTTTTTTAATATCTCCATGTTGTTTTGAATAATAAGTCTCTGAGCACCAATTAATTTGAGGCTCTCTATTCTTCTCATAAATCTTTATTAGTTGGTTTAAAACGAAAATCTTTTGTACGATATTTTCACAAAAAAAGTTAAGCTGTCGTTTATAAAAATTAATATCCTTTTGATAAGGATGGCGATACGTTTGATTCCTCTCATATACATCAAGAAGCTGAATATGTAAATTATATATATCTTTATAATTAATCTTAATCTCCTCCGTTCTATTTTAGAATCAGTATTCCCATTTAGACAAGGAAATAGACATATGATTTCAATCTAATATTTCTTAGAAATTAATCAACAAAATAAAAAAACTGCTGAGATCGTTTCGTCCCAACTTAAAAATTACAATGTATAAACAGGTCTGCTAATTATCTAAATACCCCGGGTAAATTAAAGCCTAAGTACCAAAGATGCATTCTCCAAATAGCAATGATGAGATCTGAATGAGTGCAACCTTTTTCTTGAAACGGTCATTTCACCTGCTATACATAAAGTAAAAAAGCCCCTTTTTAACGGGACTATTTAGGTTAGATATTTGATTGTCCTGTAGCTAAAAATGTTATACCAAAATTTTAGTCGAGCAAAGGTGATTTTTCCTTCAAATAATGTTTGTCTCACTTCTTGTTATAAAAAATAGGCTATCCTTTTTCACCATAAACTAAGAACACTTAGATTAATCATTAACAGATAATTTTGTGTTTACTTAGCCTTAATTCCCGATTTCACTGGGTTTTCGGGGATATAGCCTGTCTCATTTAGATGATATAAATAGTCTTGTGAGTTATAACTTCAATTGAGACAAAAACAGCCTAAAATAGGCTGTTTTTATATCATGAATTTTGAGAAAATTATAACATGAGCTAGGATAAACCCACTGTTTCTATACAACTAATTGAGACTTTATCAAAACAAAGAAACAAAGTAATGCTTTCTAAAAGGGACAATGAAATAAACAACGTCATTATCAGCTGCGACTATAAAATATCAAATGCTTTAATTAAGTGGCCATTTGTCTCGTCTATATCTTTTACTGCAATCATGCTTTTGTTCAAATCTTAGAAAAACGACAAGGGTAGTTATTCAGTATATAATAAGTTACTGTCTTGTACTTGCTTAAAAATCACACAATATTCTATGCCAGTTAACATCCTCAATAATAAAAGACATTACAATAAGTGAATTAGGAGAAGCCATGCTTCTTAATCAAACTACGGTTACTCGGAATGTGAACATCTTAAAAAAGCAGTTTCGTTGACGTCGTACAAAGTACAATTGATTCAAGAACTAGGATTATTACAGTGACAGAATTAGGATTGGCCAAGTTACAAGAAGCTATCCTATTTGGCAGGTAAGCCACTCCAATAGCGGTAAACATAATACTAACGTTAACGTTGGTGGTAACATTAATATCTGTATTTCTTGGAAGTGTAATCTATGATTTTATTGCAAATAAATGAAAATTTCAAAGAGAAACGCTCTAACGATCTTTTTATCACTTCTGATCAGAATCCAGAGTCCCCAATTCGAACCACCTGCTCCAACGATTTCTCCTAACGAAACATAAACAGTTGGCTCTTAGAAGTTAATTGACATTGGGATGCTATACAGAAGTAGTGGTGCTAAGATAACTGTATATTTAGAAAGTACTAAACTTAAATTTCATTTTCTAATATCTACTCGCTTCCGAAAAAGACAAAAAGAGCACTGCCAGTAAGGCTGTGCTCTTTTATTGCGCTTGGCAACGTCCTACTCTCCCAGGACCCTGCGGTCCAAGTACCATCGGCGCTGGAGGGCTTAACGGTCGTGTTCGGGATGGGT
>NZ_JANAVQ010000030.1:0-738 GCF_024213605.1 Paenibacillus sp. CH40
CCTTGGGGCGCCTCCGTTACTCTTTAGGAGGCGACCGCCCCAGTCAAACTGCCCACCTGACACTGTCCTCGCACCGGGTCACGGTACCAAGTTAGAACCTAGATACGATCAGGGTGGTATCCCAAGGATGCCTCCTCTCAAGCTGGCGCTCAAAGTTCTACGGCTCCCACCTATCCTGTACAGATCGTACCCAAATTCAATATCAAGCTGCAGTAAAGCTCCATGGGGTCTTTCCGTCTTGTCGCGGGTAACCTGCATCTTCACAGGTATTAAAATTTCACCGGATCTCTCGTTGAGACAGCGCCCAAGTCGTTACGCCATTCGTGCGGGTCAGAATTTACCTGACAAGGAATTTCGCTACCTTAGGACCGTTATAGTTACGGCCGCCGTTTACTGGGGCTTCGGTTCATAGCTTCGCCCGAAGGCTTACCACTCCCCTTAACCTTCCAGCACCGGGCAGGCGTCAGCCCGTATACTTCGCCTTGCGGCTTCGCACAGACCTGTGTTTTTGCTAAACAGTCGCTTGGGCCTTTTCACTGCGGCCCCCTCGGGCTATTCACCCTACCGAGGCACCCCTTCTCCCGAAGTTACGGGGTCATTTTGCCGAGTTCCTTAACGAGAGTTCTTCCGCGCGCCTTAGAATTCTCTTCTCGCCTACCTGTGTCGGTTTGCGGTACGGGCACCTTCTCCTGGCTAGAGGCTTTTCTTGGCAGTCTGAGATCATGACCTTCGCTACTA
>NZ_JANAVQ010000031.1:0-737 GCF_024213605.1 Paenibacillus sp. CH40
CAGGCGGAGCTTTACCCGGACAACGTGGCCGCCGTCATGAACGAGCGGCAGCTGACCTACCGCGAGCTGAACGAGCGATCCAACCGCCTTGCGCGGAAGCTGCGGGAGACGGGAGTAGAAGCGGACCAGCTGGTAGCGATTCTGGCCGAACGCTCGCTCGATATGGTTGTCGGCATTCTGGCGATTCTCAAAGCGGGCGGAGCATACGTGCCTGTCGATCCCGACTACCCGGAGGAGCGCATCCGCTTTATGATCGAGGATTCGGGCGCGCCGTTATTGCTGATTCAAAAGCATCTGCACGAGAAGACCGACTTTGCAGGAACGCGCCTTGAATTGGACGATTTCGTTTGGGGCGACAGAGGGGCGGACTCCGCCGATGCGTTGGACGCTTCGAACCTGGAGCCGATTTCCGGGCCGGCCAACCTGGCTTATGTCATCTACACGTCGGGAACGACCGGCAGACCGAAAGGAACGCTGATCGAGCATAAGAACGTCGTGCGCCTCCTGTTCAACGACAAGAACCTGTTTGACTTCGGGCCATCCGACACGTGGACGCTGTTCCACTCGTTCTGCTTCGATTTCTCCGTCTGGGAAATGTACGGAGCGCTGCTGTATGGAGGCAAGCTGGTCATCGTACCGCCACTCACGGCGAAAAATCCGGCCGATTTCCTGGCGCTGCTGGGCCGCGAACAGGTCACGATTTTGAACCAGACGCCAACGTACTTCTACCAGCTGCT
>NZ_JANAVQ010000032.1:0-659 GCF_024213605.1 Paenibacillus sp. CH40
AGAATCGTGGAGGTAGAGCACTGATTGGGTGCGGGGCCCGCAAGGGTTACCAAGCTCAGTCAAACTCCGAATGCCATAGATTTAGTTCCGGGAGTCAGACAGTGAGTGCTAAGATCCATTGTCGAAAGGGAAACAGCCCAGACCATCAGCTAAGGTCCCCAAGTGTGTGTTAAGTGGGAAAGGATGTGGAGTTGCACAGACAACCAGGATGTTGGCTTAGAAGCAGCCACCATTGAAAGAGTGCGTAATAGCTCACTGGTCGAGTGACTCTGCGCCGAAAATGTAACGGGGCTAAACACACCACCGAAGCTATGGCTTGATGCTTGCATCAGGGGTAGGGGAGCGTTGAATGCGGGTTGAAGGTGTACCGTAAGGAGCGCTGGACTGCATTCAAGTGAGAATGCCGGTATGAGTAACGAAAAGATCTGTGAGAATCAGATCCGCCGAAAGCCTAAGGGTTCCTGAGGAAGGTTCGTCCGCTCAGGGTAAGTCGGGACCTAAGGCGAGGCCGATAGGCGTAGTCGAAGGACAACAGGTCGAAATTCCTGTACCACCGTAATCCGTTATGAGCGATGGGGTGACGCAGTAGGGTAGTGACGCGGACTGATGGATGTCCGTCTAAGCAGTGAGGCTGATGTGTAGGCAAATCCGCACATCGT
>NZ_JANAVQ010000033.1:0-577 GCF_024213605.1 Paenibacillus sp. CH40
TGGGAAATCTCATCTTGAGGGGGGCTTCACGCTTAGATGCTTTCAGCGCTTATCCCTTCCGTACATAGCTACCCAGCGGTGCTCCTGGCGGAACAACTGGTACACCAGCGGTACGTCCATCCCGGTCCTCTCGTACTAAGGACAGCTCCTCTCAAATTTCCTACGCCCACGACAGATAGGGACCGAACTGTCTCACGACGTTCTGAACCCAGCTCGCGTACCGCTTTAATGGGCGAACAGCCCAACCCTTGGGACCTACTTCAGCCCCAGGATGCGATGAGCCGACATCGAGGTGCCAAACCTCCCCGTCGATGTGGACTCTTGGGGGAGATAAGCCTGTTATCCCCAGGGTAGCTTTTATCCGTTGAGCGATGGCCCTTCCATGCGGTACCACCGGATCACTAAGCCCGACTTTCGTCCCTGCTCGACTTGTAGGTCTCGCAGTCAAGCTCCCTTCTGCCTTTGCACTCTTCGAATGATTTCCAACCATTCTGAGGGAACCTTGGGGCGCCTCCGTTACTCTTTAGGAGGCGACCGCCCCAGTCAAACTGCCCACCTGACACTGTCCTCGCACCGG
>NZ_JANAVQ010000034.1:0-523 GCF_024213605.1 Paenibacillus sp. CH40
TCAAACAGGTCAAAGAGAGCCTGCGCCTTATTCCGAATAAAGGAATGGGCTACGGAATCTGGAGATATTTGAGTGAAACCGGTCAAGCCGTTGGTCAGCAAACAGGTGTGCTGAGCCTAGGTCAATATCAAGCTTTTGCCGAGCCACAAGTAAGCTTTAACTATCTCGGACAGCTGGATCAGGACTTACAAAACAGCGGTATGCGTAGGTCTCCTTACTCAATTGGATCGATCGCTAGTGACCGGACGAAGATGAAATATGCTCTCGATGTGAGCGGAATCGTAACGAACGGCATCCTGGAACTCGACATTCGGTATAACGGCAAAGCCTTCCGTAAGGACACCGTCCACATGCTGGCTAATCTGTTAAAATCCAATCTGCTTGAAATGATCGAGCATTGTGTCACACGGGAGCGGACCGAATTGACTCCAAGTGATGTGCTGTTTAAAGGTCTGACCCTGGAGCAATTAGATACGATTATCGAGCAGACCAAGACGGTTGGGGAATTGGAAAATGTGTACCC
>NZ_JANAVQ010000035.1:0-484 GCF_024213605.1 Paenibacillus sp. CH40
TATGGAGCTTCCATCATATTGTGATGGACGGATGGTGCCTGTCCCTGATGACGGACGAAGTGTTTGGGGCATATGTTTCCTTGCTGGAGCACAAGCAGCCAGAGCTGGCACCTGTCAAGCCGTATAGTGACTATATCGAATGGTTGGAACATCAGGATGCACAGGAAGCGACCCGTTATTGGAGTGACTATGTGGCAGGTTTTGAGCAGCAAACCTTGTTGCCTGGGGAGAACGCACAAGCTTCTGTCGTCGCACGGGATGAAGAACCGGACAGAAGTGGTGGAAGTTCAAATGCCGGCTATGTTTCGGAAAAGCTGCCCTTTAGGTTGGGTAAAGAACGGACTGCGGCATTAAACCAAATGGCCAAGCAACAACATGTCACGATTAACACACTGCTGCAAAGCGTTTGGGGCGTTATTTTACAGCAATACAATAATAATCAGGATGTTGTGTTTGGTGGTGTGGTATCCGGTCGTCCGGCAGA
>NZ_JANAVQ010000036.1:0-471 GCF_024213605.1 Paenibacillus sp. CH40
GCAGCCTATCCGCAGGATCAAACGCTAAGTGCACTGTTCGAGCAGCAGGCAGCGAAAACACCGGATCAGGTGGCAGTGTTGTGCGGAGCGGAGTCGTTGACCTACGCGGAGCTGAATGAGCGTGCCAACCGTCTCGGACGTACTTTGCGTGCCGCAGGTGTTGAACCGGATCAGCCCGTGGGCATTTTGGTTCACCGTTCGCTGGACATGATCGTAGGCATCTACGCGATCCTCAAAGCAGGCGGAGCCTACGTGCCCATCGATCCAGAATATCCGGCGGACCGCATCCGCTTTATGCTGGAGGATTCGGGTGCGAAGCTGATACTGACGCAATCGCATTTGGCGGAGCAAGCCTCACGGAGTTTCGACGGCCAGGTGCTGGTGCTGGATCGTTATGAGCAGGATGGCCAAGACATTTACCACAAAGACGGTTCGAATCTGGAGCCACTGGCTGGCCCGCACCATGTAGCC
>NZ_JANAVQ010000037.1:0-457 GCF_024213605.1 Paenibacillus sp. CH40
AAAGACGGTTCGAATCTGGAGCCACTGGCTGGCCCGCACCATGTAGCCTATGTCATCTATACCTCCGGCTCCACCGGAAAACCGAAGGGCGTGATGGTGGAGCATCATTCCGTGCTGAACCGGATTTTGTGGATGCATGATCGATACGGCTTGAGTGCGGGAGATACGATCCTGCAAAAGACGGCCTTCACGTTCGACGTGTCGGTGTGGGAGCTGTTCTGGTGGTCGCTGGTCGGCTCGAAGGTGAGCTTGCTGTCGGTAGGTGGGGAAAAGAACCCGGAAGACATCGTCGATACGATTGCCCGCGATGGCGTGAGCACGATGCACTTTGTACCTGCCATGCTGCATGCGTTCCTAGAATATGTGGAGCAGCAGCCACAGGAAGTGATGCAAGCGAAGCTGGGCACGCTGCGCCACGTATTTGCCAGCGGCGAAGCGTTGCCGCCACAGCATGTGG
>NZ_JANAVQ010000003.1:0-706203 GCF_024213605.1 Paenibacillus sp. CH40
CGTTCGTCCTGAGCCAGGATCAAACTCTCCATTAAAGACCAACCGAAGTTGGTTTATAGAAAGAGCGATAAGCTCATTTTTAATGCTAGCGATTCTTCTTTATAAAAGAAGAAATCTTTGTTTCATCATCCATTTGTTCAGTTTTCAAAGAACTTGTCTGTTCTCGTTCGTTCAACGAGCCAGGAATTAGATCATATCATGCTAGTTGATTTCTTGTCAAATCTTTTTTTTCGATTATCTTTTCAGCAACCTCGCTTCAAGAAATGATACTCTCAAAGCAACGTCTAATAATATATCATACCTAAAGTTATTTAGCAAGCATTTATTTATATCTATTTTATTTCCTACTATACAACAGATAATAAGGCAGCCACCCCGCCCCAGAGCGGAATGACTGCACTCATTGCAAAACTATTATTCTTGTTCCAGCAGTCTGATAAATTCATCCTCATCTTCTATGGTGTCAATTCCGAGCTGTTGGGCCTTAGCCAGCTTACTCCCAGCCTTTTCACCAGCTATGACTAGATCCGTCTTTTTCGATACAGCCCCCGCAACTTTGGCTCCCAGCGCCTCCAGCTTGGATGCAGCTTCGTCACGCGTAAGCTGATGCAAGGTACCTGTAAGCACGACCGTTTTGCCACTGAAAAAGCTGTCTGTCTTCTTCTCCTGCGGAGCTTCAGGGGCCTGAGCTTTCACCCCTAGAGACAGCATCTTCTCAATTCCCGCCTGAGTAAATGGATCTGCAAAGAAAGCAACAATGCTTTCGGCTACAATCCCGCCCACATCCGGTAGTTCTATCAGTTCTTCCACCGTAGCGGACATCGTCTTGTGCAAATCACGGTAGTGTTCAGCCAACATGCGTGTTGTTGCTTTACCGGTATTCGGTATACCCAGAGCATAAAGGAAAGAAGCCAAATCTCTCTCTTTACTCTTTTCAAGTGCCGCCAAGAGGTTACTGGCCTTTTTCTCACCAAACCGCTCCAGCTTCACAAGATCATCATATTGGAGTGTATACAGATCCGCAGGCTCGCGCACTTCCAGTTCGTCATGCAGCTGTATGGCCGTTTTGTCACTGAATGTCTCAATATCCATAGCATCACGTGAAGCAAAATGGGAAATACGAGCTACAATTTGTGGTTTACAACCCAGCTTATTGTCGCAAAATAAATGGGCACCTCGCTGCTGCAACGGAAACCCGCAGGCTGGACAATGATCTGGTACGACAATTTCCTCTCCGTCGTGCTCAGATGTTACCTTTCCTAATATCTCCGGAATGACATCGTTTGAGCGACGGATAAACACACGTGCACCCAAAGCAAACTTCAGGTTTTTGCGCTCGATGTCACCAGCATTGTTCAGTGTACAATTTTGTACAGTGACTCCCGCCAGTTCTACCGGCTCTACCCTTGCAAGTGGGGTGATTTTACCCGTTCGTCCTACATTCCACTCAACCGAGTTAAGCACCGTTGTTGTTTCCTCGGCTTCGAACTTATAGGCCACCGCCCAGCGCGGGAATTTATCGGTATACCCGAGAGCCTCACGTGTGCGCATATCTGTAATTTTCAATACTGCCCCATCAATGAGGTAATCCAATCCGGCACGAGATTCTTCAATCTCAATCAGTTGCTCCATTACATCTTCAAAATTATCAAAGTAAGTCAGGTAAGGGTTTACCTTAAAATGATTTTCACGCAGGAAAGTCATCATTTCCTGGTGGCTGTTAAACTGGATACGGTCTGCATAACCCACATTGTAGAAAAATGCATTCAATCGCCGTTCTGCTGTCACTTTGGGATTCAAGTTACGCAAAGCGCCAGCTGCGGCGTTGCGTGCGTTTTTAAGAGGGTCAGCGGCAGTCTCATTATATTTGGACAGTACAGAGAGATTCATTATCCCTTCTCCCTGTACTTCAATTGTTCCATTTCGAAAAGGAATTGTAAGTGGCACGGATTTAATCGTCTTCACCTGTGCCAGTATTCCCTCACCCACCACGCCATTACCGCGGGTAGAAGCCTGTACCAGCTGTCCATCAGTATACGTCAGGTTCAGCGTTAGACCATCAAATTTAAGTTCTATCGCATAACCTGGAGATGGCAAAGGTTGCTCTGGGTTCTTGGTATTGTAATCATTGACCAGCTTCACGACACGCGCGTTCCATGCACGCAGCTGTTCCATATTCTGAGCTTTATCAAGGCTCCATAATGGGGCAAGGTGGCGATGCGGTGTGAACCCTTTGAGTAACTCCCCGCCCACACGCTGTGTCGGCGAATCCGGCAGCACAAGACCGCTCGTCTGTTCAAGCGCTACCAGCTCGTCATAAAGCACATCATATTCTTTGTCGCTGATCTTGGGTTCATCCAGTGTGTAGTAATGATAGTTATATGTGTTCAGTTCAGCAACAAGCTGCTCCATCCTGTGCATTGGGTTCATGCAGGCGTATCCCTCCGGGAACTTCATCAGGGCAGAGGTCCTAAGCCAAGCTGCCACTCATGAGGTTCGAGATTTAATGATGTTTGAAATTTATTCTACTTTTGTAATCGGTGCAAAGCCAGCTAACAGTCGTTTAACCCCTACTGGAGCCGGGAAAGCAATTTGAAGCTCCATATCATTGCCCGTCCCTTTTACAGCTACAATAGTTCCAATCCCCCATTTACCATGCTGTACCTTGTCTCCAGCAGCAAAAATGGAGGGACCTCCTGCCAAAGCAGCCGGAGTGGGTTTCGCGGATGAAGATGTCGTTACTGTTACTCGGGGTGACGCGGAAGCGGACGAACCACTACGGCTCATCGTATCAAACGAGCGTTCTCCACCAAAGTTGCTGCCACTACCTTTATTCAGTCCGCGCCCACCATAAGATCCGCCTACATTGCCTGAACGACGGTAGCGGTCACGTTTGATGATCGTATCCTCTTTTAACTCGTCCGGAATCTCTTCGAGAAAGCGGGAAGGCGGGTTAGCTGTGGTGCGGCCAAACAGAGTGCGCATCTGTGCGCATGTAAGGAACAGTTGCTCCTCTGCACGGGTGATCCCGACATACGCCAATCTGCGCTCTTCCTCCAGCTCTTCGTTATCCAGAAAGGCACGACTATGAGGGAATACTCCCTCCTCCATACCGACAATAAATACGATGGGAAACTCCAATCCTTTGGCGCTATGCATGGTCATCAATACAACCGCATCGCTTTGCTCTTCTTCATCGTCATTCATGGAATCAATATCGGCAATCAGCGCAAGGTCGGTCAGGAAGGAGACGAGTGACTTGTCTTCCGCTCCTTTTTCAAATTCCATGGTTACCGACAGGAACTCATCAATATTCTCCAAACGTGAGCGTGACTCGAGTGTATTCTCGTTTTGCAGCTCCAAGCGATACTGGGTGGTTTCCAGCATTTTTTCTGTTAACTCGGTAACCGACAGGTAGTCTACCATCCGACTTAAACCTTCGATCATATCGTAAAACTCTACCAACGCATTGCGCGTACGTCCTGCAAAGCCCAAATCGTCTACAACTTGAAGGACACGGAAAATTGAAACTCCCCGTTCTGCTGCAGCTGCCTGCAATTTGCCGACGGTTGTGTCTCCGATGCTTCGTTTTGGCACATTAATGATTCGGATCAAGCTGATGTCGTCGTCAGGATTGGAGAGCAGGCGAAGATACGCCAGCAAATCCTTAATTTCCTTCCGATCATAGAACTTGATACCGCCCACGATCTGGTAAGGAATATCCGATTTAATCAAAATTTCCTCGACAACCCGAGACTGAGCATTCGTACGGTACAAAATGGCATGATGGCTATAGGTTTTGCCCGCATTAATATTCTTATGAATTTCGGAGGCGATAAAGTAGCCCTCATCATGCTCAGAGTCAGCACGATAAACTTTAATCTTGGCTCCGCCTTCTTTGTCAGTCCATAGTTTTTTCGGCTTGCGGCCTGTATTTTGACCAATCACTTCGTTGGCAGCATTGAGAATATTTGAGGTGGACCGGTAGTTCTGCTCCAGCAAAATGGTGCGCGCTTCCGGGTAGTCCTCTTCAAAATTCAAAATGTTGCTAATATCCGCACCCCGCCACCGATAGATGGATTGGTCACTGTCACCTACTACGCAAATCCGGTGATGCTTGTCGGCCAGCATTTTGCACAGCATGTACTGCGCACGGTTCGTATCCTGATATTCATCAACATGAATGTATTGGAATTTTTTCTGATAGAAATCCAGTACCTCAGGTACTTCTTTAAAAAGCTGAATCGTTGCCATGATCAAATCATCAAAATCAAGAGAGTTGTTATTTTTGAGTCGTTGTTGGTACTTGGTATATACCTTCGCCACAATCCCCTCAAAATAGTCGCCAATCTTGCGTTCATACATTTCGGGAGTGACCAGTTCATTTTTAGCCGTACTCATCATAGACTGAACCGCTTTGGGCTCAAACTTTTTGGTGTCTATATTCAGATCCTTCATGCAGCTCCGAATGACAGACAATTGATCCGTAGAATCCAAAATGCTGAAATTCGAGGTAAATCCAATCCGCTCGATATCCCGACGTAAAATACGCACACACATCGAGTGGAAGGTGGATACCCACACATCTCTTCCCTGCGGGCCAATCAGCTTGGATACGCGATCCTGCATCTCACGCGCGGCCTTGTTCGTAAAGGTAATCGCCAAAATGCCCCATGGAGCCGTCTTGCGGGTCGCGATGAGGTAGGCTATTCGGTGCGTGAGTACCCGTGTTTTACCACTGCCTGCGCCAGCCATAATCAGCAGTGGACCATCTACCGCCTCCACCGCCTGACGCTGAGGCGGATTAAGGCGAGCTACCGCCTCGTGTATATCTATTGATTGCATGCGTGCATGCTCCTTTCCCTGAGCTTCCATAAATTCACGTTCTATACTTCCAATTTCACAGCTACCGTCTCCAGCGCTTTCGCCAAGTCACGATAAATGATGTTTCCTACTACAATGGTGTCACAAACAGCAGCCGCTTGTAACGCGGTAGATTTATCCACGATACCTCCCCCGTATAGGACACGAGAGCGCTCCGTACTGCGATGTATTTTCTGCACCAGCTCCATATCCCCAAAAGCACCGCTATATTCCACATATACAATCGGTAGATGCATGAGCTTGTCAGCAATCTGTGCATATGAGGCGGCTGATGTAGCACCCAGCGAAGTATCTGCTCCGGTAAGCTTAGCAACCGTAGAATCACCGTTCAAAACAATATATCCTTCCGCCACAAGCAAATCCCACGGGATCATATAACCAAACTGTTCAATCGCACGTTGGTGCTGCCCTAGAATCCAATTACTGTCAGTGGTATTTAGTACCATGGGAATCATATATAGATCAAACCCCGGCACAACAGCCTCCAGATCGGACACCTCAAGCACACACGGCACCTCATAACGCCGAACTCGTGACAGCAAATCCACCGTATTTTCATAGGTAATACCTGAGGAACCTCCTACCATAATCGCATCCGTACCAGACATACACACGGCGTCAAGCGCACCATCATCCAGTTCCTTGTCAGGATCAAGCTTAAACACATGCCTCCATGATTGAATTGAATCTGCCAACACACATTCCTCCAGCATTCATTGCTTTTGTCATGATCCAGGCGAGCCGAATTCCAATATCCAAAAGCGTTCTATGCTAAGTCTATGATAGTGCTTAAAAGGTGTCAATGTTCGTATCAAATGGGAACACCCCGTTCAGACAACTCATGGTCGTAACGCATACAACCAACTGCGTTCACTAAGTTCTTTTTCCGTTAAAATATCTGTATAGAAACCTCGTACACCCATCTGTTCATACTCAGCCGCATCCTTCAACTCATTAATGGTATTTACGTAGCACACCGCCCCTGCCTGACGCAAACTTTCCACTAAAGCTCCACTCACCCGATTCTCTGGTAAAGTTACTGCCGTTATATCATTTTGTTGTACAAATCGAATGATCTGGTCGTCCTTATCTTCTGTGGCATAGAGCGTATATATAATGGATGGGTAAGGATAAATACTTCGTAACGTTCGCAACATTTCTTCATTATAAATTTGAGGAACAATACGGGACAAAAGCTCGGGGTTTTTCTCCTGTGCCTGACGAGTCAGTTGCGCAAACAACTGTTTGATTTGGGCAGGGTCCTGTTCTTTCGTATCGGTCACAATATAAGCATCCGGGTATGTTTCCAATAAATCCAATACATCCTTCCAATCTACTGGGGTATAGGAACCGTGTATGGGGGTGTTCTTAAATTGATGATAGCTCCAAGGTTTTCCGCCCTGTTCCGTAGCAACTGCATGTTCCTGTTGCATTTGCTCTGTAAAAGATTCTGTCCATTCATGGCGCGCCACCAATTGTCCATCCGATGTAAACATCAGGTCGACCTCGAATACGCGGCTGCCTTTTTTATAATTTTCCACAAACGCTTCACGCGCATTAGTATAGGCCAAACCATCAACGGCTCCCATGGCATGCGAAATCACACGGTGCGCGGTAAAGCCAGTATGTTCTTCTGTAGATTTTCCTTTGTATGCCAGTAAAAATGTGCCGATTAACATTAAAAGAATAACCGCAACAATCAATCGTTTCATGGGGTGTCACATCCTTTTCGTACAGGTCAATACCCCACATACGCATGCTCAAAACAACTGCCAGACGCAAAAGCACCCTCCGGCTAAACCGAAGGGTGCTTCTGTATTAATACGCGTTCTTGAAACCGTTGCGAATCGTGCGGAAAATAATTTTAATATCGAATAAGAGCGACCAGTTCTCAATATAGAAGATGTCATGCTTAATCCGTTCCTCAATAGATGTATCTCCACGCAACCCGTTGCTCTGTGCCCAGCCTGTGATTCCAGGACGAACATGATGCTTCACCATGTATTTTGGAATTTCCTCACGAAACTGATCCACATAATAGGGGCGTTCTGGGCGTGGACCAACGACACTCATATCACCCAGCAGAACGTTGAAAAATTGAGGTAGCTCGTCGAGACTCGTTTTACGAATAAAAGTACCAAAACGTGTGCGTCTTGGGTCATTAGCAGTCGTCCAGCCCGTATCTTCAGTTCCAGGAGGTAACACCTTCATCGAACGAAATTTGTACATTCGGAAGGTGCGACGATTCAAGCCCACCCGCTCCTGCTTAAAAATGATGGGCCCTCTGGATGTGATCATTACACCAATCGCCACTGCCAGCATGATCGGAGACGTCAGAAGAATCGCGAATAAAGAGAATAAAATATCGAATAGACGCTTAAACAATCGATTCCCCGCCACATCCAGTGGAATATCCCGTACATTAATCATCGGCATACCTGCAAAGTTATCAAAGTACGGACGAGCCGGCAAATAATCGAAAAAGTCGGGGATTATAAGCGTGCGCACTCCAGCCTTTTCACACATGTTGATAATCTTGGGGTACTTATCATGGGCATCCAGCGGAAGCGCCAGAATGACCTCGTCAATCATCAGACGCGACAGCGTAGCCTCCAATTGATCTAAGCCTCCAAGAATCGGGCGGAAATGCGCCGCTTCCTCTTCACTCCAATGCCGCTTATCATCCAGAAAACCCACGACCTCGTATCCTAGATCAGGATACTGTCCAAGATTATGATAAAATCGTTGGCCTAGAGTACCCGCCCCGAGAATAAGCATGAACTGCTTGTTGTACCCTTTTTGACGGAGAGCTTTAAGAACTTGCTTCAAAAAGAACCGGTAAAACAAAATAAGCAGCACATTCCCAACCATATAGATCGCCAGATAGGACCGCGAGATGTCGATTTGCTTCACGAAGAACATCACACTCAACAGCACGAACAGGCCAACAATATGAATTTGGGTGACGCGGAATACGTCATCTGCAAACCGCTTTTTGCGTTTGGGCGAATAGAGCGAGAATAGCATTCCTAGCACTACAGCAATCAGGCCGTAGATTAAGCTCCAGCCTCCATATACTTGAATAGGAAGCGGTTCTTTATAGGTGATCCATTCACTTTCAAATTTGAAAAACCAAGCGATCAGAAAGGACAACTGAATGACCGCGAAATCCGCCACAATATATAATTGGGTTAAAAAACGCTGATTTCTGCGTATCATGCTTTCACCTCAGTACGAGATTGTTCCCCGCTGTCCGGCTTGACCGGTGCGGACAACTTATTTTTTAGAAAGGCCATTCCAAATTTTACGGTAATTCCTGCATATACAGCCATATTGGTGATCCAACTATATTGCTGTTTATAATGCTTACGATGAAATACCCACATAGCTCTATGAAACTCATAAATAATTTTCAAAGGACGACGGCGAGCGCTGCCCCCTTTGATATGAATAATATATGTGCGCGGGTAGTAGTAAATGCCCCACCCGGCTTGCTTAATCCGGTAACACCAGTCAATATCCTCACCATACATAAAAAAGGTTTCGTCCAAGCCACCAACCTGGTCAATTGTCTCTCGGCGCACCAGCATAAAAGCACCTACCAGTACATCTACAGGATACTCATCGTCCGGGCTTAGATGCCCAAGCTGATATTGATTGTACTTCGGGTTATCCGGGTAACGCTTCGACCAGCCGAAAGCGTAGTAAAAAGAAGCTGACGGCGTTGGAAATCCTCGCTTACAAGCCTTGTCTAATGATCCATCCGGCAAGATGACCTTACAGCCCGTTGCTCCCATCTCCGGATGCGTATCCATAAACTGAATCATTATATCCAGCGTGTCCGGTTGCACCAACGTATCGGAGTTCAATAACAATACATAACGCCCGCTGGCTACTTCCATCCCCTGGTTGTTCGCCTTGGCAAAACCTGTATTATTCTTATTGGCTATCAACGTAATCTCCGGGTATGCAGCACGAATAGCCTCAACAGATCCGTCACTAGAGTGATTATCAATCACAATCACTTCATATCGGTACTGCGAGTTTGACGCATACACCGATTGCAAACAATCCAGCGTCAATCGACACGTATTATAGTTGACGACCAGTATGCTTACATCCATATTTAAAACGCTCCTGACAAATTCAGTAATCTATTCTACTATCGCCTATTATAGCATACCGCGCAGACCACGGGGCGCAAAAAAGCACATAACTTGTAACCTTACATAGTTAGCAAAATTTCAAAAAATTCGATTCCAGTCGCTCCAAAGTGCAAATATAGACAAACGAAACCATTTCGATCTATATATAGTTCATTGGAAGTCGTTTATTAGATTTTTGTAAAATCCTCGGTTGAGGTCTAAAATTCATCGTGGTAAGATATACATGGAAAAAGGGCTGGTGCCAGCCAGCCCCTGCGCAACCAACGCTCCAAGAGCGGACGGTTTTGGAACAATCAGGCCGAAAATAGACCCTTCCTTGCGGGGGCGGTCTATTTTCGTTTGTTAAACTCTAACAGTGTGACGATTAACGCCCCGAACGTCAGCATTAAACTGAGCGCCTCAAACACTGTCACAGGCTTCACCCCCCTCCTCGGGAGAGTTAGCCGACCGCCCTTGGCAGCTCTATCGGTTGCACGTTTCAATTATACTATATTTTTCCATAAAGGAACACGCATTCGATGGTATTTTGATAAATTCAATGTATTATTGAGCTTTTGATTTATTTTGATGATGACGAAGGGTAATCTTCTTTCTAAGTTGCCTTCTTTTCCCCCTAAGCTTGGGCAGTTCTTTAAAAAAAGTCTTCCAAGCTACAAGTACTTTGGGCTCTCTGAAAAGAAAATACAGATTACTTGCTATCTCATATGAAAGGAGAAAAATAATATTTCTCATCCATTCAGAGAAAGTATCATTTTTATACATCATTTTATAACGATTAATATATGAAAGTCTTCTCACAAACAACGATTGGGATGTACGACTCGTTTCCTTCCAACCACGTTCATGGTAGGCTATTGCTCTAGCATCATAGTAAGCTTCCCAGCCGAGCAAGGCTGCTCGCCAAGCTACATCTACATCTTCTTTGTATGCAAAAAAGCTTTCATCAAAAAACTCACCATTTAGACCAATGTCATTAATCATTCGCCGTGAATACAAAGCTGCTGCGCCTGAAACACCAAATACCTTTCCTGACTCTGACCACTGAACTGAAGGCTCTCCTGCTCCTCGATCAAAAGCTCTTCTGGCTGAATTCATAACAATACCCGTGCTATCTATCATCTCCCGGTTCGCTTTACGCAGCAATTGACCTGTAGCGCTGCCTATACGCTGATTATGCTCCATCACTGCAACCAGGCGCTCAATGTAATCAGGTTCTATAGTAACGTCTGGGTTAAGTACTAGCACATAGTCCGTATCGTTCAACGCTATTGCTTGATTATGGCCAGGGGCAAAACCAACATTTTGGACATTAGAGACAAACTTGAATTTTGAACCAAACAAATGCGCTATTTCTTTAACTTGTTCCTCTGTCTGATCCTTGGATTGATTATCTATGATAACCACTGCTTGTAGGGGGTAGCTTTGCTTGCTGACAGCCTCTAAGCACTCTTGGATATCTTTTTCACTGTTATACGTTACAATATGAACACTTACGGATTTAATCATAGATTTCATGTTCCTCGTTTATGAGATTTTGGCGTATTTACTCCAGATGTTCTTATTCCTATCATAGAGCAAACCAGCATAATTTCAAAGAGCTGCTACAGTCTATAGATTGTTATATACCACAATAGACGCAGTGATATGGAAAATGTTTCAATAAAACAAAAAAGCCGAGTATGAACTCGACTTTTTCAAATGATTATTGAGACCAAATATATTTGAAGTTAGGCCTATTTCTAAGCTTTTAGGTGCACAGTAAAATCTTCCTTATGATTGACTGCAATAATTCTGTATAAAATCACGCAATCCCTCACGCCAGTCGCGCAAATCATTCAATCCATTGGTTCGAATCGCTACATGCTCCATAACAGAATTACGTGGCCGCGCTGCTGGTCTGGGGAATTGCTCTGTGCTGCATGGCTCCAATTTCGCTGTGATCTTGGCATCTAATATTTCCGCTGCATCCTGTAAAATAGCTTGCGTAAATTCATACCAGGTACAGGAGCCGCTATTGGATGCATGGTATACGCCGTACTTCTCCGTTTGAATCAATTTCGCCAAAAAGCGTGCCAGATCCACCGTATAGGTAGGTGAACCCTTCTGATCATTCACTACCTGGAGGAGCGGCTTCTCCTGTCCAAGCTTCAGCATCGTTTTGACAAAATTGTTCCCATGCAATCCATATACCCAAGATGTACGAACAATAAAATACCTAGAGGAAAGTGTTTGGGTCAATACCTCTCCCGCCCGTTTGGACTTTCCGTAGATACTCTGCGGATTGGTATTATCGTACTCATGATATGGCTGCTTTGCCGTTCCATCGAACACATAATCTGTGCTGATATAAACTAGCTTGGCTCCTACCTTTTCCGCAGCCAGTACCATATTACGTGTGCCTACCGCGTTGACTTGATAAGCCCCGTCTACATCGGTCTCCGCTGCATCCACAGCCGTATACGCTGCACAGTGGATTACGGCATCAGGTTGGTACTGTTCCACGATCTTCACAGCCTGCTCCAAATCCGTGATATCTAATTGTTCGCGATCGTAACCCAGGACATCATGTCCTTGCTCCTGAAAAACCTTTACTACATCTTTACCAAGTTGACCGGATGCTCCAGTAACCAATACCTTCATTTTACGCATCCCCCAAGCGGGAACCGTACTGTTTAGCATAGTAGTGTTGGTATTCGCCGGATTGAATACGAGTCCACCATTCTTCGTTGTCTAAATACCAGCGAATCGTTTCTTTAATGCCGGTTTCAAAAGAGTGCTTTGGCTTCCAGCCCAGCTCATTCATGGTCTTCGTTGGATCAATGCCATAACGGCGGTCATGTCCTGGACGATCCTGCACATACGAAATCAGAGATTCTGGCTTACCCAGCTCCTCTAATACAGTTTTGACGATATGCACATTTGTCCGCTCGTTATTTCCCCCGATATTGTATACTTCACCCAGTTTACCCTGATGAATGACTAGATCAATTGCGCTGCAATGATCCTCTACATACAACCAGTCGCGAATGTTCAAGCCATCCCCGTATACAGGTAGCTGTTGGTCGCTCAATGCACGTGAGATCATTAGCGGGATCAATTTTTCAGGAAACTGATATGGACCGTAGTTGTTAGAACAACGCGTGATGTTCACTGGTAAACCGAAGGTTTCATGATATGCACGAACTAGCAGATCGCCGCCTGCCTTGGATGCAGAATAAGGACTATTAGGCTGCAACGGAGTTTCCTCCGTAAACAAGCCTGTTTCTCCCAAAGATCCATACACCTCATCTGTTGATACCTGTACAAACTTGGCCACGTTATATTTCTTGGCCGCGTCCAGTAGCACTTGCGTACCCAATACGTTTGTTTTCACAAACACTTCCGGTTCCAGAATACTCCGATCCACATGTGACTCCGCTGCAAAATTAACCACCACATCAATTCCCTGCTGCATCAGCTGGTCAATCGCTTGAGTATCAGTGATATCTGCCTTGATGAAGCTATGCTTGGGGTTATTTTCAATGGATTTCAAATTTTCCAGGTTACCTGCATAGGTAAGAGCATCTATATTTACAATTTCATAATCTGGATGCTGTTTAAGCATATACAATACAAAGTTACTGCCTATAAATCCGGCCCCACCGGTAACAAGAAGTTTCATACAGACCTCCTAAGCTGAGCAATGTCTAAAGTATATTAGACTTCTGACTCATTTTCTTAACTCAAAAGCATACAAAGTAATAATTTGTACTAGCTTCTAATCAAAATTAATTTCTGCATCTGTCAGAACCGGCTGCTGTCTATCCTTCTCTGACAGTATCGCCTTGGAGGTAGGCCAGTCAATACTCAATTTAGGGTCATTCCACAGTATCCCTCTGTCGTGCATAGGAGAGTAATATTCATCAACCTTATACAACACCTGAGTATTTGGAACAAGCGTACAAAAACCATGAGCAAAGCCCTTAGGTACCAGTAACTGGCGATGATTATACTCACTTAGAATGACACTCATCCATTGCCCAAACGTAGGAGAACTTTTTCGAATGTCCAAAATCACATCATAGATAGCACCTGTGAGTACCCTGATAAGTTTCGTTTGTGCTTTCGGATTTAATTGATAATGCAAACCACGTATAACTCCTGCGTCAACAGAAAGGGATTGGTTATCCTGAACAAATGTATGGGTCATCCCCTCATCTTGCATAACCTGTTGATTATAACTTTCCATAAAAAAACCACGTTGATCACCATGAACAATTGGCTCTATTACATTGGCGCCTGCCAACCTTAAAGGTATCACCTTCATGCTATACGTCCTTCCCTCAATGCTGTGAAACTTTGCTTTACAACTTTAACTTGCCAAATTCCTCACCAAATATAATCTTTTGCGAGAGTTCATTTGCTCTGGCAAGCGAAGTATGCGTTCCTGCATCCGTCCACCAACCTTGAAGAATATCATAGGTCAATGTTCCGTTAGCAATATACGCATTATTAACGTCTGTAATCTCCAATTCTCCACGTGTCGAAGGTTTTAGGGTTTTCACAATATTAAAAACATTATGATCAAACATGTAAATGCCCGTAACTGCATAATCGCTTTTAGGCATCTGAGGTTTTTCTTCTATAGATAGAATACGTTGATTTTGAATTTCTGCCACACCAAATCGCTGCGGATCATGGACCTTTTGCAATAATAATTTAGCACCAACATTCTGTTTACGAAAATTTTGCACAAACGGAGAGATATCATCCTCAAACACATTGTCCCCCAAAATGACGACCATTTGATCTTTGCCAACGAAATGCTCTGCCAGATCTAACGCCTGCGCAATGCCACCCGCTTCGTCCTGTACCTTATATGTAAAGGTTACGCCCATATCACGACCGCTTCCAAGCAGATTTACAACATCCCCCATGTGTTCTTTACCTGTTACAATAAGGATGTCCGTAATATCAGCTTTTTTCAGCTTATATATGGAATGAAAGATCATGGGATACTTACCGACAGGAAGCAAATGCTTATTGGTTACCTTGGTTAAAGGAAAAAGGCGAGAACCAGTCCCGCCCGCAAGAATTATACCTTTCATGATAACACCCCTCTACTTAAATGAAATTTTTCTGTTTCCTATATACCCTAAAATAGTATATAAACCTGAGGAGAACAATATAGATAAATTATTATATACTGTTCTATTTATAGGAAGACTAGCACCTTCAAATATTAAGATTAGTAAGTAACCTAAGTAATAAGCAATACAATAAGATGTTACACTCACAGCTATGAATTTTATAGAACTCTTTAGAATAGATACATCTGATTTAAATGTAAATCTTCTATTCAATATAAAACTGCTTATCATGCCTATAGCATTACCAATACTAGTAGAAATCCAGTAATTTAAGGAAAATACATTATAAAATAAATAAATTGCCGATAACCCAATAAGAGTGTTAATAATCCCCACTAAAAGATACCTTGTAAAGCTATTGTTAAATATCATCTTTTGTAGATGCAACCTCTCTATCAGAATAAATTGACTCTGTATAAATAAAATTATCATTGAAATTAATCTCTTCTTTAACTATATAAAGAGGCCTTCTTTTAGTTTCGTTATAAATACGACCTACATATTCGCCAATAATGCCAAGAGTTATTAACTGGACGCCTCCAAAAAACAAAATTGCTACCATCAAAGAAGGATACCCGGGCACTGTCTCAATACCTAAAAGCGTTCTAATAATTAGAAACCCAGCATACAAAAGTGACAAAATTGATATAGTAAAGCCTAAATACATTGCAACTTGGAGAGGGGCAAAGCTAAAAGAGGTGATTCCTTCAATAGCGAAGTTCCAAAGCTTCCAATAATTAAAACTGGTTTTACCAGCATATCTAGGTTCTCTATTATATTCAATACTCGTCTGTCTAAAGCCTACCCAACTAAATAATCCTTTCATAAAACGATGGTGTTCTGGTAAGCGGTTTATCTCATCAACAACTTGTCGTGACATTAGGCGAAAATCTCCTGTATCAGCTGGTATGTCCACTCGGGTAATTTTTTTCATAAACCTGTAGAAAAGGTGAGCTGTTGTTTTTTTTAAGAATGTTTCACCATCTCTTTTCAATCTAGTAGCATATACTACATCGTACCCTTCACTCCATTTTTTGACCATTTCAGGAATAACTTCAGGAGGATCCTGAAGATCTGCATCAATTGGGACTACTACATCACCTTTAGAATATTTTAACCCCGCAGACATTGCAATTTCTTTACCAAAATTCCTAGACAATTCGATAACTTTAATATGATGATCATTTTCTGCGAGCAACTTCAACTTTTCTAAAGTTCTATCTTTACTACCATCGTTAATACAAACTATTTCGTAATTATAGTTGTTCAAGTTCATAACTTGAGAAATTTTATTATAAAATAAATCGATATTATCTTCTTCATTATACATTGGAACTATTAATGAAATAGTTAGTTGATTCATAATAATCTCCTTAAAATCAATCTATTTGAGTAAATAAACATCTATTTACTATAACAAGTAACATCATAGGCTAAAAACAAAAATCCTCCAATGGGAGTTCCAGGCATCCACCTGTCTAAATCCAATGGAAGGATTTTTATATGGATAAAAAATATATACTATACAATAGCTCATAAAAAGACCCCGTGATAGTGACCTTCCCCCTCAAGGGTTCCTCTAGTCAACGGGACTGCAGCAACTTCCATTTAAAACAAAAACATACATATAGCTTTTTATTTTAGTTACTGCACTTCATATGCAAGCAGCATTAAAAATAATTTATTTTCCTAATCATTGAAAAAGGATGTTCCAAGCCAAGGCAAGATTATTTGTATTACTCTACAGGTTTTCCATTAACAAGATATAAGCTCCTAATATAAAGCTATATAGGCTGTATCGCCTTTAATAATCACTTGATTATCCTCATAACTGTTCCAGTCGCGTTCTAGAAAATACTGATTATAAATCTTTTTATCCATCTCCACCATTTCAAATTCTCTTCCAGTTACTACTGATAAAAGCGGTAATGCGGCCCAGTCAATACTTAACGCTCTTGAATGAATATCATAACTATTAGAGGTGACATAGGACCAAGTTGGATTAGTATCGTTAACTAACGCGATCTTAGTAACTCTTTTATTTGATAAAGTTTCATAGCGCTCAATCTTATTGTACATTTGTTGTGCTATTGCTTTATCAAGGGCATTGGTTACATTGTTATTAATGCCTATATTTTGTACGCCTAGAAAACTAACACAAATAAAAATAATAATATAAATTATACTTAAATATGATTTTTTTGAGTTTGAGTTACAATTAAGAAAAGTAAAAAGTATGCCTAATATTGATGGAAATGCCATGAATACAACTATCCCTCTTGGCGTTAAAAATCCATCATTTGCAATAGCAAAAGGAGCAACAATTAAAAGAAAAGTTAAAAAAATCAAACCTAGTTGAAATAAGAAAATCCCTTTAGTTTTATATATCTTTAAATCTTTAAAAATAATAAATGATAAAGAAACTATTAATAATATAAAAATAATAATAAATATAAATTGGGGAATTAGTTTATCACTATCAATCCAAAGCATTTTTTGAGCTTTAATAATATTCCAAATATTTGAGAATATTTTTGCTAGAGAAAAATCAGTCCTATGTCTACTGCTCAGTCTTTCTAGCAAGCTATTCGCTAAAATTGCCACAGTATATATAAAAACAACCATAACACTTCGCGAATAAACTTTTGCCATAGATTCTTTCCAATTTTTTAAAAAGAAAAGTGAAATAGCTAACATGACATAATATGGACCTATACCTTGATAGAAACACAAAGTAGCGAAAATCAAGATGAGAGAAATCATAATTTTCTTCACGCCTAAATCGCCAAATACAATTGTGTTTACAGCAATAACACACAAAAGTGTTCCAATAGAATAACACATTATAACTTCTGGAAAAATAAAAAGAGTAGCCATAAAAACATTATTAAATAGAGTAACTGAAGCAAGAAACAAGGTCAGAATCGATATATTCGTCCATTCTGATTTTATAGTTAATAAAGATTTTAGAAAAAGATAATGTGATAAAGAAAAAAATACAATTGATAAGAAAGTAAATATTGACTGGTTGTTCGCCAGACTAACATTAAAATAACCCAGAATATTCAAAAAAGAAAATGTCAATAATCTTCCTGCTCTAAATATGTCTTGCTCTATAACTGGCTTGGTATAAACATAAGTGTCAACTGCATAATGTGGATTTATGAAAATACCATAGAAAAGGAGGCAGGTAAAAAAACAACATATAAAAAGTATACTATTACGCCTTTGATTTTGAACAACCGTGATCATTATATCTATTTATCCTCCATGTTTTTGCATCAGATTCACAACTATTTATTAAATAAAATGTTTCTTATTTTACTTAATAATATTCCGGCCCTAGACTCATCCATAAACCTTTGATATTTACTAATAATTTTCCAAGTTCTCATACTATAAATTTTCTGCAACTCTAGGGAAGCCAATCCTTCTATAAGATCGCTTTTTTCATTTTCTTGTATGCCAGTTGATTTATTTAATTTCGAATTAAAATTAATTCTTTCATTCCAAATCCATTCTAAATCAGCCTCGCGTTGTAAAAACTCGCAATATAAAGTAATGTAATCATCAATTAAATTTGGCATTTTCTGCATGGCCTTAACTAAATCACTTTCAAGCGTTCCCTTGTCCGATATAAGCTTCAATAGTTCTTCTTCCAATTTTTGTATTAATAGGTTTTTATCAAATGATTCAATAATTTTCGCTCTGCAATTTTCACTTTTTCTCTGATACGTTTCTGAATCTTTCAATAAATCCATAATTGCAGTCACATACTGATCAATTTCCTTTTGACTGTATTCTTTACCAATTTCTATATCAATAAATTCTGTTTTTTTCTGTAAAAAAGGAAGGAGTTTTCCAACTCGATCGTCCACAAGTTCTTTTTGTCCACCTACGTCTGAACTAATAACGGGAACGCCCATTGCCATTGATTCATATGCTGTTAATGCAAGTCCTTCTCTAATTGAACATATTAAAGTTAAATCACTGACCTTATAGAAAGGTTTCATATTACTTTGCCTTCCTACTAAATAAATATTGTCCTCAAGCTTATCTTTTTTAATTTTCTGCTTAAGTTCTTCAAATTGGGGTCCATCCCCAACAACGAGAAATACAATATCAGGTATTTTTTCTATAATTTTCTTAGCTATAGCAAGCATTAAAAAGGGCCTTTTTTGCTCAGCTATTCTACATGGAAATAACACAACAGGACGGTCATTGTTGATTCCGAGTTGTGTCTTAATTTTAGATTTTGGAAACTTAGTAGGATCATACTCATCTATGTCCACACCAATATACAAAGTTTCAACATCACTTTGTTTCCTATTAAATGTTTTTATCATTAGTTCTCTTAGATGATCATTACATACATACGTCTTGTCAATTATATCACTAACTACTGCAGAAGTCCTTGCATATCCACCTGCTCTCCATCCCATTTCTTCCATGTGGACATAGTCTATAATTTTAAGATCAGGAAACTCCTTTTTTAACCACGGAATTAAGTAGTATCCATAGTAGCTATTTGAAACCATTACAACATTTATTTTTCTAGTTTTTATAAAATAATGTATAAATGCACTCCAATCTTTTACATCAAGAAATGTAGTTAAGTCAAAAATATCATTCGTATGTTTTTCAAATCTTTGCCTCCAACTTGAATCACCGGGATTTGTAGTAATTACCGACACTTCAAACTGGTCTTTATTTAAGCGAGATACAACATCAAGATTAAAGAGGTCAGCTCCACCCATTACCATATGTGGTAAGATCATCAGCATTTTCGTCTTATCATTTAGTTTCAGATTATTTCTAGTCCAATCCCATTTTCGAGGTTTTTCAAAATTGACACCTCTGAACCTAGGAAACTCAATTGCCTGGACATTGGTATCAACGTTTTTTCCTGTTTTTTTTATAATACTCATTGCATTTTCATGCCTAGCTACATTTTTACTAGTATTTGACAATCCGCCTGTGTCTGTTTTTCGATACCAGAAACCATACCAACTCATGTGAACCGGATACTTCCCTTTTGAAAGTAACTTAAGCCACAGAGCCCAGTCCTCATAATGTAGACTTTCAGAAACGTCATATCCCCCAACTTCAAAGAAATCTTTCTTTCTGATTCCGGCTGTGCATGTAAGTAAGTTTTCTGTTTTCATTTGCTCAGCACTAAAACTTTTCTTCCAAAGATATTCTTGGTTCTCAAATCCTAAACTATCACTATATGTCCAACTCGCTTGAGGGTTACAATAAAGAGACCAATAAACACATTCAATATAAGTAGGGTCAAGTAGATCATCAGCATCAAGCGGTATGATTATTTCAGTAGAAGATAATTCGACACCTTTATTTCGCGCAACAGATGGACCACCATTCTCCTGATGGTGTAATATAATTCTACTATCGCTGTCAGCAAGTTCAACAAGCATCTCAACATCTATTTTGTTGTTACTTCCATCATTGACAATAATCCATTCGAAATACGGAAAGGTTTGGTTGAATAAACTATTTGCCGTTTGCTCTATATATTTAGCGCTATTGTAAAATGGTGTAATAACGCTGACCAAGGGAGTCTCAACATGATCAACTTTTTTTTTATTTATTTTAATTCCCGGCTGTTGTGTATAGTTATAATCCAATTTTCAAACTCCTTTATCACTTATCATTAAGTTCTTTTTCTAAACTCTCTTTTGCCTCTATCAGCTGCTGATTCCACATTTTTAAATCATCTATAATAAAATTTTTGTTCCCCACTTCCTTTTTATAGTTTTCTAATTGGTTTTCAAGCCAATTTTTTCCCTTTTCCAGTTCATCAATCCAAACTTTCATATCTTCTACAACCTTAAATTGTATTGATAGATTTTCTTTATGATCACTAAGTTGCCCTTCTAACCATTTTTTCCCCTCTATTAATTCATTATTATATTTTTTCAAATCGATAATTGCATTCTCTTTAGAGTTAAGTTCAGATTCAAGTCTTTCAAGTTGACTTTCCAACCATTTTTTACCTTCTTCTTGTTTTGCGGCCCAATCCTTAAAGTCTAAAATAATAGGATAAACCTGATCATAGAACTCTAAAGCTTCAGTAAACTTTTCATCTAGAATTAAACTATATAATTTCCGGTTTAATTTATCCTTAGGCTCAATTCCTTTTTCATTACATTGTTTAAAAAACCAGTACATATTCTTGATGATACCTTTTTTTCGAGAATTAGATAATAAATGGCTAGAAAAAATATTATTGATATTGAAATCTATATATTTAACCAAAATAATCTCAAAAAGATTTTCTTTGTTAAATTTTCTAAAAAGATCATATGCAAGTAACTGGCTTTTATTGATTCCATAAAAATATTTTTCATCTAAAATATAACTAATTGATTTACTTTCTTTATTCCTAATTCTATAGTTATACACAATATCATTAAAAAAATATATTCCATTAGCACTTAATAAAGCATGAATATTGAATACAAAATCTTGAGAAACAATTTTCTCAGGAAATTCAATATTATTATTCTCTATAAATGATTTATTGTAAATTTTTGTCCATATCGAAGGAGCAATCTCTAATAACTGTTGATTATCCTCTATAGATTGTGAATCAATTTTATCAGGAAATCCCTTAGGCAAAACATTATTTTCCAAAATAATGCTACCGTCTTCTGATATAGATCTATATGAAGCAAAAGCAAAGTCAATATTTTTTTCTGATATTTTCTGATATAGTGAGTCACAAGCATTATCAGTATAATAATCATCTGGATCTAAAAACATTATATATTTTGCGCTCGCATTCTTAATGCCTATATTTCGCGGTTTTCCAGCGGCTCCACTACTGCTGCTCAAATGTATAGAGATAACGTTGGAATTCTCACTGGCAAATTTATCAATGATATTCTTACTTTCATCAGTAGAATTATCATCAACCATGATGACCTCTATATTATTAAATCCAATCGTTTGTCTTTTAAGAGAATCAAATGCTTCGGGAAGATATTTTTCAACATTATATATAGGTACAATTACACTGATCTTGTAATCCATATAACCAAACACCTCCTATATAAGTTCTCAAGGTCTTCCTATTGAATTATAGTTAATCCCTGAATCAATCATATCAGATCTTCTATAACAATTTCGTCCATCATAAACATTTGGGGATTTCATTAATTTTTTAAACTGACTGGGCTCAATTTGTTTTATCTGGTCCCATTCTGTAAAGATAAAGCAAACTTCCGAATCCTGTAATGCAATTTCAGGTGTTTTGGCATATGTAACTTTATTAGAATATATTTTTTTTACATTATCCATTCCCACCGGATCGTAAACCTCAACAATTGCTCCTTCACCAAGTAAAATATCAATATTGTTTATAGATGGTGCCTCACGTAAATCGTCAGTACCTGGCTTGAATGTCAGCCCTAGTACAGTAACTTTAATTCCATTAAAAGAAGAAAATTGTTTCTTAGCTTTCTGTATCAATCTTGTTTTTTGTAATTCATTTACCTCTATAGCAGCTCTAACGGTCCTTAATTCGTAGCCACGGTCTTTAGATAACCAATGTAATGATTTAGTATCTTTCGGAAAGCATGAGCCACCATATCCAATGCCCGCATTCAAAAATTTTGTTCCTATTCTATCATCAAAACTCATACCATGAGTAACTTCTCCAATATCTGCACCTACCAACTCGCATAAGTTAGCTATATCATTAATGAATGATATTTTCAGAGCTAAGAAGTCGTTAGAAGCATATTTGATCATTTCTGCACTAGTTCGACTTGTTATTACAAAAGGTCTATTAAAAGGTGCATATATCTGCTTTAGTAAGTTAGCAGCTTCTTGTGAATTAGCTCCAATAATAATACGACTAGCTTCCATTGTATCTCTAATTGCTGTTCCCTGGGATAAAAATTCCGGATTCGATAATACTTCTATATTAATATTATTGCTAACATTTTTTTTCATAAACCTTTCCACTTCGTCACTTGTCCCTACAGGAACTGTTGATTTAAGAACTATCGAACAATCACTTTGAAGGTTTTCAGTTATTTCGTTTGATACTTCATATACATAAGTTAAATTAGCAGAACCGTCAACATTTTCTGGTGTTTCTACTGCTATAAAGATAATTTCCGCCTCTTTATAAGCAGTCTTAAAATCAGAAGTAAATAGTATATTATGGTTTTTCTTCAATAATCCTTCTAATCCATTTTCATAAAAAGGGGGGATTCCTAACTTCAACAATTCAATTTTCTTTTGATTTTTATCTACACAAACCACCTCATGTCCTATTTCAGCTAAACATATACCAGTAACCAATCCAACATATCCGGTCCCCGCAATTGCTATTTTCACATAAAATCCCCCTCTAATTCCATTTTAATAAGTGTAAAATACTCCTTGAAGTATTATCGTTTTTTCACTTACGATAAATAACATTCTTAATTAATTTAATAAACGAATTTATATAACCGAAAAGATAAACTGAAAGGCAAAAAAGGAAGGGACCCTCCGTTAATCCTTGCTTAAGATATTCTCGCCTAATTTTACGATCGTATATAAGATGTCTAGTTAGTGAGGTATTCGTATAGTAATTCTCGCCACTATTCAAAGCATCTATCCTCTTATGATAGTTAGCCAAAGCCTTTGGTATAACACCAATTTTATATTCCAAGTAAAAACGCATATTAAATTCCCAGTCACCGAGCAAAGGTATATCTTTACGATATCCTCCTATCCTGTCATATGCTTCTCTTTTGTAGACAAACGAATTAGTTGTAAATAGGTTACACCTAGCTATTTTCCAACCATAAATTCTACGTAGTCTGTTATTGAAGTCATAACTATTAATAAAACAGATCTCGCTATTTTCTAATGTTTCCTCAATGATGGTAGTCTGAGTAACAACACCATCCAATTCCTTGTTTTCATTTAATAATGAAACGCATTCTTCTAAAAAAAAAGGAGCCCATGTATCATCATCATCCAAAAGTGTGACATAGTATCCGGTACTCTTTGAAACTCCAAGATTAATTAATTCATCTATATGAAGATTGCTATTTATATGAAGAAGTATAATATCATTCGAGCTTTTGGATTTGAAATAATGCATAATTGACTCAATTGAATCTATATTTTCTCCTGAATTGACAAGCACTATCTCCCAATTTGAATAGGTTTGTGACATGATACTCTCAATTGCCCTTTTAAGGAGAATAGGTCTGTCCTTTGTTCTAACAACTACAGAAATCTTATCCACTCTAATCACCTAGGAAATATTTTTGTATTTCTCTACAACCTTGGATATTTCATCAACAAGAACTAGCTCCCCTTTATTCAATAACAGAGCCCTTTGACACAATTTCTCGACTTGTTTTATAGAGTGCGAGACAAATAAAACAGTGGTACCTTTATTTATTAGCGAAGAAATATATGCTTCGCATTTTTCCTGAAACTTAAAATCACCAACAGATAAAACTTCATCTACAATTAATATATCTGGGTCTACAATTGTAGCTATAGAGAATGCAAGTCTGGCTAGCATACCTGAAGAATAATTTTTCAAAGGTACATCTATAAATTCATGAAGCTCCGAGAAATCAACAATTCTATCAAAGCATTCGCTCATAAACTTGTTAGAGTGACCGAATACCGCCCCATTTAAAAATATATTTTCTCGCCCTGTTAAATCGAGGTTGAATCCTGCACTTAATTCTATTAAAGGAGCTATGGTTCCGTTAACAGCAACTGTACCAGAAGTAGGCTTTAAAACTCCTGCAATGACCTTGAGTAATGTGCTCTTACCAGCACCATTTAATCCTACCAAACCAAAAACTTCTCCTTTTTTTATTTCGAATGAAATATTTTTCAAGGCATTAAACTCCTGATAAAAAAGTTGCCCTTTTATTAACTTTAAAATGTGTTCCTTTAAGTTATCTACCTTTTCCTGACTCATATTGAAGGTCATAGATACATCTTTGACCTCAATTGCCAATTCGCTGTCCATGTAATATCACATCCATTTATATATATAGAATAAAATCATCTTGCTTTCTTCGGAAAACTAAAAGTCCGATTATCAAGGTTACAACTCCTATTGATGCACAAATCAAATGCTGTTGTAGAGTAGGTGTAACACCGTACATAACTACATCCCTAAACATCTGAAGAGTGTAATAGAGTGGATTTAACTCAAATACTATTTTCAAATTATCAGGTATAATGCTCATTGGAAAAAATTGAGGCGTAAAATACATCCATGCGGTAAGAAGAACCTCGTATAAATATTTCAAATCTCTAAAGAAAACAGTGTATGCTGATAGAATAAAACTCAATCCAACACCAAATAAAAAGGTATAAAACAAAGGAATTGGAATTAGAAAAAGGTTAGGAGTCAATTTTACTCCTCCACTAACTATCGCAACTATAACTAATGCTATCAAAGCAAATGCAGTATTAACTAATGATGAGAAGCATTTAGAAAGCGGAAAAATATATTTGGGAATATAGACTTTTTTAATTAATGAAGCATTGCCAACTACAGAATCCATCGCCATAATAGTTCCACTTGAAAATAGATCCCAAATTATTCTTCCTGTTAGTACATATATCGCAAAATGTGGTATATTACTTTTGAATAGCGAAGCAAATACCATCGTTAAAACAATCATCATCATTAATGGTTGAAGGACACTCCAAATTACTCCTAATATTGAACGACGATATTTTATTTTAATATCGTTGATTACAAGTTGTTTTAATAAATATCGGTATTTATTAAAGTTCAAAAAATATTTCTGCATAATTTGCATAATTACCCCCAACTAGGTCTTAACATATTCACCTATTAATATTGATTAATTTAGTAATAAATTGGAATAATGGATTGGACTTAAAACTATATAGATAACGTTTAAAGTAATACTTGTTCTTACTAAAATAGACAATATCCTTTAACAGGGATATAGGGTTCTTTTTTAGTGTTAAGACTCCTTTGATGTAACTAAGAAATTGAAAAACCCTATTACTTGATATTGCGGTAATTTCATATTCCACGTACAAAGAAGTATAGTCATCAATTAGTCTTGGAAATGCTTTAAGATGCTCAGATATTCTCCTGTTATTTTCTTTACTACGTTGATATTTCCATGCTGTAAATTCTTCCTCAAAGTAACGGATCATATTAGTTTTCGTGAAGCCTTGTTCAATTCTTTCACGACATTGCTTGCTCACTTTTTCTTTATCTGCTTTATTCATACTAAGAATATCAAAAAGAGCAGCTACATATTCATCTACTTCTTCTTTCATAAAATGACGATTATCTAAGTCAGCCTCTTCATTTTGATAAAGGGGTATTACCCTACCCACCTCATTATTAATTAGTTCCTTCTGCCCCCCCACATCAGAGGTAACTACAGGTACTCCCATTGCTAATGATTCATAAGCTGTTAAACTTAATCCTTCTTTAAGTGAGCAGACGAGTGTGACCTGACTATCTCGGTAATAAGGTCTCATATCGTCCTGCCGTCCAACACATAATATTGTTTGCTGTAGTTTCTCCTTTTTTATTGAGCTTAATAGCTCATCCCATTGTGGACCATCTCCTACAACGATTACAATGACATTAGGCAACTGTGCTTTTAGCTTTTTTGTAATTTCAACCATTAAAAATGGTCTCTTTTGCGGATGAAGTCTACATGGAAACAAAATTAAAGGCTGATTTTGATTAATATTAAGAGAGGCCCTTATTTGACCTTCCTTCACATAATTCGGATTAAATTCTTCTTCATCAACACCAATATAAAGTGTTTCTACTTCATCATTTTTTTTATCAAAGGATTCAATCATGACATGTCTCAAATGATCGTTACATACGTAAGTTTTTTCTATAAAGTCACTGAGAGCACTTGAAGTCCTTGCATACCCCCCTGCACGCCAATACCACTCTTCCATGTGGACATAATCAATAATAGATATATTGGGAAACTCTTTTCTCAACCATGGGATTAAGTAGTATCCATAGTAGCTATTTGAAATAAACAAGACATCTATTTTTCTAGAAGTTATATAATAATGAATGAATGAACTCCAATATTCCATATCCAAAAAAGTTGTAAGATCAAATATATCAGTAACATGTTTCTCAAATCGTTGTCTCCATGTCGAATCACCCGGATTAGTTGTAATAATAGACATTTCAAATTTCTGTTTATCGATTCTGGAGACTATATCCAAATTAAACAAATCTGCTCCCCCCATTACCATATGAGGAAGAAGCATTAGCACTTTAGTTTTAGTACTCGTATTGATTGGAGCTCTATCCCAATTCCATTTTTGAGGTTTAGGAAATCCTTTTTTTAGATTGTATCTAGGAAATTCAATTGCTTTAATATCCGTAATACTTCTACCAACTTCCTTAATTAAATGGGAAGATTTTTTTTGAATATTTTTATTGGATTTTAAGTGTCCTAAAACACCATTATTAGTTCGTCGATACCAAAACCCGTACCATCCCATATGAACAGGAATTTTCTTCGCATTCAACAACTTAAGCCATAAGTGCCAATCTTCGTTAAAATAGGTTTCATTTGTTCCATATAATCCGACTTCATATAAATCTTTTTTTCGTATGCCAGCAGTACAGGTTAACAGATTCTCAATTTTCATTAGTTTCGAATTGAAAGGCTTTCTCCAAAGATACTCTTCATTCTGAAAACCTATACTATCTGTATAACTCCAGCTTGCTTCTGGATTAGTGTATAATGACCAATAGACACATTCTAAATAAGTAGGTTCAATTAGATCATCTGCATCAAGCGGTACAATGATCTCTGCTTGCGACTGATTAATCGCAAAGTTTCTTGCAGCAGATGGTCCAACATTTTCAATATGAAAGATTCGAATACGTTTTTCTAGTTTCCCCAATTCTTCCAGCAGCAAAACAGCTTCTTTGTTAATACTTCCATCATCTACAACAATCCATTCAAAATAGGGAAAAGTTTGGTTTATTACACTATTAAAAGTTTGATAAAAATACTCCTTTGAATTATAAAAAGGGGTAATAATGCTGATCAAAGGATTTTCATCGTCACTTGTATAATTAGCTAGTTTCACTCTACCAGGGGTTTGCTTATAGTTAAAATTAGAACTCAAAATGGTTACCTCCTGCCGTCGGCAGTTGCTTATTGATTGACTCATCTACGAGAAAAGGGGATTGTAGCCCTTGTCGAGTTCAGTATACGGGAAACATGCCAAAACGTCGACCCGTCACGGTAAAAGATCGGCTGTTTTTAAATGCTAATTTTTGGTGGAATTTATTTCTGACTTGGTCCTTTTTTTAATACTGAGACGAGTCTCTTCTTCCACTTTGTAATCGCACGCTCATACAGGTAGGTCACTAACATTGCGCTGGAAATAATGAACAGGAATCGCGCTATAAAGTATTTTGAAACCAATGGAAGATGCTCCCCATAAAAATTCAGTATATAAATTGAGAATATATGAAAAAAATAAAGATTTAACGATAATTTTGAATAAAAATATATAAAACGATTAAAAATTAGTTTTTGCACCCATGGCTTGTTAAAAATCAAATACAAAATGAAACTCACAAACAATCCATAACTGATATAATATATGGTTGGAGGGTATTTGAAGTCTTGTGTAGACTTAAAATTGTACAATACCATGAAGATAATAAATGTTGATAAAAATCCCCCTACCATTATTAATATTTCTTTTTTATTTAAGTTTTTAAACCTGATTCCTACAGCAGCAACCAGACAATATCCAAACGGTGTAAGAATATAAATTTGCAGGTTTTCCCCTAATGTCATCGGTAGTAATCCGTTTAGTTTAACCAAATAATGATGCAATATATATAAAGAAAATATTATAAGAAAGTAATGTTTATTATTTTCGAGTTGCCCACTTAATCGAAGGAGAAACGGGTTCAACAGTGAAACTACAAAAAAAACATACATGACCCAAACGTATCCTATCCCTCCATGAAAAGTGAAAGATAATACCATTGTCTTAACATTAAAAAATATATCTTCATTCGAAAAGAGAGAAAACATAAAAAATAGGGTGAAGAAAATCGACAAAAATATCCATGTACTAACAATTAATCTTTTAAATCTTTTTAGTGCATAACGATTGTAGTCTACTGGCTTTTCTTTTTGACTAATATAAAAAGAATTTCCCATTAATAGAACCATAAGTACTACATCAAAATTTCTAATTCGAAATAATAATTCATTTGGTGAAGCATGGGCCATCACAATGCTTATGATAGCTATGAATCTAAGAATATCCACAGTGCGACTTCTTTCGGTAGCTGTATTCAAAAATCTATCTTCCTTTCACGATCAACAATAAAAAAACCATGCTTACCCACGTGCCCTTGTTGGAGTAGAGAAAGAGACCACCCCGCTTAACGTTTCGGTGTTACATAAGACGAAGAAGCAGAAAAAGCTATCTTCCGTTTTAAAAAATGAAGCTGTTTACACAAAAGAGACTGCTAATTACCATCATCGCTAGTATCTTTTGTGTGTTAAGTCTTCTTTTTTGGCTCAATATAACAGAGGTCTGCTATAAGACGATTTATCATTGGATCTATGTGAAACGTTTTGGCGGCTGGGGAAGTTCGCGTATTGCGTCATATAGAGGATAACGGCGTAAACCTCCTGAAACACTTGGACGCTGTAGGCCAATTAGCCAGCAACCAAATGAATCCGCAAGCGGACTACCTTTGGTTATTGAGAACTCGACACCGTGGTATCCAGGCTTGGAAAAAGCACGGCTTGTGCTGAAACCTTTAATAAGCGTAAAACCCGAATGTATATTACTCTCAAGAAGCCTGGTCGAACCGTACATCCCAGGGAAGTCGCTTTTAGGGTTCTTGCCAGTCAATACCCGGCCGCGGCGGTTTTGACTGATACAGCGGATCGAGTTGTTATCCAGGCTTGGAACATTTTCACCACGTAAAAGTGTACTTCGCGGATCACTACGCCTCCTAGCAACGAGGATCCAATGATAACGGCAATGGCCCCCTTCGAAAATCCCCCCTCTTAGGAGATGTTTTGGCTGAGTTGTCGCACTTAGCTTGGCAATCCGTCTCAATCTTTAGTTCAACTTAAACAGAAGCTATCATAGGCTACTTTTTTATAACAAAAAAGTAAGCGTGGTGTCCTTAAAAAAGTTCGTATACTTCTAAGATTTGACAAACCAACAAACGTATTCTACTTTATTTCTTCAAACCAGTTCACTCTTTTCGTTACTGAACTGGTTCCTTTTAAAAGGGTATGCTAAAATGTTGACGTATCTACAAGAAAAGGAGATTGTAAACCTTGTCGAATCCAGTATACGGGAAACAGGCCAAAACGTCGACTCGTGACGATAAAAGGCCGGCTATGTTTTGGGTGTTAATTGTTGGCATGATTCTGTTTTTAGCTTGGGCTCCCTTCCAGGCTGCACTTTTTAATGGTCAAATGCTCGACTTTGAGAAGCCTCTGTATTGGGCTTTGATCATCAGCACGATTCTATTGATTTTAGGAATTGTAACCTATTATAAAAAATTCAAGCTGGAAGAGCAAAGGGATTGGCTGGCTGTATTAGTACTGCTGCTTCCCCTGTCTTATGTGCTTTCACTGACTTCAGCAGCTTCGCATTACCTGGCCATGAATATGGTGGTGGTACAGTGCATATATGCCGCTCTGTTTATCATCTCAATCTATCTACTCCAGGATCGCTTAGGCAATAAGATTATTCACAATCTGATTATGACTGTTGCTTATGTCATTGTAGGCTTTGGCTTTATTAACTGGTTTGGACAGTGGGTACTTGCCGGCAAGATGGTAGGCTGGTTTACCCAATATGTATACCAGTATCGTTATACCAATGCAGTTATGACAGATACAAATGGTCTCCGGCTGACATCCGTGTTTCAATATGCGAATACATATGCGGCCTTTCTAATGGCTTTTCTATTCGCTGCCGTTTTCTGTCTGATGAAATCAAAACTATGGTATGGCAAGGCTATTCACGGCTTCATGTTGGTGCCTATTCTGGTCTCGCTGTTCCTGACCTTGTCACGGGGCGGTCTGGTTATGCTGCCAGTCGTGTTCGTCCTGCTCTTGCTTTTCCTTAAACCTGCACGCCAAATTATATGGATTTTGCATTGCGCCATTGCTGGTGTAGCGTCAATATCTATCTTGTCGCCGATTACAAATATGGGATTACAACTCAATAAGACCTACAACGGCGGAGAGGCTGCCAAGGCTTGGGGATTACTTATTGGAGTCTCCCTTGCTGTCGCTGTCGTACTGTGGCTTGTTGAACGTTATCTGGCACCAAGGTTGGAAAGTGCCCTCACAGGGTGGACTTCCCGTAAGTTATCCAACCTGTGGCTGCCTGTCGGATCAGTTGTGGTGATTGGCTTGCTGGCTTTTCTGTTTATTGGAACTGGCCTACGCAGTGTTCTGCCTGAAAACGTCCAGGTCCGGTTTGAAAATATCAATTTCCGGCAGCATAGTGTACTAGAACGACTTGTATTCTATCAGGATGCTGCCAAATCGATTAAAGATCATCCTGTTATTGGCACCGGCGGCGGCGGTTGGGCTACTTTATATGAGAAATACCAAGACTATCCTTACACAAGCCGTCAGGCCCATAACTTCTTCATGCAGTACCTGGTTGAAGTTGGTATTCTCGGTTTTGTAATTTTCATGTCTTTCATCTTATTTATTTTCTACAAATATATCCGTAACTATATTAGACAAAATGATGAAGAACGGGATTCTCACTTTCTGTATCTCATTTTGGCGCTCTCGATCTTACTTCATAGCTTGCTGGACTTTAATCTGAGCTACGTGTTCATGGGCATACTGATATTTATGAGTCTTGGTGGTATGGCCGCTGCTATGGACAGCAAACCTCTTAGACGCTTGTCCATGAGTACTTCTGGTTTCCGAATCATGTATAGTGCAGTCATCGGCATTCTAAGCATTGTGGTGCTTTTTGCAGGTCTCCGCTTTGTGCAATCGGCCAATGCTGCCACATCTGCCAAACAGATCATGGCGGTCAGCACATCTTTTGAGGAAATCCAAAGTGCCATTAATAAGGATCTTGAACTTCGTCCTACGCACCCAGATTCGGTTATAAGATTGGCTGCACTGTACAAGAATGTGTATGATCAAACGAAAAAAGAGGAATTTTATAATGCTGCAATAGAGGTACTTAATACGGGCCTGAAGGCAGAACCGTATAATAAAATCATGTATAACTCCAAAGTTAACCTTTTAAAAGCAAAAGGTGAGCATGAGCAAGCCTTCAGTATTTTGGAAAATAACATTTCCAACTTCAAATGGGACAATGACTGGTACAACATGTTGATTACTCAAGCTTACTCTATTGGTGATAAGGCACGTGAACAGAAGGACACCGCCAAGGAGCAGAAATATTTCCAAGCAGGCCTTGCTGCATACCAGCAGGTTCTGGATGGGATAGCTCATATTAAGACGGTTCCACCTGAAATTCAGTTGACACGTACTTTTGAGGTAACTCCAGGTATTGCGCTCAGCACTGGCAAAATTGAATTCATGTCAGGCAAGCCTGCAGAGGCTGCCAGCATCCTGAAAAACGGTCTGAAGGACGATTTGAGTGATGCTACGAATCGTGAGGTCGCCCGCTACTATATCGCTGCTCTGCAACAGCAGGGACAGGATGACAAAGCATTGTACGATAAGCTGATTAAAGCTGATCCGAAGGAGAAGGAGCAAATTGCTCAGTTAAAATCGGAGAAATAGTATAGAAAAAGAGACTATCAGATGATGTTATATCATCCGGTAGTCTCTTTTTTATTTGGAGAAAGAGAGGTTTGGTGAGGTGTTTATTTTTGTTGATCAATATCTTCAATAACCTGTCTCATATAAGCCAGTACTTCATCCTTGATTTCGTTATGCTGTAGAGCATAATGGATCGTTGTTTCAATGAATCCCAATTTCTCGCCAACGTCATGGCGATTCCCGTCAAATTCGTAGGCCAGGATCGGATTCTTTTCTCCCAATTTGGACAATGCATCCGTCAACTGAATCTCCCCGCCTACTCCCGCAGATTGCTGACCCAGGATATCAAAAATATCAGGCGTCAAGATATAACGTCCCATGATCGCCAAGTTGGAGGTTGCTTCTTCCTTCTTTGGCTTTTCTACCAATCGTTCCGCTTCAGAGATTTTGGAAGTAAGTGCATGACCTTCAACTATGCCGTAACGATGTACCTCGTTCCAATCCACTTGTTTTACACCTACAACAGAACGCTGATACTCATCGAACACGTCTATCATCTGTTTGAGGCACGGATTCTCAGACTCAACGATGTCATCCCCTAAAAGGACGGCAAAAGGTTCGTCACCGATAAACTTACGTGCACACCAGATAGCGTGCCCCAACCCTTTGGGTTCCTTTTGACGAATATAGTGGATATCTGCCATCTCCGATGGTTTACGCACTTCATTGAGCAGATCCCATTTTTCCTTCGCAGTCAAATTATGCTCCAGCTCAAAGGAGTAGTCAAAATGATCCTCAATCGCCCTTTTGCCTTTACCAGTAACGATAATGATATCCTCTATACCAGATGCAACAGCCTCTTCAATAATATATTGAATTGTTGGTTTATCTACAATGGGAAGCATCTCTTTAGGCATGGCTTTCGTAGCAGGAAGGAACCGGGTTCCTAATCCCGCAGCAGGAATAATCGCTTTACGGATTTTCATAGGTTAAAACTCCTTTTGTCTTCAATATAACGGATAGATATACTGTCTATGATTATAACAGGAAGATAGATGAATTTGATAGGTTAAAGAAGAAGACATCTTCCCTCAAAGAGAACATGTCTTCTAATCACTTGCTTTCTATATGAATATATTATGCTGCCGGAATCTTTCTGGCTCCCGAACAAATATACAGTTATTTACTTCACCAGCTGCCCACGTGTAACACCCAACTGATTCGTCGCTTTCAGCGTCTTCCATACTTGTGTTCCACTGATTTCTCCGCGCAGGGCACGGTTATAGAGATCAATAACCTCATGCACTTGCTCCGGTGTCTCCTCTAAAAATTCCACGCGGTAACGGGACACGCCCAGCTCCAGGAAGTTGGACAGATATTCCGCGCCGGATTGCTCAATCGCGTTGTACACCGTGTTGCGGCAGCCTTCGTCCACACGGACCGGATGGGACATACCAATTCGATCACGCAGGGATGCGCGATGGTCCTCACACGGACGTCCACAGTTAGTGTAGTCGGTGCCTTCACTCATAAAGGTACAGTATACGCAATGTTCAGTATGGAACATGGGCATATGCTGCTGGATCACGATCTCCAGCTTATCGGTACGCGTACGTCTGAGCATATCGACCATTTGCTGAATGTTCAGATCGTACGAAGGCGTAACCAGGTCGCAGCCGGAATCCAGGAACAGATCAGCCGCTTTATGGTTGGCTATGTTCAGCGAGAAGTCACCAATCAATTGCGGGTGATGTGCGTCCGGGTTCTCCAACCGATGTCGCAAGTAGAAATACAGTGCCCCTGGATTGCGTACCAACACAGCATCCGGCTTCAAGCGCAGGATGTTGTTGTGGTAGCCATTTTCACCCGGCATGTGAATACGCGGGGTCGCCAGCGCAATTCGGCGGCCTGCAGCGTGCACAGCCTCTACGGCTGCCGGGAATTGCTTGATGAACTCGAAGTCGGCGTAGATGAATTCCACGCCGGCCTCGAGCGCAGCCTCCACCTGAGGGAGGCTGCGGCACAACGCGGTCAGCTCTGCCTGACCGCGTGCCACAGACGATGCCGGAGTCGATGCATCGTCATACACCTCGACCGCCCGCTTCGTGTACACGGGCGGTTTGGGACGCTCGCCCGCGAGCAGTTCCACCGCCTGGCGGCGGATACTGTTCAGCTCGCGCATCGGCACGATGACGTCCCCATGCAGATGGACGTCCAGCTCTTCCAGCTGGAACACCGTTCCGCCCAGTCGGCCGAACTGCTCTTCGAGCAGTTCATGCGTCATCGGACGCTTCTGGGCAATTTCGAGTTCCAGCTCGGAGTCCACGCGGACCGTTGTGCCTTTCTGCACGTCGGTCCACCATGTCGACAGCGGTTGCCCTGGGGAGCCGCTGACTCGTACATGTACCGGGAAGACCCGGTACGGCTTGTCGGTGTCGTACGACTGGCGCAAACGCTTGTCCAGCGCTGGGTCGTTGGTCTTCCAAATGCGGTCGCCCACGTGTACACGGCGCAGATCCACATCGTTGCGTCCCGCTACGATGTCAATGATCCAGCCTTCTCCGGCTTCGCCTTCAATCTTCACGCCCTTGCGGCGGATATCGTATACGCGTCCGCCTTCTTCCTTTTGCGTGGGATCTCCCGCATCGAATACAATACCATCGCCACGCTTGAGTGGGGCATCAATACGGCACACTACACCATCACGAAGGATTTGTTCCACTCGGCCCAGATACACCCCACGGCTTTTCGGGAACGTACCGTCAACCAGCTTCTTGTTATTGGTCCCTTCGAGAAAACCGTGCGTAAAGCCGCGTGAAAAGCTCTGCTGCAGCTCGCGAATATCTTCTTTGCTGGTCTTGGACGTATCGCCATCAAAATACTTATCAATGGCCTTGCGGTACTTGCTGACCACATTCGCCACATATTCAGGTGTTTTCAGTCGTCCTTCAATTTTAAAAGAAACAACACCCGCGTCGATCAGTTCAGGCATCAAGTCAATCGCTGCCAGATCCTTAGGTGACAGCAGATACGTCACATCTGCCATTGGTTTCTGCTCTCCGTCCACCATCAGATCGTAAGGCAAACGACATGCCTGTGCACACTCACCACGGTTAGCAGAGCGGCCGCCCCACATTTCTGAAGTCAGGCATTGGCCAGAATAAGATACGCATAACGCTCCATGTACGAATACCTCCATTGGAAGTCTCGCCTGATCGCCTATTTTTTGGATCTGTTTCAGGTTGTTTTCGCGTCCAAGCACGACCCGTTCCATATTGTACGGCTTTGTAAACTCTACCGCTTCCGGCGAGGTAATCGTCATTTGGGTAGAACCATGAATCGGAAAATCCGGTGAAATGTCGCGGATCATTTTCACCAATCCCATATCTTGGACAATTAAGGCATCGACTCCGGCATCAATACAGGCATCGACCAGCTCCTTAGCGTCCTCCAACTCGTTTTCAAATACCAATATATTGAATGTTAAAAAACCTTTAACTCCATAGCTATGCAAAAACGCCATAATTTCAGGCAGTTCCTCCATGCGAAAATTATTCGCTCGTGCTCGTGCATTGAACTTTTCCACCCCAAAAAAGATCGCATCGGCTCCGTTCGCCACCGCCGCACGCATGCAATCCCAATCACCTGCTGGTGCGAGAAGCTCGACATCTTCTCTTCGTACTGCTGATTTCATTATTGCCCTCCCCATATGCTGAAAACGAATGATCCCCCGAGGAATAATCGTTGTTTTCAGGGCAGCTATGCTGCTTACTTGGTAATCTCATGGATGTTCCATAGACTCATTCCAAAGCTGATCATGTTTAGTCAGGGGAATGGAAGCCTACTAAGAATCATATTTTAAATCCTATCCGTCTCTATCATCTTGTCCGATCATCCACACACTGAACCATCGGTTCCTCGCGTGAATTACATCCAACTCAAAAAATCCGCATCACAAACATCTGCGGCAGAATCATTCTTATCTTGTAACTAATCTAGTGTACCAGACTGCGACCTAAGCTTCTACACTTTCCAAGCGATTCCTTTAAAAAATAATACTAAAAACACCTCCAATCCCGTCAAGCGGTGCTTTGGAGGTGAGTCATCCTATCATTAACTAGGCAAAACTATACTTCGCAAGCATTTCTCCCCAGGGTGATATCCCCTTCTCCCTGAAGCCTGATTTACTATATAGCTTTCTAGCTAGTTCATTGTCTGGTTTATACCCAATCATGATAACATCCGTCCTATCACTGGCTTTCCTTATTTCGTCGATAACCAGCAACATCGCATTGTAGCCATAACCTTGACCTTGAAATCTTTCGTCAATCATAAATCGGTAAACCCAGTAATTTCCGTCATCCGGGTCTAAACCATACATTGTAAAACCAATTAATTCGTCATCATTATAAATTGCTTTAGATAAAAATCCATCTAAAAACTGACACTCCGCAATCGAAAAAAGGTTAGATACCATAAATCTTTTTTGCTCAGGTGTCGGTTCAAGTTCGGCACATGCTTCCCAATTATGTTTGTCGACTGCTTTTAGCGTAATCATTTTGGATTCCTCCTATACGGGGAAATCCGTATAGACTTCCCTAGTGCTTACTTCACTCATTATAAGATTGGTGGTATTTGGCGGGCGCCAGTGAAGCGGGCCATTTGAATCCGAAGAAGCGTCAGCGATCGTAGGATCAAATGGCACGCGTAGCGCTTCCCCCACAACCTCGCCAATCTTTTACCTACACCTTCTACTTCACAAAATTAAACGAATTTAACGTCGAATCCAGTGCGTTAGACTGTACAGCCGTGTTGTTCGCATCATTTAATGTTGTTGTCACAGTATACGTTTTTCCGTCACGTTCCAAAACCAATTGGTGGCCTGTGTAGCCAATGCCTTCCTCTATACGATGGAATGTAAAGGACACTGCAGGAACACCAGCAAACGTTACGTCCTTAACTTCCTCAACTTTGAGGTTTTTGTAGTTCTTTGCTTGCTTATCATAGAAATCCTTAAGCTGGGATACCGTTAGTTCAAATGATTGGTCGTTGTCGATTTTGATGGAAAAACGACCTCCGGTAAACTGGTACTCTACATCGCCCAATTCAAATTGATCGCTAATCGCGGTCCAATATCGTGGGATATTCACCGTATATTCATAGGCTTTTGACGTCTTTTTGACCGTTTTCGTTTTGTCCGTCAAATAGTCGTCTTCTTCCAACTGTCCAAAGTTACTTGCTACGGTTTGAAAATCGATTTGAAGCGAGGAGATGAGCGCGTTGAACTGATCATTTCCTTTGCTTACTTTTTCAGGCACTGCGTATTCAGCCAAATAGCGGTATCCATTTTGCTGAATCAGCACATTGTACTCTTTGACCCATCCATCACCAAAATTATAGCGGTACTCCTGTACTAACCCTTGAACGCCTGCAACCTCCAGCGGATACGTCTTCTGTGCCTCATAAGCCGTAGACACAAATGAATCGCTCAGCCATTTTTGCAATTGCTGGCCCCAGTTCTCCAACTTTCCATCCGCTGGAGCCGAGGTTATTTTCATGCGGAAGCTCGATCCATCATTACTTTCATATTGCATCCGTTGATCGTCCATTTTCCAGCCTGCGGGTATGCTGAGTGACACACCGTAGTCTGGATTTCCAGCCTCGCGTGTGCCTCCTACGACAGTGGACAAGTCTTTAATACTTTTATCCTGCGCATTAAAGGAGGTTTTGAAGGAATTTAACAGTCCCGCATACTGGGCCAGATCTTTATAATTCGTTGCTTTAGCATCGGAAAAATAAACTACATACAATCGTCCGTTGTCATAGTACTGACGATTTTCCCACAATACGCCGTCCCCATCCTTCGTAATGACACGAGCATAAGGTACCTTCGCTTTCGGGAAGGATTTTCGATCGATCACAGTTTCTCCCGTTTCCTTGGCTGCCTGCACTAATTGTTGCAACAGATCGTCCGCATTCAGTGGAACCGGCTGTGACGCTGTGTGCACCTCCATATAGTAGGCACTGTTCTCATCCATAAAAGTGGAGATACTCTCATCTCCACCTCCCTGACCGATGACGAGACCTGTTGGATAGTTCATAGACCAGCCATAGTAACTGTTCCCGATCTGCGTCTTGCCCTCATCATTATCAATGTTCGGTGTCTCTTCAGCTACCGTGCCCGCCTCTTCTTGTGCTTCCATCCGAATAATGATTCCGGCGCTGTTCTTCTCCAACTTACCGCCAAGCCCTTCTGCTACTTGACGCAGAGGCACCATGAGAATACCTGATGACATTTCCGGTGGAGCTGGAAGTGTCACCTTGTGACCTCTCACCCAAGCAGTACGGCTACCAATGGTCAGCGATACAACATGAGTTCCGCTAGTGATTTTAACCACATTATCTTCAGCCAATCGAATTTTGCTGTTAAATGCCTTTTTAAAAATACCAGCTGGAACCATCAGTGCACCACTTTTTGAATATGGCTTCGTAATATTGGCATTATGGCCGTTCACGATGGCTGTATTGCTGCCGCTTTGCAACCGCAATTCCAGCATGGTTTTATCTTGATCTGCTGCAACTGCTGGCAAAGCGGAAAGCAGAAGGGACAATGCGACAGCGCCGACCCCCAGCTTACGCATCATTTTTCTTTGAATATGCTTCACAGTAAATCTCCCTTTAGCTTTATTTTATAGATTCAAGAGCCGTTATTGTTCACTTTCCAGTAGTTGCCCCTTAAGCTGGCTCCGATGTTTCCTTAGGAAGCGCTACGCCGCCATCTTCAGCGGCCTCCGAACCGTTCGAATCTTCACCATCTTCTCCAGACTGAATGGACTCATAGATTTCACCATTATCCTGTGTCAGTACTAGCTTGCGCTTCACAATATCACCGTCCGACTGCATTAGTACACTCACCGTTTGACCTGGTTGATAGTTTTTAAGCAGCTCATTGACATCAATGGCCGAAGCCACACGCTTACCGTTAATGCTATACAGCTCATCGCCTTCCTTGATTTTGGCCTGAATGGCATTGGCTGAGGTAATTTTCGTAACTTTCAGAGGGTCCTCGGTAGGTAATCCAACGATAGCTGACCAGCTCTCTTCCAGACTCAGACCAAGACTGGCGCGCCGAACCTCTCCGTATTTGAAAAATTGGCCGATGACATATTTCACCGTATCCGACGGAATTGAAAAGCCCATATTTTCAATGCCGACCGCCGAGAATTTCATCGTATTGATCCCAATGACCTCACCCTTGAGATTGACCAACGGACCGCCGCTGTTACCAGGATTGATCGCGGTATCACTTTGGATCAAACGATAAGCAGCGTTGACACCACGGTTCAGCCCGCTAACAACACCTGAGGTTGCCGAATTGCGAAGTGAAAAGGATATAGGCGTACCAATAGCCACTACCTGCTCACCTACCTGTAGACTGTTCGTTGAAGCTGCCAAGGTAGCGGGTTTGAGACCGCTTGCCTTGATTTTGACTAATGCCAAGTCACTGATCGGATCGCTGTAGCTGTCGGTGATTCCGTAAGATTTTCCGTCCGAGGTTACGACCACGGCATCACCTAATCCTTCGATAACATGCGCATTCGTCACAATCCATCCATCGGTACGAATGATGACACCCGTGCCGTGAGCCAGGTTGTATCGATCTCCTCCTGCTACGGTCTCTCCCGTGGCTGAACGGCCTATGATACCGACCACAGAAGGAGATACATTTTTAACCACCTGCGGCACACGATCGGCCGATAACGTATATGTACCATTTGCGCTGTTATATGCGCCGCTGGTTCCTAATGCTTTATTCATATCGCTTACGTTAACATAGACTCCACCATTAATGACTTTGGCCTTTAACGCAGTTCCACTGCTGGCTGCACCTGCCGTTCCAGAAACACATAGAGCGCTGCCCAAAGCCAGAACAACTGCCCTTTTCCCCATCTTACGCATATACTCACCATTTCCTCTCTTACATGACCCTGTTCTATCAGTTAGTCCAAATCTACCATAGAGGGGACACGTATACAATCGCTTTAAGCCCTATCTTTTTCTAAAAGGCGCCGTTTGCTACATCCCTGTCCTCTCATGCTATTTATATTATAAATTTTCCAAATCCTTATATCAAAAAAATAAGCAAAAACGATAAATAATCGTTATACCGTTTAGGTCATTCCTTCGTTTACGGGCATAACCAACTATGATACCATCACATTATATCTTAGTTTTATTGTCGGAAATAAAGAATAAAATCATGAGTCCTCTATCCAAAACACTAAAGTATAAATAAGCACCCACAGGAGGTTAAAAGAATGGCCTACGAACCAATCTGGAACGCTCATCCCGATAAGCTTAACAAATTCGAGTTAGTCAAGCTGGAAAAGGACGGTCTCGACGTAATCCGTACCATTATCGAAAACTATGCCAACGAAGGCTATGACTCGATCTCTGCGGACGATATGGACCGTTTCAAATGGGCTGGGGTATACCAGCAAAAGCCCAAGGATGGTCATTTCATGATGCGGGTCCGCATCAACACAGGGATCATGACTTCAGCACAGGCACATGCATTGGCAGACATATCCGCGCTATACGGACGCGGTCTTGTGGATGTCACCACTCGCCAGGCGATTCAATTTCACTGGCTGACGGTCGAAAGCTTGCCCGATATTTTCGAAAGACTGGAAAAAGTCAATTTGTATTCCTTTGAAGCCTGTGGAGACTGCCCGCGTACCATTGTCGGTAATCCGCTGGCTGGCATCGATCCCAATGAATTGGTGGATACCCAGGAGATTGTAGATGAAGTAAACCGCTTTTTCTTATTAAATCGAGACTTCTCCAATCTGCCACGTAAGTACAAAATGTCTATCTCCGGTAATACGTACAACAATGCACAGGCTGAAATTAACGACCTGTCCTTCACTCCGGCCACCAAGATCCTCGACGGAAAAGAAGTGATCGGCTTCCATGTGATGGTTGGTGGAGGTTTGTCCGCCAAGCCACATATGGCACAGTCTCTGGATTTGTTTGTTCGTCCTGAGGAAGTACTGAAGGTTGCTATTGCTGTCACCACCATTTTCCGTGATTACGGCTATCGGGAAAAACGGCACCATGCCCGCTTGAAATTCCTCGTTGCCGATTGGGGCCCAGACAAATTTCTGGCTAAGCTCACCGAGTACATCGGTGAAATGCCCGGACGAGGCGAGGACAAAACGATTGGCTGGCAAGCCGCCTATTTTGACGGTGTGCATCCTCAAGCCCAAAAAGGTCTGAACTATGTCGGTCTGAACGTGCCTGTCGGTCGCCTTAGTGCTGACGAGTTACATGAACTGGCCGACCTGGCTGACCGCTATGGCGATGGTCAGATTCGTACCACGATGTCGCAAAATATTTTGCTGAGCGGCGTGCCGGATGAGCAAGTGGATGAACTACTGGAAGCCCCCGTGCTGCAACGCCTGACACCACAGCCCAAGCATTTTATGAGTCGTACGGTATCGTGCACAGGAAATGAGTTTTGCAATCTGGCGATAGTGGAAACCAAGAAACGGGCGGTTGACGTTGCCGAGTATTTGGATCAGCACGTACAATTGGATGAAAAAGTGCGCATTCATTTTATCGGCTGCCCGAATTCCTGCGGTCAAAAGCATATTGCGGACATTGGTCTGCAAGGCTCGCTTATTAAGACACCGGAGGGCTTGGTCGACGCGTTCGACATCGCTGTCGGCGGAGCGCTTGGAGCAGGCGCCCAGTTTAACAAGGCGCTCAAAGGTCGCGTACGCGGGGATCAGGTTGGACCTGTACTGGCAGAGCTCATTCTGTTCTACAAAGAAAACAGGAGCGCTGGCGAAAGCTTTTACGCATATGTACAGCGTGTAGGTATTCCGACTTTCCAGGAAAAGCTGTCTGCCATTTTACAATCCAGCCACGTTGCATCCTAAATATAGAGTCTATTAACAGCCTGCTTGTATCACATATACAAGCAGGCTGTTTCTGATCGTCATACAACCTCGCAATATCGTTTCCCTCAATTCCACAAAAAAAGACACCGGATTACTCCGGTATCAATATTTTCGCAAAATCCAGTACTGTTGGCTTATGAGCTCCTGTTGTAGATGTCACCACCACGTAGCCTGAAGGTATCTTGTATATCAATCCCGTATCGTATCGGATGCCGAAGGAATTATCCTCCTTATAATGAGTCCTCGTTTCCCACACCTTCGTACCGTTTCCTTTCAGGCCTGTAATAGTGATGCCATGCATCTTCGTGGTTTTACCCAGTGGATCATATTGATCACTGAACTGGACATACAACTGCTCCTCAGGCAGATACACCCGGTCGGCCGTATAGTCCTCTGTATTACTAAATAATTGTAGACCATTACTAAGCACCTGTGTACGCTTGCTGTTTCCTTTAAGCCCTGTTACAGCAATATGACCGCTCGGCAACTCACGTACTGCGGCAATTTCTTTACCTGATCCTAAGTCCAGATGGATGTCACGAATATCGCGACCATATACATCTGCTTGTACCCCAACGGGACCATCTGAGCTGTTCAAAAGCGCATAATATCCATTGTGACTGCCGACCAGCCAACCCGAGGTCACTCCGGCCGTCGTTCGATTCCATTGTAGATCGCCAGTTTCAGTGTATTTGAGTACAGTGAAGGACTGCTCCGCAAGGTTTAGATAGGAGACCAGGAAACTGCCATCCTCCAGTGTCTCCAAACCAACGTGAGAATCCTGCCCATGAGATATCAAGCCATCTGTGGGTAATGTTTTGGACCACAAGGTGTTTCCATCCTCGTCCAATCGGGAAGCCTGCAACTCTCGTATTCCGTTCGGTTTTGTATAATCAATCAGAAACAGCAAGCCCCTATCCGGCGTCTCCCGCTGGACTCCCCTGCTGCTTGTCCCGGGTTGTACGTTCAGGTCCTGCTGATGTTTCCATACAGCCTCCACAGAACTGTCCAGCTTGCCATATGTGACGTGTACTACACTTGCTTCTGTATCGTCCTCGACGTTCAGCATTAAAAACCCACCATTCGCTGCGGGTTGAATGTAATCATGAGCGTTTTCTAAATCCTTAATACTGCCAATTGCTGCACTTGTTTCGATTTCGGCTTGTTTGGGCGCAAACGCTTCAGACACCTCGGAGGCATAGGACGGTGCAGCACTATAACCCATCAAACATGCCGCCAAAGCAGCTCCTGCTGCCCATGAATATACACGTGTACGTAAAACTCTACTTTGCTTAATCTTCAAGCGTTCCAGCTCCCTTCATGACTTCCTCAAAGATGTTGTATGAACCTTAGATGTGATAAAACTACAGACGGTTTCGCTTCAACTTGTAATGGTTGTCACGCGGGCAAGGAACTCCGTATGATGCTAAGTAATCAATTATATATTTACCTCTTCAAGCCCGAGCCTAAACATCAAAAACTCTAAAATTTAAAGACTACTCAGAGACTTTCTGTCGATGAATATACGTATAGATTTATTATTCCAGCGCTTGGTAAACTATGTGTCACATGCTTTAACGCAGGAATTTGATAAAAGTTTTCTTTTTTTACAAAAAAAATAAAACCCTGCAAGACGAAGGCATCAATACACTATTCGTATTCTGCCTTCCTGCCTGTGCAGGGTTTTTAAATCGTACGTTAAATGGTATCTATAGATCGACTGTCTGAAGCGCTTGACTACGCTGGGTATCCCGTTCAAGGATCGGCTTTAAGTATCGACCTGTATAGGATTCTTCGACTTTCACGAGTTGCTCCGGTGTCCCGGTAGCCAAGATCGTTCCACCGCCGCTTCCGCCTTCCGGTCCCAAATCAATCAGATAATCGGCTGTTTTAATCACATCCAGATTATGCTCAATAACCAGCACCGTCTCTCCTGAATCAACCAAACGATGCAGCACCGTCAATAATCGATCAATATCGTGAACATGCAGACCGGTTGTCGGCTCGTCCAATATATAAATGGTTTTTCCTGTGCTACGACGATACAATTCGGAGGCCAGCTTCACGCGCTGTGCTTCACCGCCAGACAAGGTAGTCGCAGGTTGACCCAGCTTGATATACCCCAATCCTACATCCATCAGCGTCTGGATCTTACGATGAATCTTCGGAATATTTTCAAAAAACTCCGTTGCATCCTCAACCGTCATCTCCAGCACATCGGCAATACTTTTGCCTTTGTATTTAACCTCCAGGGTCTCCCGGTTATAACGCTTGCCTTTGCACACTTCGCATGGAACATACACATCCGGCAGAAAATGCATCTCAATCTTGATGATACCGTCGCCTCTACAAGCTTCACAACGGCCTCCCTTAACGTTAAAGCTAAAGCGGCCTTTCTTGTAGCCTCGTACTTTGGCCTCGTTCGTCTGCGAGAATAAATCACGGATATCATCAAATACACCAGTATACGTTGCAGGATTGGAACGCGGTGTACGGCCAATTGGCGATTGATCGATCTCAACAACCTTTTCGATATGTTCTAGCCCGCGAATTTCTTTATGCTGTCCTGGACGTACTCTCGCCCGGTTCAGATCACGCGCCAACGTTTTGTACAAAATTTCGTTGACCAGTGTCGATTTTCCAGAGCCGGATACACCAGTAACAGCTGAGAAAACACCCAACGGAATTTTGACATTCACATTTTTGAGATTGTTCTCCTTGGCTCCGCGAATCTCCAGCCACTTTTCAGCAGGCTTGCGCCGCTCGGTATTGACCGGAATGAACTTGCGTCCGCTCAAATACTGCCCGGTTAAGGAATTCGGGTCTTCCATAACTTCCTGCGGAGTTCCCTGCGACATGATCATCCCACCATGGATTCCAGCTCCTGGCCCAATATCAATGATATAGTCCGCCGCCATCATCGTATCTTCGTCATGCTCCACCACAATCAACGTATTGCCGAGATTCCGCATATGCTCCAAAGCACTTATCAGACGGTCATTATCTCGCTGATGCAGACCGATACTAGGCTCGTCCAAAATATAAAGCACACCCATCAGACTGGACCCGATCTGTGTCGCCAATCGGATACGCTGTGCTTCACCGCCTGACAACGTGCCTGCCGCACGGCTTAAAGTCAGGTATTCCAGACCAACGTTAACGAGGAATCCCAATCGGCTGTTAATTTCTTTTAAAATGAGATTGGCAATCGACTTCTCCTTCTCACTCAGCTCCAGTGTATGGAAAAAGTTTGAAGCTTCACCGATAGACAAAGCTGTCACAAAAGCTATGTTACGCTCTTGAATGGTTACCGACAGACTTTCTTTTTTTAGTCGGTGTCCCTTACAGGTGTTACATGGCTTTGCACTCATAAAGCCTTCAATAAATTCACGTATACCTTCAGAAGCCGTATCACGATAACGACGCTCCAGATTGGGGATAATCCCCTCAAAGGTCACATAGGCTTCCTTACGTTGACCAAAATCATTCTCATAGCGGAAACGGATCTTCTGCTCACCCGTTCCATGTAAAATGAGGTTCATTTGTTCTGTCGTCAATTGACTAACAGGAATGTCCTGCGGAATACCGTAGTGCTCGCATACTGATTGTAAAAATTGAGGATAATAAGTGGAAGTTCCACCACTCCAAGCCTGAAACGCTCCATCTTCCACATTTTTTTCAGGATCGGGAATGAGCAGATCAGGATCAACTACCATTTTAACTCCTAACCCATCACAATCCGGACAAGCGCCGAACGGACTATTAAAGGAAAACATTCTTGGAGACAGTTCATCTATGCTGAATCCACAAATAGGGCATGCAAAGTTGGAGCTGAAACGCAACTCCTCTTGCCCCATAATGTCTACAAGCAACTGCCCACCTGAAAGATTCAGTGCCGTCTCAATAGAGTCAGACAGACGCGCACGTACATCTTCTTTAACTACGATGCGGTCTACGACCACTTCAATCGAGTGCTTCTTGTTCTTTTCCAGCTCAATCTTCTCAGACAATTCACGTAGTTCTCCATTCACACGTACCCGTACAAAACCCTGCTTGGCTATATCCGTGAACAGTGTTTTATGTTCACCTTTGCGGCCGGATACCAATGGAGCCAGAATCTGAAGTCTTGTCTTTTCAGGATACTGCAAAATGCGGTCTACCATCTGTTCAACGGTCTGTGAAGTGATTTCAATGCCATGTTCAGGACAATGAGGATGACCCACCCGAGCAAACAACAACCGTAGGTAGTCATAGATTTCGGTAACCGTTCCGACAGTAGAACGCGGATTCCGACTTGTTGTTTTCTGGTCAATGGAAATGGCAGGAGACAGACCGTCAATCGAATCAACGTCTGGTTTCTCCATTTGCCCGAGGAATTGACGGGCATACGCAGATAAAGATTCCACATACCGCCGTTGCCCTTCCGCATAGATCGTATCGAAAGCCAGTGACGATTTACCTGAGCCGCTAAGCCCTGTCAGGACGACGAACTTGTCCCGTGGAATCGTCACGTCAATATTTTTGAGATTATGCGCGCGTGCGCCTTTGATGATGATGCTTTCATTCGCCAAATGTTTCATCTCCTTAGCCGTAGTTCACGTCATGCTATATCGCATTGGATTATCCCATGGAAGTGATATATCGCAAAGAGAACGACCACATAGGCCGCCCTCACTATTTTTAAAAGCAAAGCAATCAAACATTTTATTTTCATATATTTTGCTTCTAGCTTATTCTCAATGTTTAATCAGCTCGTAACTCCAGCAAAGCGTCACGCAGCTCGGCTGCCCGTTCGAACTGTAGGTTCTTGGCGGCGTCTTTCATCTCTGCTTCCAGACGCTGAATGAGTGATTGACGCTCCTTCTTGGAAAGTTTACCCGTCTCATTAGGAAGGTAATCATTCTTAGACTCTGCCACCTTGGTTGCTTCAATAACATCACGAATCTTTTTACGGATGGTTTGCGGGGTAATCCCATGTTCTTCATTGTACTGAATTTGGATCGCACGACGACGTTCCGTTTCCTTTATCGCTTTATCCATAGAATCGGTAATCTTATCGCCGTACATAATAACACGACCGTCACTGTTCCGTGCTGCCCGTCCGATCGTCTGAATCAGAGAGCGCTCAGAACGCAGGAAGCCTTCTTTGTCCGCATCCAAAATCGCGACCAGCGATACTTCCGGCAAATCGAGGCCTTCCCGCAACAAGTTGATCCCGATTAGCACGTCGAAGGTCCCTAGACGAAGATCCCGCAAAATAGCCATCCGCTCCAACGTCTTAATCTCGGAGTGCATATACCGAACCTTGATGCCTACTTCTTTTAAATAGTCAGTCAAATCTTCAGACATCTTCTTCGTAAGTGTAGTCACCAGCACCCGTTCTTCACGTTCTACGCGAAGCCGTATTTCACTAATGAGATCATCAATCTGCCCCTTGCTCGGACGCACCTCAATAATCGGATCAAGAAGCCCGGTAGGACGAATAATCTGCTGTACCATCGTTTCGCATTTCTCCATCTCATAAGGTCCTGGAGTAGCCGATACATAGATGATCTGACTTACCTTGTCCTCGAACTCTTCAAACTTCAACGGGCGATTATCCAATGCAGATGGCAAACGAAATCCATGTTCTACCAGTACATTCTTACGTGCTTGGTCACCGTTATACATGGCACGAATCTGCGGCAATGTAACATGGGACTCGTCAATGACGATCAGCATATCATCCGGGAAATAATCCATCAGCGTATATGGTGTCGCTCCTCGCTCGCGGAATGTAAGTGGACCTGAATAATTCTCGACGCCGGAACAAAAGCCAACCTCTTTCATCATCTCGATATCATAGCGGGTACGTTGTTCCAAACGTTGTGCCTCTAAGAGCTTCCCTTGCTCCTTCAACTCCGCTAATCGCTCTTCAAGCTCACGTTCAATGTTGACCAATGCTACCTTCATCGTATCCTCATGAGTAACGAAGTGAGATGCCGGGAAAATGGCAATATGATCACGTTCACCGATCAATTCACCCGTAAGCACATTAATCTCGGTAATTCGTTCAATTTCATCCCCGAACAGTTCTACACGTATAGCGTGTTCCCCATGGGAAGCCGGGAATATCTCCACAACATCCCCCCGTACACGGAAAGTACCCCGCACGAAGTTGATATCGTTCCGCTGATATTGAATATCGACCAAGCGGGACAAAATCTGATTGCGGGGTTTCTCCATGCCGACTCTAAGTGAAAGCAGCAGGCTTGAATATTCTTTCGGTGAACCCAAACCATAAATGCAGGAGACACTCGCTACAATAATAACGTCACGACGCTCAAACAGAGAGCTTGTCGCTGAGTGGCGAAGTTTATCAATCTCCTCATTGATGCTGGAATCCTTCTCAATATACGTATCGGAAGACGGAATGTATGCTTCCGGTTGATAGTAATCATAGTAGCTGACAAAATAATCGACTGAGTTATTCGGAAAAAACTCTTTAAACTCACTCGCCAGTTGAGCAGCCAAAGTCTTATTATGTGCAATAACCAGCGTAGGCCGATTCAACTTGGCAATGGTCTGTGCGATGGTAAACGTCTTACCTGTTCCCGTAGCACCCAATAGCGTTTGATGCTTCTTTCCTTCTGCAATTCCCTCTACCAATTCAAAAATGGCCTGAGGCTGATCGCCTTGAGGTTGGAATTCCGACTGAATTTCAAAAGTCTTATCGCTAACAACGATATCACTCATTGCCCTGCATCACCCTTATCGTCTAAAATGGAAACATCATGATTTTACACCAGTCGAGCTTTAACGTCTTTACCTGTAACTCTATGTCGATATTTCCCGAGCAATGATACTTGGGAAATATGGTTGGATAAGAATGTTTGTTCCCGTATTATACCTCTTTCTTACCGTGGATGCAAACGATAAGTCTTGAATAGGAGTGAATTAAATTTTGGATATCACCATCGTATTGGGCATCATCGCCGGAATCATAGCATTAATCGGTGGCTTCTTATGGGAAGGCGGCGAATTTACAGGGCTGCTTCAAGGTACATCGGCTCTCATTGTATTTGGGGGGACTTTCGCCGCAGTTGTGATCAGCTACCCAGCTTCCAAGCTGAAGACGATCCCCACCGCCCTACGGATGGCATTTAGCCGTGAGGACAATCCTACGAAGCAATATATAGAAGATTTGGTTTCCATGGCTGCCACCTCACGCCGATCCGGTGTGCTTGCGCTAGAGCGTACTTCATCAGAGCATCCGAATGCATTTTTGCGTGAAGGTCTTCAGTTGGTCATCGACGGCACCGAGCAGGAGCAGATCAAACAGATTTTAGAGCTTGAGTTAGATGCCATTGAACACAAACATGAAGGGTACGCCAAAATATTCGAATCCGCAGGCGGTTATGCCCCTACGATGGGGATTATCGGTACTGTCATGGGCCTTATCCATGTACTGGGCAGCCTGACCGAGCCTACTGCGCTTGGTCCGTCCATTGCTGTTGCTTTTATCGCAACACTATACGGCGTTGCTAGCGCCAATCTGATCTTCCTGCCCATCGCATCCAAAATAAGAGCTGCCAGTGAGAGTGAAATTATCACTATGGATTTGCTGCTGCAAGGTATTCTGGCTATCCAAAACGGAGAGAATCCAAAGCTTGTACGCAAAAAGTTGGAGTTCTTTATCCGCTCAGAGCAAAATATAGATCACAAACCGCCTCGTCGCTCACGCACAGAGGACGCTTCTCCAAAGGAGGACTTCCATGAGAGCGCGCGGTAAGCGCCGTGGGGGTCAAGGAGGCGGCGGAGACCATCGTGACCGCTGGATGATTACCTATGCCGATCTGATCACCCTGCTGCTCATATTTTTCGTTGTGATGTATGCCATGAGTAGTCTGGATGCTAAAAAATACGATGTCGTTGTTCAATCCCTCCAGGATACGTTCCACAAAGGAGATTCTATTTTGGAGCAAGGCTCGGGCATTACAGGTACTGCCGATCGTTACACCAGCAAGAATCCACCCACGACCAAGCAACCAGCAGCCGATAAAAAGGAAGCTGGATCGACAAAGCTCACCGAACGTGAACAAGCATTCCGCACGCAGGAAAAAGAGCTGCAAAATCTAATGGGTGTCATTCAAGAATATATTACGGACAACAAACTGGAAAACCAGATTTTCGTGTCAGATCAGCCGCGTGGTATTGTCATTACGCTAAATGACCGCTTTTTATTCGATCAAGGTAGAGCAGCACTCAAGCAAGGCTCTGCCAACACGCTATCTAAGTTGGCCAGTCTGTTTCGAGATTTGAAAACACCGATTAGCATTGAGGGCCATACGGACAACATCCCGTTCACACGCTCCTCGAACTCATCGACGTATAAGGACAACTGGGAGCTTTCCGGCGCACGGGCACTATCTGTACTCCGATTCTTTCTCGACAGAGAGCAACTTTCACCCTCAGGATTTCAGTATGCGGGTTATGCAGATACCCGGCCGGTTGGTGACAATAGCACCGAAGCTGGACGACAAAAAAACCGTCGTGTCGAAATCACTGTGCTGCGCCAGCTTCAACAGTAAAACCCAAAAACCTCCTGAGTCACGCAGTAACGTGAATCGGGAGGTTTTTTTGATGCCTATTTACATTAATACATGGCTTCCGCTCTGATGTAGACGCAGAACAATAAACCGTACGAACAACGTTTATAAGAGCGGCGTACGAGATGCAATAGAGATTATTTTGTTTATTCTATATCCCACTATGTATTAGAAGCCCTGGTGAAGTTAGGTTTTATCTTGTCATGATACTTGATAATTAATAAGATAGGACAAGCTCGTGTTGCTTCTCTTGTATTTGTGAACTTTGGGGTATGCTCTGTTGTCTGCGATAGCTATATTTCCAGTCACTGTATTTATTAAGGAGTCGATCCAACTCCATGGACTTGATTAACACCCGCCGATCCTTCAATCCCACCTCATTCGCCAAATCATTTAGTTCCTTCCGCTTTTCTTCGATGCATTCCTCCAATTGTTTCCATTTCACATCAATAAACCTCCTGTTCGGTGTGGTATTTACATTAGTTTACAAGCTGATACCTTCCCTACAGGTTAAAAATATAATAAAACCCAATTCATCCCTTTAACGGGGCGAATCAAAAAACCAGCCTCAGTAAGGCTGGTTTTTTGATAACTATTAACCTCCTGCACCATGTCCAAAAACAACAATGTTATGAGAGAATGCTAAAAAGCTAAAAAAACCCATAATCAGCATGTATTTAAGGTTTTTTACTCGCATTGATTAAAACCTCCTCCATGATACCTTCATATTCTGATTTTTGGTCTTTTGTTGCTTTGTTTCTAAACCTTTCAAATAATGCTGTACAAATCATAAACTTTTCTTTACTGCTGATTTCCAGACATTTCTTCAAGCTTTTTAAAACATAATAGATGCCTTTTTCATGGGAAAGGTTATTAAACATATATATGGCCAGTTGGTAACACAAATCAGCATAAGTGTCATAACTAAATGACTGTTTATAGTAGCTGGCTTCCATAGATAATTCATTATTAAATGAGGCCAATTCATGAGAAAACTGTTGGAGAATATGTTCAATTAAAAAACCGTGCTTGTTAGCCGACTCTACTATCGTTAATAAACCCAACAAAATCTCGGGTGGGTTATTTTTCAGAAATTGAATATACATTGGTAAACTACTTGTATCGCCCATAAGAATTTTCAAGCTAAGTTGATTAGCATTTGCCCAAAGGGTGAACTTTTGTACTTCTTTTTGTCCAATTCCCCCTAAATCTTCAAACCAACTCAAATCAGCATAGCCAGAAATATACTTCATGGCCTCCTCATATCTTTCTTGTTTTTCCAATGCAATTCCCTTCATCAAATAACCTTGACCATAGTAGACAACTAAATGTCTTTCAGTTTTCAATGTAAAACTCTTTTTATTAGTTTCTCTACTTTTACATACAATAGTTGTAAGCGCTCTTAATTCATCCGCATAACGCTCCGCTTCTTTCCATTGATGCAAATTGTGATAAAGATTTAACAGTTTAAGCAAACCATCTAAATGATATTCTAAGGGTACCCGATTTCTAAAGGGTACAAATCTTAGTGCGGCCTCCAAATTTCTTTCCATACTTTCACTAACAGAGATTGAAAAAATTCTATAATGACTAATTGCCAACCTCTCTGAATGTTGGTATTTCTCATTTTCAATGACACATTCATAGAAAGGAATTGCCTCTTTTAACTTCCCTTCTTCATAAAGCTCCTCTGCCAAAGCAAAGATTGTTGGAATGTGGTTAAGATCTTCCATTAAGCGTGAAAGCACTTTCTCAACACATCGCAAGTTTCCCACTTCAACACAACGAATCAGGAATGGCTTAACCCTTTTCCAATGTGGTCTTCCATCATAAAAACATTCATCCACATACAGATCATATAACCAGCCCTCTGGATAATTAAAGGCTTTGGTAATCAAGTCCATTTGTCTTACAGATATAGGTTTAGGTGGATTTCCGTTAAGCATAGCACTAAATATGCCCCGGTTAAGCCCCGTAGCTTGTCCAAAACTATTAAAAGTGTAGCCACCTAGTTTTAATTCTTTCTCAATTTCCGAACGGATCGTGGTTGCATTTTCCAATAAAAACACCCCCGGCGTATTCAGAGGATTTTAAAAAATCACCCTCCTCGACAATCAATTACAATATACTAGAAATTATATGAATAAATTGGATGATGGTCAACCCCTTTTCTACACTGTTTTATTATATTATGGAATTTGATGTTATTAAAATAGTTCTCACAAGAACTAAATGTCGAATAATTAAGGCAATTCAATTACCTCCACGCTTAATCTAGCTTTGTCTACACTCATACTATAGGAGTGTGGATGTCTATGGAAACAACGAAACTATTAGGAACAAAAATCCGTCAATTTCGAAAATTGCGGGGTATTACACAAGAACAGTTAGCAGAAGCATCCGATTCAACAGGTTCCTATATCGGCAAGTTGGAGCGCGGTGAGGTCAATGTGCAGATCAAAACACTGGAGAAAATAGCCGAGGCACTGAACACAAACGTATTCGCACTTTTTGACTATAATCCATATGAAGAACTCAAAAGCCAGCCCTGGATTTGGGAATGCATTCGTATACTTTCCCAGCAGAATGAAGCAGGGCAAAATAAAGCTTATCGTATTTTAAAAGAACTGTTTACCTCTTCAGAGCGTGAGCTTTCTGAAAATAACTTCGATGATTCAGGCAACTAACTAAAAAATTAACTTTTTCACGAGTAGTCATACACGTAATATGTCAAAAGGACTATATAATTTACTTAGAGTAGTAGATTATATAGCCCTTTTGTATTCTAAGAAGTCATTTCCTTGATATTGTTCTCCACTGCTTTAATCACTTTTTCATATTCTGTCCGTTGTTCATGTGTCGAATGACCCTTATATTTCTCAAACAACAACGTGATAGACTTGATATAGTAAGCCTTATCGTTTAACTGTGAAGTTGCTTTTAAACTATTCAGCATACAGTCTATTGCCTCAGAATAGTTCGCTTTATTAAAATAGTAGCGACTAAGCTCAAGAAAAAAACGGGAATAGTTTGCTAGATTATAATTCGTCTTGTAATAAGAAATATTTGTACGTAAGTCTCTAAACTCATTAATATTCTCTCCAAAAAGAATTAAAATTTCGTCTATCATATAATTATAAGTATTGGCAGACTCTAATATGGTTAGTAACCCAAGTAATATTTCCTGAGGATTATTCCTAATAAGTTCTACATAGGCAGGTAAATTAGTCATATCTCCCATCAGAATTTCTAAATTCAAGCGGTTTGCTTCCGCCCACATTTCAAATTTCCGTGCCTCTAACATACCAACCTCATCTAGACCTTCAAAATCAGTTAAATTTGCATAGTAGGGGATGAACTCCATAGCTTTTTTGTATAACCCCTGTTTCTCGTAGGCATTCCCCTGCGTTAAATAGGCTTGACCATAATAGACGATTAGATGTCTTTCTGTATTTAAAGGCTTAACTTCACGTTTTCTTAATCTAGCCTGAATCTGTTGCTGATAAATATTTGTAGCAATTACCTCAAGTTCTCTTGTATATTGTATAGTTGTCTCACAGTCATCAACTTGGTAGTACACATTTGCCAGCTTTAATAAAGCATCCAGTTGATGATTTTCAGGCAAGTTTCTGCGATATGGAGCAAATTTTATAGCTTGTTGACGATTATTCTCCAGATCTTTGTTTAAAGAGCAAGAAAATAGCCTATATTGGCTGACAGCCAGCCGCTCCGAGTGGTAATATCTCTCATTCTCTACCACACACTCGTAAAAGGGTATCGCTTCCTTTTCCTTGCCTGCTTCGTGCAGTTCTTCTGCAAACTCAAATACCGTCGATACATAGGACAAGTCCTCGGTTAGCCTCGACAATACCCTTCGAATACAGTCCTTTCTTCCTAACTCCACACAACGCATTAAAAAAGGCTTAATCCGTTTCCAGTGCCCTTTCCCCTCGTAAAAGCATTCATCTATGTACAACTCATACAACCAGCCTTCGGGATACCCTAATGCCTTAGTAATCAAGTCCATCTGCCGAACGGAGATCGGCTTGGGTGGGTTACTGTTCAGCATGGTGCTGAATGTACCACGGTTAATACCAGATATTTTACTAAAACTGCTAAAAGTATATCCCCTTAGCTTGAGTTCGGTCTCTATCGTCGAGCGGATCGTAGGTGTATGTTCCATTTCAATCCCCCTCAATATAGTTACAGATATATCGTAGGTCATACTTAACATGTGATTTCGACCATAAGAACTTCGGTTTATTACAAAATAACGAAAATAGTGAAATATATGGTCTATATAGTCATTTTATTTTATGATGCCTTAGAAGGAAGTCTTTTTTTAATGAATTCCGTGATATTTGAAAAGTTGAATGAAGTACATAAAGAGAAGCATAAAAGCAAACTTCAAGTTTTTTTGTTTGAATGTCACAAAAGCATACCTTTTTCAGTTATATAGGCAGAAGGGAGGGACGTTAATGGAAAAACTAAATACAAATAATCAAAACACAGATATCAATCTTGTCATAGAGCAGGTTCAAGCAGGCGACAAACAAGCATACACACATGTCATACGGCGTTATCAACAACAGATTTTTTTATACTGCTACTATTTACTTAAAAATCGGGAAGAAGCAGAAGATGCTGCTCAAGAAATATTCATTAGAGGGCTAGAACATATACATCATTTTGTACCTACCGTCTCTTTTTCAGCTTGGCTTTACAAAATCGCTCAAAACCACTGTACTGACTTATTAAAAAGAAACGCTAGAACATTCAAGTCCTTCATTCAGTACAAACTGAATCTAAAGCAACAGCCAATACACGAATATACAAATTTAATTCACGAGTTACTGGATCAGTTAACATTAAAAGATCGTCAGATTTTATTATTACGTTCGCTTGAGGATTACAACTACGAAGAGATTGCTACAATTATGGGTCTGAAATCATCCACGATCCGAAAAAGATATGAGCGACTCCGTAAAAAGCTAATCAACTACAATGAAAAGGGAGGAAAACAAATTGAGCACTCATTTAAACCCGGAAGATAAAGAAATTGAGCACTTACAAAAGCTCATTCGGAATACCCCATTCCAAGTGGATTTAATAGATAGAACTATGGAACGCTATAGTAATATGAAAACAAGACGCTATGAGCGCTCTAACTCTCGTTCAAAAAGGGTTCGCAATACTTTTTTCGGAACCTCCGCTGCACTTGTAGTAGCGTTTGCACTTGTCGTTAGTACTGGTTTTATTTCACCAACAATGGCTGCATCCTTAAAACAAATTCCAGGTATTGATTCTATATTCCAGCTTGCTGGTGATCTTGGTTTACAAACAGCGGACGAAAAAGGGCTACTATCCAAACCAAATCTTAGTGACACTCACGATGGCCTGACTCTCAGCGTACCGGAGGTCATGTTTGATGGAACACGTGTATCCATTGCCTTAGAACGACAAACCACTGATAAAAGATTTTTAAACACCGAATTACCCTTATTACTTGATGACTTAATATTTTTTATTAATGGAAAAGAAATCAACTCTTCTTATGCGCCTGCAAACACTACTAACTCTATTGACCCATATATGATACCTGGAAAAAATAAAAACTCAACAATTATACAGTTTTCAGATTTACGCAACCAAGGAGGTAAATCTTTCCCAGATAAGTTTGATTTAACAATTTCCATGCCTGTCTCTGGTATCAAGCAGCCCTTCAAAATAGAAATTCCAGTGGAAAAAAACACAAAAAATAACCTGACTTTTACGCCATCTCTTAAACGAAAGTACCAAAACATTGACTATACTCTCGAAAAAGTTGAGTTCACGCCTATTACAACCAGCATCACTACTCGCATAAAGCTACCTACTAATTCGAAAATTTCGTCACTTCCTTTTTTGAGTTATGAACTTTACGATGATAAAGGAAAGCAACTGAATTTTATTAGCAACAATGGTTGGAGTGCTACGGATGGAAACGTTCTGATAAATGATTCAAGATTTGAACCTTTCATCTCTCCCCCCAAAGCAATTACTATAAAGGTCTACAAAAATATCTTAAACAAGGATGATAAGAGCAAATTTGAACTAGGGAAAGATGGAAATCCGAAAATAGAGTATTTCCCTGATCTGGAGATTACTTACCCAATTAATCCGTAAAAATAAGTAAGTGAAGGAAGTGAAGCGTACTTCACCTCCTTCACTGCATATAAATACTATCTTTCAACCTTAAAAGTATAAACTCCAAGTTTGTCTCCATTAGATTTAAAGGCTTCAACCTGAGCTGAACCATAGCCAATCATCTTAGCTTTATTTCCATGAAGTTCGACAACATCACTTCCATACAAAATCATCCAGTTAGAACCATCCATTTTATACGTGCTACCTATGCCTAAACGAAGTACGGGACTATCCTGCTTTGTAATAGGTGGCTTTTCTCCGTTGGCAGGACTAAAGGTTACGGTTACTTTTGCTGGAGCTCCAACAGATATTGTTGAACTTACTGGTGAAGCGGATGCTATTCCCCCTAAAGATAAAGCTAACGCAGAAATTGATAGTGCTAAGATTGCTTTTTTCATTTGTCATTTCTCCTCTTTAATAGTCTTTTTTAAAAGCTCTTAAGCTACTAAATACCTTGCTTTATGTCTATGGCTACGTTTCTGTTACATTTTTTCACCTCCTTCCATCTAATTAATTCCATTCTAATTCTTGATGTGTTACAAAAAGAATAGGAATAAACATATCATTTCATTTTTTACAAAATAATCATATAGGGGTTTTCTCGTATAAAAAAATGAGCAGGTAGGATACTAAATCCCCCTGCTTATTTCAGCGATAGTATTTATATCATTTTAATTAGCTGTCGGTTCGGTTCCCCAGACAAGTATGCCGTTATGGTACAAGGTAGCCTTCGCATGATCGGCGAATGAAGTCTGCGTGCCTTTATACGAGTAATCGTCACTTTCGTTATAGTTCGACCAGTCTGTTTTATGAATACGGGTTTGAATTTCGCCCGTGCTTCCTCCAGGTGCTAACACGCCTGCATCCGAGTTGAAGCTGACTTCCAAATAATAATCAGCACCGGTTGCAGCGTTATCCATTTTAACCAACTTACCATTCAGCTTTGAGCAGCTCAGCGTCGCATAGTCGCAGTTGAATGTCTGCGCGCGGTCGCCGTCGATCGTGTAGTAGTAGCGAATTTTCAACTCGTTGATCGGTACAGAGGCTGTACCTTTGTTTACAATTTGGAAATGCGGGTTCAAGTGATTGTCGTTCACATTTGTATCCGCTGTGCGATACTGGAGCACCAGTCCCGTTGTCGGCTGCTGAGTATCCGCTTTCGGCGCTGCGCTAGCCGTGTTCGAAACCGTTTGACCTGCATCGTTCTTCGCTACGACTTGGTAATAGTACATCGTGTCTGCCGTTACGGCTATGTCGGTGTAGCTGCTTCCGTATACATCGCTCGCTACTGTGGCGAAAGCGCCGTTTTCAGCCGTCGAACGCTTCACTTCATAGCTTGCTGCATTCGCTGATGCTGTCCAGCTCAGCTTTACTTTCGCCGTTTCGCCCGCTGCGTTCAGCGTGAAGCTGCCCGGTACTGGTGGCTGCTCGGTAATACCATACGTTTTTAAGTTAGTCGGGAGCTTTTCAAGCGTAATGACGTTCGGATGATTATACACTTTTTTCAGATGCTCAAGACTGTTTTGTTTGCCGTCTCTCAAGAAATCCCCATACCATGTAGCGAACCAGCTCCAATGGGCTTGATACGCCTTCATCAGATCAGGGTCCGGGATAGGTCCGTTTTCGCTCATGGCAACTAACTTTTTGTCCTTACCCAACGTAACAAGGTCTTCGTATTTTGCAATTTGTGGGTTGTAGTCGCCTGCTTGCGGATAAGAGTCGAAGCTCAAAATATCCACATACTCATCCCCTGGATACCAGTCGGGAGCAACAGAGTTCCAGACCCAGATCAGATTGTTCAATTTGTGCACATTAGTCAAACGGTCGTGCATCAAAATATATAATTTTTTAACAGGCTCAGGACCTTTAGCGCCCCACCAGAACCATTTCCCTTCCGCTTCGTGCAAAGGACGGAACAGCACAGGAACTTTCGCATCCTGCAACTTCTTCAATTGCCCTGCAATCACATCGATGTCGCGAATAAGCAATTTATAATCTTCGGACTCTGGATGATTCATCGCATATTCTATATCGAATGTAGTCGAATCGGCATAGAAGCCTCTCCACCATTCTTTTCCCTGCGTATCGATCAGACCTTTCGGCGCGTTCCAGTGCCATGCAAAGGTAACAATTCCCCCTTGCTTATCCCATTCAATCGCCTTTTCCGTCTCTGTGGAACTAAGACCGTGTTCCGCTCTACTTGGCGAATAGTCGATCAGGTCAAGCGCTGCAATAGCCGGCTTTTTACCTACATTGGCTTGAAGCCAATCAATTTCGGTTATTTCCTCTTGACCGGAAAGCATATTCTTCCCGTATTGATCAACCAGATAGTTCATCAATGCCCTTGCTTCTACCGTCGCATTCGGATTGGTGAGCGTTTTGGTTACCGCATGTGGTGGACGGTCAGCAGCTGGCTCCAGCTTGACGTAGTCGATATCATACCAGCCCCAGCCTGTTTCAAAACCGATCGTGTTCGCCCCTGCATTCAACAGAACCTTGCCTCCGGAAGTTTCTTTAAAATCAGCCGTTTTCCAAAGTACTAGCTCGCCAGACGCTTTGCCGTTTAAAGAGAAATTCGTGCGTTTGTCATCATGAGGCGAACGGTAGCCGATTGTAAGATTGTACAAGCCTGCCGCCTCTGCCTGGATCGTCATCGTCAGGGAATCCCCTGCATTGTGGAAATTGGTTACATAACCAGTACCGGAGAAGCCGGTCCCGCTGGATTCCACAATGGTTCCCTTCAGCGTGCCATCTTCGGCTTCATAGCGATCCTGTCCGTCTACAGGCGTTCGCGGAACCGCTTTCAAAACATTGGATTCGCTCGTTCCCGCCTTTGTTTGTGCGGTTATTTTATAATAATAAGAAGTGCCGTTCGTTACGTTCGTATCCGTATAAGACGTTTCGGCCAAGTTGGATGCTACAGCAGCAAAAGGACCGTTTTCATACGTCGCCCGCTGTACACTGTAACCTACAACTCCGCTGGAAGCGTCCCAGGACAAATCGACTTTCCCATCGCCAGCCTCCGCCCTCAGCGCAAAGCTTTCAGGACCTTCCCCAGGCGGCACAGACGTATCATTGCCGGCAGTCAACACGATGTGATAAGCCGTCAAAGGCGGTACTGTATAGGTAAAGCGGTTGCCTGAAATTTGCGTGATTGGCGCTGCTTCCTTAATTTGCGAGCTATTTTTGTCGAAGCCCCATACTTTACCGGAACCGTAATTCGTCTCGCCGGAAAGATCAAATTGGGCAGCGAATGCGCTATCCATGCTTTTGTTCATGACAACGAGGTGCAGTTCTTTGTAGGATGCATCCGTTACGGAAGCATGCACCGAGCTATTAACAATATCCGACGTTTGCGCATGAACGCTGATATCACCGAAAGTAGAGCTTTTTCCGTCATAATTGCGGTAAAGCTTGTAAGCGGCACTAACGTAGTTGTTGGCACCATCCTTTAACTTCCAGTAGTTTGCCATATAAACGTCGTTTTTGCCCAAGATGCCTAACACATCGGTCATAGCGATACCGCCGGAAATATCATTTTCGCCACCGTAGCTATACTCGGTCAAGGCCAGCTTGGTTCCCGGGTAATACTGATTCACCGACTGCTTTAATCGAGGCAGTAAAGGCAAGAATTCACTGTTCCATTGAGCGATCCAGCTATCTTCCTTGTAGGTCGGGTCCCACAAGGTACGAGGCGCCTGCATTCTGGCCTTCTTCGTCTCGTCATTGCCTACCTCATTCGTAATTCGTATGCCTCCACCCATCGCTTCAGGATACCAGTGCACATCGAAAACATCCAGCAATCTCTTGCCTTCAGCTTGCGAACTGAGGCGCATTTGATCGAGGTAATAATCCACGAACCAGCTGTAGTTGCCTTTTACAGAGTTCCAATCAGGTGCAGTTTGAAGATCTTTATAGGCGCCAAAACCGTAAAGGACGGGCCCAAAAATTTCCGCACCCGCGTCAACCGCCTTAACGGCTTTGGATAAACTTACCGACCGCTCTACCAACTCTTTCGCTCCGACCTTTTCACCATGAATGCGCGGATGCGTATGCGACCAGAGAGCGGGTTCATTGTCGAGCGAGTATCCTTTCACACCTGTTTTTGTTGAAGCAGAGCCATACTTTTCCACTAAAAAGTTGACGAATTCATCCGCATAAACCTGATTGTCTTTCAGATCAGGCTGCAATTGAAATGGCGCATTTTTAGCGTTTACGACCTCATTCCACCGAGCGGAAGGAGCCTTTTCGCTTTCCTGCACACTTCCGTTTCCATCCTTGGCCACATAACCGGCCATCGGCAGCGTAACTAAAGAATAAGTGCCCTGCTTCAGCGATTGATCGTGAAACGAGGTTGCCACCGCACCTGGCTTTTCACATTCGGCTTTTGTCAATCCGGCGTTGTCGCATAAATAGCTATCGCTGGACTGCATCCAGTCGCTTCCTGCATTGGACATATTGTTTTCCCAGTTATATCCGGTCATTCGATTGCCACCAAGTCGTCTGGCAGTCAGATTCTCATCGCCTGACAACTCCTGATTCGTACCGTAAATATAAGGGCTAATAGGCTTACGATCCTTGGATGTATCGACTTTAATGGTAACAGTCTTTGCCGTTTGACCGTGAACTACAGTTGGAGTCGGTAGAGCACCCCCTACTATAATCGTGTATGCCATGACGACAGGCAGCCATTTGGAACGTTTGGACCAAATACTACTATTTTTCGCCTTCATGCCGTTTTCCTCCCTTCAATTTAAAAAGAGCGGCACCCATACGAATGCCCCTCCTTGAGGCTTTAAGGCCCCTTCCCTGTCCCCAAACGAGCTTATCGTTCCGTTGCAGCGTCATATCCCTGCTTGAAATGTTCCAGCCGAAAACAACACCCTCTTTCTTTGAAACTGGATTTATAATATTACCTTAACACAAAGGTATATTGACATTTTTAACTATTATTTTAATTAGATAGTATTAATTTCTTAAATAACTATATAGCTTGAGTATCCCAATAGCTCTTGCTCATCCACACTCGTCTTCCCTAGCGCACTTTATCCTTTTGAATAAGCTTATAATAGATGCGTGCAGGCTCTGATTCTCCAGTGGATAAAATGTATTCTGCCAAAGGTGCGCACAGCTTTTGGAGATAAAAGGAGTACAACAGCTCGGCCGTGTCAAAATGAATTTTCAACACTTGCTTCATCAAGCCTTCGAATTTGGAGTAATCCAGTTCTTCCGGGGTAATATCAAACGGGTATTCAGGAAAGGTTTTTTTCTGAATTTCAACAAACTGCTCCCTAAGCTTCGGTTGATTACCTGAACGGGCAGCCGAGAAATTCATCATAAAAAAAGATACAAAATCTGTCTCACGATCACTTAACTCATAGTACTCACACCAACGCATGAATATCAGCGGTTTTACCATATATAAATCTCCTTTAACAAAAGTTCAGATTTATCATGAATCTTACAAAAATCTAGCAGGTTCCATCTTATGTAATATATAGGTTAAGCCCCATTTTAAAATATGATTCCTTAAATGAATTTTGCTTTTTAACATATCCCCTTCTTATATATCCATAAAAGTGCACAACAAAAAAAGACCGTTTCAGCATCTCAATGACGCTGACCAAGTCTTCTCATAATCATCCGTATATTCACATTCGTATTTATTCTAATCCTCTACATAGCTGCAAAGTTACAGGCTGCAAGTGAACACATAAGCGGGCGGGACATTGCAGTTTACCTTTTTAATCTGAATGTCAGCAAAAAAGGTGCGGAAAAAATTGTGTTTGACCTTGCTGTACTGGAACGTAATAAATTTGCCTTCCTGGCCCAAAACCTCAGCCGTTTGTCCCAAAATAAGGCTGGATAATGCAGCGGGCAAGCTGGTGAAAGGGAGCCCTGACACGACATAATCCACCTTTGGGACCTCATACTGTCGTATATACTGAGCTACATGCTCAGCTGATCCGTGAATAATGTGTACCTTCTCCAAGTGTCCGTACTTGCTTTGTAGCGTTTTGTAAAACGATTCATTAGCTTCAATTACTAAAAGTAGCGTTTCTGGACGCTTGTTCAAAATAAGCTCTTGCGTAAACACACCGGTCCCAGCACCATATTCAATAATGCACGATGCTTTGTCAAAGTAAATCGGTGTGGCAATTTGTTTGGCCAACTGTCTTGAGCTGGGTATAACAGCGCCTACGCTGCGTGGATGCCTGATGTACTCTCGAATAAAGTGGATCGCGTTCATCTTTTCCTCTCCCTGCTTGAAACACATGATAGGCATTCGGTTCATCAACGCTTCTTATTACATATTCATTGTATACCGATCAGAATATTGATTTCAAGCAGGCTACTGTCGGCATATAAAAAGAGCGTAGTCTTATTCGACTCTAATCAAATAATGACTACCCTCTTGTTGTAACATCTATTTGTCCATGGTATCCAAATGTGCCTTCTCTGCCTGCGATGCCTGTCCAGCTTTACGTTGGCGTGCGCCTATGTGCATGGCAACAATCCGGTAGATGGAGGCTGGCTGTATGGATACGGCCCAGCTCGCGTCTGCATCAGGTGCAAGCACAACCCCTAGCTGGTGATGATCGCCATCGTACATGCCTCGCTGCACAAACTTGCTCTCGCCCTGCAGATTGCGTACCTCCAGCTTACAAAAAGCAGAGTTGATCCGCAAGGCCTGGTGTAACTCGGCACGGGTATTCACAACAATCCCATTCACGCGGTAAATGGCCTCGCCCGGCAGTATGCCCATGGCTGTCGCCGGACTGTCTGGCAGCACAGCGAGAACACGCATCCCTTGCTCTGGATGGACAAACATCGGGCTAAGACGACTTTCCTCTATATTACCATACCAGATCAGCGCCTCATGAGCCAGAAAGGAGAATAACGCTGCTAACAATATCAGCGGACTCCACCATGCAGCCAGCAAGCTCAGCAGAAGTAAAGCCACACTGTACAGGAGCAAACGGTTCGAAGTAAGTACCGCCTTCTGTCGTGGTAGCTGGCCTAGCGTCACGCTGCTGAAGCCCATCAGGACTGGCAAGGCTGCCAGCATATACCCGGTTCCGGCATCGCCGCCGAACAAAGGTGTCCAGGGAAGCGTAAATCCTCCCTGAGTCGGTACCAGCAACAACAACGGAATGGGCCAGAGGTCTTCCATTCGATAGCCGCCAACTAATCTTCCGCGTTTGCCCTCGACAAACAGTGGAGTGGCCGCCTTCCCCCCTTGCCAGCGAACCAACAGCGCCTCAGCCACATGCAGCACGGCGACCAACACCAACAGTGCTGGAATATCCAATCCACGGATAGCTGCTACTGATGTTCCGAGCGCTCCCCCAGGTTGCCAGCCACTGGCCACATTTAGGAAAAATTGAACCACACCTAGCAGACCTACCGAATAAGCGAGACACAGGTAACGGACGCGTACCAGCATGAGCAGTAATGTTGCTACCCACAGGCACACGATGGAAGCCGGGTTCAGATGCACGCTGACGAACATTCCGAGAGCGGATAGCGCCATTCCAGCAAGCAAACCACTCCATACGACACGCCAGGTCTCTGAAGCCCAGCTATGCATTTTGGTATGAAATAGCTTGCGCTCCAGCAGCATTTGCCGACGATAACCAAGTGCTACAATGAGTATTGAGATATAATAAAACGGCTGCAAAAGCAGGTACAAGCAAGCATTTAAGACGCTCCATCCCCATTGTAATGCCCATTCCAAGTCCATTCACACTCCTTATGCCCCTGGCCCGCTGTATAGCGGATCACGTACATTTCATATCCATTTATTCTATATGAAATTGCCAACGTAGGGAAGACAAACCGACAGACTGCAAATAAATCCCAATATAAAAGGAGGCTGTTTCCAGCCCCCTTGTTGTAGCCTCACTATTATTTCGCTACGCTTGTCTTCATTTCCTTCCGAATCTCTTCAATCCCCTGCTTGAGTTGATTATCATTTTTCGGATCACGAATTTTCTCAATCAGCTTGGCTTCCATCGCTGCTGCTGTCTTCGCATCAATGATGCCGCTAGCCGTCAGCTTCGCTTGTTTTTGAAAAGCAATAACAGAGCTTTCAGTTACTTCGTCAAAATAGCCATCCTCGCGACCTGGTTTGTAACCCAAGCCTTGTAGAATGATTTGTGCATTTTTCACATCACTGCTATTCATATTGTATTTCAGGGACTTTTCTTTATTCAGCGGTGCTGCTGTGAAGTATTCAGGCTGTTCGACCGCGATATTCGGCTTAATCCCTTTTTTATGAATCCACGTTCCATTTGGCGTTAACCATTTGGCAATCGTGATTTTAAGCAGGCTACCGTCACCCATTTGCTTGTCATAGCTGGTTTGTACAGTACCTTTACCAAAGGAATTTTCCCCGATCAACACGGCACCTGCGGATTGCTGGAGAGCACCTGCCAGAATTTCGGACGCACTTGCGCTACCTTTATTCATTAGCAAAGTCACAGGGTAATTTTTGCGTGAACCTTTGGATTTCTCTTCTTCACGCTTCTGATTCTTGTCTTCCACTTGTACAATCGTTTTACCAGAAGGTACAAATTGCTGTGCAATATCAATGACCACGGAAAGCACGCCGCCCGGGTTATTACGCACGTCAATGACGAGCCCTTTAAGCCCTTGTTTTTCGAGCTTCGCTAACTCTTCCTTGAAACGTTCTGCTGTATTCAAGGAGAACTGGGTGATCGTGATGACGCCTACACCGTCGCTTTCCATATGAGCCGTTACAGTTTCCATATCAATGTTGTCACGGGTAATCGTGTATTCGAGCGGATCAGGAGAGCCACTGCGCTGAATTTTGACTTTCGCCTGACTGCCTTTAGGTCCACGGATTTTGGAAACGGCCTTGTTTAGATCCAATCCGTCCAGTGTTTCACCATTAACAGACAAAATAATATCCTTAGAGCGTAACCCTGCCTTTTCAGCCGGGGAGCCTTTAATTGGCGTGACTACAACTACTTTCCCGTTTTCCGCTGCTACTTCAGCTCCGATCCCGGTAAAAGAACCTTCTATGGATTGCTCGAATTGTTGTGCAGTTTCTTTACCCATATAAGAGGAATACGGGTCGCCGAGCGACTCCATCATACCATTGATGGCGCCATCCACTAGCTTGGTACGATCCACATCCTGATAATATTGTCCCTGAATCAAGTCCATCGCCGTCTCAATTTTGCGGATATCACTTCTGGAGGTAGAACTGCTACCTGTCACACTCGCCAGCAGTCCTTCGCCCAGAGCGCTGTTCCCTACTGTAGTCGTTCCAGTATAGGCAAAAGTGAGCAGACTGCCGCCAAGCAGCCCGATCACCATCAAGAGTACCGCTGTACTTTTTTTCAACATCTAATCGTCCACCGCCTTCTCATTATCTTGTATCCTATTGCCTTACAACGCATGTCCATTCACGCAGTATACGTTTAGCTTGTACGGAATATGTTAATTGTATCCTACTCCGTGTCTCAATGCACATGTTCCTCATCGGGTAACAAGCTATGAAAGCAAAGCCCTATCTACAACCGTAATGGCTACAAATAGGGCTTACCTTATCTACTATAAATAGTTCATTGGATTTACAGGTTTGTTATTCTCGCGCACCTCAAAATGACAGTGAGGTCCTGTGGAATTGCCCGTCGAACCAACTTCCGCAATTTTTTGACCGCGCTTCACAGTCTGCCCGGTATGAACCACCGTACCGCCATTGCGAATGTGTCCGTATAGGGTCCATAGCCCGTCTCCATGGTCAATCACAACCGTATTTCCATAGCCACTCCACCATTCGGCAACAATGACAACACCATCTTCGGCTGCATGAATATCGGTTCCCTGAGGAGCCGCCATATCAACACCTGTGTGGCCTTTAAGCTTGCCAGTAATCGGATGTACCCGCATGCCAAAAGTAGATGAAAGTCGGTAATGGGATACAGGCGAAGCCAATGTGCCCGTTCCGCCTGTATACGTGCTGGCTGCCGCATGGCTGGAATTCGAGGCGGCACCTGAGGATGAAGATGCATATCGTTTGGCTTCAGCCGCACGTGCAGCCGCTCTAGCGCGTGCTGCTTTGGCAGCCTGCTCCGCTCTAAGCTTGTTCTTCTCCTGCACCAGACCCACACGTTTGTTAGCGAGTGCTACCAGCATGTCATTTTGCTCTTCGCTGATTTCATCTGACTCAGCTATATCATGATCGTAATTGGAAATCAGTCTTTGCTTCTCTTTTTCCTTCGAATTCAGTTCTGCTTTGGCGTCCTGCTTGAGCGCATACAGCTTCTTGGCATTTTTATATTCCGTGTCCAGCTGTTTCTTCTTGCTTACGACCAATGCCTTGTCCTTTTTATGCTCGTCCAACAGGATTTGATCCTGCTCCACGATCGTTTTCAGGGAATCTACTCGGCTGAGAAAGTCACTAAAACTGGACGAAGACATAAGCACGTCCATATATGAGACGGTTCCATCCGTATACATCAAGCGCACACGGGTTTCCAGCATTTTTTCCCGTGACTGGATACGATCAATGGCCTCGGCTAAATCTTTTTTAGTCGCACGCAGATTATCTTCCGTTTGATCAATCTGAACCGCAACACGAGTCAGCTGATCACTGACGCTGTTAATCTGAGCAAGCACAATTTTCAGGTTTTGCACGGTTTTATTTTTGTAATGTTGGGCATACTGTTTATCTTGAGCAGCCTTTTCCTGTTGTTGCTTGGCAGATTGGGCCTGCTTTTCCAATTTGTTCAGCTGCGAATTGATTTCACTCATGCTTTTGGCATATCCGTCAGAAGGCTGGATTAGCAATGCGGCTACCAAGGTAGCGGCCAACACAGATCCTGTTTTTTTCAACTTGCACTCCCCATCCTTTATCGCAAAATAACACCGGGCTTCCCCGTACTAATTGATATCGACCACGACGTCCAACCCGCGCTTCTTATACTTTTAAGAACTTGCGCATGGACAGGGTACTGCCAACAATTCCGACCAGCATCCCCAAAATAATCAGCAATGCACTCAACTGAATCCAAATGCCTTCAAGTGGCATAAGCTTCAACATATTCAGAGCTATATCACCCTGTACGGCTGTGAGCAAACGCTGATAGCCAGTAAATAAAATACCTACGGTAATCAAGGAACCAATGAGACCGATAAGCGCACCTTCGATAAAAAACGGCCAGCGTATAAAAAAGTTGGTCGCACCGACCAGCTTCATAATGCCAATCTCTCTGCGTCGTGCCAATATGGTCACTCGAATCGTATTCGAGATAAGGAACATGGACATGATCGCCAGTCCGGCGACGAATATAAAGCCTACATTACGAATAAGCTTCGTAATCGTAAAGAGTGTCTCTACGGTGCCTTTTCCATAACGAACCTTTAAAATCGGCTTCTCTGGATGCAACGTATTCAGCTTCTCAATCTTTTCGGCCACAAATGGAACCGTTGTTGGTTCAATAACTTCTACTACAATTTTGTCCGGTAACGGATTGCTGTCCTTATCAAAACCCTCCAGCAGCTCCTTGCCGCTGTCTCCCAGATCTTTGCGCAGCTCCTCCAAACCCTGAGCTTTAGTCACAAAGGTCGTTTTGCTGATTTCCGGCATCGCCGCAATTTCCTTTTGCAGTGTTTCGCGCATGTTCTGCTCTACATTTAGCTCCAGAAATACGTTAACCTCCACCTGACTATCTGCCTGATCAGCCAGGGAATTGACGTTGAGCACCAGCATGATAAATACGCCCAATATAAGTAATGACACAATAATCGAGGTGACGGATGCCACGGACATCCAGCCATTGCGGAATATGTTTTTGAAACCTTCCCGCACATGACGTAAGAAGGTATTAAAAGTCATATCCGTACTCCCCTCTTACCTGATCCCTTACGATGTTGCCATTTTCAATGGCAATTACACGTTTACGCATGGAGTTCACGATGTCCTTATTGTGGGTCGCCATTACAATAGTCGTGCCTCGAAAATTAATTTCGTCCAGCAACTGCATGATCTCCCACGATGTTTCGGGGTCCAGATTTCCCGTAGGTTCATCGGCAATGATCACGGAAGGATTGTTTACGATGGCCCGTGCAATCGCTACACGCTGTTGCTCCCCACCGGAAAGCTGGGCAGGCTCACGATTCATTTTTGTTTTCAAGCCAACCAGTTCAAGCACTTCGGGTACCCGTTTGCGAATCAGCTTCTTGGGAGCTTCAATAACTTCCATAGCAAAAGCCACATTCTCATAAGCCGTCAAACGCGGCAAAAGCCGGAAATCCTGAAAAATGACTCCGATGTTACGACGAACGTAGGGAATTTTACGCTGCTTGAGCTTCCCGATATTAAAACCATTGACTGAAATTTGCCCCTTGGTAGGTACTTCTTCTCTATAAATAAGCTTCATAAAAGTCGATTTCCCCGCTCCAGACGGGCCGACTACGTATACAAATTCATTACGGTCAATTCTAACCGATACTCCTTGAAGTGCGTGGGTTCCGTTAGTATAGGTCTTCCACACATCCTGCATTTCAATCACTCGATCACTTCCCGCTGCTTAATCATATTACGCATAACCTAATATCCATTCGACATATTCCATGCATTTCCTTTAAAAACTTCTCTATTTCATCATACCGTTTATCATTGTAACAAATTTGTTACCTAAATAGTACCGAAAGTTTTCTGCTTTCGGCACATATATATGAATATTATGGCACACGAATCGCTATCAAGCTTATCAGACAGGAGACATCTGCACTATGAAAAAAATTCATTTATCTGTCATTTGGATATGGTCTGGTGTTCTGGCGCTGGCCATGTTGTGGGGAGGACTTCATCTGTACGCCGACAGACAAACACTGCCGGAGGGAGTGAGAGTCGGAGGAGTCAACGTAGGAAGCATGGATAAAACAACCGCTCTCCAGCTGGTGGATAAAAAACTGGCTGCATTAAAGCAGCGCCCACTGCTTCTGACGGACAGTGACAGCAGTGCACAGGATATAAAACTTACACTCGGGGAAGCAGGAATTCATTATAAAGCGGAGGCATTTCGGAATGCCGTGAAGGCACTCAGCTCGGAGCATCTATGGACTCGTGTGCAGACACGTTTTAGCTTCGAGAAGGAATGGTCTATCACATCTTTCCGACAGGAGGAGATATTAAGGGCCCAATTCGGAGCCGATTGGGAGGAGCAACGATATGGCATGCCTATCAATGCTGTGCGACAGATTGACGGGAATGATCAGGTTCGTTATATTCCGGGGCGCTCTGCCCGACGCCTAGATTGGCCCAGATTGGACGCCGCACTAGATAAGGCGCTGCCCAAGGATTTTACCGATTCGGAAGAGCCCGTACGAGTGGAATTACCTTTCCGTCAGCTGGAACCGAAAATTTCGGTGGACAGTCTACGGAACGAAGGGATTGAGCGTAAAATCGTACAGTTCTCCACCAGTCTCGGCAGTAGCTCGGAAGGACGCGTGTATAACGTTAATTCAGCGGCAAGCACCGTTGATGGTCTAATTCTTAAGCCAGGTGACATATTCGACTACGGTCAATTGATTGCCAAGGCTGAGCGCACTCATGGCTTTCGTGAAGCTCCAGTGATCGTCAACGGTCAGTTGGAGTCCGGCATAGGCGGCGGGATTTGTCAGGTATCCAGCACGGTATATAATGCAGCGCTGCGAGTCGGTTTGGACATTGTTGAGCGCCGCAACCATTCTTTGCCAGTCAGCTACCTACCCAAAGGTCAGGATGCGACTTTTGCTACAGGGTCCATTAATTTTCGTTTTAGAAACAATACAGGCAAACATTTACTACTTCGTGCGGCTGTCCAAAACCGAACGCTTACTGTTAAATTTTTTGGTACATTTCCGTCCAATGTTTCGTATGAACTGGAATCCCATACGGTTCGCGTACTTCCCATACCGGAGAAGAGACTCCGTAATGACTCACTTTCCCCCGGCTTCTATCAAGTACTTCGGCAGGGCAAGGAAGGGTATGTGGTAGAAACATTCCGGGTAAAAAAGGTAGACGGAAAAACTGTAGATCGCACCCGAATCAGCCGCGATACGTACCGAGCGCAGCAACGCATTATAGCTAGTTATGGCGGTGGCACATCGTCTGAGCCACAAACACGTGAACCCGAGAAGTCTATTGTCGAGGACGGTATAAGCGAATAAACGAAAAATCCCCCTTCCACTGTCGGCTGGACTTGTTCCAGACAGAGTGAAAGGGGGATTTTAGCTATAAATTACTCGCTGCGTTTACCCAAAACAGAAATTTCTACAGGCTCACTTTCGTTACCGTCTGCATCTTCAGCTTTGATTACCAGCCTAACCGTTGCTTTTTGAGTAAGCACACTGATACTAAATGTGCCATCATCTTTGGCTACTGCACTACCGATAGGCAGTTCGTTGGAATAGGCGGTTACTGTGGAACCTGCTTTAGCTGTCCCCGTAATTGTACCTTCTCCATCATACACATTGTTGACTTTCAGTACTCCCGTAGTTGCAACTGTGTCTGTAGTGCTATCTGTAGTCGTATCCGTAGTTGTGTCGGTATCTGTGTTGGTATCTATTGTTGTAGAGTTGTCCGTAGTCGTGCTATCTGTGCTGGTACTTGTGCTGCTATCTCCTGTTTCGCTGCCAGAAGTAGTTGACGTGTTACCATAAGTGGAATCTGTCACGTTGCTGTATGTGGAGTCCGTCACCGTTCCACCAGGAGTCGTCGTCAGATTATCGACAGAGCTCAGGTTGTAACCGGAAGCAGCGTCCAGAATAGCAATCGCCTCTGCACGAGTCAGCGACTTCAGTGGCTGGAATTTACCATCCGGATAACCGTTGATGATTTTTTGCTCCGCAGCTGCCGCTACACTTTTCTTCGCCCAAGATCCAATTTTGTCGGAGTCAATGAATTTAGTAACATCTGCTGCGTTACCCGCAGTCAGTCCAATAGCTTTGCCTACGATAGCCGCAGCCTCTTGACGTGTTACCTTACCATTTGGTTTAAGCTTGTTATCTGCATAGCCGCTTATGTAACCTGCATTCACGGCACTTGTCAGCTCGTTGTATGCCCAGTGAGAAGCTGGAACATCTGTGAACGTTCTGCTTCCATTACCGTTTACTTTCACACCACCCGCATATGTTACGTCTGTCACTGCTGGAGTTTCCTGTGTGAACGTTCCCAAGCTGCGATTCAAAAGAACAATAAATTCGGCACGTGTGATCGCCGCATCTGGTTTTACCGCGCCGTCCAATTGTCCTGTGGCTGACCAGCGTTGCACCTGATCTCCTGCCCAATGTCCACTTGTAGTTTGAGGAGCAGCTGCCGCTGCGCTGAATGCGCTAAGAATAAGACCTGTACTCAATACACCTGTAACTGTGTTTCTTAACTTTTTTCCCATGCTATAAATTCCTCCTCTGATTGGATTCATCATTCTTTTTTAAACACTTTACCAGAAATCAAACCCAAATAACCCCCAAATTAAAAAAATCGTCCCATATAACCATACCCCCACCTAATGTAGGATAAATAAGAAGCGGGACTTAATACCTAGTTATTCACTTGGATATGTATATTTAGACAGGCTAAGGTATACTGAATGAATAATCGGTCATATGCTGGAACACCGCAATGAGGTCACAAAACCCTAGGAAAAGAGGTCTTCTTATGGCTCTTATTCAATGTCAGTTTTATTCGGAAGTTCTAGGTCTGAGCACATCCATGAATGTTATTCTTCCTCAGGCAACCCGTTCGCAAATCGGACTAGAGGGCAAGCAAGGAACCGGGCCACATCCGACGCTATATTTGCTGCATGGCCTGTCGGACGATGATTCAACCTGGTTGCGTCGAACCTCCATTGAACGCTATGTCGCCTCATTGGGCCTAGCTGTCGTCATGCCCCAGGTACATCGGAGTTTCTATACGAATATGGAGCAAGGAGCGGCTTATTGGACCTTTATCAGTGAAGAATTGCCGTCTTTGGCACGTTCATTCTTTCCTCTGTCCGACAAGCGTGAAGACAATTTTGTAGCCGGGCTTTCTATGGGTGGATATGGTGCTTTCAAACTGGCACTACAGCATCCAGAGCGTTTTGCAGCCGCTGCGAGCCTTTCGGGAGTCATGGATTTACACGCATCACGCACCGATCCTATGCAAAATGCGATGAGTCCAGCGGAATGGCTTAACATTTTTGGTCCAGATGAAATACGTGGAACGGATCACGACTTGCTGGAACTGTTACAACGTCATGCTGCCTTGGGGACCTCGCTTCCCCGGCTTTACCAATGCTGCGGCACGGAGGATTTCCTCTATAAGGGAAATCGGGCTTTCCGTGAAACATGTAATACTACCGGAGTTCCGCTGACCTACGAAGAAGGTCCTGGGGCTCATGAATGGGGATACTGGGACGCGAAAATTCAGGATGTACTGGCGTGGCTACCACTCAAAGAGCACTAAACAGGTTAAAAAAATCCCCGCAACTTCCCTCATCGCACCATGGCGAAGGGATAGGCTCGGGGATTTTTTTGCACATTACGGATTTGTCGTGGTCTCCGTCGATGGAGATTCTTTAGTTAGTGACTTGGGTAGCACCTTGTACAAGCGCCACTCACCGTTAAACTCACGTTCAAGCTGGACCCATGGAGCGCCTTTTTCATATAAATTCGGATATACCATATTGATTTTACTCAGTGGCATGCCTGACATGATCTTAGGTACAAGGATATAATCCACATGGTTATCCTGCGGATAACTTAATGCCTTATTGAACGAATAATCACTGGTGATCAGGAAGCGTTTGGGATATTGGCTGTAGACAATCATGGTGTAGGCTGAAGCCGAATCGGTCATAATGGTAGACTTCGGCAGATGCTCATCCAACCAGACGGCAATCTTACGATCTGACTCCTGTCTCACATAGTTCACATTACCCGTTCGTGTGAGAAAGCTGTTCTCATCCGGTGCAATATCCGGGCGAGTCAACGCATAGGAAAGTAATCCAGCGGTAAGCAGCAGACTGACGGATACCAGGCCAAAGGCTGCCCTCCGCCATCGTCCTTGAAGCTGGCTCAGCTCATAGGGTAACCAAGCTACAGTAATTGGGAACACGTACATAAAATAACGAAACCACCCATACGAAGATTGCTTCATCATGAGTAAAAACTGCAACCCCGGCACTGACAGGAACAGCAGCAAAATAATCAGCGTTCCCCATCGGAACAAGCGTCCACTCAACAGACGAATGAACAGAATAGCAAACAACGGTACCGAATACCAGAGTGTTTTGGAAGCAATAAATTTCAAGGCCACCAGCGGATTGGAGAAAATCTCTACAAACTTATCATCATTCAGCAGCTCTGCCGATTGGGCTGTGTTCGAATACTCCGAATTCAGGAAGTAAAAAGCATTCCCCATAATGAGATAGTTGAAGAAAATCCACAACAGCCCAGAAAAGACCACGGGGAGCAGAAGCAGTAACCAAGTTGCCTCGACCTTGTGCAGTTTTTCTCGCAAGGCCAGCTCACGTCTGCCCATGTTTCGATGTAGAAACAGGATCGCCAATACCACTCCACCCGCCATTGCCACGCCCAGAGGAACCGCTTCATAGCGAGTCCAGAACGCCATGGCAAGCGCTAATCCAGAAACAATCAGGCTTGCCGTCATGCGATCCTTGAGCCACAATGCAAACTCAATCACCGTCATCATAATGAAATATATGTATAGCGAATCGCTCAGCCCATTGGCACCAAACAGTAAAATAAACGGATTCAGTGCATACAGCAGTGCCAGCATGATGCTCATCCCTGAGCTAAGCCCTGTTCTGACCCCCGCCCGATACAGCAACATAGCGGTCAAAGCGGCAAAGGTAGCACTAAGAATGACAGCAGCCAATCCATAGGTGGCTAATGCCGGAAAGATTGGATACAGCAGTAGAATCACCATTTCCAGAAGACTAGGTAGTGGATTCCAGATAAATCCGATTGCGCCCAGATGCGGGTCACGGCTGTACAACACATAAAATGCATTAGCTACGCGACTGAGCGCGTCTGTGTGCATATATCCCAGAACATAGCTGAAATAGATGCCCGCAGACAACTCCAATGCAAGTATAAATACAAACAGACCTATAGCCATCCATCTGCTTGCAGACCATTTGCGAAAGGACATTCCTCTCGTTCCCCCTCAAACTTCTTGCGGTGATACAGCTGTAGCCCACTCACACCCTACAGCTGTATTCTTCCCTCCGCTACGATGCACTAAAATATAATAATTATTTCGATTCTTCATGCTTTATTTTGTACAGTCGCCACTGCCCGTCAAAGTCATGTACCAGTGAGGCCCACGACGCTCCCTTTTCGAATAAATCAGGATAGCTCCGGTTTACCTGATCCAGCGGTACCCCATCCACCAAGCGCGTGACCAAGACATAATCCACCTTGGAAGCAGGCAGATCCATCAAAGATTCTCCAAAATCAAAATCACTCGTAATCATAAACTTCTTCGGAATTTTGCTGCTCAAAATGATCGGATAGGCGGCATAAGAATCTGTCAAAATGAGAGATGTACCATAATGCTCATCCAGCCACGGCGCTATTTTCCGCTCAATAATTTGACGTTCGTAGCTTTCATTACCACTATGCGTCAAATAGCTGTGTTCATCTGCTGCAATCGCGGGGTTCGTCAGTGCGTAGGATAACAAGCATGCTGTTACCAACATTCCTGCTGTTACCAGAGAGATTCCGATCCCCCTCATTTTTCCCTTCAATAAACTTAGCTCATACGGCAACCAAGCCACCGTAATCGGGAACACATACATAAAATATCGGAACCACCCAAAAGAAGACTGCTTGAGCATCAGCAAAAGCTGAAGTCCAGGCACCGATAAAAAGATTGCTAATAGCGTAAGCGTGCTCCAACTCAACAGACGTTTGTCCAACAATCGTATGAGCAAAATGGCAATCAACGGAGCAGCATACCATAAGGTTCGTTGCCCGATAAACTTTAGCATCAGCACAGGGTGGGCAAACATGGCCACAAAGCGTTGATCCTCTAACAAAGCCGCTGATTGTGTGGAATTGGAATATTGCGAGCGTAAAAAGTAAAGCGGATCGCCCATGATAATCCAGTTAAAAAAGAGCCACAGCAGACCGGAAAAAACAAGTGGCAACAACAATAGAAGCCATGTCGCTTCCACCTTGTACAGGCGCTCTTTTAAAGACAATTCCGTTCTAACCATCTCTTTGTTTGTACGCCACCTATGCAGAAAAAAGATCGTCAGCAATACACCCAAAGCCATCGCAACGCCAAGCGGAACCGCTTCATAGCGTACCCAAAAAGCCAGTGCAAGCGCAAAACCGGATACGATCAAATTCGCCGCCTTGCGATCCTTCAACCACATACAAAATCGACTCACTGTCAACAAGATGAAAAAGATATATGGCGAGTCACTTAAGCCGTTGAAGCCAAACAGAAACATAAATGGATTCAGTGAAAATAATAGCGCAATCAGCAAGCTGGTTGCACCGTGAAGCCCCAACTGTTTGCCCGTCGCATACAATAATGCCGCGCTCGCCCCTGCAAACAGGCTGCTCACAATTACTGCCGCCAGCCCGTGGGAAGCGAGTACTGGCAATAAAGGATAAAACAACAGCACAATCAGTTCCATCAAACTGGGCAGGGGATTCCATACAAACCCGATAGCACCCAAGTGTGGGTCACGACTGTATAGCACATAAAATGCGTTAGCCACTCGACTGAGCGCATCGGTATGCATATAACCAAGATACCATGCAAAATACACACCCACGGCCAGTTCAAGGGCAGTAATACAAGCAAACAATGATAGAAATTTTCCGTGTTTTCTTAAAATCATGAAACCTCTTTCTGACGCTGTTGCGGAACGGAGAAGATCCAGTAGCGGTTCCAGAAATAATTATGAACAGGCACGATGATGGTAGTTAGTACTTCACCGATCAGATACGACCAACCGATCCAGTGAATGGTCACGTACATCAGAGCGGCATTTAAGAGCAAGCCACAGGTACAGACCAATAAATATTTAAGAAACTGGGTGCGGCTTCCCTCGCCGGTAGGCTCGAACGTCCAGTTTCGGTTCAGCACATACGAAACGAGCAATGTAACCACGAATCCGATTGTAGTAGCCGTTACTGCTGGTACCGTAAACAACTCCACCAGCAGCACAAGCACACCAACATGGATACCTGTACCCAGCAACCCCACAATACCGTATTTAATGATTGGATACTTTAGATATGAACGTCTGATCATGTTGATTAAACTCCCTGTCCACCCACAATCGGTCAGCATTCGCCCGTTTATCTGCTATCAGATAGCGAGGCCTAGCTTTGACTTCGTGATATATGGCGGCAATATATTCTCCTACCACTCCAATCGACAGCATGAGTACACTGCCAATAATCAAGAGCAGCAAAATTACAGTGGTAAAACCGGTCACAGCGTCACCCGTTAATTTGCGCATTAAGGTCTGAATCCCTAATACGACTGAAATCAGCATAAAAATGAGGCCCATCAGACTTACTACCCGCAACGGTACTGTTGAAAACGAAACGATCGCTTCTGCTGCCAGTCGAATCAGCCCTAACGGACTCCAGCGGCTTGGCCCCTCTTCGCGTGGAGCCACCCGGAATGAAATCTGGGTTTTGCGGAAACCTAGCCAGGCTGTCATCCCGCGGAAAAACGGCATCCGCTCTGGCATCGCCATCCAGGCATCCACCACTCGTCGATCCAGTAGCTTATAATCGGAGGCATCCTTGAGATTAAAGCCCGTCAAGCGGTTCAGGGTCGCGTAGAACAATGAAGCACCGAGCTTTTTGCCCACCGACTCTTCTCCCCGAAATTCTTTCACACATTCGACCAAATCATAACCTTCATTTTGCCATAAGCGTACCATTTCTCCAATCATTTCAGGAGGATGCTGCAAATCACCGTCCATGACAATAATCGCATCGCCAGAGGCATTTTCCAGACCTGCGCACAACGCCAGCTCCTTACCGAAATTCCGACTCAGCCGGAGCGCGAGCAAAGAGGGCATACGACGGGACAATTCGGACAGCTTGAGCCACGTATCGTCTTTGGAACCATCATCTACTATGATGAGCTCATAGCGTGAGGTGACAACAGACAATACCCCATCAATCACCTTAAGCGACCGCTCGAGATGTGAGCTTTCATTGTACATGGGAATGACGACGGATAAAAAAGGTGTTTTTGTCTCCATTCTTGCTCCTTCTTTCTTCATATTCAGGAGGACTGTGCCGGGGTATCATCCAAGTCGTGCATATCGGTCAGACCATGCGTGGTCTTCTCCCAATAGAACGGCTTGGTAATGAGCTGCCAAGCGGCTTTCACCGCAGCTATACTCATAAGTACCCAATATAACGGCGAGAGTAGCCCGTATTTGACCATCGCGTATGAAAATGTTCGTTCACCGCGCTCTTCCAGTTCCCCGATGACCCAATACATTCCGGCCACATTACTGAATACGAACAGAAAGTTACCGATATAAAACTCCGCGCTGGCCAGGTAATACACATAACCCGGGAATAGCTTGGGAATAAAGGACAACTCCCAGCCAAACCATAAAATAAGCAACCCCCAAAAAATCGGATTCAGCAACGGCAACATCGGAGTTGCCAGAATCATCACCTGAAAGCCGAAAAAGCCTTTCCAGCCCACTTCGCGCACCAGCTTAACCGGATTTCGCATATGAACCAGCCATGTCTGCATATACCCCTTGATCCAGCGTGACCGCTGACGAATCCAGTTGCCCACGCGGCTGTTAGCTTCCTCCCATGTGCGGGAATCGACAATAGCAGTTTTGTAGCCGCCTTTATACAGACGTATGCCCAGATCGGCATCCTCGGTTACATTGTAGGGGTCCCACGCATTAATATCTTTTAATACAGATACCCGAAAATGATTGGATGTGCCGCCTAAAGGAATTGGGGTATCTAACTGCATAATACCCGGCAGCAGTAGCTCGAACCACATACTGTATTCTTGAGTGAACCAGCGGGTCAGCAGATTTTGTGTACTATTAAAGTAGTTAAGCTTCGCTTGAATACACGCATAATGCTCAGGGAGTGAATCGAACGCTGCAATGACCTTTTTAAGCTGATCAGCGTCGGGACGATCCTCAGCATCGTAAATCACGACAAACTCGCCACGTGCCCGAATAAGTCCGTAATTACATGCCTTCGGCTTGGTTTTCGGCAAACCGTCTGGAACGACCAGTGTCGTGTAATAGGCCGGCAGCTTCATTTCCCGAAGTAGCTCAATCGTCTCTATGTCGTCCTCTTCAATCAGCAGCCGCACATCCAGCTTGGACTTTGGATAATCCAGTTGCTCCAAATTCCGCAATAACATCGGAAGCACGCCCGCTTCCTTATACATAGGTACAAGAATGGTATAGATCGGCAGTTTCTTTTCATCCATGGCGTCAACCTCTTCCTTCGTGAAACGAAGCTGCGCCCCACGTCGGGAACCGAGATAAATGATGCCAAATTTAAATAGCGTCATGGCAAAATAAAACAGCTGAATCATCATATTGATGATCAACACCGTTTTCCAACTGTTCCAGAGGAGACCGAGCAGTGTAATCATACCCATGGCCGCGAACACCCAGAGCTGTCCCTTTGTAAAGGTCGTCCGTGCTGAATTGTGTGGTTCTTTTTCCAATAGCCCGGTCGTGCTCTCCTGCATCATTTCTTCACCGTAGATTTTACCCCAGAGCTGCTCCATCTCTTCCTTCGTAGCAAGCACCTGCTCTACCGGCATACCCAAAATTTCCTCCAGCTTCAAGCGTCGCTCTTCTGGCAGCGGATCGCTGACCGCCACAATATAACGGTTCATATATTGATGGATGACGACCACGCCATATGCCATCGCCACTTGCTCGGGTAGTTTATACGCCGCATCCAGCGCGAGTTCCTCACCAATACGCCCGATTCGGTTCTGTGTAGCAATCGCGCGGTACAGATCCGCAGGTTCCAGCATTTGCAATGACAGCAAGATGTCTCCCAGTAGCCCGCCGCTCTTCGCCTGGAACTCCAGTGCGCGCTCCAGTTGTTCCGGTAATATATAGCCGGAACGAACCAGCATATCGCCTAGGCGCTCCTTGGACTCGTCGCCGCCAACCTGTTCTTGGAGCTGCTCAGCCGTAATGAAGCCCATCTCTACAAGAATATCGCCCAGCCTGCCACCGTAGCGCTTCTGGTTGCGGATGGCATCTGTCAGCTGATCGCGGGTAATCATCCCGTTCTCCACCAATTGATCCCCCAGACGGGCCTTGCCGTTTCGTCCGCTCTGCGTTCCTCTTGCGGCCTCTTCGCCTTCCGTACCAGAGATACTGGAAGCAGCGCCCATAGCGGTTCCTACCGCTACCTGTTCCTGCCCAGATGCATATTGGACTTGAGCCTCCTGCACCTGTCCATCCTGTAACCCTTCATCCAGCAATTGTTCCACAGCTGCTGCTGTATCATTGGCGTTCTGTATCGCCTGGATACGAAGTTCTGTATCCTGAAGTCGCCGTTCCAACTCTTCGATATGAAAATCAAGCTTGTACAGCACCGGGGCCTGCTCTAACCGCTGAGCCTCTAGCTGTTGTTGCAGTTGTTCGATTCGCTGACGCTCTTCTTTTATTCTTCTCTTGGTTTGGCGAATTGAAACTCCTCCAACCTGCCACCTAAGCTTGTCACCCATGAATTCCCGCCCTTTCAATCCAGCGCCGCTCTTCCGCAAGCGCATCCGCAAGCAGCTGCTTTAACTCCGCATCCCGCTGCTTTTTCCGTTCCAGCGCCGCGTGGAAAAGTTCCCGCTCCTCACGCAGTAACTCCTCCGCTTGCACCCGTTCCTCATGCAATGAAGATATCAGTTGATCGGCTTCAGAAGCGCGATAACCGATCCAAGCGCTCTTTAACTGACGCGCCGTCCTTTTAGTTCTCATAATACCTCCCTGGATCATCCCGACTCTGCCTTCAGCTACGTCGCTACTTTAGAGCTTTTACTTACCGTTCTCCCAAAACCAGGACATACCTATGTTCTCATTCAAGCCCTTCATTTACACATTTATGAAATTCGCCTGATCAAAAGAGCCCCTAGTAACTTGACATTTATTTATTGAATATAGTTCTTGTCCTATTGAATTGGTAATTCGATGAAAAACTTAGTGCTATTCTACCATAATCATCATAGGTGTAGTATACAAAAATGTAAATTCTAGAAACTTTCACACCAGTGTATTAATAGGTATTTGGAACTATGAATTAATGCCCCAAAAAACACAAAAGACACCGCGAACGGTGCCTTTGAAACCTAGATTGCTAATTCCTTAAAATTTGATTTTACACAGCATCCCGCTGCTATGCAAGAGAATAATATCTTTCTTTACTGATTAATTTTTCGGCTTGTGCCCTGCAAACCATGTTGATGTATTCGCCAGGAGCTGTTCACTGCGCCCAATAGCTGCCTGTACCTGCCCGGTAGCGGTTCCACCATATACATTCCGTGCATTCACTACCGCTTCCGGTTGAAGTACCTCATAGATACGCTCGTCAAACAGATCCGAAAACTGCTGGAATTCGTCCAGTGTCAGATCAAGCAAGTATTTTCCATGCTGGATGCAATACAGTACGGTTTTGCCAATGACCTCATGCGCCTGACGGAACGGAAGCCCTTTGCCGACCAAGAAGTCCGCAATATCCGTTGCGTTGGAAAAATCCTGATTGACCGCTTGACGCATACGATCCTTGTTCACCTTCATCGTGGCGATCATCGGTGCGAACAGTTGCAAGGCTCCTTCCAGCGTGGCAACGGTATCGAACATCCCTTCCTTGTCCTCCTGCATATCCTTGTTGTATGCCAGCGGCAAGGATTTCAATACAGTCAACAAGCCCACGAGGTTTCCATAGACACGTCCGGTTTTACCACGTACCAGCTCCGGTACGTCCGGGTTTTTCTTCTGCGGCATAATACTGCTGCCTGTGCAAAAAGCATCATCCAGCTCGACAAAACCAAACTCCGTGCTACTCCATAGCACCAATTCTTCGCTCAGACGAGACAAATGCGTCATAATCAGCGAGGCGCCAGCCAGGAACTCTACGATAAAATCCCGGTCGCTGACGGCATCGAGGCTATTTTCATATACACCATCAAATCCCAGTTGCTCGGCTACAAAGTGACGGTCGATCGGAAAAGTGGTCCCGGCCAAAGCGCCAGCACCGAGCGGCAACACGTTAATCCGCTTATAGCTGTCTTTGAGTCGGTCAATATCACGTTCCAGCATAGACACATACGCCAGCAGATGATGTGCAAATAAAATAGGCTGCGCACGCTGCAAGTGTGTGTATCCAGGTACAATCGTGTCCAGATTATCCTTTGCCTGGCCGATTAATGCAGCTTGTACGTCATGCAGCATACCCACCAGCGATACCACACGTCCGCGCAAATACAAGTGCATATCTGTTGCTACCTGATCGTTACGGCTGCGCCCCGTGTGCAGCTTACCTCCGACCGGACCAATGGCCTCGATTAAATTTTTTTCGATATTCATGTGAATATCCTCATCCGAAACGGAAAATTCAATTTCCCCACGGCGGATATGCTCCAGGACCGTGTGCAGTCCTTCCTTGATCGTGTCTGCATCCTCCTGCGGAATAATTCCGCATTTCCCCAGCATGGCCACATGAGCCAAACTGCCTTGAATATCTTCTTCCGCCAATGCCTGATCAAACCCGATAGAAGCCGTATATTCCTCTACCAGCTTATTCGTTTGCTTCGTAAACCGTCCGCCCCATAGCTTACTCATTGCATGATCCCCTCTCTGCAATACAAGCCGCCCTCGTCGTTTGGACAAGAACGGCCCGCATCCCGTACATTTTTTTAGGTTACATCATTATTTATGATTTTGTGTTACGCCCGCGTTGACCTTTAAACGCAGAGCATTCAAGCGGATAAAGCCTGTTGCATCGCCTTGATCGTAGGCTTGTGTCGGATCGGCTTCCATGGTTGCAATGTCCGGGTTGTACAAGCTAACCGGACTTTTAACGCCTGCGCCGATAACGTTGCCTTTGTACAGCTTCACGCGCACGGTACCACTGACATTTTTCTGACTCTCATGAACCAGGGCCTGCAAAGCGACACGTTCCGGTGCGAACCAGAAACCATTATAAACCAAGGTAGCATAACGGGTAATCAGACTATCACGCAGATTCATAACCTCGCGATCCATCGTGATGGATTCCATTTTGCGGTGAGCTGTGAACAGGATCGTACCGCCCGGCGTCTCATAGACTCCCCGACTTTTCATGCCGACAAAACGGTTCTCTACCATATCCACACGTCCGATACCATGCTTGCCACCGAGCTCATTCAGTTTTTCCATCACTTGCAATGGACTTAGCTGTTCTCCGTTCAAAGCGACGCAGTTACCTGCTTCAAATTCCAACTCCAAATATTCTGCTTCATCAGGAGCGTCCTCAGGCGCGTTGCTGAGCAAGAACATTCCTTTATTTTCAGGAGCACTTGGATCAAACCAAGGGTCCTCCAGCACGCCGCTTTCATAGCTGATATGCAGCAGATTACGGTCCATGGAGTATGGTTTGGCTGCAGAAGCAGTTACCGGAATGTCGTGTTTTTCCGCATAGGCAATCATTTCTGCACGGCCCGGGAACTGATTGCGGAACTCTTCCAGCCGCCAAGGTGCGATCACCTTGATATCCGGCGTCAACGCCGCCGCGTTCAGCTCGAAGCGTACCTGATCGTTACCTTTGCCTGTTGCCCCGTGAGCAATGGCTGTTGCTCCCTCGGCAATCGCAATATCGACCATCCGCTTAGCGATCAATGGACGTGCAATACTCGTTCCGAGCAAATATTGTCCTTCATATAAAGCACCTGCCTGAAACATCGGATAGATAAAATCCTTGGCGAATTCATCACGCAGATCATCAATGTACACTTTGGAAGCCCCTGTAGCGAGTGCTTTTTCCTCCAAACCGTCCAGTTCTTCCTTTTGACCAATATCTGCGGTGAATGCGATGATTTCAGCATCATAAGTTTCTTTGAGCCATTTCAGAATGACCGACGTATCCAGACCGCCGGAATATGCGAGTACGATTTTTTCTTTTGCCATTGTTGAAGTCCTCCCCGAATGCTTCTAGCCTTTATCTTCTTTACCTATCAATACCTATCAACCTTATGCCATTAAAGCAACTAGCAACGCTTTTTGCGCATGCAGACGATTCTCCGCTTCATCAAAGATGACCGAATTCGGACCATCGATTACGCCTGCGCTCACTTCTTCCCCACGATGCGCAGGGAGACAATGCAGGAATAAATAATCCGGCTTCGCCAGCTTGACCAGTTCCTCATTCACCTGGAAGTCGGCAAAAGCAAGCTCCCGCTCCTTCTGCTCTTCCTCAAACCCCATGCTCGCCCACACATCTGTGTAGATCGCATCCGCATCTTGTACTGCTTTCTGCGGACTCTGGGTTATAACGATCTCACTCCCTGTCTGTTTGGCAATTTCACGGGAAGCTGCGACCACATTCGGGTCGGGCTCGTAACCAGCTGGACTTGCAATGGACACATGCACTCCGAGCTTCGCTCCACCAATCAAGAGGGAATGCGCCATATTGTTACCGTCTCCGATGTAAGCCAATTTGAGCCCTTTTAGCTTACCCTTTTGCTCATACAAGGTTTGATAATCGGCTAGTACTTGGCATGGATGCGCCAAATCACTCAATCCATTGATCACAGGAACGGACGCATAACGTGCCAACTCTACCACATTATCGTGCCCAAAGGTACGAATCATAATGCCATCCAGATAACGTGACATGACTTGAGCCATGTCGCTAATCGGTTCGCCGCGTCCCAGTTGAATGTCATTTTTGCTGAGGAAAAGGGCATGCCCGCCCAATTGATACATACCGACTTCGAAAGATACCCGTGTACGTGTAGAGGATTTTTCGAAAATCAGTCCGAGCGTTTTCCCTTTTAACGGCTGATAAGTTTCCCCGTTTTTGTGCTTACGCTTAATTTCAATGGCGAGATCAATTAAATACTGGATTTCCTCTGGAGAGTAATCGTCCAGCTCCAGGAAGTCCCGTCCTTTCAAATTCATCTGCTGCAGTGCGCCGCTCTGGCTCATGCTATCGTCTCCTTTTACACTCTAGTCTATGATAATTTGGCCTTTACACTAAGCCAAATGCTCCCGAAACAATTCAGCAATCAAGGTTACAGCCTGATCTATTTCGTCTTTCGTTACATACAAGTTAGGCAACAGACGAATCACGTTTGGTCCTGCCGTAATGAACAGAATGCCCTTCTTCTGTCCTGCCAAAACAAGCTCCGCTACCGGTTCCGCACACTCAATACCAACCATCAGACCTTTTCCACGGATATCCTTTACAAAAGGACTATCTCCAAGCTGCTTTTGCAGACTATGGAAAAGGTAATCTCCCATCTCAGCTGCACGTTCTGGTAGCTTGTCATCAATAATCGTTTCAATAGTAGCTTGAACCGCTGCCATAGCAAGTGGCGTACCTCCAAAGGTAGAACCATGACTGCCCGCTGTGAACGCTTCACGCAAGTGTCCCTTGCCTAGCATCGCACCCACAGAGAAACCACTGCCCAGTCCTTTCGCCAATGTAAAGATATCCGGCTCTATACCATAATGCTCAAAGGAAAACAGTTTGCCCGTCCGTCCCATACCTGTTTGTACCTCGTCAATGATCAGTAGCAAACCATGCTCGCGGCACAGCTTTGTAATCACATCTACGAAAGCAGGGTCTACCGGATACATACCACCTTCGGCCTGCACCATTTCCAGCATAATTGCCGCCGTATGCTCACTGATGGCTGCTTTGAGCGCTGTCTGATCGTGAAGCGGAACGCTTTTGAACCCGGCAGGAAGCGGTAAAAAACCCTCTTTTACTTTCTCCTGACCCGTAGCGGTCAAGGTTGCCAGCGTCCGTCCGTGAAAGGATTGCGTGAACGTAATGATTTCGTAGCGACCGGTCTGCTTTACCTTCTGGTGGTAACGACGCGCCAGCTTAATTGCAGCTTCGTTCGCTTCGGCCCCGCTGTTGCAGAAAAACACGGCATCTGCGCTGCTATTGGCTGTCAGCAAGGCAGCAGCCCGTTCTTGCCCCGGAATATGAAACAGATTGGACACATGCCACAATTCATCGATTTGTTTTTTCAATCGTTCAGCTACTGCTTGAGGCGCATGGCCGAGATTGGTAACGGCAATGCCTGACATGAAATCCAGATAACGCTTGCCCTGATCGTCCCACAGCCAGCTTCCTTGTCCTTTCACCAGTGTAAGCGGGTATCTTGCGTAGGTTGGAAAAAGGGAGCTTTCTGTCTGCGCTTTTGCCGACACCTTTTCCGTTTGCACTCCGCTTCCATCCGTACTTGGCATTTCCTCGCTCACCAGCGTATTCGGTTCCTTACTCATTATGTTCACGCTCCTTTATCGTTTGGTTATATAGGTCGAGCTATATATTGCAATTACTGCATACGCACGATGCGTGTTCCAATCGATTCTCCGCCCAGCACACGGCTTAGTACCTGCGGTTCGCTACCGTTCACAATGACGACTTCCTTCACTTTGCCATGGATACAGGCAATAGCCGCTCTCACTTTCGGGATCATACCACCATATATTTCACCTGTGCTGATCATATCCTCAATCTCCTGTACAGTGATAGAATCCAGCACTTTCTTTTCTCCGCCATACTTCTTCAATATGCCTGGTACATCTGTAACGACGATCATCCGACTGACCCCCAGATGAGAGGCTACCGCACCCGCCGCTGTATCCGCATTAATGTTGTAACGCTGACCAGATCGATCAATCCCGATGGGTGCAATAACAGGCATATAGTCCATATCCAGTACACCTGTAATAATCGAGGCTTGAACGGACGTTACCTCTCCGACCCAACCGACCTCAGCGGCGTTCGACACAGGCTTGGATTCGATTAAATAGCCATCACTGCCTGACAACCCCAACGCTCGGCCCCCATGCATCCCTATTCTACGTACAATCTGCTTGTTAATGCTGCCTGCCAGTACCATTTCCACGACATCCAGCACGGGTTCGGTCGTTTTGCGTAATCCATGAATAAACTCTGTTTCGATCCCAAGCTTCGCCAAGTTGTCGGAAATCGCAGGGCCACCGCCATGTACAATGACAGGTTGAAGACCTTCCGACTGCAAATGCGCCAAATCTTCAAAAAAGGAATCAGGTAACGCAGCCAGCGTACTTCCTCCGCATTTCATCACAAAATTACGACGTGCCACTCCCGCATGATTCGCTTGATCCGCGTGTTCCACTGCCGATTGCATATCATCTCTCCTTTTCTTCTCTGCATATCCGTGCAATTTTCAAATGATACTGGACTTCCATCCGCTCGTTGCTTCTATTATCTACTATCCTTATTCAATCCGTATTATTCTGGTATCTATGTCCGATAAGCAGCGTTAATCCGCACATAATCATAGGTTAAGTCACAGCCCCATGCTGTAGCAGTTCCGTTCCCGTGATGCAAATCAACAATAATTTGCACCGTATCTCCCCTCAAATAGGCTAGCGCCTCTTCTTCGTCAAAAGCGACCGGACTCGATTGGCTTAGCACAACAATATCACCCAAGCGAATATCTACCGTATCTGGATTAACGGGCTCTCCAGCACGCCCTACGGCCGCAATAATCCGTCCCCAATTCGCATCTGCTCCGAAGACGGCTGACTTGACCAGACTGGACCCAACCACCGTCTTGGCTATCGCTTGAGCGGACGCATCGCTTACCGCTCCGCTTACAGACACCTCTACCAACTTCGTAGCACCCTCTCCATCGCGAGCAATTGCCTTCGCCAGCTCTCGGCAGATATAGGTGAACGCCTCGGCAAAAGCGTCCCAATCGGGATGCCCAACGTTCAGCTCACGATTGCCAGCCAGTCCGCTCGCCATGGCGATTAGCATATCGTTCGTGCTCGTATCCCCATCCACCGTAATCATATTAAAGCTGGTATCCGTTGCCTGCTTTAATAGTTGATGAAGCGCCGTCTGTCCGATCGCTGCATCACAGGTCATAAAAGCGAGCATTGTTGCCATATTCGGATGTATCATGCCAGATCCCTTGGCCGCCCCGGCGATGTGTACGGTCACACCGTCCACTTCAACCGCCACACACGCTTCCTTTTTAACTAAATCCGTTGTCAGAATGGCTTGCGTAAATTGCTCTGCTCCATCGTTTGCCCCGTTCATACGGTCAGGTAAGGAGGATATACCGCCAAGCACACAATCCATTTTCAAATGCTCGCCGATCACGCCCGTCGAGGCGACGGCTACATTGCTCTCAGCAACACCCAGTTCATGAGCCGCAGCCGAACGCATAGCGTAGGCATCCTGCTCTCCTTGTTGTCCCGTGCAGGCGTTGGCGTTCCCGCTGTTCACCACTACTGCCTGCAATCGGCCATCTGCCAAGCTCTCGCGGGTCACCTTCAGCGGTGCAGCCTGAAACACATTGGTGGTGTACACCGCAGCAGCTGTCGCTTCTACCTCGCAACGAATTGCCCCCATATCGTTGCGGTTCGAATTTTTCAGTCCGCAGTGTAATCCCCCGGCTGTAAAGCCACGCGGAGTTACGATGTTGCCTCCGTTTACTACTGTAAACTCTACTTTGCCCATAATTATGTGCCCTCGTTCGCAACATATTCGATGAATGACAGCTGCCTGTATTCGAAATTCCGCTCGCTGACGTTTCCGTATCCATGTTGCGGTTACTTGCTACTTACGGATATACCGGTATGAAGCCCAGCCCGAGGTTCTCCTCCCATCCCATCATCAAATTTAAATTCTGAATCGCCTGTCCAGCGGCACCCTTCACAACATTATCAATGACGGAAATAATCGTAAGGCGCCCGGTTCGAGCATCTGCTGCAAAACCGATGTCGCAGTAATTCGAACCCAATACTTCCTTCGTTGCTGGCCATATACCTTCACCACGTACACGGACAAAAGGATGCCCTTTATAATAATCCCGGTATAACCCGATAAGATCCTGATCTGTATGGTCACCCTTCAGCGTGACATAAATTGTACTCATAATTCCTCGGGTCATGGGAACAAGTTGTGTCGTAAACGTAATCGTAACGTCCTCGCCCGCAATATCACCCAGTACCTGTTCGATCTCAGGGATGTGCTGGTGCTTATTCACCTTATAAGCTTTAAAATTCTCGTTCATTTCCGCATAATGCGAAACGAGGCTTGTTCCCCTACCTGAGCCGGATACCCCGGATTTGGCATCTACAATCAGCGACCGATGGTCAATCCAATCCGCTTTCAGTGCAGGAATAATGCCCAGCAATGTTGCGGTCGGATAACAGCCTGGATTAGAAATAAAAGAAACGCCCGCCAGCTTTTCTGCATACACCTCACTGAGTCCGTATACTGCTTGCTTGAGATACTCGGGTGAAGCGGCAGGCTTTTTATACCATGCTTCATACGTTTCTCCGCTTCGAAGCCTGAAGTCCCCGGAAAGGTCAATGACCTTCAGTCCGGCATCAAGAAGCTGCGGCACTAACTTAGTACTAACGCCCGATGGCGTAGCAGTGAAAACCAGATCGGCCTTGGCAGCAATTTCGTGGACTTCGACACCGTCCAAATCCTGCACCACAATGTCCGTCAGATGTGGAAACCCGTCACTGATTGGGACACCCGCGCTGGATGAAGAAATAACAGATACAATCTCTACTTGCGGATGATGAACCAAAAAACGAATCAGCTCCACCCCGCCATACCCGGTGGAACCGACAATTGCCACTTTTAACTTGCTGCTCACAGACCTTCCTCCATTCCGTTCCTATGAAATATGTATTATTATACGACTCTATTCATATAAATACAACACCTCATGTCATGTTATTCCTCCAAATTTAAAATATGCGCTCTTACCTATTCTTTTGACGGGCAGGCAGTACAGGCTATAATAAAGGAAATAAAAAATAAACAGAGGGCCTCTTGAATACAGTCTGCCGTTTTGCATAAAGAAAAGGGGGATATTCCCTTTAAATTATTTCACATATTGGTATTCATCTCGATTGGTCATTTGCTGCACTTTATGAACTTGTTGAACATGAAGGGAGTACACGTAGCACTACACACAAGAGCAAATCACATGGGCTGCATCTAGTGAATCTGCGCAGAGGAGCCGCTGAAGCGGATAATTGGGGTCGAAAATAAACCAAAACGTTAGGAGTGCTACACATCGAAACATATACAGCGAATATCGTTATAGATGCAAAAGCAAAGTTAGGCGAGGGGCCTAGCTGGGATCAGCGGTTTCAACGTTTATTTTGGGTCGATATTGAAGGTTTTCAATTGCATATCTATGATCCCTCTACGTGTACAGATCGTACAATAGATGTTGGTGAACATATTGGTGCAGTTGTACCTTATCTCAAAAATAAAGTAATCGTAGCGCTGATTAGTGGTCTATATTGTTTGGATATTGAGACAGGGGCCAAAGTATTGATTCATGATCCTGAGGAAGGTAGACTAGGTAATCGTTTTAATGATGGAAAATGCGATCCTGCAGGGCGTTTTTTAGCAGGAACAATGAGCCTAAATGACGAACACGCGCAAGGGGCATTGTATAGTTTGAGCACAAAAGGCCATGTCTCCTTACTGGTTGATAAAGCCTCCATATCTAATGGATTAGCCTGGAGCGCAGATCATCGTACAATGTATTACATTGATACTCCAACATTGGAGGTCGTCTCCTTCGATTACGATGTGGCACAAGGTACGATTAGGAATAAGCAACTGGTGGCTAGATTGGATGAAAGTGAAGGGTATCCAGATGGCATGACAATCGATGCGGAGGGCATGTTGTGGATCGCGAGATGGGGCGGTAAACGTGTCTCCCGTATCCATCCTGCTCATGGAGAAGTGATTGCTGAGGTGTCACTCCCCGTCAATTGTGTGACTTCGTGCGCTTTTGGCGGTGAACATCTGGATGAGTTATATATTACGACTGCTCAAGATGATGATAGTGCCGATCAACCCTTAGCAGGCGGTCTATTCATGGTGAAAACAGGCGTAAAAGGGACGCCAACCTCGTATTTCAATCAAGGACAAACGGCAAATTGGCTTGAACGATTAGTAAAAAGAATCTAGTAAAGCCATTCTGAAGAGAGAGGAGCCCACTACATAAGTGGGCTCTCCTGCATGGATTCATTTAAGAGCATGCCTCCAGAAGGCCCTCTTGGTTTCAGCTTTCCTTCTTAAACCCTTCACCCAATACTTCACGAGTATTACTAATAATCACAAAGGCTTCTGGGTCTACCAAACGGACGAGCGTTTTAAGGCGAGTTACCTCGTTTTGTCCGACTACAACCATAAGCACAGGACGTTCTTCGTTCGTGTAACCGCCCCGTCCCGCCAGCTCTGTCAATCCCCGGTCTAAATCCTGCAAAATAGCCTGCGTGATCGTTTCTTTCTGATTGGATATGATGTAAGCCACTTTGGAGTAGCTCAGTCCCATTTCCACGGCATCAATGACCTTGCCCGTTACAAACAAGCCGATCAACGCATACAGCGCCCGTTCCGGCGAGAGGGCGAAACCAGCCAGTGTAATCACCGTGCCATCCATCAACATGACACAGAGAGAAAGACTAAAACCCGTATACTTTTGAATAATCTGCGCCAAAATAGCCAGTCCACCCGTCGAGCCCCTACCCCGAAACACGGTACCCAAACCCAGCCCTACTCCGATTCCACCATATAGCGAAGCCAGCAACGGATTTGTTGTCGGTACTGCCCAGTCCTTCGTCACATAAACGAATAGCGGGAGCATAATACTTCCCAGCAGAGAACGCAAACCGTATTTTTTCCCTAACAGCAGTACCCCTGCTATAAATAACGGAATATTCATTCCCCACTGCGTATAGGCTGGTTCCAGGCCAAACAGGTCCTCGCCCAAGATTGACAAGCCCGATACACCCCCGGATGCAATCCGGTTTGGGAGCAAGAACATGTTAAAGGTCAGCGCTGTAATGAAAGAGCCGAGTATAATCAGCAAAATATCGGTCACGTTGCGTGCGGGTCCGCTGGCGGCAATCAGAGGCTTGCGTCGTCTTCGGCGGGCAGCGGGAGGATTCAATTGAAACATCATTCGTGTTCTCCTTTAGTTAAAAAATACCGTTACACAAAAATTCCTACAGTCCGCAGGCACATGGTCTGCGGACTGTAGGAAAACGTACAGGCTATTATTCTGCGTCCAGCTTAATTTGGCTGCGCAGGTAACCATCGATGAATGGATCGAGATCGCCATCCATGACAGCTCCTACGTTGCCAGTCTCCACGCTAGTACGGTGATCCTTAACCATGCTGTATGGATGGAACACGTAGGAGCGAATTTGGCTACCCCATGCAATATCGGACTGTTCTCCGCGGATTTCGTCCAATTGCTGACGTTGCTCTTCGATCTTACGCTCGTAGAGCTTGGAACGGAGCATCGTCATGGCACGCTCTCGGTTCTTGATCTGGGAACGTTCATTCTGACAGGTCACGACAATACCGGAAGGTAAATGCGTAATCCGAACGGCTGAATCGGTCGTATTAATATGCTGACCGCCCGCACCACTGGCCCGGTACGTATCAATTTTGAGATCTTCCGTGCGGATTTCAATGTCCACATCATCCGCAATTTCAGGCACCACATCACAGGATACGAACGATGTATGCCGACGGCCGGAGGAATCAAATGGAGAGATACGAACCAGCCGATGCACGCCTTTCTCCGCTTTCAAATAGCCGTAGGCATTATAACCTTTGATCAATAGTGTTACACTCTTAATCCCTGCTTCATCACCCGCTAGATAATCCAGGGTCTCTACCTTAAAGCCCCGTTTTTCAGCCCAGCGTGTATACATCCGTAGCAACATTTGTCCCCAGTCTTGGGACTCAGTTCCGCCTGCTCCCGGATGCAACTCCAGAATGGCATTAAGTTTGTCATACGGCTGATTCAAAAGCAATTGCAATTCAAACTCCTGAAGCTTGCTCAGCAGAGAAGTGACACTGTTCTCGATCTCTCCAGCCAGTGTTTCATCGCCTTCCTCATCAGCCAGCTCAGCCATCATGCCAGCGTCTTCATATTCCTGACGAAGCTGTTCATAGCTGTCTACTGATGACTTAACAGCGTTCATTTCTGCAATTACACCTTGAGCCTTATCATTATCATCCCAAAAGTCAGGTGCAGCCATCTTTACTTCAAAGTTTGCAATCATTTCCTGTTTGAGATCTAAGTCAAAGAGACCCCCTAAGGTTTGTTAGTTTCTTGCCTATTTCTCGCAAATCATGCTTTACACTTGGATCAATCATGATGTCATTCTCCTTTTAATATATGGTTAGGGGGATGGAGCGTTGTGAGTTACGGCTGGTGGGTAGGCGCTGCGCGAATGATTTGATCTTACGATCGCTGTTGCAGCGAGATGCCCTTGATTGGATTAACACATTCAAAGGTGGGCATCTCACTGCAAAGGCGAACGCTGACGCTTCTCCAGATTCAAATCCTCCGCTTCGCTACCAACCGCCGTAAAGTCAAACGACTTATAGATAATCGGCTCAGGTATGTGAGCCGAGTCAAGAGCTGAATTAACTGACAAGCAAGCTAAGATCCTCTTGCTTGTCATAATTGTTTTCAAAAAATTTAAGAGCAATTAACCATCCACCAATATTCAAACTGATCCTCCAACAGAGAGCTATAAGTTGAACACATCAGTCTCACCCCTGTATGGCACAAAATGGCCGACGGTCAGTGGTTGAACTGCCGCCTGCCATTATATGCACTGCAGGGAATAGTGTATCTCAAGATCTCTCCCTTAATTTCCATCCGTTATTTTCTACGCGGACGCGAAGGAGCGGATTTCTTTTTAGGAGCCGCGGGTTCACCACTCGTCGAGATTTTGTCTTCGTCGATGACAGCTTGACGCTCTTGATTGGATTCAATTTGTGCTTTCATGATGTATGTCGCTACTTCCTCTTGGATGCTAGCAATCATAGCATGGAACATTTCGAAGCCTTCAAATTGATATTCGCGCAGCGGATCGGTACCGCCGTAAGCACGCAAGTGAATACCTTGACGCAATTGATCCATAGCATCAATATGGTCCATCCATTTGCTATCGACTGCACGCAGTACGATAACTTTCTCGAACTCGCGTACCATATCTTCGCCAATCATTTCTTCACGGCTGTGGTATCTGTTGGTAACTTTTTCGAAGATCATATCCACGATCTCCTCTTTTTCCTTGCCCCACAGGTCGTCACGTGTAAGTGTATTTTCCTCAAGCAGGTTGTTGTTCACATACTCTGCTACTTCTTCAAGTTCCCAGTTTTCAGGAATGTCATCACCGCAATGAGCTTCCACCACACGCTCAATGACAGGCTTGATCATGTCAAACACAATTTCCTTGATGTTTTCTGATTCCAGCACCTCACGGCGTTGCTTGTAAATAATAGCACGCTGCTGGTTCATTACATCATCATACTGGAGAACGACTTTACGCTGATCAAAGTTGTTGCCTTCGACACGTTTTTGAGCTGATTCGATAGCACGTGTAATCATACGGCTCTCGATAGGTTGGTCTTCCTCGAAACCCAACCGCTCCATCATATTCAGTACGTTGTCCGCACCAAAACGCTTCATTAGCTCATCGCCCAGTGATAAGTAAAATTGCGTAGAGCCCGGATCACCCTGACGTCCTGCACGTCCGCGAAGCTGATTATCAATACGACGGGATTCATGACGTTCTGTACCGATGATGTGCAAACCACCGAGTTCTGATACGCCTTCGCCCAGTACGATGTCAGTACCGCGTCCAGCCATGTTGGTAGCGATAGTAACTGCGCCAGCTTCACCTGCACGGGAAATAATCTCAGCTTCCTCAGCATGATACTTGGCGTTAAGCACTTTGTGACGAACGCCTTTGCGTTTCAGCATTTCAGAAAGAAGCTCCGAGTTTTCAATAGAAACCGTACCTACTAATATCGGCTGGTTCTTTTTGTTACGCTCCAGGATTTCATCTACCACTGCATGGAATTTGCCTTTCACGCTCTTGTACACTACGTCAGGCATATCCACACGCTGGTTGGGGCGATTCGTCGGAATTTGGAGCACTTCCAGACCATATATTTTTTTGAATTCTTCTTCTTCTGTTTTCGCTGTACCCGTCATCCCCGCCAATTTGCGGTACATACGGAAATAGTTTTGGAATGTAATCGTCGCTAGCGTCATGCTTTCATTTTGTACAATGATGTTTTCCTTCGCTTCAATGGCTTGATGCAAACCATCACTATAACGGCGTCCAGCCATCAGACGACCTGTAAACTCATCGACAATCAGAACCTCACCGTCAGCTACGACATAATCCACATCCAAACGCATAATAGCATTAGCCTTCAATGCCTGTACAATGTGATGATTGATTGTAACACTTTCCTGATCGTACAAGTTTTCGAGACCAAAGAAATTCTCGGCCTTGGATACGCCGTTTTCGGTCAAAGCAACCGACTTCACCTTAATATCCAGCGTGTAATCTTCTTCAACATTCAGGCTCTTTACAAAACGGTCGGCCGCGAAATACAGCTCTGTCGATTTCTGAGCTTGTCCTGAAATAATCAATGGTGTACGAGCTTCATCGACGAGAATGGAATCGACCTCATCAATGATACAGAAGTACAACGGACGTTGAACCATCTGTTCTTTGTAAAGCACCATATTATCGCGCAGATAATCGAACCCGAACTCGTTGTTTGTACCGTACGTGATATCACAAGCATACGCTTCCTGCTTGGCGGCATGATCCATATTGGCCAAATTCAGCCCTACGGACATTCCCAGGAAGTTATAAATCTGTCCCATTTCTCCGCTGTCACGTTGCGCCAAATAGTCATTGACCGTAACCACGTGCACGCCTTTGCCCAACAGAGCATTCAAATAAACCGGCAGTGTTCCTACCAGTGTTTTACCTTCACCGGTTTTCATCTCGGCAATTTTACCTTCATGCAGCGCAATACCGCCGAGCATCTGTACGTCATAATGACGTTTGCCCAGCACCCGCTTGGACGCTTCACGAACAGTTGCAAAAGCTTCCGGCAAGATTTCTTCAGCCGTAGTCCCCTGTTCGACCCGAGCTTTAAATTCCGCCGTCTTCGCTTGCAACTCCTCATCCGAGAGCTTTTCAAAATCCGGCTCTATCTTATTGATCAGTTCAACCGTCTTCATTAAACGCTTGACGTCACGTTCATTGGTATCTCCGAAGATTTTCTTAACAATTCCTAGCATGGTTTACCCCTTTCGCGCAAAACAATTAATAGAATCAATTTCACAATTAGAAAGGGTCCATGATGAAATTGATTCCCGATATGTTTGACAGGCCCGGCTGTACCAGCCCATCGTGCGATGTTCTTTGCATAAATTGTAACAGTTTGTAGGACATGCCGCAACACAAGCAGCCTCAGATTTGCATCCGGTTAAAGATACCAAAACAATTGACGCACGAAATACACAACTTGGTTACACTTATCCAAGTTTAATTTTCCTTACATTTACAAAAAAAACATATAAAAGAGCCCTATCCCGCCAGGTTCGCAAGGATAAGGCTCGTGTTGTTTTCATTTTCCTAATATCCATGAAGCATGCTTCAATCGAAATCGTTCTATTCATTTTAAAATGTGAAAAGTTCCTACTTACAGGCTATTCCCGTTCGATCAGACCGTATTTACCATCATTGCGCTTGTAAACTACATTAACTTCTTCGTTGTCAATATTGGAAAATACAAAGAAATTATGTCCAACCATGTTCATTTGAAGAATAGCTTCTTCCACATCCATAGGTTTCAATAAGAAACGCTTGGTGCGGACGACTTCCAGCTCATCCAGTTCTACATCCTCATCTTCAGCAACAGCCACGCCACCTGCCGGATCTTCCACAAAAAGGGTTTTCAAACTGCCTTCCTGACGGAATTTTCGGTTTAGCTTGGTTTTGTGCTTGCGAATTTGCCGTTCAAGCTTGTCTACCACGGCATCAATGGATGCATACATGTCATCGCTCTCGTCTTCGGCACGGAGTACAAGCCCCGGCAAAGGAATGGTTACTTCTACAGTGTGCAAATCTCTGGTTGTGCTTAACGTTACACTTCCATCAGACGTCGGGGGTGCATCGAAATACTTTTCAAGTCTGCTGAATTTCTTATCAACGTAGTCCTTCAAAGCGTCGGTAACCTCGATCTGTTGACCTCGTACTGTTAAGTTCATAGGGCACGCCTCCTTTGCCCCTTCAGTATAGCACATATGTTATCGCCAAGTAAAAAAAGAGACCAACATTCCGAAGCTATTTTACAAAATTCTTCTTTTTTCGCTAAAACGCTTCCGATAACGTCATTCTTTGAAAACAGGTATGTTTAAAATCGACTTGCATACATATGTGAATAATGAGTGCATATACGAATATTGCTCCGCTGACGTCATGACAAACAACTATTTTGGGCTTCATGCTAAGCGATTTTTATCGAAAAAGGGGGTGTCCCTTTCCCGCTGGACAGGTACATGGACTTGTGCGGTATGCAAGGCCTGGTTACAACCCAGACAATTTATACGAAAGGATTATTACACCCAGCCTAGCTGGCTCTTCCCTATACGGAGATCCCAAGATAACGGATTTGGAAGAGATGGAAAGTAGGAAGCTAATCCATGGCTTTTATTCAGCGTTACGTAACGAACCAGACGGGGGCTGTCACCTTTATAGGGAATACACTTGGGCTGGCACGCTCTAATTCGGTAGGAGTGCCGGGAACAACGACCAGCATTGGCGCGTTCATCACAACCAATACAGCCTCTCGCTTCGGCACGTATCCATTTGGCACGACTTCTGCCTTTACCAGTAACTCATCGACAGCATTCCTTGTGCTCCCTGCGGGCAGTACGGTGCTGTATGCTGAGCTTATTTGGGGAGGAAGTTATGCCAATGGCAGTACTAATGTATTGTCTAGCGCCAGCAACCCGGTCACATTTCAGACACCTGCTTTATCTACTACGGTCAGCCCTGAATCTGCAACATCAGTCAACGTCACCAGTCTCAGTACCTATGTGAGAACAACGAATGTCACAAATCTGGTCATTCAAGGCGGTGCAGGGGCATACACAGTCGGAAATGTGACGGGCACCATCACGGTTCCCGATTCCACCAACACCAACCATGCCGGCTGGACGCTGGCTGTGGTGTACAATAACCCATCTCTGCCCTTCCGTAACCTGTCGCTACGTGTTGGTGGTGAAGGGGTCAGTACTGCTACAGGCTCGGTCAATGTGGTGGTGAGTGGCTTTGCCACGCCCGTACAGGGGACTTTGCGTGGTAGGGCGCTGATTAGCGCCCAAGAGGGTGACGTGGACATCACTGGTGACCGTGCGTTGTTTGGACCTACCACATCCAGTTTGACTGCGCTGTCTGGGCCTAATAATTTTTCAACTAATTTTTTCGCTTCTCAAATAAACGGAGACGACGGTACATTGGTCACGACCGGGACCTTCGGTACAACTAATGCCGTGAATGGGGCACCTGGAACGCAGGTGACGGGCGGAAGGCAAGGTTGGGACATTACCAATGTCGATATTTCCTCCACGCTGCTCAACAGCCAAACCACAGGCGTCCTCCAGCTGACAACAAATGGCGACATTTACACTGTAAATGCCAATGCCATTCAAATTGATATCAATGCTCCGCTGGTGACCCTGACCAAAACTGCCAGCTCTACAGGCTTGGTTATTGGCGATACAGTTACCTATACGGTTAACATTTCGAATACGGGGCTCGTCAGTGCTTCCAACACAGTGCTTACCGATACCATACCAGCCGGGGCTACCTTCGTACCCGGCAGTGTTGTTGTCGCGGGCACAGCCCAGCCAACGGCCAATCCCGCTACAGGTATCACAGTGGGCAGTGTAGCTCCTGCTTCCACGGTGACCATTACATTCCGTGCAACTGTCACTTCATTGCCAGCAAACACCCAGCTGGGCAATCAGGCATCGGCATCCTTTTCCTTCCAAACCGTGCCTGGAGGACCTGTCATTTCCGGCAACGTTCCGTCCAACACTGCCAGTACACCAATCTACCAACCTGTTATTGGGATTGTTAAAAGTGCCAATACAACGGCTGCTACCGTTGGAGATACGATTACGTACACGTTTCAGATATCCAACACGGGCAGCATTGCTGCAAATCTCAGCTTTTCGGAGAGCATTCCCGCTGGATCATCCTTCATACCAAGCAGTGTGACCATTGGTGGTTCTTCCGTGCCTGCTGCCAATCCCGCTACTGGTTTTTCAGTAGGAACGATTAATACAGGTGCTACTATACCCGTGACATTCCAGACCCTCGTCAACGCGGTTCCCGCCTCTGGTAATTTGACCGATCAGGCGGCTTACACGTATACCTTTACACCGCCTGACGGACGTGTATTGAACGGAAGCGGGACGTCCAACACGCTCACCATTCCCATATCCTCACCAAATGTGACCGTGACAAAAGCCTCTTCCCTGGCGGCAGCCGCAGTCGGAGAGACTGTTCAATTTACCATAACCGCCACAAACAACGGAATCGCCAATGTGACCAATGTAGTCGTTACCGATCCGCTGCCAAGCGGAGTTGCCTTTGTACCTGGTAGCGTCACCGTGAACGGAACTGCTTCTGCGACTGCTACACCTGTGAATGGCATTCCGATCGGCACTTTAGCTCCAGGCGCATCGGTTACGGTTGTATTTCGGGCAGCCATTAATTCTCTGCCTTCTCCTGCACAGATCAACAATCGTGCAACTGTCAGCTTCACTTCTGGGGCCTTTACCGGATCATCTTTGTCCAATCTTGTAACCATACCTGTCGTTATTGCAGCGCCGACGATTACCAAAAGCGCCAGCTCCAACCGTGCCAGCGTTGGCGGGACGATTACTTATTCATTTCTCATCGCTAATACCGGAACAGCCGTATTAAACACGACCCTGACGGAAACTGTACCGACAGGCTCCACCTTTATTCCCGGAAGCGTCATTGTCGGCGGGTCCTCAGTGCCAGGCGCCAATCCTAATACGGGAATTTCAGTGGGCACCGTAAGCCCTGGTGCACAAATTACAGTCTCATTCCGGACGACAGTGGATTCCCTACCACCCGGGGGTGGGTTAAACGATCAGGGCCTACTCCAATATTCATATCAGTTGCAAGACGGAAGAACCCTGTCGGGCTCGCTTCTTTCCAATATTGTTTCCGTATCGATTTCGCTTCCCAACGTAGCAGTAACCAAGTCTGCGGGATTCACATCCGTTAGTGTTGGCGAAACGCTGACCTACAGCGTGAACGCCGTTAATAACGGAATTGACCCCATCACAAACACCGTGATTACCGATCCACTCCCTGGCAGCGTTTCATTTGTACCCGGGAGCGTAACCGTCGGTGGTTCACCTGTGAGCACAGCCGACCCAAGAAGTGGCATTCCAGTCGGCACCATTGGCGCAGGCGCATCCGTACAGGTGTCCTATGCTGTGCTAGTCAATGCCGTTCCGTCCGTACAGCCGCTGCAAAACACAGCCAGAGTCAGCTTCACCAGCGGTGCTTTTACCGGAACATCCCAGACAAATACCGTCTCTGTGCCGGTTTATCAGCCTCGCATCAGTGTGGCCAAATCTGCAAATACAACAGCAGCTACGATAGGCGACACGATTCTGTACACATTGTTAGTCACGAACAGCGGCAACTATAATGCTTCTGTAACGCTGACAGATGCTATTCCTGTCGGGTCCACGTTTATGGAGAACAGCGTGGTAATCAATGGTGTTAGTCAGCCCGGAGCCAGTCCAGCAGCAGGTATTTTCATCGGAACCGTGTCGCCGCAAAGCCCTATCACACTGACATTCCAAACTGTAGTGGCTTCTCTTCCAACACCATCCCAACTGACAGACCAGGCCACCGCCGCCATTTCCTTTACGTTGCCCGATGGGCGAGTGAGAACAGATAGCACATCGTCCAACGTGTTATCCATTCCTGTGTCAGCGCCGAATGTGTCCATTTCGAAGACTGCAGACCGTTTCACCGCCATTCCGGGTGATTCGGTGTTATACACCCTGACCGTACTCAACAACGGAATCCAGACCGTGAGCAATGTGGTCGTTTCCGATCCTATCCCGACCGGCTCTCAATTCACTGCGGGTAGCGTAACGCTGAATGGCTCCACAATAGCCAGTGGAGATCCATCTTTAGGTATCATAATTGGGAGCATTGCCGCTGGAGGGGGAGCTACGATCACTTTCAGGGCAACGGTATCCTCTCCATTGCCAAGTCCGCCGCAGCTCACCAATCAATCGCGTGTCAGCTACACCAGCGGTGCTTTTTCAGGCGTATCCGTATCTAACCCGGTGACAGTGGCTTTGAACGCTCCGGTGTTAAGCGTAAGCAAAACCGCCGAGCCTATATCAGCCACAGTCGGAAACATCGTAACGTACTCTGTGGCAGTAACCAACAGCGGTAATATTGCAGCTACTGCCACATTGATAGACAATATCCCCGCAGGCTCAGCACTGGTACCGAACAGTGTGGTCGTCAACGGTGTTCCTATTCCCGGTGCCAGTCCCGAAACAGGTCTGTCTATTGGCTCCATTGCACCTGGAGCCGTAACTCAAACAACTTTTCAGGTGGTGATTACTTCCGTGCCTTTACCTCCCCAACTCACCGACCAGGCGAATATCAGCTTTTCCTTTCAACCGCCGGATGGCCGGATTGTTAACGGCAATGTTTCGTCCAATATTGTCACAATTCCTGTATCATCACCCAATGTGCAGGTAAGCAAAAGTGCTTCGGTAGCTGACGCAGTTCCCGGTGATACAATAACTTATACCATTACAGCTACCAATAGCGGAGTCCAAACCGTGACGGATGTTCGGGTAAACGATACGATCCCGTCGGGCTCCACTTTTGTTCCTGGCTCGGTTATTGTAAATGGAACGACATTGCCGTCAGCCAGCCCCTTAACGGGGATTCCAATCGGCTCCATCGCTGCTGGAGCGTCAACAACCGTCACCTTTTCCGTGTCTGTCAACAGCCTGCCTGACCCACCTCAGCTGAGTGATCAGGCTACAGTTTCTTTTACCAGCGGTACACTGAACTTCACATCACTCTCCAACACAGTTGTCGTCCCTGTTTACCAGCCTATTATCAGTCTTGTTAAAACCGCAAATACGAGTCAAGCAACGGTAGGCGACACCGTAGTCTATACACTCACCGCCCAAAATACAGGTAATCTAGCAGCGACCGCCACCTTCACCGATGTCATTCCATCAGGCTCCTCCTTTATACCGAATAGCGTCACCGTGAACGGTCTGCCTGTTGCTGGAGCCAATCCCCAATCAGGGATATTGGTCGGAAACATTGCAGCAGGGGCTTCTGTCGCTCTTACCTTTCAAGTCGTCATTAACGCTGTCCCTGCTGGCCTGGGTCTATTAAATCAGGGTTCGGCCACATTCACCTTCCAGCCGCCTGACGGCCGCACATTAAATGGAAGCGTACAATCGAATCCGGTGTTCATTCCCGTGTCCAATCCGAATGTCACCGTGACCAAAACGGTCAATCAGACCTCTGTAGCCTTCGGCGATACCATTACGTATACCATTAACGCAGTAAATAGCGGTATTACACCTGTAACGGGAACTGTCTTTATCGACCCGATTGCTGATGGCACTACTTTTATACCTAACTCCGTACAAGTCAATGGTGTCAGTATACCGGGAGCCAACATCGCCACAGGTGTATCCGTAGGCACTATCCCTGCTGCCAGCTCAGTAACGGTCACCTTCCAGACCACGGTAACATCCTTGCCAGCGTCAGGTTTGTCAACGGATCAGGCAACGGTCTCCTTTAATTCCGGGGCTTTCGCAGGTCAATCCGCATCGAATCAGGTCAGCCTGCCTGTATTTCAGCCAATCTTGAATGTGACCAATACCCTCAGTGCAGATCGTGCAACCGTAGGGAATACACTTGGCTTTTTCATCACTGTAACCAATACTGGCAACGCGCCCGCAGAAACGGTCGTGCTTGATCTGTTGTCCAGCTCGCTTAGTCTGAATCAAAATAGCGTACTGGTCAACGGTTCGCCCATTCCCGGAGCAGACCCGATTACAGGCATTAATATCGGTTCGGTCGCCCCAGGTGCGACGGTAACCGTCTCGTTTAGCGCCGTGGTCATATCAGTACCACCAGGCTCCATACTAACCAACCAGGCCACTGTGAACTATACGTTCCAGCTACCAGATGGACGAACGCTGACTGGAAATGGTGCAGCCCTACCTGTATCCATTCCGATCTCATCACCGAATGTTACAGCCACGAAGGCAGCTGATGTGGCTGTCGCTGTCGTGGGTGATTCTGTCCCCTATGTCATAACTGCGTTTAATAATGGACTCGATCCTGTTACTAACGTAATCGTCACGGATACTATTCCTTTTGGAACTGCCTTTGTCCCGGGCAGCGTTACAATCAATGGCACTCCTGTTGTTACAGCTAACCCGCAAAACGGCATTCCTGTCGGAACGCTTGGAGCTGGCGGCGGAGCCACCATTCGCTTTTTGCTTAACGTACAATCACTGCCTTCGCCAGCGTCCATTACTAATGAAGCGACTGTCAGCTTTACTTCAGGTGCATTTAACGGATTTTCGGTATCCAATCCCGTTACCATCCCTGTGTATCAACCGATCGTCACTGTAACTAAAAGCGCGGGAACGGGAAGAGCTACGGTTGGAGATACTGTAACCTATACATTCTCCGTTACAAACTCTGGAAACATCGGCGCAGATACCGTCCTTAGTGATCCCATCCCGGCAGGGGCTGCCTTTATCCCTAATAGTGTAGTGATCAATGGCACCGCCGCACCTGGCTCAGATCCAAGTGTTGGGATTCCATTAGGTATCATAGGTGCAGCTACGACCGTCACTCTGACCTTTCAGGCAGTCATTACCTCACTGCCCGCATCAGGTACATTGGTTAATCAGGCGACTGCAGCTTACAGCTATCAACCTCCAGATGGTCGTGTCCTGACTGGAAGTGCAGTATCTCCGTCCGTGACCGTCTCAGTCTCTTCGCCAGATGTGGACGTTATCAAAACAGCCTCCGCTACAGATGCCGTAGTCGGAGATACCATTACGTATACTGTGATTGCTACGAATAACGGAATCAGTCAAGTCGTCAATGCCGTTGTATCTGATCAACTGCCGCCCGGCACCAGCTTTGTTCCGGGTAGCGTAACCGTGAATGGAACTTCGGTACCTGCTGCGTCGCCAAGCTCCGGTATCCCTGTGGGCACCATTGCTGTAGGTGGTTCGGCAGCAGTTACATTCCAGGTCTCCGTCGTTAGTCTGCCGCAACCGCCGCAAATAACCAATCAAGCGACCGTCAGCTTTACTTCAGGCGCGTTGACCACGTCTTCGCAATCCGATCCGGTCACCTTGCCCGTTTATCAGCCGATCATCGGCCTGACCAAAACCGTCAATACCGTCAATACACAGATCGGGTCCACATTGGTCTATACCCTGACGCTCACCAATACCGGAAATATTGCCGTTATACCTGTGCTGTCGGATAACATTCCTGCTGGCTCTGAACTACTGCCTAACAGCGTAGTCGTTAACGGCATCCTTGTACCAGGGGCTTCGCCAGTTACAGGCATAACGCTCGGATCACTGGCCCCTTCAGGCAGTATTACAGTGAGCTTCCAAACCATCGTCTCGTCTCTGCCAACTCCGCCTATATTGACCGACCAAGGGCAAGCGAACTTTACGTACTCACCGCCAGATGGTAGGGTGCTGAGTGGTTCCGTCACATCCAATACAGTCAATGTTGCTGTGTCTGCACCTAATATTCAGGTGACGAAAACATCCAGTCTGGCAGCCGCTGTAGTCGGAGATACGATCAGATATACACTGAGCATCACGAATAGTGGCGTGGATTCAGTCACAGATACTGTTGTAACCGATACAATTCCTGCAGGTACCTCCTTCGTTCCGGGCAGTGTCCTAATCGACGGAGTAGCCTTCCCTAATGCCTCTCCGGTTGCTGGAATTGCCATTGGAAACGTCGCACCTGGAAATACATTCGTCGTCAGTTTCCAGACAACTGTCCAGTCTTTGCCGCAGCCACCACTGCTCACAGATATTGCAGCCGTCACGTTTACTAGCGGAACGTTCACTGGCACTGCCTTTTCCGATCCACTCATCGTACCTGTGTTCCAACCGTTAATTGCAATTACTAAAGCATCTAGCACTCTTAACGCCTCCGTCGGCGATACACTGACCTACACGATTACGGCCGTGAATAGCGGCAATATTGCAGCAGCGCTTACCATCAGCGATAATATCCCAGCCGGATCGACTTTCCTTGCCAACAGTGTCAGCATTGCTGGCAGTCCGCAACCTGGATTGTCCATCGAAACTGGCGTTCCAGTTGGATCCGTGCTGCCAGGCGGAACGGTATCCGTAACGTTCCAAACCGTTATCAATACTCTGCCTAATCCACAGGTACTGGTCGATCAGGCATCAGGCTCATTCACTTTCCAACCACCAGATGGCAGAACTGTATCCGGATCAGCTGTATCCAATTCAGTTAGTATCTCTGTATCCTCACCAGACGTTAGCATCGTCAAGGGAACGGCGGCTACTGACGCCATTATTGGCGATATCATCACCTACACACTGGCTGTCTCCAACAATGGGATCAGTACAGCCAATAATATAGTGGTTTCAGATATGATTGCGGCGGGAAGCTCCTTTGTAAACGGCAGTGTTACCATAAACGGAACTTCCTTCCCTGATGGAAACCCTGGCTTTGGCATTGCCATCGATAGCCTCGCTCCAGGAGCCGTTGCTACCGTTACGTTCCAGGTTCGAGTCGACTTCTTGCCCACACCGGCACAATTAACTAATCAGGCATCCGTTAGCTTTACCAGCGGAGTATTTACTGGCAGCTCAACATCTAATGTGATAACCATTTCGGTCTTCCAGCCGATCCTGACAGCAGTCAAAACAAGCAATACCAATAATGCCACAGTCGGAGACATCATCACTTACACGATTGTCGTATCCAACACGGGTAACATTGCAGCCTCGACTACTGTAAGTGACAATATTCCAGACGGCTCTGTATTCCTTCCGAACACCGTCTCGATTAACGGCATTGCAGCTCCCGGTGCAAGCCCGGTTTCCGGCATCCCGACTCCAGCCATACCACCAGGACAATCGGCAACCGTCACTTTCCAAGTGCTGGTATCTTCCATCCCTGCAACCGTATTACTGGTCGATCAGGCTGAGGTAGACTATCGCTTTAATGCACCAGATGGGCGAGAGGCAGGCGGTTTCCATTTATCCAACATTGTTAAGGTAGCCGTGTCACCGCTAGACATCACATTAAGCAAAAGCGTAAGCTCACCTTTCGCCACTACTGACGATACCTTGACGTATGAACTCGTGATCCTCAACGAGGATACGAATACCGTGCAAGATGCCCGTTTGCTGGACACTTTGCCAGAGGACATCGAGTTTATTACAGGTTCAGTTCAGATTAATGGATCTACGGTGGCAGAAAGCGATCCCGGCACTGGCATAGCTTTGCCACCGTTAGAAGCGAATACCAAGACTGTCATATCCTTCGATGTCCGTATCACAGCGACAGAACAGCCAGGGCCACGTACGAATCAGGCGCGCTTGTTACTCTCAAATGGTGAAGAAGCCAGTGCCGTTTTGTCCAATGCTGTCACCATTGCCTTACTTCAGCCTGTGGTGAAACTGACGAAATTAGCCAGCACGGAGAGCGTACAGCCAGGCCAAAGCATCACCTATTCCATCGTCACAGAAAATACGGGAAATATCGGTGCGTTTGGCTTGTTAACGGACTCATTGCCATCGGAGCTTTCTTTTGTTCCCGGCTCTGTTTCGGTTAATGGAACCCCTCATTATGGGGTCATTCCAGGGCAAGGCATTGCCCTAGGTACCATCGCACCAGGAGAAAAAACGACTACCGTCTTCTCCGCGCTTGTCGTTCGTGCCTCCGAGTCTGGCACACTGGTGAATCAAGCTTCGCTGGCTTACTCCTACCAGCTGCCGGATGGACGAAGCACGAATCTGGTAACTGCTTCACCTTCTGTCTCGGTTAAAGTAGCTCCTACTGCTAGAGGAGCCTTGTCAGCCGTGCTACGCACAACAGTGTCTACTGTCGCATTAGGCGATGCTGTGCCTTATCAGCTGACTCTTGTTAACGATGGAGGCTCGGTCATTACCGATGTAGTGTTAGCCGATTACGTACCGAATGGAACCATCATAAACCCGGATAGCTTGAGAATTAACGGTTCTCCACCTGCTTCTAGCAAGCCGGGTGAACCATTATTTATCGGCAGCTTACAGGCGGGACAGACAATGGATGTATCCTACAGCGTGAACGTTCAGTCTCTGCCTCTCGGAGGACGTCTAAACAATAGCGTACGGCTTCAATATGCTGGCAGTGACGGTGCGAGCGAGGTTACCAGCAACACCGTGACTATAACTGTTTTTGATCCACAGCTTGCCGCAAGTATCTCTACGGAAAATACGGAGGCCATCGCAGGAGAAAGCCTTACTTATACGGTACTGCTCAACAACTTTGGCAACGTAACATCCGAAGTTACACTGCAACATTTCATTCCTGCCGGGACTCTATTGATTCCTGACAGCATACATTTGAATGGTCAGTCACTGTCGGGAGTCGATCCTGCCGTCGGTGTTAGCCTTGGGTCTGTGGAACCCGGACAGTCATTGACACTGACTTATCAAGTGACCGTATTAGAGACGCCTCCATCCGGCTACATCGTAAATCAAGCTGTCTTTGCCTACTCGTTTACGTTACCTGGAGGAAGAGTCGTATCGGGGACATTGAATACCAATACCGTTACGATCCCAGTTGTATTCCCACTGCTCGAATTAGTAAAAAAGGTGAGTACCACGGATGCCTCTGTAGGCGACACACTCACCTTCACCATACAGATTACTAACAAAGGGGGAATCACAGCGCAGTATCCGCTGTTCACAGACCCGTTGCCGCATGGACTCATTTATGTACCCAACAGCCTGACTATTCAAGAAAAAGCACAGCCAGGCGCTAATCTCGCTGCAGGTATCACGCTCCCGGATATTGCACCAGGGGAGACGCTCACCCTTACATTACAGGCACAAATCCGTGAAGCACCTGCAGATGGAACATTCAGCAACCAGGCCACCATCGAATATACCTCACGTCGTAGTGGAGGAGAGACCATTCAGGAAACCTCCCAGACCAACACCGTCGGCGTGACCGTTATTGCAGCCACCCCTAAACTTACGCTTAGCTCCAGCGCTTTGCGTGTCGGCCAAGAAGATACCCTGTCCTTTATCGTCCATGTGGAAAACATCGGAAACACCCCACTGGAAGAGCTCTTGCTCACTGCACCATTTGCAGCCGAAGATTTCATTTTGCTACGAACTGTCACCGTGAATTCTGTGCCACTTCCGCATCCTAACCTGCTCCAAGGTATTCCGTTAGGTCGGCTTGATCCAAACCACAAAGCAGTCATCGTATTCTCTTTCGACATCGAATCTGCGCTCCGCGCGTATCTGATCGCCCAGGTTATCCTGCGCTATCAATTCCGTTATCCAGACGGAAGCGTAGAGAAACAATCTGCCTCCTCCAATACCATTTTTGTGGAAATGGCTGACTTTGATGGTTCTCTAGAGTAAAAGTTCTATTGTGTTGAGCTCCTTACCACCGGGTAAGGGGCTTTTTTATGTAATTAGAAAACATAAAAAAGCCCTGGAATATATTCCAGGGCAGTTGCTAGCGCGTTATCCATTGCTAACCATCTTACCAATTATGTAGGTCGGCTATGCCGGGGATGATTATAATTTGGTTACGTTAGCGGCTTGTGGTCCACGTGCGCCTTCGACAATGTCGAACTCCACGTCTTGTCCTTCTTCAAGTGTTTTGAAGCCTTCTGTTTGAATTGCGGAAAAATGTACAAATACGTCGCCGCCGTCAGATGTTTCAATGAAACCATAACCTTTTTCTGCGTTAAACCATTTTACTTTACCTTGCATGCACTAACATTCCCTTCGTCATCAAATGAAGTGAAGCTCTCGCCCACATTTCCGACTATACCACCCAAAGTTATCCATTGTCAATTGGAATTGATAATGTTTTCATGTATAGTTATTCCATATATAATACAATGGGTAAATAGTCAATAACTTTGTTCCTTGAACGATTAGAACTTGGACTAAAGTAGACTTACTAATCATGTTTTAAACTATATTTTAGTGCCTGAAACAATAAATTGATAGATTTTTTTGTATAGGTCTTTTTTTCATTTAAACTCAATTAGTAGCTTTACAAATGTAAAAAAAGCTCTCGTCCACACAATATAACGTGTTGGGCAAGAGCTTTTTAAATTTATTTCCTACGATCCATTAGAAAGCTATCAGGCGTATAGTTAGTTTCATAAGCATTACGTTGCGATTTGGCTATATTTCTTTGGACAAGCCAATTTTGGGCTTCCTGTTTTAGCGATTGCATATGCTGATCAATTATTGCATCATGGCTTAGAATAGACTCTAATTTCTGTTTTTGCTCTGCTGTCATGGGCGTATTTATCAAGACACTCAGCAGTTTATTCACCTTCATTTGACGAACTTCGACAAAAATCTCAATTTCCTCGTAATTTGTCTCATTCAGTCGAAGTATGAATTGTTGGGTTAGTTGCTCTAATTGAGATAAAGCGTCATTTATCATAGCTTACTGTTCCGTTGACAATGACATACCTACCGTCAGCTTGTTCACTGCAATCCAAGTTTCACGCAATTCTTGCAGATAACCCAGAACTTCTTCACCTGACTCAATCTTTTTCTTGATATTGGTTTGAACTAATAAATAGTTCATATACTCATATAAAGCATATAAATTTTTGGAAATGTCATACGAGTAGTTTAACGTGGACATTAGCTCACTAATAATGGTTTGAGCTTTGACCAAGTTTATGTTGGTCTTAGCAATATCATTGGATGATATCCCATCAAGCCCAGCCTTTACAAAGCGAATGGCACCATCATATAACATAATAATGAGCTGCCCCGGAGTAGAGGTCTGCACCGAAGACTGTTTATATTTTTCATAAGGAGATGAGATCAAACGAATCACCCTTTTCTAGACTATTGTAAAAAGCTTGTCAAACTGGACGACTGCGACTGATACTTGCTCATAGCCGATTCCATAGCCGAAAACTGCTTGTAATAGCGTGTTTCAGCATCAGCAAGTTTTTTGGTCATCTCTGTAATATCGCTATTATAGTTCTTAAGCTGCTTTCCCATTATACTGTCTGCCTTTAAGGTCATACTAGCGTCTGTATCGAATTTTGATGTACCTGCTTTTTTTACAAACATGTCTAACGTAGTATCAAGCTTACTTCTTAATTCGCTAAAGAGAGGCTTGCTGTTTATATCATCAGATGACCCTTTGAAAATATTCAAAACCTTATCGGGATCTGCCGTCAAAGCAGCCTTCAGCTTCTCTTCATTAATTTGTAATTTACCATTCTCATAATATTGGCCTGTAGTAATACCAACCGAACTTAAATCACCTAATTTACTGGAAATAATCATTCGCATAGAAGACACAGCAGAACTTACTATGGAATCATTTTTCAGAAGACCACTTTTCGCCTTTTCTTCCCACTGCTTAATTTCATCTTCCTTCATGTCTTTCCTTTGATCGGCTGTCAGTGGAGGGAAATCGCGATACTTTTGTTCACTTAGTTTCTTATTAAATGTACTTAATAGGTCATTATAAGCATCCACAAAAGATTTAATGGTCTCCATAGCTTTTGTTGGATCTGATTGGGTTGTTATTTGGGCTGGTCCAGTGGTTCCCGTGGTCTCTAACAGAGTCAGTGACACTCCATTAACAACAAGGGAGTTCTTATCAGGATTATAAGTTTTAGAACTCGAATCCGCGGTATTCGTTACTATAACTTCCCCTTTTTCAGCCGCCTTTACATCTGAAGAGCTAATTTGGAATAAGTCCATAAGCGTACTGCTTTTAACCTGCTTATCCGCACCTGTTAATTTAATATTATTGCTATCCCCATAGTCTTTAGCTGTAATGGAGAACTTGCCGCTGATTTCATCAAAGGTTGCTGTTACGTTCGCCCCTTCTGAATTGATACGGGCCATCACTGCAGATATTGTATCGGTTTTAAGAAAAGTGATTGTTTTGTCATTGATATTTAACTCATAAGTATCTGACGCACTCCCACCTGCAATTTGCTCCAATGTAGTATTTTTAGTAGCATCTGCCGTACTGCTTCCGGCAGTACGTAGGCCTGTAGAGGTCTGCATATTGGACTTTGTTGCTAACTTGTTAACGACTACAGACATAGGTGTAGAACTAGCATCAGCATTAGCTTCCGCTTTAATAGCCGTTGTATTACCAGTTAACGTTGCTTTCTGAGTGTTCATTGCCTCTGACTTACTCATGCTGGATAGTTTGTCTCTAAATTGTACGATTTTAGTATTTAATTCACGATAGCTATCACGCGTCCACTCTAATGTCTGCTTCTGCTGATTCAGCTTGTTTAATGGAGACTTCTTCGCAGTCATTAATGAGGTGACCATACTGTCTATATCCATTCCTGAGAAACCGTTTATACGCATTTCATTTCCTCCTTATACTTTTTCATCGATAAGAATCCCTGCAATTTCCATCATCTTTGCTACTAAATCAAGGGTCTTTTCAGGAGGAATCTCTCGAATCAATTCCCCGGTGTCTTTATTGAGAACTTTGACCAAGATCTGATGTGTTTTTTCATGCACACTCATTTCTAACGTGGTTGTAGGTCCCTGAAGAGCTTTAACAGCTCTATCTATTGCCTTAATAAGTTGCTCATCCCCCATGGAGAATGAAACTCCCTGCCTTTCAAGCTTGCTTAATTCTGATCCATTTCTCACGGCCTGTATTTGCTGGCTATCCTGATTTGCTATAGCATCGCTATGTTGGCTTACGCCATTTGCTTTGCCACTCACCGCATTCGTCGAAAGAGAGAATTGCAGATTCATCTTACAACCTCCGATGGGATTATTTATTATATTTATCGGTTCCCAATGCATGAGTTTGAATAGAATGATTAAAATTGATTACCTCTATACATGTCGGTCATTGAAACTGCAAACTTTCATTTCTGACATATAAAATAAAGGTAACCCCCCCAAAAAAATGTCCGCTTGAGGGTTCTACCTTTATTTCATATGAAAACTAAAGAAGTAATGGCCATTTGTATAGATTAGTTTCATACTGTGCAATATAATTTTCTTTTATCCATCCAAACAATCTGCTTCATATTCAGCAATTTGCCGCTCACACAGTTCCTTTATATCTCTGCCTTGCAAATAACCAGCAACCCATTGAATAGTAGCCTCCAATGCTCTATCCAACTGCCACCTTGGAGCCCAATTAAGCTCCTTCAACGCCTTGGAGCAGTCCAGCTTGAGCATATTTGCTTCATGCATATGATCCTGTCTTATTACCTGATACCCAGGATGCTCATAAGGCCATTTGCTGAGCATCTGTTCGACTATCCATTCAACTGACCTAGCATCGCCGTCTCGCGGTCCAAAATTCCAGGCTTGAGCAAAATCGTCGCCGCCTTCTAAGTATAAGTTTTGGCAAAGCAGTAGATATCCCGATAAGGGCTCAAGCACATGTTGCCAAGGGCGGATAGCCTCAGGATTTCGTATTTGAATCTGCCTTCCACTCCTCAATGAGTTAACCAAATCAGGAATTAATCGATCTTCTGCCCAATCACCTCCACCGATCACATTGCCGGCTCTTGCCGTTGCCACTCTTATCTCGGATGATTGAAAAAAGGATCGACGATATGCTGAGGTAACCAGCTCCGAACAAGCTTTGCTACTAGAATATGGATCATGTCCACCCAGAGTATCAACCTCCCGGTATCCCCACTGCCATTCCTGATTCTCATAACATTTGTCCGTTGTAACATTTAATATAACACGTACCGAAGGACAACTACGTGCAGCCTCCATTACATTAACTGTACCCATTACATTTGTGGCGTATGTGTCGACAGGACTTTCATATGATCTTCTAACCAGGGGTTGTGCTGCCATATGAATAATGATCTCAGGGTTTGCCTTCTGCATGGATTGTTTAAGCTTTTCAAAGTCTGTTACATTCCCATCTGTTATAGACTCGACCAGAACATCCCCTATATTACCTAAATCAAATAAAGATGGAGTTGAGGGGATATCCACAGAATAACCTGTAATATGTGCACCCATACTATGAAGCCATAGGCTAAGCCAACCTCCTTTGAATCCTGTATGACCAGTGAGAAATACACTTTTTCCAAACCAAAAGTTACGATTTACAATACCCGTTTTCCCCATACAAGCTTCTCTACTTTCATATAGATTCATTTCCAATGTAGCTCATTTGATATATTTCATACGTACTATTCAATAAGGACTTCAGGTAATTCACTTCATTTTCTCTTCCATTACCCAAAAACTGAGCTATGTTCTCAACCATTTGGTCACTCTCAGGATTACGTTGTGGAGCATAATTCACAATTGAATAAAGTTCAAAACCATTAATTCTTGCTTGTGCACAAACCATATCTCGAATGTAGATTTTACGATCATGAACTGAATTTGACGAATTCAACATTTCATACAATGACTCGATACTAATAATGTTGTTAACCGTGAAGACCAACTTACCATTAGCATTCATTGTGTGAGAAAGGCTATAAAAGATTGTTTGCAGATTATCTGAATAACAATCCAGTGGTTTTTCAATGTATACTAAGTCAATACTTTTTTTCATAACTTCTGGTAGCTGGTTTAAACTATCGAGTGGAAATACTTGTTCTGCAATACTACTAACATCCACATCATACTTCCGCTCTGTTGTACTAACAGATAACTTTGGCTTTTTTCCATGTAATGACCAAATACGATTTTTTATTTGCAATAAAGTAGCTCCGCACTTTACATCAATACCTAGAATTGAATTCACCCCGGACAGAAGATTAGCCTCTATATCTAGGTATGTCGAACTCATACGCGCGTCCACCCAAGCGTCAAGTCCATATTTTTCTTTGAATGTTTCCCGACCTTCTTCAAGAGAATTGGTCTGATGGTCAGTTACCGTAGTCAGACTACCGTAATGATGCGTTACTGTATCTCCACAATATATGAGCTTATAACCAGCACGTCTAATTCTAAAACTTATATCATCATCCAGAAATTCACCACGGAAAAAGCGAGTATCGTAATATCCTATCCTGTTTAGAAGTGCTGTTGGACAACATAAAACGTTAGGTAGTAATACCACGCGTTCTTCCCATTTAGAGGGATCGCTTACATTGTACTCTTTAGCTTTTTCTTGAAAATCCTCTTTGGATATAAACGGAATAGAAATCTGCTGCAAGTTAGAAATAGAGGTTGCTCCTGGAGAGACAAATCCGATTTGATCATCTGATTCAATGCAAATAATTAAGTTTTCCAACCAATTTGGAGTAAAAATAAAGTCGTTACATACAGCTGCAGAGTATTTCCCTTCTGCTGCCATCAGGCCCATGTTAAATCCTTTAACAAGATGTATATTATATTTTAAGTGGATAACTTTCGCACCTGGAATAGAATCAAAATACTCTTTAGTTCCATCTGTAGATCCGTTATCTACTAAAATCAATTCATAATCTACATTATTAGTATTCATTAAAATGCTCTCCACACAATCTCTCGTATAATTGAGATTATTGTATGCTAATAAAACGATACTAACTTTACAGAGTGAATTCGCACCTTTTGCAGAAATATCATCATGATCCACGACTCCTATTTCAGGATAGAACCGCGGATAATCTCGTTTGCTAACCAAATCCTCTGCAATGTAGGCAATCTCAAACTCCAATATTCTATACAATGAACTAAAATGGAAGCGAAAATCATATAAAAATAGTCCCACATTATCATGAGTTGCATTCTCTTTAAGCTCATTGATATAAAATAGAATATTAGCATTAATTTCCTTCACGCGGTTAGGTATAGATAATGTAGCAGTGAAACTCTCCACCACACTCAGTAATTCTGACAGATCATCCAGTATTGCAAGATCCGAGATATTTAATTCACCACTTTGAATACAATTTTCCAAATGCCTGATTCCTTCATGTCCAGCTTGCAAAGACTGAAGGAGTTGAGTAGCTGTATAATTATCCATCTTACTCTCCCTTTTGTAACAAAACTGAAACTCCATCGGTATTCATATCAAAGTCTCCCCAACTTTCATCCTTCTTTGAAATAATTAAACGCTCGCTCTCAGGCCAATTTATTCCAAACACTTGATCATTCCAACGAACCCCAGACTCATGGGAGGGAGTATGATTTTCACTCATCAAATAGTGGATTATTGTATTATCTGTCATTGTTTGATAACCATGTGCAAATCCTTTGGGTATATATAAAGATAAGCAATTTTTATCAGATAGCGTTAGACCATACCACTTTCCAAACGTAGAGCTTTCACGATTAAGGTCTATAATAACGTCATAGATTGCGCCATTAAAACAAGTAACAATTTTATCTTCACAATAAGGAGGTAATTGAAAGTGCATACCTCTAAGAGTCCCAGCATTCTCATTAAATGTCACGTTAGATTGAGTCATTTCAAAAGAAATCCCACAGCTTATCATTGTCTCTTTACAAAAACTTCTAGCAAAGTACCCCCGATTGTCTTTAATAGGCTCTAGTTCAATTACTGCTGCTTGGTTCAAAGGTGTAGAATGAATTAACATCAATATCCCCCTATAATGTGCCACAAGCTATTTAATAACAAGTCTGTTCATGGTTAACAAACTTTTGCAGTGAAGTTAACCCAGTCAAAAATACGTTTTCCATTCGTACCTTCAACCAAATCGATATTCAACCTATTATATTTGAGTATTCCTTTATATCAATACGTAAGAAGGGCCTTCAGCATCTCATTCACAAATATTTCTATATTATCTTCCGGTAAAATTTCTAAATCGTTATATAAACTTGTAAATTGGAATTGAACGACCTGGTCATCTCCTTCTGGGCGAATGATCTGTACAGGAAGATTAAATTTTTCCAAAGCAACTTTTTGAACAAGATTTGCATAATGTAAGATGCTCATAGTTTCCTTTCCATAAGCATGTATAACACGATCAACCGGTTTTTTCTCTAGTGTCCATAGTATTTTTTTACACACATCAGAAATGCCTACAAAATTACGAATCTGATTACCTGGAGTTAAAAGGGTTATTCGTTGTTGCTCTACTGCTTCCTTACAAAACAGAAAAGGTACCAAATTCCATCTCTTGAATTTCCCTAAATTTGCCGGGACTCCAAAAAGATTAGAAGGACGGACTATCCATGCATTGATCTGTTTGTTACGATCAAACATTCTGACAGTTTGTTCAGCTGTATAATGTGCAAGTCCGTAATCATTACTTGGCGTGACATAGGAATCCTCTCTTAATAGTCCACTTTGCTTGCCAAAAACATGAAAACTGGAGATATATATAAAGTCACGAATGTTATTATTCTTACAGAAATCGATTGCTGCATGTATTCCAGCTGCATTTTCTGATAAGGCCCGATAAGGATCATGTCTGTAAAGATCTTCAGTTGGTGAAACCGTGTGTATCATCGCATCAATACCATGATAATTTAAGACAGATACCTTGGATGGAATTGAGAAATCCATCATAATATCTCCATCCGAGTCCCGTGTGGCCGTGATAACTTTGTAATTATTGGATCTTAGTAACTGTGCTATGTGAAGGCCTATATAACCACTTGCACCACTGATTAAGACTGTCCTCACTTTTAGAGACCATCTCCATTCGGTATGATTGGGACATTGAAAAACGATTGCACCCAAGATGTGCTAGACTTTTTAACATAATGTTGCCCAGTATCGATATGACGATAATACAACGACCTACTCTTCAAATCTTTATTTCTTAGCAAAGCCTGGTTTCCAATTGTAACCAGATCCCCTACAGTACAATCACCTATAATCGATGACTGAGGAGCCAAAATAACTCCTTTTCCTAGCTTAGGATAGATTCCATTAACGGCACCTACAGTAGATCCTTGATAACACACAAAAAAATCACTGTAGGATGCTTTGCCTAATACAGCACCACCATGTACAATGAGAAAAATGTTTGGCATCCCCGCATCATACATGCATAATACACCATTTAAAGTCTTATTTAGATTAAAAAGCTTGGATGCCAGTTCAGTATCTTCATATCTCTTCCATACCGAGTTGGATAAAAACCATAAAAACAAAGTATACTGATCTGAATGCAGATGAGAGAAAAATGTAGTCCCTTTGCGATGATATGCTTGTAAAGCTACATGCTGAAAGCAATACTCCGTACGTTCAAGCGCTTGATTAAATGATTGGTTGAATAATGTATCTTTACGCAATAAACGATTATCTGGATAAAAATTATTTAACTGCTGAAAAACATAATTTTGCAGATCATCTGTGCTTAAAGTTATTTTAAACATATTCCACTCCATAGATTACGTTTTATGAATCCGACCATACTTTCCAGGGAGCCTTCTGTTTTTCCCAAAGCTCATCAAGGATAATCTTTTCACGTATAGTATCCATAGGCTGCCAGAAGCTGTGGTGTCTATAAACGTTCAATTCCCCATCACGTGCCAGGTTTTGCAAAGGTTCTTGCTCCAAAATTGTTTTCTCAGTATCTTGTATATAATTGAATACTTCAGGCTGGCAAACCATAAACCCGCCATTAATCCAGCCTCCATCCCCTTTTACTTTTTCCGTAAAACCTGTAACGGACTCACCCTCCAATTCAAGTCGACCAAATCTTCCATCTGGTTGTACGCCAGTAATCGTAGCCAATTTGCCACCTTCTTTATGGCACTTTACCAGCTTCCCAATATTAATATCTGCCAAACCATCGCCATAGGTGAGCATAAATGAATTGTTCCCCACATAAGGTTCAATACGCTTTATACGACTGCCAGTCATTGTATTTAAACCCGTTTCAACCAAAGTGACTTTCCATGGTTCCACTGAATTTTGATGAACTTCTACAGTGTTTCCAGAGCCAGAAGAGAAGTCATAGGTAATTGCCTCTGACATATGTCGATAATAATTGGCAAAATACTCTTTAATAATATAACCTTTATAACCCAAACAGATAATGAATTCATTATATCCATAATAAGAATAGGTCTTCATGATATGCCACAGTATTGGCGCATCACCGATTTCAATCATAGGCTTAGGTCTTATATAGGATTCTTCGCTAATTCGTGTTCCTCTGCCCCCTGCCAAAATAACAACTTTCACCTCTACTCACTTCCCTATCTGATATTCAAACACAATGACCTCACCAAATCACATATAAAAATGGTTACATTCCACTTTCAGTGAAACATTCTACCCAGACATTAAAACTTTCGATAACTCTTGATTCCAGCACAGAAAGTGCTTGTGGAAAATCCCTATCATACGCAATTCGAAAATCCAGAAGAGAATTTTTTAACACATTAGTATTAATTTTCAAGTCTTTGTTATTATATTTCTCGCAAAGCGGGATTATTTCTTTCTCCAGTTGATTTGCTGCCTGCACTGTACCAAAGATAAGTGTTTGAATTGTTTCTGATTTCCCCTCTGAAATGTTATTATATATAAATTGGATAGCTTCCTTCATAGTTTCAACCAGCTGTACAATACCTTCTCGATCATAGTCAAACTCAGAAGTCATTTTTAATAACATATCTTTGTCTTCTTGAGTTATTCTCTTATACCAGACGAGACTTTGATTGAACCGATTATAGGATCTGCCGAAAATATCATCCAAGGCTTTAATTACTCCTGTATGATAACCCTCTATACCGTCTAAATGCTTGTTGTCACCATGCAAAAGATGAGGAGGAAGTTCATCTGCATAACACTCACAATCATGCCCCATTAATAGTCCGCCGACTTTAATTTTTCTTATTCCTTTGATTATATCCTGATAAACATAGTCATACGTATGGTTAGCGTCCACAAAAATAATATCAAAATAATCATCCTGTAGAATGTCCATGCCCACCGTTGAATCGCACACAATAGGCTTTATATTATCATAAACACCGGCATATCTCATTACGCTCTTAAAATGTTCAAACGCATTTTCATAATTTGCAATATTATGGCTTGTTGTATCCGGGCTACCCTGCCACGTATCCATACAGAATAAGATATTACTATCTGAGAACGTTTTGAGACTATTTGCAAAGAAATAACTTGAACATCCGAACCAACTTCCTACCTCTAGAGCCCTGATCTCAGTATGTTTCCCCGCCATTAATTCGTTGTATATAAGACTTGTAAGTGCCACGATATCAATCATCGTAGTTTCGCCGTAAGTATACTTTTGTATAGTTGAATAGTTTTCTAGCATGTGAATGTATTCTTGTAACAGCTTTGGCGAACTTATCGTTGTAAGGTTATTGTGAATCCCACCGAAATGTAGAACAGTTTCCGAAACATTATTTTGTGTATTTATTAACTTCACTTCATCATTTTGAAATGTTATTTCGATCACTGGAATTCCCCCATTAATTTAGATGTAATAAAAGATCAAGCTTATGGCATATATTAGTCCAATTAAAATTAGTTTCTGCGAAATTTTGAATTTCACAACATGTATGCTCCAATCTTATATTGTCATTACAAACCTCCATTAATATTTCAGATAATCTATAAGGATCATCTATAGGAAAAAGGGTTCCAAGTGTGCTTTCATTGGTAATATCAAAAGCCGGGTCAATTTCGGTAGAAACGATAAAGCAACCGTTATTAGCAGCTTCCGTGAAAACTAACGGGAACCCTTCGTATCTCGAAGTCAAACAAAAAATTTTAGCTTTTCTGTATTCATTTTCGATAATTTTCCTATTTTCTATTGGACCAACTAATTCAACCCTGTCTCTAAGCTCAGGATTTTCATTGAAAAACTCATGAGTATATTGAATGAAATGTTCCTCAACATTTCCTACAAGTTTAAGCCTCCAGTCAGGAATTTCTGAAGCAACTAATTTAAACGCTTCTAACATAGTTTCATTAGCTTTTTGGTGAGTTCCAATTCTCCCGACTGTTAAAATAACGTTTTCCTTTTCATTAAAATTCACGCTTGGACTTGAATGAAAATTATAAAATCCATTTGGAACATACTCTATTTTTAAGGGCCACTTTTTGTTTAAATAATGGTATAGTTTCTTACTTTCAACGCTGATTACATCGCATTTTTTAAGCGTCTCAAATAGATTATCCGTTAAATCAATGCTATTCATCCAATATATATTGGCGTCTAGCTTTAAATAGATTTTCCCCTTCGGATTTATACTTTTGTATTTCTCCATCCAACTTAACGTAAATGGATAAATTCCCATTAAGAATAATATATCAATCTCTTCTGCTCGTTGTGAAAGATAATCATTACCATCTGTTAAGATGTCTCCTCTATTTTCAACAGAATCGATTTTCAAGCCCTTTACTTCATCGTCTATATAAGGAAAATCCTCAATGCCATAACATGCTATTACAGAATCATAATCATGATATTTATGAAGAATAAACGGTATCATCCCCAGATCCTTAGTGAGATGAACATTTAAACATTCTGGCCACAGGGCTACCAAACGAGGCTTATTTTCTAACGTGAAATTTCCCATGTATACTCCTTATTTTGAGCATTCTATTATTTATTAAAAATTCTGTTTAGACCATGCACATAATGGGAACTTACGATTTATTTGAGTTAGGAGAGAATTCTTTGCAATTTGATCATCCACTCTTTCATATAACTCGTAAGCTCTCTCATAAGCCACATAATCATCACTAACTTCAAGTAATTTTGTATAAAAAAGCTGTGCATCTTGATAATATTCAGAACTAAGGCAGACATCACCCAGCATCTTAATAATACTTATGTTCCTTGGATGTTGTTCAAACAGTTTAACTAATAGATCAATGGCTATCTCGTTAAAACCATAACTCACAAGGTGCTCACAGACTTTAACCTTCACATTAACACTTCCTTGCCACAAATAATTCAATAACTTTTCAAATGTCTCGAACTCTTGTAATCGAATTAAATGCATCAGTACCCTTTCTAGTATATACTCTAAATGTGGTGTTAACTTAGCATCTCCTGAAGGTTCATCCATTATGATTTTGTATAGTTTTTTTTGTTCCTTTTGACTTAGATTAAGTAGTGTTTGGGCCCTTCCAAATAGAGTTTTATCTTTGAGAATCATCGATAATAATAAAATGTCCTCTCCGTTTTGCTCATCCATACCTTCTATTTCCAACCACAAGGCTTGTGCTCCATCATAATCCCTAGCATATTGTTGTGCAGTAGCCATTACATTATCTTGAACAGTCACGTTATACTCTGTCAGATATCTTTGCAAGAGGGGGTGTCTCAATTGATACATCACTTCTAACATTTTTTCCAGCTGACCACTATTTGATATCGGATACAACTGGTTTGTACTTACGAATACTTCTTCTAATGGAACATTTGCTTTCTCTATGATTTTAAAATATTTCCCCATAATCGGCGCAAAGTCATTTTTCAGCTTAAAAGCTTCTAAAATATGTTCATAACTCTTCGTCAAATCATTTTGCAGTTCATACCATTCTGCTAATCTAAAGTGTGCTATATAACTCCCATGACCTTCCGTAACGGTAATGCCTTGATCACCGATATCAAGACATTTTGTCATCGTATCTATAGCATCTCTATAGTGATTTATTTCCATATAGTAAAGTGCTTGTAGATGAAGCAGGTCTACCTCTGTAGGATGAACCACTACAGCTTCTTGCAAAATTTGTAAAGCTTCATTATACCTTTCCATTTCCCCTAAGCTTCGACATAAAGTAATGATCAAATCTGAAGCGATTGTTAAGTTTTTACTCATTGGGTAAGCCCTCTTCAGAAAGGTTATTGCTTTTTCATATTTCCCAACCCACATATAGGTTCTTCCCATATTAAATAGGTTATACACCGTTGGGTTTTCTTCAACTTCCTTCAACATAAGAGGGAGATTTCTTTTGGCTTTTTCCCTTCCCTCCATCATTTCATTTGTATAGCCAGTATGCATAATAACAAGTCCAGCTTGTCCACTTATCAAATTACGTTCTTCGTCCATAATATTCAAATGTTCATGAAGGCGGTTCTGATAATATAGGTCTTTACTATTTGAAAAAATTCGGATCGCCAAATGGTTTAAAGCACGTTCAAATGACATAATATTGTGTATTTTTGTGAAATAGTAGTCTGCACCTGAGGTAATTTCCTTTTGTAAATCAGCAGATTCTTCTAGATACTCGTCTGCGTCTAACACTAAAATATAGTCGGTAGTGGCAAATTTAATAGATTCATTTCTAGCAGCTGCAAAATTATTATTCCAATCCATATGATGTACATCATTAGTATATTCTTTAGCGATATTAACGGTTTCATCTGTTGAACCTGTATCTACAATTACAATTTGATCTACTTTGTTCTTTACGCTATCAAGACACCTTCTAAGATGCTCTTGCTCGTTTTTTACAATCATACATAACGCAATTGTTTTCATCATGTATTCCTCTCATTTCGCATTTACGAATCAGTTAGTATATATATCGGTTAATTGATAATTATAAGTTAGATTCGACTTATAAAATATGAAGGTAACAATAATTCCATATATGTAAAATATATTTTTAAAATCCAATAATCACACAGTCCCCTTCTCCAGCCGTACATCAGGTTTGCCGCTATAACCTTTCCAATGTTCGTAATCATGGCATGCAGATTACAATTGGTGGTTTCAATCTGTATTGACGAGTAAATATATCTTATCTTGGACAGTTGAACTCCTCCACTTTTCCCTTGTATCACAATGGCTATCACGCTCACGATAAATCAGTAAATAAATTAAGAAGGAGCAACAAAAGCAAAATTTAGCACAGAACTCAATCATGATAATACGTATGATGCCATCGAAAAATGAATCCGTCTACTACTAGAGACAGTATTGTTACAGAAGGATCGGCTACAAATGAATGAATAAAATAAAAAAAGGAAGTTAGAAGTAGTGGTTTTGTAGATATTCGGAGGGGGCAGAAAAAAGTAATAAAAGTATAGATTCATGTTTGAGGTGGAAACACATTCAACAAACTTAATTACCTGAGTAACAACTTAAGTTCCCGACCAAATTATAATTAGGTCGGGACGTTGATCTTGAAGCAGGCACAGAATTTTTGTTGTTAAAGCGTAACATCGTTTAATGTGCCCTGTGAGCTTGAGCGGTTTTAAGTTCATCGAAAAATCCCTGTATGGTATGCTGACACTACCTACAACCTTTTGAATATAGGAAAGGAGGAAAAAGAGTATAAATATCACGCAATCCCACTTTATTCTAATTGTTTTAGAACACTATTTCTCCAAGTCTGCAGTAGATATCTAACTCTATTGTAGTAGAGGAACTCATATATTTTTCACCGCGTGGTCAATGACTGCTTGCTTCAATTTTATTGCAATACCGTGCAAATAAGTCTCTTGACAGAAGATATTTGACATAGACCTGTACGTGTTCTGGATTATCTTTTTTTTCATCTATAAGCTTATCCACCAAAAAAAATTTTAAAGAATATCAACTTCATATAATCTTAAATAGTTTTGGCATCAATACAGTAAACCTCTTCTATATAGAATCGTCGATTTAAAACAAGATTTAAGTTTTTAGATTTTCAGAATATCCATTCCTCACAACAAAAATTTCGATTCATATTTTACATCAGATATATTAAAGGGAATTTTCAGACACAGGGACAATGCCCGAACGTTTTGCTTGCCTTAAGTTTCCCTTATCACACCATTCGATTTCAATCGTTACATTCTTAGAAGAGACTATTAGCTGCAAAGAATAATTACCTTATATATTTATTTTCTTTCTAATACAAAGGATCTGATCTTACTCACTACATATTCAATTTTTTCCTCGGTTAATCCCGGGTATACTCCGACCAAAAAAGTATCACGCATGATTTTATCAGTGTTTTTAAGGTCACCGCTAATTCGATAATTAACATTGCTGAATGCAGGTTGACGAGTTAGATTCCCAGCAAATAGCATGCGCGTTTGGATGCGATTTGCTTCCAAATAAGAAACAATCTCATTTTTCGTAAACTTTACGCCGTCCTGCACAGTCAGAATGAAACCGAACCAACTTGGATCAGATTTTTCAGTTGCTCTTGGAAGAAGAAAGTACTCTTCCAGATCCTTCAAACCTTCATATAGCCGTTTAAAGTTATCTTTACGTGCTTGAGTGAAAGTAGGGACCTTTTTAAGTTGTTCCACTCCAATGGCCGCTTGCATCTCAGTAACACGTAGATTATAACCAATATGAGAGTAAGTGTATTTATGATCATACCCATATGGTAAAGAACCTAATTCCCAACCAAAACGCTTATTACAAGTATTATCGCAACCTGATGGGCACCAACAATCTCTTCCCCAGTCTCTAAATGATTCGATAATTGACTTTAGCAGAGCATTATTAGTATAGACTGCACCACCTTCACCCATAGTCATGTGATGGGGAGGGTAAAAGCTTGATGTACCGATATCCCCATGCGTACCTGTGAGTTTGTCATTAAATGTAGAACCAAGAGCGTCACAGTTATCTTCAATCACCCACAAATTATATTTCGTAGCAATTTCCATAACTCTATCTAATTTAAATGGATTTCCCATTGTGTGTGCAATCATAATGGCTTTTGTCTTCGGTGTGATAGCTTCTTCAATACGATCAACAATGATGTTATATGTACCTAACTCAACATCAATAAAAACAGGAATCGCACCGTTCTGAACGATTGGAGTAACTGTAGTTGGGAACCCTGCAGCTACCGTGATTACTTCATCGCCCGGTTTGATCTGACGATCTTTCAGTTTTGGGGATGTTAACGTAGAAAACGCTAAGAGGTTAGCTGAAGAACCTGAGTTAGTAAGGAGTGCGTATCTTACACCTAGAAACTCTGCATATTCTTTTTCGAATTGTTTGTTATAACGACCGGCGGTAAGCCAAAAGTCCAAGGAAGAATCCACCAAACTTCGCATTTCCTTTTCGTCATACACACGCCCACCATATGATACCGTAGAAGATTTTGAATCAAATCCTTTATTTTTATCAAGATGGAATAATTCATAATACCCTTCTACCTTAAAAAGAATATCCAAGCGTAAAACTTTCTCAAGCAAAACAGGGGATATAGTAGTTACAAGTTCTAACTTATCCATCTTGATAATAGTCCTCAAACGTATATCAAGATACAAGGACTCAGTTTCCATCGGGATTTCAAGATGGTATTTATCCGAATGATTTTCCGGATAAACGTTTGAGAGGATATATACGCTAACCTCATTAACATTAACCTCATAAATTAACGCCTTCAGACCAGCACACTTACTCTCAATTATGCTTCCGATATTCAAAATTTTACACTCCTTATTATTCACTCGACTTTTTTAAAACATTAAGCAGATCCTTTTTTACAAAAAATCTTTAGAAAGTACAGATATATTTCATTCCAACAGCGTACCGGATCAAGCTAAAATTCGCAACTATCTTCTCAAGCACTCCAACCTCTATAATTTACCTAGTACACTCTTCTTAACAGGAGCAACCTTGCTCGAAATCTTGTTTACATACTCTGTTTCTTTTACCTACATCGCCTTTTGCAGTAAAAGTTTCTGGGTTTAATCCACAGTCTAAACCTGGCGCATACTAGCCGTCTATGAAGTTCGAATTCCTCAAGGTGAAGATATTCCCTGAATTCCTTCCGATTCTACCTCGCTGTGGGTATATCCACTTTATACTAACGGATGATAATACCATTGTCATTCGAAAATTCACATTTCAGATAATCTGCACTGAGGCATAAAAAAAACTGCTGAGAATAATCTCAGCAGTTCCATTAAAAAAACGATTAACGAAGCAATTGAAGAACGGCTTGCGGTTGTTGGTTTGCTTGTGCCAACATAGCTTGGGAAGCTTGAGCAAGAATATTGTTTTTCGTTTGGTTCATCATTTCTTTAGCCATGTCTACGTCACGAACACGGGATTCAGCAGCAGACAGGTTCTCGGAAGTAGTTCCCAGGTTGTTGATTGTGTGCTCCAAACGGTTTTGGTTTGCACCCAGTTTAGCACGCTCGGAAGATACCGATTTAATAGCAGCATCCAGAGTTGAAATAGCTGCGTTAGCACCTGTTTGAGTGGAGATAGAAACAGCGGAAATGCCCAATGATGCAGCACTCATGTTTCCAATAGACAATTTAATATTTTGGTCGATGTTAGCACCAATGTGGAAAACTGCACCACTGACACCAGCGCCGTCCAGCAATTTTTTAGTATTGAATTCAGTATCTGTGGAGATACGTGTTACTTCTGTTGTCAATTCTGCTACTTCTTTTTGAAGTTCCTGACGGTCAGCATCAGTATTTGTATCATTCGCAGATTGTACAGCCAGTTCACGAACACGTTGCAGAATGCTGTGTGTTTCGTTCAATGCACCTTCAGCTGTTTGGATCAAAGAGATGCCATCTTGAGCATTTTTGGAAGCCATGTCCAAACCGCGGATTTGACCACGCATTTTTTCGGAAATTGCCAAACCAGCAGCATCGTCACCAGCACGGTTGATACGAAGACCAGAAGACAGCTTTTCGATTGCTTTGTTTGTGTTAGTAGTGTTCGCGTTCAATTGACGGTGAGTGTTCATTGCAGCGATATTGTGATTGATAATCATTTTAAATTTCCTCCCTGAAGGTAAATGTCCCACATCCATGTGGTTTATTGTTGTTACAGCTATCCGTTGAAGTCGGCCGCCCCTCCGCAATAGCTTGTACTATATATATCGACATTCTCGTCGATCTTTTAATAGCATTTTAGGATTTTTTTTATTTTTCGTTATTTTTATTTATCATCTTGCGTAAAGCATCCAAATTTAACTGCGTATGGGCAGCAGATTCACGATTGGACTCTTGAATGGATAAATAGATTTCTTTGCGAAAGATGTCCATCTGTTTGGGAGCTGAAATTCCTATACGCACTGTATCTCCCTCTACTCCGAGCACCGTCACCTCAATGTGATCCTGAATGATAATAGACTCGCCTTTCTTACGCGAAAGTACCAGCATGATTATTCACCTTCCTTTGAACGGATGGTTTCGTCTTCCTTAGTGGGCCGCAGTGAATGCTTGGTCGAATACGGAGACTGGTGCAAAACAACCTGCTTGGCTTGCCTATTATCAGGATTGAATACCAAAGGTGCCAATAAATTGATCGTTGAGTTTTCTACCTGCTCATGTACTGTTAATATGCTGCGTACGACTAAATTAGATTCAATCTCCAATTCTTCCGTTTCACTATCAGGTAATTCAAACTCATATTTAGGATAAAAAATAAAAGGATCCACTAAGACAAAAGATAGTTCTTTCTGCTGAAGGGACTGGAGATAGTAAAAGGGTGCCTCATCATGATCAAGCAACACAAACTCAGTCGTCTCCTCAAATCCCGGAATTCCTTTTTCAAATCGATATACTTCTTTTTCATTAACTTCAATGTCACCCCAAATAGATGTGGATATAATCACTAATATTCCTCCAATATTTAATCAGATATATACATTTTATTATAAAAAAAAGGCTATAGTCGGCTTGAATAACCTCTATAACCTTACTTATTTTACATCGCGACATCAATTTCAGGTGGAATATAGGCCACTGATGGATACTGCTGCATATAAATCTCCAGTTTCCCCCGGGTATACTCAATCTCTGGACGATTAACGGTAACATGCATTTCCGATACAGCAGGTGTATATGTAATATCAGGTGCACGCGTTTCAACACGAATATCGACATTATCCATAGATGCTGGCCCCCTAAATTCAGGAAGCACATGCGTTCCAGTATCCTCTCCAAAAACATTAGCTACCGTATTCCCAGGAATGTGAATATCCGCCATTCGGTTACCTTGCTCCACTTTATGCGCAAGAGCTTGTAAAAAAATCTGTGGCACCCCTGAATAAATTCGATTATTCATCTCAAGGTAATTTCCACCGTTATAGGCAGAGAAGGCTGCACTTTGATCTATGGTCAGCTGTGGCTTATACTGGTGAATTTCCAGTTGAGCACGTCGTGTCGTTAATTCCATATCTGCCGAGGGCTGTCGAATCGAATACTGCCCTGGGTCTGCATCAATGTGCAGGATAGCCGGAGTTTGCCGGATCTGAAGCGTCGGAATGATGGACATCTTTCCCCCTCCTTAGACTATCTTAAGAAATCAACTAATGATGCGGATATTATTTTAGCTCCAGCTGACAAAGAAGCATTGTAAATATTCTCTTGGATCTTGGAATTCATTAAAAGCTCAGCGTAATCCGCATCTTCCGTTTTAGACTGCAAGTCCGTTAAGTTTACTTCCAGATCGCTTAAACGGTTTTGCATTAGCTCAACGCGGTTGGATTTAGCCCCCATTTCCGACCGGACCTTCAGCATTTTGTCCATACGCGTATCAATATTGGCCAGTTGATCCCCACTTGCTTTAATATCACCACTTGCCAAAGCCGCAGATAGCTGATTAAAAATAGTAAATAAATTATCGGTATCCGCGCTTGTTCCTACGACTTCATTGCCAGTAACATTAATAGGCAAAGCTACATTTTCACCTACTATAAAATTAACATTACCTGTATCCGTAGCAATTAATGCTGCTCCAGACGTATCATGCGTATTATCAGCATTCAAAGGGAAGTCATAAGGCTTCTTGTCGTAGGTCTGACCATTGAATATATATTTTCCGTTCAATTGGCTGTTCACAACATCAATCATTTGTTCCTTAAGCTGACCAATTTCTTTGTTGATACTGTCCAGCGCAGATTGTGGATTAGTTCCCGTAGAGGCCTGTACTGTAAGTTCACGTACTCTTTGCATAATTTGGCCTGCCTGATCCATGACCGTATCATTAAAATCAAGCCAAGACACTGCGCTGTCCACATTCCGTTGGTATTGTTCATTTGAAGACAATTCAGAGCGGTACCTTAAGGAATACGTAATCCCTACAGGATCATCAGAGGGCTTGTTCAGCTTACGTCCGGTAGCCATCTGGTTCTGCGTATTATTCATACGCTCAGAATTTCGATTCAAATTCAGCAAAAGCTGTGAGCTTAGCATATTGTTAGTAACTCGCATAATTATATCCCTCCGTAATTAAATACCCTTGTATACAGACTAAGATATTTAATCCCCATTCTTATCTTCCAACTACACCTGTGGAATTAATTAATTTATCCAATAACTGATCGAATGTGGTCATAAACCGAGCAGCGGCGCTGTAGGCATGCTGAAACTTGATCATATTGGACATTTCTTCATCCAGTGAAACACCACTCACAGACTGGCGCATAGTTTCCACCTGAGATACGAGGGCTGTCGAGTTTTGTGTCTGTCTTGTTGCTTCTTGAGCCTCTATACCCAACTGACCAACCATAGAACTGAAAAAGCTATCAATAGTAGCCGTGTTCCCTGTAGAAACAGAAGTGAAATTGTTTAATTTCAAATTGGACATGAGGGATGCCAATGTGTTATTACCCTTAACCAATTCCTCAGTAGGAGCAGTGCCTGTTACCCGAAGGGATGCTGCAATAGCGTTAGGATTATCTACTATAGCAGTGTTTAACGTGATATTACCTGCTGTTATTGTCCCACCATTATTTGAAGTTACAAAAAAAGGTTTACCCGCAACCATATTACCGTTAGCATCTTTATCTTCTTGGGTATAACCCAGTTGATGCAAACCATTAAGACCTTTAACTGTAACTGTTAAATCCGATTGAAGTGTTCGGCTGGTTCCAGTATAAGTCACTCCATTCAGTACAGTGCCTTCTGGCAATACTGAGCCTTTAGGTAGCGTTACAGAAATATCACCGTTTGCCAATGTGTTGGCGAGGTTATCCATTTGTGCAGTATAATCTGCTACAAATTGATCTCTGGAGATGATCATTCCATGTACTTCTCCACCTTGTAAATCATTGGAGGCAAAAGCGGCTTGTAAAAAAGCGCCGTTAATTCCAGTAGTCGGTGCAAACCCAGTTACTAATGCTTGACCACCCATATTAACGTTGTAGCCTTGATCAGTATCAGTTACCGTGACATTAACGATTTTTGAAATTTTATCGACGATCAAATCGCGCTGGTCACGAAGATCATTAGCGTTATCTCCCAAGCCTTCAATTTTAGTAATTGATTGATTCAGGTCCGCTATGGAATTCACATAACTTTGTAGCTCGCTAGACTTAGCCTCCACATTTGAGGTTAAATCCGCAGATAGATTGCTTAACTGTTTACTCATATGATTCATTGCATCAGTCAATGCAAGTGCGTTTTCCTTTACAATAGTTCGTGCAGTTACACTTTCTGGGTCTTTGCTTAAATCAGACCAAGATTTATAAAAGTTATCCAAAACCTTCCGAATCCCTGTATCGGATGGCTCATTCATAATCTGTTGTAGCTTATCAAGGGTATTACTTCGAATTGTCCAACTGCCCAGTTCGGTATTTTCTCCGCGATACTGGCTATCCAAGAACTTCTCACGAATACGTTCAATAGCGTCAAATTCAACACCTGTTCCCAATTGACCAGGTACATTAGAACGATTAATACCATAAGCCTCCATGGGGATGGAAGCCTTCATTTTGACCGTCTGCCGTGTGTAGCCTTCTGTGTTAGCGTTAGCTATGTTGTGTCCTGTTGTATTTAAAGCTGCCGTTTGTGTAAAAAGGCTTCTTTTAGCTGTTTCTATGGAATGAAATGTGGATGGCACTCTATTTTCCTCCTCGGATCAAGCCTTAGTGTCGAACAATCCAGGTCGTGCAAGTTGATTACTTTTCTGATCTGGATGCATATAAGTCATCTCCTGATTAGGACGACCTACAAGTAGATCTAACGAGTAATCAATAAACACCAACGATTGCTCGATGAGCTTTTGATTGATTGCATTAATTTCCTTTAATTCTGAAAGGGTGTGGGATAAGCGGCTCTGGACACTGAGGAGTTTGTTCTTATCTTCAGGATCAAAAACAAGGCGTGCCAGCTCGGTTATAGTCAAGTTAAGCTGAGACTTAATACCACGTTCACGAAGAAGCTCATACGAAACCTCCATACGAGCTTCCTCCAGCTGTTCCACCTGTTTAAGGAGTCTGGATTCCTGATTCAAATGCTGAACCAGGCTATCCATATCATTTTCCATAACAATCTTTTTTTTGCTTTTTGCTAGTTCTAACAAGATAAGATGCTTTTGGTCTAGCTGTTCCAGCACATCAATCAATCGATCTAAAGGCATATTCCTTCACCTAGCTTTCGGAAGACTGCTTGAAGTAAGGTAACAGCTTCTCTGCAATTTTATCGGCATCCACACGATAGGTTCCAGAAGCTACTTGCTGCTTAAGCTCCTGAATTTTCTTAACACGGTCTGCATCACTGCTGCGGTTCAGCATTTCCATTGCTTCCGGAGAAATCGAAACCTCATCCTTGCGGCGGGACTTCTTAAGCTCCTCTTGACGTCCTGTTTCAATATTTCGCTGATATGGATTAATAGCTCCGATGCGGTTGGTCTCGTTAATTTTCATAACTTCCACCTTCCTTAGTTATTTGATATGGTCAGAATGTATCAGACGACATAGCGTCGAACATGGTTCGTATTATGCCTCACTTCTTTATTTTGTGCATGTTGCTAAAAATAAAAAAACCGATAAGCTCTATAAAGATTATCGGCGGTATTTGAAACTTTTTGAATAGCTGAATGCGTTTTTAATTCCCCTGTACTACTTTCCACGAAGTTTATCAATCGCGCTGTAGGTACCTGAGCCCATATTATTACTTTGATCCTGATTACTACTTTCGCGTACAGCCTGATGCAGGTCTTTAGTCAGACGTGTTCGACAAGAATCGCACATATGCCCTTCACGAATCGGTATCCCGCATACCTCGCAAGGATACGTCATATTGGGCGCATTAGCAATGGAAATACGTCCCTCACGTATAAATGTCGTGATTTGCTTTACAGATACCTCAGTAGCCTCTGAAAGCTCATGCATATGAATGCCCTTATTTTCACGTATATGTTTGACACAGCGTTCGTATTCAATTTCAATTTCTTTAATACAGTTCTGACAGATTCCCCTGACGTTCTTAATAAACAGCTTTCCACAGCGAGGACAGTTATCCAAATTCATCCTCTGTAGCGCCCCTTTCCAATTTCCGATCTTTAATTACTTTTATCCTTACATTAACTTATAATGAACAGCCTCGTCTAGCAAATATTTCAAAAAAAGATTTTCGGATTTTACACAATTGCACATTTTATAAGTTATCATATTTAAAAGTATAAGAGAGGATGATCCATCAGCAAAAGTTTCTCTATATTTATATGCATCAATAATCAATGTCATATAAAATTAAGAAAGCCCATGAAAGCTAATAGCTCAGCCTAGTGCATGTATCTATTTATCGTCAAACATTACACCGTACTTTAGATAGAAAATAAAATAAGCGCCATTCCAGTTATTTTCGGGAATAGCGCTTCATTATACAATTAAAATAGCTATATATGAATATGAGTAAATGTAGAAATTAATTATCAAGATGAGGGAAAAACCGGGCGAAACAATCCTCAGAAGAATTCATGTTCACCTGTGCCCCGAATGACATCAAGGAAATCCTGTAAATCCGGGGGAACGGCGCCCATACGAATGCTCCGCACATGGAGTGTGGGTATTCATAAATCTCATGGACCTAACATCATCTCAACTTATAACATATCTGAAATCAAGCTAGATGCATCAGTGGAAATTTGCAGCCCAAAAAAACAAGCTATTTCACAAATAATTATTCAAAAAAGCATTGTTTTAATAGAGGCCTTCCCGTATACTATAGTCAAACGCTTGGTTTAAAAAACACACTTCATTATACATTTATAATGATATTTATTTATTTGTGTTTGCCTGCGGTACTTGCAGTTCTTGGCCTACTTTAACCAGGTTGTTGATTTTAACCAGTTCTTCAACAGTTACACCGTATTTTTCAGCAATAGAAGCCAATGTGTCGCCCTCTTGAACATTTACTGTTATTGTATTTACAGTTGCTGGTGTTTCAGTTGTAGTCGTTGCTGGTTTTGTGGTTGTTGCTTGATTGTTGTTCTCAGTAGCTGGTTGAGCTGGTGTTGTAGCTGCTGCATCTTTAGTAGTTACAGTCCCAAAAACTTTTGTTTCAAATGCTTTTTGCGCTTCTTCTTGCTGTTTGATGATCAGTTGCTCTTCAGCTTGATCCTTATTATGGTCAGAGTTCGATTTTGCCATTACTTGACCTGTTGCAAGTGGACTCAACAAAGATACTGCACCTAAACTAACTGCCAACATGCTAGATACTGCTACTTTTTTCATTACGTTTTTCATGATTTGTTCTCTCCTCTTTTTAGCTTTAAATTTTAATTAACTGCTTTACTACTGAGCGAGACACTCCCAATGTCCGCTCTTTAGTCATTAGCTAATCACTTATTACCAATCATGTTAGCTATCAACAGATAGAAATTGTACTCCTCTTTTCCAAAAAAATCAACCTCTAAATTGAAATATTCTGTTTTCATCCCTCACTTCCTTACTTTTTGTTTGTCTCTATATTTTTTATTATATACCTCTCTCTAGCTCGTTGTCAAATCCTGCTGATTGTACGGCTTAAAAGACCTTTGCTCTATCATTTAATCCTTCTTACAAGAGAATTATAACCTCTTTTTCATAGTTTCAAGCAAAATTTCATGGAAAATACTAGATATTTAGACTTATGATCTTGCTAAGGTCAGGCAAAAAATAGTCAAATGTATTCCTTGCTCTGATGCTTTTTCTCTCAAAACACGTGCACACGCCTGCAATGTGCTTCCCGTTGTATAAATATCATCTACAAGCAAAACGGTAACGGAAAGCTTGTTCTCCATAACACATTGAGATTCAGTTTTTAAAATAAAAGACTTCATCAAATTTGTCATATTGGGGTGGACAGAAAACGCGTTATTCATGGTGTTCATGCGTTCCTTTTTGGATTTAAAACTTTGTTTGCCTGTATCTTGTGGACGAGCAAGTAAAGATAGGAAGGGGAGCTTATTCCGCCTAGCAATCTCTTCTGCCAAGATCCGAGCCTGATTGAAGCCTCGCTCCGTCAGCCTCTTCTCACTTACCGGGACACAGGTCACTACATCTACACTCCACAAAGATTGCTTGAAACGAGAATGTTTAAAACTTGCAAACTCATACCTCATCGCCTGATAGGCTCGATTCATGATCTCGCCCAGCAAGGAGCCATACTTTTCATTTCCACGATATTTGAACTGCCCAATCCATTCTCTCATCATCGGTGTATAGCTGGTTGCACTCCGATTGCACACATAGTAACGTACTAATCGGTCAAGCCTTACGCAATCCGGGCAAGACGTCGGACGTCCACAATAAACACAACGAATATTGTAAACCCAAGGAATTTGAAGCGAACAAGAAGTACAAATTCCGGGAAATTCGGAAAAACGCCCTGTGAGAGTGCCGCAAGCCATACATGTTTGGGACTGGCGATGGAATAACCAATTCAAAAATAGACGGGTTGTTGGAATCATCCCCATACCAGTATGCACCTTTCTTGGTAGTTTACGTACCGACTTTGTTTCAGGTTTCACATTTCAAAAAAACTTTTTTTATTTAATGCATTTAGTGCTTCGCCTCCTTCAGGTATCCTCTTTTCCGAGCCAGTGCATTCATACGTTTAATCTGTCTAATTGCTCTCTTTTGACCTCGAGTCCATTGGGGGGATGTAAAAATAACACCTCCACATGGGTCATCCTTGGACCTTCCTGCGCGACCCGCCATTTGGACAAGAGAGGCTTCATCAAAAAGACCGCTGTCCGCGTCTAATACGTACACATCACTCCGTGGAACAGTTACCCCTCGCTCCAAAATAGTCGTTGTAACCAGCACACGTATTTCAGTAGCTCGAAATAAGCGCACTTTAGTGGTTCTTTCTTCATCCTGTGAGGAGGTGCCTGCAATAGGTAAATCAGGTAATTGTTTAATCAGCAGCTTCACAAGTCCCTGAATATGTGAGATCCGTGTCACAAACAGGAAAACCTGTGCCCCACGTTTTATGGATACGCGTAGGCGTTGAATAAAGGATGCGGGAAGCCGACCTTTTTGCAGCCAATGTTGCACTGAAGCAGTCCCCAGACGAAATGGGACAGGTAGAGGGTGACGATGAAAACGAACGGGAACCTTGGCGTATGGCAGTAGACCGCGTGCAGCCTCTTTCTGCAAGGATTGCGGTGGTGTAGCAGACAAATAGATAAACTTTCCCTTCGGCTTACATACTGCTTGTGCAGCAAAGGCAAGCATAGGATCATTGTGATAAGGGAACGCGTCTATCTCATCAATTACAACCAAATCAAAGGCTTGACGATAACGCAATAGCTGATGTGTCGTAGCCAGTGTCAACTGTCCCCTTTGCCACCGTTCTGCGCTCCCCCCATAGAGCGTCACCATGCTCACATCGGGAAAAGCGATGGCCAAACGAGGCGCTAACTCCAGTACCACATCACGGCGTGGTGTTGCCACAAGTGCCGTTCCTCCGTGGTCCAACACATATTGCAATAGCGGAAACATCATTTCCGTCTTGCCTGCGCCTGTTACAGCCCAGAGCAGAAAACGTTCTACCGTGGTATCAGGTACCTGCCGATCAGCGTTATGCCTCGCACCTTCTCCAGGTTTCGGCGAAGACTGCTTGCTGCGGGCAAGGTTGCTGCCCTGCGAAGCGGCAGCATCTGATCCCCGGCGCGCAACCCTAACGCGCCGGAACAACGCCCGGAGCCCACGGCCTTCCGGGCGAAAACGTCCCCGCACTTCGCCGTGCGGTGCGGCCAAAAAGCGCAGCGCCGCTTCGGCGGCGGCACGTTGTGCAGGGCTCAGCCCCCAGCGGTCGAGTTCCGTCGCCGGGGCCCTGCCTGCTGTGCACGGCAGGACGGGTTTTGCTACGCCACGAAGCAGCAGCGAGCATTCACGGCTGCGCCCGAGTGCGAGACATGTCTCGCAGTAAGCGCACGCCTTACGTCCGCACGATGCGCAGCTCGTGCGGTGCACTACCCCGCTGCCACAACGATTGCAGCGAAGTTCATGCGTACGCGCGGCAGACCAGCGCGTACGTGGTGCTGGAGCGAGGCCAGCAGCAAAGCTGAGTCGGCCTTGCAGATATGCAAGTTGTGCAGCGGATCGCCAAGTATGCTCCAAACCTGGCGCTGCCTCTGCCAGCAGCGCTTCGACTTCCGGAACGAGTAACTGGCGTCCTGACAACAAATTAGCCAGTTCATTCGCTTGTCGTGTTAAACACTCCCTATCCAATCCATCAATTTCCGTGATGAGACTCCTTTTTTGAATAGAACGTAAAACTCCGTCTGTTTCCCGTCCCTCATCCCCACCTTTTGTGCAGTAAGTCCACCCTTGTACATGATCGCAAATGCATATATTTTCTACTCCTCCAGACAAAATTCGTTCTCCATCAAAAGGCTCAAGAGCCAGTTCACTTTTTAGCTGTGCGAGAATATAAGCCCACCACTGCCGTTTTCCCCATCGCTCCATATTTGCTAATTCCTTAAATGTTTCGCACAGCCTTGTCCCCCAGGACAAGGGAAGCTCATCTCCTAATAACACCCATCTTTCGACAACATTCTCTTGCCCCTCATCTTGATTCATCCACCATGTCATATCTACTCGAATATCCGCAGATAATCGGAGAGTCCAATTCCCTTTATACCTCACTGCATATACTACAATCTTCACCTTCCCCTGCTCCTCCCATTCATGATTTTTGCGGTTTTTGTTACCCCAGAGAACAGCAAAAAAGCACACTCCTATGGCTAATAGCCTGAAGTGTGCTTCACATCAAGTAGATCTCAACGAAATCCCTGTCGTCTTGCCTATGCAACTGTTTTAAAACATTTATATCCGATTTTAACCACGATGTCCACAATCCCCTATCGCTAAGGAACAAATGGGGCGTCCGCCAACGACTTGACCGTTCTAAGATCAATAACAACCTGCTTTTCACCGCCTGACTTCGGTAAGACCGGGTTCCCCGGTGAAAAACGACTTGAAATGACTGAAACATCCATATGACTATAGCGTAGTAGCCGTGTCAGAATCGGTAGCGTATCGTCCATAGATTCATCATCCAGTACCGTCACATGTAGCGGCCTCCGGTGTAGCCAGGCAAGTATGTTCAGCGAACGCATCACCCATTCCACACGATCTCCGTCATTGGACGTAATCACAATATAGCGAGTCGCGCGATGACCCGGAGATATTGCGCGTGAATCTTCACCATTGTGATAAGCCTGAACCGCCTGTCGTATATACATAAGATGAACGACTGCGGCTCCCACACCGTATATAAGCAATATCCAAACCAAGTGAGCCGTCACGAGGGTTCCACCTCCTCCTATAGCGACAATATATGCCGTATAACAGGAAGAGGTGTCACGGTTATGTACTGGGTTTCCGTATGAGCGGACATATCGCTCCCAAAGAAAGGCGGTACAGCATTCATATCTATTAGCAGCTGCATCGTCTAATGCATGGAAAGACTACACTTTACAGCGTAACCCATCCATATTTAATTGAGTTAATAACTGCTTGTGTACGGTCATCAACTTCCATTTTTTGCAGAATGCTGCTGACATGGTTTTTGACCGTTTTCTCACTAATGAATAAATATTCACCGATCATCTTGTTGCTCTTACCTTCAGCCATCAGACGCAGCACTTCAGCTTCACGACGGGTCAATGGATTATTTTCACCTGCGACAAACTTCACGCCGGCTTCCTTCGTATGACCTTCAGCCATAGCCCCTGTTTCATTCAGGTAGGTCATCCGGCGAAGCTGCTGAATGAGCTTACCCGTTACCTTCGGATGGATAAACGCATATCCTTCATGAACCGAACGAATTGCATTAATGAGGGACTCGGCCTCCATATCTTTTAACAGATAACCATTGGCTCCCTTGCGCAACGTCTCGAATACATAGCTTTCATCATCATGAATGGATAAAATGATAACTTTGACATCCGGGAACATCTCACGCAGTTTTTCGGTTGCCTCTACACCATTTTCAATTGGCATATTAATGTCCATCAGAACAATATCTGGTTTCTCTACGTTACAGAATTCCAACACTTGAATACCATCGCCACATTCTCCGATGACCTCAATGTCGTCCTCCATATTCAAAATACGTTTAAGTCCTTCACGGAACAACTGATGATCGTCCGCTAAGAGAACTTTAATGGGTGCATTGCTAATTTCCTGATTTTCCATGTTGTTACTCCTTTCCCTTTTCCACGTTGGTTGGGATATGAATCACTATCTTGGTGCCTTGATTCTCAGCTGATTCGATCTCCATTCTCCCCTCGAGCAGTTCAACCCTTTCCCGCATACCAATCAGACCAAAATGCCCATGATCTTTGCTTTTTTGCTGAAAAAGCTCTGGCTTAAAGCCCAAACCATTATCCTGCACCACGATTTTTACAAGCTGCGCCTGATAGGTAATCTCAACAAGCACATAGGTAGGATAAGCATGCTTGGCAGCGTTGGTCAAAGCTTCCTGGATCAGACGGTAAATGGCTGCTTCCATCGCGGAAGAGAGACGGTGTTCCTTGCCCCTTGTTTCAAAAAGCGATCTAATTTTCGTTTTTTCTTCAAAATCCTGCACATATTTCCGGAGCGTCGGAATAAGTCCCAGGTCATCCAGGGCCATAGGACGCAAATTGAAAATGACCTTTCGCATTTCCTCAAGACTGGAGCGAACCTGTTTCTTCAAGTCTACTATTTCGTCCTGAACCATCTTAAATTCCTGCTTGGCGATCATTCTTTCCACAATTTCCGTCCTAAGCACTAGATGCGCAAGGAGCTGCGCAGGTCCATCGTGAATTTCACGGGATATACGTTTGCGCTCCTCTTCCTGAGCCAAAATAATTTTCAGACCAATAAACTGCCGGTTTTTGGCCGATTCGATGATCCGCGTCACTTGCCCCAATTCACCCGACAAATATTCCAGCACGACCCCCATCTGCGAACCGATGGTTTCAGCGCGCTCGACAGAAGCCTCGACACTTTTGGCCCGCTTTTGAAGATCATCTCTTCTGGCTTTGAGATACATTTCCTTCTCGCGGAAAATCATCACATCGAGTTGAAGCTGTGTTGCCTTCTCATAAGCCTGCTTGATATCCTCTTCCGAATAGCGAACGAAGTCGCGGCTGACCTCAGTCAACCGAATGCGGGACCGCCGATAGTTCATTTCCAGCTGGTCCACCTTTTCGATCGTTTCTGCTGTTTCCTTCAAGACGCTCTGGAGCTCCTGATTTAACGTGACCAGCTCGGTCCGGGCCGTGTCCAATATTTCGAACATCTGATATTTGCTGTTCTCCATCACCTGGATGGCATTTTTAATGACTCGGTCTATGATATCGGCTTGAAAGTCCACAAATGTTCTACTCCAATCCTAGCATTTCAAGTATATATCATACCATATCATGACTGGAGGGTGATGGTCTTCGTTTCTTGTTCCCATTTTACAGTCATTCCTAACTGCTCAGATACGAGTCTTAACGGGACTAAAGTCCTACCCCCTAGCACAATGGGTGCAACATCAGTGCTTTGACGCTTCCCGTTCAGAACAACTTCTTTTTTCCCTACGGTCAAATCCATCAGCACACCGCCGCGCATAATGGTGATCCGCTGATCGCCCGCATTCCATTTGGCTTGTCCGCCAAATGCGTCCAGTACATACTTGATCGGAACATACGTTGAACCATCGCGAGTCATCGGAGCGGCATCAATCGTGGTCGGCGTTCCGTTCACCGTCATTGATTTTTGTCCAATCGTCATTTGAGCTGTTCCTTTTTTGAGTCCTTCTGTACCGACCGTTCCCGGTGTATTAAAAGAAATATTATCAAAAGCAATATTACCTGTTTTAGCACGCTCGTCCTGACCCTCCGCTACATTGACCACATAAAGACGCTTCAGCTTCGCCGGATACGAAATATTCAAACCGCTCATATCTGCGTTAATGGTTTTCCAGCCGTTCCAGTCGATCACTTTAGCGAGATCAATATATGCTGTTTTGCCTTGAGCATCCTCTAACTCCGCACGCAGCCAGTTCAGACTCTTATCCCCTCTGACATCAATCGAGATGGAAGTAGCCGCCTGTTCAAGTGTTTTCCCGGATGTGCCGTTCAATTGAGCGTAAGCATACATTTTACCACTGCCATTCGTCATATCGTAGTTCAGCTCTAGCACTTTGGAATTGGCATGGTCGCCATCTCCTTGTACAACAGCCGCTGTGCCGGTAACACCTTCCACATTCGAAGTAAAATCAACCGGATACGAAACATTTTCGAAGTTCTCCCAGTTGTTTGTACTTGCTCCGCCCGCAGACAGGAAGACGACAGCGCTGAAACCATCATAGCGACCGATGGCATAGCCCGTTTTCACGCCTGCATCCACTGTATTTACCGTAAGCTGATTGTCCTTGACACTTCCCTTAAAGCCGATGAACTCCCATTTGAGCGCATCTGACGTAATGCTGACACTCTGTCCATCTTTTGTCTTTGCCGTTACCGGTACAGCCATTTTAGCTCCAGCGGTAAGCGAGCCACTTCCAGTGCCAGCGGTAAGTGATGAAATTTCATCTGCTCCAAGCACCGTGACCTTGGTTGTAGCGCTGGCTGAGCCACTGGATGCCGTTAAAGTAGCAGTTCCCGGTTTGGCTCCCTTTACAGCGCCGCCGCTCACTGAAACAACAGCCGGATTGCTGGATTTCCACGTCACTTGTACTTTCGAGGTATCGAATGGATTGTAGTAGTTGTCATAACCTTTGAAGGAATAGCTTCCGGTCTGACCAATCAGCAGCGTTTTATTGCCCTTGATGGTGAAGCCTTTGAGCGTTCCTTTAGGAGCATTGGTATATACCCCCACTCCATTTACAATACTACGCTGCTCTGTGCCATATTCTGTATTGAACGTAAGCCCCGCTGTCGTATCTCCCAAATCACGAGTCACCATGGTGGTAGAGCCGCCCCCGTCAAGGTTCATACCTTTCCAGACGCCAATATCTTTCATCAGCGTTTGCAACTCGCTCAGGGATACACCAACGCTGTTCCCATTCTTCTCAACAGCAATGACATAAGCGTAACGCTTGTCACGAGAATATCCCAGAGCTGTACGCGCACGCGTCCCGCCTATGCTTGTTGTGCTTCGAGAAAAAGAAGTTTTCTGACCGTCATTTACTAATATGGTATGTCCACCAATCATCATTTGAAGGTTAGAAGGATCTACTTCGCTCCCTGTCGATTTAACCCGAAGGTGATAGCTTGTTTCTACCGTCTGTCCCACGGTCAGATGCGCTTTGGCATAATCAGCAGCTTTACCATGAGTACGTAAAATATAGCCATCCTGCGGAACGGTCATATTCAACGTAGCATTGTCGGAGACTTGTGTAACCACACCATTTTGTACCAATATCTCGGTGGGCGTTGTCGAACTGTTTTTGGGCCGCTCAATCGCTTTCCAAGCAGATGTATAAATATACATAGCATTAGAGTGGCTATAGCCGCCCCCACTCGTCTCAGGCGAATACGAAGCCTTGTTCATCCCTGCCAAAGAGAAGGACGACCCATCTCCAGCTTTTACTGTACCTTCAAAAGTAAACTGCTCCACCATGGGAGAACCATCCTTGGTTACAGCAAAGGCATACATACCCGTTAAATCAGACGGAGTAGACATCAACACACCCTTGGATACTTGTCCACCGATCGGCGCTCCCTCGCTGGAGGTATTAAAATAATCTCCGTTTACACCAGCAACCGCGCCGGTCTCTTTTGCCATGCCACCTGTACTCTGACGGGTCGTAAACTGTCCATTCTTCCCCGTCATGACATCCAGCTTGACGTACGGATTTTGTAAGTCCACTCGAATGATATCAGCCAGCGCTGTTCCTTTGGACCCTTTAAAACGATATTTCAATAATGTTGCACCCGAAGTAATGATCTCTTCGCCAAATTTTACAGTTGAACCAGAGGCTGCACTTGCGATTGGAGCAGACATCCAACCATTCAAGGGGATTACAGCCCCAGTTCCAGCAAACGGACCGACCCATAATACCCCTGCCAGTGTTAATACGGCCCATCTTTTAGCAATTCCTCTGCCATTTACTTTCACTTCACTCTGTTTCTTATTACTTAAAAACATTTGGATAATAGCTCCCATCTCCAGTGTATTCAAACGGTTTTATTCCGCACGTGTACTCTATCAATAAACAAAAAAATCCTCTTATGTTAATAGACTTATTATATAGGCAAAAGTTACGAAAATCCCGTCAACTAATTCATAAAATCTAAAACGATGAATTGACGAATGCAATATCGGCGCACTATAATACATTCGAACTTATTAGTTCAAATAATACTGATTAGTTCACAATTTCAATTATGACCCTATCGGAAGGATTGATAATCATGAATAAACAACGGGCCATCATCATATTCACTTTATCCCTGAGCATCGCAATGACCGGATGTTCTACAGAAAAAAAAGATGCCGCTCTAGGCTCATCTGCACAGCCAACCGTTGTGCGCACCGCAATCGTCAAATCCACGCCACTTCATACGGCCTATAACTTGTCAGGCACTCTTCAGGCTTATGAGGAGAACACACTGGCTTTCCAAAATGGAGGCACTGTAGCCAGTGCATATCTCACTGTCGGTACTGCTGTACAGAAGGGCGCCGTTATTGCTAGTCTGGATGACGCTGACTACAAGCTTCAGGTGGCACAGGCGACAGCCTCCATCTTGGAGGCACAGGCTGGTATTGATAACGCACAGGCTAATTTACAGGCTGCTACCTCCGCGATTCAATCCGCCGATGCCGGCATTACAGGAGCTCGCGCGAATGTTAACAAGGTCAATAAAGGCGCACGTGCTCAAGAGAAGCAACAAGCGCAAGCTACTGTAGATAAGGCACAAAGCGCTTATAACAAGGCCAAGACGGATAGCGAGCGTACACAGAAGCTATTTGAGGCAGGAGCTGCTACCGCATCAGATAATGAAAATGCTCGCCTGAATGCTACCGCAGCCCTGAAAGACCTAGAACAAGCCAAGGAATCCCTGTCCCTTTTGCTGGAAGGAGCCACAGCCGAAGATCATCAATCCGCCCAAGCTTCCTTTCAAGATGCGCTTGCAGGTAAAAGCAAAGCCCTCGCGGCCAGTGAACAGGCTGCAGCTTCCCAAAAACAAGCCCATGCCAACTACGAAAAAGCCCTTGTTGCCAAGGGGCAGGCAGAACTTGCACTTTCACGCACACGTCTAATCTCTCCTGTGAACGGTGTAATCTTAGACAAAATCGTGAATACAGGTGATTTGGTCGCGTCAGGGCAAGCCGTCTATCGCATAGGCTCCATCGACCGCCTCAAAGTACTGCTTCCTGTACCAGACAGTGAAATTAAGGATTGGAAAAAGGGTCAACAAGTAGAAGTGGCGCTCTATGAAGAGACTCGTCAAGGTACGGTGTCTAACGTCTATCCTTCGACCAGCACCGACACGGGAAGGGTTAACGTAGAGATTGTTATAAACAATCCACAGCGAGACTGGTTACCCGGTCAGGTCATTAAAGCTGCTCAACAGGTGACCGACAAGAATGGGATTCTCGTTCCTGCCGAAGCAGTCATTAACACGGGAAGCAAGCCTTTTATTTTCAAAGACATTCAAGGAAAAGCTGTTAAAACCCCTGTGGAGCTTGGTAATCAGGTTGTAGATAATCAGTTGCAAATCGTATCGGGACTTCGTGAAGGCGAACGTATTATCGTTAAAGGGGCAGAAAACCTGTTTGATGGAAATGCGATTCAGTCGGAGGAAGGCGGACGCCCATGATTGAGTACATCGTAAAAAAACGAAAAATTACATTGCTGTTTTTTGTCATGCTGATTTTGGTCGGAATCTTCGGCTTTTTCCAGTTACCACAGCAGGAAATGCCGGATGTCACCATACAAAATGCCACGGTAACAACAGTCTACCCTGGTGCTTCACCACAAAAAGTAGAACAAACCGTAACCAAAGAGCTGGAGAAACGCATTAAGGAAGTTGAAGGTGTTAAAACGATTAGTTCGACTTCTGGTAACGGATTCTCCTCTATTTTAATCGAATCCAAAAACGGAGTTGATCCTCAAACGGTTTGGGATAATATGCGTAAAAAAGTGCAGGATGCACAAGCTGATCTTCCTCAAGGCGCTGAAGTGCCTGTTGTAAATGACAAGCTAACCAGCTCTTTTATCGGCTCCTATGCCCTAACAGCTGACTCTTCCGCACCACTGTATAAACTAAATGATTTAACAACAACTTGGAAAGATCAACTCAACACCATTTCTGGCGTATCTAGCGTCAAATTCAATGGTCTCCCTGATCAAGAAGTACGTGTTCATATTGACAACCAGAAGCTTCAGCAATACCAGCTGTCATGGGGACAAGTAGCTCAAGCGATCCAGTCTCAAATTGATCGGGTTCCTACTGGTAATATTGAATACAACGGACGTACCTATCAACTTATTGTTCGCGAAACCGAAAAAGCTGATGAATTGAATCAGGTCCTTTTGACACGCACCAAAGAAGGTAATCCTGTATATTTGAGAGATGTCGGCACAACGGAGCTGGCACATCCTAATACAGAATACTTTGCCTATGTAGAGGGTAAACCGGCCATTACGCTAAGTATTGGAGCAGAAACAGGCACAGATATCCCTTCTATGAGCGAAAAGGTCAATACCAAGCTCAAAGAACTGGAGAAAACACTTCCCGCAGGTGTTCACTTTCAAACTCTTTTTGCACAAAAGGATCAGGTAAGCCATATCTTTGACGACTTAAAGCGTGAAACGATTCTTGCGATTGCGGCCGTTATTCTCGTTTGTATGTTGGGGCTGAATTTGCTCACCTCTGCATTTGTTGCACTGGCCATTCCTATTTCGGTTTCGATTGCCATTATCTTTTTGCCTATGTTCGGCATCACTCTAAATCAGATTTCCGTTGTCGGTCTGATCATCGTACTCGGCATACTCGTGGATGATGCCGTAGTTGTAAATGATAATATTGAGCGTAGACTTACGGAATTAGGAGAATCACCCTCAGTCGCAGCTGTAAAAGGTACCAAAGAGGTCATGCTTTCTATTTTGGTTGCAACTCTGGCTACCATCTCAGCTTTCGCGCCATTGTTGTTTCTTCCTGGAAATGTAGGTGCCTTTATTAAACCTATTCCTGCTATTGTCTCCCTGACCATGCTTGCCTCTATGATCATGTCGCTCACCATCATCCCTATTTTTCGAGAATGGTATGAGAAGCGCAGACAGGCTCGTCACCCTCAGGGTAAGTCTAAACCAGCAGGCTTGCTCGGTCAGCAGATTCATTCTTTAAACAAGCTCTATTCACAAAAACTGATGCCTAAGGTCATTCAGCGTCCCTTGTTGACAGCCATGGTCGGACTCATGCTTGGAACAGCCGCCTATGGATTAGTTCCCTTTACCTCAGTTGAACTTTTTCCTGAGTCGGAAGATCCTCATGTTGCACTAAATGTAAAAATGCCTGTAGGCACTTCAATTGCGGAAACCGACCAGGTCGTTAAAGACCTGGCAGGCTGGGTGAAAAAGCAACCTGAAACTTCCAAGGTCGTCTACAGCGCTGGAGGGACTGCCCCACAACTGTTTAGTGACATTAATAGTTCGGGTGGAAATATTAGTTATAACGAAACGGTGGGGCAGATTGCTGTCGTCGGCAAAGAAAACGTATTCGATCTCAATACGACAGTTGATGCTTGGGAACAACATGTTAAGAAATCCTACCCTGGAGTTACAGTTACGATGTATGTTCCTCGTCTCGGGATTCCAGTGGGTAAGCCCGTTTCTATTCGTATCTCAGGTCAGGATCTGAATGAACTGCAAACCCTTGCCCAGAAGGCAAAGGAGCAGATCGCGACAGTAGAAGGCACAACAGGCATCGTGGATGATATAGGAATTGAACGATATGCATTGGAGCTTGAGGTCAACAAACAAGCGATGGATCAATACCTGGTAAGTTACACAGATTTGACTCGCACCCTGCTTCTATTAAAAGAAGGAGCCCAAGTCAGCCAATTTGATACTGGAAACAGTCTGGTAGATATTAAAATGTATTTGAATCACAGCGACGAGGAGCCAAGTAAGCTTTTCCAACAATTAAGTGTAGTTAATGCAGCTGGTAAGCAAATTCCATTAAACCAGCTTGTCCAGATTAAGCCGTCATTTGCTATTCAGCAAATCAAGCATTACAATATGGAGCGGACGATTACGGTGGAAGCCGATTTGAACGGACGAACTGCAAGCGAAGCGATGGTTGATGTTGAAAGTAAGCTGGCGCAAATGAAGTTCCCAGAAGGCTACAAATGGGAGGTTGGTGGGGAAACCTCTGACCAATCGACCATATTCAAGGACTTAGGACAGCTGGCGATCGTTGTAGTCTTGCTCATTTTACTCTTGATTACTATGCAATTTTATTCTCTCTCCATTCCTATTATTATTATGACGACCGTGTACCTAGCAGCAGCCGGCGGGATTATTGGTATTTTCTTGACCGGTATGCCTATTGGTTTTATGAGCATCATGGGAATTATTGCACTCGCGGGCATTGTTGTGCGGAATGGGATTGTGTTAATTGAATTTATCGAGGATGCACGACATGAAGGAATGGAATTAAAGGAAGCCGTAATACAGGCGGCCGCTGCTCGCTTCAGACCGATTTTATTGACATCTTTGGCAGCTATTGTAGGTATGATTCCATTAGCACTATTGGGAAGCCTGCTCTTTAAGCCACTGGCGTTTACCGTCATTTTTGGTTTGTTATTCTCGACCTTGTTAACCTTGTTTGTCGTGCCGTCCTTGTATATGATCATGGCCAAGTACAAGATGCGCCGTCAACTCAAAAAACAGCAACACACAGTTATCACACGTGACCAACCTTTGTGATGTATGAAGTGAATTCGATGCTGTCGAGTTGGCCGGTCCCTAGGGGGAAGTATGTATGGAAAGTAAGAAAAATGATATTTTACAGGCAGCCATTCGGCTGTTCTCCAGAAAAGGCTATTATTCAACATCTGTTGAAGAAATCGCCAAAGAAAGTGGGATGGCGAAGGCATCCTTCTATAAATATTTTCAGGGAAAAGAAGAACTTCCTCTAGAAATGTGTATCATTCTGGAAAATAACATTGAACAAGACATCCGGGCTCTCTACAGCAAACCTAATCTTTCTAAGCACGATAAACTGCACGGTTTTATTGTACTTTACTTGAAAAATCTCGTTGAAAACAAAGTGTATCTCATGATGGATCTTCCTGAGCCTTCCATGCTTATTTTTCAGAATGAACAACTTAATTACGCATTCGAGAATCATGAATACAAATTGTACAGATGGGTTCGCGACTGCCTGATCGATATTTTTGGACCGAGCATTGAAGATCATGCATGGGATATGACCTTTGTACTTAAAAGCATTGTGTTTGAATATATTCGCTTCTTTGCCGATCGGATGAATGATGAAACGATTGAACATCTAACACAGTTTATTATCTTCTTATCCAGTTCCTTGGCAACCAGCCTGAACAATGCTGATTCAGCTCCACATTTGTTCTGGAGCAAGCAAGGCTGGTTACCTGAAAGTGCTCTAAGTAACCCCTTTGACCAAGGCCGTCAAATTAACAGCCTTCTCCACTCCTTGGAAGACAGTATACTGCTGTCTTCGTGGAGTTCAGAGGAGAAACAGGAGTGTCAGCAAATCTACGCTCATTTAAAGGAAGAGGCTCTGAAATCGAACCCTCAAAAAGGCCTCCTGAAAGCCCTTTTTGCGTATTTGGAGCAGTACAAGGAACTGCAAAAGGTTTGTCGTTTACTTAAAAATTTATTGGACCATGCACCGATATCCGAGTAGTCACTCAGTATTCGGTACTTCGGTGCAAATTCATACTTAACAGCGAAACACATCAAAAAAAGACTGTTCATGCAAAGCATGAAACAGTCTTTTTGGGTTATTGCTTTTATTTTGATAATATACGAGGAATTACAGCCCTGCTTGTTCTTTTAGAATTTCAGCTTTATCTACGCTCTCCCATGGTACATCCAAATCTGTACGGCCAAAGTGACCGTAGGCAGCAGTTTGCTTATAAATTGGACGACGCAGATCCAACATGCGAATGATGCCTGTTGGGCGCAGATCAAAGTTATTTCGGATCAATTCAACTAGCTTCTCATCGCTTACTTTACCCGTACCGTATGTATCGACGTTAATCGAAACAGGCGTAGCTACACCAATGGCATAAGCAAGCTGAATTTCCACTTTGTCTGCCAATCCAGCTGCCACGAGGTTTTTCGCTACATAACGAGCAGCGTAAGCAGCGGAACGGTCCACCTTGGTCGGATCTTTACCGGAGAATGCTCCCCCGCCGTGACGCGCATAACCACCATACGTGTCCACAATAATTTTACGGCCTGTTAGACCTGCATCTCCTTGAGGACCACCGATAACAAAGCGTCCTGTCGGATTAATGTAATATTTGGTTTGCTCATCCAGTAATTCGGCAGGAACAACTGGCAAAATAACCTTTTCTTTGATATCTGCTTGAATTTGCTCCAAAGTAGTATCCTCCGCATGCTGCGTAGAAACCACAATAGCATCAATACGAACAGGTTTACCATTTTCATACTCTACCGTTACTTGGGTTTTGCCGTCTGGACGAAGGTAATTCAGTGTTCCATCCTTACGTACTTCAGACAAGCGTCGTGCAATACGGTGAGACATAGCGATAGGCAAAGGCATCAACTCAGGTGTCTCGTTCGTAGCAAAACCAAACATCAATCCTTGATCTCCAGCCCCAATGTTTTCCGTTTCTTTATCTACTTCGGCAGGATCACGGCTTTCCAAGGCAGCATTAACCCCTTGAGCAATGTCCGGCGACTGTTCATTCAAAGAAGTCAATACAGCGCAAGTATTATAGTCGAAACCGTATTTCGCACGTGTATAGCCAATTTCCTTAATCGTATTACGTACAATGGATGGAATATCCACGTATTCCGATTTGGAGCTGATTTCACCAATGACGAGAACGAGACCAGTAGCTACCGATACTTCACATGCTACCCGTGCATTAGGGTCATTAGCCAGAAAGGCGTCCAATACAGCATCGGATATCTGATCACAGATTTTATCCGGATGGCCTTCTGTTACAGACTCGGACGTGAACAAATGGCGGCCTTTTACAGACATGAATTTCAACCTCCCACAATTAAAATACATGAGGATTTATTAAAAAATCCTGACATGGCAATGGCATTATTCAGATACCTTCAAGCCAACAAATGGCGGGAGATATCTTGTTACCTTATTAATAAAAAATGAACCTTTTCCGGTAGGAAAAGGTTGCGTACAAGCCTCAAATGCCATGATATCCTATTTAAAACAAGGTGTCAATTCGTGCAGCCTAATTACAACATTCGAAATTGAGGTAAGTTTACATGCAAATCATTTTCGATTCACATGTAAATAACCCCAGTTTATACGCTACTATATGTTAAAAAACTGTAGAAATTATTGCTATTTACAATGTACCAAATTCAGATAAGCTACGTTCAGCAGATTGTATCAGTCGCTTAGTAATTTCACCACCAACTGAACCGTTCTGTCTTGAAGTCAAATCACGCCATGCTACATTTTGGCCCCCCGCAAACTCCCCCAATTCTGCAGCAAATTCACTGTCAGCATTGGGATGTATATGAGTATATTGAGGATTATAAACTGGTAGCCCAAACTCAGCAGCGATCTCATACTTCAAATCATCTAACCTGGCACGGCTTTCGGGAATTAATCGTCTTTGACCTCTTGACGCCATCGTATACACCCTCCACTAAACATATTGTCTTTCATGGGGTTAGTGTGCAGCGATTAGGTTCAATTTAGCCAAGAACAATTTGCTATCCCAAGCAGTATTTAAGAAAAAGGCCACCGAAAGCAGCTTATATACAAAAACAGTTTATTGAACAGTGTAACCGCCTCGTACCATAACGACCAGACCAAACTTCTGACCTTCTTTTACTTGAATACCTCTTCCTTCTCTAGGAAAGGATAATAAATGATTTTTTTCGACAGCCTGATTATGGACAATTTCCGTTCCAGAAGTAATATCAATAGCACCACTGGCATCCATACTATACACAACAGCATAACCATTACGTAAAATAAACTCTGACCCTGCTTTGGCAATCAGTTTTTGACCAGGCTTTACATCAACTACCTTTAAAGCCTCTGTCTGCTCTGGTGTGAAAGTTTTTCCTGCACCAGAAGCTCCTGACGCTGTTGTGTTAGAAGTAGTGTTTGTTGTTGGAGTTGTTGGAGTAGTCGAACTAGTCGTTTTACTACTCGTATTACTTGCTGGTGCTCCGCCTTTAATTGCCTGAGCAATTTTTTGGTCAACATAGCTTTTGGTTACGACTGGATCATCAGCTGTGCCAGGTTGTCCAGAACTGGAGGCACCATTAACTGAATTGTTCATTAAGGAACCAGCAACAATTCCTCCACCAAGTAAAACAGCAGCCAGCGATACTTTATAGCGTGATTTCATGAAATCCTCCTACTGCAGGTTATAACAAGTATAGTTAGGCATAAATTATTGCGCGCTTGCTCCAGCGGAACCTTGCATAGCCCAAGGCTTATTGAAAGCCAGCTTCAAAGTATCAATATTTGCAACTATATCTTCGGCCTGTTGCTCAGCAGTAGTGACTTTCAAATTAGCTTCATAAACCTGAAGCTCTGTAGCCAACCCAACATCAAATTGTTTCTTAGCCATATCAGCCGCACTTCTAGCACTCACCAAGCCAGCTTGAATCTGTGAATATTGACTTTCCAACGCTTTGATGTTGTTATAGATTGTTCTTACTGCTTCTTCGAGTTGTCTCTTTGTACCCTCTGTTGCATACTGAGCTTTCTCGACATTAAGTTGTTCAGCTTCATAAGGCGTATTTCCTGGAGTACTAAAGTTGTAAAGTTTCAAACTCAATTCAGCTAAATCCACTTTTTGCTCACTCAACCAAATGGCAGTACTGCTAGTAAGTACTTGGCTTACTTTAGTTTCCACATTATCTTTAAACTCATAATAGACAGGCTTATCCTTCAATTCATAACGTTGCTCCGGTTTGTAGCCAATCACTTGGTTCAACGACACATAAGCACTATCCAAATCTTTTTTTGCTTTTTCTAAAGCAGCTTGATTTTGAGTCACCTGATTGGTTGCTTGTGTAACCTCATAATCACTCGACATTTGATTGTCTCTTTTAATTTGTGCAACTTTTAGCTTGCGCTCCGCATCTTCAATATTCAATGCAGCCAACTTGACGGCATTCTGCTTTTGAAGGAGCTTGTTATAAAGATCCTTTACGTTATATTCAATACCTTCTTTGGTCATATCCAAGTTCTTTTTAGCAGCCTCGTAGTTAAGGTTAGTCTGAGCATAACCTTTGAAAGCTTTATCAGAAGCTTCATCACCTGCTTCTGCTGGAACAAAGTCAATATTCTTGCCAGCTTCCTTCATGATTTTCCCAGTTTGATCAATATTCGTTTCTGCTGTTTTAACTGTAGTACTATCAGCTATAGCCAGTTTAACTGCATCATCATAGGTCAACGAATCATTATAATAGGTATCATAAGTAACTTGAGTCACAGGAGCTGTGAGAGGCTTGCTGGACAAACTATTGGCTTCGCCAACTGTACTTCCATCTACTTGGTTTGAAATAGTAATTGTACGTGTACTTTGATCCCAATTTACTTTGGCGCCTAATGATTGGCTCACAAAACGTAAAGGAACAAGTACTTGACCCTTTTGAATTTGAGTCGCTGCATCGAGCTGTACAGGATTACTATTTTTATAAGCAAGCTTGGAACCAACATTTAAAGCCAATGTATCTTCATTTTTAGATGCTGTCACTTTTTTAGCTTTGCTGTCCCAATCGACTTTCGCACCCAAGCTTTCGAAAACACCACGGAGAGGCACCAAGGTTGTATTTTGACTAACAACTGGGGACTGGGTATATTGCTGTGTTACACCGTTAATAATAACCTTTATATCACCTGGTTGAGCTCCTGCAAGACTGGCGAACGCAGAAGAAAGAACCAATGTGGACAGTACTGCCACTCCAAAACGTTTCATAATTTCTCTCCTTTGTCAATAAGACTAATAAAAGAAAAGGGCTCCAAAAGGAACCCTCTTCTCATCTAATTCAGTTAACTCAAAAGAGTTGCTCTTAAATTAGTTGTTGTTTTCAACAGTTACTGTTTTAGCAGTTGCATCATAGTTGATGGATGCATCCAGCGCTCTGCTCACCCAGAAGATAGGCAGTACAGTACGGTTTTTGTTAGTTACAGCTTTAACGTCCATACGAACCACAGAACCGTTAATAGTCAACAGGTTTGTGTTCAGTTTGATTTGAGCAACGCGGTCACCTTTAATCAGGGTAACTGTGGAAGTTGCTTTGTCAAACAGGATGTTTTGTGGGGATACACCCAAAGCTTCAGCTGCATAACGTACTGGCAAGTAAGTGCGTCCGTTTTCAGCATAAGCAGCTACATCAGAAGTTTTACTTTCGCCGTTCACAGTGTAGGAAGTGCTTCCCAGTGTGAAGACAGCTTTAGTTTTAGTAGCACCTGGAGCTGGAGTTCCAACAGTTGCGATTGCTACTTCAGCAGCTGCAGTGTTGTTGTCTTTCCAGTTTTGAGTGTTGTCAGTTGCGCCTTTGTATGCAGTGTAAGAAACTGCGCTACCTTTCAGCTTAGCAACGATGTCACCTTGAGCTACAGTACGGTCAACAGTCAGCTTAGGAGCCGAGATTGTGATTGTACTTGGAGTAGCACTTTCGCTGTCGATGTAGAAGCTCAGACGGCCTTTGTTGCTTTCGCCGTAAGTATCAGTAGATACGCTCTTCACTTTAACGTCACCAGCTGTAACTTTTACTTCTGGAGTAGAAGCAAAACGTACGCCTGTTGGCAATTCCAAGATTACTTCACGGCTACCGTCTTTCTTAACGAAAGCTTCTTTAGCAGCTTCAGTGATTGTGATATCGCCAACTTGTTGATCGCCCAGACCGATTGTCAGGGTTGGTTTGGAAGCAGCAGCCAGAGTAACTGCTTGTTTCACAGTTGCAACCTTAACAGTACCGCTCAGACCTTGGCTACCAGCAACATCAACGTTCAGATCGCCGGAGAAACCTGGTTGCGTAGCAACTTCAACGTTTTTCAGTTTCAAAGTACCAGCATCAGTTGTGCTGTTAGCGCTGTTGAAAGTCAATTTCAAAGTACGTTTGTCAGAGTCAGTATAGGAAACTTCTGCTCCGCCCAAACCGTTAGTGTTCTCCATAGAACCGGAGAAGTTGCTTCCTGGGGTATTGCTTTCAAAAGTTGACTGCCAACGAGCACCTTCAGGCAGACGCAAAGTTACAGTACGTCCTTTTACGAAAGAACCAGCAACAGTTTCTTTAATTGTTACATCACCAATTTTTTGCTCATCATGACCAGCAAGAATTGTTGTTGGAGTAGCAACGGAAACGCCACCACCGATTTGACCATAGCTACCTACTACGAGGGAGCTAACATCAGTTGTTGCATTACCAGAGATACTAACTGTTACGTCGCCTTCTTTAGCACTGTTTTCATCATCAACATAGAATCCTACAGGCAATTGGAAAGAAGTTTGAGCATCACTTACTGTTTTCAAAGACAAAGTAAGAGTATCGCCATCAGTAGAGTAGTTCACATCTGATGGTTTAATTGCTTTGTCTGTCTTGGAAGTAAACAAAATAGTAGCTGGGGATTTAGGAGCTGAATCCCATTTGAAACCGCTAGGCAATTTCAATTTAATGTTATTATTACCCAAAGAACCAGCAGTTTCTTCTTTAACTTTCAAAGTTGCAGTAAAGTTTTCTTCACTGGAAACTGTATCAGCAGCAGACAAAGATACTTGACCGGAAGAAACTACGTTTGCAATTGTTGCTTCACCGCTAGTAAAACCACTTGCAGAAGCTGCATCAAAAGTAGCTTTTACAGGTCCATTGCTAGGTCCGTTAACATTAATTTTACCAAAGTTCAGGTAAAGATCAACGCTATCTTTAGAGTTAGTAAAGTTGAAAGTCACTTTTGCAGAGTTATTAGTGAGTTTCTCTACAGTCACACCTTCACCCGGAACATATCCTGTTTCTGCACGAGCTGCAGCATCATCATTGTTATCGCCTGGATCAACGTAAACACCCAAACCATAAGTAGAATCAATAGCAGTAGGAACAACACCAGGATCAGTAGCGAATTCAAAGCCTTTAGGCAATGTAACTGTGAAAGATTCATTCTTACCAACAGAAGCTTGGCTTACGTTAACTTTCACTCTACCCAGAGTAGTGTTAGTAGTTTGGCTCGAACCAATACTAGGAGTATTAACAGCAACATAGCTAGAAGCCGCATGAATTGCAGTTGGTGCAGTCAATGCTGCGATTGGAGCTGCTACACCAGCAACCAATGTTGCTGTTGCCAGCACGTTGATCATTTTTTTATTAAACTTTGTCATAACCTTTTTTTCTCCTCCTTGAATATAACCAGAAATATTATTTTTGTCTTTTTGTCGGATCTTGTCACTCATCAGTCGTTACACCTCCTTTCCGAGCTTTATGAGAACCCTTATAAAATGATATCTGTGACAATATCACAGAAGCTTGGAATCTAGTTGAAAGAAAGCGACCATTTATGACGTACTCCAGTATTATACAATGTGATAACAATGCAGTAAAGATTTTTTTTAGCGAATTTTGTCTTTACGCTTTTGTACCCCTTTGTTTCATACTCACCCAATTAGACGTAGCATGGGTTCAAAAAGTTGCGTCCGTTTCAAAAAAAATTTTTATTTTTTTTTGATTATGTATTCCGCTTTCCACAGTCATAATTATACTATTGAACCTGTTCCTCCGTCATCCTACAACTTTTACCTTCTCAACCTTAAATGTACAAGGGTTATTTTCGTACATCTAAGTCGGTCTTTAATGGAGTATATTCGTTAAGAATTATCCATAGAATATATAAAGTACATAAAGTCTATAGATTCCCTTGAAATCTAATACTCTAATACACTTTAAGTAGTAGGAATGACGGAGTAACAGTGATTTACGGTATATAACCGAGACAAATTACTTCACTACATTAATCTTCGCGCCATCCGTAAGCAGACTAACGCCCTTAACGACAACATTTTGTCCTTCAGCAAGCCCCTTGGTTACCTCAACCTGTTTGGCACTCTCCTGGCCTGTCTGCACTTCTACCCGCTTAGCAACAGTTCCCTCCACTACATAAGCATACTTCTTCCCTGCCTGCTCCGTAATGGCATCCTGCGATACCAAAATGTTTTTAGGAGCTTCTGATTTCATGTATACAGTTACAACCATCCCTGATTTTAATTCACCAGAACCATTAGGGACTGAAATCTCGACAGGATATGCCTTGAGATCATTATCCATTACCGGATTGACAGCCGATACTTTGGCCTCAATTCGCTTATTTAACGAGTCCACGCCTACAGTTACAGATGAACCCACCTGCAACTTAAGAAGCTCAGATTCAGAAACGTTAACTTTGGCAATAATAGGATTGGTATTCGCTATTGTAGCAACCGCAGATTGTGCACTAACCATTTGCCCCTGGGTTCCTGTTACTACCGATATCGTGCCGGAAATTGGAGCTTTGACTACAGCATCCACCAATTGACTACGAGCTGTGTCTAAACTGGACTTAGCCTGATTGACAGAAGCACGAGCTACGTCAATGCCCGTTTTCTGTTGTGCAAGACGTAATGACTTTTGAGCATTATTATATGTTGTTTGCGCACTTTCCTTAGACGTTTGTGCATTATGAAGTGTGATCTGTGCATTCTCCACCGCAGTTACAGCCCTTCTATGCGCTATTTGAGACTGCTCTAACTCGGATTGAGAAAGAGCACCCGCACTAAACAGCTGTTGGTTGCGATTAAGCGTATTTTGAGCATCACGCACAGAACTCTGAGCATCTACCAGACTGGTCTGAGCTTGAGTGATCGTGTTGTCTTGCTGGACAAGCGCACTTTTGGCTTGATCCACGCTGGATTCTGCCTGCTGCACCGATTGCGCTGCACCTGACTCTGCCTGCTTTAAATTGGCCAGGGCAACCTGGTACGACTCCTGGGATTGCTTAATGGAGTCCCGCAAGTCCTTTTGGTCTATAGTAAACAATGTGTCGCCCTTATTTACTTTTTGCCCCACTGTAAGGTTAATGCTTTGAATTTTGCCACTAATTTTCGGAGACACCTGAGCCGTCTCTTTAGGAGCAAAGCTACCAATGATACCTGTTGAATCGTTAATGCTGCCCTTGGTGACTTTTGCCACTTGGACCGGAGTGGCCTGTTGGGCCGTAGTCGGTGCGGCAGGGGCCTCCCCCCCACCGCAACCCGCTAATGCAACTGATAAAAGCAAAGTTGTAGCAATCAGAGCACTTTTTTTATTCATTATGTTTCTCCACCTCACCTTATATATGAACACTTTTTTGTAGTTTCGCTTCTTTTTTCAATTCTCTCTTCGCTTGTCTTTTTAATTTCCGATTCTTACGTTTTTGTATCATATTATCCATGATGACGTAGACTACCGGAATAAGAATCAATGTAATAACAGCTGCGAAGGATAACCCGAATACAACAACAACAGCCATCGGTGCTTGTGTTTCGTTACCCTCTCCTGTAGCGAATGCCATTGGGAGCAAAGCTAGTACAGTAGCCAGCGTGGTCATCAAAATCGGACGCAACCGCTCAGAAGCTCCATGAATAATAGCTTCATCCCGATCTTGGCCGTCTTTTCGGAGCTGAATTATAAAGTCAATCATAACAATGGCATTGTTGACGACCAAACCGACGAGCATGATGTAACCCGTCAAAGCTGAAACGCTGAGACTCGCCCCGGTTACAGCTAAACCGATAAGCACACCAATTACCGTAGGTGGAACGGAAAACATAATAACAAACGGTGTGAGCAACGATTCGAACTGTCCTGCCATAACCATATAAATGAGCACGACAGATAGCAAAATAGCTATCGCTAAGTTCATGAAAGACTCCATCATTTGTTCATTTTGGCCGCCACCCGTATCTGCACTGTAGCCCTCTGGGAAGTGAGTAGTCTTCAAAAGAGCATCTATTTTTTGATTAATAGTAAGGATATCCCCTGTTCCGCCAATATCAGCTGTAATCTGCACTTGACGCGTTTGGTCTTCACGAGTAACAGTATCGGGTACAGTCCGTTTATCAATACTTACTACGGAAGACAAAGGTACATCAATACCTTGAGGAGTGGTAATCCGCAAGGCTTGTAGATTTGACAAATCATGGCGATTTTGCTCTGGCAATGATATCTTCACATCAATCTGATCTTCACCTGTACGATAGCTTGTAGCGACTGATCCATTAAAAGACGTATTCACTGCAGATAAGATTTGAGTTGCTGATAAGCCATATCGACTCGCAAGCTCCCGATTAACGGTAATCTCATATTCTTCGCGAACCGCACTCAAGCTACTTTTCACATTAACCGTACCCGGTATTTTTTTCACGTCCGCAACGAGATTGTCCGAGAGTTCTCTCAGGACGTCAATATCGTCACCTTTTAGATTAATGTTAACAGCCGCACCGCTTGAAAGGCCTGTTGTGGACGTTAGTGTGATCTCTGCATCCGGAATACTATCAAATTTCTTACGAAGGCCCTCAACTACAACATCTGTTGGCTGATGCCCATCCTTGAGCGTAACACTTAAATCTGCCGAGTTGGTTGGAGTTGCACCTGAAAAGGCAGAATTGCCACCAGACCCAACTGTCACTGTCATTTTATCCAAATCAGGAACTTTCAATATTTCTTTTTCTATATCTTGAACAACCTTTTCCGTTTCTTCCAAGACCGTTCCATTAGGAAGTTTCACATTAACTGTGAATTCCCCAGTATCGGATGCTGGGATAAATTCAGCCTTAACGAAAGGAACTAGAGCCCCAGCTGCCACGAACATTAATAAAGTAATAATTAACACAGATTTTCTATGGTTGATTCCCCACTTCAGTACACGGCGATACCCACCCTTAAATTTCTCGAAGCCAATATTAAACCACACAATAGGGTTAACACCCTTATAAGTACCTGAAGAGTATATGGATTCATCCGGTACGGTAGGTAGCCAACGTGAACCGAGCATCGGCACAATCAGAAGGGATACGACCAAGGCTGCAATGTGAGAGAAAATAACTGTTAACGCCAACGGTTTAAATAGAACTCCCGCTATTCCATCAACAAAAACAACTGGTAAAAATACTACGATCTGCGCAAGTGCAGATGCCATAACGGCATTACCCACCTGCTTGGAGCCATCAATAGCCCCTTGTAGCATACTCTTCCCTTCATGCCGCTGTCTAAAAATATTCTCAATAATAACAACGGCAAAGTCGACAAAGGATCCTAGCCCCAGAAGCAAACCGCTAAGTGAAATAATATTAATGGTTTGTCCGGTGAAATACATCATCATAAATGTTGCTACGAAAGAAATTGGAATAACAATAGTAGCAATAATGGTAGAACGTATACTATTCAAAAATAACAGCAACACAATGGCTGCGATAATAAGTCCCAATATAGCATGCTCTACTAGTGAGTGTACGGAGTCGCTAATAGGTTTGGAAGCGTCTGTTACCATCTCCAGTTGAGTCCCCGGAGGTAATTCCTTCCGTATGGAATCTAAACTTTCCTTCACAGAATTGGCGATGGAAAGGGTATTTCCCCCTGTAGCTTTAGTAACAGAAATATTGACACTTGGCTTTCCATTATAGGTAGAAATGGTCGTAACTTCATCCAAGGAATCTTCAACTGTCGCAATGTCCTTTAGCTTAACGCTTCCTTTCCCTACTGGAATTGGCGTTTCACCCATTTCTGAAACAGCTTTATACTCACCTTGAACCCGAAGTTGAATTTCTGTAGTGCCTCGGTAGACCGAACCAGCAGAACCAGCTACGTTATTAGACGATAGCGCCTGGTTAATTTGATCCAGCGTAATGCCATAGCTTTGAAGCTTGGCCTGATCTACAGTAATCTTCACAAGCCGTTCTTGCCCACCTGACATGCTGACTGAAGCTACACCCGCAATTCTTTCAAGCCTCGGCTGGATAATATCTTTAGCAATAGGCTTCAGCTTGTTAATCTCTTGGTCCCCTGTAAAAGAGAGGGTAATAACCGGCGTTGCATTAAGATCTAATTTAAGTACGCGCGGTGAATTTGCCGCCTTTGGAAGAGACCCTCTGACCCCATCAATTTTGTCTCGCATGTCGAGGGTTGCCTGATTTATATCTACTCCCCAATTAAATTGAATGATGACCATAGATGATCCTTCTGAAGATTCGGACTGGATCGTATCTACATTCTCAATAGAAGCCAGACTCTTTTCAATAGGTTTGGTCACCAATTCCTCAACTTCCGTCGGTGTCGAGTTCGGAATACTGGTCGCTACCACAGCGATAGGCAACTTCATATCCGGCATCTGCTCGACAGGAAGCCTTAACGCAAAAATACCGCCCCCGATTAGCAAAGCAATAATTAACATAAATACTGTTACAGGACGGCGTATTGAAAACTGAGACATCTCATCACTCCCCACTCACTTCTCTATGTAATATTTAAGCACACTCATCCACTACTACGATGAAATAGGCGTAAAGTTTCAGATAAATGTGCAAAAAAAACATATAAAAAAATAATAAACACATTTTGAGATAAACGCTTAAAAAAAAACAGTTAATTACATACGTTTAATGTGAATCGAAAATAAAAAACGTTGTAATGCTTAGCCAAAGTTTTCATCTCATTGATATTATGGCATAGGCCCTTAATCCCAGTCAAATAGCTGATTTATAAAAAACATCCCTCACATGTATATGAAAGGGAATTACCATTTCGCATGGAGGGATGTTTAATAAACTCAGGTGTTTTGTTGATTAGATTTTAGGAAGCAGTTTTTTATCAGCCATAACTTTAGCTACAATAATCGCTGCATCTCCGCGCAAGGTCAAGGAAGTAGGATTAAACATATATCCTTTTTTCAGATCACTTGCATCCACAGGCGACCCTGTGATAAAACCTTTCTTGGCGATAGCCAATATAGATGCTTGCGCATAGTAATCAATCTTGTCCGCATCTTTAAAGGTCTTAGACAGGTTCTTCATGATTTTGTCATGATCTGTTTCCAGCTTCAAATTCAATGCCTTGGCAATAATGACTGCTGCATCTTGACGCGTGATTACATCTTCCGGCATAAAGATTCTTGGTTGTGAACCTTTGACAATACCGGCACGCGCAGCTGTTTCAATATAACGATAATCGTATAGAGCATCTGCTGATATCGTATTTGGAATAGACACGTCGTCGAAATGCTTCGCTCCACTGAAATTAAGCGGAATTTGCAGACCTTTGACAATCATAGACGTGAACTCGCCTCTTTTAATGTAGCTGTCAGGTCCAAAGCTATTAATTGGATCCATTGGGTTCATGACACCTTTGGCCAAGATAGCTTCGATGTAATCTCTAGCGTATTTGTGCTTAATGACATCACTATACGTTTCTCCAACCTTAGCAACTACATAGTAGCCAAAACGATCAAACGGTACCTTAATGGTATGTTTTTTCGGATCCACTACACCACCAATGTTCTGCCAATCTTTAAGATCAGAATCGAAATAGAACACTGTCATTTGTTTCCCTGCATCCTGAGCAATACTGCTATCATACGTCAGCGTCAATGTAGCACGCTTGGATGGTACTAACTCGTTAGATGGGTCGCGCCAGTAGAAGTTTTTGATCTTGCTACTGTCATTTTGCGACTTGTTAGCCAATTGATAAGGATCAGCACCATAAGTTACCGGATCGTAATCATCCGTTTTAATGTCATCTGCTGTACCTGGATCAATCCAGAATACCGGACTCGACATATTAAAGCGGGCCGGAAAATCTCTGTTGAAGTATCTACTTCCATCTGCAATCAAGCTCTGCATATCGGACAATGCTTTTTCAGTTTCAAATTCATGACGGTCAACCACACCATCTTCGCTATTTGCTATTGCAAAGTACAAATTGTGACCAGAGAAAACCTGGTTTTTGAACTGTTGCGGTTGATCGTAGTCCCGACGAATCAGACTCGTTCCCTTTGCAAAAGCAAGTGTAAGATTACCATCGAACACTTTGTGCGATGTTTTCATCGCTTCCATGTACTGCTCGCCAGGGATATTAGTAGGCACATATTTAACAGTAATGGTCTGTTTCAGTTTTTCTTTACCTACAGTAACCACTACGTCAATTTTATTATCTTTGTTGGCTTTTAGACCTGTAACGATGGCTTTGTAAGTTGATGGATAATCAATGGTGCCATCATAATCAGAGTCGAAACCCTCTTGAACTGCTGTTTCTTTACCTACCGTAACACTATCTGCATTACCTGCATTTACAACAACTTGCACAAAGTTTTGATTCACGATTCTCTTTTCAGGGAGCGGACGCAAAATATCAAAAGATGTGGATTGACCGGATACTTGCAGTCGGAAAGTAGCAAATGGTCCGCTCTTACCGCTATTGTACAAGGTAATATTATAAGCTATTGGTGTTCCATCTTGCGAAATAGTTTGGTTTTTCAACACAAAGCTGAAATACTTTTTGTCCGGATGGTAGTACACAAGCAGGTCTTTTAAATCTTTATTTGTAAATTTGTCTGTAGTAGAACCGGAATTGTATGTTGTCTTAGCATCTTCTGCTGAGAAAAACTCGTTACTCAGTGTCCAGTTGACTTCACTGTCATCCGATCCCTTAATCTCCAAAATATATTGATCTTTATTAGCAATATCACTTAACGAACCATTTACCTGATCTGCTTTACCCAAATCAGCAATACTGAAAGTACCAAATACATTGATATTTTTCAGAGATGTATTGTAGTTGGTATCATCCACTTTGGTGAAATTAGCATCTTTTGATTTCGGAGCAATTTCGCTATATTTCGGCGTATTGCTCAAGCCGCTAACTGGTGTAAAAGGGATGATTCCTTGTGTGTTGGGAACAGGAATTACTGGAATATTCGTCTGTGTAAAGTTTACTTTTACCGTATTGCTGTACTCAATACCTGGCTTGTATACAAACTTGATTTCATTATTCCCGTTCGCCAAGGCATTGGCTGCGGCTGTGTCCGAGGAAGCAGCAAGCTTGAAGTCCGCTCCTGAACCATCCAAATCAACCAATACATTATTAATATACAGGAATACATTTCGGTTACTTCCAGTGTAATGAATATCTGCTGCATTGCTCACATCAAGCAATTTACCTTTAAAGTAGCCCAGTTGAGTCAATTTATAGGTATTCAAGTTTGAGCTGGATGTATTCAACGGAATTTGTTGCCCATCATAAATCGTATCGTATTTCATGAACGGACCCTGCAACAGATTCACCGTTGCTTTAATTAACTTGGTCGAGTCACCATTCAGATAAAAATTCAGTACATTTTGTCCTTCTTTAGGCAAAGTGTCTACATAAGCAACAATTTTCTTCACTTGCGTTGACTTACCATTAATTGTACGAATCACATCTTGAGGCGACCCTACAGTATGAACGGATACTCCAGAAAGCTCACTAATTGAAGAAGGTGCGCCATTAACAACGATAAACTCCATACCTACAGGTACAGATGCAGCATCTGTAGTCTTGTTCTTCATAGAGCTACCTGTTAATTTCATAGCTTCATCTAGGGCAGCTGCCTGATCAGACCCGCTTCCTTTAGTTCTGTTCAACAATTGAGTATTAAAATCAGGAAGATAGTTAACATCATCAATATACGGCTGAGTGCTGCTGCGCAATGTAAATTGGACAGCCGATGGAGCTGGAGGTGTACTGCTATCCGTATAAGTTATGCCCAGGGATGCTCTGGTCAAATGATCAAGTACAGCTTCCGAAGGTACAGTCACCTGAAATGGATATACTTTATAACCATTTGAAGTAACTACATTTGCAGTATCAATTGTGGCATCAACCCCAGTCGCACTACCCACAGCACTACCATTGTTACTCACATCGGTAAAACGTGCATTGATTGTGGCCACTCCTGGATCAGTTGCACCGCCTGGCACTAAAACATTACCTTTTAAAACCACACCACTTGTAGACGATACGGTAAAGTCAGGCGAAGTGGTCAAATCAGCAGAAACATTCCCATCCTTATTCAGGGTCAAATCAGAAAATTCCGGTTTACCCGTATAAATCGTAATTTCACGTGTAACTGTGAGGGCCTGAGTTCCGTTGCCCACTTTAATAGTCACTATATTTTTACCTGGACTGAGTACCACACTACCTGTTAATTTATATGCGGTATAAGAGTTAACTGTATACGTATTACTGCTTTTTGCAGACGTGAGCGTAACACTGTCAGCATTAGGAGCCGTACCTTGAATGACTACTTTCACATCATCCGTACCGCTATTGCGTGCGTCTGTCAGCACCGCTGTCTGATTCTCAAGCAACTGTTCGGTTTCACCATTCAACGTAGCAGATAGATCATAAAGCTTAGGCCCATCCTGATACTCAATGTAAATGGAGTCCTTCATATCAGCCGAATTTTGGCTACTTTGAAATGTAATCCGGTTCAAACCAGGAAACAGTTTAATGTCTGTAACTTTAAGCGTAGAGCCACTGACTGTAATTCCGCCTTTTTGACTCTCGTTCTTATTAACCACGTTAAGGTTTGTTCCATTTTTAGAGAGTTGGAATACACTATAAGATATAGTACTTCCGTTCACTCCGTTAATCGTACCGTTAACTGTAACTCGGTCAGTGTTTACCATTCTAGCCGAATCCACATCATATTTTTCACTTGGAAAAATAAAATAAGTTCCCGTCGCAGCATGAGCCGTACCTACCAGGGCCGCCGGCACCAAGCCAATGATGAGACCAACCGTCAGCAACATGGATAGCAATCGTTTCAAATCATTGTCCTCCTTTGATTCTGTCGCACCTTGGGGTACGTAATCATTCAATACTTTTTTTATCGGTAGTAAACATACAAAAAATTAGTAAATTCTCAAAAAAGGAGGGAGTTTTTTTACAGCAAACATCAAAAAAGCCTTCAAACCCGCGGTATACCGCCAAGCTTGAAGGCTTACTTTTTAAATTAAAATTATAATTTCGAACGCGTTTGGGAATCTGGCTTAGCCAGCAACCGAATCAGTGTGTTTATAACTGGGCGTTTGGTTTTGCCAACAAGACCAATAACCTCTGCACCAATCTGTAGGAAGAACATCATAATACAAATCACGACAAAGGTGACCCAGTTCGCTTCATTAAGCGCAGCAGAAGATTGAATCACGGCCAATACACCGAAAAATGCCGCAATACCGTAGATAATCAACACCGTCTGTCTGTGACTGAAACCTAGTTCGCGTAAGCAGTGATGCAAATGACCTTTATCCGGAGAGAAAATCGGTTTTTTCTGCAACTTGCGACGAATGATAGCAAAGAATGTATCTGACAAAGGTACACCGATAATAATCAATGGCGTAATAAAAGATACGATAGCAATTTGCTTGAAACCAAGCATGGATAGCATGGCCAGACAGAAACCTAAAAATAATGACCCTGTATCACCCATAAATATTTTCGCAGGATGAAAGTTGAAAAATAAAAATCCGATAATACTGCCCAGCAGTACAAGACAAAGCATAGCTACCATGTAATTGCCCATCAATACCGACATCACAAAGATAGTCCCAATCGCAATTCCTGAGACACCTGCAGCCAGTCCATCCAGACCGTCAATCAAATTGATGGCATTCGTTACACCTACGATCCAGAAAATCGTAAGCGGAATGGAAATCCAGCTTTCCAAAGATGAGTATGCATCCTGAAAAGGTACATTTACAAAATCTACACGAATATCAAAAGCAAACACGACCATACACGCAACGGCAATTTGAGCCAAAAATTTCAATTTTGCATTGAGATCAAAACGATCATCGAGAGCACCAATCAGTGTAATCAGCGTGCCGCCAATCAGAAAGGCTGCGATAAAGTTAATATCCCGAGAGGACAGCATTCCGTCAGGCACAAAAGGTAACACCGCCAATAAGGACAACAGAAATGCCAAGAAAATCCCCAGTCCGCCAAGACGCGGCATAATTCGGGTATGTACTTTTCGGGCATTCGGTACATCGACGGCTCCAACCTTCACAGCGAATTTCTTGACGAGCGGTGTCAGTAACAGCGCAAGTCCCAGTGCCATGATGAACCCAATAATATAGATCAATAACATTTGATCATTCGACCCCCAATTTTAAAGCAATCCCTTTTCAGATGTAACCGCATTGAATTATACTCTGATCAAAAATAAATACCAAGCTTCATATTCTGGCAAATTAGCGGGTTTTGAAGGCAGATTCAAGCTATTTATCACACTTTTGTGACGTTTTCTTTTTCGCGCATCACTTTCGCGGCGAATTTCGGCAGCGCAAGCATTCTTTTGTATCGGCTTGGCTCTTTGAGGAGTCTATATAACCATTCAGCCCGTAGCTTTTGGAACAATTTAGGTGCGCGTTTGGTTCTGCCTGATATAACATCGAAGCTACCGCCAACCCCCATCATCACCGGTACACCCAGTTGTTCCTTATATTTACCAATCCAGGGTTCCTGTGTGTCCGCTCCACGTGCTACAAACAACAAATCGGGATTTGCTTCACGAATGGCTGCAATCACCGCTTCATCCTCTTTAGGTCCAAAAAAGCCATCACGCTTGCCACAAACCGTAATCCGGGGATAAAGCTCATGTACCCGCTTTGCGGTCGCTTGAATCACCTCAGATGTTGATCCCAGTAAATAAACCTTCCAATGATAGTTTTCTCCAGCTGCAAGTAATTCATGTAACAAGTCAAAGCCCGCTACCCGCTCAGGTACAGGATGTCCTACATAGTTTGCAGCCCAGACCACGCCAGTCCCATCTGGAACAATCAACTCTGCCTGTTTCATCACGTCCATGTACACTGGATCTTCCAATGCAGCCATTACCATAATCGGATTGGCAGTGATCACTTGATGGGGCCGGCGAGACTCCACTGCTTGAATTAATACATTTAATGTATCTTTCATATTAAGCCTTGATACCGGAACACCGAAAATCGGGACGGTAGGCACATTCGTAACCTTATCAACTGTCACTGTATCCATCATCCTTTGCGACACAAGTAATTAACGATATGCTGTGCCGGTAAGCGAGCCTCACTTTTTAACAAAGCAATGGCCGCTCCCTGGCTCTCGATCCATTGACTTCGCTGATCCAGCAACCGCATAGACTCATTAGCCAGCGTTTGTCCATCCAGTGCCTCTGTAGTGCCTACAGGCTGGCTACCGACACGGCTGAGGAAATGATCAATTTTGGGATCGTAGGATATCCCCAACGGAGGCACCTGGTGGGATGCTGCATAGATCAAGCTGTGTAATCGCATCCCGATCATCAAACTGCAACGACTGACTTCCAAAAGCATCTGTTGAGGATCGGTGACTTGATCGCACATGCTGACAAGGCTTCCCGTCCCCCTAATATCCCCCAACAAATCCATTACCATCCTTGAAGCCTGCTCGTCATCAGGCAGATGGAAAGGTAAAAAGCGTAAGTGTACACGGCGCTCAGCAGCTAATTTTTTCAAGCCGTCCGCAATAGCCGTTAAATCGCGACGCTCCTTATCCCAGTAACGTACAGATACACCAACGATCGGAAGTTTATCCTTATCCGTTTCAGTTGCTGCTTTATGCAGCTCGGAACCCGAGGGCAATGGAAGCCCCATTACCGGATCAGGAACAACTTCGACAACCGGGTTCTTTAGTTTCATAGTACCCAGTAGTGCGGCAGACTGCTCATCTCTTACAGAAACATATTCACAGCGCTGAAACACAGAACGGATCATAGGATAAAATATCTTCCGTTGTACCGGACCAATGCCCTGAGCATATACAAACGTCGGTTTTCCAGCCCATTGGGCCAGTTTCAGAATCGCCAGATAATACGGAATAGTTTTAGGGCTTGTTGCATCCTGGAGCAAACTCCCGCCGCCACTTATTAGCCCATCGCTGTTTTTAATCGCTCTACGAACTTCCCCTAGACTCATCCGTGGTACAGCTTCTACTCCGTACATTTTCTGTGTCCAAGCGGGGTCAGAAGACAGAACAACAGGCTTGATTGTAATCCCCGCCTGACGACTCTCCTCCTCTAAAGCTGTCAAAATCGACTTAAGCACCGCCTCATCTCCACTATTGTTAAAGCCGTAATAACCCGAGATGATTATCGTTTGAGCTGTGGTGACCATTTCTTCCAACACCCTTCCAGCACTTGCCACACGACAATTGCGATGATTCCCAGCACCAGGCCCAAGCCCAATCCTAACAGCCCGCGACTAAGCGACAATGCCGCTGGAGAGTGAATGTGAGCAAAGGTATCCACCATAGAGGCTTGACCAATAGCAGCTATAATCAGCAAATAGATTGCTTTGCGATATTTCAAAGCCAGGAATGCCCCTGCAATAAACAGTGGGTGAGCCATCAAAAATTCCTTATTGCGCGGACGTACACCAAACGCATTTTCAAGGAAGTTCCGGAAGACCAACTCCGTGTTCGACACCGTACCCGCATTTCCGGTACGAGTCAAATAGTAATAACCTGCGGCTGCGATAACAGCCAGTGCGATAACCCACAATACAGTAATCGGCGTACGTAGCAGCTTGGAAATTTCCTCCCGTATAGAAACGCCACGATAAAAGAAAATATATATCGCTGCCAAGAAGATCGGCAGAACGTGAAGCAAGCTTACACCTCTAAATTGATTCAGCACAAGGCTGTAGGCAATACTGTTCAACAGCGCAATAACGAAAGGCACCGCAGCCAGCGACAAAATCGCCGTCTGCACGTACAGTATAAACGTTTGAATCAAACGCTGACCTACAGAAAGTTCAGCACCCTGTTCACGTTTAATTCTAATCGTACGCACAGCGATGATCATTGCAACCGTAGGTCCGCTAATCGCTGCGAGTAGGGCCAGGCCTTGCTCCATCAAGCTAGAGTTCAAAACATAAAGTCCTGCTGAACCTACCAAGCCAAGTGCAAATGCCAGCAAAGTCAATGCCGGGACGAAATAGGACACCATAATGGAGAAGAATGCCAGTGCACCTAGTACGACAATCATTTTCAGATAGCGCTGAATGGACGAATCGACGACTTGGAACGGTTCAGCCTGTCCGAGTTCAAACCCCTTTTTCTCCATCCGTTGTACAGCGTTACCCGGCTTGTCCAAGCTGTGGATTAGGTTATCTACCGAATCCTTCACCTTGGCTTCAGCAATACTACGGCTAGGCGCGGTATTCAGATACAACATGCGAATATTACGGTCCTTGGTGGCCAATGCAAAACGATCGGCCAACGTTTCAACATCGAGCGTTGAATCTTTATCGCTCAATGAGTATAAACGCACAACGTTATAGTGGATATCGTAAGCGAGCTTATTGAAGCCTGCTTGCGGTTTTTTTAAGTTTTCGATAGCAGCTAGGCCAATATCGTATTTGTTCAGCAATTTAGCAAATGCCGCTAAGCTATGCTCTTTCTCGTTATCGGTGAAGCCTTTGACTGAATCACCTTCAAACAAAATGCGTTTTACACCATTTTGCTGAAAGGAAGCAAGCATCTCTTCCGTCAACTCCTGGTTGTAAGGAAGACTGTCGCTCATCCGTGGAACAATAAAAAATCCTTTGCTCCGAAGCTGCTTCATCGCAATCGGGTCAGGCTGCATGGGCTTGAGATATGCATCCTCTGGAGATGTTTCCACAACTAAACCTTCCTGTCCCTGATAAGTCCAAGGTTTTACATTGATGTCCAGGCTTGTAAACGTACGTAAAATTAACGGCTTTAATGCCTCGGCATTTTCTTTATCAGCGAAAACAATATACGTAAAATTCTCATTTGCAGGTGAAAGCCGTTTTTCCATATCGGCAACGTTCTGAGTCGTATAGGTTACGACGCGACCCGCTTTACGGAAATCATCCAACGTACTTTCATACATCGCCATGCTGTTCACACCCGCTTGCTGTAAGCGGTCAAGTTGCTCATTCAGATAGTCCTGCGGGTGAGCCTGATACGAGGCTGCCTCCGTCAAATCCCGATAATCGAATACAATCTCTACTTTTTTACTCGAGGATTCTGTCTTCACACGATCGGCGATGACTGGAATGGAAGCCAGCAAGCCGACAGCCACCAAAATCCATAACCATTTTCGAGAAGCCGTATTCCAATACTGCCATTTCTGATACACCAAAGAACCTCCTTAATATTCGGGATTTTGCAAAATTCAATGCTGCCCACCTTGTCGTACTCAGCCTTTTGGTAGGTCACTCATTGAATTTTGCAAAATCCTCCGTTGCCGGAATAAGCCTATTTTCCCAAAGCCTCTTCCAGGTTATTCTGCAATACAGAAATGACCTCCACGGCGTACTGCCCTTTGCCGTGAGAGGTCACCGATTACTATATCTTATCCAATTACCTTAACCTATTCTATTATAAAGGGATTTTTCTCAAGCGTCTACGCGAGCCATAACAGCATCGACCAGATGGCTGATTCTTTGCTCCGCGTCTGACAGCGAGGAACCGCGTACCGCAAAGTATACTTTGATTTTCGGCTCTGTGCCCGAAGGGCGCAGGCAAAACCACGAACCGTCCTCCAGTAAGAATTTGAGTACATTTTCCTGTGGAAGTCCGTCCAGACCTTGTGAGTAGTCCAGTACCTTGTCTACCTTCACGCCTGCAATCTCTTGAGGCGCGTTGCTACGCCAATCGGTCATTTTGCCCTGAATTTGTGCCACTCCATCCTTACCCTTAAGGGTACGAGACTCCAGCTTCTCAAGGAAGTAGCCAAACTGCTCGTACAGCTCTTGTAAAACATCATAGAGCGTCTTACCTTGTGTGCTGTAATAAGCAGCAGCTTCAGCGATCAGCATAGCCGCCAAGACAGCATCCTTATCGCGAGCATAATTCCCTGCCAAATAACCATAGCTCTCTTCATAGCCAAACAGGTAGGTGTACTCGCCAGTTTGGTCAAATTGGTTCATTTTCTCGCCAATATACTTGAAGCCAGTTAGCGTGTTAAACACGGTTGCTCCAAAATGTTCGGCAATGACTGCACCCATTTCGCTGGTTACGATGGTTTTGATAACAGCCCCATTATTCGGAAGCTTGCCTGTTTCTTTCAGTTGATTCAACAAGTAGTAAACCATGATCGCGCCAGACTGATTACCGGACAATACCACATATTCGCCATCACGGTTTTTCACAACTGCACCCATACGGTCAGCATCGGGGTCTGTTCCGATCAACAGATCTGCACCAATTTTCTCACCCAGCGCAATTGCCAGCTTAAACGCATCACGTTCTTCTGGGTTTGGCGACTTGACAGTCGAAAATTCAGCATCTGGCAACTCTTGCTCAGGCACAATATGCACCTGTTCAAAACCAATTTTCTCCAGCACACGACGAACCGGTACATTTCCAGTGCCATGGAGAGGTGTAAACACAACTTTGAAGTTTTTGCCTGGTCCGGCTGCAATCAGCTCACGGTTCACACTCACACTGGCTACCGTATCTACAAACGCTTCATCTTCCTCTTCTCCAAGCCAAACCAACAATCCCTGTGCCTCTGCTTCCTCACGTGTCAGACTGCGAATGTCGGCAAACGAAGGAACCTCGCGGATATAACCAATTACCTGTTCAGCCTGATCTGGAACAAGCTGACCCCCTTCATCGTTGTATACCTTGTATCCATTATACTCAGGAGGATTGTGACTCGCTGTCACAACAATCCCTCCACTGGCTCCCAAATGACGTACACTAAACGAAAGCTGTGGCGTTGGACGCAAGGAAGGGAACAACTTAGCCACGATACCATTGCCCGCCAGCACCAAAGCTGCATCCAGAGCAAATTCTGGTGAAAAATGACGCGAATCATGTGCAATAACAACCGAAGGTTTGCCTTCTTTACCAGCATGCTGTTCTAAAATATAGCGAGCCAGCCCTTGAGTCGCCCGTCCAATGACGTAACGGTTCATCCGGTTACTTCCTGCCCCGATCACTCCACGCAGACCGCCTGTACCAAATTCCAGCTCTTTGTAAAAGCGATCCTCCAGTTCCTGCTCGTTGCCTTCCAATGCGCGCAACTCCTGTTTGGTCTCTTCATCAATATAAGGGTCTTGCAGCCAGCTCTCAATGCCTTCTAGTGCTTTTTTACTCAACTGCGTCATACGGAATTTCCCCTCTCCATTTTTGGGTTGTCAAAACAGGATTTCTATGTACACATGCACTCAGTACGTCGTGCTTATGTCGGCAGAGCTTTATTTATTGGGGAGGGTCAGATAAAGCAAACATAATTTCGCCCTCAGCTACTACCGTATCGCCTACTTTAGCCGTAGCTTTCCCTTTGCCAAATGCGCCTTTGGAACGAGTGATTTCCACTTCAAGCGTCAGTGTATCCCCAGGAACCACCTGCCCACGGAAACGGAAACCATCCAACCCTGCCAAGAACCCGATTTTGCCACGATTGCTCTCTAGGTGCAGTAATGCGACAGCCCCAACTTGAGCCAGTGCTTCGGTGATCAACACACCAGGCATAACAGGATACCCCGGAAAATGTCCAATGAAATGAGGCTCATTCATCGTTACATTTTTAATGCCTACTGCTCTTTTCCCTTCCTCCAGCTCAATAATACGATCCACCAATAAAAAAGGCGCTCGATGTGGGATAATCTCCTGAATTTGATTAACATCCAATTGCAATTTGTCCATTTACCTTAATAACTCCTCCCGCTTGCAGGTTTGACTCTGTATCAGTCATGAGTTACTGCAAGCATAATATTACCCCGCTTACGCTGCATAAAAACAGCTCATAACGGCAACAATGTTAGATATCCTTCACCTACTGCAGAAGTGGAGGTTGAGATAAGGGGCTTTTTCCGCCGGTTATGCAACCTGAGGCGCGAAGAAGCCCTTTTGCCCGTGCTTGGTTTTACCCCGCAGTGTTATAAACTTCCCCATCATTATACAGTTAACAGATGCAAAAAGAAAATTACGCGGAAGTACCATATTGGGTGCTCCTATTATGGGTAAAGTGGAGCTTCAATTGAGCAAAGGGGGACAGGCTGCGGGAATGGATCATTCTTCCGATCGCTGTTAACCTCGGATTTTTTCAATGTATAAGAATTCAAGGGTAAAATCCGAGGTTAAAGGCGAACGCTATCGCTTCTTCAGAACGATTCCATCCCCTCCGCCGAGTTACTCTTGGCTCAAAAAGAAAGCTCGCTTCAATAATGCTCGCTTGCCGTGAAGGGCAGAGAAAACCGAAGGCCTCTGTGATGGCCTTCATTGGCCACAATCCATGCGTGCTACGCTGGAGGCCCCTCCCTTAAAAGCATAACAAAACCCTGCGCCACTGGCACAGGGTTTTGTTATATACTACCCACACAAATTGCGGGTGGTTTATTTTAATAAAAGTGGCCTGATGGCGGGTAGCCAGCGGAGCGGGCAGAATTGTTCTGAAGAAGCGCAGCGTTTGCCTTTATCCCCGGATTCAAACCTCCAATGTTTTATAATCAAAAGGAATCTGGGGATAACAGCAATCGGAAGAACAATCTGCACGCGGAGCGGTCTTTTCCCGCCACCCCACTCTTTTAAAGTAAAATTAAGGCGCAAATATAAGATCAATGACATGCTGCCAGGTTTTCCACTCGAACACGCCTGACAACCCTTGCTTACCTACAATTACATATCCTGCAATTAAGCCGCCTAACAGCGATAACAGGAGCAGCAACGGAACTATGAAATAACGAGCAGTACGCCAGCGGGACTTCGTCTTTTCAGGCACCGGACGGGAATCAGATTGTTCTTCTTTCATCACCAAATCCTTAAGCCCTCAGATTGTTGGCCAGGTTCATCATCGTATCGCTAGAAGTTAGTGCCCGTGCCGCCATTTGATACATCCGCTGAACTTGCATCATATCCGTCATTTCGCCCGCTAAATCCACATTAGATTCCTCAAGATAACCGGAACGCACAGATACGTCCGCTGGAACTGCACCTGCCACACCTGCTGCTCCGAATACATTTGCCTCTGTTACACCATTCAACAACACGAATAGGTTATCATCCCGCTGTTCCAGTCCTTCTGGACGCTGTACATCCATTAGCTTGATTCTCTGACCAACCGTCGGATTCCCAATTCCATTAGCACGAATCAGCAATTCGCCATCCGAGTTAATAGCCACCTTGGAACCCGCTGGAGCAGTCACAGGAACATCATTGTTATCCAGCACGGAGTAACCTTCAGCAGTGGTCAACATCATCGTCGCACTATCATTCGGATCAGGAACAAAATGAAAGCTACCGTCACGGGTCCAAGCTTTTTGCCCATTTCCCTGGACTTCAAACATGGCATTACCTTGAATCGCCAGATCGGTAGGAAGTCCCGTCTCCTTGAGCGGACCTTGCTCCATATTTTTCATGATTGCGGCCGTTTTAACTCCGTAGCCCAAATTATAGCCGAGCGGCATGGCTCGTCCATTTTGGAGATACGTTGAAGGCTGTTGCTGCACATTGGCCAATACATCTTCAAAGGAACCCTGTTTACTCTTATAACCAACTGTATTGATATTAGCAATATTATCGGCAATTAAATCCAAACGCTGCTGCACACTGGCCATAGATACCATTGCGCCAATCATGGAGTTGTTCATCACTTACCCCCTGTTATACACGGCCTACTTCATTAACGGCCTTGTCCAAGCTTTTATCGTAAAATTGAATTACCTTCTGATTCGCCTCATACGCTCTTAACGCAGCCATCATATCCACCATCGACTGTGAAGCATCTACATTAGATACCTCCAGATAACCTTGACGAACGGACACAGCATCATTAGCGGTCATCATTCTAGCTGTAGCACCATCAGTATCATTCAGGCGGAAATTCCCATTGCCCTCACGAACGAGCTGGTACGGACGATCAATGACACTAATACCGAGCGTCGTCCCTAATGTCTGGTTGGACTGGCTATCTACCAATTCGCCTCGCTCATTTACTTTAAGCGCTGAGACAGCCCCCGTCAATTGAATTGGCTTTCCATTCGTATCCAGCACCGCTGAGCCAGTCGATGAAAGCAATGCTCCCGCTCCATTTACTTGAAAATGTCCATCACGTGTATAACGAACGTTACCATTACTGTCCCGCACCGAAAAAAACGCTTCTGGACGGTAGGTGACTTCACCGTTAGCATTGATGAATTTCCCTGCCTGATCAAAAGCCATAGGTTGACCAGTAGCTGGGTCGTTCACATTAATATTGGACTGTATCGCGAAATCCGTCGCTTGTCCACTGTCCTTTAATGCTCCCTGAATGTAAGGGGAGAGGCTTTCCTCAGCAAAAACGCCAGTATTGAGCTTGCCGACCGTACGGTCCGGGTTATCAGGGTTACCACCCGTCATGGAAATAAGCATTTCGGGGAAAGAACGCTGAACACTGTTCTCCTGTTTGTATCCCGTCGTATTCATATTAGCAATATTTTGCGTCACGGTGTCATGGCGTCGTTGTTGTGTCATCAATCCGGCGGCCGCAGTATATAAACCTCTCAACATGTATGGTGCACCCCAATCCTATACTCTGCTAAAATCATATGCTCGCGCGGAGGCAGGCAACCTGTCTGACCGCACACGAGTCTCTTATAGTCACTATCGGCAGATTAGAACTTTTTCTTAACCACATGATCCAAATTATCCAGCATAATTCCTGTACCTTTAACGACACAATGCATCGGATCTTCGGCAACCAGTACCGGAACACGCAACTCTTCAGCAAGCAGCTCGTCCAATCCGCTAAGCAAGGCACCGCCACCAGTCAAAATAACACCACGGTCAATAATATCAGCTGACAGTTCCGGTGGGGTCTGCTCCAATACAAACTTGGCCGCGGCAACAATCGCCGACACAGGATCTTTAAGCGCATCCTGCACTTCATCCGCAGAAATACTTAACGTTTTGGGCAATCCGGATACCATATCCCGTCCACGGATGTCCATTTCTGCACGCCGTCCGCTCGGATGCACAGTTCCGATAGCAATCTTGATATCCTCAGCCGTACGTTCCCCGATCAAAAGCTTGTACTTCGTTTTTACATATTTCATTATGGCTGTATCAAATTTGTCCCCTGCCATTTTAATGGAAGAAGCTGTTACGACATCCCCCATAGAGAGGACTGCAACGTCAGTCGTTCCGCCACCAATATCCACTACCATGTTGCCGCTAGGCTCAAAAATATCCATTCCTGCCCCGATGGCAGCCGCTTTTGGTTCTTCCTCCAAAAATACTTCCTTGGCCCCGCTACGCTCCGCCGCTTCACGAATCGCTTTTTGCTCCACTGAGGTAATGTTCGTCGGCGCACAAATTAGAATACGAGGGTGGCTGTACCAGCTTTTTCCCCCTACCCGATTGATAAAATATTTTAACATCGCTTCTGTTACTTCAAAATCGGCGATGACACCATCACGTAATGGACGGATGGCTATGATATTACCAGGAGTACGTCCCACCATACGGCGCGCTTCCTCTCCGACAGCCAGAACTCTTTTTGTATCGCTTTCTATCGCGACAACGGAAGGTTCGTCAAGAACAACCCCCTTCCCTTTGACGTGGATAAGCACGTTGGCCGTACCGAGGTCGATACCGATATCATTACTGAACATATTAAAAAGGCCCCCAAAGTGATATTTTAAAAGCTAAGATTCGACAAGAAGCGGCAAATATATGTATAAACCTACGGTTACATGTCATTTTTCGTCTTGTACCATCTTTTAACATATCATACTTCAGGGGGTTGATTCAATGGCTTTGCCAGCCAATTCACTATATATTTTTAGGACTTGCCGGAAACGAGGATCTCCCTTCGTTTGCCACTCGTTTTTTTGTACTTAATTTTCGTCGCTTCTCCTCCCCTCAGATGGCGGATGGATTTATGGTATTCGAGAATGTGCTTCACCTGATCGGCAAGATCCGGGTTGATTTCAGGCAGCCGTTCGGTCAGATCTTTATGCACCGTGCTCTTGGAGACACCAAATTCCTTGGCAATCGTACGGACCGTATTCCTTGTTTCCACGATACAGCGACCGATTTTGATGGTCCGTTCCTTGATGTAATCGTGCACGCTCCCGCCTCCCTACTGTGGATAGTTTGGTACATTATATGAGGAGCGTGCCTATATATTCGCGGTTTGGCGGGAAGACATGCTTCGGAAGGCCTATTTATTTGGCAAAAGCAGCTTATGTTTACCTTATGCACAAAAACTACACAAGAAAAAAGCAGGGAATATGGATTCCCCGCTTTGCATGCAAAGCCATGACCAAATTTATTTTTTAGGAAGCAGACCTGCTGGATTCACCGGCTTGTCATCCTGATACACTTCAAAATGCAGATGTGTTTTCAAATCCTTTTCAAGCTCGTTACGACCCGCTGAAGCAATCACATCGTTTTGTTTCACTTGATCGCCTTCTTTTACTTTCAGATCACTCAAGCTTTGGTACACCGTTTTGAGATTATTATCATGCGTGATTTCTACGACATTACCTACCAGCGGATGTTGTTCTACACGGGATACTTTGCCACTCAGGGCGGCTCTCACTTCAAACGCCTGATCGTCGGCCCGGGAAAGATCAATTCCAGTGTTAGCGGTAAATGTTTTATCGTACTCTACCATAGCTGCCGCCTGCTCATCAGCTGTTGCGTTCTCATCAAAGAACGGCTTTACGACTTGTACTGCGCCAGCATCTGTCACTGGCCATGCGATATTTTCCGACTGGGCAACTACTTCCACGCTTTCTGGCTGTTGTCCGTTAACATCGGTATTCACTGCACTTGTGCTTTGTACCGATGGACTAGCTGGGTCAGGTTTGAAAGACTTCTGGCTGGCATCCTGATAGACCCACACTAAGGTTAGTATAATGGCTGCTGCGGCAATGTAGGCTGCCGGGTATGCCCACCTTTTGGACAACAGCTTTTTCCACGAAGACGGCCGTGAAGCTCTTCCACCCTGAAAGGTTTTGGGTGTTTCTTCATGGTTTTGGTTCTGGTTTTTATTTTGTTCATTCATTTGCTCATCACCTCAGTAACCAGTGTTACCGGGTGCAACTCTTTTATACTTCAAAGTTTCGAAATATTTACTAACTTAGAATACGAGAGGCTAACGCAAAAGAAATGCCAGTATAATAGTGAAGGAGAATTTGGGTGGCAGTATGACCTTCCTTGGCCATTCCATTGGCTCCCCACTGACTCATACCAACACCATGACCATAACCATAGGTTGTTATAGCAATCCGATCCCCTTCAGCCTTCCACGTAAACTCAGCCGAACGTAACCCCAGTTTGTTACGGATTTCCGGCCCTGTAAAGATTGAGCCACCAACCTCAATCTTCTTGATGCGATGTCCTTCCGTCTTGGAGAGTATACGAATCTCTGGCATACTTCCTCCTCCAGTAGAGGCGGCAATTGCAGTACGACTCAATCCCAATCTATCGAACACACTCTGACGGCTCAGTGTGACGGTATCTGTATAACGCGGGGCCAACTGCTTGTCCCATGGACTTGACACACTTCGTAAATAGGGTACTGGCTTCGCCCATACATCCTCTGAATTTTCGGTATAGCCGTTGCTAGTAGAAAAAAAAGATGCCGTTATGGGCTTCCCCTCATATACCATGATCGTATCCTTGGTGTCTCGTACAGCCTGCTGAATTTTAGCCAGCTCTGCGGATTTACCAGAACGCCCCCATTCTCTAGTAAGTTTGGCTTTGGAGATATAAGCCTGATGTTTAACAGTATCCGTCACATCAGCTCCCGCCGGCGCACCGCTAGTGTCATCAGCCAGCAAACGTCGGGCAATGAAGGTACGCGCGGCAATAGCCTGTGCTTTTAGTGCCTCGCGCTCGAAGCTGGGCGGCATTTCGGCGGCTACTACGCCGACAATGTATTGCTCCAGCGGTAACGTCTCCGTGCGACCGGTAGACGTAACGTACACGCGCACGTCCGGCTCTGCTGCCACCGGCACGCTGCGCGCTGGAGCAGCGGGCACCGCCGGTATCGGCGGGACGCCCGGCAAGCGCGTGACGGGCGTCTCGCCCTTTGCCGTCACGCTAGGCGCAGCTGGTGCTGCCGTGCGACTGCTCGGCGGCAACGGCTGCGCCGTCTGGCGAGGCCACGCCATTAGCGCGGGCACAGCCATGGCAAGCACCAGCACCCCTGCCATGGCAGCGAATGGCAGCCATGGGCGTCTACTGCCCCAGCGCGGGGTACGCCCGGCGGATGGACGCAGGTGCGGCAGCGTCACTTGCAGCGGGGTTGCAGCGCGTGTGTCATGGGCCGCTGCTCCAGCGATAGGCAGAGCCGTATCAACGGAGTTCACAGCGGAAGGCACGGCTGTTGTACGCCGATTGGGCTTGACGCCAGTCGGCAATGTACCTCTTGTGTCCGGCTGCTGTTGCATAAGCTTATTTTTCTGTAACGAAGTAGCTATAGAGCCAGAGCGTTCCTCCGCAAGTGAAGCCTGGCAATGTTCCTTAGGATGATGAATGGGTATACGGATGCGAACCTGTGAATCTTTCATAGGCTGAAACCTCCATCAAAGGGCTAAGTGTCCGGCTGGAAGTACAGATATACTCCAGCAGATATTTTCAATCATATGAAGTCGTCCACTTTGATAGAACCATTTTAAGAGAACTGAAAGAATGAAAAAGACTGGCTGCAAACAACAAAAAACCAAGCCCTTTCGGACTTGGTTCTTTATTGTTCAAGAATATACTTATGCAACATGAAGCTACATACGTTAAGGCTTAGGCGAGGGAAGGCTGGATCTTCTTAAACAGATTCCCCGACGTCTCTTCCGGCATTACGCGCTCTGTACTGGGTGAATGATCCAGTTTGGACTCTTCCACGGTCACTCTGTAAATGTCCGCTCCCAATCCAGTCAGCTTCTCAGCCAAATGAACGTAACCGCGATCGATGTGATGTACGCCGGATACCTCCGTTGTACCTTCCGCAATGAGTCCGGTCAGAATTAACGCAGCACCTGCACGCAAATCTGTAGAGGTTACTTTCGCACCTGTCAGCTTAGCATTACCAGTTACAATGGCGGAACGACCTTCGACCTTAATTTCGGCATTCATGAGATGAAATTCATCCACATGCATGAAACGATTTTCAAACACGGTTTCCGTAATAATGCTCGTTCCTTCAGCGGCAAGTTGAAGTGCCATCATCTGAGACTGCATATCGGTAGGAAAACCAGGATAAGGCAATGTTTTAACATCAACGGCCTTTAACGGCTTATCTGCAATGACACGAATTCCGTTCTCATCAGGTTGAATGGTTACACCCATTTCTTCCATCTTGGAAATAACCGGTCCCAAATGATCGGATATTGCGCCTTCTACATATACGTTCCCGCCTGTGATCGCAGCAGCAACCATATAAGTACCTGCTTCTACCCGGTCGGGAATGACGGTATGTTTTACACCATGCAGCTTCTCGACGCCTTCAATACGAATAACGCCCGTACCCGCACCGCGTACTTTGGCACCCATTCCATTCAGGAAATTTGCGAGATCAACAATCTCAGGTTCCTTAGCAGCATTCTCGATGGTAGTTACGCCCTCAGCAAGAGTAGCGGCCATCATAATATTCTCGGTTGCTCCTACGCTGGCTACATCCAAATAAACTTTAGCTCCACGCAGACGCCCGTTACTTTTAGCTTCAATAAAACCTTGGCCCAGGCTAATCTCCGCGCCCAATGCCTCAAACCCCTTTAAATGCTGATCAATTGGTCGCGTTCCGATTGCGCATCCGCCTGGAAGCGAGATTCTTGTACGTCCCAAACGTGTAAGCAGCGGTCCCATAACCAAGAATGATGCGCGCATTTTCCTAACCCACTCGTAAGGGGCTTCACAGGAAATTATCTTCCGCGCGTCAACACGAATGACCTCATCTTGGTATGTAACGCCTGCTCCTAAGGACTCCAGCACTTTGTTAATGGTCATCACATCGTCTAGAGGAGGTGCATCAATAATAACACTTTCTCCTTCTTCTCCTAGCAGAGAAGCGGCGATGATCGGCAGAACTGAGTTTTTGGCTCCGCTGACTTTGACACTCCCGGTCAATCTGTTGCCACCGCGGACGATAAATTTGCTCATCTATGGTTCCCTCCGCGCGTCATTTCCCTTTTCCATTCTGGAAAAAAAGAACATATTCCGCTATTTTCATGCCTTGCTTTTTCATTACATAAAAAAACAAGGTTTTACTAATACCCTAACTGCCATCATACCACTGATTAAAACAAGTATACAAGCGTTTTTTGTACTTGATGACCATTGTACTCTAACTGATTCAGCCAGCTATACATGTATGGTTCTTTTGTTTACCATTGTTAACAATATGACGCGATGTTATTCGACAATTCCCGCAGAGACACAGTCATAAGGTCATATAACCCGCCTACTTCATGTTAAAACAAATTCTAGAGCATCTGGCTCCAAGAGATGTAGCTCAACAGGAACCCAGAAACCAACTGTCCCAAGATTATAGCAAGAAACAAGTGCAGCAATCTGCCCTGCGGTCCTTTGGGTTGCCGGATTAACAAATCCAGCTTCAAGCTCTGTAAAGCCCACCAAGCTAACGCTATACAGATAAGCGACACGATCATGGAGATCAGCGCGGTCATACTCGCCGATTGACTTAGCTGTTCAGCCAATTGCTGTTTCCCGTTCAACCATAATTCCTCCCATCTGCGTCACAGACTTCTTTATAATACTCGGCGAACGCCTAATATGCCAGTGCTATTTCTGCTTTTAGGACATTTTTTTCGACAAAATGTGATTAATCACTTCTGTTTTGTGAATTTAAAAGGTACTAAATACCTAGCAACCGGGCAAGAAATAGGACTGTACATTTTGGTAATAACAGCTAAAAAAAGGGCCCGATCACAGTGATCGAAGGAAGCAAGGTTCTCCCTCACCTTCTACCGGACATTCTTTGGCAGAAGTTATGAAGTGGTCTCCTTGTCGTTCCATCCGTATACTATGCCGAACCCTTTTAAAATTCCACTTAAAATCCAATATTAATTCTTATTGGTTCTGATGCTTGTAGCATTTAAACGGTTAAGCGCCCGTTGCAGAGCTACTTCCGCCCGATGGTGATCTATCTGTTCCTGTTTGCTCTGGAGCCGCAGTTCTGCCCGCTCCCTTGCCGCACGGGCACGCTCCACATCAATTTCTTCGGAACGTTCCGCACTCTCAGCCAAAATGACCACTTTATCCTTGCGGACTTCAAGAAAGCCCCCATTGACCGCGATCACTTCGGTTTGACCACCGATTTTAATGCGTATCGGTGCAATCTTCAAGGGAGTGACCAAGGGAAGGTGTCCGGGTAAAATCCCAAGATCGCCTTCCGAGCCGCGAACACTGATGCTGTTTACCTGTTCTGTATAGACCAGGCGCTCCGGCGTCACAATCTCTAGTAAATACGTGCTCACTTGAATCCCTCCTGGAAGCTGTCCACAGACAGCTCACTTCGTAAGGCTCGGCTATTCTTCGCCTGTTGTTTACAACGTTTTAGCTTTTTCAACTGCTTCTTCGATGGCTCCTACAAAAAGGAAAGCCGCTTCTGGAAGATGGTCATACTTGCCTTCCAAAATTTCTTTGAAGCTTCGTACAGTTTCTTTAACCGGCACATATTTACCTGGGAAGCCGTTAAATGCTTCGGCAACGTGGAAAGGTTGAGAAAGGAAACGCTGGATTTTACGTGCACGTGCTACCAACATTTTATCTTCTTCACTCAGCTCATCCATACCCAAGATCGCAATGATATCCTGAAGCTCATTGTAGCGGGCCAAAATTTGTTTTACCCCTTGCGCTACATTGTAATGCTCTTCACCCACAACGTCTGGAGCCAAAATACGGGAGCTTGATGCGAGTGGATCAACCGCCGGGTAAATACCCATTTCGGAAATTTTACGTTCCAGATTCGTTGTAGCATCCAAATGGGCAAACGTCGTAGCAGGAGCCGGGTCAGTGTAGTCATCCGCAGGCACATAGATCGCCTGAATGGAAGTAACAGAACCTTTTTTAGTAGAAGTAATCCGTTCTTGCAATTGACCCATCTCAGTAGCCAGCGTAGGCTGGTAACCTACTGCTGAAGGCATACGTCCCAACAAGGCCGAAACCTCAGAACCCGCTTGAGTAAAGCGGAAAATGTTATCAATAAAGAGCAACACGTCACGGCCTTCTTGGTCACGGAAGTATTCCGCCATCGTCAGACCTGTGAGAGCTACACGCAAACGTGCACCCGGAGGTTCGTTCATTTGTCCGAACACCATCGCTGTTTTGTTGATAACGCCGGAATCTCTCATTTCATGATACAAGTCATTTCCTTCACGTGTGCGTTCACCTACACCCGCAAATACAGAAATACCACCATGCTCCTGAGCGATATTGTTAATCAATTCTTGAATGGTTACAGTTTTACCTACACCAGCACCACCAAACAATCCGACTTTACCACCTTTGGCATAAGGAGCTAGCAAATCGATAACTTTAATACCTGTTTCGAGCATCTCTGCTTGAGTTGTCAGCTCATCGAAAGAAGGAGCTTGACGGTGAATCGGATTTCTAGCCGTTTCACTCATATCAGCACCATTATCAATTGGCGTTCCAAGTACGTTAAATACGCGTCCAAGAGTAGCTTCGCCGACAGGTACTGAAATAGGTGCTCCCAGATCTATGGCTTCAGCTCCACGAACCAGACCATCTGTGGAAGACATGGCAATACAACGCACACGGTTGTCACCTAGATGTTTTGAAGCTTCGAGCGTCAGGTCAATTTTGACTCCGCTCTCCAGCACAGTCCCAATATGAATGGCATTCAGGATTTCCGGAAGCTGTCCACGTTCGAACTCAACGTCGACAACCGGACCCATGATGCTCACTACGCGTCCTTTGTTCATCTTTTGGTTTCCCTCCTACAAGCTTGCACAGCCGCAAATCCGAACCACTCTGATTTGTTTTGCGCCCGCAATTTATCATAATAGTGTAGACATGCTATAAAACAGTCGCAACAAGCCTGATTAAGACTGAGCGCTTGCCCCTGCAACGATTTCCGTAATTTCCTGGGTAATAGCCGCTTGACGAGCACGGTTATAGGTCAAGGAAAGCTCACCAATTAACTTGGAAGCATTCTTCGTAGCAGATCCCATCGCCGTCATCTTCGCTCCCAGTTCACTAGCTTTACCATCCAGCAAAGCGCCGTAAATGAGCGTTTCCGCGTAACGCGGCAGCAATACTTCCAGCACTCCTTCTGGTGAAGGCTCATACTCATAGTTAATTGAGGATGAAGCTGTAGCTGAATCCGGTGTTGCCATTGGTAACAGACGGTCAACTGTTGGAATTTGAGTCAATGCGTTGACAAAGCGGTTATAGCATAGATAAAGCTCATCAAATTCTTTAAGTTCAAAGCCTTGTACAGCCTTGCTTGCAATTGTTTTGATATCTGCAAAAGCAGGTGTATCTGACAGATCTGTTACCGATTCAGCGATAGGAAATTCACGACGTCTGAAATAATCCCGTCCTTTTCGCCCAATGATGAAAATCACAAATTCATCCTGTGAACGGTGACGTTCAGCAATCGTCTGCGTAACCTGTCGCAAAATATTGGCGTTATAACCACCAGCCAGACCACGATCAGATGTAATGATGAGATAAGCAGTCTTTTTAACCGGACGCGTTTCCAGCATTGGATGCTTGATGTTATTCGCTCCAGAAGCAATGCTACTCACAACTTCCTTAAGCTTTTCTGAGTAAGGACGAGCCGACTCCGCTTTCTCCTGAGCTTTTCTCAGCTTGGATGCAGCGACCATTTCCATCGCTTTCGTGATCTGTTTCGTACTCTGCACACTTTTAATCTGACGTTTAATCTCGCGCATACCTTTTGCCATGATTTCACCACCTTTAAGCTCTAGCAAAGCCAAAGCTAACTTCGTAAGCAATCCCTTAGCTTAGCTTGGACCAAGTCTAAGCACTTCGTAAGATTCAAATCCAGCCGGACATATGTTAAAGGGCCTGTTATAGAGGGTAAAACATGCCAAGGAAGCCAAAACCCGGAGGGCACGCTTCCTTAGGACATCTTTCATCATAAACAGGCAATTCCAATGTATTAAACCGACGTGGCGAATGATTTTTTGAATTTCTCGATAGCCGCCTTCAAAGCCGCTTCGTTATCAGCCACCAAGTCTTTCGTGTCGCGGATAGATTGAAGCACGTCCTGATGGTCAGACACCATGAAAGACAGGAAGTCTTTTTCAAAACGTTTTACATCCGCTACAGGGATATCATCAAGGAAGCCTTTTACTGCAGTATACAAGCTCACTACTTGTTGCTCTACAGCAAGCGGTTGGTTAACGCCCTGTTTCAGAATTTCCATCATGCGTGCGCCGCGATCCAGACGGGCTTTTGTGGATTTATCCAAGTCGGACCCGAATTGGGAGAACGCTTGAAGCTCACGATATTGAGCAAGATCCAGACGCAGGGAACCTGCTACCTTTTTCATCGCTTTAATCTGAGCAGAACCACCTACACGAGATACGGAAATACCTACGTTGATCGCTGGACGTTGCCCTGCATAGAACAAGTCAGCTTCCAGGAAGATCTGTCCATCCGTGATGGAAATAACGTTAGTTGGGATATATGCAGAAACGTCGGAAGCCTGTGTCTCGATGAACGGCAATGCGGTAAGTGATCCGCCGCCCAACTCATCATTCAGCTTCGCTGCACGTTCCAGCAAGCGAGAGTGAAGATAGAAAACGTCACCCGGATAAGCTTCACGACCCGGTGGACGACGCAGCAACAGGGACAATTCCCGGTAAGCTGACGCTTGTTTAGTCAAGTCATCATAAACAACAAGGACATGCTCGCCTTTGTACATGAAATACTCACCCATGGCGCAGCCAGAGTAAGGAGCAATGTACAGCAATGGTGATGGTTCGGAAGCAGATGCCGTAACGACAATCGTGTATTCCAGCGCACCGTGACGACGCAATGTTTCAACAACTTGAGCTACCGTGGATTGTTTTTGACCAATAGCGACATAAATACATTTCATGCCATTGCCTTTTTGGTTCAAAATTGCATCGATTGCGATAGAAGTTTTACCTGTTTGACGGTCACCGATGATCAACTCACGTTGACCACGACCAATCGGAACCATCGCATCAATAGCTTTAATCCCCGTCTGCATAGGCTCATGTACCGATTTACGGGCCATAACACCTGGAGCCTGACTTTCAACCGGACGGAATTCTGTTGTAGCAATCGGTCCTTTACCGTCTACCGGTTGTCCCAGTGGGTTAACTACACGTCCGATCAGCGCTTCCCCTACAGGGACCTGCATGATCTGACCTGTACGTTTTACTTGACCGCCTTCACGAATGTCGGAGAATTGACCCAAAATAACAACACCGACATTGCTTTCTTCCACGTTGAGCGCCAAGCCCAATACGCCAGTGTCGAATTCAACCAATTCACCGGCCATAACTTTTTCCAGTCCGTAGACGCGGGCAATACCGTCGCCGACTTCAACAACAGTGCCGACTTCAACGACCTCGATATCATTTTTATATTGTTCAATCTGACTTTTAATCAATGAACTGATTTCCTCAGGTTTGATACTCAAGTGTGTTCACCCCTATCTTCTATACTCGTCTGTTAAAGGATTTCTCGAGACGATCCAGCTTGCCGGCCAGACTGCCGTCGTACAGTGTATCGCCGATAACCACTTTCAATCCGCCCAGCAGACTCGGGTCCACTATATTTTCCACGCGGATTGTTTTATGTTCACGGGCTCCGAATTGCTCGGCTACCGCTGTTTTTTCCTGATCACTTAAAGCATAAGTCGAATACACCTTTGCATGAGCAAGCCCCAGCTTATATTCCTGAATATCGAGGTATCCGGCAAGGAGAGATTCGAACAAATCTGCTCTACTACGCTGAATCAACAGTTTGATCGTGTTAATTAGCGAAGCAGACAGCTTGCCTTCAAAACTGTTAGCCAGAACTTGAAGCTTGACCGTTTCCGTAATGTTAGGAGAATTAATGAATTTACGGATTTCAGCATCCCCCGATACAGCCTCTACAAAAGCACGTAGCTCCTGCTCGGTTTCCATAATGGTCTGTTCTTGCTCTGCCACTTCAAACAAAGCTTTCGCATACCGTTTGGCAACTACCGTATCCCGGCTCATGCTTTGCCTCCTACCTCTTTAAGGTATTGGTCGACAAGCTCTCCTTGGACTTGGTCTTCCTTGATTTCCTTTTGAATCAGTTTGGAAGCAATTTGTACCGAAGCTTTACCCACTTCGCTGCGCAGTTCGGCAACCGCCTTATTACGCTCGCTTGTGATTTCACGAACAGCTTCGTCTTTCAGGCGGACAGCTTCGTCTTTAGCCTGAACAATAATTTGCTCCGCTTGCTTGTTACCTGTTTGTTTTGACTGCTCAATAATGTCGTACGCTTCCTTACGTGCCTGCTGGAGAGCCTGCTTTTGCTCCTCAACATAAGCAGCAGCCTGTTCACGCGTCTGTGCCGCTTCATTCATTTGCTGTAATACAAGCTGACGGCGCTTCTCCATAACGGAAAAGAGAGGGCCGAATGCATAACGCGTCAGTAACCAGTACAAGATCAAAAATGCAATGATTGTGAAAACGATACTTGTCCAATTTAAACTCAATTGAAGTCACTCCTTTCCGGTGAACGTCGGTCCTAGTTATCTCTTAAGCCAAGCAACAAAGAAGGCGCGGATGGCTGTGGCCTTCCCCGCCAAACCTTGCAAGTTTCAAATTATTATGCCTTAGCGTAGAAAATAAACGCCAGAACGACCCCGATAATAGGCAAGGCTTCAACCAGACCTACACCGATAAACATTACCGTTTGCAAAGTTGATTTAGCCTCAGGCTGACGAGCGATACCTTCAACTGTTTTACTTACGATCAGACCGTTACCAATACCTGCGCCGAGCGCACCCAAACCTACTGCGATAGCTGCTGCTATTAATGCCCAAGCTCCCATTTAAAAATCCTCCTTAGAGATGTGTATTTGTGTTATACATGTATTTGCAGTTAAGAGCGAAGCGTACTCCTGAACTTAACTAAAAACCCGAAACTAAATTTACCTAATGCTCTTCTTCATGCGTGTCAATTGCCTGTGAAATATATACGAACGTCAAAATGGTGAAGACGAACGCCTGAATACTGCCGACAAAAATACTAAACCCTTGCCAGACAACGAGTCCCAATACGGAAGCAATCCAGCCTCCTACACCAAGTGCTGTCAATTTCAGCAGGACACTGATCAAAACTTCGCCAGCAAAAATATTACCGAATAGACGCATACCATGTGTCAACAGTTTTGAAAACTGCTCAATCAAGTTAATTGGCAAAAAGAATGGAAATGGCTGAACGTAATGCTTGAAGTAAGCTTTGGTATTACGGAAGATCCCTAGGAAATGAACCAGGACAAAGATCATCAAAGCCAATCCAATGGATACCCCTGCATCTGCGGTAGGTGATTTCCACCAGCTGATGCCTACATGGGCAACTTCGCCCGGGTGAGACGCCTGTGCTTGTTCTAATGCTTCTTTGACTGGAATGATTTCATGTCCAAATACTTGGGCACTTTGCGCATTATCGAATTCGGTCACAATCCCGAACGGTAAGCCCAGCATATTCCCTACGAAAATGAACATGATCAGCGTCATCCCCAAGGAGAGGAACGGCTTCCCTTTTTTCAAATCCATCGTGCTGGTAATCAGTCCTTGAACGAATTCTACGACCCATTCCATAAAATTTTGCAGCTTGCTTGGATTGTCCACAGACAAATTGCGGGTTGCAGCAAATGCCAGTCCAAATACAATCGCACAAGTCACAATAAGCATAATAATGACGGACAAGTCAATGTTAAACCCGCCCAATTCGATAATCGGTGATTCATGCAACATGTTTTCTCACCCCTTTCTCAGTTGAGCCATCATTTTTCCTGTAGCGCGAATATGATGCCTATAATTAAAAGAAGAAATTGTCCAGTCACCAGGCTTGCCATTACAGCGATCTCATGGAAATAGGCCGGAAATTCTAGCGCCAGCACTACTGCCAAAATAGAGGTCCCTACTCGAACGCCAAAGCCAATGCCCACCTTTTTCTTCTTGCCTTCACCGGCGGCTGCACTTGCAACCTGTCGAATTTTGTAGGCCATATACAGCACATTAAGACAGCTTACTCCCGTTCCCAGAATGATTCCGTGAGCAATGTCACGATGTTGGGGCATGAAGGCGGAGACCAGGAAACACAGAGCCATAATACCAAGCGCTACGATCCATAACATTTTTTGCATACGGGTCATCTCATTCATGGTTATCCCTCAGTACCTTTCCGATCACAAGGGCAATACTTAATGCGCCTACAACCAAGCCTGCGAGAACGCTTACGCCAATCCAAATTCCGGAGCCACCAAGTTTGGCATCAATCCATTTTCCGACATAGAAACCACCCAGTGTGCATATCGCCAAATCAATGCCGATCGCGCTCACCAGTCCTATAGCCTTAAAGGCATTTCCGGTGTTATTTCGGTTGTTGTTTTGCTTGGAAGGTTTGACCACTTTTCCATGTCACCCCTGCAATTCCAGTCCATTTTACTTAAATATAAGATGCTTTGTCAATTGAGATATTTTAGCGCCCTAAAGTATAAAATCAAACGACAAAGCATCTTAAATTGCTGTATCCCTTGGTAACCGTACAGTTTAACTGTATGCTTGCCTTGTAAAGAATAATTATATCGGACGAACACCTTTTGTGAACATTGTGTGAAATTCTTCAGGACGTTCGGTTTGAACACCATAATGGTGCAAAATCGCATTGACAATTCTTACTGATGCTTGTCCATCGCCGTAAGGATTCGCTGCCTGGCTCATAGATTCGTACAACGCGGAATCTGTCAAAAGTGCCTTGGTCCGATTGTACACGTTCTCTTCACTCGTACCCACCAGTTCCAAGGTGCCCGCTTCAATTCCTTCCGGTCTTTCAGTCGTATCACGCAGCACCAGAACAGGTACTCCGAACGAAGGTGCTTCTTCCTGAAGCCCACCGGAATCCGTAAGGATCAGATGTGTATGTGGATAAAAATTGTGAAGATCCACGACATCCAGCGGATCAATCAGCTTAATACGCGGATGGTTGCCTAAAATCTCAAATGCAGGTTCCTTCACAGCCGGACTCGGATGAACCGGATAAACAATAGCGATATCCTCAAACTCATCCGCAATTCGCTTAACCGCATTAAAAATCTGACGATGCGGTTCCCCTTGGGATTCCCGGCGATGTGCTGTCATGAGAACCAGACGTTTGCCCTGAGCCCAGTCCAGTACGGGATGCTCGTAATCCTGGCGAACCGTATACTGAAATACGTCAGTTACTGTATTGCCTGTAACATATATTCGCGATTCAGGCTTATTTTCCTTCCGCAAATTTCCAGCCGATAAAGAAGTAGGCGAGAAATGCAGATCAGACAGCACGCCTGTGAGCTGACGGTTCATTTCTTCAGGATATGGAGAAAGCTTGTTCCACGTCCGCAAACCCGCTTCCACATGCCCTACTTCAATCTGCTGCATAAAGGCTGCATAGCTGGCCAGGAAAGTCGTCAGCGTATCACCGTGAACTAACACGATATCGGGCTTGGCCTCACGCAATACAGGCTCCAGACCTTGAAGTACCCGCATGGAGATTTCATTCAGTGTTTGGCGATCCTTCATTACGTCCAGATCATAGTCAGGGTGAATATTGAAAACTTCCAGAACCTGATCAAGCATCTGGCGATGTTGAGCCGTAACGCATACCACGGACTCGATATGCTCCGGATGACGCTGAAGCTCCAAAATAAGAGGAGCCATCTTAATCGCTTCCGGACGCACACCAAAAATTGTCATCACTTTGATTTTGGACATTTTCTGTTGAACCCCTTTTCATAATAAATGTCCGCTTCACAGGTCTTCCATTATTCAGAAAAACGACCTGTCATAACGTCCATAGATTTTGCCGAACCGCCAAGGGCAGTCTACTTGGTTCCGTACAAGCGGTCTCCCGCGTCGCCAAGACCCGGAATGATGTATCCATGATCATCCAGACGCTCGTCCAATGCAGCGACATAGATGTCTACATCAGGATGCGCATCCTGCACAGCTTTGACTCCTTCAGGAGCAGCAATCAGATTCATCATTTTAATTTGAGTACAGCCTCTCTTTTTCAATACATCAATCGCCGCAATTGCCGAACCACCCGTTGCAAGCATCGGATCAATCACGATCAATTCGCGCTCAGTTACATCTGTAGGCAGCTTCGTATAGTATTCTACGGGTTGCAGCGTCTCAGGATCGCGGAACAGTCCCACATGGCCTACCTTTGCTGCAGGCAGCAGCTTTACTACGCCATCCAGCATACCCAAGCCTGCACGCAGAATCGGAATAAGACCCAGCATACGTCCTGAAATCACTTTACCTTCTGTCTCAGCAACCGGTGTCTGCACCGTAATGCTTTCCAGCGGGATATCCCGTGTAATTTCATAAGCCATCAATGTTGCTACTTCATCCACCAGCTCGCGGAAATCCTTGGTGTTGGTCCGCACATCGCGGATAAATGTAAGCTTGTGTTGGATCAAAGGGTGATCGCAAACCACCAGTTTTGCCATAATATATTCCCTCCGTTGCTTCTTCAGATACTGTGTTATTTTTAATTACTTAGCAAGTATCCTTCATAAATCCTAATCATTATATCATTCTAACCGTGCTTTTACACTAAAGGCTATATGTACAAAAATCATAAACTAAAATTAGTATATCATTATATAGGTACTACTTAATCTTAAAGCTCAATGAACAAGAGACTGTCAAGTGACAGTCTCTTGCCAAAGTATTTCTTGATTAATTATAATATTACCATACCGCTTTCCCACTGCATGTATACGTGCAATTTGAACTACATGAAAAAGTACATGTGGTTGCACAACCACCTGTACAGGAAAAGCTACATGTTCCACAATAGCCTTGAACATCTTCTCTATTTCCAACATTTCTTTTGGAAAATAAGTTTCTCATATTTTTCACCTCCTTTCAGGTGTAAATATCAAACCATTATGCATTAACTTCACTCATTACCAAGTTTATTTCATTAGTATTAAAATCTATGGTCCAGTTAGAGTTTGGGTGCCTTTTCCATTGATACTTTTTAGAAGTACAAGTCCACCAGTTCTCCATAGCAACCATAGTCTGACCGAGATCTTTCACAATCCTCTCATATAAATCATTATGAATCATTGCAGTATCGGTAAAAGTATTTATTAGTTCTTGCAATGCAGTTTTTCGTTCATACATTTGTAAGATTTCTTCTTTTTCGGATTCCAGAACGACTCCTACTATTTCGTTTTTCATAATTTGCACCCCTTAGTTAAATAAATTTATTGATTAATCAATTGCTTTGACTTTGTTTTATAAAAATTATGAATAGGATCTAAATAATCTATACTTTTTAAAGCATTTCTAAATATTATCCCTTCTTTCTCTAAACAATTTTTAATCTGAACTGAACATTCCCTTTCAATATGACTAATGACACATTGAATTTCAGAAGGTACATTGATCTGAGTAGTGAGCTTATGATTTAAATATTTACATCTGCTGCAGTGGAATGCATCACATCCCTTGCATAAGGGTGATTGTTCCAAGCCCACTAATTCATTTGTTTGCAGTTTTGTATCTAGATCAAGATTGCACATATATTTTTCAGGGTCTTCAAAGTAAAAAGCAGGGCACATATAAATTCTTCCATTGGGGGCAAGTGTGAATGTATTCTCTCCAGCACCACAGTTACACATTTTATCCAGTTCTAAAATATCAGTCAGTACATTAATTTCCAAGGGTCTTCCCTCTTTATAACTTTCAATTATCAACGTTGAGAGTTTACTTAACTCTCTTTCATAATTCTCCAAATTTTCTTTCTTCCAAAGTTCGATATCATCTAAAATAAGGTTAATTCTATTAAAGTCAAGCTTTAAAACTTTAATAAACCTTTCGATATTAGGTATATTTCCTTTATTGATTTTGAGAATGCATAATTGATTATTATTATTTTTATCTATTTTTCTTTGAATTTGATATATGTCGTTGTCAAAAATTTGTATAAACTTGTTATCATTGTAATAATTCGTTTTACTCATTCGTAGTATTGAAGCATCAGCGTAAGGAAAATCTCCTAATAGTATAGGCGTCAATTTATGTTTTTCACAAAACTCCAGCCCAAGCTTATAAGTCTCCTCATCCATATATTCACTTTCTAATCTAATTTTACTTTTGTATGAACAATGCGTTGTTATGTGATCCGACTCCAAAAACATTAAGTACTTCTCTTTCCCATCCGGTACTGTTACTGTTGGTTTAATTCCCGTTCTTTTCTCAAATTCGTACCAGAAGTAATCATTTGCATTACAATTTGCTTTATGCATCTTACATATAAAAGTTGCCCTTTGAAATATAGTATCAGTAGATGCCGTATCATAATTATGTCCCACACACCATGCGCATCCAGTTGCAACTTCACAATTGATACATTCTTCCTTACTTTGATTTTGAAGATTAAGTAACATAAAGGGTCTTAAACGGTTTTTATCAATGCCAGTGTGTATATTACCGATCGAGTATCCGGGTCTATTGCTCAAGGAATAATCAACGAATCTAACACATGGGAAAAAGTCACCTTTATAATCTATAGCAAGCATTTTTCCAACTCCACAAAAATTCTGATTAAGCTTTTCCTCATCAAGTGGTTTACCTAAATTTTCTTCAAAAAATCTTACGTTATGATCCTTCCATAGATCGTGTTCTAGAATATAATCTGCTAATTCTTTGAGTTGGTTCTCAAAAATCTGGTCGTCTCCTTCCTCCCACACATCTTCAAATATTACATTTGCTGATACATCATTTATCCCTAAATCCCATAAACTAATTATACTATCTTTAAGGTGTGGTAAATCATCGTGTGAAAAGGTAGCCTTAGTATGACTGTTTGGAAACTGTTTCTGCCATAACGAAATATTATTCTTCACAAGATCGTATGAACCACTGCCATCAGGAAAAACTCTTTGCAGATCATGTTTGGTCTTATTTCCGTCTACACTAATTCCAATATTCAACTTACTATGATTCTTCTTAATAAATCTCTGAACCTTAGGCGTATGGTATAAAAGACCGTTCGACGAGAAATTAAAACGATAATTGTTAAACCAGAGATGATCCAATTGATACATCTGAATTTTTATATAATCACAAATTTTATCAATTAAATCAATTTCCAGGAATGGCTCGCCTCCAATAAAGTCCCAAATCACAGCTTTTTCTGGAAAATCTTCCGGATGACTCAATATATAATCAACTGCTTTTTTGGCAACATCAAATGTCATTTTATTTTTATGATTTTTACCCACTATATAACAATACTTACAAGCTAAGTTGCAGTCCTCTGTAACGCAAAAAGTAATTTGTTTCCCTTCTTCTGATCTCCACTCTTCTACGGTTTTACCCAACATATAGTTCAGTGTACTCATATTCTTCCTCCCAAAGTTCCCCTTTTTAATAATGAATTTATTTCATCATACCTAAAGTCTATTTTGCTAATTAATCTGGCTATATGACCACTTATGAAAGCTGCTGCTATACTTGAACCAATTAGATGCTTATAATTAGGAATTTCATCAATTTTTTTCACATTATTAACATTATCGCAAGCATAAAAATACTTATTAGTATAACAATAATTTTCTGGATCTAAATTAGACGTGCTCTTGACCCCAATAACATTCGCTAATCGAGCAGGTAGAGATCTCACTTTATCGTTATTAGCAGCAGCTACTACAAAGATTTTATGGTCTTGAGCTTCACAAGACAATCTTTTCAGCGGTTTTGCATATCTCAAGCTTTTGGTTCCAAGACTCATATGAACAATGTCAGGATTATATTCTATTGCTCTCTTAAAAGCATAAAGTAATAATCTTCCGTCAGATCTTAATTCTTCATTTAATATGTTCATACTTATAAACTCAATATTTGGTGTGATATGCTTTATTGCCATTGCAACTGCTGTACCATGATCGTTATTATATGAAAATTCATTTTTCTCCAATACAGTACCATTTCTATCTAAGCTAAAACGTATAGATTCTTTTACATGTTCTACGAGCCCCCCTTTGTCTATGTCTATTCCGCTATCCAACACCACAATTTTGACAGGTCTAAAAGCAAAAGTATTCGTTTGTCTCACACTCTTCCTCCTTATCATTAGATTGACATTTCAGAATTAAATAGATCTATATAATTTTTGTTATTAGTTAAACTAGTATGGATACCACTCTCAATAACCTTTCCTTGATCAAGAATGATAATTTTGTCACAATCAATAACATTAGATAAATGATGCGCTATAATAACTATTGTATGATTATGAGAGAGTAAGTTAAGTGTGCTATTAATAAAGTACTGTGACTCATTGTCAACAGAAGAAGTTGGTTCATCCAACAAAATAATTCTAGTATTCCTTAATATAGCCCTTGCAATTGCAAGCCTTTGTTTTTCCCCCCCCGATAAATTGGTACCGTTTTCACCAATTATAGTCTCATACCCATTTGGCAAATTAATAATAACATCATGTATGTAGGCCTTTTTACAAGCTTCATAAAGGTCCTCAATAGTAGTATCAGGATTAGCAACAAGCAAATTTTCTTTTATTGATCCACCAAAAAAATAGGGTGCCTGTTGAACAAGCGTAATATACTTCCTAAGACTAATTTCATCTATTTCTTGCAAGTCATAATCATCAATATATATCTGACCACTTATAGGCGAATAAAATCTAAGCAATATATTGAAAATTGTCGATTTACCAGCACCACTTCTTCCTACAATTGCTGTTTTGGAGAAAGGTGCAATTTCAAAGCTTACATTATCAAGTATTACACGATCTGTCTCATAGGAAAAAAACACGTTTTTAAAATTTATACTGCCCTTTAGATTTTCTGAATTTCCATTATTTTCAAATTTAAATTTGTATTCTTTTCTATCCATAACTGCAAATATTCTTTCAAGTGATACAACTAATCTTTGAAAATCAGTGTTAAATTCTGTAACTTGCATTAGTGAATTAATTAATTGAAATGAATATGTGTTTAAAGCAATAAAAATTTCTATAGATAATGTTTTAGTTTCAACAACAAGATATGCACCTATCAAAATAATAAGGATTTGGATAATAAAGCTAACAATCTGGGCAAGGTTCTGAGAAATAGCCTGTAAATGTACAATTCTAATTTTTTTTGATTTAAGTTCTTCCGTGGCTGTGCCGAAGTTAATTAAATTCTGATCTCGTATATTAAGATTTCTAATTTCCTTAATACCAATAAATGACTGCTGAACTATGAAATATATATAATCATTAATACTGGAGGCTTCAGTACTTCTAGCTTTAATATGCTTAGAAAATAATTTTATAATCAAATATAAAACTGGAATTAGTGCAACAATCAAGAGAGCTAATTTCCATTCAATGAAAAAAAGAGTTATACCTATAGCTAAAGACGTTAGTAAATTCACGATAAAGTGTACCGACTTACCCACAATGACGTCGGCAACGACCTCGGTATCATTGTGTAATTTAGAAATAAATTCAGACACACCTATTTTATCAAAATCATAAATTGATAAGTTCATTATTTTCTTATATAACGTTTGTTTTAAGTTTAAAATAATAGATTCATTTAAAAACGAAAAAAGGTGTGCTCTTCCGAGATTAACTAGAGTCTGAATTAAAAAGAATATTATAAAATAGAATGTAAATTTATATAGTTCATTTAAGTTTTGATTATATAAGGAAGTAAGAATTTTTGCCCATAATAAAGGTTGAGCAAGACTTAATATAACTGAAACTACTATCACACCTATATTTACTAAAAATTTCAATTTATAAGGACGAATTAGCACCCACATTCGTCCTAGTAATTTCAAGGTTATTGGATGTTTAATATAATCCATAATCTAGCCTCTCGCCTTGTGACTTTAAACTCTCTAAACAAATAATAATACAATTCATTCCATATTAATGTGATCATTCTCTCAAATAAATATTTTTTTGAATAAAAGCAATTTATATACAATAATATGCAAATTAAAAAGCTTATCCGATAAATGAATCGGAAAGCTTTCTCATCTACGTTTATCTATACTTCAAATTGTCCCATGCCCCCTGAAATTGCTGAAGCATTTCGTCCTTCGTGATAACCCCTGCAATATAGGCTTGCATACTACTGCTTAAATCCTGATTTAGCCCTTTCGGGAAGCGTTGAAAGTTCCAACTCCATATCTTGCCTTCCCTCACATGCCGAGATATTTCTGCACCTAGATCACCTGTCGTCTCGTCACTGGACGTGATACTTTTGAAGGCAGGAACAAACTTAAATTCCTTGATGATATAATGTTTGCCTGTTTCTGATGTGACCAACCAATTGAGGAATTCTTTTGCCTCCTGCTTCACAGGCGAATTTTTATTGATCACCCAGTTCGAGGCCACTCCCACCGCGAGTCTACCTCCTGTGGAGGGATCATTGTCTATAGGCGTAGGCAGAATACCCAAATTCAAGTTAGGATTAATTCCATCCATTTGCGGTTGCGTCCAGTTCCCCTGGTGCATCATAGCAGCCTTACCTGTCGAAAACAGTGTCACTTGTGTATTGTAATCCGTCGTGAGCGGATTGCGGTTCCCATATTTTATAGTCAGGTCAAGCAACTTTACCCATTGATCGAACACGGGGTTACCGGGGATGCGAGCCGTTCCTTTGTTTAAATCCTCAACGTAACTTTCCGGGTTCGGCTGTCTGGCAAACGGGATATTGATAAAATGGTTCCCCAGAACCCACCATTCCGCATACCCGTTAGCAAAAGGTATAATCCCTGCCGCTTTCAGTCGCTTGGCTGCTTGCTCCAGTTCATCTATCGTCTGAGGCAGTTTGGTTATGCCCGCTTTTTTAAATAAATCCTTGTTATAAACAAATCCAAATCCTTCCAGATTCATAGGCTGTCCATAAATCTTACCGTTAACCGTCATCGGCTTACGAGCGAAATCGTCCAGATCCTTCACCCATGGCTGATCCGACAAATCCTCCAAGTACTCCAACCACGTATCGCGGTCTTGGTAGCCCTCATTTGTAAAAATGTCCGGCTGATCGCCTGATGCGAATTTTGCCTTCAACGAAGCACCGTAGTCCGTACCACCACCGACAGATTGGATATCCAGCTTGATGCCAGGGTGGGTCTTTTCATATTCAGCCTTCAGCTTGTTTAACGGTTCCGATATCTCTACTTTGAATTGATAAATGTGTATCGTTTTTGTCTTACTCTGTTGAGCCTTCGTATTTCCACAACCTGCAAGTGTACATGCGAGCAGCACCATCAAGGAGATGACAAGTAACGCTGTTTTTTTCATCGATTATCTCTCCCTTCAGCCTTTGACCGCGCCGGCTGCAATGCCAGAAACGATGTATTTTTGCATCACCAGAAAAAACACAACAATTGGCGTGATCCCCAACACCAGTGCTGGCAGCGCCAAGTCCCATTGCTTGGTGTACTGACCAAACAACATATAGGTTGCAATCGGAATGGTACGCAGCTCAGGATCATTCAAAATGAGTGAAGGCAACAGATAGTCATTCCAGATCCATAAGGTATTCAAGATAAGCACGGTTACGAACATAGGCAGCAGCAGCGGACAAACGATGCGAAAGAACACCCCGTACCGGGATGAACCGTCCACCCTTGCCGCCTGCTCGATCTCAATAGGTACCGCTTTAATAAAGCCATGAAAAAGAAAAACGGATAAAGGCGCTCCAAAACCCAGATAACATAAGATCAGTCCCGGTATACTGTTGTTCAAGCTCAATACGTTGGACACTTCCATAAGCGGCAACATAATCGATTGAAAGGGAACTACCATCGCAGCCACAAGCAAACCGAACAGGAACCGATTAAAACGAGTGTCATGCCGAACCATCTGGTAAGCGGCCATCGAGCTGATTAGTAGCAAAAGCGCATTACTGACGATCGTGACAATCAGTGAATTCCCCAGTGCTGTGGGAAAGTTTATTTTATTCCAGGCGTTAGCATAGTTTTCAAAACGGAAGGTTGTCGGCCACGAAGCGGAATGGGCCAAAATGTCGCCAAAGGATTTAACGGAGTTTACGAGCAAAAAATAAAACGGAACCAGAAAGATTAACCCGATCACAATTAGCATTATTTCAGCAGCCCATGTGCCCAAACGATAGTTTGACGTTTTTCCCATTACATTTCGACCTCCTTTTTCTTCGTGAGACGCACCTGAATGCTGGTTATGATTGCAACGACCACAAAGAAAATCATAGCTTTGGCAGTCCCTAATCCAAGTCGATTATTTGTAAACGCTTCATTATATATGTCCAACGCTACAGACTCTGTCGACTTGAAAGGTCCCCCCTTTGTGAGAGCCAAATTCAACTCAAATATTTTAAAGGACCAGGATATCGCCAGGAACAAGCAGACGGTCACCGCTGGCATAATAAGTGGCACTACAATATGACGCAGAATCTGTCTTCGGCTCGCACCGTCGATTTGTGCCGATTCAATAAGGGCATGCGGGACATTATTTAACGAGGATATGTAAATAACCATGAGATAACCTGCATATTGCCACACAAACACAATGACAGTTCCCCAAAAAGCAGTTGGCCCATCACCCAGCCACGGCAGTTTAAAAAAAGAAAGCCCTGTTGCCTCACCTACTGCAGAAAAGCCGCGTACAAATATAAATTGCCAGATAAAGCCGAGCAGCAAGCCGCCAATCATATTGGGCATAAAAAATACAGTTCGCAGTGCATTACGGGTACGCAACGGTTTGGTAAGTGCATAGGCTAGGAAAAAGCCAATCAGGTTCGTCAGAACGACACCACATACGGTAAACCGGACCGTAAACCAGAATGCATTACGAAAATCTGGATCATCCCTAAAAATATGAATGTAATTCCCCAGTCCGAGCCATCGGATATTTTCAGATACTCCATCCCAGTTGGTCATAGAATAATACAGCCCCAGCAGGAACGGAATGACCATAATCAAGACAAAAAACAACGCCATCGGTCCTACAAATACGAGTTGCTGCAAAAATTGCGCGGATTTTCTTTGACTCAATGCAATCACTCCTTTGTCGTCGATCATGAAGGATAGCGCGCATAAACCCTTACTGTAATCGCTTATTACCCAAAAATGTATGTTTCGAGTCGTTCGGAAGCAAAAAAAGACTGTTCTCCTCCGGCTTACGGAAGGAAAACAGCCTATAACATAAAAATTATGAATGTCGATGAATTAGTATTGAGTTCCTGGATAAATCGGGAACTTATCTGTCAACTCGCCAACCGCTTGGCTTGCTTTGGACAATACAGTATCATCTTTCGGGTTTTTAAGGGTTTCAGCAATGATTTTACCGATTTTGACCATAGCCTCTTCATCCATACCACGAGATGTTGCAGCAGGTGTACCAATACGAATTCCGCTTGTTACGAATGGACTGGTCGGGTCAAAAGGAATCGCATTTTTATTGACTGTGATGCCCACGGAATCCAATACATGCTCCGCTTCTTTACCTGTGATATTCAAATTGCGCGTATCCAACAGCATCAGATGGTTATCCGTACCACCGGATACAATGTTAATCCCTTCAGCCAACAGTGTTTCAGCCAGCACCTGTGCGTTGCGAACTACGTTTTGCGCATAGGTTTTGAACGATGGCTGGAGCGCTTCACCCAAAGCAACCGCTTTGGACGCGATCACATGCATCAGTGGCCCCCCTTGAGTACCAGGGAAAATAGCTTTATCAATCGCTTGCGCCCATGCTTTGCGAGTCAGAATCAGACCCCCACGCGGACCACGCAGCGTTTTGTGTGTCGTTGTTGTTACAAATTGGGCATGCGGAACTGGACTTGGGTGAATTCCCGCTGCCACGAGACCAGCGATATGTGCCATATCCACCATAAACAGAGCGCCTACATCATTGGCAATGGAAGCAAAAGCTTCAAAATCAATAGTACGCGGATATGCACTCGCGCCAGCTACAATCAGACGAGGACGGTGCTTAAAGGCTGCCTTGCGCACTTCATCGTAGTCGATGCGGAAGTTGTCTTCGCGTACACCGTAAGCAGCAAAGTTATACAACAAGCCGGAAGCGTTAACCGGACTTCCGTGTGTTAAATGGCCACCATGCGCCAGATTCATACCCAGTACAGTATCTCCAGGTTTGAGAGCTGCCAGATACACCGCCATGTTGGCTTGTGCTCCAGAGTGAGGCTGCACGTTAGCATGCTCGGCGCCGAACAATTCTTTTGCGCGGTCACGTGCGATGTCTTCAACGATATCTACATGCTCACAGCCACCATAGTAGCGTTTGTTCGGATAACCTTCAGCATATTTATTCGTCAGCACGGAGCCCATGGCTTCCATTACTGCTTCACTGACAATGTTCTCGGATGCGATTAACTCGATATTGTGGCGTTGTCGTTTCAGTTCAAGTCCCATTGCTTCCATCACTGCCGGGTCACTTTTACGCAGGTGTTCCATCATGATTGATTACTCCCTCTCCATAGTCAATTGTTGGGTATACAAGCAAACGCCTGCTCCTCTGTTGGGTACCTCATCATCAATGCAAAAAAGATTAGTACAAACATGCCGCCATGCCAAATGCTAATCGCAGTTTCCGCCGACTTCTTGCTCCAAACTATACACTGCCCGTTGTCCACCAATAAGCGGAGGACGGGTGAATGCCGCTGTCACACGTGCTTCGCCAATCCAGCGAAGACTTGGGCGAAATGGAACAGCAATGGGTCGCAGATGCATGCCAATCAGCGTTTCGCCGATGTCTATCCCGGCATGGGCCTGCACGTTCGCCGCCAAACACGCGTCACTCATAGAACGATAGGCGACGGTGGCCATAGAGCCTCCTGCTGTACGAACAGGAACAGCTGCAACCTCCGTCAGTCCCAGTCGCTCCAGCACAGCCCGTTCAACGACCAGCGCTCGGTTCAAATGCTCACAGCATTGAAACGCCACATCAAAGCCATACTTCCTGCGGACGGACTCTACTCCAGACAACAGTTGCTGAGCCACATCGAGCGCTCCCGCCGTACCAATCCGACTTCCAGCCACTTCACTTGTGCTAACGCCAATAACTAGCAGGCGGCCAGCCTTGAGACTGGCTGCTTCTGCGATTTCCCGCACGACAGAAGTGGTCTGTGCTTCCAGCGAAATCTCATGATCCAATTGTCCCACTATTGGAACCTCCTTTGGTTGAACAGCCTCTCAGAGACTAGGCACGGTCTCATGCCCCAAATTCAACACACTCTCTCCTGATCACAATCTGACTATATTATAGCCGATGTTTCAGATTTCGAGCAGAAAAAATGGAAGAACCTTTAAAGGAATCAACTCTCAGCTAACAATCTGGCTCAACTTGTATATGAAAAAAAGAGCAGTCCACACCTATGTGGAATTGCTCTTTTGCCCAGGCGACCGGCCGTATATCCGATGCTCCATCGTGGTTAATCCCACTTTTGTCGCCAGTTACATCGGATTCTCATTTTTCCACCTTATCTTAACGGATTAGCCGCCGAAAATCAACAGATTCCGTACAAAACAGATGAGTAATACCAATTTTATTCGGAAGAAGCCTTTAGCTTGTCCAGCAGCTTATGCAGCGCCGTACGGATTTCCGCAGCTGTGACATCGTAGTCTTCTCGCGAACCGCCAAACGGATCTGAAATATCAAAGCCCGGAATCCGTTGGTGTAATTCAATCATTCGTTCACGCTCCTGCGCCGATAGCTCTTGTCCGAGTGAAGCCATCAACTGCTGTGAAGCATATAACCCATCCAACTCCTGTACATCATTCAACACCTCATCCCGGTTCTCCACATATTCCTTAAGCGTAAATACTTTGCCCGCCGTTTGGGGAAAGCGCTGAATGACGTGCTGTTTATGTCCTTGCGTCAAGGTTAAGATCAGATGCGCCCACCCGGCAAGCCCGTCGCTCAAAGGGGTTGAAGTGATCTGATCGGATATATCGTGATCACGTAGAACCGCCTCTGCATGTCGGGATATCGGCGCGCCTTCCATCGCGGCTACTCCCGCAGAACGCACTTCCAGTTCTAGCCCCTGCTCAGCAGCCAACTTACGCAGCATCCCTTCAGCCATTGGACTGCGACAGGTATTCCCTGTGCATACGAATAAGATATTCTTCAACGTTTTCACCCCCCGTATGTTAAAAAAATATATAAACAGAGGATTACTATAATCCTAATCCTTTACGATAACCCTGCACTTATTTTACACTGTCTACGCTAAAATCAAAACATAAACATAAAGCCGAATGCCAACAAAATGGCACCACCCACTGCTTCCCCATAATCTCCTAGATTACGGCTGACCTTGCGACCCAGCAGCAGGCCCAGCATCGCCATTGCTCCCCCGCAAAAACCAAACGCCAGAACGGATAGCACCAGATCACTCTGGAACATACCTAGTGACACTCCTACAGAAAATGAGTCAACGCTCACCCCAAGTGCAAACAGCAAAAGGCCTAAAGGCGAACGATGATCCAATACCTGTACGCCGTCCCCTTTAAAGGAATTATACACCATATGCCCGCCCAAAAGGATGAGTAGACCCCCTGCGAAGTAGGCCGTCACATGACCTAATAAAGAACTCATATAATGGCCTGTGAACATTCCCAGTAATGGCATCAGAATGTGAAAAAAGCCAATGACAGTACTGATGCGCAGCACGTCTCGCAGGCGTATCCCCTTCATGCCGATCCCTACGCCCAGTGATAACGCATCCATTCCTAGCGCTACCGCCATGATCAGAATCGTTACAACCTGCCCGGCATGGGCAGAGGCTGCCAGCATACTCCATCCCTCCATTATCCGTCTGTTCTTGTACACGTTATGCGGACAAGGGGCAAATCAGTACAAGCATGTACTGAAAGTACCCAATACCGAGACGAGGAGGGAGGAAAATTTAATATAAGAGGCTCTGATTCGACATAAGCTACAAGCGGACGATTCGGTGACCTGCCGCTTTAAGCAGGCGGTTCATGACGGCGTCTCCCAATCCCTTCGGCGGACAGGATTCCGCCAAAATGTAGGTGACGCCGTCCTCGTCGCAGCGACGCAGCACGCCGTACAGGCGCTGCGCCGCCTCATGGAGCGCGTCCAGCTTGCCTAGCGTGTAGACGCGTTCTCCGGCGTAACCGGCGGCATGCTCGTCGAACGCGAGCACTGCCGTGCGCTCTCCGCGCGCGGAAGCCTCCGCCAGCGCGGCGCGAATCCAGCCCGTCACCTCAACGGACGACGGGCCTTGTACCACGCTCAAGCGGCCTCGCGGCGCGTAGTGCGTGTACTTCATGCCTGGCGAGCGCGGCGCCGGGCTGTCCGCGTCTTCCCCGGGCGTAACAGTCAACGCCGGGTCCAGTACGACGGCGCGAGCAACCGCAGCGAGCTGCTCAGCCGTCACGCCGCCGGGGCGCAGGATGGTGACGGTTCCGTCGTCACCCGCCTGCACCACCGTGGACTCCAGCCCCACCCCCGTGGGACCTCCGTCCAAAATGCCGCCGATGCGGCCCTCCAGATCCTCTCGCACATGCTGTGCAAGGGTGGGACTGGGTCTTCCCGACCGGTTGGCGCTTGGCGCAGCCAGTGGACAACCCGCTTCAGCGATCAAACGAAGGGCTATCGGATGATCCGGCATGCGTACACCGACTGTATCCAGCCCGGCTGTCACACGCGATGACAGTGCCTGCGGCACTACCGGCAATACGAGAGTCAGCGGTCCCGGCCAGAACATATTTATCAGCGCTCGGGCCGTATCGTTTATTTCTGCTACCATACCCTCTAATTGATCAGCATCAGAAATATGTACAATGAGCGGGTTATCGGAGGGACGTCCTTTGGCAGCGAATACCGCCTCCACCGCTTTTGTACTACGAGCATCGGCCCCCAGGCCGTACACGGTCTCCGTAGGAAAGGCTACCGTCTCTCCAGCTTGGAGGAGTACGCCAGCCTCCCGTATGCCCTTTTCCGCCGCGATCCGAGTCTGTTCAGCCCAAACTTGGTCAGAAACATCCCCGTCAATGTTGCTCACAGGAACCAAACATCTTACATCCCACCATTGGGTATGGGAAGACCTCAATGCCTGCTTCAGCTCGCAATTTTCCTGTTCGTCCAGCTTTTGCTCCGATTTTTCCTTTTGCACAAAATCTCCGCGCAAGTCTTGCATTTGATTCGATTTATCACTCATATCAGATCATCCCATATCTTATTGTCATATACAGGCCAGTGATTTCGCTTGATCCTATAAGGCTACTTTGAAAGATCAGTTTATTTGGCTCTGCCATGTGTGTATCTATCGTAAGCTCCATTATAGCATATGGGGAAACTTACACTCCTCAACGTTTAGGCAAACAAGCCACTCACCCAGCTACACAGTCCCGCAAGTGCATCCCACAGAAAAAAACGTACTTCCGGCTCCTTGTCAGCGGCATTCGTCCGACTTTCTCCGTGATCCGTTTTTGCTGATACCGTTTGTGCCGCTGCTTCCCCACTGCCTGCATCAATAAAGCACAGCGGAGGAAACAGCACGCACCACCAATTTTGCCCTTTTCCTTGCCCCAGCGTAACCCGAAGCGCTTCATAATTTCCTGCTGGGTAGACCAGACCACCGTACATTTTCGTCGGGAAAGGTACGCTCGCCAGTTCCACCTGATGATCATATGCAATGCCGCGACGAGCCAGTTCCGTACCTACCAAACGGTCAATTTCAGGTAAATGAGCACCAATCAATGATCTAGCTTGATCTAAGCTTTGCGGGTTTTCCAGCTCACCCACCCAGGCATTCATCTGCTGTACAATAGCGTCCCGTATTTCGCGTTTAACCAGCTGATCCTCCGGACGATCCGAGTTGGCCAAAATACGCAGTCGAATGGAGTCATGTGGAATCACATTCAGCCCTGTTGTAGCTACTCCTGATGCTAAGGTTCCTCTTGTTCCAGTGGTCATAGCAGCATCCGTCTTTTGACCTTCCCAAGACATCATTAATATCGAAATACAAAATAGTATCATTGCAGCTTGCTTGATCCAATTTTTCATCTTCGTCTCCCCCAAACCCAAACTCTATCATGTCTATCAGTCTGTCCGGTTTGGGAGAGTCTAAACCTATGAATCTTATAAAAGATTCAGGAACACTTTACAGATTTTCTTCAATACACCCTCAAATCATGCTACACCAAGCTTCTGACCCTCACCGAGGAATATAAAAAAGCCCAGATTTCACAATCTGGACTCTTTCGTTGCACCGTTTCAACTCACACAAATGCCAATCAGATTCAAGCCAAATCCACCTGCACTAGGCTTTTTTCGCCTTCGTCAAGCTTACTCTGGAAGGCTGCGGCAGATCGTCCTCCAGCTCTTGGCCGTGCACCTTAATACTCATAACCAAGCCGATACTAGCCATGTTAATAAGCAACGAGGTACCACCATAACTTATGAACGGGAGCGTAATCCCGGTAAGCGGCATAATGCCCAGAAACGCACCAATATTCTCAAAAATCTGGTACAGCAACATGGACACAATCCCGACAATAATATACGGTCCGGCGCGATCCCGGCATTCCAGCGAAATCAGGATCATTCGGTGAATCAAAATAAAATATAACAATAGCAGCACTGAAGAGCCTACAAAGCCAAATTCCTCCGCTACGACCACAAAAATAGAATCCGCGTACGTATAAGGAACACGCCCGGACTGTACCGAGGTTCCTTGCAAAAAGCCCTTGCCCATCATCCCGCCAGAGGCTATCGCCAGCTTGGCATTTTTGGTATGATAAGACGCCTTCGCGGTTGCCTCTTCCGGTACCAACCAAGGGTCCAAACGCTCAACCCAGTGACTACGGCCAATCCCCTTCATAAAGGAATCAATCTCATCGTGAAACGAAATATAAGCCTTGATTCCGCCGCCAACAGCGACTGCAAATACGATGAATCCGATCAACGCATGGGATGCCTTCACATTACCAATCCATAGCATACCGATGACGATGACAATGTAACCGAGCGCATTACCCAAGTCATTTTGTGCCATAACCATGGCAAACGGGACAAAGCTCACCAGAGCGACTGGAAGAACATCCTGAATAAAATACAGCTTGCTCTTGCGCTTTTTGATCAGCATATAAGTCAGAAAAATGATAAGGACCAGCTTGAATACCTCAGCAGGCTGAAGATTCAAGCCACCAACTTTCAGAAAGCCCTGAGAGTTGTTAACCGTCCCGCCAAAAAATCCGAGACCCAGCAGGAATATTCCGCCCCCATATACGTAGAGGGCTTTTTTAATGAATATCCGAAAATCGACTATCGCTAAACCCAAGATCGCCACAAAACCCAATATATAATACCCGATCATCTTTTGATAGTCATTGCCGTGCTCTGCCAAGTTCGTAGGTCCCCTACCTGCGCTGTATACCGTTATGATACTAATCGCCATGAGCAAAACCAGAATAAAGATAACCGGACCGTCAATTTTTTTCAATTTCTGAAGCATGATTTCCCCCTGAGCCGTTTCTCGGTCATACTCCTCTTATTCTAAAGGAAAGACTCGCAAAAAGAAAATGCAGCACTACTCCGAGACACCTAGGACATGTCGTTCGATCCCAGCAAGGTCAGGAACGATTATAATGTTCTTCCAATGACCCGCCTGTTCCAGCAGGTCAGCCACGTCTCTGGCCTGTCCCATCCCCAATTCAAACCCGATTAGCCGGGGCGGAGCCTGAAGGAGTCCGAGCTGCTCCAGCATTGCCCGATACGGGCCGAGCCCGTCAGGACCACCATCCAACGCCATCCGCGGCTCATGGTCGCGGACCTCCGGCTGTAAGCCAGCGATGTCAGCAGCCGGGATGTACGGCGGGTTGGACACGAGAATGTCCACCGTCGTTCCCGCAAATGGCGCCAGCAGATCGCCCTCGCGGAATTCTACGGCTGCGCCGTTCGCAGCAGCGTTATGAGCCGCTACTTTTAAGGCGGCAGCCGAAATATCCCCTGCCGCCACGCGCCAGCTCGGTCGCTCAGCCGCCAGCGTCACGGCAATCGCACCGCTGCCCGCGCCGATGTCGAGCGCCTGCGGAGCGCCGCTTGGCCACAGCCGATCACCGTGCTGGAGTATCGCCTCGACGAGCAGTTCTGTCTCCGGGCGTGGGATCAGCACCGACGGCGAAACCATGAACGGGCGGCCATAGAATTCCTGCCGTCCGATAATATACTGCGCCGGTTCACCCGCAGCTTTGCGGGCTATGATCCGTTCCCACGCCTCCTTGGCGGTGGAAGGGAACGGATCACCCAGAGCGGCGTAAAACGCCGTACCTTCCAACCCGAGCACATGCTCCAGCAGCAAACGGGCATTATGCTGCGGCTCCAGAACGCCACAGCTTCCTAAAAAAGAAGAAGCCTCAACTAAGGCTTCTCTGACACTCATGTTCCGTTCCGGCGACATCCGATACACACAATCGCGTTCGTTTCCCAAAACTTAAACCTCTTGTTCCATCAAATCAGCCTGCTCTGCAATCGTGAGCGCCGATACGATTTCTTCGATCTCCCCGTTCATCACCTGGTCCAACTTATGCATAGTTAGGCCAATACGATGATCCGTTACACGGCTTTGCGGGAAATTGTAGGTACGTATACGCTCACTGCGGTCTCCAGTACCTACTTTGCTCTTACGCTCGCCTGCATATTTGGCTTCCTCTTCCTGACGCAACATATCCGAAATACGGGCACGCAAAACTTGCAGCGCCTTCTCCTTATTGGAGTTCTGGGATTTTCCGTCCTGACAGGTTGCCATAATACCTGTTGGCATATGCGTTACACGCACCGCCGACTTGGTCGTATTAACGGACTGTCCGCCCGCACCACTGGAACAGAACGTATCCACGCGAATATCCTTATCGGAAATTTCAATATCCACTTCTTCGGCCTCAGGCATAACGGATACTGTAGATGTCGACGTATGAATACGCCCACCTGATTCCGTCGTCGGAATCCGCTGTACGCGGTGTGCGCCGCTTTCGAATTTCATCTTGCTGTATGCACCACGACCGTTAATCATGAAAATAACCTCTTTAAAGCCCCCGAGATCATTCATGTTCGCGTCCATCAGCTCTACACGCCAGCCTTGAGTATCGGCATAACGAGTATACATCCGATACAAGTCAGCTGCGAACAGTGCCGCTTCGTCACCACCTGCTGCACCACGAATCTCAATAATAACGTTCTTATCATCATTCGGGTCCTTTGGCAGCAGCAAAATACGGATTTTTTCATCCAGCTCCCGCTTGCGAACACTCAGTTCTTCAATCTCCATTTTGACCATTTCACGCATCTCGTCGTCCAGCTTTTCACCCTGCATGGTTTTTGCAGCTTCCAGCTCTTCAACGACATTTTTATATTCGGTATATGCTTCATAAGCAGGCTGTAAATCAGACTGTTCTTTGGAATAATCTCTAAGTTTTTTGCTATCGTTCGCTACATCCGGATCGCAGAGCAGTTCGCTCAGTTTATCGTAGCGGTCCGCCAATGATTGCAATCGGTCCAACAAGCGATTCACCTCTTCAGTTAAATTAATATGAAACCAGCTTCAATTTCACTGGCTACAGCTCTTTATTATACCAACTAATTCATGAATTAGCTACAAGAAATACTGACTAATTTAGGATTTTGCAAAAATCCACACAACATGCAAAACAATAAAAAAAGTCGCCGCCCTAATATAGGCAGCGACCACGTAATCTAGCACCTTTCAGAACACACATACATGAAGTCATCGTCTTTTATATATCCGAATCAGGTATTGTATTCTGGAAATTATATATTAAACATTAAAACGGAAATGCATAACGTCTCCGTCCTGCACTACATATTCCTTACCTTCCAGACGAAGCTGACCACGTTCCTTAGCCCCGTTCATCGAACCAGCAGCGACCAAATCGTTGTAGGATACAACCTCGGCACGAATAAACCCGCGTTCAAAATCCGTATGAATTACGCCCGCAGCACCCGGTGCCTTCGTTCCTTTGTGAATCGTCCAAGCGCGTACTTCCTGCACACCTGCTGTGAAATACGTATACAGGCCCAGCAAGCGATAAGCTGCTTTAATCAGACGGTTCAATCCAGATTCAGCTAATCCCAGCTCCTCGAGGAACATCGCCTTGTCTTCGCCTTCCAGTTCAGCGATTTCAGATTCTACCTTGGCGCTGATCGGCACCACTTCTGCATTTTCCGCCACGGCAAAATCGCGTACCTTTTGCACATATGGATTGCTGTCCGCTTCCGTTACGCCATCTTCGCTAACATTAGCTGCGTAGAGTACAGGCTTCATCGTAAGCAAATGAAGATCGCGTACAATCAACCGTTCTTCATCCGACAACTCTAAGCTACGCGCAGGTTTATCAGCATACAGCGATTCCTTGATCCGCTCCAACACTTCTACCTCTTGGGTGTACTGCTTGTTGCCACCCTTCATGTTTTTGCGGGAACGTTCAATACGCTTGTCTACACTTTCGATATCCGCCAGAATCAGTTCCAAATTAATGGTCTGAATGTCGCTGATCGGGTCAATTTTGCCGTCCACATGGGTAATGTTCTCATCTTCAAAGCAACGTACCACATGTACAATCGCATCCACTTCACGAATATGAGCCAAAAACTTGTTACCCAGACCCTCGCCCTTGCTCGCACCGCGCACAAGTCCTGCAATATCAACAAATTCAAATGCCGTTGGCACCGTTTTATTCGGCACAACCAGTTCGGTCAGCTTATCCAGCCGCTCGTCTGGTACTTCAACGACGCCTACATTGGGGTCAATCGTACAAAATGGATAGTTTGCGGATTCCGCACCCGCCTGCGTTATTGCGTTAAAAAGTGTTGATTTGCCCACGTTCGGCAAGCCCACAATCCCCGCTTTTAAAGCCATAATCAGAACAACTCCCGTTTATATAAAATATGCGTTATGCCATCCGTTAGTTTACCAACCCACATTATATATGAGAACCTATACACGCGGCAAGCATACGGTTATGAAATTCAGGATATTGCTATATCCCTATTTAGATTTCTTTGCTCATCTGGATATCTGTAATCCGATAGCCCGACTTGCGATATACATGCAAAGCTCGCTCATTATGCCCAAATACATGCAAACCGATGCGTACAGCTCCCAGCCTGCGAGCCTCCTGTTCCAAAGCCTCCATCGCCAGCGTGCCTAGACCCCTCCCCTGGTATGAATCGTATACAAGAATATCCAGTAGAAAAGCTTCTTTTCCTTGCACGCCGTCCGTAATATTGAACCAGATGTAGCCAGCTTCCTCCTGACTCTGCCCCCCGGCATCGGAAAACATCAACATATACAGGTGAGCATGAGGTGTGTCTAGTCTCTGTGGCAGGTATCGAGCAAAACTTTCTGCCGCACGTTCTGGTGCTTCTTCTACCGTCCATGTACCTGCTTGGATTTTCTCATCCGCATAGTCGGCAAGCGAGCGTTGTTCAAATCGATCATATTGCTCTGCATTCATCGGAACCAATGTAATAAGTCCGCTCATCCGTTTACCTTCTTTCTTAGTCGAGTCGTATCTTTGAGTCCTTCTATTCCATCTACCCCAATACCAAACATAACCGTGCGGAGTTCCAGTTCGACCTGCTCCAAACGTGCCTCCAGCGCTTCCCTAGAGGCAACCGCAGAACCGAGCAAAGAACGCCCGAAGCCTGCCATGTCAGCTCCCAAAGCAAGCGCCTTCGCTGCATCGACACCGTCCCTCAGTCCACCGCTGCCGATCAGAGCACCATGTGGCTGAGCGGCTCTGACTTCCACGATACAATCAGCGGTCGAGTTGCCCCAATCCGCAAATGCCTCCGCCGCCGCGCGACGCACAGGATCAGGATTGCGAAATTTCTCCACTTGGCTCCAGCTTGTCCCGCCTGCGCCAGCGACATCTATAAAGGCTGCACCCGCATCATACAGTCTCGATGCCGTCTCGCCATCTATGCCCCAACCTACTTCCTTCACTCCTACAGGCACTGAAAGCTGACGACACAACTCCTCAATGCGCTGAAGCAAACCACTAAAATCCAAATTCCCTTCAGGTTGAAAAATCTCCTGCAATCCGTTCAAATGCAGCACCAACATATCTGCTCCGGCAATTTCCACTGCACGGCGACAATCGTCCACGCCAAATCCGTAGTTCAGCTGCACCGCACCCAGATTGGCAAGGATCGGGATACTGGGTGCCAGACGGCGAACCGCAAAGGTTGAAGCCAGTTCCTCCCTTTCCACCGCAGCCCGTACCGAACCGACCCCCAATGCCCAGCCGCGTCTCTCCGCTGTCTCTGCTAGTCGCTCATTAATCGCTCCTGTCTCGGCGCTACCGCCTGTCATGGAGCTAATAAGCAGCGGTGTTCGTACAGCTCGTCCTAAAAAAGTAGTATCCAGACGAACCTCGTCAAAATGCAACTCCGGCAGAGCGCAGTGCTTAAAGGCATATCGCTCCAGCCCACTGGTGATGCCATGTCCGGCTACATCTTCTTGCAAACAAAGGCGGACGTGCTCAATCTTCCGTTCGCCTGTCCTCGCGGCAGGCAACAAAGAGCCGGATCTATTAAAACCGTCAGGTGCTCCTTTTTCATTTTCTGTACTACTCATCTATGTTCCACCTCATCCAAAGTCACTCTGTTTATTGTATCAAGTTCAAGAAGCACAAATAAGACCGTTCCCGAACACGGTAACCGATCTATTTATCGTCTCTTATATTCAATACCGTAGCCCTTAAAGTGGCTGTTTTAAGATACTTTCATTGTATCATGGATGGAAAAATATATACACGATCGTGAACATTTTTTCTTACCCATGGCCATGTTCAAATTTTGCAATAAACCAGTTATTTCGGAAACTCTACAGAAAAGCCGCTCCTAATGGAGCTGCCGCTTTTCTGCAAAATGCCTATTCGAAAGGACGATCCCTATCCCAGCAAGATAAAGGTCATACAATCTCCTTCATCCCTTCATCGAATCAGGTACAGATGAAATGCTTTCTGCTTGTTCCTTCGTACGCCCATGCCCAAATTTGAATACCAGAATACCACCAATAATGACCAATACTCCGATCAACTTGTTAAAGGTAAACGGAATCTTTTCTAATCCCAGCCATCCTAACGAATCCCACAACAGGGCCGTACCTAATTGCGCCGTCAATACTATGGAGATCGCATAGGTCGGGCCAAGTCGCTTCATTCCTTGCACCAGACAGAACACAACACCGACACCAATCATGCCACTGAACCAGTACCACGGCTGCATATGCTGTAAAGTAAATGTATTTTTCCCTTCAAAAATAAGACTTCCGAGTAAGGAAGCCACGAACCCTGTTCCCAGCACCAATGTTGTTGTAGCCCACGATCCTGTCCGTTCATTCACCTTATTATTGAATATCGTTTGCAAACTGACCAAGGCACCTGCGATAATCGCCAATACAATTCCTAATAACATATGTTAACTCTCCCTTGATGATCCTTGATATTCTTCTGCTTTTATAAAAGCCCATATTACAATGATTCATAAATATTATGTCCTGCCAGTTCGCTCAAACCTTTTCTGTCTCTAATGACAATGTAGCCTTTTGTCCGTTCAACCCATCCATCTTCAATCATTTTGCGAATAACACGGTTGAGATGTCTATAGCTGGTTCCGATCAAATTCGCCACATCTACCAGACTGGATGCACGTAATTCCTCATGAAAAGCCGTATTCGATTCGTCAAAAGAAACCGATAGCAGGTAGCTCGCCAGCCTGACTTCCACCGGATACATGAGATTGAAACTGGAAAAGTCGGAGTCCAGGCAAAACTTTCGCGTGACAATATCCAATAGAAATTGCAGCAAAGGAGCATAGTCTCTGCCGTATTTGTTCATCCATTGGTGGTGAATACCGATCACATAGATCGGAGACACTGCCTCTACTGTGTTGATGACGTGACTACTCCGAATATATTCAACATCTCCTATAACCTCGATCGGTGTTTTGAAGCAAAGGATCAGGGTTTTCCCTTCGGTAGAGCTGGTATAAATCTTGACCTTGCCCTGCACCAGTATATATAGATGCTCGATGGGGTCCCCCTGTAAACAGAGCTTTTCCCCTTGCTCCAAACGATGCAACGACAAATAAGGATGTAGTGGCTCGTAGAGTATGGATTCCAACTCATGCAGCTGCAAAAAATATTTTAGCTGCTCTTGATCCTGAATTTCTCTCATTCCTAAGCTCACCTTCAATCTCTACATTCTAAGCTTTCTTTACAAGTTAAATTTCTATTTTAAAGCTTCAGAATAATTACACCCGCGATCATCATACCAATACCTATAAATTGTGGCAGCTTCATCTTTTGCTTCACTATACCGAACCATCCCTTAATATCTACCAGGAAGGTTAAACATAACTGCGCAATCAACAACGCCGAGATCGTGAACGTAACCCCAATATGTTGGATTGCCGTGACTTCACTAAATATAATAATTGCTGCAAAGGCACCGCCCCAAAGATACATCGGCTTCACCTGTTTCAGTTCAGCCACATTGCCATCCCTTGTAAACATCCAGACTAATGCTGCCAAAATAAAGCCTATTAGCTGAGTAACAGTGGCCGCCTGCCATGTACCGATATCCTGACTAATCCGTGTATTCGCTACCCCCTGTAGCGTAATACACGCTCCTCCCAGAAAAGCAAACAAGATTCCTCTCATAAATCGTTATTCTCCCCATGTAAATGACTTTTCTATATATTAAATTATAGGGCAGACTTTCTATAAAGGACATATGTCCTCAACGAATAGTAAACCATCTTACATTTCATTCTATTTAGTATCCGCGTCAATCCTGTACACTTGCGTTAATAACTTGACAGTATCCCATCATAAAACTGCATGTTCCGGCACGATAAAATGGAATGCAGCATTCAATTGAGGAGTTGATCGTCATATGACTACACGTGATCCGCTGCATTCTGTGCCGGAATATCAAAGAAGAACTGAGAAAAAGGGTCGGGCTTTTAAAATCGCCATTCTGGTACTTATCCTCTGGCTGATTACCGTCATGCTGTATCAGACCCATAAACCCTTGCCTCCGTTCGTCTCTTATGAGAGTCAGGAGTATTCGACCCATGAGGTAAACTTCTGGACAGATTTGACCTATCCCACCGGGGATGGAAGCACTGCACAGCATGAAGGTCAAATTTTGAATCGTATGCTCGGGATCATTGATGAAGCTGAGCAATTTATTGTCATCGACCTATTTCTGTTCAATGACTATAAGCATAAAGGTCAGCACTTCCCCCAAGTCAGCGCACAAATGACCGATCATCTTATTGCCAAAAAGAAAGCTCATCCGGATATGCCTATCTTTTTCATTACAGATGAAGTCAATACCAACTACAATTCTGCCCCCAATCCTTTGTTGGAGAATATGAAGCGAGCAGGGATTCAAGTCGTGCAGACCGATGTAGACCCGTTGCGGGACTCCACCCCCATCTATTCGGCAGTGTGGCGTACCTTTTTCCAATGGTTCGGGCAGCAGGGCACAGGTTGGATTCCCAACCTGATGGCCAGTGACGGACCTGATGTTACGGCTCGCTCCTATCTTAAGCTGTTGAACGTCAAGGCCAATCACCGAAAATTGGTTGCCAACGAACAGACAGCGCTCATTTCTACAGGCAACGTGCACGACGCGAGCGCCTATCACTCCAATGTAGCGCTGGAGGTGAAGGGGCCTATCATCGGAGACATTTTACAAACAGAGCAGGCGGTGTTGGACTTTTCGGGCGGTGGACAGCTTCCTGCCTATACACCAAAGGCCGAACCCAAAGTTCCATCGAGTAAGGACAGCTATCGGATCAAATATCTAACTGAGGGCAAGGTGTACACCTCAGTTCTGGATGGCATTGCGCAGACGAAGAAAGGTGACAGCATTCATATGGGCATGTTTTATTTGGCTGACCGCAAAGTATTGAACAGCCTGCTGGATGCCTCTGCGCTCGGTGTAAACATCCAATTGCTGCTGGACCCCAATGAAAACGCGTTTGGTCAGGAAAAAATCGGCATCCCCAATCGTCCGGTTGCCCAGGAGTTGTCCGATAAATCGGGCGGGAACATTCAAATTCGCTGGTATCATACCACCCATGAGCAGTTCCATACCAAACTGATTTATATCGCCAAGGCGCAAGGAGAGCATATCATTTGGGGTGGCTCTACCAATCTGACCCCCCGTAATCTGGATGATTTGAATCTGGAAAATGAATTGTGGGTGGCCGCTCCGGCGGACAGCAAGCTGACCCGACAGGTTGCGGCCTATTTTGATAAGCTATGGAATAATCAGGGGGCTGAATACAGTTTGGATCTAGCAGCTTACGAGGATCATTCAACATTTTGGAAAGATATTATATACCGTCTACAGGATATTTTAGGCTTTACTACATTTTAACTACGGGATACCGCTGTAGTGAATTCGTTTATGCTTACAGCAGCGGTGAAAGCAGCCGCGCGAGCGATTCCATCAAACGTTTGAACAGACGTTTTTTCATGAATTCTTCGCGTACGATCAGACTGGCAGAGTGCAAATCTCGTTCGTAGTCTGTTACCATCTGCTGCACACTGTGCGTTTGAATTAACAGGGCGTTAACTTCAAAATTTAAATGAAAGCTACGCATATCCATATTGGCTGTCCCGATCGTCGCAACTTCCCCGTCAATGATGAGGAGCTTGGAGTGGAGGAACCCCTTTTCATATTCATATACCTTGACTCCAACCTCCAGTAACGACTGGAAGTACGAATGAGACGCGAGAAACGGTAGCCATTTATCCGGTTTTGCGGGAAACAGAATACGCACGTCCAACCCGGACAAGGCAGCCATCCGTAAGGCAGTCAGGATATCTTCATCCGGGATAAAATAAGGAGTGGCAATCCAGACTGATTTTCGGGCGGACGTGATCATGGAGAAAAAGAGATTTTTGAGCACTCTCCGCTCATTATCCGGGCCACTGGCAATAATCTGCACGCCTCCGTCCGTAATTGGTTCAATATTGGGAGACAGATATTCGCTATCGAGCACCGACTCACCCGTCATGTGAAGCCAATCTTGTAGAAATATAAGCTGCAACGTCCGTACAGCTTCGCCCTTCACAATCATATGCGTATCACGCCAAAAGCCATAGGCTTTGTTGCGGCTGAGATACTCATCTCCCACATTTAGACCGCCAATTAATCCGATATTACCGTCGATGACTACAATTTTACGGTGATTACGATAGTTTACCCGGCTGGAGAAGAACAAGATCCGAGCGCCGCCGTACGCAACAACCTCTACTCCTGCATCTCTCATTTCCTTCAAAAATGACTTCGACAACTGAATACTGCCCACCGCATCGTACATAAACCGAACCTTAACACCCGCTTTAGCCTTTTCGATCAGAATTTTTTGAATGCTGGTACCGATATCATCCGACCGGAAAATGTAATATTCCATATGGATATGATGCTGCGCCTTGCGCAGTTCTTCCAGCAAAGTGGAGAAGGTTTCATCTCCATTGTTCAGAATTTGAGTTTCTGTCGCAAAATAAATCGGGGAGCGGGCCAGTCTGCGGGCCAAACGCATTAACTGCTGCTGCTCACCTGTAAAGCAGGTCAGATCTCGTTTGACTCGCAAAGCATCCTTTTCTATGCGGTCGTAAGCCTGTTGGTCACGTAATGCCTTTTTATCATACTTGCGACGCTTGAATACATTTTGCCCAAACAGAAAATAAAGAGGAAGTCCAACGACTGGCAGCAATGCCAGCAGCAAAATCCAGGACATCGTAGTGGAGGGATTACGATTCTCCGTAAAAATAATCAGACTGATGGAGATCACTGTCAGGGTGGAAAAAATACTGATGACAGTTCCTTCATTTTTGCCGATGTAATTAAACAAGCCAAAATAATAAATAATAAACACCATAGCCGCGATCAATACGGCCAGTAAGCTTCGCCTCATAACTAACCTCACTTCCAGTGGACTGCATTTGACAAGTATTCTTCATTATATTGTACATGAGCCCCTTATTTCTTCCCACTTATTTATTAAAATGTTGATAAAAAAAATCCAAAGAAAAGCTTTATACAAAACGCAATGATGCTGGGTTGACACTTACTTTTTTTCGTGCAAGAATAAACTAACGAACGTTAGGTAGGTGACAATAATGGGGATGGAAGAGATTCGAAAGGCCGCTCTTTTTCAATTTGCCACCAATGGGTATGAGGGAGCCTCCTTGAGCAGTATTGCCGCTGAGGTCGGTATCCGAAAACCGTCTATATACGCGCATTTCCAAGGCAAGGAGGATCTGTTTCTACAGGTGGCTAGGTACGCTTTTCAAGAGCAGAATCTACGTATTTTCGAATACTTTACGGAACGTAAAGATCAGCCGCTTAAGCATACCCTGCATGACTTCTTGTTTTGGATGGGACAGGAATATGAGAGCAACGACTCAGCCAAGTTTATGCTTCGCTTTTCCTTCTTTCCGCCTGTATCGTTGTATCACGAGGTGCTGAATATTGTTAATCCTTTTCTGGATAAAATGGAGCGAAAATTAACTCGCCGCCTCCGGAATACACGGGATCGGGAACCCTTTGGGCATATGGAGCCAGTGGATGTGGCTTTGGCTTACATGACCCTGGTGGACGGGGTCATGGTGGAGCTCCTATACAGTGGAAGCATCAACTACCACCGAAGGCTGAACGCTGCATGGCCTATTTTTTGGCGTGGGATTACGTTAGCCTCACCTCATGAAGCGTGAAGCCGTCGAACTTATAAAATTTATTTTTAAGGAGAACATTCATCATGAATCGCAGTTGGATTTACGTTTTTGTTGGAGGCCTGATTGAGGTGGTATGGGTATCGGGTTTGAAGCATGCGGACTCTATACTCGCCTGGACTGTAACGGTGCTGGCCGTGGTGGCCAGCTTTTATTTAATCATGAAGGCTGCGAACCGACTGCCTGTAGGCACAGTGTATGCTGTATTCACCGGACTAGGGACAGGGGGAACAGTCGTAGGCGAAATGCTGCTATTCGGAGAACCGTTTCAATGGTCCAAAACACTATTAATCGCCCTTTTGCTGGCAGGTGTGGTCGGTCTGAAGTTAGTTACCGACCGTGATGTTCAGGAAGGGAGTGGCGCATAATGGCTTGGATTGCACTGGTTATCGCGGGGTGCTCGGAAGTGTTAGGAATCATCGGTATGAAGGGAGTTACGGTGGGCAAAGGCTGGAAGTCCTTAGTGCTTATGGTCCTATCCTTTGTTCTTAGCTTCTCTCTACTCAGCTATGCCATGAAAAGTTTGCCTATGGGCACCTCCTATGCGGTATGGACAGGCATCGGAACGGTTGGCAGCACAATTACAGGCATGTTCTTGTACGGTGAACAAAAAAGCGTACTGCGCGTTTTATTCATCGCCATGATTCTTGCCGCAGCATTGGGATTAAAGCTAATATCTTAGCATGAGCGAATGGCATCAAATATTGCGAATTGCTGATCTTAAAGGAGTGACGCCTTGTGATTACCACCGTAACGCTTAACGCGGCTGTGGATAAAATCTACACGGTTGCAGGCTTCGGTTTGAATGCCGTCCACCGCATTGAAGGCGGCCTGACGGTACCGGGCGGCAAGGGCGTGAATGCCGCCCGCGTCATCCGCACGCTAGGCGAGCCTGTACGAGCGACCGGGTTTGCTGCTGGACACACGGGACGGCTGCTCATTGACGGGTTGAGCGCAGAAGGCGTAAGCGCCGATTTCATTGAAACGGCACATGGGGAGACCCGTCTCGCCATTACCGTGCTCGACCCGTCCGCGCGCACGCAGACCGAGCTGATTGAGAGCGGACCGACCGTTGGGCCGCTTGAATTAGCCGCACTGCGGCGCAAAATCGAGACCCTTGCCGAGGATTCGGCTTGGGTCGTCCTCTCCGGCAGCCTGCCACCCGGCTGCCCGCCCGATCTGTACGCCGAGCTGTGCACGCTGGCGAAGGCGCGCGGCGCGCGGGTAGCGCTGGACGCGAGCGGTGAGGCGCTGCGCTTGGGGCTGCGCGGAAAGCCCGACCTCGTGAAGCCTAACGAGGACGAGGCTGCTCGCTTCGCGGGAATTGACGCCGCGCGCCCGGATGCCGCTGAAGCAGCGGCATCAAAGCTGCTGGAAGCCGGAGCGCAGCTGGCCGTCATCTCGCTCGGCGCGCGCGGGGCGCTGGCGGTAACGCACGATGCGCGCTACCGCGTGAGCCTGCCAGACGCGGACATTGTCAGCGCGCTCGGCAGCGGTGACGCTATGGTCGCCGGGCTGGTCACCGGCGCAGCTACGGGGCTGGATCTCCCTGCCATGCTACGGCAGGGAGCGGCCTGCGGCACAGCGGCAGCTCTGCACGCCATGGCCGGGAAGATCGAGCTCCAGGACGTGAAGCGTCTGGAGCAGGGCATTACGGTGACGCTGTTGTAATTCAGCGTCATTTTTTTATTTCATCCAAGCATTCGCTTATCTTCATTTCACAAATACAGTTATTCCGAATGCTCTATATTCCAAATGTGGGTTTTCGAGTTGCTTACAGCAAAACCCTGTTTTCCAGTATATTTTTCATACAAATATGCGACTTCGAAGGCCCCAGCTTAACTAATGAATCCTGAAGCTCTGCAATTTCCTCTACCGACGCGGTTTGCACCTTAATGAGATAATTAAATTCCCCACTGATGCGAAATAAATCGGTGACTTCCTTCGCCTCTCTACAAAATTCAACCAACTCTTGGCAATGTTCCGTCTTTATTAGAATAAATGTAGTCGTTCCTCGATTCAGTTCCCGTAAATTAAATACGGTACTATATCCCGAAATAATCCCTCGTTCTTCAAGCTTGATTACCCTTTCTTTAACAGACGGCTGTGACATCGAAATTTCTTTACTGATTTGGGAAATAGTTATCCGAGCATCATGCTGTAGCAATTTCATGATTTTGTGATCTATATCGTCTATGTGATGCTGCATATCGAGCCCCTCCTGACCTGAATTTTAAAAAATAATATTTTTCACCCAAATTATCTTTTATTTCATAACTAATATAGTATAAAGATCTTATTTTAAGTATATATGTCCTCAATAATTATTCATATAATAAGGCTTACTCACATATAAAGGAGGATCTGAAATGAGTGTAAAGGGACTAGCGCATGTTGCCATACAAGCCCGTGACTATCAAGCGACCATTGCATTTTATACCAAGGTATTGGGATTTAAAAGAGGACATCACTGGAGTCTTCCGTCTTTTCGAATTCAAGAGGCTTCCATGCTGATCTCACCCGATCAGAGAACCTGTCTCGAAATTTTTGATAATGATGCTGTCATTCCTGCCCAAGGAAAAAAAGCTGCATCCGAGCAAGAGATTGCCCACGGGGCTTTATTACACTTGGCATTTTACGTAGACAATGTGGATGAAATATATCAAAAAGCCCTTGCCCACGGAGCAAGAACCTTTGTGGAACCCAATCAGCTTACACTTGGTGAACCTCCTCTAGTTGTAACAAATGCATTAGTCCACAGCCCCAATGGTGAGGTTATCGAATTTATCGAGGATGTTGATTTTGATATGTCCTTATCTAGCAATAAGTAATTCTCATAGCTATTAAACGGTTCCTAAAAAACATCCGATATATTGATTATCGCTTTGTTTAAAGGAGTAGATTATCATCTCAATTGATTTCAATGTGTATTGGTTTCATTTTAGTTCCGATTTGCTGATGCCATTGTTCAGCTTGATTGGACTGCTACTCATCTATTTTGGATTCAGAACGATCCGTCGTCATCGTTATCGCAAACGCAACTGGGTCCGTACCAAAGGGCAAATCGTAGATGCGCATATCGAAGTAGACATTGATGTCGTTCCCTTTGACCGAGACGATCCAGTAGATACTAGCTACACCCGCCGATTAAAGGTGCGCTTCTATACAGCTTCAGGTGAAGCCGTAGAATTCTGGAATCCTTATAGTACCAACCTAAGCCTCAACCGGGTTGGCAGCAAGATTAAGGTATTATACAATCCATCTAACCCTCGGGACGCCCGAATTGCAGGTGGTGTAAATGGTGCAGGCTGTCTGGCCTTTATGCTGTTTTTGATCGGTGTTCCCTTTGCTTTGAGCGGGGTATTCGCTGTATTGAAGTTTTTCCTTTAACCAGGCTTGGATCACATACTGGTAATAAAATTTATCGCCATATACATTGCCAGGCCTAAAATAATCAGTGCCGATATTTTGTTGAGCACAGTCCCAAACTTCCCTTCTGAATCCATACGTCCCACGAGACGCCCTGCCGTTGCCAGACCGATAAACCATATCCAAGATACGGACACGGCGGCCAGACCAAAGGCCCAGCGTTCCCCGGCGTCATATTGGAGGGAACTGGTTCCAATTACGCCAACCGTGTCGAGTATGGCATGTGGATTCAATAGCGATACCGAAGCGGCAAAAATCATCTGGCGTTTCGGCCGCATCGCCTGACTTTCTCCCGAGGAAGCTGCCTTCGATCTCCATAAAGTCCAGGCCATATACAGCAGAAACAAACAGCCCGCCGCATAAAGTACGTTCGTGAGCCATAGAAATTGCTGCAAAATAAGAGACACGCCCCCAACCGCCAGCGTGATCAGGATTGTATCACAGACACCCGCTGTAATGACAGCTGGCAGTGCATTGCGAAACCGAGACTGGGACGCCCCCTGATTAAACACAAATACATTTTGTACCCCCAAAGGCAAAATCAATCCCAATGCCAATAAAACGGCATGTATAATAGCTTCCAGCATAATTATATTCCCCCAAATTTAGTCCATCATATTTCTCTAGTATTTGCTCTCCTAAATAGTCCTCGCGCAGGAAGCTTGTACGTTTCTAATCCTCTCGTATTTCCTTTAAATTCTTCACGTTCTGCGTGTTCTGTTGTACACTATGCTTCAACTGCTCTAACGCAAGCTCGTAGTCCCGCGGATTATTCATATTGAACGCGGCCTTATGCCACATGTCTTCACTCACCCGCGGCAAATCCTCTACCGTCGCATAACGAACGTTCAGCTTGTTCAACCAATCGGTGAGACGAAGCTGTCTATTGCGCAAACATTCCTCGGCAGACGGCAGCACGCTCCGATGGTACACAGCCAGCAACGGATGTATACGTCCATCCATAGAAGGTATTACTGCTTGCAATGTTGGTTCCGTCGTTCCATGCAACTCCATCCATTTCTCAGTTACAACGAGCAGGTCTTGCAGCACCTCTAGCTGTATAAAAGGCATATCACAAGCGACAACCATTCCCCACTCCGTAGTAGATGCAGATAATCCCGCATGAATACCGCTTAGGGGTCCCATACCTGGAAAAACATCAGACACAGTTTCCATATCACTCAGACCATATCCTTGGTTGTCACGAGTGACTACGACAACCCGCTGGGCAGCCTGCTGCAATGTAGTATACGTCCGTTCAAGCATAGTGGCTCCATTGATCTCAAGCAAAGCCTTATCCTGTCCCATTCGGCTGGAACGTCCTCCTGCGACGATAATACCAGTCACTTTCACAAATAAATCCTCCTTTTTTTCAGAAAACAATTGCAAATATGCATATGAATTTTTGAACAAAATTTAATTATTACATAATTGTTAATTTATTGGTTTGTTAACCCTTTCAACACATGATACATTGGAATAAAGAACCTCCCCACAGATCGGCATCGATGCGCAGTTCTCTATCGGGCTAAGAAAGGAATGGCTTGTCTTGCAAAAGAGAGAAATTCAAGAGACTCCTCTATATTCCTTAAAACTGTATAATTTTTTTCTATATGGAGCTATGGTCATTTTCTCCAGCTTCTTCCCGTTGTATCTGCAAGATATCGGCATGGACAAGCTGGAGATCGGGAGTCTGATGGCCATCGGGCCTTTTGTATCCGTATTCGCGAACCCTTTTTGGGGCTATACAAGCGACCGGAGCCGTAACCTCCGACGTATTCTGCTATTTATGATTATAGGTACCTTGTTATTGCTACAAGCTTTGTTTCATGTCCATACGTATATCATGATTTATGTGTCGATGATTGGTTTTTATTTTTTCCAAAGCCCTTTATTTGCGCAAAGCAACAGCCTAATTCTCAGCTATATTGAGGGCACAGACCGGAAATTTGGTGCATTCCGTATATGGGGCTCTTTCGGTTGGGCAGTGACAGCAGCAGTTGCTGGCATAGTTATTGACCAAACGGGGATATCCAGCATATCCACCATCTTTACGGTACTTCTTCTGGCTGCATTGATCTGCACCTTGTCGATTCCACCACTGAAAAGCACTGTGGAGACAGCAACCATCCATTTACGCGGCTTTGGCAGTGTTTTAATGAACGGATACTTTATATCCTTTATTTTATTGGGCATCCTTGTATCCATCCCGAATTCAATCAACAGCGCCTTTATGTCCCTGTACATCACCGAGCTGGGTGGGTCCAAACAGATGCTTGGTTTTGCTGTTTTTATGTCATCGGTATTCGAAATTATTGTATTTTTGCTGTTTGATCGCTTCTTGAAGAAAAGAATGACCGTGATGGTCGGCTGTTTGGCACTCGTCAGTTTGCTGTTTGCCTTACGTTGGGAACTGATGGCTCTGGCCACAGACCCGATTCAGATTGTGTTCATTCAGGCACTTCATTGCGTCACCTTCGGTGGATACTTCTATGTAGGCACCCAGTTGACCGTCCTATTTACCCCTGCAGCATACCGATCATCCGGACAGGCCGTATATACCTTGACCTGGAGTGGTATATCCGGTATCGTAGCAGGTTTTGCGGGAGGTTGGCTATTCCAGAACTTTGGTGGAGAAATGATGTACCATGCAGGGGTGTTCTTCGCCCTACTTGGATCTGCGGGATTCGCTATCATGTGGTATATGCTGTACAAGAACGGTTATCAGCCAGGACTGCCAGCGGGCACAAACGAATAGAAGAAGCCCCTTAACAACACTAGAGGAATGAGCTATCCTCTCTTCCCTTCTGGTTAGCAAAGACAATAGAGTATCGTCAAGTCAATGATCATGTATAAAGAGTGTGCATGCGTAAAATAAAGGAGTCTGCCGACGGCAGACTCCTTTTCAACTTGGTCGCACGAAGCTACCATCTCTCTCACACTTTCCACCAGCCTATTGCTTAGGCAATTGGAAAGAGCTTTTCAACGATACAACACGGTTAAATACAGGCTGACCCGGTTGGGAAAGCTTCGGATCGACACTGAAATAACCATGACGGAAAAATTGGAACTTGTCCTGTGATTGAGCTTCTTTCATGTTCGGCTCGACATAGCCATGAGCAATTTCCAAAGAGTTCGGGTTCAATTGGTCAAGGAATGTTTTTTCCGATGCATCCTCTTCAATCTCTTCCGTGTCCTCTGCGTTAATCAAAGGCTCATACAAACGGAATTCGGCAGGTACAGCCTGAGTAGCCTCTACCCAGTGGATCGTGCCTTTCACTTTACGTCCAGTAAAGCCTGATCCGCTCTTGGTTTCTACATCATAGGTACAGTGGATTTCCGTTACATTTCCGTCTGCGTCCTTAATCACATCGTTACATTTAATGAAGTAAGCATGCTTGAGACGTACTTCATTACCAGGGAACAAACGGAAGTATTTGCTCGGCGGATTTTCCATGAAGTCCTCACGCTCAATATAAATCTCACGGGAAAACGGTATTTGACGTGTACCGAGTTCCGGATTTTCAGTATTGTTTTCCGCCTCCAGCATTTCAACTTGTCCTTCAGGATAGTTTGTGATAACTACCTTCAACGGATCTATGACTGCCATGGTGCGGGGTGCCTTAAGCTTCAAATCCTCACGTACAAAATGCTCCAGTACCTGCAAATCGATGACTCCGTAGGCTTTGGAAATGCCTGTCTCATATACGAAGCTGCGGATGGCCTCCGGCGTGTAGCCGCGACGACGTAAACCGGAAATCGTCGGCATACGCGGATCATCCCAACCATCTACGTGCTTTTCATCGACCAGAAGCTTGAGCTTACGCTTGCTGGTTACGGTTTGAGCCAGGTTCAGCCGTCCAAATTCGTATTGGTGCGGTACCTTTTCCATCTCACATTCAGCTACAACCCAATCATACAGCGGGCGCTGATCTTCGAATTCCAGCGAACAGAGCGAGTGCGTTACTCCCTCAATCGCATCTTCCAGCGGATGAGCATAGGAGTACATTGGATAGATGCACCATGTGTCGCCTGTATTGTGATGTGCTGTGTGTGAAATGCGGTAAATAACTGGATCACGTAAATTAATATTTCCTGAAGCCATATCAATTTTGGCACGCAGCACCTTTTCACCATTTTGGTATTTGCCTGCACGCATCTCTTCAAACAGCTTCAGATTGTCTTCCACACTGCGATCCCGATAAGGGCTATTTTGCCCCGGTTCGGTCAGTGTACCACGAGTTTCACGGATTTGGTCCGCGCTTTGGTCATCCACGTAGGCTTTACCCTTTTGAATCAGCAGGATGGCACGCTTGTACATTTCTTCGAAATAATTGGAGGCAAAATGTTTTTCCTCCCATTCATAACCGAGCCACTTCACGTCCTCCTGAATGGAGTTCACGTATTCCGTGTCTTCCTTCGCCGGATTGGTGTCGTCAAAACGCAGATTTGTGCGTCCTCCGAATTCATCTCCCAACGAGAAATTGATCCAGATAGCTTTGGCATGTCCAATATGCAAATATCCGTTTGGTTCAGGCGGAAATCGTGTAACAACCTCCTTTACCTTACCCGTACGTAAATCCTCTTCAATAACATTTTTAATAAAATTGGGGGGAGTGATCGGCTTCTCCACGCTAATCAACCTTTCTTCCGTATAATCTGTGTAAAACCTGTTCCCTTAAATATACCCTTTCACACCGCATAACTCAATAAAATGAAAATCCTTATGCTCTCTTCAGCAAAAAAAGTGACAAGTTATGAAAAAGAGTTAACATTTTCGGCAAATAAATTCGTTATAGTGTATATATCTTTTATTTTGCCCGGAAAAGGAGACCCACCCGTGTTTAAGCTGCTCATTGTGATCCTGCTGTCTATGCTTTTGTCCTCTTCCGTCATGACTTCCGGCCATCCTTCATCGGACCCAGTGAACGAAACCGTACAATCTCGTCCGCTAGCCAGCGCTCCAGAAGACTCATCCGTCCGCTTATATGCCGTTAATCCGTCACAGGGATTATTCCAATCAGCTGTACTGGAAATCGGCCAGCAACGCCGCACATTCCGATGGTCAGGCTCGGCGGATATCTCCACCGCACCACAATTATTTTACAGGGATGTGAACGGGGATGATGTCCGTGAAGCCGTCGTGATCCTCACTCGTGCCTCGGGAACGGGTGTCGAATTGCAGGAATTGCATATTGTTAACGCACGCACGATGGAAGAATATGCGGTCGAATCGGCAGTAGATGCTGTGTCCCAGCGCGTACATAGCTCAGTGGAGCTACGTGACCACAACCGCCAGGTTCATATTGCTGTCACGATTGACGGTGTTACACACACGATAAACCCTAAAGCATCCGTATTTTACGATGATCCAGCCCAATTTACAAAGTATCTCGATTTTAGCTCTGTCGTAATGTATGATGCTGAACAGCTTCCTCTGCAAGCCACTGTATCTGGCAGTGTATCCCCAACCGAATTTGTAGGGGATTTGGATCTAAAATATGTATACGAGCATGAACGGTTCCGGGTGGGACCTATTGAATTTGAAGCTTCCTCTCCCTTTTGACGACTCTCGCAGAATAAGGTAGCATGGGATTAAATGCTAGACTGGCTGGTTTAGCGATTTTCCGAGTGAAAGAGGGGATCAATCATGTTTACATATGCGTTGGACGAACGCACAGTCCTTCGGCCGCTCACCAAGGAGCATGTGCAGCCTCTGTTTGAGCTGATCGAAATGTCCCGTGACCGCCTGCGTCAATGGCTTCCATGGGTAGACTCTACCACGGAAATCAGCCACACAGAGCAGTTCGTGCAGGGCGCCTTGAAACAAGCCGCAGAGAACGGTAGTCTGACCGCCGGAATTTGGATAGACAACGAGCTTGCTGGCATCATCAGCTACCATGAGATCAATTGGACTCACCGCTCCGTTAGCATCGGATACTGGCTTGGACACGGGTACGAAGGACAAGGTCTAATGACCAGCGCCTGCCGCGTATTCGTTGAATATGCTTTGATGGAGCTGGACTTGCATCGGGTCGAAATCCGTTGCGCAACTACAAACCGCCGCAGCCGCGGTATTCCGGAACGTTTGGGCTTTGTGCTCGAAGGCATTGTACGCGAAGCGGAATTGCTGCCCGACGGCTACATGAACCACGCAGTGTACGGTATGCTCCAAAATGAATGGAAGCAACTTCGGTAATATTGTATTGTACAACAACGCCGCAGACCTGATCAGGTCTGCGGCGTTGTTGGTTTAGGCCGGGCATACAACCGAATTGCTGTCTGTAGCCTCCCGCCTATTTCAAGAAATAGGCCATTAACACATCATCTACGAATTGGCCTGCTATGTAAAACTCCTCATGCAAACGTCCTTCAATCGCGAAACCGCTTTTTTCATAAAACATAAGGGCTTCCGTGTTGCATGAGAGTACACGCAAACTCAACTTACGTATGCCCTCCGCAGCTGCAATGTCCTTCATGGAGTTCATGAGGGCCGTCCCAATACCTTTGCGATGATAAGCTGGATGTACAGCTATATTTATTTCGAGTACATGACAGTTACTAGCCAACAGCGTTGGAGGACGAAATCCAATATACCCGCAGAGTACTTCCTGTTCGATGGCAACCAGTTGAGAGCCTGGAGGCGTATTGCGCAGAAACTCTCCACGCGACTTCCAAGACAATGAAGCGGGAGCCGTGCGTTCATTCCATACCAATTCATCCAGCGCGATCAGATCAGGAGCATCCTTCATCTCCGAATGACGTATCGTCAAGGGTTGACTTGTAAACAATTCCTTTCAATCCTTCCTGTGAAGGCTTTCCTGAAGCAATAACTACAACCATCCGTCACTATTGTACCATAATCACAGCATATTACTGCACTTTTATTAGGACTTAAGAACTGGGAGCATCCACCTTGGACGTCGTAGTATCCAAAGTATCCGAATGATGCCGGAAACGGTTCAACCAACTATGCAGGACGAAAAACAGGATCGACAACACCGCTACGCCTGATGCCAGCCAAAGTGTAGGCGGTAACCCACCGCCATCATACAACTTCCCCATAATATAAGGCCCCATTACCCGTCCGGCTGCGCCAATGCCCCCCACAAGCCCAATGTAAAAGGGTGCACCCCGACCTCCATGATCAGACAGGAATGCTGGAACCGCAGGTGCAATCAGCATTTCTCCCAGGGTCGCCAGAACCATAGCGAATATCATTCCAGTATAGTTCTGTGTGCCCAGCATGACAATATAAGCCGCCAAATAAAATCCTCCGGCCCATGTCATTTGCGCTGAAGCGTGATGAGCGTACAGTCGTTTTATCCAAAAAATAATGGGTTGTGCGGCAAAAATAAGGATACCATTCAGTGTCCATAGTAATCCATACATCGTTTTAGGCAAGCCCTGCTCAATAATATGGGGAGACACTCCTGTATTCCAGATCGAATTCCCGAACCATAAAAAAAGCGAACCTAACCCCACAAAGAGATACAGTCTGGTATCACGAAACAGCAATCGAGCTGGTATTTCCTCTCTTTTTTTCACGGACTTACTGAGCTGCACTTCTCCCTCTTCCCGATCCACCCTGCTTAGATAAGACCAGAAGAATCCAGCAAATACCGCAGAAGTCACTCCGTTCATCACGAAGCTGAGCTGATAGGAAAGGTCAGCCAGAACGCCACTCAATCCCGTACCCACGGCAACCCCAATATTGTTAGCGACATAAATAATATTAAACAGCTCACCACGACGGTCAGCAAAACGAAAACCTACAAAGGCCTGAATCGCAGGCACAGATACGACATTAAAAAAACCGATAAAGCCCATCATGATGACAAACGCTACCCAATGGCCACTGGTAAATGGAAGCGCGAGAAGTCCCAGCGCGTTCATCGCGAGTGAGCCAACAATCAGTTTTTTGGCTCCAATACGGTGATAGAGGGCTCCGCCCAGCACTTGACCAAAAATTCCGCCCAGAGATTGCACTAAAATCGCAATCCCTGCATCTCCCATACTACGGTTTAGCTCGTCAAACACATACATGCTAACTAACGGCCACATCAGGGAACTTCCAGCGGAATTAATCAGGCTAGCAACGAGAAACACTTTCACTTCTTTCGGATAAGACTCCAACCATTTCATATCTTTTGTTTCTCCTTTTGCATCTGACGCCATAAAAGGCATTATCTCATTGGCGCTTCACATTCACCACCGTTGAGAAGAAAGTAGCCCCCTGTCCCATATCCGACAGCCGATCAGAGGTTAACACATTGGCACGCTGTCTGCGTCCTTTGCCTTCCCACCATAATCCCTGACTAATCACTGTACCGGGCAGCATTAGATCGGTGACTTTCGCTTTCAGCTCATACGTCCCCCGATCATTCCATACGGTAACCAGGTCCCCATCCGCGATGTCCCTTGTCTGAGCATCCTCCGGGTGAATTTGTAGCAAGGGCTCCCGCTCCAGTCGCTGATGCTTGGGCAAGTTAGCGAAAGTAGAATTCAGAAAATTATGGTTTGGCGGTGAAATAAACATTAATGGATGCCGCTCGTCCGCTTGCGGTCGATGCTCTCCGTCGTACCCTTCAATCAGCGGCACATAAGAAGGCATCGCGGGCAGACCTGCTTGTTTCATTTTTTCCGAATACAACTCAATCTTGCCTGAAGGCGTGGTTAAACGATCCAAATAAGTAGCCTTTGGCGTCATATCGAGCTTTACAAAAGGTGACTTCTTTAAGGCTTCCAAAGTTACACCGTTGAGATAAGGGTTCGTTGGATTATCAAGCGCGCCCACTATCATGTCCTCTTCACTTTCCGTAAAGGCAGCTTCGTCAAAGCCCATAGCCCGTCCGAGCAGGCTAAACAGCTTATAATTGCTTTTGCTTTCCCCGAGCGGAGCAATGACGGGTTCCTGCATCTGAACATAGTGATGCCAGTAGGATTTATATAGGTCTGTACCTTCAAAGGAAGATGCTGCAGGCAGCACAATATCGGCATAACGGGCCGTATCCGTAAGAAACAGGTCATGAACGACTGTGAACAAATCCTCTCGTCCAAATCCTTCAGTCACCCGTTCCGAATCGGGGGCTACAACTACCGGGTTACTGCAGTATACGAATAACGCCTTAATCGGCTGTTCCTTTTGTAGCAGCGCTTCTCCGATCCGGTTCATGTTGATCACCCGTGCATCCGGATTCTGTCGCAGATCAGGACGCGCCAGATTGGCGCCGTTAAACTTGCCATAAGCGCCATTAGAGCGTGACGCTCCCCCGCCGTGCTTCAGCCATTGTCCAGTGAGCGCAGGCAAGCATGTAACCGCACGTACGTTCATACCGCCATTATCATGATGCTGAAGCCCATTGCCGATATTGATATACGCTGCTCGCGCAGTTCCGTACATTTCCGCCAAACGGATGATATCCGCTTCCGGTACGCCGGTAATCCGCGAAACTCGCTCTGGTGTATATGTCTTAACATGCTCGCGCAGTTCCTCATGGCCTACCGTGTAGCGATGTAAAAATTCGTCGTCCGTCAGTCCCTGAGCGAACAGCACATTCATAACACCCAGCGCAAGCGCCGTATCCGTCCCCGGATATAACGGAATGAACCAATCCGCCCATTGCGCCGTCCGGTTGCGATGAACGTCAATAACGACCACCTTAGCACCTTTTTTACGTGCTTTCTCAGCCAAAACGACCTGATGCATGTTAGTGCTAATGACATTTCCACCCCACACAATAATGAGGTCTGCATCCTCCGTGTCCTCCGGGCTGGTGCCGCCCTTAAAACCCATAACGGACGCCCAGCCTTCATTCCCTGCCACGCTACATATCGTCTGATCCAGTTGGCTTGAACCCAGCGCATTAAAAAATCTGCGGTCCATTCCATCCACACTCAATACGCCCATATTGCCATAAAAGCTGTAGGGGAGAATAGATTCCGGTCCGTCCGTACGTATCAGCTCCTTGAACCGACCTGTAATGGTATCGACTGCCTCCTCCCAGCTAATACGTTCAAATTTCCCTTCTCCTTTGGGGCCTATACGTTTCAACGGATAGAGCACCCGATCAGGATCATATACCCGCTCCGTCATATTGCGAACTTTGTTACAAATAGCCCCTTTGGTAATAGGATGATCCGGGTTCCCAGTCACCTTGACTATCTTTCCATTTTCCTTGTGAAGCAGGAGCCCACACGTATCCGGGCAATCTAACGGGCATACAGCCGGAAAAATACCATCCTGCTGCTCCGTCATCCGCTGTCCCCTTTGTAAGTCTTGTTGAAGCGTGGCCTCAGGAGGCGCGCTATTGCGATGATCCATAGTGTTGATGCTCCTTTCCGTTACCGTTTCCAAAAATTACACTGATCTTATCATATCCACAGCTTTGGCCTATGGCAAGAGAAGGATTCTCCCATACAGCCGCTCTCCAAAATATTAAAAAAATCCGTCTGCTGCATAGAGCAAAACGGATTTTTTTTAGAATCATAATTTTTTTTCAACATCCTGTTTCATCATTTCTTACCGAGGGTAAAAGAGATCAAGGCATTATGGGACGAGAGCACACTCATCCTCCATGCCAAATCATGGACCACTCCCAAAAAAATCCGCCATGACAGGTTTCGTTCCCCCGGGCCTGTCATGGCGGATTTGCTTTGTTCATTGCTGTTTAAAGTACCGTAATTAAGCAGGACCACTCAACGGATTTGATGTGCAACCGAAGAAGTAGTTGGAGATTCATTCACTGGATGTGCGTTGGTTTGAGGCTTTTTCAAATAGGCCAACCAGTAGGCTCCAGCCACAAACAGGCTACCTCCTACCAAATTCCCCAGCCAGACCGGAATGAAGTTCATAACATAATCTGCCCACGAAAAGTGGCCTGCAAAAATAGCCGCCGGAATGAGAAACATATTGGCAACAACGTGCTGAAATCCAATAGCGACAAAGGCCATTGTCGGGAACCAAATCCCCATGATTTTGCCACCGATAGAGTCTGTGCTATATGCCAGCCATACAGCCAGTGCTACGAGCCAGTTACATCCTATACCCGATATAAAAGACTGCAAAAAGCTTTCATGTAGCTTATGTCCTGCCATATCCACCACTTTGTCCAGGTAAGGGCCCGTTTCTGTCAAACCCAGTACATGCCCAAAGAAAAATGCAACGAATAACGCACCTGCAAAATTACTGAGCGTAATAATCGCCAAATTACGAAGCATGGCTCCTGTCTTAATCCGTCCTGCCCATCTCGCCAAAGGGACCGCCATCATATTGCCGGTCAGCAATTCTCCGCCGGCGATCAAAACTAATACCAAACCTACGGGGAACACCGCAGCTCCAATAAAGGTGGCAATGCTTCCCCATTCTTTAGGCGCACTTGCAATAACACGTATATCCAGCAAAAACCCGAGTGCAATAAATGCACCTGCCAAAAATCCCAGTACCACCGCCACAGTCCACGGGTTGTTCGCCTTGGCCACTCCTGTTTCCACCGTCTTTTCAGCAATTTGCCCCGGTTTATAGCTCGCCATATGTCCCCGCTCCTTTAATATCTTTTCACTAAAATATTCTTCTTTCATATTTTATTTAAAATCAGTGATTATGTTTGTGAAAAAAATCACTTTCTCAACTATAAAAAAAACAGCCCTTGGAAAAAGGACTGTCTTTCTGTATTATTACATCTACTGCGCTACTACGCGCTTTACATTTAGTTGTATTCTTCCTTTTCAACTGCTCTCAAGAACCAAATAACTCCACCGAGGCCTACCAGGGCCACGACTACAAGAAAAAGGATATAAAACAAATCCATAAGCTACTTACCCCCTAATCCTTATGCTACTCTATATTGTACTATAAGGATTCGTCCGTACGTCTCAGATTGTTGACAAACTTATGAACAATGTCACAGACAAATCTAATTATACAGTAACTGGGTTCCGTTCTGATATTGTAGGCAATGCTTGTAAACCTGCTGCATTCAGGAAATTCCAAGGCTTGTTATAATGCGGCTGGAAGAAGAAATCGACAAAGGCCAACTGGTCAATGGTCATATGATTTTGAATGGCTACGGATAGTGTGTTAATGGATTGCGTCAAATCCACCTTCGACATAATTTGAGCCCCCAAAATTCTTCGTGTCTCCTGCTCATATACCACTTTCAGTAATACCTTTTCGGAGGTTGGCATAAATTCAGGCCGGTAGCTGTCCTCAATGGTTACAGCTTCTACAGTCATGCCTTCGTCCGTTGCCGCCGCTTCCGTCAAGCCTGTTCCTGCAATATTGTCTTCGTAAATTTTGATACCCGAAGTTCCTTGGGTTCCCATGTAGGCAATGGTTGGTTGTACCAGATTACGTGCTACCAGTGTACCCATACGAACTGCGTTGGTTGCCAAAGGGATATAAGCCGTTTTACCTGTCGGATTGTAGCGGATTGCACAACTATCACCTGCTGCAAACACGTCCGGGCAGCTACTTTGCATATAGTTATCCACAATGATCGCACCGTTAGGCAACATATCTACCTGACCTTTGAGCAGATCCGTTTGAGGTCGGAAACCGATGCAGAGAATAACAAGCTCTGTTTCATATTCTCCTTTAGAGGTCACCACTTTAGTCACCTTACCGTTCGTACCCTCAAAACGACTCACCGTCTCGCCAAGCACCAGCTTAATGCCATGTTCCTTCAGGGAACTTTCAATCCGGTCTGTATACTCATGGTCCAAATACTTATTCAATATACGATCAGCACTGTCGATCAGCGTTACGTTTTTACCGTTCATTTGGAAAGCTTCTACCAGTTCAACACCAATGTATCCAGCCCCGACGACTGTAATGTTCTGTACGTGCTGGGCTTTCTCAATGATATCATTGGAATGATTATAGTTTTTACAGAGCAAAATATGATCAAGTTCAATGCCCTCCAGCTTTGGAATAATGGGCCATGATCCTGTGGTCACAATTAATTTATCAAATGTGTCTGTAAATTCTTCACCTGTTTGGAGATTACGTGCATGCAGCGTCTTGCCTGCCGTATCCACACTCGTTACCTCATGAAGCATCTTGGTCACTACACCCAAGTCAGACAGTTGATCTGGAGACGAATAAAACAGGCCGTGTGGATCTTTAACGACACCACCTACATACAGCGCAATACCACAAGATAAAAATGAAATATTATCATTACGCTCGTAAACGGTAATTTCTGCATCTGGATAACATTTAGCTGTGTTGACGATAGCTGCCGTGCCTGCGTGTGTACATCCGATAACTGCTACTTTCATGTTAAATTCCTCCTTGGTGTGTGGGCATAAAATGTATAATAATTGTGAATAGTTTCACGTAAACAGCTCGTTTGCGTTTGTGATTTATTTCACTTCATGCGCTTATTATAGTGTGATATTTTTCACATTACAATAGCTTTTCGTGATATTCACAATTTGTCCACATTTAAAAAAGAAAGGATATACAAAATCAACGGTTTGCTGAAATATTTTTTTGCTCCATTCAGTTTTCCCTGTAAGCCCCCTGATTATGCCCTTGGAATCGACTTTCACATGATGCGCCCCCCCTTAAACAAATGCACATGTAGAGAACAAAAAAAGGTCCGTTTCCCGGAGACACGCAGGAAATCAGACCTTTTTAAACATATACTTTGGAGTTAAGGCAAAGCTACTATAGCAATTGCTCAATGGCTGCTTTCATCGCTTCTGGTGACTCCTTCGGTTCAAAACGACCCACAGGTACGCCTTCACGATTCACAATGAATTTCGTGAAATTCCACTGAATTGTTCCATCTTCCTGTTCTCCAGGCTGTTGCTTTTTCAAATATTCAAACAGAGGCGCTGTATCCGGTCCGTTGACGTCCACTTTGGCGAATACCGGGAAACTAACCCCGTAATTCAGTTGGCAAAATTCAGCCGCTTCCTCGCTGCTGCCCGGCTCCTGACCGCCAAATTGGTTGCAAGGAAAGCCTAATACAACTAATCCCCGATCCTTATATTCATCATAAAGCTTTTGCAAATCCCCATATTGCGGGGTAAGGCCACATTTACTGGCGGTATTCGCAATAACCAGCACCTTACCGGTGTAAGTATCCAGAGAAACCTCCTGATTCGCTGGTGTTACGGCATTATGTGAATAGACAGACATACAGCATCCTCCTTCGTGTCGCTTGGTTTAGGTTACATAACCTATTTTAACCAAAAGGTGACGGACATGCCAACATTCGCAGATCCTTTACCGTGATGCCATCACTTCGAGTCTGCGTTCTTCACGTTCGGAAGCGGACATTTTTGGGCAAGCATAACAATACCGCTGGCCTCCACCTGTCTTGTAATATTGGCAACAGGACGGTTTCATGTAGGTATTTTCACCGGGGCGGTAAGGATTGTCCAATTCAATGAGACGAACCGTAAACGGATTTCTTTTACGCCCGAATACCTCTCCCTTCAGCTCACGTGTCACATACATATAATCTTGTTCAAAGCGCTCCACATCCTGAGGATCAGTCAACGATGGCTGTACTCTATCCTTAAAATACAGCAATGTCAACGGAAACTGTCCCCACATTTGCCCAATAGATGCGCTTCCCACTGCAGCTATTGCCTCCATTATGGGCCGCATCTGCAAACTGTAAAAGTCACGTAACACTTGCTGAGCCTTTTCGGAAGAAGGGTCATCCCCATTGTTCCGCGTATTGTCCAGCTCTGTGAGGTCGATGACCTGGAGGCTAATAGAGGGATATTGACCTTCATAACAAATATGAAATCTGAGATTAGATACGGACAGATCCAAACGGCGTTCACACAGTGACACCATAAAATGCTGTGCAAACACGAGACCACGCAACTGGTTCACAAAATAAACGGCTGCGGTTAAATCGTCTTCAGCACGCAGAAGATCGCCGTAATACTCCATCACAGAACGGATCTTCTCTGGTTCAAGCCATTCGGCCACTGGCCCGGAATATACTGCATCCTCCGGCGTGACTCTCACTATTTTCGCTAGTTGCTCAAGCTGATCGTAATCCAGTGGTTTCATGGTATGTCCTCTTTAACCTCTTGCCGCTACTTGTGCTCTAGCATCACGTCGCTCAGCAACAGAACCCATGAGTTTCTTATCTTCCACATTCATTTCTTTTACTGCTTGGCTCACCGCAGGCTGTCCAGCCAAAGCATACGGAAGACAGAGCGGTACACCCGTACGAGGATCTGCTACAATATCCGCCTCGATCCCGAACACCTCACGCAGCACATCAGGGGACATAACCTCTGTTGGAGTTCCTACCGCCTCGGCCTTCCCCTTTTTGATTGCAATCATATGCTGAGCATACCGGGCGGCATGGTTTAAATCATGCACGACCATAACAATGGTGCGCTTCTCCGAAGTATTTAGATACTCTAGCAAATGCAGCACTTCCAGTTGATGTGCCATATCTAAAAATGTCGTCGGCTCATCTAGAAACAAAATATCCGTATCCTGCGCAAGCGCCATAGCAATCCAGGCACGCTGACGCTGACCGCCAGAAAGCTGATCAATCGGACGATCGTGGAACTCGCTCATTCCCGTTACTTGAATGGCCCACTCCACCATTTTGCGATCTTCCGCTTTCATAGAACCAAAACCTTTTTGATAGGGAAAACGTCCGTAAGATACCAGTTCCGTCACGGTTAATCCTTCCGGTGCAGTCGGATTTTGTGGCAAAATAGCCAGCTGCTTAGCTACTTCCCGGGTGGATTGCTTATGAATGGATTTACCGTCAAGCAGAACACTGCCGCCCTTAGGATTCATGATGCGAGCCATCGTCTTCAGAATGGTGGACTTGCCAGAACCATTTGCGCCCACCAAGGCTGTGATTTTCCCTTGCGGTATTTCTACGTTCAGATCTTCTACAATCAATCGATCTTCATAAGCAATATCCAGATTTGCCGTTTTCAGACGAAACATTTGGAATCATCCCTTTCCCTTATCCAATATATATAGTCACGGGCTTAACGCACGACTTTCATCAAAACTTCATTCTATCTTTATATAATAAAGATATTGATAATCATTATCAAGTGTTAACTGGTTTATTTCCTATATCATACAGTGCATATCATCTAATATTCCCTCAAAAAATTCAAAAAAAGATCACAGCTCCTCGAAGCTGTGATCTTTTAAATCCGGCGAATCGCATTATGACTGTATAGAAGACAGTCCAAATGCTTCAGCCATGAGACGTATAGATTTTATTTTGGCATCAAAGTCGTGAATAATGCTCGCAACCATGATCTCCTGTGCATTATAGTCCTTACTTAACTGCTCAATCTGACGCTTCACCTGTTCGGGCGAACCGACCACCATACGTTTGCGATTCTCACGAATCCGCATCCGGTCAAACGGCGTATACGGATACGCCAGTGCCTTTTCGACGGAAGGTGTTCCAGCGGAGCGCATTCCCTGCTCTAATAGAACAAGAGACAAGTCCATACTGGAAGCCAACCGATTCGCCTCCTCTTCGGTATCCGCACAGATCGCAAAAACGGCAACAAGTGAACGCGGTTGGTCACTATGCTGGGAAGGCTGGAAGCTTTCCTGGTATTCCTTCATAGCCCCTGTGCCGCCTTCACCATTAATGAACTGTGCAAACGCAAAGCCCACGCCACGCTCGGCTGCCAGACCTGCGCTATCACCACTGGAGCCGAGCAACCACATTTCCGGTACAGTTTCTATAAGCGGCATCGCCTGTAGCGAACCGAAACGGTGATTATTGCCCGTGCTGTCATGTAAATAAGCTAACAGGTCATCCAACTGCTCAGGGTATAGATCTACACCACCTCGCATTTTGCCTTCTTGCAGGGCTCTGGTAGCAATGGGCATTCCTCCGGGCGCTCGTCCCAGACCTAAATCAATGCGTCCCGGATACAATCCCTCCAGCACACGGAAGTTTTCCGCTACTTTATAAGCGCTGTAATGGGGCAGCATCACACCACCCGACCCCACTCGAATGGTTGAGGTACGTGCGGCCAGATGTGAAATCAGTACCTCCGGACTGGAGCCTGCGAGATTTGCGGCAGAATGATGCTCTGATACCCAAAAGCGATGATAACCCAAGCGTTCCGCCTCTATAGCAAGCTCAGCGGTCTTTTGTAATGCTTGTGCATGCGTCATGCCTTCCGATACCGGAGATTGGTCAAGAATGCTGAGTTTTATCATAAAAGTCTGACCTTTCTATTTTGGAATAAGGATAGGCATTAATTATAGCACGCGAAGCCACAGTTACCCAAGAGGGGGCAATATCGATTTTATAGTGGAAAAGTTTATTTTTCGTAAAGACTTGTGTTCCCTTTATCCGCCTCATAGAGATGCGAACGCTTTTTAAAGAAACTGTACAAATGTGTAACGATTACTTTCAAGACAGCATACCCCGGAACCGCCAGTACGATTCCCACCACACCAAACAAATTGCCTGCCGTCAGAATAACAAAGATAATCGTGATCGGATGTACTCGAAGAGATTTGCCCATAATTTGTGGAGAAATAAATTTACCCTCAATGAGCTGTACGACTGTCCACACGATAACCATCTTGAGCAGCATAATCGGTGAGGTGACCAAGGCTACAATTAACGCAGGTGTAATGGCAATGACGGGACCTAAGTAGGGGACAACGCTCGTAAAGGACGCAATGACTGCAAGCGTCAGAGAGTAGTCTAATCCAATGATTAGGTAACCAATATACAACAACGCCCCAATACAGAAGCTGACAATAATCTGCCCACGAATATAGGAACTGACCTGATGATTCATCTCGGTCATAATGCGATCTGTTTCTTTACGAAACATAGGCGGGAGCATTTTCAGGATAAACTGTGGCAGCTTGTGTCCATCTTTTAGCAAGTAGAACAGAATAAATGGAACCGTGGCAATCGCAAGTACCGTTTCTGTAACCACGCCCAAAAAGCTGCCCACACCCGTCCATGCATTATTAATAAAGCTAGATAACTTTTCAGAAGCTTTGGAGGCCAGCTCAGATGGATTAATTTGAATGGTGTTCTGGAACTGGTTTACAAAATCGCTGCCGATCAGTTTCTCGAATTGTCGTTGTACTTGCTCGCTATAGGCAGGGAAATTCTGGATAAGCCCCTGTATTTGATCGCGGATTACAGGTACCACCGATGTAACCACAATCGCAATAACCCCTATAATGAGCAAAAACAGTACAACAATGGAGTATATTCGTTTCACCTTGTTACGCTCCAGTACATCAACCAACGGGTTGAACAGATAGTACAACACGCCGGATAAAATGACAGGGAGAATTATCGTTTTTAACAACACCATGACAGGTGTGAATATGTATGAAATTTTGGTAAGCACCAAGATATTCAAGCCGATCAGCAGCAGTACCAGCAGGAATAACACAAACTTGTTGTTCAGAAAAAACTTCTTGAATCGGTCTTTCCATGCCGGAGTTATTTCCACACCACATTCCCCTTCTCTTTACACAAATGAGTAGACGTTCTTCATAGATACGATATATTTTTGGAACAAAATATACAAGGTTATACCCAAATAAACACAAAAGCAAACAAAGTTGTACGTCATCGTACGAACTTCGCTTGCTTTCGAGGGTTATGGAGTATCATTTATCGTGGTTGCAGCATCCACCGTCGTGGTCACAGGTTTGTTCTCCTGTTCAAAAAGATTCTGTATGAAGCGCTTGAGCTTTCTTTCGTCTACACCCAACACCTGCGCACCCTTAATGGTTTCACCGCGCACCAATTCATTCGGCGGGATTTGCTGCTTCGCTACTGTTGTTGCATCGATATTAAAGCCCAATGAAGCCAATTGCAGCATTTCCGTAGTGCTGAGATTCGTTTCAATATAAGGAGAAATGCTATTTAAAATACTCGGCAGTTTAATTAGAGATGAGGTTGACTGAATTTTACCGCCAAGCTCGGTAATGAATTTGCGTTGCCGTTCCGTACGCGTAAAATCGGAAGTTGCATCATGACGGAAGCGTACATATTGCAAGGCTGTTTTACCGTCCATGTGCTGCATTCCCTTTTTCAAATCAATATCAAACTGGTGTTTATCTGCCTTGGAGGTATAGTGCATATCTTTTTCAACATCCAGGTCAATACCACCCACAGAATCAACCAGCGCAATAAAGCCATTAAAATCAGTATATACATAATATTGAATCGGTATGCCCAGCAGGTCGCTCACGGTCTGTCTGGTCAAATCCGGTCCACCGTAGGAAAAAGCAGCATTCAATCGACTTTGCCCATGACCTGGGATATTGACGTACGTATCACGAAGAATCGACATAAGTGTAGCCTTTTTCGTAACCGGATCAATAGAAGCAACCATAACGGAGTCAGAACGCCCTGAATCCTCTCCACGGGAGTCGCCGCCTAGCAGCAGAATATTCACTCTTTCTGTCCCATCCCATTCCGGTGGGAGCGATACCTCTACAGGTTGTACATTGGTTTGAGTTTGTGCCTGCGGTTTGAATTTCGAATCCTGTCCGGAAGCAACCGAAATTTGATTCGTAAAATGATAAATAGAATACGTATAATAACCGCCCACTAAAAGAACCGCTGCAGTCACAGAAATGCCTAACCATTTTAAAAATTTTCGCATATTTTCGGGTAACCTCGCTTTTATTCATCATCGTTCGGCTTTTAAAAGCATACCCTTCCTGCAAGTTATCTGTCAATTTGTGTCGTCTGTTCTAGTGGTCGTCCGCATACCATGGATTCAAATGGACAAGCACCTCATAAACCCGCGGTTCCCGCTTCATAACAGCCCCCTTAATCAGTCGGATAATATCGTGTCCCTGCTGAATCGTCAAAGAGGCATCCACTGAAGCGCGGATATCCACGATGATATAATGGCCGTGCTCACGGGCACGGATACGGTCAATACGTTGAACCTCGGCTACACTCAGTGCGGCTGCGGCGTAGCTTTCAATTTCCTCCGTTGCAATCGCTTTTTCCATAAGTACATCTATGGATTCACGGCCCATTTCCCACGCCAATTTCAGAACTAGCAATGCCACTACAAATCCCGCAATAGGGTCGCCGTAAGATAAGATTGAAATGCTCCAGTGCTCCCCAATTAGCCCTAAGCCGATACCCAGTACAGCAGCCCCAGAGGCGTACACATCAGCGAGATGATCTTTTGCCGTTGCAATAAGACCCTGACTATTGGCCGCTCTCCCGATACGAATCGTGTAAATATACAGCCACTGTTTCCAGAGCAAGGAAATAATAGCGGCTACCAATGCCAGTATATGCTCCTGTGGCATCGGTTCGAACAGTGCTGCAATGGAATGATAGCCGATAAATATGCCCGCTCCAAACAATATGACCGCCACCACGCTTGCACCGATCACTTCTGCTTTGCCGTGACCATAAGGATGATCCTCATCCGGCGGCTGGCTGGATATGCGCATCGCTCCCAGTGCCGTCGCAGAGGCAATCACGTCTCCGGCATTATGCACACCATCGGCTACCAGCACCTTACTGTTGAACATAAGTCCTGTAATAATCTTAATGCCGGTTAATAGGATGTTGCTAATCAGGCTGATCCATGCTGAGACCATGGCGCGCTTGCCCATATCCTGTTCCTGCATGATGTATAACCCCTCCAAATTTATCTTTTGAAAAATGTATCCTAAACGCTAATCGTGTATTTCAAGGTAGCTCCGCTACTCATGTCATCTTATGGTGCCGCTCCTTCAGCGGTATGGATGAAGATTACAATAGCCCCGGAAGATGAGCCTCCCCGGGGCTATTATGATAACCATAGTGGAGTATTCTATGAGAATACTCCTGTTTTAACTATCTGGACCGTCCGCGACGGCCTCCTTGTCCTTGACCACCACGCGGGCCGCCTTTGGCTTGTCCACCGCGGCCACCTTGGCCTCCGCGTGCAGAACCGCCGCTGCTGCGGTCATATCCACCGCGTTCGCTGCTTTGTCCTGCCGAGCGGCCCTGACCTCCGCGTGCAGAACCGCCGCTACTGCGGTCATACCCGCCACGCTCGCTGCTTTGTCCTGTCGAGCGGCCTTGGCCTCCGCGTGCAGAACCGCTGCTGCTGCGGTCATATCCGCCGCGCTCGCTGCTGCCGCGGCTAGAGCGACGTTCGCCGCTTGCACTGTCACGACGGCCCGCCTGTTCGCGGCCGCTGCCCCGGCGCCCACCGCCGGAGTCGTTGCCGCCGTAGGAACGGCGGTCGTTTCTGCCCGAACGGCGTTCTCGACCCTGCCGATCAGCCGTATCGGAAGCAGGTCTACGCTGTCCGCCGCCCTCACTGCTGGTGAATGTGACACCAGCAACTCTTTGGATGTTCCGAAGCTCTGGAACATCCCTTGGCGTCGCGAGCGTCACCGCCACGCCTTTGCCTCCGGCACGGCCGGTACGCCCGATGCGGTGGATGTAGCTTTCGGCATCCTGCGGCATGTCATAGTTAAAGACATGCGTGACGCCTTCTACATCCAAGCCGCGTGCAGCTACATCAGTCGCTACGAGCAATTGGAGTTTCGCTTCCCGGAACGCCTTCATCACTTGCTCCCGCTTGTTCTGGGACAAATCTCCGTGAAGCTCACCGCTCTCGAAGCCCATCTCTTGCAGCTCTTCGTTCAGTTTGGCAGCTCGTCGCTTCGTACGGCAGAAAATAACAGCCAAGTACGGACGATCTGTATTCAGCATATCCACCAATGCCTGTTGCTTACCACGGTCTGTTGTTTGCACAACGACCTGACGGATTTGGCTCACCGGAACGGAAGAAGCGGATTTCACTTTGACATCTACGGGTTCGTTCATATATACACGAGCCAGCTTGCGAATACCGGCTGGCATCGTAGCGGAAAACAGCATCGTCTGTCTCCGGTAAGGAACCTCCTGAAGAATCGTCTCCACATCGTTCAAAAAGCCCATGTGTAACATTTGGTCGGCTTCGTCCAGGACCAGCATTTTAATGCCACCCAGATCCAGCGTGCCACGTCTCAGGTGATCCAGCAGTCGCCCAGGTGTACCAATAATCAGTTGTGCGCCGCCTTTCAGTTTACGAAGCTGACGCTCTACGTCCTGTCCTCCATATACAGCCAGTAATGACAGGTTCGGCTCCGTAGCAGCCAAGCATTTTGCTTCCTCCGTAATCTGAAGCGCCAGTTCACGCGTAGGTGCAATCACGAGCGCCTGTGGGTGTCGCTTATCCAAATTCAGCTTTTGTAGAATCGGCAGTAAAAACGCAAGTGTCTTCCCGGTTCCCGTATGTGCCTCGGCGATAACATCCTGACCTTCCATCAACAGTGGAATCGACTCCTGCTGTACAGGAGTTGGGGATGAAATTCCCTGTTCTTTTAAGGCTTCTACCCAATGCTGCTCTACGCCTAATGCTGCAAAATTCTTCAAGTGGTATTCACTTCCCTTATCTGTATTCAATATGTGTCACGTAAAATAGGTTCATGTGCCATATGACATCTATCGTTCCATAGTTCAGAATTCCCATTTTTGTATCGGTTCTCATTCTACCCTTTTCAGGAAGGGAGCTTATCCGTTATCGTTGAATCTGTTCATGTAACCAACATACGGCCGCCATGCGGCTCAGGCCCGTTCCATGTATGACTTTCCTAGTATACGCGAAGTTGAACTGGTTTCCAAACGATTTTAATGAACAGTACCACAGTCAATGTAAAAGGTGAATTCAATCTTCATGTCATATATTATGGTATAAGAATTGGTAATTCATGAATAAAGGATGGATGCTTGTGGTTAACAACCTGCAAGAGCTGCTCCGCATTGTAACCGATGATGAATTGATTCCGCTGATGCTAGCTATCGAGGCTCCCAGTATCAAATCATCCTATAACAAAGGGACAACGCCGGAAGTGTACATTCTTTTGTCCAATGACCCCATGTGCCAATCTTCTAATCATTGCGGCATGCTCGTTTCAATCCGTCAGGACGTTTATGAAAATATCGACCAAGCAATCGTCGAAGACGTTATGATGAAGCTGAGCCAGTGGTTAAAGGCACACAAGCTGCTACACAGCCCGCGTAACTTTTATGCTGGCAGTAAAGCACGCGCTATTATGGATATTGTTCCATTTATGCTCGAACAGGATACACCGGATATGAAGTATATTTTTCAATCGTGGACTCCGTTCCCTTTACCACACACTTAAACAATCCGCCATACCATTAACCCTAGGAGGCTGCAATTTATGCAAATTCAAGTTCAAAAGGTTGAAAAAAAAGAGAACGAATATCTCATTCATTATCAAGCCGGGGGAGCGTTGCCGTTCGTTCCGCATGATATTGTTCTGATCCATGGCAAACAGTATTTTATAGGCACGATTTTGAAAGTAGAGCCGGAACAAGCCCTTGTACGTATCAATCCAGAATATGAAGACCAACTGGCAGGGTCCATCGGACTGGAACTGGCTTTCTCTCCAACCGTTTCTATTCAAGGTGCAGACAGCATTGTTGAAAAGCTCGGCTATTTTCCTCCCTTTCATTATGACCGAATTACGGCTGCTAATATGACGAAAGACCAGATTACGCTGACGATTGAGCTATCCTACGCTAGCGTGCTTGTCCCTAGATCACCGGATCTGGAGCCTTCGGCTGAGGCACCTGTAATCCCTGAAGCTCCAGCAAAAGACGTCCCACGCTATGCAGTGACTTTTACATTTCTGGAAACCAAAGAACATGTATTAACTCCTGTAGAAACAGAAAACATCATCTTGCAGCTTGATTTCCGCTATGAAGAAGCAGACATGGTCGTTGATATCGATGCCTTGTCGGGACTGTCAGGTAGCTTTCTGTGCAGAGGTATCCGCGCAGAGATTAAGGAACTGAATGAATAAACAGGAGGCTCGCGAGCTGTTACGTTGTCATTCTTTTATTCACGATGATCTGGATCATCCCAAAATGCAAAACGGATTTCTAGGGATGCTCCGCCCCTTCCAGGGAGAACTGATTGAGGATAATTTCCATGAGCTGATGACCATCATTGAAGTTCTGGCAGATGAGTTGGAGAAACCATCCGTAGAACGGGAGCTGATTGCCGCTCTGTGGGGGATTTGCCAATATACACGGGCATGGGCATTGTATCCTGATAGTATGCTGCAGCGAAACAATCTGCTGACCGTAGCGCAGATCAACACCCTCGACGATTGGATGGATACGATCTCCTATGCGGTTATGGTGCTGTTGGAGGGTGGCGGACCGGAAGAAGCTTTATCGAGCTACAGACATGAGAGTTGATCCGCAGTGATACATATTTCTTAGTCAAGGAGGCCGCTTTTGCATTGCTTCGCGCACATAAAAGCATGCCTTTCGCACAACATGCTCTGAAACAATTAGTAGAGCATGAGGAATTCGGTGCATCTGCCAAACGGGAGCTTTCCACATCATCGACATCCAAAGGAGAATCACTCTACTTATGCGTGTAAGAATATTTATATTCATATTGATTATCGGAATTATATGTGTGCCTGCCTATTTCATTATGAGCAGCTTTGGGTTATTTCAAAATGAAAAGGTGCTTGTACATTACAAGCTTGCCATTGAGGTAAAGGATAAAAAGTATGATGCCTGGCCTTTAATTAGCAGCTATACCGCTATAGATAAAAAAGGGGACAATCGTCAGCTCTACTATCAGGCGGAGGGCTCAGGCATAGAGTATCTGTTTCAACTAGCCTACGGACACTATGAACTCCGACCCTCCAAGGAAAATCCCTTTCTGGACGGGGGAGTCCACTACACCATGGACCATCCTGAGTATGTGCGTGAGGAAAAGCAGTATGAGAATGCTAACGACTACACGGAATTAACCCATTATTACAATCAGCAGGAACAGATCATTTATACCTATAATCCCGAAGCCAAGCTCGATAAAACATACGTCCGTTCCATCATCACCGCTGGGATGACTCGCACAACCGGTAGATCAAGCCGTGCGGTAAAGGATGACTATATCAATATCAGCAAGCTGTTTAAGGATAAGCTAGGAGTAAATGTAAAGGTCGATGTGGATGAGGACAACAAAATCGTCACCTTATCTATGACATGATCTCACAAATGATGCCCCACTAGCGATTAATGATGAATTTCTGGATGAAATCAATCATGTCGAGAATGCTTTGTTGATTGGTGCAGATGCGGGCGACAATTTCTACGTTCTGATATGTAATGAATACACCGCGTATGTGTACTACTGGGACCGCACACATCTTCATGCTTATGATGACAAACTGAACTATGATATTGCAGAGCAGGACCAATGTGGACATTTGTATCTGGTGGCAACAGACTTTACAACGTTATTTAACCAGGTAATTGAACGACTCAACGAGCAGAAAGGGAGGTCTACTAATGACAGAAATACATAATCCTAAATGGGGACCGGCTTATTTGGAAGGTTGGGTTGTACCCGAAAACCCGGAGGCATGGATTGAGCAGGAGTGGACAGGTAAGCTCCGTTCACAGGCCGGACATACGAAATTCCACATTTTTTATTATGGAGAGCTTATGGACGAGCTTATCGCTGTAACTGAATTTGCACCCCAGCTCATTATTGCAGAAGATGCAGTCACAGGTGAACAGATCGTGATTTTTGACGGAACCCGCCATGGTTACGATGCTCTGCTATGCGAAGTTTATACCAAGGAACAGCAGAACAATCGCACTCCCCTGCTGCCCTATCTGGACGAAGATGGTGAAGATACTTTCGAGGTAAGCTTGACCGCTTTTTATAATGTGGATTGGGATGACGAGTTTGCAGACGATGTGGATGAGAATGGACAGTTAGAGCTGATCAACGGCGAACGATGCGATTTTGAAGATGCGAAGCGGAACGGCTATGATGCGATCAGCATTACGATTACCAGCGCTAAAGGTCTAAAAACAGAGATCATTCAGGAAGAGCTGGCCTGACGATGGTGTTCAAAAGAATCAAGCATCGGGAAGGCGATATTTTTGTTATTCCCATGCATGACGGCCGATTTGCGGTATGTCAGGTGATCTGCGCACTGTATGGTAGATTCAAAAAAGCGTTGTTAAAAAGGCTCGAATGTATAAGGGAATGGTGTACGATCTGTGCCCAATACCGACTTTACGCGCTCTTCATCCACCAACGCTTCGACGAGGCTATACAAATCCGAGGCTGCATACCGAAAATTGCCCCATGTGCGTAGATTCAAAGCATAGATTGGGAATTCTCCCCGTTCATCAGGCGATTGAATATCCCAAATCAGCAGGTCATTCCCTTCACTGGAAGCGAAGGGAACCGCATGCTCCAAAAGTTCTGGAAAGCCATCTGGCTCCAGCGCCGCTTCTTGTAAAACCTCTTCCGATTCGAGTAAATCATCAAACCAGGCCCGCCAGTCATGATAACGATGAAGCCATGAATCCGGGTGATCGCCAAGAGGAATATGAATGTTCCATAAGCCGCATAGTCGCCCGTAACCAAGAGTTTTGACATAATCTATATAAGAAGGCGGAAAACCCATACCATTTTCAAAACGATGTTCTATTAGAAAAGTCTCGTCATAATAAGCCTGAAACTGCGGACGTTGCAGCCCTGTAAAAATGCTCATGTTCGCCCTCTCCTTTTGCACGTCCTATTCACCTTTTCACCCTTCGGTGCATTGAAAAGGCCATTTTCAAGTGTTAAAATGGGAATAAGATGTATATTCTAAAAAAAGAGTGAAGATGCGTCAACATCCTCACTCTTTGGCAACAGCCGCTTTTAAGGGCGGTAGCCGTGTCAAAGGATGATCATTGAAATAGACCGCTTGCCTTTGTCGAGGGCGGTCTATTTCTTTTTATGGAAGGAAAGAATCAGGACCGTCACCTCCTTTACAGGAGACTAGCCGACCGCCCATCTAAGCCATTCTGTTGTTGAGGAATATTATAACATATGAATCATAAAATTTACGTTTTTACGCTCTTTCCGAAAAGGAGGAACGAATATGGAGCAAAAGCGCTTCAAAGATGAACATGGATATAAATATGACTTTGCCGCCGTGATCTGGAGAGGAGAACAAGTAGCTGTTCACTGTCCCCGTTGTCAGGGCCAAGCTTTTATTTCCAGATCCAAAAAAGACTGTTATTACGTTGTTCGATGCTCTCATTGTTACTACACGTATCAGCAGCCAGAATCTTATACATTCTATGCACGCGGCGTATGCAACCATTGTGAGCGGTATTTTAATATCGAAATCCATGATGACCGAACGAAACTCCATAAAAATACGAATATAAACTGTCCGCACTGTGAGACACGCAATCAGGTTCCGGTGCATCGTGTTCAATCACGCGAATGGCATACGGACGTGATCCAAAACGGAAAAGACCCTATTTTCCAGCTCCAGCTGTACTTCCTTGATTACTATCGGGGTAAACCTGTCTGGGCTCTTAACCGGATACACCTGAATTACCTGCTCTCCTATATCTCTGCCGAGTTGCGGGAAAAGCCTACATCCGGTATGATGCGTACGGCTTCCCATTCCATTCCCAAGTACATTAAGGATGCGAAGAATCGCCAGGCCATCTTAAAGATATTACAAAAGCTACAGCATAAGCCACCGGCTAAGAGAGGAGCCTCCATACATGAGCATACAAACTTTTGACAGCCTTGAAGCACTGGTCCATGCCGTTGACCAAACAGAAATCAATGAATGGGTATTTGCCAATCTGGAACGTGTTCAAAGTAATCCGCTCAATTCTACCTACTACATCATTCCCGAGGAAGAATTGTGGGAGCTGGAGGATGCCGGTCTCACCGTCACCAATCATCGTGATGAAAGTATCCCTACATCTCTGCCAGACCATCACGTGCAATCTTGGCTGGAGGTGGCGACTGTACAGGATGTCATTGAAGTGTTACGCCACAGCGGAAGCGAGCCGGATATTGAACGCATTGCGCAGGGACTGCGATATTATCATGAATATGATGCTTTTATGGAATAAGCGTCTCCAGCAACTCTTTCACCTCAGGGACAGCCTGCTTCAGGCTGTTTTTTAGTTTCTTCGCGCCACCCCATATACGATAAACAAGCACCTCTTGTTCATAGTCCTCCAGCTTCTCAAGCTCCTCCACCAGTACCTGTGCCTGCTCTACAGTTTCGATTCCGGATGACTTCAGGGGTTTGGCAGACTCGTTGCTTGCCAGTAGAATCCTCGTCCAAACGGGGATCGTGTCAGGTGTTAGCCCATGCGCTTCGGCAAAAGCAGCCGCGTAACCATCCTGTACGGACTGATGCTCACTGTCCACCAGCTTCATATAACGATTCACTAATGGGAAATAGTTCGTTCCTTTCAGTCCTAATCCCATTACCGCATAGGTTCCCGGCATCGCCGACTTTTCACCGGGCTCTACATCGTTATACCATTTGAATTCTTCCATCACGGTTTCGGCATATTCAGCCAGCAACGGATGCAGTGACGGATACTCAAGTGCATTGGCGAAGAAACGATGTAGCGTAGATTTAGCCAACTTGGGTACAGGCAGGTAGTTTTTCACCTTGCTTTTGAACTTCATCCGATATTCCTTGGTAAAGCCCTTCTTTAAAATATCGCATAAATATACAAGTGCTTCTCTATAGCTTTCTTCTTCCTCTGAACGAATCTGAATCTCCAATGTTTGCAAAATGTCATTAGCTTGGCAGATGACTCGCTCGCTTGTATGTAACGCTGGGATGCTTCCTGATCCGCTCTCAAGCCACACGGAAGCCTGCTCCGAGCCTAGCTGTGCAGCAATCTCCAAATATTTCTGCCGTGCATCGGCATCGGTCGAACCCACCCGCATCGCAGTAAGCAGGAACATCTCCATGGCTGGCGCGGGAATTTCCGAAGGGAGAATATCGGGCTTCACTTTATAATCCAACCCATAGCTTTTTTCCCGATCCGCATATTTCAGCAAAAATTCATCTTCAGCCCAATGCTTTAAGCCACTGCTGAGCTGATACCTCCATGCTTCCTCACGCTTGCGGCTGACCTTCACTTTGGCATCCATTATATGGAGCAACTCATCCACCCGCTGGGCATCTATAGCGTACAAATGAGGATCAAGCAAGTGTCTCACTAAGAAGAAATCGTCCTCTTCCTTCGGAATAGCTCTACTGGAGGGGTTGAGCTTCTGCTCCACAAACTGCTGGATAGTGGCTAACAGTTGCTGCCGTTTATCTTCATTTAGGAGTGAGAATGTAAAATGATTGGCCTTATTCTCCAAGACCACTTCCAGATGAAAATCCAGCCGATAACGAAAGAACATGGAGCTGAATTCTTCCGAATTAAATAGCGCCTCTATCCGTTCCCTAAACACAGGCATCCATTCGTCCTGAACCTGCTGCAGTGTTACCCCCTTCGTAAAACCAGAAATCTCCATGTTCGGTCTACGATGATCCCAATCAAACGGTTCGTAGGTATCCACCCACAGCCCATCCTTCTTACAGGTAACTTTTAAGTATTCATGAATCCCTTCGTGAAGGACACTTTTGATTTGGAATTCGGCGATGCGCTTTTGCTCAGAAGCGTACGCCTCATCAATCGCCTCAAAAATTGGATCTATGTAGGCTTGTACCCCTGATGTTGTCATAAGATGTGTTCCTCCTTCATCCCCTCACAAATTGTAGTTCCTATGGAATTAAGATAGACTAATCTATAACTATTTTATTTCCTAATTATAGCATATCTCTCATTTACTTTTGATCTCTATCCCTATAGATAGAGTGCCGGAAAGCAGGTGCATCCTACATGTATTGGGTTTCCACACAACATACGACGGTGGCTGCCGATGAACTGACAACTTTTGAACTACCTATGGATTAACTTTACCCCCTTCCTATGTAGCATTCCTCACCCGCTACGGGCCGGGGACCTATTGCGGCCTGCTAATGATTGAAAGGCCTGATCCTCAACTATTGCAAGCCTATGCGGATTACGAACTGTGGACGCATGATGATAATTGCCCAATTACAGCGCAGCAGCTGGGTGAGTGCGTGGTCATTGGCAGCTCCATAGATGGTGACTTCCTAGCGATTCACCCTCAGGTCGAAGGCTTGCTGTGGCTGCCAACGAGCAAGCCCTGGATTTCGCTCCGGCATCCATACAAGCATTGGCTCAGCAGTTTAAACAGCATTTTGCCTCAAATCTATGGATTGAAAATGAGCATATCTGCATGGCTTTTCTTCAGACTCTATGCGGATACGTGCGTTTTAACTATGCATATGGACGCGAAGTGGCGATCATTTATGAACCGAAAGCGATAGCACTTCGTGATGAAATTCTAGCATTCTTGCAAAAAGAGCATTGTCGGGTTGTAGAGTAAGAGGAGGACGAATACGAATGACAGTACATTTTGCACAAACCTTAGAAAAACTGGAACAAGTCGTTGATCGTCTGAGACAAAGTGGGATGCCTGATGTGGTATACCAATGGACGGAGGGGATTTCTACAGGTGAACTAACTGAGCTGGAGGAACGGCTGCGGATGCCTTTGCCTGCCTCCCTGTCTGAATTAATACAGCGGTGTGGCAGCTTAAATTTACTATGGTGCCTCCCCCCACACTGTATTGTAGCTGATGGACCGGAGTGTTCATATAAAAACAGCAATGATCTTGAACAAGAGCAGATTATCCTAGACGATATCACAGGAGAATTTGGCTGGAATCATGAGTATATTGGCTATTTTACATCCTATGGGGAAGATACCGATTCAGCAGCGGACGAGCAACGATATCTGATCCTTAATTATAATGGTGCGGGTGATCCGATACTGCTTGATATGGCGACATCCACTACAGAGCCAGCGGTGTTCTGCTATCATCACGAGCTGGACCAGTTCACGCTGCTTGCGGAAAATCTACCTGCCTATATAGACACCATGCTCACCTTGCATGGGCTATGGCTATGGGATTGGTTTAAAGTGGCCGATGAGCATGGCATTCAGCTAAACAGCCCACCACTGCAATTCTGGCTACGCTGGTTGAACATGTTTTGCACGATGAAACTGGAGGATGCGCAGTCGTTGGAGAAGCTGATCCATTACACCACCATGCATGGCGTAGATCATCCTGCTGTGTTGCAGGCTTTTCAAGCCTATGATCCAAAGGATATTTTTCTTGCCTGGGAGCAGCACTGGCAGAACATTCAGCATAGCCAGGTTCCATTCTCTACTTGGGCCGTTTTGGTAGGGGAGACCGCGGGGATGGGGGCCGCTAATTGGGTCCGCTCCTTGTGGGAACCGGAAACCGCGCAAGCATGGACATCTTTAGCTCAAAACAATACCCTACATGCTAAGGGTGCATTTGTGTCCACACGTGCCTATCTGAGCGCCCGTTGCCTACCCGAGCAGGAAGGCTTGGTATGTGTTTGCAATCACCTGCTGCTACAGGATTCGGCTGCAGAAGACAAATTAGAAGGATACACCGCTAATGGGCAGCTACAGCATTTTCGTTCACCACAGATCATTAACTGGATGCGGGATAAAGTCAATCATCCGGTGGATGGCTGGGCAATACTTTTTGCTCACTCCCGTCCTACAGCTGAGCAGTTGATTGAATGGCTATCCGATAGCGAGCTTCATCAGAAAATTGCAACGGAGGCGCTGGATATCATGATTCATCGGGATCTCCTTCCCGCTCTGGAAGCAGACGCTTGGGCCAATATCTCAGATCTGCTTCTTGCTTCTTTACAGCTCGTTATGCTCAAAAAAGATAAACGGCGCATTGAAGCCGTGCTTAAGCAGCTTTCAGACGCGGATTCGCATGTACAGTGATGCGAGGTAAAGAAAGTTAGCCGCTGCGTCAGCGACTTAACCCTCTGAGGAAAGTATCTATAGTGAATGCGATCAATTCATCATTGGATTTTGCCATAGGAAGTTCAAAATTCAGGAGCAAAGAAGTCAATCCGTGCAGCATGCTCCATACGGATCTGGCGATCAGGCGCTCATCTCCTTGCATGATGCAGCCTTCCTCCATAGCGGCTTTGAGCCCAGCTTCAAGCAGCTCAAAGCCTTTAAAACGCCCACTGTCTATAAGGCTGACTAAGCTTACAGATTCCAGGTTGCTGATAAACAGGATGTTGTAATATTCCGGGTTAGCCGTTCCAAAACGAACATACGCATCAGATACCGTTTTCAGTGTGTCCAGAGCGTTCAATCCCGCTGCCTGTGCTTCATCCACACGCTGCTGAAGAGCCTGCAGGAACAAGGTATTTCCTTCTACCAGCAGTTCACGGACCACGGCTTCCTTATTGGCAAAATAATGATAAATAGTTGTTGGTGAATATTCGATCTGATCTGCAATTTTGCGCATGGAGACTTCGGCATATCCTTGATTCAGGAAAAGCGACCGGGCGGCCTCAATGATTTTCCGGCGGATCTCACTGCTTTCACGTTCTCGGCGTTTGATATGTTTCATGAGTAGATGTACTTGCCCTTTCTGCCTACCCCAATTTGGCGGCGATACGATCAGCTTCCATTATACCCGAGTTCATAACCCCTTGAAACCCACCCCCAGGCTGTGTCCAGGCCCCTACCAATGACAGACGATTCACGGCTGATTTGTGCTTCAGTCTTTTTATACCGGACTGCCGGACCGTTTGTGCGTAGCCATAAACGGCCCCGTCGGGATTAGCGGTATAACGCTGCATCGTGCGCGGTGTGCCCAACTCGGCCACCACTACCTTGCTGCGAAAACCTGGATACAGCTGTTCTAGACATCCCAGTATCTGCTGTGTCACGGCTTCTTTTTTGGCTTTATATTCGGGACGTGCGGCAGGCCAGTTCTCCAATCTGTCCAAAAATGTAATTGCAATGACACCCTTTCCCGGTTCATTGAGCTTAGGGTCCATGGCGTTATAATTTGTGAGCATCCAGTTGCCTTTGGTATACTGGCCGCTCATCATAACTTCATAGTCTTTTTCCGAATCCGGCTCATTGCACAGGATTAAGTCTTCTTCGGTGATGCCAAGCTCATGAGGCTCACATGATAATCCCAGATATAGCTGGGTGAGAGACGTGCCAGTCTCCAGACTGCTGACAGCTTCCAGCTCACGACGGGCAGCATCATGGTTTTCCAGTAGGCGGCCATACGTATGATGGGGACTGATACCAGACACAATCCAGTTGGCTTTATATACATCGCCTTTTTTCAATCGGACTCCAACTGCTTTACCGCGTTCGAGTATAATCTCAGATACTTGACTGCGCAGGTGAACTTCTCCTCCCGCTGACTTAATAGCGTCAACCAATGCATTGGATAAAGCCTGTGCGCCTCCCTCAATGTAGTACGTCCCCTCCAAATGATAGCCGATCCAGGGAATGAAAAAATACAAGGCTGCAAGCCGTTTTGGAGGCAATCCATAATAGGCCCACAGCGCGGTAAAAAATTCCGTGAATCGTTCAGACAACCCGAATTGTCTTACAGCTTCCCAGGTTGTCATTTGCGTCCAGCGGAAGAAGGTTCCTGCTTTGAGCAGGCCAACCGCCTTGCGCCAGGAAGTGAGAGTAGAAAAAGCAGAAAAGCCTGTTTCAAAACGGCGAATGCCCGCGAATAAACTGTCAATGCCTGACACCTCAGCAGGAAACATATTTTTGAGGAGCTGCACATACTCCTGAACATCGGACGGAATATCAATGGTCTGTCCTTCCCAACGAATGGAGTAAGGGTGCTTTTTGCGGAGAGGAACAATTCGCTGGTCCGCATTGCAGTCCTTTAACAGCCGACCGAAGCTGCCCTCCTCGAGTCCGCCGACACCGTGCAAGGAGACATCAAAGGTATATCCCTTTCTTGTAAATTCAGTTGCGAAACCGCCAGCCAAAGTATGGCTTTCAAAAACAGCTGTTCGGTAACCGAGCGCGGAAAGTCTTGCTGCACAGGACAAGCCACCCAGTCCTGCACCGATGACAATAACATCGTATTGGTTCATGATTTCATCCCCTTTTGTTAACATCGTTATATAAGTTAACACTGTTAAGTTAAGGAGATTATATACCACAATATTACCGTTGAAAAGCCCGGTATCTTGGTTGCCCGCTATAGATGAATACCATGAGTTCGACATATCCACTTCTAATTGCAAGTTGCTTTAAGGATTTTTGTAGAATCATCCGTAACGAAAGTAAAACTTTTTTTTAAAAAACACCCAAAAATGTAGCGCTTTCACTTGTCAGATTCCAATGAAGGTGTTATCCTTCAAGTGGGATTGTTACTGAAAAGGCAAAACCCGAGTACACACGTGTACCCGGAGTTTGCCTTTTTTTGATTTGTATGAATTCCACAGCTTACAGTCAACCATCCCGAACATGTAGTAAGCGCTTTAAAAAATGACACCAAAGGAGATTAATCTCATGCAAAGAAGACGTTTTGCCCTTGTTTTATTATCTTTCGTGTTCATGTTAACGATCTTTTTCCCATCCTCCAGCTCTGCCGCAGCAGCCGATGTCCCAGCGCCACAGGCTACCCTGCTTACTCAGGTACAGCCTTTGGGTGAAGTCGTTTCTGCTGTCGTACTGAAATACAGCACCAATATTGACGGGGCATCCTTATCCACGTCCAGCTTTCAGGTTCAATCTGTACTCAATGATGTATATACCGACAGAACCGTAACCGGTGTATATACCAATGATACTGGAGCCATCACCAACCGCAGTACTTATGGTAAATATGTCGTGATTGAGCTGGATACACAAGATAAAAATGCAAGTACCCTTACTTACGATGCAACAAGCGCAGTTAACCGCATCAACACGCTGAATTATACGATTAGTCAAAAGAAAGATATTGCAACTTCAAAGAAAACAGTCATCCCAGCCTCTACACAGACTGTAAAAGCAACGGATAAAATTACACCAATCGTGGACGATTTCCAAAAAAACACCTTTGAAAATAAAGAAGGCTTCAAGCTGAACTACTTTACATTTGAACCTAAAGTAGAACCAGGCAAAACCTACCCGTTGGTTGTATTCCTGCACGGAAACGGCGAACGCGGTGATGGAAACGGAGTCAACCTGTTAGCGAATGCTGGTGCTGTCACTTGGGCTTCTCCTGAGCAGCAAGCCAAACACCCATCCTTCGTCATCGCTCCTCAAAGCCCGATTGACCTGGAGCATAAATTCATTTGGGCGGATGAGCCACGCAACAGCGCTGTAGCCGATTTGGTACGTGATACGGCGTTAAAATACCCGATCGATACCAACCGAATCTATATTGTTGGTATTTCTCAAGGAGCCATGGGAACGTGGAGATTGTTGGAAAAAAATCTGGACTTGTTCGCCGCAGGTGTGCCGATTGCCGGTTTGACCAACTATGAAAAAGCCGTTAACATGTATGCGCCTGTTGAACCTACACACGTCGAGGCATTGAAAAACGTTCCTATTTGGGCCTTCCATGCTGCAGACGATACCACAGTAAGTCCTAAAAACTCGCAAGAAATGGTCGCTGCCATTAAAGCACAAAACGGAAACCTCATTCACTTCACTGAATACGAAGCAGGGATTATCAAACCTACAGGACACTTTTCCTGGGTTCCCGCTTTGCAAAATCAGGATATGATTGAATGGCTGTTTGCACAAAAGAAATAAATGTAGTTTTTGTATTAAAACCGAACTTAAAAGTTTCATATTGTGCCACTACGCAGTCGGATAGTGCTTCCCATCGCCACCGCCCCCGGATTTCTTGAACAAAGCCTTTTATAGAGTAGTAATCCGGGGAGGTGATGCTTCCGAAGCGCGCTTTCCTACGGAAAGCTTTTAAAGCGATCGCTTCGCTTGTACAGCACTATTCCGTCTACTCCGTTTTTATGTTCATTTTGAGTTTGGTTTTTTTATATCTCCAAATAATGCGCCAGAACGGTTCGATACCCGCCTGGCGCTTTTTTATTATTCAAAAAAAGACACCTACTTTCCTGTGTACCACCATCAGGAAGGCAGGTGCAATATCAAAACGAGGAGACTGAAAAATTTGACACTGGTATTGCCATTTGCAGTTAACTTGGAACCTGCTACTTCGCGCGTTTCGCAGCTTTGATCGTTCTCAAAGCTCGTCTGCGGGTTACCTTGTTCGGACTCCGAAGCTGTCTTCTGGCAGTTGCCACATCTGCTTTAGCCATGTGCACATCACCATCCTATTCACTTAGGCTCATATTGGGAGCATGCACCTAAAGACTGTTATTAATGATTATGATTCTCATTATCATTTAAAATTATATAATGAAATCTACTATCATGCAAGAGCTTTGGGGGTGGAAGTATGTATCTTTATTAAGGAGTTGCCAATGACCCCTTTCCCCCATATTAATAAAGAAGCGTTGGGCTTGTAGTCCCAACACTTCTTTATAGTAAAACAACAACTTATACTATGATTAATCCACTTTGCCGCCCTCTACGACCAATTGATCTGTAAAGCCTTCTCCGTAAACAGAGGTCAGTGTGTCCTTGTAGGCTTGATGCACAAAGTTTTCCTTGCCTAATGTAGCCAGCTCATTGTTGATCCAGTCTAATAACTCCTTATTTCCCTTTGCTACTGCGGGTGCAATCGTATCTTGACCACCAAAGGCCGGGATAGTTACGGTAAAGCCAGGGTTGGCTTTTGCCCAGGCGATCAGCTCTGTATTATCGTTGGCAATGGCGGCGCCGCGTTTGTCTTTGAGGGCTGAGAAGATTTCTGTGTATTGATCGAATTTAAGCAGCTTGATATCAGGGTAATTTTTCGTGAAATAGGTTTCAGCCGTTGTTCCCTTTGCGACAATCAGCTTCTGATCCGAATTCTTCAATTGGTCAATCGTGGTGATTGGAGCGCTATCAGGCGACACAATGCCAAAGGATAATTTCATATACGGGTTGGCAAAATCGACTTTTTCCTTACGCTCATCCGTCACCGTAAAGTTAGCCATGATGATATCTACCTTGTTGGATTCCAAATAGGCGACCCGGCTGGCAGCATCCACCAGAACAAATTCCACCTTGGACTCGTCACCCAAGAGATCTTTGGCGAACCGCTTCGCAATATAGACGTCAAAGCCTTGATTCTTCCCTTCCGAATCCACGTAGCCAAAAGGCGGCTTATCTGCAAATACACCTATTCGAATCTTGCCATTCTTTTTAATATCCTTAATCGAAGCAAATTTAGCCGAGCCTGAACTACCGTTGGTATTTCCGCCTCCTGCACATCCCGCCAAACCAACAATCAGCAAGCTCAAAGCCAGTAATAACGTCGTGAACTTCATTCCTTTTCTCATCTGTATTCATCCCCCTGTTTATATCGTTTCGTACTGAAATATATCCAGAAAGTGCTGGGCACGCTCTGTTTCCGGTTGGGTAAAAAATTGCTGTGGCGTAGTCATTTCGCATATCTGTCCTTGATCCATAAAAACGATACGATCCCCTACCGACTTGGCAAATCCCATTTCATGCGTCACGATAATCATGGTCATGCCCTGCTGTGCCAGCTCTCGCATGACATCCAGCACCTCTCTGACCATTTCCGGGTCCAAGGATGCGGTGACTTCATCAAAGAGCATAATTTCTGGGTTCATACACAGGGCGCGCACAATTGCAATCCGTTGCTTTTGCCCGCCTGATAATTGTCTCGGATACGCATCTTTGCGATCCAGCAGACCCACTCGCTCCAATAGCTGCTCCGCTTGCTCAAGTGCCTCCTGCTTGCTTCTCCGCTGAACTTTAAGCGGGCCGAGTAGTATATTTTCTAAGACCGTCATATGCGGAAACAGCTCGTAGTTCTGGAACACCATTCCGATATGCTGCCGCACCTCACGCCAATTCACTTTCTTATCCGTCAGGTCCTGCCCTCTATAACGGATATCTCCACTCTGGACCGGCTCCAGACCATTGAGACATCGGAGGAGCGTGCTTTTTCCACATCCCGAAGGACCGAGAACGACCACGACTTCCCCTTTCGTTACGTCCAGATTAATCTGTTGCAGTACTTTTCGGTCTTCGAAGCTTTTGTGCAGCCCTCGAATTTCGAGTAAAACCTCCACAGCCTCTCCCATGACATCCACCCCATCCTGCTAATTTTGCCATCTGCGTTCAAATCTTTTGGAAAGTCTGGATAACGGATAGCATACGAGAAAATACAATATGAAAATAAAGCCGTACACCCAGAAGGATGCCGAGGGCGCCTTGATTACACCAAGCTCAATAATCTGCTGCCCGACCTTGACCACTTCCACTACACCGATCAGCACCACTAATGAAGTGGTTTTGATCATCCGTGTCGCCAGATTAATAGAACCGGGAAGCATTCGGCGCACCGCCTGGGGAATGAGCACATAGCGGTATAACTGTCCATATGTCAATCCCAATGCCTGCCCGGATTCCACCTGATGCTTGGGCAGTGATTCCAATGCACCACGAACGATGTCACCAATCTCGGCCGCTCCCCACAGGCTGAATACGATAATTGCTGTCAATTCCCCGCTGATATTCACATTCAACAAAGGAGTAAATCCAAAATATACGACATACAACCATACCAGAATTGGAATAATGCGGAATGTCTCCAAATATAATTTCAGCACAAACCGAATCGGTCTTGATTTTAAGGTGCGCAGCAACCCCATCAAAATGCCTAGTAGAGTACCGATAATAATGGAAAGTAACGCAATCTCCAGCGTAACGAGCAATCCCCCTAATAGACGCTCGAAATTGGAACCTTCAAAGAGCACATTAATCCCCGAATTCAGCATATCGCACCTTCCTTTCCACCCACGTCAGCAGTATCGACAAAGGTAAAAGCAGGACGAGATATGCCAATACCAGCAGAATTAGCGATTCTGTTGTTTTGTAGTACATGCCAATCAGGTCTTTTGCGACATTCATCAGATCTAATAAGGCAATGGCGCCAACAATGGAAGTCTCCTTGAGCAAAAATATCGCATTCGCTCCCAGAGACGGAACACTGATGGCAAAAGCCTGTGGCAAAATAACATATCTCGCCAGTTGTATCTTGGACAGTCCGAGACTCAGCCCGGATTCCGTCTGGGTTTTACTCACTGCTTCCATTCCCCCACGGAACGCCTCAGCCATATAACCCCCGCCCAAAAAGGTCATGCCCACAATGGCACACGTCATTTCGCTCATATGCAGACCTATTTTCGTAAACCCGTAATACAGAAAATATAACTGTACAAGCAGCGGCGTATTTCGGGAAAGCTCAATATAGGCAACAACGATGCCGCTAATTCCCCTTACCTTGTAATACAGTACTGTGCTGCACAGCAAACCGACGACTAATGAAAATAGAATAGCAAAAAAGGCGATCTTCAATGTCAACCACATAGCTTCTCCATATAACGGCAAGCTCTCTACAATAAACTCCCAGTCTAAGTTCATATGTGTATACCTTTCGATTTTCAATTATTCCTATGTACTTGCTCTGCTTAATAACAATGATTGTATTCCTGCCCAATTATTACGTCAATACTTTGATGAAAATTTGTCATATTTATCTATGATTCAGGAAGAAAAGTGTTGTTTTATTTCAGAAATAAATAAAAAAAGCTTGAAATGAATAAATTTCATTTCAAGCTTTGATTTATGCTATACGATTCATCATACGAGCGGCTCGGTAACAAGAGGGCCGCCGAGCTTCTCTACAATTAAACGGCTCTCCTCATTTAATCCCCGCAGGGTGATGGATTTGCCGGATTTCGTATACTTTTGTAACACCTTGCCGATGGCAGTAACTGCGGAGTGATCCCAAATATGGGAATGACTGAAGTCCACCACGACACGTTCTGGATCATCCGAAGGTTCGAAATGATCGACAAAATGAGTCGTTGAAGCAAAAAACATCGGACCCCTGACATGGTACACCTTTTCGTCGTTGTTCTCCGTTGCGCTGATGCGAATTTTAGCCATTTTCCAGCCAAAATGCAGAGCACTCAGCAGTACGCCTACGATCACGCCCTTAGACAAATCATGCGTAGCCACCACAATGATCACCGTGACCACCATAATAAACGTGTCCGCCTTGGGTACCTTAGCAATGTTTCGGAGCGATTTCCAGTCTACGGTTCCGATACACACCATAAACATGACTCCTACCAATGCACCCATTGGCACTTCCTTTACAACCCCGCCAAGCACGAGCAGCAGAAAGGCCAAGAATACCCCAGCCGTAAAAGTGGACAAACGCCCTCTTCCACCTGAGCTGACATTAATGACGGATTGTCCGATCATGGCACAACCACCCATACCACCAAAAAAGCCATTTACAAAGTTGGCAATCCCTTGCCCGCGGGCTTCCCGGTTTTTATTGCTCTTCGTTTCGGTCATTTCATCCAAAATACTGGCTGTCAGCAGCGATTCCAGCAGTCCAACCAGTGCCATCGTAAAGGAATACGGCAACAAAATCCGCAAAGTATGCCACGACCACTCAATTTGCGGCAAATGGAATGAAGGCAGCGAGCTGGTTAGCGTACCGATATCTCCTACCGTTTTCACATTCAATCCAAATACATACGTAATGATCGTCATGATGATGATTGCCGTCAATGGAGCAGGAATGCTTTTCACAAATCTCGGTAAAATATACACAATGAGCAGCGTCCCCGCTACCATCGCGTACATGATCCAATTAGCTCCATGAAAGTGGGTGAGTTGCGCCATAAAGACGAGGATCGCCAGCGCATTCACAAATCCGGTCATAACCGGCTGCGAAATAAAGCTGATAAAGCGACCTATTTTCAAAACACCCAGTAGCACTTGAATGATTCCTGCCAAAATGGTAGCTGCAAACAGATATTCCACGCCATGATCCTTCACCAGGCCAACGACCAGTACCGCTACCGCTCCAGTAGCTGCCGAGATCATCGCCGGACGTCCACCTGCAAAAGAGATGACAATTGCCATCGAGATGGAGGCGTACAGTCCGACCATGGGATTGACCCCTGCAATGATCGAGAAGGCAATCGCCTCGGGAATTAGTGCTAGCGCCACGGTCATGCCCGCAAGTATATCGGCCCGGATATTACCGAACCATTGTTGTCTAAGATTCATACCGTCTCGTTCCAGCCTCCTATATTTACGGAGAGTAGCGTGTTGACTCGCACCCCGTGTGTTTCGGGTCTCCGTCCAGCGACCAATCGCCAAGGCTCTCCTATCATTCAGTTCGTCTCTCTCAAACGAACCCGGTCCGTTACATTCAGTCCATCATTATAACGTAAGGAATTCGCAGAGACGAATGAGTTAAAAGGCTGTTTACAGAAAGAAATCATCTATTTCCTTGAAATAACGATCATTATCTTCATCTTATTCGTTTTCTTATAATTAAAATTTTCGCAATTTCTGTACAAGCTCCGATAGGGATTCAGCAATCTCAGAGTTCGCATGCTGCTGGAGTAAGCTTTCAAAGTCAGGCAGTGCTTGCTTCAATAATCGATAACTATAGTCATAATAACTCCAAAAAGCTACCGGATCATAACCGCGTGCTTCTTCCTCTTCCCACTCCAGTTCATCTTCTTCTGGATCGCTGTCTGCCGGCCATAGATATTTTTCGTCCAGCAGCATGGTTAGGGATTCTACAGACTTCTGTGAATCCTCTTGTGCGTTTTCCATGTCCAATGCTCCAACAACCGCATGGTACAGTTCCAACTCACTCCGCGTGATATCATCCGAATTTCTCATATGCATATTACGCAATAAGAAAAGTAACACCCATGGCGTAACCTGCCACAATGTGCCTTGATGCTCTATCAGATCAGCAATGGCTGCGTACTCCCCGTTGGATATCAATTGTGGCAACTTCGTGCCCCTACCATAAGGAGTAGTCAGGCGGTGCCATGGCACATCTGCAATTTGGAGATTATTCATCTTATGTGTATCCATAAGTTTTCCTTTCTGGTCAGTATCTAGAATCTTCCCGATTTAAAAATGGAATATAGCAAAAAGGCAACCATTAAGAGGGCCACAACAAAGCCGATTTCAATGGCAGGTACATTCCACAGCATGGTCGCCTGATGATTCAGCGATGAACCGATAATCAGTCCGACCATAATAATGCTGAACGCTAATAGCACGATACTGAATGACAGGCGGTTGCTGATCTGATCCAGCCTGCGCAGAAGCATTTCCAGCTCCGGCACAGTAACCTCCAGCTTAAGCTTGCCCTTGCTGATAATCGAGGCCAAATGCCTCGCATGTCCTGGCAGTTCCATCAGCGTCTCCACCAGCTCAGTCGCACCACCCAGCAGCTTGCCTCGGATACGACGACCGCTGAAGCGTTCCTTCAACAGCTTGTTACCAAAGGGCTCAGCCAAAGCGATAATACTAAGATCGGGGTCCAGATGCTCCACGACCCCCTCCAGTGTCAGCAACGCCTTGCCTAGCAACAGGACGTCCGACGGCAAACCAATCCGATGGCGCTGCGCTGCGCCAAATAGGTCGTTCAAAGCATCACCAATACTGACCTGTGAGAAAGGAACGTCTGAGTAATCTTCGCGTATCTTGTCCAGATCGGCACGCAGCGCATTCAGGTCGGTGTCCGGTTCGACCAGACCCAAACGTTCGATAGACCGAACCATGGCATCGGTATTTTTGCGCATCAGGGCAATAATGAGGGAAGCGAGATGATTCTTCATCTCTTCGCTCAACCTTCCCGTCATGCCAAAGTCCAAATAAGCAAGACTGCCATTTTTCAAAACGAGTAAATTCCCCGGATGGGGATCGGCATGAAAAAATCCCTCTATAAAAATTTGATGCAGCATGCTGTTCACCAGCCGCTGCGCCAGTTCTTTCAAGTTATATCCACGGCGTAATAGCTCTTCACGACTACCCAAGTGAGTTCCGTCTAGAAACTCCATAGTCAGTATACGGGAAGAGGTATGATCCCAGTATATTTTCGGAATATAGATATGTGGGTCCTGCTCAAATTGGAGCGCAATCTTCTCTGTATTACGGGCTTCATGGTTGTAATCCAGCTCCTGAATGAGCGATCTCCCTAGCTCCTCCACCATCTGGCGAAGCTGATACCGCTCTACCCATTCCCAGCGCTTGGCTGCCATAGCGGTTAGTTCCCGCAAAATGTCCAAATCTCGCCGAATGATGCGATTAACGCCAGGACGCTGGATTTTAATGGCGACCATTTCGCCGCTGTGCAGCTTGCCCAGATGCACTTGCCCGATCGAAGCAGCAGCCAGCGGAACATCGTCAAAACGAACCAGTATGTCCTCTAATGACGTGTTCAGCTCTTGCTCCAGAATGCCACGCGCCGTTTCAGATGAAAACGGTGGTACCTGATCCTGAAGCTTAACCAGCTCACGGATAATAGGCTCCGGCAGCAGGTCAGCACGTGTGCTTGCCAACTGTCCAAGCTTGATGAATGCAGGCCCCAGATCCTCCAGCACAAGTCGAATCCGTTCACCTAGCGTTTTGGACTCGGGAGTTTCTCTCGTCAGCCACTTGCGAGGCAATGACAGCAGCTGGAACAGTCCCATTTCTTCCACCATATAGCCAAAGCCATGACGCGCCAGCGCCATGGCAATTTCCCGGTAACGACCGGCGTGCTTCATACGAACCGCCATTTTAATCCAGCCGGTTCGCTTCTTCAGCGTCGCTCGAACCCGTAAGCGCCGCCTTTTCTTTTTCCAGCTCCGCTACCTGTTTTTCCAACAATGCCACACGCTGCTCCAAACTTGTAACATCATTTTCGGTAGGTACTTCCAGCTCCTGCAAAATGCGGCTAACCTGTTCGCGGATCACTGTTTTGAATTGTCCCTGTTCCTCTGCCCCTCGTTCGATCAGACGATCGACCAACGCTTTGGATTCCGAGGGCGCAAGTTCTCCCCGGTTTACAAGATCCTCGACGGCTTTCTCCACCTTTTCTTTGCTGACAACGGTGAGGCCCCACCCCAATGAGATGGCTTTTTTGAACAAATCGCTCATAATATATCCTCCCCTACCTGTGATTACCTATAGTATAACCTGAAAAGGGGAGCCGCATAAAGTTCGCAGCTCCCCTTCCTCAATGAATGGAATGATCTATGTTTAACCTGGAAAGCGTCCAGCCCACTTGGCAGCCTGAAGCAGCAGCTTGCGGTATCCCTCGTGTTGGAAGCTTGGCTGATTATGTCCAGGCATCAAATAGACGATCCGACCCAAGCCATAGGACAGTGACCATGCCGCCGGCCACCACTGGCCTTCGTGTTCATATTCCATCAGTAGTGTTTTTTCAGTGAATGGATCAAAATCAAAACGATACGGCTCCTCTTGCATCTCAAACGGCTCAATTCCTTCCATAATCGGATGATCCGGCTCCGTTACTTTGAAGGAAAGTGGACCTGCAGCCGGGTGTCGCAAGAAACGTGCCCCCATTAACTGTGCAATTTCATACCGTCCTTGCAATGTGATTCCGTTATGCAGCACAAGCAATCCACCCCCGCCGCTAACATAAGACAGCAATCCTGCTGTTTGTTGAGGTGACAGAACCTCCTTGCGGCTATCGCAGTACGAGATACATAGATCAAATGAGGTTAGATTTTCCTTGAGCAGCATTTTACGATTCTCACTACACTGTACCGTCATCCAATCCTGTAAAATATGGCTAATCTCTTCGTCCACCCCTTGCAGCGGGTGAAACTCCGGATACGAATAATCTCCTAACAACAATGCTTTTCTTTTTTCCATGATAAATCCTCCTTGCCTGACTTGTATATAAGGACTTTAAAGGCGGGGCCCGTGTCATTTATTCTTGTTTGTGGGGTCAAAACGCTCAGAAAATTCCGTTTGGCCCTTATCCATTTCCCATAACACCGCCATCATTGTCCGAGCTACGGCATATATAAATAATTCTACAGACGACCTATTAAATCCTTTAGCAGACGATTATAGCATATATGTTCGCTCGGAATAAACTTATTAAAACTTATTCAAAATTTATAAATCTGAACGATGGCGATTCGGCCTGTTTATGGTATACTCGTAAGAAAAAAAGTGCGTCCATGCTTGATTAACAATGAAGGGCGCTTTTTGTAAGAATTTATGCTTGCGGTTATAGAATTGATAAGAATTGCCTCAAACCTTATACATTCTATAAATCTTAAAAAACCGGGGAGGTTGCATGAATGAAAAGGACTGGAATGACCCGGCCCTTGGACAGCTTGGGGCGAATTGTGCTTCCTAAAGAGTTGCGCATGACGATGGAGATTGACATCGGCGATCCATTAGAGTTTTTTATTGAAGACCAGACACTCATGCTCCGTAAGTACAAATCAACCAACTGTATATTTTGCGGTGCGGTTGATACCAACACCTACTTTAAAGATCAGTTTATCTGCGATGAATGTGCAGCCTCGATGAAAACGGAAGATTTAGTTCCGGTCACAGCGACTGAAACCCATTCACCCCCACTTAAGCAAAATATGCATATGAAAAAAATTTATCAGCGCACAGACGTTATTTTGGAAAAGATGAGAGAGCTTATGGAAGAACATCCAGCATCTTCACAAAAGCAACTTGCCTCCATGCTTGGCGTGAGCCAGGGAAGGATTTCCCAGCTGAAAAAGCTCATGTAAGCGAGTCACCAAAAAAGTAATGTATACGCTTCCATACTATGTAAGGTTTAAATCTATTGAAATTTAGAAAAGCCGGACCCTTTAGGGGACTCGGCTTTTTTCGTTTATATGAAGTAGTGGACTCGTTTGCAAACCTATTGACCGTAAGCCCGGCATTGTTCTACCCAGCGTGCTGCCGCCTTGGGAAGAGATGCAAGATGAACATGCGTGTAGGCTGCCAAAAGGTTCCCTTTCGCATAGCCCTCGCTCTGGAGACCACGCATCCCCTTGGTTTGATAGGCGTAGGAGTAGGGGGCGGATGATTCATCATAGTGCATGACAGAATAATGAAATTCATGTCCCCGAATGGTCTCTCCAGCTTCCAGCAGCAAGCAATCCTGCAAAGCGGTTGCTTCCCGGTATCCCAGTGCAGCCCGTTTCTTTTGCATGCGGACGTCCGACGGAATAACCCCGGCCATGTGATAGGCATTCCCCATACGATCCGTAAGTGTCCGTGCCAGTACCATATAACCGCCGCATTCGGCGAATACTGGCATATCCCGGCTTACCGCGTTGCGGATATCTTCCAAAAAGCCCGTATTTGCAGCGATATCTGCGGCAAACTCTTCGGGGAAACCGCCGCCCAGGTATAGGCCGCTTGCCTGCTCAGGTACGCGTTCTCCCGCCAGCGGACTGAAATAGACAATCTCTGCTCCCGCCTGACGTAGCAAATCCATATTTTCCGGGTAGTAAAAATTGAACGCCGCATCTCTGGCGACGGCGATGACGGGACGTTCCCCGGTATCAGCTTCATGCCCTGCTGATGGAAGCCAATCCGGGGGAAACAACGGTTGTGCGGGCAGAGACAACGGCGGAGCCGAATCCGCCAATGCCCGCAGTGCATCCAGATCCGTACCCGCGCGGATCAGCTCTGCCGCCCGTTGGAAAAGCGGCTCCAGCTCGCCGCGTTCCACAGCGGGTACTAAACCCAGATGACGCTCGGGAATATCCAGCCCGTCATCACGCTTTAACCAGCCGAGCACGGGGATGCCGCACTCCTGCTCAATCGCCTTTTTGACGATGCCATAGTGCCCTTGGCTACCGCAGCGATTCACAATTACGCCCACAATGCGCAGCTTGGGCTCCAAGCGCTGAAAGCCGAGCACAATAGCGGCGGCGCTTCGTGCCATACTGCGCACGTCGACCACCAGCAATACAGGACTGTCCGTCAGCATGGCGATCTCAGCGGTCGAGCCGGTGTTGCTGAGCGGGTCCTTGCCGTCATACAGCCCCATGACGCCTTCAATCACGGAAATATCCGCGCCTTCGGAAGCACGGATAAAGGTTTCACGCACCGTATCCGGTGAGGTCATCCATGAATCCAGATTACGGGAAGAAGTCCCGGTCGCGGCAGTATGATAGGTCGGATCGATATAATCCGGCCCGCATTTAAACCCCTGCACTCGCAGGCCGCTGTCGGCGAACGCCTTCATCAGCCCGAGGGTAACAGTCGTTTTGCCTGCGCCGCTGCCTGTTCCGGCAACAACAATACGGCTTCTGCGCGTAGCGGCAGACGGATCAGACTGTACAACCTGCTTCATGACGTCAGTCATAGGAAACCCGCGCTACAGACAGCGTCATATTGCCGCTTTTTTTCTTCTCCAGCAGCCAATGGTCTGCACCAGAAGACAACAAGGCTGAAGGTTCACTGACCCCATATGCGCCAGTGTATTTGAAGACGGTTTCCGATGGATTGGGAAGCTGAACCGTATTCAGCTCTGACGGAGTATACGTCACCAGTTCCCAACCGTATTTGGCGCAAAGGGCAAGTAAGCCCTCTTCGTCCTTTTTCAGATCAATGGTGGCAATATTCCGTACGCTTTTCACGGACAAACGCAGCTCTTGCAAGGTGTCCAGCACACCCGCCTCCAGTTCCTCCAATGCAGTCCCACGGTTGCAGCCGATGCCGAGCACCAAGCTTTTCGGACGGTACAGCACGCCATTAGAAAGAAGCTGCTGCTCTTCCTCCGGCTCCAATAAACGGTCACTCACGACCAACGCGGCGTTAAACGGTTCTTGCAATGCTTCTGCCGTCGAAGCATATACCTTGATATGTCCAGGTACAGGCTTGTCATAACGCCACCAGTTCCGTTCGCCTGTCTCTTGTATAAGCGCAACAGGCTCCTCGTTCACAACAGCAGCGCTCACAGGAGTCGCCTTGTCGAAGCTATCGACCACCCAACCCAATTCCCGACCAAACATGTCCACCGGGATCGTGCCCTGCACGTCCGATGCAGTCGTGATTACAGCACGTGCGCCTAGTACAGCCGCTACATGGCGGGTCAATTCATTGGCGCCACCCAAATGGCCAGACAATACGCTAATGACATGCTCGCCACGATCATCAATGACAACTACCGCCGGGTCTACCTTTTTATCCACCAAAATTGGTGCAATCATACGAACCACTGCACCGAGAGATATAAACAAAATAATACCGTTATATTGTTTAAATAAATCCGGCAAAATCAGCTTGACCGAGCCTTCAAACAATTGAATGCCACGCTGCTGCTCGTCGCCACGCTCAAACTTGGACATGTAATACACATCCGTGCCCGGAAAGCTGGCTCCCAAATTGCGGACCATTTCCACTCCATGCTTCGTGATCGCCACAGCGGCAAATGGATTACTCACCGGGCTTCACTCCCTTCCGGTAGCCATGGGTGAACGACTTGTCATACAGCTTGGAACGATGCGCGTCCTTGTCCACCAGTCCCGGATCGAGCGCCCAGCCTGCCAAAATCATGGCATGCATCGTTATGCCTGCTGCACGCAAATCGGCGGGTAATTGAGCAAGCGTCGTGCGTACGATCTTTTGGTCCGGCCAGGTCGCACGCTGCACAACTGCTACAGGTGTGTCCTCACTCCAGCCTGCCGCCAGAAACTCAACGACCACCTTCTTTGCCAGCGTTGCGCTGAGGAACAGTGCCACTGTACAGTGATGGGATGCCAAGTCACGCAGCTTTTCCCGATCCGGTACAGGTGTACGGCCTTCGGCACGCGTCAGAATGACCGTCTGCGTCAGGTCAGGCACAGTTAGCTCTGCACCCAGCACCGCCGCAGAAGCAAAGACCGAGCTGACGCCTGGTACGATTTCATATGCTACTCCGCGCTGCTTCAGCAACACCATTTGCTCCAAAATGGCACCGTACACTGCCGGATCACCTGTATGTACGCGAGCTACACTGCGTCCAGCCTGCACAGCCTCGCTCATAATCTCGACCTGCCGCTCCAAATCCATGCCTGAGCTTTGCAGTACCTGCGCCTCTGGCTTGGCCGTGGCAATCAGCTCGTCGTTCACGAGTGAATCCGTGTACAATACCACATCGGCCGTGCGTAGAATCCGGGAGCCTTTGACAGTAATCAGCTCCGGGTCGCCTGGACCTGCTCCTACGATATATACTTTGGGCTCCAACGTCATTTGCTCACCACCATTAAACTCAAATATTCAAGCTCCTGTCCGCGCAGCTCACGTGCGTCGCGCCATACCATTTCATAAGGGGAAGTGACCTTGGTAATGACTGATGCACGGTCCCCAAGATGGAGTTCATCCAGCACATCCAAAATCAAATCCAGCACCTTGGCAACCTTGATAAACACGACCGTATCGTGATTCTCAATCGCCCGCTTCATCGCTTCCCGATCATCCGTAGCCGGAATAATACCGACCTGCTGATCTCCGTCTGCCAAAGGCAATTCCAGCGCTGCCGCCGCTCCCAACACAGACGAAATGCCCGGAATAGATACAATCGGCACCTCAGGATGGATATCCTTCATGAGCCGTGCCAAATGAATAAAGGTACTGTACAGATTAGGGTCTCCCTCTGTGACAAAGGCTACATCCTTGCCTTGGCTCAGTGCCTCCCAGCAAGCAACCACCGTTTTGTTCCACTCACGCTCCAGTACAACCGGGTCCTTGGTCATTGGAAAAATGAGTCCCAGCATCTCCTTTTCCTCCGGGTTGACGTACAACTCCACGATCTCGTGAGCATACGACTTACCTCCCCGGCGTTTCTTCGGATAAGCCACAACTGCACATTCCTGAATCATGCGATACGCCTTGACTGTAATCAGCTCGGGATCACCCGGCCCCACGCCTACGCCGTAAAGTGTTCCTGTTGCCGCCGTATTCATGCTGTCTCTCTCCCCCTCTTGAATTACCAGCTTACTCCCCTGCTACTTCGTCAGCCACGTCCACCGACGGCTGTCCTGTAATAACATATATCGGATTGAGTCCCTCAAAACGAGTCATATTCAAAATCGGCTTGCTGCGCGCTGTTTGCAATAACGTCACTGAAGTTTCGAGACCTGCTGCTTGCATCGCCTTCATCCCATCATGCAGCGTCTCAATCGTTGCAGCATTCACTACAATTCGTCCATCCTTCCGCAGACGGGAAGCACACAGACGAATCAGTTCGGCCAATTCCCCCCCGCTCCCGCCGATAAACACCGCATCCGGGTCTGGCAGATCTTCCAGTCCGGCAGGCGCTTTGGCATGAATAACCGGGAAATCGGTACGGAATTTGATTTTGTTTGCTTCGACATTAGCCAGATCGCCTTCGTTCTTCTCAATGGCAAATACTTGCCCATACTTGGCCAGCCGCGCACATTCCACCGCTACAGAGCCGGAACCTGCGCCGATATCCCATACGATGCTTCGCTCGGTCAGACGCAGCTCGGACAAGCTGAATACGCGTACTTCACGCTTCGTGATCAGTCCTTTTTCCGGCTTACGCTGGTGAAATTCCGCATCCTCGAAGCCAAATCCCCGACGAATTGCAGGCACGTCTTCACCCTTACGGCGGCGCAAAATAACTACATTCAGTGGTTGGAACGTTCTCTGCGCCATCTCATCCAACGTATAATGCTGATACGCCTCATCCGGTCCGCCCAAATGCTCGCCGACAAAGGCCTCATATTCCGTCATGCCATAATGCAGCAGATAGGCAGCGACTGCGGCGGGATGATTTCGGTCGTCCGTCAGCAGCGCGACCTTGTTCTGTCCATCGATCCGCTGCGCCAATCCGGTCATCGGACGGCCGTGTACGCTTTCCAGCACCGCATCCTGCCAACTTTCACCGAGACGCGCAAACGCCAGCTGAACCGAGCTGAGATGCGGCAAAATATCCAGATGTTCCGCCCCCAGCTTGGTAGACAAATAACCTGCAATTCCAAAAAAAAGCGGATCGCCTGACGCAAGCACGACAATATCCTTGTCCTTACGCAACCGTCCCAATTCTTCTACCACGGCAGATAAGCCGCTCTTTAATGTTCGTTTTTCCCCTGCGAATGCCTTGAAAAAGGCTAGCTGGCGTTCTCCACCAACCAGCAGGTCGGCACGCTCAATGTGCTCCAGCGTCTCCTGCGACAGACCTGCCGCTCCATTTTCACCGATACCAATGACACGAATCACTCTACTCACCGACTCTCGCCCTCCCCAGCACGTTCCCTTTCATCGTTACCAGTACCATTTCCACGACAATTCCACCACCTGCATGGTCCAGACAATGCTGACATCCATAGGTACACAGCTTTTCAAAAAAGCTAAGCGCATTCGCTTCGGTCATCATATCCGCCACCTGCGTAGCTGTATTGGCCTCTGCCACTGCCGCTGCAAGCGACTCGTCCACACCTGCTTCACGCGCGACCTCAGCCAAAAAGCCAAAATCCACCGGAGCGCTCTTGGAGTGTACCATCATGACACCTTGAGCTACCTTCGACAGCTTGCCAGGCATACCGACGAGAATAATCTTTTTCATTCCCAACCGTTTCCCATGCTTAATGGCAAAGCCGACAAAATCCCCCATCTGAATAAAGGCCTCTTCCGTCAGCTGATCGTACATTTGCATGGCATATTTTTCACTGCTGCCGCCTGTGGTCAGGACTATTTCCTGGCAGTTCATCGCTTGTGCAACCGATATGGCCTGCACGACGCTGGCTTTATAAGCTGACGTGGAAAACGGAACGACCACACCACGCGTGCCTAGTATGGAAATACCGCCAAGAATGCCAAGACGCCCGTTCAGCGTTTTCTTGGCGATTTCTTCGCCGTCCGGTACGCTGATGACGACACGGACACCTTTGGCCGATCCGTGCTCTTCAAGCACGCCTGTCACAGCCTCCATAATCATACGTCGCGGCACCGGATTAATCGCTGCTTCCCCGACAGGCACAGGCAGACCGGGCTTCGTTACCCGCCCTACGCCGATGCCGCCATCCAGCTCAATACCCGGCTCCTCGCGCCAGCTAACAGAGGCGATAATTTTCGCCTGATGCGTGGCATCTGGGTCATCGCCACCGTCTTTGATCGTCGTGCAGGAAGCTTCGTCCGCGTCCAACACAGGCTCGATCAGCTCAAACGCATGATCGAATCCCGCGGGCAGCGATATCACTGCTTCCTTCGGTGGAATGCCCGTGATGAGCAGTTGTACCGCTCCTTTGGCCACTGCAGCCGCACAAGCTCCAGTCGTAAAACCTGAACGCATTGGCTTGTCCGGCGCGGGAGCTTCACCGCTTTTCATCCGTTTGGGCCTGTTGGCGGACGCCGCTTCCTTTTCCATGCCAATTCCTCCTTAACCTCTTCTGCTGATCATGTTCTAATTCATTTCATGATACAGCAAACGGACAACCGCATCTAGCGGATAGCCATTAAGGAGATCGCATTCAATGCTGCTACGACAATTGTACTGCCACCCTTGCGTCCAATATTCGTAATGAACGGAATATCCAGCTTGCGCAGCTCATCCTTGGATTCTGCTGCCGATACGAAACCGACGGGCATGCCAATCACCAGTCCGGGCTTAGCCGCTCCTTCTTTTACCAGACGGATCAACTCCAGCAACGCTGTCGGCGCATTACCAATGGCATAAATGCCACCTTCGCCCGCCTGAATCGCTTTGCGCATCGAAATAATGGCGCGTGTCGTATTCAGTCTTTTCGCTTCTTCCATGACGTCAGGGTCAGATATGTACACATGCACATCCCCGCCAAATTGACGGATACGATCCTTGCTCAGCCCCGCTTGAATCATCTGCACATCCGCCACTACCTGCTGTCCTGCGCGAATAGCTGCAATCCCAGCTTCAATCGCCTTTGGATGAAACACCATGCTGCGGCCCAGCTCAAAATCAGCAGATGCATGAATGACACGCTGTACAACGGGATATTGCTCTGCTGTAAAAGGATGCTCTCCCAATTCTTCTGTGATCATCTCGAAGCTTTTGCCCTCAATTTCCTGCGGCTGCACCGTTAGCGGTTTGAATTCTGTTTTAAAATCCATGGTAGACCACTCCCTTATGGAAAATTAGAAAATAGTTTAGGAAAATGACAATTCATTGCTACAAAATCATAGATACCTCTTAAAAACACCTGTTTTAAGATGACTATATTTTAAATACATGCCAGAAGTCGTTCCTGATGGACTGGACTCGCAGGGGTAAGGCTCAACTCAAATTGAAGTTCTCTCTTTTGTTGTGCGCAGTGCGTCGATGACTCCGCCGAAATGATCAAATACTGTGCCAAATTCCACTTCCGGCCTGGAAATCAAAAGTACGTGAATCCCCAGCTCCAATGCAGATTGAACCTTTTCATCCACTGCTCCCGTGCGTCCGCTTTCCTTGGTGACCATCACGGTCGTGCCATAGTGCTTGTACAATGCTTCGTTCATCTCGCGGGAAAAGGGTCCCTGCATGGCAATAATATTCTTTTGCTCCATGCCCAGTTCGCCGCATTTCTCCATATTGTCCAAGCGCGGCAGCATGCGTGCAACCAGACGAATCTCCGGGTCTCCGAGTAAATGCTTGGTGAACGTGCCGAGCGTCTTACTGCCTGTCGTAAGCATTACAGAGCCTTTGAGTTGCTTCGCTTCTAATGCGGCCTCTTCATAGGAAGACACGATGTGGAGCAATGGATGATTGTCATACACCAGTCCCGCCCGCTCGTAGCGAATATAAGGAACTCCGGATTCGCGAGCGGCTGTCATTGCATTCGCATGTGCTTCTTCTGCAAAAGGATGACTGGCATCAACAACCGCCTGTATTCCCTGCTTCCGAATCATTGCACTCATTTCATCGGCTGTCATTCGGCCTGTACGTACGTCCAGTCCTGCCTCGGACAAGCTGGCTGCCGCGCTTTCGGTTACAACCGAGGTCAATACGTTGAAGCCATGGTCACGGATTTGCAGCGCCAATTCCCGAGCATCGCTCGTTCCACATAGCATGAATATCATGAGCCCTTCACCTGCCCGCTTCCATTCACTACAGATGGCGTATGAGAATGCTCGTGATGGTGATCATGGTCATCATGGCTGTGAGCATGGACATGCTCATGAGTGTGATCGTGGCTGTGTGTATGGTGATCATGATGATCGTGCTCATGTGCATGATGATGGTGATGATGCTCATGATCGTGATGGTGGTCATGGTCGTGGTGATGATGGTGGTGCTCCTGCGCCTCCAGACGGAACTGGCAGTTATCACAATTGGCCGTAACCTTGCCGAACAAGCCTTCCTTAGCTCGCTCCAGCACCAGTTCAATCAATTGAGGATGGAAACCAAAATATCCTCCCATTTCCACTTGTAATGTAGGGTGAGCCTCGGCAAATTCCTGGGTCATTTCTCCGATGCGCTTAATCAGCACACCCGTGAACAGAAAATAGGGAAGCACGATAATCTTTTTGGCCCCCAGTCGTACACAACGCTCCAATCCATCGGGAAAAGAAGGCTGCGTCACACCGATAAAGCTGCTCTCTACCCACGTATAAGAAAGCTGTTCCCATAGCATACGGGTGATTTTGAAAAAGTCACTGTTCGCATCTGGATCGCTACTTCCGCGTCCTAACACAAGTACCGCCGTTTCTTCGTCGGATACCTCGGCAAATGCCTCTACAGCGCTATTCATTCCCGCTGGAACTGCAACCGGACGGGCCTCTTTCAAGCGGCTTTGCAGAATGCTGACGATTTTCTCGTGAACGCCAATCGGGCGTCCATATACAAATTCCACCTGCGGATATTTTGCTTTTGCCCGATCAATAGCCATCGGAATATCAATTTTGGCATGTACCGCTGCGAACAAGATAATCGGAATGAGAACGACACGCGTCGCACCTTTCTCCACACATGTTTGCATCCCATCAGCAATGCTGGGACGTGCCAACTCCAAGAAACAGGTTTCCACGCACATATCCGGTACCCGGTCTGCCACTGCCTGTGCAAATTCCAGCAGTTCCTGGTTCCCCTCCGGGTCCCGACTTCCATGTCCAACTAACAATATTGCATCCACTGCTGTTTTTTCCTCCTCTTTAATAGGGATAGCCTGCATGACGCCCTATTTTATATATATGCTTGTATCCAGTTCATCAGGCCTTCAGTCCATTAATCACCACAAACCGCATTCACTTCTACCGTTGCTGGTGCATCTTCATGCCGGAAACCCGCAACGACACCTACACGTTTAAAAAATTTATGAAAACGCTCATTCGGATGCCCTTTTTCCTTATATTCAGCGATGACGTTCTCCACAATGTCAGTAATTTGATCACTCGGAATCCCTTCCGCTACGGGCTGAGCGGCATGAGCATTGCGACCGAATTTTTTGCCACCAAGGAAGAGGTCGTATCCTCCCTTGCGATAGACGATGCCGATATCCTCTAGCACCGCTCCATAGCAGGCCATACCGCATCCATTCAAAGCAATGCTCGTTTCCTTGGGTGCCTGTAATCCGCCAAGTACAACCTGTAAATGCTCAGCCACAGGCACAGCGTCATCCTTCTCCATATTGCAGAAGTCGCACGCCTTCACCTTAAACACATCGCCAATCGGCATGACAATGAATCGTTCATCCCGCAGCCGTCCGACCAGTTCCTCGGGGTCTGCACACGGTACGCGCAGCACGATCTGATGATCTGGCGTGTATTCCAGCTCGCCGTCATCACCCGCTACCTCGGCGAGCAGCGCCATCTGGCGAGCGGTGAACTTCTTGTTTCCCACCCCCGGGGAAACGCCCACCTCAAATAGCGCAGGCTTGCCAAAGCCGCCTGTCGCCATCCCGACCGGGGCCCCCGCTCCGGCCACCGCTGACGTTCCGGCGGTGCTCTCGACAGTAGGCGCTTGCCCGCCCCAGCGAGCGTTGGCTGCGCCAGGCAGCTTGCCGCCAACAGCGAGGCGGCTTAGTGCCTCTGCCGCCAGCGATGCCGGGGCTGCTGCGCCGGTTTGCACAGCGGTCGTTGCCTGCACGGCAGCCATCGCTTGCGGGCGTGCCTGCGTCGCAACCGCAGCGCCGCTCGCGGAGGGTATAGCGGGCGTAGTCGGGGCTGCGCCTGCCTGCGGTGTATCCTCTTGTGCGCCCAGCGACCACGGCTCCGCTTCCGTGCGGAGACGCTGATGTGGCTTGAGCGCTTGCTCGGTCGCATCCAGCGTGTATTTGCGCTGATATCCGCGCGGAGTCACGATCAAGCCGTCATACACCGTTGTCGAGGAATTGCCGATGATTACAGTTGTCAGCATCCCGATGTCATGATTCAGCATATCTTCCAGCGTCGTTACAATAACTTGCTGACGTTCACGATAAGCACTTTTCACCAACCCAACTGGAGTTTGCGGATCGCGGTAACGCAGCAAAATGGACTGCGTCTCCACAATCTGGCGGGTACGCCGACCACTGCGCGGGTTGTATAATGCAATCACAAAATCGGCCGAAGCCGCTGCTTCTACACGCTTCACAATCGTTTCCCATGGGGTCAGATGATCACTCAGACTGATCGTGCAAGCATCATGCATAACTGGCGCCCCCAACAGTGAAGCACAGGACTGAATAGCCGATATCCCCGGCACGACTTCTACCTCAACCCCGTCCTCGCGTCGCCAGCCTTTTTGCATCAGCACTTCGTACACCAGCCCTGCCATACCATAGACTCCTGCATCTCCACTGGAAATGACAGCTACCTTCTTGCCCATCTCTGCTTGGCGAACCGCCTCCTGCGCACGGCTCACTTCCTCTGTCATCCCTGTGCGTACAATCTCTTGTCCGTTCAACAACGGACGGATCAAATCAACGTAGGTATTGTAGCCGATAATGACCTCACTTTCGGCCAGCGCATCCAGCGCCCGTTTTGTGATATGTTCCATATCTCCTGGTCCAAATCCAATCACCAGCAATTTTCCTAATGGGCTCATCGTGCTCCTCCTATTCACCCTTTTCAGGGCAGCTATCCTATCTATTTCAATGATTTATGGACATCCTGTAACTCAAAAAACCCCATCCTGCCCGGATGGGGTTTCTATGTACGTATCTCTCATCAGACGAACAAACAGCGTAAGAAGACACTATTTGTCTTCCTCCAGCCTGCCGTTGTTTTCCACCTGTCTGTTTACGCTTCAAACGCTGCTGCACGTTCATATCCACGCAAACCTCTAACCAACATGGAAAAAGCAACGTGTGCCTGATTTCCTGATTTCGTACACCCATCCTCTCCGCGAAGGTTAACGGTGCATACAGATCAAGGTAGGTCTCCTGGCTTGGCATCAACAGATTCTTTCGTCTTCCCCGTTTTTCACGAGTGACCATTTAAAAAAATCCTCTTCCTTACAGTGGCGGGACCGCTCGGGATTTGCACCCGATTCCCTGTTACCCTTTGCTCAACCGCAAAGGCACCTTGTCTGTCCGCTATTTGATTATGGGTCTTATCATAACCTTGCCTCAATCAGTTGTGCAAGCACGAAAAACGCTTTATTTCAAGTTCTCTGCTTTATTTTTTAACATATGTAGCAATTCGTCCGGGTCGGCAGAGATGCTTAGTAGCGCTGGATGCTCAGACCCAGTAAACCCTTCTTGCACGCTATGACGCACCATTTCTACTAACGGGTCAAAATATCCATTCACATTCAGCAGCCCAATCGGCTTGCGATGAATGCCAATTTGCGCCCAGCACAATACCTCGAACAGCTCTTCAAAGGTTCCCAAGCCACCCGGAAGGGCAATAAACGCATCGGCCATCTCGCTCATTGCCGCTTTACGCTCATGCATGCTTGCTACCTCAATAAATTCGGTAACCCCCCGATGAATGATCTCTGCATCAAATAACAGGGTGGGCATAATGCCAGTGACCTGACCGTCACCCGCCAGCATTCCATCCGCCACCTCTCCCATCAGCCCCCTACTGGAGCCACCGTAGATCAGACGGATATGATGGCGAGCCATGGCTTCTCCCAGCTTGCCTGCCGCTTCAACATATACCGATGAATGTCCAGGTCTGGACCCGGCAAATACACAAATAGAATTCATTAACGTCTCAGCTCCTGTCCTAAGTATCATGCATCGAAACTTATTCATTATATTAGCTAAATATTTTCGCTATAACAAAAATCTTTGTCGATGCATGTCCAATAAAAAAAGATAAAGACCTCGCAGGCCCTTATCTTTATTTTACGCTGTATCCAAAAATATAAGTTCATTTTTAGCATACTATATTTATAATTTCTATCTCATTTCAATGACCATTCACGATCTTCAAACCACAGCCATGCACCGAATCGTTATGTTCAAAATATTTGCCCAGCTCCACCATCATTGCGCCCATGCGCTCTTCGGTTGGAAACACGACTCGATCAATCCCCTCTTCCACAATAGACTGCGCAGTCACCTTCCCTACTGATACAGCAATCACATCCTCACGGAAAGCTTCCAATAATTCCTCAATTCGATTTTGCTCTCTCGCATATTGGGCTAAAAATCGAATTTGCGGACCACTCGTGAACGTAACAGCATCAACATTACGATGGATAACATCCTCCAGTAACGCCTGCAATTTTGCTTCCTCAGGTGGGATATGCTTATAAGGAAGTACCTGGCGGGTCACTGCCCCCTGCTCGTCCAGCCACTTTACCAACCGTGGGGCTGGATCGCCATGCAGTTGCAACAATACTTCTTTTCCCTTCAGATCGTATGGGGCGAAAGCTCCTGTCAATCCGATCAAACTTCCGTCCTCGTCTCGTACTGCTGGCGTAAAGCCACGCTTTTTGAGTCCATTGACCGTCTTGTAACCCCGCGCTGCAATGTTGGAAGATTGCAGCAACTCCATAATCTGCTCAGCCACGCCCATATCCTCTGCCATATCGAACAGGGCATCCAGCCCCATACCTGTCGTGAAGATGTACCAGTCCGGAGGGTGCTTCACCCACGATACAACAGCGTTGCGCAGCTCGATATCATCCAGAAAAACGGTACCCTGGGCCGGGCGCTGTACTGGCTCACCCCCCATCTTCACAACTAGCAGCGCCATTTCTTCTGCTTTACGGGGACCAGCAAGAGCGACTCTCTTGCCTGCCATGCGTTGTGCCATTCTGTTGCCTCCCTTGTAGATGTCGTATTTCTTTCTACCAAGTATACAATCAGAGGGGTAAAAGACAAATAAGAATTACTTTTCCGATGAATACAGTAATCTTATAAGTGGCCGTGTCCTGTTCTGCCTTCATGCTGGCTTTCTTTCTGACTACTGCTATCCCGCTCTCCGTTAGATGCCCTATCATCTCCGCCTTTCCCTTTAGATTTGGGTCGGAGCAACATCCATAGCAACAAAGGCATGATAACAAAAAAAATGATCATCACCGCGGTCCACTCCCGGCTGAACTCATAAATTTGCACAATGTTGGAGAACAGCATAAACGAACAGACATAGCCTAACAAACCTACGGGCCAAACCATCAGGCTCCCCCAGGCTTGGGCAAACATCCGCTTTACCGCCAAACTGGTAACGTACAGATCAACCCCAATCTTCGTAAGAAAAGTCGGTACAGTCAGTGCTGCCACGAACAAGTCGAACCGATCCAGAAAGTCCGTTAGCTGCAATTGACGCACCAGTTCATACGATGGATAAAACAGCCGTGACAAGATAGGAACACCAATAACCAACTCGGATAGCAGCACCAGCATGGTCAGAAAAGCGGTTCCGAGCAAATGCCCAAACCACGCACTACGCCCACTATAGCTCTTCCCAGAAATCACAAAGGGGACTATCATAATATCGGCCATATAACCCAGCATGCGCCAACTCCCCTTGATTACTCCCTCTACTTCTGGATGTAAGTAGGGTCTCAGCATCGAAAAATCCATATTACGCCCAAAAAAAAGCGGCATGGTCAACAGCGTCACAATCAACAGCGGTATAAAATTCTCGGTCATATTCACGATGGTGCTTATTCCGCCTTTAGCCATAAATACCAGAGTCAACAGCACAATAAGAGAAGTGACCACAATCGGAGTCAGCGGCAAAAGCACCACCTCCACCAGATCCGTAATAATCCTCAAATCCCGTGCAAAGATGATCAGGAATAAAATAAGGTAGATTGCAAGCAGCACACGGCCCAGCACAGGGTGAGAGCTCACCATCGCCTGCATCAGATCCTGATTAGGGAACCGGCGTTTAAGTTTCAACATCGCCCAGATCGGCAAGCAGAGCACGATAGCCGCAATTATACAGGTCCAGTAAGCATGCTGATTCGCGTGATCCGCTGCCTGCGTCGGAGCATGTATAAGGGTAATACCGACCTCCATCAATACACCAAGCAGCGCAATTTGTCTGGTTGTGAACTGTTTCATGCAGGTACATCCTCCTTTTGCCCGCAGGCATCCATTACACGATTTACAACGTAGGGGGGAGCCACATGGCAATAAAACGGGTTAGCCATGTAGCCACATAAACGGTGCTCTTCGTTGATGTTCCGTAAATCCAGATACCAATGCTAATAACATACAGTACGCGGGAGACCCAGCGATTGATGGCTGGGGCATTGTGAATATTTTTACGGTCCATCAGATACATGAAGAGCATAACCAGCACCAAAGGTAACAGAAATACTTTATTCATTGGATTTGCTCCTTTTTGACCCCGAATGGTTTGGTGACCGCACCGATATTCTCAATATGCACGACCGGATTTATGGTGACCTTCACCTTGGGATACAGTTGTTCCCATTGGGGTTTGATCCGTTTCCATTCATACGGTTGACTCGTAATAATAGCCCGGCCCAAACCAAGTACGTCTGAACGATACTTTTGCTGAATCACCTGAACAGCCTCTCCCAGCTCCCTCTTAATTTCCTCGGCTGTCTGCTGCTCCAGCCACTTCAAATTTTCCTCGTTGGAAATATCGAAACTCGTCTCATTTTCCTTCACATTCCCATTGCAGTTCATATGAATGGTCATTCGAATCTCATCCCCTTGAATATGGGGCTTAATTTGGACTTTATTTTCGATGAGGTGTACAGATATGTAACCTCTACCTTTGGGAGGGGGAATAAATATTTCTGTCTCCTTGGCTTGCTCCATACCCAAAAGCAGAAACCGACTGAGGTGGTTATCAATAATTCCTGTTAACCTGTCTTTGCGAAACACAGCCAGTCCATCGACCTGAATATTCGTTTTCTTGTCTTTAAGGTTAGGGGGCCCATTCTTCACCAGAGACATTACTGGTACCACCGGGTCAACGCCTTCCAGCAGGACGGAATTCATCAACAGCTTAACGGAACGAGGTTTTTTCATATAGGAAATATTGAGCTCACGCACCATTTCTGCTGGATATTGCTCTATCGGAGCATCTGCCTGAAGCAATTCCATCGTTGAACCCTTCGTAATAACAACCAGGGACGACAGACGGTTCTGCGGAACACGTGCCAGTACATCCATCATTTTGCTAATCCCTTCTCGTGCCAGCGCCTCGCCGAACAGCAGCACCCGCCGATGGGAGTAATTGAGTGTTCGTGAAACTCCGCGCTGTTCCTCGGTACTTGCTCCTCGAAAGCTTGGGCCTATTTTGGACTCCAGATAGTAGGATTTCGTACCACTGGTACCTCCCCCTCCTCCTGTACTGCCCGAAGATCCGAGTTGTCCGGGTAGAGCGATTTGCATCGTTACCCGGTATTGATCGCCTTCCTTGTCCAGCCCGGTACCCATCACGAAAGCCACATCATTCACTTCACGGCGATCCCAGCATCCTCCCAAGAGAACAGAGCATAGCAGCAGACAACAGAGCACAGCGACTTTACGTATTTGTTGTGTATTCGATTTGGGCTTCATCACCATCCCTCCTCGCTTTTAGGCGTTCCATTCATCTTTTCCTTCGCTCGTTTGTTGTTGTCTTTACCAATCCAGGAAGGACGTTTGGTCATTTTCCACCAAGGCGCGCGGACGACGATATCCTTTTGATCCATATGGTTGTATGGGCTATATCCACTCATATAAGGGACACCAAACGAGGTTAGCTTGGTTAGATGCGTAGCAATCAGCGTTGTCGCAATAATGATCCCAAACAATCCGAATAAACCCGCCATCAGCATGATGGGAAATCGCAGCAGACGAACCGTGATGGCAAAGTTAAAACGCGGTATGGTAAACGACGCAATACCTGTGAGCGACACAACAATGACTATGGGCGCCGATACGATTCCTGCCTGTACTGCGGCCTGCCCAATGACGAGCGCACCAAGAATACTGACGGCCTGACCGACCGTTTTGGGGAGACGAATCCCTGCTTCCCGTAATGCCTCAAAGGAAATCTCCATCATCAATGCTTCCACCAGTGCTGGAAAAGGGATGGATTCGCGAGCCGCCGCAATACTCAGGATGAGCGTCGTCGGCAGCATATCATGATGAAAGGTCGTCACCGCTACATATAATGCAGGCAGAAAGAGAGCCATTATGAGAAAAAGAAAACGAATCCAGCGCACCATATTACTGATGAAAAAGCGCTCGTAATAATCCTCGCTCGCTTGCATCATCTGCCACATGGTGACTGGCCCAATCAGAGCAAAAGGCGTTCCGTCCACAAAAATGGCAAAACGTCCTTCCAGTAACTGCGCAGTGACGGTATCCGGACGTTCAGTGTATTCCATTTGCGGAAACGGTGAAAACGGATGATCCTCAATCAGTTCCTCAATATACCCCGTCTCCAGAACACCATCAATTTTAATATCGCTGAGCCGTTTTTTTACATCCTCCACCAGCTTCGAATCTATGATCCCTTCAATATAAGTAAGGACGACGCTCGTTTGAGTTTCTGTTCCGATGGTCATGCTGTACATCTTGAGCTTGGAGGTCTTCAGCTTGAAGCGTAACAGTGCCGTATTAACGCGAAGAGTCTCAGTGAAGCCCTCACGCGGACCTCGAATAACCGCTTCTGTCTGTGGTTCCTCTACGCCACGACGGACACCGCCCTTGGCGCTAAAAATATACGCACGAGGCGTGCCATCTACGAACAAGGCGGCATTGCCGTCCAGTATCGCTGCCGATACCATCTTCCATTCGTCCATCGTTTTGGTCTGGGACATGGAGATACGAGTTTCATCCAGCGGCTCCAATTTGCCGTTCACTTCAGGGTCCTTGAGCATCATGCCCAGAATGACAGGCCGCAGGATATGATCCTGCAAATCCTCCGATTTTACCGTACCTTCAAAATAAGCCAACACCCCTTTGCGTTCAGGGGAAATCATGAGCTCTCGATAGACGATATCAGAGCAATCCTTGAAAATATCACGCAAAGCAATCAAATTGTCTTCCACACTGCTACGTAGCGGCTGTTCCAGCCACGAAGACTCAGGCAGTCCTTTAGGCACATTGGAATTTCGTGTCTTGCTGTCTGCGGCTGGAATCGCTCTCCGGCTCCACGGTGGCTTCGGCAACTTGGGAAAGCGCCCTTTCTTCATCGTTATTCCCCCTTTACGAATGAGCCGAACAGATAATATGACATATAGGATGTACCAGCCTGCAAAGGATTATGTATCCAATGAACTCAACATATTGAACGGATAACAAAAAGACCCTGCAATGATGCAGAGCCTTTGAAAAATCCATTATATATCTGAAAATTTATGATAAAGGAATGATTAATCTCCCCAATACTCCTCGGGATGGTATTCAATCTCAGAACCAGCTTCGAACGTAAGCTTATCTGTCTGATCATGATATTCCACGCTTTCCGGGGTGACGTAATACCAATGCTTCACCAGGGGGCCATCATCTACCGGGGTTACAAAACGAAATACGTTCAACTCCCCGCTATAACGCACAATCGCCTCCGCCATCTCACGCGGCAACTCTTGAAGCGTAAAGCGAAACACACCGTCCACCGATTCAAAATGACAATCGAAACTCTGCTTGCGGCTGTCAGCAAAGCTACGTCCCGTGACGGCATGCTTGATCAGCCATGTTTCCTGCTGCGCCATTGTGCGCACCTCCTTTTAGGGCAAATCAATCAACATATAAAAAACAGAATCTTCTGCTTTCAGTGAGAGCTTCGGCTCCTGCTCAATACGAGCGGAATCGCGTCCTTGCAGAATATGTTCACCGTTCACACGCAGCGAGCCTTCGATGACGAACAGGAACACGCGCCGACCCTCGGCCTGTGTGAATTCTACTTGTTCTCCAGGCTGAAGCTTGCTTAAATAAATCGTTAAATCCTGGTTGATTGCAGCTATTTCACCCTCCGTGCCTGGTACGCGCTTTCCGGCAACGACAGGCAGAAGCTGACCGTAAAGACGCTCAGGATTGAATGCTGTAGCCTCATATGACGGTTTCAGTCCTCTCGTATGCGGGCTAAACCACAATTGCAGCAGACTGACATCCTCCGTTTGTGAAGCGTTGTGCTCCGTATGAATGATGCCGTGGCCCGCTGACATTCGCTGAATGCCTCCAAAACGGGTTACCGCTACATGTCCACGGTTGTCTTCATGACGCAGTTCCCCATACAGCACAATCGAAACAATCTCCATATCACTGTGCGGATGCGCCCCAAATCCCCGTCCCGGTGCGATGACATCGTCATTACAGACACGCATAGGGCCAAACGCTGTATTGTTCTCATCCTGATACTCCGCGAATGAAAAGCTGTGACTTCCCCGCAACCAGCCCTTATCGAAGCTGAATCGGGAAGCCGCCGGATATATTGTAAACATAATAGCCCTCCTTCAGGAAGAAAAATGAGATCAAATCCCTCTCATTGTAACCGAGCCCAAGCGATAAAGCTACGCCTCTGTCTGAGTGATAATCTCATCTATAAAAGACTGCAAAGTACTGGTAACAAAGGCTTCCTTACGCCGGATAAACACCGTTGTTACTTCATTGTATGGCTCAGGCATCGCATGACCGCATACAAGGCCTTGAGCCACCAGGCCGCTGATCGACGATTCGGGAAAAACAGTCATTCCAATACCGGCCGCCACACTGCCGATAATTGTCTCAAATGTCCCAAACTCCATAATCTGCTTGGGAATAATCCCCTCCATCTTGAGCCAAGTTTCCAGCCGTCCCCGGTAGCCGCAACCTTTTTTATACAGCAGGAGTGGACGGGTTGTAAGATCCTCGACAGAAAAATCATCTCCTTGGGATACGAGGACCAGTTTTTCCTGAAACACATCAAACTGTTCAATCAGCGGATGCTTGACCGGCCCGGTCACAAAAGCTCCATCCAGCCGCATTTCTGCAACCTCCTGCACCAGAGACTCTGTAACCCCGGCCTTGAGGGACAACTCGACATCCGGGTACTTGCTATAGTAAGCATGTAAAATGGCCGGGAGGGCAATGACAGTCTCCACAATGCCAATCTCCAGTACCCCAGAAGGTGTAGAGGTATTCTGAAACGCATGTTTCATTTCCTCAAATTGCGATAAAATGCTTTTCGTATATTGCAGCAGACGCTTGCCCTCTGCATTGAGGATCATTCCCCGCTTATGTCTATTAAATAAAGGCGTTTGCAGTTCCTTTTCGAGCAGCTTGATTCTGGCCGTTACATTGGACTGGACATAGCTAAGCTCGGCTGCAGCCTTGCTGACACTGCCATGCGCAGCCACCGTCTGGAAAATGTTTAAATCGTTCAGATCCACTACTGCTCCCCCTTATTGTGAAGGACAAGGGGCCATCAAAATTGACGCGCCTTGTCACTTATTATCATTTTAAATGATCATAATGTTTATTTTCAATCATTTTACCAACAGCTTCCTATCCTTTATGATGTGTCCATAAGATATGTCCGCTGAGACCGGCAAGGAGGAGCTTTTGTACATCATGAACAGACAAATCATGACCGGATCTTTATTATGCCTAATCGCCAGTATGTCCTGGGGGGCGATGTTTCCGGTTTCGCACATTGCATTACAACATATCAATCCACTGTACTTTTCATTTTTGCGCTATTTATCGGTTACACTCATTTTAGTCGTGCTATTGTGGCTCAAAGAGGGACGGACGGCATTTCGCTTTGAGGGCAAGGGCAAGACGTTGTTATTCTTTGGGACCATGGGATTCACCATTTATAATATGGCCGTTTTCCAGGGACAGCACGCGATGGGGGCAGCAGGTACTCTGGTAGCTTCTATAATGGAAGTGCTAATGCCGATGATTTCCATTGCGATGGTGTGGATCATGACCCGTAAAATGCCTCCGAAATATACACTAATCAGCATGGTGATTGCGCTGGCTGGGGCTTTACTTGTGATCACGAACGGAAAATGGACCTTTTTCACACTTGCCGGACAACATTTACTGCCGCTGCTGCTTATTTTCGTAGGCGTCGTCGGATGGGTCGTATATTCCATGGGAGGCAGCCACTTTGCAGGATGGTCTACTCTTCGGTATTCAACCCTAACCTGCCTGCTTGGAACTCTCGTCTCCTTCGTAGTCGTCACATTTGCCTCTGCTTTCAACTGGATTGTGGTGCCGGACTGGCAGGCTGTGTGGTCAGTTAAATACGAAATGAGCTTTATGATCCTGCTTCCAGGGCTAGCTGCCCTGCTTAGCTGGAATGCCGGAATCCGAAAGCTGTCTCCACTGAACGGAATTCTATTTATTAACTTTGTACCGATTACCACGCTGGTACTCATGTACTTCCAAGGTTATGTCATTAGCCGTTTTGAACTATATGGGACAGTGCTAGTCATTTTCGCACTGATTCTGAACAATATGTTTCAGAGAAGTTCGCTGCGTCCTTCCGACAGCTCACGGGATGTCCGTTTCCGCCTGGATCGCCGCAAGTCCTTCCAACGTTAACTTCTAACCCTGCAAACCAGAAATTATGCTAAACACATTAAAAAAAGCGCCTGTATACAGAGTACAATCTCCTGTATCCGGGCGCTTTTTATCATTTTAGGATTTTCCTTCAACCTGAAAACGTCCAACCAGTTCGCGCAATTCCTCTGCCATTTGGCTCAGGTCCGCTGTAGATGAAGCAATTTCCTCAATAGAAGCGAGCTGTTGCTCAGCCGCTGCTGAGATCGACTCGGTGTTGCTCGCTGCCTCGTCCGAAATGTGGGCAATATCGCTCATAATATCTACGACACCTACAGTCCCCCGTGCCATTTCCTGAGTCACTCCGGTAATGTCATTGATATGTACCATAGCTCGTTCCACGGCCTGGCTGATCTCCGCAAAGGATTGCTCAGACGTGGTTACCGAATCAATGCCTTCCGTCACCCGTGTCCGCGCTTGATGCATAGCGCCCAGAGCATGATTCATATCCACCTGCATCGCTTCAATGCGCTCCGAGATCAAAGTAGCCGATTTCGCTGATTCCTCAGCTAGCTTACGTACCTCCGTGGCGACCACGGCAAATCCCTTACCATGATCCCCAGCACGTGCGGCCTCAATGGACGCATTCAGAGCTAACAGATTCGTCTGTTTGGCAATACCGGATATAACGCTGATAATATTCACGATTTCACCGGAGCGCTCATTGAGAGAGTCCATGGCCTGTCCGAGATCGTTAACGGTCTCGTCGATGTCATGCATCTTCTGGACAGCCTGCGTAGCAGCCTTGCTGCCCTCCTGAGCCGACTCGGCGTTCATCTTCACATGTTCAGATACGCCCACCATACGCTCGGATACGTTCGCTGCTTGCTGAGCAAGCTCCTCCATATTTACGGAGCCGTGCTTGACGCTCTCCACCTGACGTTCGCTGCCCACAGCTACTTCCTGGATAGCAATGGTGACATGCTCAATCGCTTGGGTTGTCTGATCTGCACCCGCAGCCAGCTCCTCCGCTGAAGAACTTACCCGATCTGTCGTTTCGTGTACGCTTCGAATCATCGTGCGCAAACTATCCACCATGGTTTGAAAGTGAGCAGACAATTCGCCCACCTCATCCGTTTTTCCAGTTTCCAAATCGCCCGTCAAATCTCCTTCACTGATTCGTTCTGCTGATTTTTGCAGCTTACGAATCGGTACCAAAACAGAACGGGTAATCAGGAAAATCGCGATAAGCGCAATCACCAGTGAGGCAGCCAGCACGAAAATGGTTACATAACGCATGGCAGCGGTGGCATCGCTAATCTCGGATTGATAGAAGGTACCTGCAATTTTCCAGCCGGTATCCGTATTCGTTACATAGGTCAAATATTTCTCGCGACCTTCATGCATATAGTTGAAGTTCCCGCTCGGCGCAGTATACAACCTATCAAGCGAATTCTCCTGAGGAGATGAGCCCGCTTTAGCCGTAGGATGGACTACGAATTTCTTCGTATGATCCAAAATGATGATATACCCCTCCTGGCCCACTTTGATAGAGGCCAGTTTACGTACACTCTCCAGATTTAGAGAAATCCCGATAACCCCGGACTTGTCGGAAAGCGTCTGAGATACTACGACAACAGGAATACCCGATGAATTGATGATCACAGGCGTAATTGCAACCTTACCGGGCTGCTTCATCGCTTCGATGTACCATGGGCGTGTGCGAGGGTCAAATGTCCCTTCATCCTCCTTGGGCACCCCCCGGATCATCAGCCCCTCCGGTGTACCAACAAAAATATCCGTTGCATCTTCGTGCAAACCCTTGTATTGGATCAGCTTGGGCTGAATCAAAGGGCTGTTTCGACCATCTATCATCGAACCGTCCAGACGCTCCGCCAAATAACTCGCATCTTTAATTTTACTGGCGATTGCGTATTCAATAATTGAGTTAGCTGTCGCTACCCCCTGATTCGCACTGCCGTGGAGCTGTTTCTCCATAGCATTATATGATGATTTATAGGTCGCAGTGGAAATACTTAAGCTCGGAATCAGCAAAACAAGTAAAAAGCCTAAACTTAGCTTGTTCCTGAGTGTCCATATCGTTTTTCTCTTTCGCGTTGTTCCCATGTTTTTTCCCCTTTGCTCATAAACCGATATATTTGAATTACATTCCGTGTTAGTTATATCGGTTGAAAGTAGCAAATGATTTACAATAAAATTTCACAAAGGAGAAAAACAAAAACCGCGCCCTATAAGACTAAGGACGCGGTTATATGAACATTTAGACCTGTACGTTACTGTTTTCAGCCTTTTTGCGGCCAAATAACTGATCCACTGCCAGAAAACGTCCACCGACAAGCGCTTGCTGAAGGCTGGTGAACAGAATCAGCAGATCAAATTCAATCGAGCCAAAAGGCTGTCCTTTTTTAGCGGTTAGCAATACACCAATCATAACAATGGTCAATGCCGCTCCAGCCAGTCGTGTTCCGATACCCAGAACCAGTGCAATTCCTCCAACCAGCTCAACCGTAGCGACCACAGGGGCCATCCAACCAGGGAGTCCGATACTTTGGAAGAAGCCGGAGGTTCCGTCTAATCCCTGAAACTTTTGTGCACCGTGAACGATAAAAATAACCCCTGTAAAGATTCGTACCAACAATAATCCAATATTCATAAGCGTTTGATTCATTTGCTCATCTCCTTTTAAATTGTATAAAAATCCTGCAACAAACTACATAGTGTAGTGTATTGCACATTGAGAATCGGGAGCGCGAAAAGCGCCACCCGTAAGAAACATCTTGTCCAACTAGATTAGCGCCAGTGCGAACATAAGTGTCAGCATCACTAGCACATAGCTGGAAAACATAATCGAACGCCAAGGCATTTGAATGACAGGTTCTTGCTGAGGGTCTAAAATACGTGAGATACGATAATTAATGGACGTTTCTGCAAACGAGGAACAAGCGGCCGAGTTTACCAGGCGAGTATTGGCAGGTGTCATACTCAGAAGCTTGAGCAATGCGCTCCCAATCCCAACTGGTGAACCGGCTCGATGAATCGCTTCGTTATCAGCCAAAATTTCACGGGCCGTCTTATAATGATTGGTAATGTGACGCAGCACCGGCAAGTAAAACAGCTGTTTAGCACACACTTGCAGCAACCAGGTCTTCAACGGATCATAATGTTTCATATGATAGGCTTCGTGGTATATGACAGCCTCTTCCTCGTGCTTGTCCAGTACGGACAATAGTGCAGAGGACAATACAATGCGTGGCTTCCATAATCCCATGGTAAAGGCGGCTGGCTTGGCATAATCAATGACCCATATCCGATCGGTCCCGAGTTCATGATATCGCTCACCCAGTGCTTCGGTCAGCGGGAGGTCACGCATTCGGTGCAGTCTGCGAAAAGCTGCCCTGGTAGCCATACACTGTCTGACTGCTTCTCCTCCGGCGATAGCGAAGGTAACGAAAACCAGCCCGCTGAGCGCATCCACCATGTAGCCAATTCCGTAGTGCTGCAACAAACTTCTGCAAATTTGAAACACGTTATAATTCAATTTCCAGCCGAAAACATGCTGCCCGGCGTACATACCCATCTGTATAAGGGCGAAACCCGAAATCAAGGCGCCTGCTGTAAACAGTAATTTAGAACGTGTTTTCCACATCGCTACATATCCTTTTTCCATTGTTTAATTTTTTGTTCCAGACGTTCGATCAACTTCGGATCGGCCACCTCCAGAGCATCAATCATATGATTGACAGCAAGCGGACCAAATTCATCCACCAATTCGTGACTCAGTCCCTTGGATTGCTCATCCATGAACTCTTCCCTACTTAAAACTGGACGATATAAAGACGTTCTCCCACGTATACTCTTACTCAGTATTCCCTTGTCCACTAAACGGTTCATCACGGTCATTACCGTATTGAAGTTAAAGTCCCGATCCCCCTCCAACGCGGTCTGCACTTCTTTGATACTCCGATCCGAAGTGGACCATAAAATATCCATAATCTTGGCTTCCAGAGGCCCGAAAAATCGGTTAAGCCCGGTTTCGCCAGCTTTAAAATTCAGTCGTTTCATAAGAAGCACCTCACACTACCGATTGTAGTGTATATATCCGGCTAAAGTCAACCGTCACACCTAATGTCAGTTTCTTCATGTAATCATATACAAACCGCCGAATGTCTCCATCCGGCGGAAATTCATCGGTATTCATAACTTTCAGGTCAATCTGCCAATCTGTATCCTACACCTCTTACGGTTGCAATATATTCAGGTTCCGCAGGTCGATCATCTAGCTTCTTACGCAAACTTTTGACGTGCACATCTACAACGTTACTGCCGCCTACAAAATCCGTCTCCCAGATATCGTGCATCATTTGCTCGCGAGAGATCACTTTGCCTTGAGCATCAATCAACTTCAGCAGCAAATCGTATTCTGTTTTAGTCAGATTCAGTTGACTCTCTTCTTTATATACCAGCATTTTATCTCGGTCAATCCAGATGTCCTTGAACACCGTACGACGGCTGGCTTGCGCTGCCTGACGGGAAGCGGCAGGATGGCGTACAATCATCCGTTCAATGTCATGCACCATATGATTGGAAGCCAGCGGCCACACCAGCACCTCTTCTGAAGGAAGCAGCTCATTCGCATGTACAGACACCCGATCCTGAACCACGTACATAACCGGTGTGTCTTTCATGTGTTCTACCTCCAGACGATTGCGAATATCCAGTAATTCACTCTGTGGTTCGGTGGCGGTCAAATCGTAAATCAACAGATCGCTTCCCAGATGACGCTGCACTTCAGGCTCCCAGCGATGAAAAACCATCACATCAAAACACGCATCTGACAACGTACTCACCAACCCGTGAACTACACCCGGTACCGAACTGATTAGAATGATACGACGTGTGGTCGGACAATACAAAGGCTCATTAGAGGGAACGGTCTGCACCGTAGGTGTAGAGGGAGCTGCTAACATCGATGTCCAACTACCCTTCACCCGTCTAGGCATGTCAGCCACTTTGAAACGATTCGTTATCTGATTCGCTTGCTTTGACATTCCTTACACACTCCTCCGAATACGACATGGGCATGGGCAATAGTATACCCCGTTTCATGCGCAACCGTGTCAATCCAATCATGTGGGACTTCACTCATCACTTCATCTACCCGGCCGCATACCTGACAAATAATATGCTGATGATCGTCCATCCGTCCGTCATAACGACTAGCAGCTTCCCCCAGCTTCAATTCACGGATTAATTCCTTATCCGTCAAATAACGCAGTGAATTATATACCGTTCCATAGGCCAGATTATATCCGCGCTCCATCAACCGATTCATAACATCGGCCGCAGTAGGATGATCGTGAGCTTCACGAACCACATCATATACCGCTTGGCGCTGCGAAGTTAAATTTAAAGTTCTCATAGCGCATCTCCCTTAACCAACGCAGATTATATTAATTACAAACTTACAATCATAATAAAGATCAATTTAGAATAAGTATAAATCTTAATTTATTTCAAGTCAATGGGATCGGATAAATTGAACGGCTTTGCAACACAATGTATACATGGTACATCTCAGCTCATACACATCGGAGGAATATTTATGAAGGTATTGTGGATATTTACACTCTTTATGATGCTTATGCTCGGCACCATCCTGCTAGTGAACTGGCTATTCGGTACTCATACCCCGTGGGAGCCCATGGCATTGGCTTTTAGCACTATGCGTCCATCCGAATATATCGTATTGGCAGGAATGCTATTGTTGTTCTTTGTAACCGTAGGCAAAAAGCAAATTGGATACTCATTTCAATTCCTTTTCTCACGATGGTCGCGTTTTCTGAGAGTTCCCTCTTCTAACTCTGCTTCTTCGCACAAGAGCCAGCAGAAAAAACAGAACGGGGAAAATGTAAACAAATAATGGATGAATATAGATTAGGGACTGTCGCCCAAATTCAAAATGCTCGCTCAGGCTTGGCGTTTCTATCTGAGACCACAATAAAACAATGACACCGCAGGAAAGCAGCGTTTTTCGGTATGGTAAACCAAATATATCAGATATCGCTATCGCGGCTGCATAAAAGAACAGAGCCACTTTAAAAAAGTCGCCGATGATAACGGACATCAGTACAATTACATCGGGACGTTGCACATATTCCGAAAGCTGTACATTCGCAAATGTACTTAGTAATGGAAAAATAGAGCACTCTGTTATAGCCGTACCTAGCACGGTTACATTTAATATCGCGACTTCAATTAAAACGATCCCCCCAGCTAAAATGCCCCCATAACCTGCTCTGGTCATCTGTGAAGGCTTATGTACACAAGGGATAAACATCATGAAACAGATCATTTCACCGTATGGGTTGGCCAGACGTTCCCTTATGGCTGATCTGAGCACAGGTTTAAAGCCCTGACTCATTACGGGCTTCAGCTCTTTCAGACGAATGCTGCCCGATAAGATTAATAATGTATTTCCCAAGATAATAACGATGTATTCCGTTCATATTCGTTATCCAAATTAATAATGACTGAGTTTCCCAGAATAAAATGAAACATGAGAATGTGCATTTGCCCGGTGCTGATATATGTTTTGTTGGCAAAACGTTGACTCACGACGCATTCTCCTCTCCTTTTTTATTCCGAGTCTTTTTCAGCCATGACACGATAAGCAGCAAGAAAGGAAAAAACACGGCAAATATCGGAAACAGCCATTTCAGCACAAACTCGCCTATTACAAGATGGTGTTGATAGCCCAGAGCCATCAATACGCAAGAAACGAGCATGATCAGCCCAAACGGCAGGAGCAATTTACGGTAAGATATTCTTAATACATCCTCCGCAGCCTTAACCGCCGCATAATAGAAGATGAAGATTTTGAAAAAATCAAAAATAATAACGGTCATGACGCCGATGACATCTACCCTGTCGATAAAATCAGATATTTCTACCTTACTGATCATCGAGAGCAGCGGGTAATTCGCCCGTTTGAACACGTTCTCTCCCAGTGCAAGCACATTGGACAATGTAACAACAGACAGGAGCAGCCCCCCCAACAATACAGCGGTCACCCCTACCCCATTGGCACGGTAGCCCTTTTTTAATGTGGGGAGGATCATAGCAAACGTAACCATCTCGCCGTACGGGAGCATCACGGCTTGCGAATAAACAACTTGCCATATCGGCTGCCAGCCATGCTCGGCTATGGGCAATATATTGCCCACATCCACAATGCCTGCCAACAAAATCAATATATTCGTAGCCAGGCCCAGCAGCAGCAGCAAAATCAACATGATGATGGCCGTCCGGCCTGCAACCTCGATTCCCAGATGCATCACATACATCACAAGTCCAATCATCAAGGCACAGATGACTGTCAACGGCGTATGCTGAAGTGTCCGGTCGGCAATCAGTATCCCCGTGTCCCGAAGATCCCGTGCTCCGCCGTAAAGAAAAAACACGATATATATAAAAGCAAGCGCACTCCCTGCTTTCTTGCCGAAAAGGGTTCTGCAGTACTGCGTCATGAGCAAGTCGGGAAAGCGTCGGTGAAGGCTGCCATAGCATACAAAAAGCATTGCCCCAAAAACCGTGGAAATGAGGATGGCGATCCATGCATCCTTCCCCGCATTCCTTCCGGGAATAGACATCATGGATGTGCCCATCTCAAACAGCACCATAAGAGAGATCATCTCTTTTGCGTCCATCTGTGTCTTTTTCATGGCCTTCCCTCCTTGTTCTATTTCCACTAGTCTGATTCCCCCTTGGAATATGGGTTAGTCCGCGACTGCGTGTGTTTCAGTACAGAAGTCACTTGAATACGGACGGTGCTTTCCGCAAAATAACGTCTCCATTCGGAAGAGAGTTTTTCCCATTTTTTAGGATAACTCCTCTCCAGCGCAAGGCCGAAGCCTATTACATCGCTGTGGGTACGCTGTACCTCCCTGACTGTTGAACTGATCACTTTTTTCGTCTCCTCTGTCCATTGCTCCTGCAATCTTTTCATCGCCTCCGAACTTTGCAAGTTAATCGGGCACTCGGCTTCCTGTACCGCCCCGGTCTGTTTTAAGTTAATCACAAAAACAGGCTCCCCTTGCTCCATCTGAGTGTGTATATTGGTTGCAGAGAACAAGGTTTCGATGCCAATAGTTTCCCCATTCTTACCGCAGTTCAATGTTGTTTGGGCACTTTTTACCTTGTTGTTGATCATAGACAGTCCAATGGCCTGTTCATCGTCCAACCAGCGGACAAGCCGGTCCTTTTGGAACACCCCCATTCCGTTAATATGAACAATTGCTTTCGGTAAAATATTGTCCACATTGTTCTTGCTTGGGGCCTGCTCCAAATTCCCATCGACCTCTATGCCCGTCAGCACAGGACCGCCACCCTTATTGGACATGCTGCGAATGACATCGTCGATAGTCACCGCGTAATCCCCGGCATACAAACGCTCCGATGTTTCCAGCTTTCCTGAAATATCATTGGCGGGAATACGGCCGATCGCGGTCATGATTGCCAGCACATCCTTCCCAGTATTACCGCGTGCCACCATCATTTTCACCGGCAGCCGGATTTCTGTAGACCTTTCCAGAAAATCCAGCGTATCGCCGATTCCAGCCCGTGCCAGCTTTTCTCCAATAACGACCAGTCTGGTATGCGCCAGAGAAATGATCCGCGAAACCCTCTGTGAAGCTCTACGGATCGCTTGAAACAGATTCTTGCCCTTTTCCTGATACAAGACGACAGGGGTGGCTCCTCTCGCTTTAGCTCCAGCTATTTCATCTGCCACGATTACCTGCAGGGAAACCGCATAGCCCGACTCCCCATCCTCATCAATACCTATAGCCGCTACTACTGCCCTCTGATTCAGCTCCACGGAATCCCAACAGCCAGATAGAAGTGGCATCAATAACAGCCCCGTCAAACTCAGAATCCACACTCTCCACTTGAGGGTTATTGTTCTCCGTTCATTCCCCTTCCCCTGATGCACCCTGAACGCCCCCCTCCTGCATCGGTGAAGTTTTATTGGAAGGGGAAATTCCGCTTCCATCCTTCATTCGTTTCTGATTCGTAGATGCGATACTTTTAGGACGTTTCCGCATCATCCAAAATGGGAGCCGCAATACGGCATCCTTTTGACTCTCCAGCACGAAGGGACTGAAAGGGGCCATGTAGGGCACTCCAAAAGAACGCAGACTGTTCATATGGGCGATCAGCGCAATCAACCCCAATGTAATGCCATACAGCCCCATAAACGCCGCCAATATCATAAAAACAAACCTGAACAGTCTCCCGGCTACCGCCATGTTATATGTCGGAATCGCGTAGCTGGCAATCCCCGTCAGCGCTACTACAATCGTGAGCAGCGGGGTGACAATTCCAGCCTCCACAGCCGCTTGTCCCAATACAAGCGCACCGATAACGGATACCGTTTGTCCGCCCACACGCGGCATTCGAATACCTGCTTCTCGCAAGATTTCAAAGGTGATTTCCAAAATAAACGCCTCCAGAAATGCCGGAAAAGGAACGGATTCCCGCTGTGCTAGTATGCTGATCAGTAGTGGGGTTGGTATCATTTCATAATGATAAGTGGTTAAGGCGATGTAGAGAGAAGGTCCCAAAATCAGAATAATAAAGCTGATATACCGGATGAGTCGGACGACTGTCGCCATGTCGTAACGTTCCGAATAATCGGAAGAACTTTGAAAGAATTGAGCAAATATAGTGGGCATCACCAGTACAAATGGATTTCCATCGACGATGAGTGCCACCCGACCCTCCATAATGTTGCTGCTTATCGTATCCGGTCTTTCTGAGTTATAGATCGTTGGAAATGGTGTGAGATTTTGGTCCTGTATCATCTCTTCCACCATGCCGGCTTCGAATATTGCGTCAATATTGATGGATTTTACCCGTTGACGAACTTCATCTACGACACTTGCATCTGCAATATTCTTCATATACAGTATGGCCACATTCGTGAGGGACGTGCTTCCCACTTTGAACATTTCCATCGTAAGATCGGAGCTTTTAATCCGTCGGCGTACAAGAGAGATATTCGTGAACAGGGATTCCACAAATCCGTCCTTCGGTCCCTGGACGGCAGACTGTGTGGAAGGCTCGTTGACCGCCCGTACCTCTCCTCCACGTGTGCCGCACGCAATGGTCTTGTTACAGCCCTCCAGTAAAATAATCGTATCTCCCATTAAGAGTTGTTCCATCATGGAATTCCAATCATCGCATTCCTTCACTTCACCCAGTTCCAGCGCATGAGCCTGTATCCGATTGTAAAGCTCTTCTGCACTTTCTACCTCAGCAGCCACCTCGGCAGATGGGCGGCTAAGCAATGATTTCATGACGAGCTCATTCACCGTATCCGTCTTGACCATACTATCTAGAAATACAATGGCGGCAGGAACATCCGCCTTTAGGCCGACATTAAAACGGCGAATCAAGAAGTCTGGGCTGTTAGACGTCGATTCCTTAATTTGCTGCAAGTTGGTATCCAAATGAGCCTCGATCTTTAAAGAACGTGAAGAATTTTCTTTATTCTTGTCCGCATCCGACTTTTTATTATGTTTGCGATAGGGATAGCGAATCATGAGCAAACCTCATCTCCAGTAAGGCAGCAATAGTTACCGCCCATTTTTCCTTATTCTTGTATCTTTGGAGTATGCTCAATCTATTCCCAGTTATGCACCAAACATGTGAACGAAACGCTATAAGCGCACTCGCGTAATAAATTTCAATAAATTCTTCATTTGCAAGCTTAATGTCAGTTTTTTTGATAAAATGAAGGAATATGCCTCTCGGGAGGGTTAGCATCTTGTTCAGTACGTTTTTTGTAAATACCTGTATCCTTGTCACCTTTTTGTACATAACCGGCCTTATATCACAAAGATATAAAATCCGGCTGCACACCTTGAAGCGTAAGATACATTGGATTGGAGGCGCCCTTTTTGGGTGCTACGGCATTGTTATGATGTACTATTCAATTCCAGTAGGATTTAATACGATTGCCGATCTTCGTCATTTGGCCATCGTAGCTACCGCAACGTATATCGGCGCCCCAGCAGCACTCATGGCTACCCTGTTTATATGTGTAGGTAGATTATTACTGTTTGGTATTAACACTCAAGCCATCGTAGGCGCTATTTTTATGATGCTCGCTGGGCTGGGGTGTGCTTTATTGTCACATCTGTCCTGGTCACGTTTACCCAAGCTGATTATGATGAACGTTTTTGCTTTGGGCATTATATTCTGTCCTCTTATGATTAATTTGAAAAATCTTGATGATGTTCTGCACGTGTATCCGCTCCAATTCTTCATTTCCATGGTCGGCGGATGTCTTCTGTACCTCATTGCTGAATCTATCAACACATCCAATGAGCTGTTACTTCGACTGGAGCATACCTCCTACACAGACCATCTCACTAATTTAAGCAACAGAAGACAGCTTGAGTTTTCATTGGAAGAGAAGCTCCCTCAAGCTCGCCAACGTCATGAGCACTTATCTGTACTGGTGTTGGATATTGATCACTTCAAGGAAGTCAACGATACCTACGGACATGCAGCAGGAGATGCAGTGCTGCGCCAACTTGGGCAGATTTTAATGGAAAAATGTCGTCCTAATGATGTAGTCACCCGCAGCGGGGGGGAAGAATTCACCGTGCTTTTGCCGAATTGTGCTTTTCGACAAGCGCTACGCATAGCTAATCAGATTCTTAGTGGAGTAAATCAGCACGAGTTTATTTTAGCGGACGATCTTGTTCTTAAAGTCACGGTGTCCATCGGCGTGACGACCTTTCCTGGTACCGGGGAAGATATGTCCGGAGCAGCCCTGCTGGAGCAGGCAGATAAAGCACTATACGAAGCTAAAAATGCAGGACGTAACCGGGTTTGCTCATATGAAATATAATTTGAGACATGACCATTTCATAGAAATAGCCGATACAACCCTCTCTTGAGAGTCGTATCGGCTATTATCATTTTGAATCTTCATTATGATTGCATTTCCCTACCACGAGTGATGTACGATTGGCAAGTGAAGCCAGCGTATGGGACCCCCATACTTCTAGCATACGTTGTTCGCTCTCGGCTAAAATTTCGGATACGGCTATCGCCAACTCCTCACAAAAAGGATTGGTTTCCGGTTCATGCATCATACCCGGGAAAATTGGATCACATATTTCAATGGCGTGGTATATATCGGCAAGTGTAATATGGTCGGCCGAACGGGTAAGCACATAGCCTCCCTCACGACCTTCGCGTGCTGCAATCAAATCTGCCTGTACAAGTCGTGTCAGCACCCTGCGCACCAAAGTGACTTCGCAGTCAATGGAACGGGCAATAGAACCGCTGGCACAGAGTTCTCCGTGCTTTTCCAAATAGACAAGCGCCTTTACCGCCACCCCAAGCCATTTGGGCGTTGCGGTGCGTAGTCGTTTTTCACTATTCAAATGAGATGACACCCCTAAGCTGTAGAAACTTCGTTGAATGCATTGTACGTGATGTCAGAAGTAAGTTCAAGCCTGAAAGCCGGAATCCTCTGTAGCATTAGCGCCCAAAGTAAAATGAGCTAGCCGCACTTCCCCGCTCAACAACAGGTATACATCACGTGTGCCAGAGACTGAATGTACCGCTTCCGCGAGCGTAGTCCATGCTTGCGCCCCTCCTGTATTGCCCACGTTCACACGTGCCACAGCTTCGCTGTCCGGCGCATCCAAACGCAGCTCAATTGTGGCATCGCTGCTGTTGCCTGACACGCGGCACTGAAGCTCGACCACACTCACCGTATCCATGTCTACGCCATGAAAGACAATCCAACCGGAACGTTGAGGTGTGCGCGGACGTACACAGGCCTCCCTTTGCTCCTTGCTTTCATCCAGTGCGATGTCGGAGCAATCATCAAAGTTTTCAGCGCGGATACTTCGTCCGGCTTGGCGTGGCGGAATAACTTCGCCACGAACGTACACAGGGTGCTCCAACCGGATATCCGCTGAGGAAGCGCCTGCCAGCAGTGTATATTCCCCCGTTTCAACGCAATAGCAATCCCGTGTAACATCCCAAATTGCCCAATCCTTCATCCGAATCGTAAAGGAAACCGTTCGCGTCTCACCTGCCTCTAAGCGAATACGTTGAAAACCGCACAATGTCTTCAGTGGTCGCTTTACTCGTGAGGCACCGGGCCGTACATAGAGTTGTACAACCTCTTCACCAGCAGCTACGCCCCGATTCGTCACCTCTACCCACACCTGGAGCGTATCCACGGCATCCAGTGCAGCAATAGACTTTAGGCTATCCTTTGGGGCATCCGTACGCAGGTCATTATATTCAAAAGGCGAATACGTCAATCCATGACCAAACGGATATAAAGGTTCACCTTCAAAATATTGATAGGTACGACCGCCGCGAATAATATCGTAATCTTTAATGTCGCCTAATTGATCCTCGCTCTGAACCCAAGTCATGTTCAAACGCCCCGCTGGCGCGTAGTCTCCAAATAACACATCCGCTATTGCTGTACCATGCTCTTGTCCCGCATGAGACGTGTATACGATCGCTGGAATATGCTCCTGAACCCAAGGGATGGCAAATGGATAGCTGCCCGTCAGAACCACAATCGTATTCGGATTGACGCGATACACTTCCTCGATAAGCCGTTGCTGGGAAGCTGGCAGTTCCAAGCCTGGACGGTCATTCTCTTCCTTTCCATTGATGAGCGGGTGATTTCCAACAAATACAATTGCTGTATCTGCCGCTTGCGCAGCGGCTATCGCTTCCGCTAAACCATCTGACACCGTCTCTACCTGGAATGTTGTATGGCTCTGTCCTGAAAATGTCGAGGCTGTCGAGACGTTACTCCCTACAGCGTTAGGTGCGGAGCTTTCAGCTACTTTTAATGAGCCCTCCGTTCCCGCAATCACTGGTTTGCCATTCCATGTTGTCCACAGATGCTCTCCTTGTTCAACAGGAGTCAGCCCAAAGACCTCTTTGACATACCAGCCATACGCTTCATCAGCTGTCACACGGAGCGTCTCCTCATCACTCGTCACGTAAGTACCCAGATGCTCATCATGTAACGTCACACTGCCATAGCCCCAATCCGTCATGGTCAATACCGTGGGCTCTCCATCCTGGGACAGGCGCATCTCACCAGAAGAATCGACTGTGAGCTTCGCTCCGTCATTCGCCGCCGTCAAGGTCACGCGATTCTTGGCATCACGGTACACGACGCGTTCCCTTGCATCATCGCCTTCCAGTTTGGCACGAATCGCCTCCAGCGGTGTAACCCGGTAGGGCAGCGTACCGGAATACCAGTCGCGGTACACCTCATTGCCATGCGTACCAATGACCGCTACTTTGCCGCACCGGGCAGGGTTCAAAGGCAAGAGTTCATGCTCATTTTTAAGCAATACGATCTGCTCCCTCGCCGCACGCAACGACAATTCACAGGCTTGCTCTGTCAGGAGAGCTTCCTCTCCGATTGAGGCATAAGGATTGTCTGCCGCCGGATCAAATTCCCCCAAACGAAAACGGACACGGAACGTATGGAACAATGCCCGATCCAAGTCTTCTTCTTGTAGCGTTCCTTGTGCCAAGGCTTCACGAATCGCCTGTTTGGAGAGCTCTGCATCATCTGTAATGCTGTCAATTCCCGCCCGAATAGATTCGGCCACACCTGGCGTGTGGGAATCGTAATACTGATGATCGTTGACAATCCCCATGACATCACCCGCATCACTTACGACAAAGCCGTCCATCCCCCATTCGTCCCTGACAATATCGTTAACCCCATGATATAACGTAGCAGGTGTTCCATTAATCAGGTTGTAAGAAGTCATCATCGACTGGGCACCGCCTTCCGTAAAAGGCTTCTCAAAGGCTCTTAGGTAATATTCTCGCAGGTTTCGTGGATCTATACTGGAGGAGCCACTTCCCCGATCCACTTCATTATTGTTACCCAGAAAATGTTTTAAAGTGGCAACCGCTTTCAAATATACCGGATGATCCCCCTGTATCCCCTTGACTAACTCCTTTGACAGCTCTCCCGTCAAATATGGATCTTCGCCGTAAGCTTCCTCATTGCGTCCCCACCTCGGGTCACGCTCCATATCCACTGTAGGTGCCCACAGGGTCAGACCGTTTAATTTGGGATCACGACGATAGTACACACGCGCCTCATCTGCGATAACAGAGCCGATGAGGCGCATTAATTCCGTATCCCAAGTACATGCCAATCCTACAGGCTGAGGAAATGAAGTCGCCTCACCCAACCACGCTATCCCGTGTGCCGCTTCCGTACCGTGCTTATAAGCTGCGACTCCCAATCGGTCAATGGCCGGCTGGTATTGCAACATGGATTCAACCTTTTCCTCCAAGGTTAGTCGCGACACAAGATCCCGTACACGCTCATCCAGATGAATCTTCGGATCTTGAAATAAATATTCGATACCCGTTGTTTCATGACTCATATCCGTCATCTCCCTAGCTTAATTAAGATGATAAAAAGTTCATTCATGAAAGCGTTTTAATATATCATAGCTAAAAAGGGGTACCCCGGCAACAATACCGAAAACATCCTATACTGGTTGAAAGAGAGACCGCAGCATAAAGACAAAAAAAGTTGTATTTTACCTTCAATATACAAAGCTAAAAATAATATTTTTTGGTATAATCAGGATATATCACTAAAGGAGGAAGCGCTAATGAAAAATACCGGAATGACAAGGCCTCTCGATCAATTGGGGCGGATTGTACTCCCTAAGGAAATGCGCACCACAATGGATATCAATATCGGTGATTCACTTGAATTTTTCGTAGATGAAGAAGGGTTTGTACTAAGAAAATATACCGGTGTCTCCTGCAAATTTTGCGGCGCGGTGGATCATTTAACTTATTTTCGCGACAGCTTTATTTGCGCAGAGTGCATCCAGGTATTAAAGACCGATGAAAATGTGCATGCCACAAGCACCGATGCTATCCAGGCTCAAGAAGATTCTAAGCCGACCCGAACCAACACAACCTGGCAACCCAAGCAATCTAGAGTGCAGCAAGGTGAAATGGTAAAAAAGCTACGCAAGCTGATTCAGGAACACCCGAACCTGCCACAAAAAGTATATGCCGAAATGCTAGATATTTCCCAAGGCCGGGTGTCCCAGTTGAAAAAGCTACTCTAAACCTTCTCAAAACAATATCCCAAGATCATATACTATGTACTCGCAAGCCTATCATTTTCATCGCAACTACGATGGCCAGATATAGAGTAAGGTGCATATCCGTGGATGTGTCCCTTACTCTGTATCTGGCTTTTTTATGCTGCCCGCTCCTACCAATGTGACAATAGTCACATACTCTCAATGTATACGTATATACAATATATAGATCGAAACAATTGGTTAACACAAGATATCATCAATATGTTGTTTTTGTGAAAAATATATATATTTTACTATATGGAGGGTTTTACGATGAAGGTGCTGGAGGAACATCAATTATACGACATCGGCGAGCGGGTCATTGGGGCACAAGATCTGGACATGCTGCGGGAGAATGCAAATTTGAATGGGGAATCGTTCAGCGGCAAAATGAGCAAGCTTGGGTCTGAGTATGCCAAATGGTATGCGCGCCTGCGGGTACTTCCGCCTGAACTGACGAACGCGATTGACCACGGGTATGTATATGTTCACGATTTGGACCAATATGCACTCGGAACTACAAATTGTATCTTTATCCCTTTTGGTCGTTTACTGCGAGACGGCTTCAATACAGGCAACGGCTCTGTGCGCACACCGCAAACGATTATGTCTGCTATGGCACTAGTCGCCATCATATTCCAGTCTCAGCAAAACAGCCAATTCGGAGGTGTCTCTGCCAATAAAATCGATTGGGACCTTGCCCCATACGTTGCCCGGTCCTTCCGCAAGCATCTGCGCAAGGGACTCCGGTTGTTCGAGGAAGAGATAGAATCCAGTCTGTCTGACGACGAACTACATATGGCCAATCCCCATTTGCAAGAAGTCTGCCCTCGTTCCTACGCATTCGCACGCGAAGAAACGGAGACGGAAACCCGGCAGGCTGCTGAATCGCTCATTCATAACCTGAACACCATGAGCAGTCGAGCGGGGGGACAGATTCCATTCACTTCACTGAATTACGGAATGTGCACGTCTGCTGAGGGACGACTTGTTACTCAATCGCTGCTGGAGGCCACTATTCGCGGCTTGGGCAGCGGGGAAACTCCTATTTTTCCACAACATATTTTCCAATGTAAAGAGGGAATCAACCAGGCAGAAGGCGACATCAATTATGATTTGTTCTTACGGGCGGTAGAATGCTCTAGCAGACGGATGTATCCCAATTTTGTGAATGTGGATGCCACCTTCAACTTGCCTTTTTACCGTGCTGATGATCCAGACACCATTATAGCGACAATGGGTTGCCGTACCCGCACCATTTCTGACCGTTTCGGTAGAAACCGGCAGAGTGGCAAGGGGAATCTCTCCTTCAATACCATTAATCTGGTGCGGCTTGGCATTGAGTATGGTATTTGCACAGGCAAACGCCTGACACCTGACCGTGATCGCTTTGATGCGAGACTAGAAGAAGTTATGCGCATTGCGGTAGATGGCCTAATTCATCGCTATCAAATCCAGACCAGCCAACCGGCCAAAGCCTCGGACTTTATGATGCGCGAAGGGGTATGGGAAGGTGGAGAACAACTGGCACCAGATGACAAGGTGGGAGGCGTACTAAAACACGGTACGCTTTCGATCGGGTTCATCGGGCTGGCTGAGTGCATGAAGGCACTATATGGGAAACACCACGGGGAGGATGATTTTGTATACCGAGAGGCACAGCGAATCATCACTTCCATGCGCGTGTATTGCGATCGAATGAGTGAATATCACAATTTAAATATTACATTGTTCGCTACGCCTGCCGAAGGTCTGTCGGGCAAGTTCACATTGCTGGATCAACGTGATTTCGGGATTATTCCTGAGGTAAATGATCGAGAATATTACACGAATTCTTTTCATATTCCCGTGTATTACACGCTCCCGGCTGCTCGTAAAATCAGCTTGGAAGCTCCGTTCCATAACCTATGCAACGCTGGTGCGATTTCATACATTGAGCTGGACGGTAATGCGCGGAATAACCCGGATGCGTTTCTTAAAATTGTTCAGTACGCGCTGCATCAGAACATCGGCTATTTCTCCATCAACCATCCGGTGGATCGTTGTACGGAATGTGGTTATGAAGGGATTATCGGGACAAGCTGCCCCCAATGCGGCACAGATGAGGAGCACACACACTTTCAGCGCTTACGTCGGGTAACCGGATATCTGACAGGAGATTATACCGTTCGCTTTAATGCCGCAAAACAGGCAGAAGTTCGAGACCGGGTGAAACATAAGTGAATTTGTGTGGCTACATTCCGGAATCTCTGAACGAAGGATACGGCCTGCGCACCGTTGTGTTCATTAGCGGTTGCCGTCATGCCTGTCCTGGATGCTTTAATCCAGAGTCATGGAGCTTCCGTGCAGGCGAGCCATTCACCCCCCAACGACAACAGGAGGTCATTCGTGACATCATGGAAAATCCGTTGTTGGACGGACTGACTCTCTGCGGGGGAGACCCGTTTTTCTCAGCAGCAGAATGCTCGCAATTTGTGCGTGACTTCCGCGAAGCCTGTCCCGACCGAACCGTGTGGGCTTACACTGGCTTTGTCTATGAAGATCTACTCACAGATCCGGAGCGACAGGAACTGGCGCTTTTGTGCGATGTGATTGTGGACGGTCGTTTTGTAGAACAGCAAAAGGACCTGACCCTTCCCTTCCGGGGCAGTCGCAACCAGCGTCTGGTAGATGTGAAAGCCAGTATTCAGGCAGGTTATGCCGTTTCATTGACATAAGGCGATGCTTACCCAGCAAGCAAGATGCTATATCTAATCTAAGACAAGCCCCCATCATGGGTAAGGCTTGTCTTTTTTCATATGGCTAACAGATTCCATTGGAGTTTCTATTGCGCATCCTGTAAGTTTCACTTATGATGGTGAACAAGTATACGAGTGCATAATTATTCGTCATACCTTAACCGCATAGCTTGGAGATAGGTGTCTGTTCTATTCAGATCAGGCTTAAAAGGGAAGCCGGTGCAAATCCGGCACGGTCCCGCCACTGTAAACGGGGAACTTTCAGCTGTTCATATATCCACTGGTCCACAGACCGGGAAGGAATGCTGAGCGTCATGATCCGTAAGTCAGGAGACCTGCCTATTTTAACAACATCGCAAGTACCTACGGAAGATAGGGAGGTGTTAAGAGCAGTCGCCGTATTTTTGATTTTTTAATCACGGAGGCATTCTTTCCCTTACTTATTTTTAACCTTGGGGGAAGAATGCCTTTTTTGGTACGTAAAAGTAAAACAGCTACCCGCTAGGAGGAAAAGTACATGTCCATTATTGAATGGCCTGAATTGTCCGGCTTAATTAGCAGTAATCTGGGATATCCGCGTATCGGCGAAAATCGGGAATGGAAGAAAGCACTGGAACGCTTCTGGAACGGCAGCATTAACGAAAGCGAACTGCAGACGGAGATGAAAAGATTACGGTTGGAGCATCTGAGCAAGCAGCGGGACAAGGGGATTGATCGCATTCCTGTCGGAGACTTCTCCTATTACGATCACATGCTGGATACATCTGTGATGTTCGGTCTGGTTCCCGAACGGTTCAACTATCGTCCCGCGGGTCCGGTTCCTCTATCCGTGTATTTCGGGATCGCTCGTGGACAGAAGGGAGCAACCGCCAGTGAAATGACCAAATGGATGAATACCAATTATCACTACATCGTTCCTGAATTGGCGAATGCAGTTCCGGTGTTCACTGAAAATAAACCTTTACAGGCTTATCGTGAAGCAAAACAAGAACTAGGTATTGATGGGAAACCGGTCCTCATCGGCCCCTATTCATTCGTTACCCTTTCCAAAGGCTATGATCGTAAGGAGCTTGCCTCTATTATAAGAACCTTCCTGCCTTTATACACCCGTGTCCTGTCTGAACTAGCAGCAGAAGGTGTTCAGTGGGTCCAAATCGATGAACCTGTCCTGACCACCTCATTCCCAGTAGAGGATCTGGACATTATCCAGGAAGTCTATGAAGCTTTGAACCAAGCTGCGCCCTCCTTAAATATAATGCTGCAAACCTACTTTGGCAGCCTAGATCATTATGAGCGTCTGTCCGTACTTCCAGTACAGGGGCTGGGTCTTGATTTTGTGTATGATGATGGCGAAAATCTTCAGCATATATTGCAGCATGGCTTTCCTAAAGGAAAAACGCTGGGCGCTGGTGTCATTGACGGACGCAATATATGGCGCAGCGACCTGAACGCTGTAGCTGCTCTGCTGGGTCAGTTAGCAGAACAGACCACTGCCGAGCAGCTTATCGTACAGCCATCATGCAGTCTGCTGCATGTGCCAGTCAGCCTGGAGGCAGAGCACAAGCTGGACAAGGAGCTGGTGCAAGCGCTGGCCTTTGCTGATGAAAAGCTAGAGGAAATCGCCATCCTGACGGCTGCACTTGGCAAACACGATCCATCCGCACTCACCAAGCTTGGACAAAGTACAGATGCGGTAGCCCGTTTCAACAGTTCAGCGGCACGCGTACAGACAGCTGCCGATCTGGCCGACCTGTTGGCCAAAGAGCCTCTGTCACGCAGCGTTCCTTTCGCCGAGCGTCGTGAGATTCAGCAAAATAAGCTAAAGTTGCCTCCACTGCCTACGACGACCATTGGTAGCTTCCCGCAAACCGCCGAGATCCGCAAGGCCCGCCTGCACTATCGCAAAGGAGAATGGTCTGCCGAGCAATACCGAACGTTCATCCAACAGCAAATCAAGGAATGGATTGATATCCAAGAGGACATTGGCATTGACGTGCTTGTACATGGAGAATTTGAGCGGACCGACATGGTTGAATTTTTTGGCGAAAAGCTGAACGGCTTTGCTTTTACGCAAAACGGATGGGTGCAGTCCTACGGCTCCCGCTGTGTCAAACCGCCGATTATATACGGAGACGTTTCCTTCGATCAGCCCATGACCGTGGAAGAAACGGCATTCGCCCAATCGTTAACTTCCAAGCCTGTTAAGGGAATGCTTACGGGTCCTGTGACCATTTTGAACTGGTCTTTCGAACGTAATGATATTCCACGCAGTCAAGTTGCTTTACAGTTGGCTCTGGCACTACGGGCAGAGGTAGAGGCACTGGAACAAGCGGGCATCGGCATGATTCAGGTCGATGAGCCTGCAATTCGTGAAGGGCTTCCGCTGAAAAAAGAACAGCAGCAAGCCTATCTGGATTGGGCGGTTCAAGCCTTCCTTGTGACCACGGCCACCGTTGAGCCAGCGACCCAAATCCATACGCATATGTGCTATTCCGAATTTCAGCATATGATTCAGTCCATCTCCGATATGGATGCCGACGTTATATCTATTGAAACCTCGCGAAGCCACGGAGAACTGATTGTCAGCTTTGAAGATCAGGTATACGACAAAGGCATCGGTCTGGGCGTGTACGATATCCACAGCCCGTGCATCCCCGATGTATCTGAAATGCTAAGCATGATCCAGCGTGCCCTGCGCGTACTGCCATCAGATTTGTTCTGGGTTAATCCGGATTGTGGTCTGAAAACCCGTACCAAAGAGGAATCTGTCGCCGCCTTGCGACAAATGGTACAAGCGGCTCAAGCAGCCCGGGCTGCATTGGCTGTATCCAACTAATTTTTTTATCGTATCCAATCGCGCCATCATTTTCGCCTTATCCTATTCCCCTTTCCGGCCCTTATTGCTAAAAGCTAGGAAGGGGGATTTATTCTAGATCATATAATGTATATACGCCTTGAATATGCTCCATTTTCATCTGCTTCATATGTACGCCTAAGCCATGTTCTCGATCCCAGGAGCAACTAAAATTCAAATACAGTTCATCCTTTGCCGATGAGTCGGAAATCAGTATAGACATAAGCTGTATTCGATCCAACAATTGTTCCGGCCGCTCCACATAAGGCGCATATTCATCTGGGTCCTCTCCCCATGTACTGTAAGCATTCCGGTACTTTTCCACTATGCCAGCATAATGATGGTGTATGGACTCCAACACTTGAGGATGAATAGTTGACGAATATTCCATATACTGCTCCCATGTCTTTTTTTGCAACTGTGTAGGTTCTTCTATAGTCTGTGCCTGTTCTTCGGAGTCGGCTCCCATGATAAATTCGACTTCTACTTCCGAGGGCTGCCCGCAAAAATCAACATGTACTACACCACGCAGAACAATCTCCTCAGATACATCCCAAGACTCATCATCGTGTTCCAGTTCCATATACCAGTGTTTCCAATTCACCCTTTACCACCTCTTCATAAAAAGTAATCTTTAAACCTATTGAATACTTTACAATCTATCATTTTAATGAATGAAATTAAAGCGGCATCCTATTTGGGCTTCCAGCCAGATTTCGAGGAATTTCCAAATGAAACTACTTTTTTCTACAACATTCGCTATTCAATAAAGCCTTCAAGAAAGAAAATCTGCCCATTTCGGCACAAATATTTTATTATTAAAAATTTAGTACCTTGCATTAATCAGTACATGATGTTAAATTATACCTGACTACTGTTCTATAATTAGTACCCGTGACAAATTATGCACAAACACACGTTTCTTCCCCTTATTCCGAACGACACCTATGAATCATTGATAACATCCAGGAAGGGAGCACCGCTCGTGAATGTGAACATCCAATTCAAAAAAGGGGTACTGGAACTGTGCGTTCTAGTTCTAATTGGACGCAGAGACCGTTATGGCTACGAGTTGGCTCAAGCCGTCTCCCGTCATATTGAAGTAGCTGAGGGTGCCCTATATCCACTGCTTCGCCGTCTGGTATCAGAAGGATACTGCACAACGTATTTACAGGAATCGACCGAGGGACCTCCCCGTAAATATTATCGGCTGACTGATACTGGAAGCCATTATACAAAAATACTTACGCGGGAATGGAATGATTTTGTCCATCATGTCGCAAGCCTACTGGAGGAAGGAAATTCCGATGAATAGAAAACAGTTTCTTACAGAGGTGGAGCAGCGTCTTTCTCCTCTCCCTGCAGAGGTACGCAATGAGCTGCTTAGTGATTTGAGCCAGCATTTTGACTACGGGTTGGTCAATGGAAAAAGCGAAAGTGAGATTGCCAATGAGCTGGGTAACCCAGAGGATATTGCCCGAGAAGCGTTGGATGATCCCAATGCAGCTTGGAACGCTTCTCCTCCGCTTCGCCAGGGAAGCTTCGCACGCAATCTTTTTACTTTCTTAGGACTGCTGTTTCTCAACTTGCTGATCTCCATCCCGATTATGGCTACCCTATGGGTAGTATGGGTTTCATTGACCGTGGTAGCGGTCAGCTTCATTGCAGCCCCCCTTCTCGCCGTTACTGATTATGCGCTGAACAGCACCTTTTACCCGGCCAAATTCTTTTTCTCTATCACGATGACGGGTATAGGTCTATTGCTGCTGCCTGGAGTACGTTATCTCTTACTCCTTATGGTCAAAGGCACAGTACGATACTGGAAATGGAATCAGACTACCCTGAGGGGAGCTTACTAACAACATGAATAAAAAGTGGTTTATTGCAGCAGGTCTGTGCATTGTGATCGGTGTAGCCGGAATGGTGGCTTACGGTGCCCCATGGAGTCAACAAGTCATGAAGGAAACAACTGCGATTAACAAAAAATGGACGTTCACACGTGGTCAGCTACAGAAGCTGAAAGTGGACAGTTCTGATGATGTCTCTATTTTGTTTACTCCCGGCTCTGGCGACCAAGGTACGATACGCATTAGTGGAGAAGTTCAGACAAAGGTAGCCGACCAAATTCATAATGCCCGAATTGAGAACGGTAAGCTTACGATTCACTCGGAGCCGGCCGCTTCCTTGTCATTTCTTTCGATCACCCCTGATTTAGATCAAACGATTACCGTAGAGATGCCCTCCGGCGAAACACTAACTGACCTACAGGTAGATGCACATTCAGGGAATGTAAAACTTCAAGATGCCTCCGTGCAGAATACTTCCATCACCGCTACTTCAGGCACTGCCGAGATTACAAACCTCCAAAGTACCCACCTGATCGCAAATTTAACATCCGGCAATTTTACAGCCAGTCAGCTTGCAGCAGATCTGGAGTTGAAGCTTACTTCAGGCGATGTTACCATCCGCGAATATAGCGGTAATGGCCTTATTTCCCTAACCTCAGGGGAGACAAATATTACGCAACGTGCCGTAGCCAACTTGGAAGTGAATGCTGATTCTGGTGACGTGAAGATTAAACAAGCTCCCGATTTTAAAGGTGTGTATAATGTCCACTCTGACTCTGGGAGTATAGATACTCCCGAGTCTGTTCCCGGTAGTGTGAACGTGATAAAGGTAGAAACCACCTCAGGGGATATTAATATTTCCAAATAGGAGACCTCTAGATGAATACCTCATCAGAGGCGAAGTTTGGTTCAATGAGTTTAACCTTGTATAATGTAACCATGTGCTCACATGCACAACCACGTTATGGAGTGAAAAGGAGGAGACTGGATGGAACTTAAGAATAAAACAGCCATTATTACAGGAGCCAGCAAAGGAATCGGTAAAGCAATTGCCGAAACTTTAGCCAAGGAAGGCGTTAACCTGGGATTAATCTCACGAACATTGACTGACCTGCAAAAGCTGCAGGATTCGCTGGGGAGTACATACGGTGTGAAAGTGATGAGTGCTGTTGCAGATATATCGGATCGTGCACAGGCCGCTGCCGCTGTAGCTTCACTGGAACACGAGTTGGGCGCTGTCGATATTTTGATCAACAATGCAGGCATTGCTACCTTTGGCACAGTCGCAGATATGGACCCCGAAGAGTGGGAACGTATTATTCGCGTAAACCTTATGGGAACCTATTATGTTACACATGCTGCTCTTCCAAGCATGCTGGCACAAAAGAGCGGAAACATTATTAATATCTCTTCGACGGCAGGAGAACGAGGTTTTGCAACAGGCTCGGCATATTGCGCATCCAAATTTGCTTTGATGGGCTTCACGGAAGCACTGATGCAGGAAGTTCGCAAATCCAATATTCGCGTCACCGCGCTGACTCCAAGTACTGTCAATACAGAACTGGCGGCAAACGCAGGATTGCCTATTGGTGATGAGGATCGCATGCTTCAACCGCAGGATTTGGCCGATCTGACATTAGCCGCATTGAAACTGCCTCCACGGGTTCAATTAAAAGTAGCCGGTATTTGGACAACCAACCCACAGTAATTCGACATGACATCTTAGATTCATTGGCTGTACCATGCTCCGGCAGACGTAATTGTTCGTCATGCCGGAGCTTTTTTTTCAGCATAGCTATACCAAAACAAACTGTAATATAAGCGCTTTGTACTTCCAGCATATATACATACAATTCCTACAACTATAAGCGCATTTCAGGAAAGGGGAAAAATGATGAAGAACACAGGAATGACACGGCCATTAGACCATTTGGGCCGCATTGTGCTGCCCAAGGAGCTGCGCAATTCTATGAATATTAATATTGGAGATGCCCTCGATTTTTTTATTACCCCAGAGGGACTGATGATTCGCAAGTATACGGGGGTTTCTTGCTATTTTTGTGGTGCCGTAGATCATTTGAGCTATTTTAGGGATCATCTGATATGTAAAAGTTGTATTGAAAATCTGAAGAGCGATAATCCTTCCAGTCATTTGAGTGAATCCCGTCCTGTCCAGCCCAAGAAAAGAAGGAGTTACAGAAATCAGAATGATCTCCTGAATAAACTAAAACAGCTCATGCAGGAGCATCCTAATGTATCTCAAAAAGAATTAGCCGAAATGCTCGAACTATCCCAAGGACGCGTGTCGCAGCTTAAAAAGCTACTTCTTTAAATCATCCGACCCGATCTCGTCTGTTCTAATCAACAAAAAAAGAGCCTGACGGCTCTTGGATCATCATCGTTACGCAATGTCGGACTGCTCTATAACCGGGACCCGATAGGCCAGCAAGGACTCGTCTATTACGGCAGAAATAAACGTTGCTTCTATTTCAGGCACCAGTCTAAGCGCATAATTCCATGCGTTTTCTTCAATTTGCAGCGCAAGTCGTTGCCGGGTCCCTATCCCGTTCTCTTGCTCCAACGCATCGGAGAGGTCCACTAATTCCGTATCGGCGGCGTGCCCGATCTCATGTGCAAGCACAACCGTAAAATACTCCTCAACTCGATCAACGCTGCCGAACATCTGTACACACTGTGTTTCAATAACATCCGTATACATGGTAATGGCGTGAGCATTCATGGCATACTTGCCCCCAATCAGCCTTCCACCAGGAAAACGTTTCTCCAGCTTGACTGTCACACCTATAGCAGCCCGTTCCAACAGCTCAGCGACAATGCGCTCTGCCTGATTTCTTTCCAACTTAGCTTCGCTCCTCAAACCAGGATATATAAAGTTATATTTACTTTAAACTTATGAAATCATGGATGTGTTCATACCATATACAGTACGATATTATACCTTTTTACAAAGGAGAATACCATGTCAGAAGATTATTATATAGGTTGGGGAACGCTTGCCCTGATTAATGCCGGCTTGGCACAGTCCAAAAATCGGAGCGGGCTAAATTGGTTTCTGCTCTCCCTATTAATAGGGCCACTGGCTACCCTTTTTATCGTTGCATGGGATAAGCTGGAGTCCTAATCCAGCCATTAGGTCATTCCCATCGTTATCCGGAATGAAAAGGGCAGCCTTGGCGCTTCTGCTGAAGCACTGTGTCTGTTGCTGTACTAGTAGCCTGTCTCGACGTATACGGCTTCTCTTGAACTCCGAAATTCGGCTTCACAAGCCGATTATCATAGGAGCTATGAAAAATATGCGTTGTCGCCGGGGATAGCGGGGGGATCAGCCATGTCCAATTGCCTGTCAGTGCGCGCCCAGCCTTGGCTTCTCGTTCCTCAAACAGCTGAAATTGTGCCGCTGCGGTATGGTGGTCGACAATGCTGACTCCCGCTTTTTTAAAAGAATGCAGCACAGCAATATTCAATTCCACCAGCGCCCGATCACGCCAAAGCGTTGTTTCACTCGTCGTATCCAGCCCCATCAGCTTAGCCACCTGTGGCAACATATTATAGCGGAAGGTATCCGCAAAATTACGGGCGCCGATTTCTGTTCCCATATACCAGCCGTTAAAGGGAGCCGCTGTATAGATGATACCGCCAATCTCCAGCGTCATGTCCGAAATCATAGGCACGGCATACCAACGTAATCCCAAGGAAGCGAAACCCGAAAGTTCTGGATGCTCAATGGCTACCTCCATCACCAAATGTTCAGGAATATCAAATAGCTCTGGAGACCGTCCGCCTGCTTCCACAACCAGTGGCAATATATCAAAAGGAGTCATCGCCCCTTGCCAGCCCATGTCTCTACAAGCTTGGGTAAAATCCACCGAGGCCGGGTCTCCTATGATCCCTTGATCGGTTTCATATCCAGCGTAACGAATGAGTTGATGGTTCCAGATGCGGATATTCGGCTGCCCCGGCTTGGAGGCACGAAATACAGTAAGCGTTGGCTTAATTTTACCGCCATTCGTTCCTATGCGTATATGCTCCAGTAGCTCGCTGGCCACCTCCGTCGCATCTGATGCGCCCCGCGCATCCCTGACCAAAAGCTTGTCCCAAAATAAGCGCCCGATGCAACGATTGCTATTGCGCCAAGCCATGAGCGCTCCGTGCTCCAGCTCTTCGTAAGTATGATCATACGTGCCCGTAGCCTCTATGTCGTAACGAATATTAAGAAGCCGGGCTTCCGCTTCATCGCGGCTTCGGCCCAGCTCCTCATAACATGTATATATAAACTGCTCCGCTTCATGCAAAAGCTGTTGTTTTACTTCCATAACATACACCCCATCCCGGCAGCTCCATGACTCTAGAGCCCGTGGTCTTCCACGCCTTCTCGTCATTATACTCCAGTGGCAGACTGGAACCAACGGGATGTGTATCTTGTTCACCTGATCTCCATATACATGGAAATATACACCAATTAATTATCCCAAATACGCACTCAGCATCCAGATATGTTTATCCATTGCTTCTCTCAAGCCGTTAAGAAGATCCTCTGTCGCTTTATCCTGTGCTGCTTCCGCTGCTTCCATCCCATTAGCCAGTTCAACAGTGATGGTTTTAAAATCAGCAACAACGGACTTCACCATATCGTCAGCTGTCTGCTCACCTGAGGACTCCTGAATAGCTGAAAGTTGCAAATGCTCCTTCAAGGTCGCAGCCGGACGGCCACCAATAGCTAACAAACGTTCAGCAATCGTATCTAGATTAGCTGTTGCTTCATTGTAAAGCTCTTCAAATTTAGCATGCAGTGTGAAGAATTTAGGTCCTTTCACATACCAGTGGAAATAATGCAGTTTCGTATACAATACAGACCAGGTAGCTACCTGACGATTCAATGCCTTGTGCAATTCTTGAATAGCCTCTTGTGTAGGTGCGTTCGTATGATTTAATGTACTCATGTTAAAATCCCCTCTCGTTTTCATTCAAAATATAGTTGGTGTAAAGCTTGGATACTCGTTAACAGTAGTGTCTGATTTTCTTCAAAATCCCATGCGTGAATCCAATAAATATTTATTAATTTAGACTTAATCTAAATCCTGTTTTAATTATAACACTGTGTCGATGTTTTTCAAGTCTTAATTCGGTTTTAATCATGAAGATTACGTGAATTGATTGTAAATCAAACTCTATAGGCAATAGGATATCCAGAATCAAGACTTATTTATCTTTTATACATAGGTTACATCAATAGGAGTAAAGAAGATGTTAACTTTGTCTGCTAAAGTATCTGTATTGTAGGCAAAGTCCATAACCTACTACCTCATACCTAGCCACGACAAAAAAGAGCCGGCCCGTAAGAGGGTCGGCTCTTTTATTATTCTTACATCTCTGAAGGTTCCACGATTAAGGATACAACCTTGCCAGCATTTACATCAATCAGGCCGTGATCGGTAATTTTCAAGGCCGGGCTGACCGGCAAAGAATGCGTACTCAGCGACATGATTGGATTGTAATGGCGGTAGCCCAGAGACAGCAAGGCTGAACGAAGCTCCTTCACATGGGCCGCAACCATTTCCAGCGGTCCTTCTGTTAAAATCCCGCCTACGGTTAACGGCAAATGGGACAGCACCTTGCCATTTTCAACTACGCAAAAGCCACCTTGGCTGGATAGAACCGTATTCGCAGCCAGTATCATATCTTGCTTGTTATGCCCTACGACCAGCAAGTTATGGTTATCGTGCGAATAGGTGGTTGCCACTGCCCCACGTTTAATCGTATCTCCCCCGATCAAACCGTAAGCACGATTGCCATTCTTTCCATACCGTTCAAACGTAGCAATGAGTCCATGTTCACCATGTTCCCATACCAGTTCACCCTGCTCCACATGTGCAGGTGCAATCCGTTCGCTCGTAAAAGTTGAGCCATCCTTGACCATCATAATACGACATTGATGTGTGCCATCAGCTACATCCATCTTTACCGTAAAATCCTGCTCCGTGAGCGGATTGAGCTTCACACTTTGATAAAAATGGGCGGGGAAGCGGCTTTTTATCGGTGCTTGATGGTATTCCTCGAACTTATCGAATACCTTGAGTCCGTCCTTATAGACTTGCTCCACATCAAATTGACCAAGATCGGACAGCAGTACAAAGTCAGCTATTTTTCCCGGTGCAATTGTTCCGCGGTCATGCATTCGCATCCGTGCAGCAGGAGTAAACGTAGCTGCATAAATGGCATCCTCAGGCTTCATGCCCATTCCGATTGCTTTACTTACAATATGGTTCAGATGCCCTCGCTCTACGAAAGAGTCTGGCATCACATCATCCGTTACGAAGCAAAAATGCTGTGCCACATCTTCCTGAATAAGATAGTCCATCACTTCAGGGGTCATGGATTTTTCTTGGATTTCAATAAACATTCCGGCAGCCATCCGCGCCTTCATACCTTCAATACTTTGGTGAGTATGGTCCGAGCCTATTCCCGCATAGATCAACTGATGCAGGTCCAGATCAAGCAGTTGCGGCGTATGGCCTTCAATGATCAGCTCCGGGTAGTGCTCACGAACATGGCGTAAGATGCGATTCGTCTTGCTCTCCGGATCACGAATGACATCCACATAGTTCATAATTTCACCCAGGCAGATCATTTCGCCGGTTTGCAGTAGCGCATCAATCTCGGGAATACCAATCTCGCCCCCTGAGGTTTCGAGCGGCGTTGCCGGGACAGAGCTTGGAATGCCGTAGAACATATCAGCCACGCAATCTTTGCTGGCTTCCATCATTTCCTGAATGCCTTCCAATCCGAAAACATTCGCCATTTCGTGCGGTTCCGGTACAATCGTCGTTACCCCATTGCGAATCAGCCCATAGGAAAAGGTTGCCGGTGTCACCATGGTACTTTCGATATGCAAATGGATGTCGATCAGGCCAGGAATCATATATTTCCCGTGCCCTTCGACAATTTCAGCCACCTCGAAAGACTCCAGACCACGCTGACCGATATACATAAACTTACCGCCAAGTATAGCTACATTACCTTCTTCGAACGTCTTGTAGTAACTGTTATACACCTTAACTTGTAAAATCATTTTGTCTGCACGCATGATGTATCTCCTTCATCGAACCCGCTGATTATTGGACCAGCACCATTTTATCTGCCGGAAAATGCAGGGTAACCCGCTGACCACTCAGGTAAGGCGTATCCATTTCCTGATTAGCCGTAAAGTTGCCTTTCGCCGTTTCTACCACATACTGATAGCTACGCCCCAGGTAAGTACTTACTTTAATAATACCGGGAAGCTCATTTTCCCCTGTCTCGTTGCCTTCTGTTCGAATGACCAAATCATCCGGGCGAATAGCGCCCTGACGAGCACCCGGTTGGTTAGTACCCTGATTACGCGCTACGCCGAACGAAAGATCGCCTGTATTCAGTCGAATACGATCACCTTCTTCAGTACGCTCGTCAAAACTTAGAAAATTATTAAACCCAATAAAACGGGCGACAAATTCGGTCGTCGGATATTTAAAAATGGTCGATGGAGCATCTAATTGTTCGATGTTCCCCTTATTCATAATCGCAACCTGGTCAGAAATCGAAAAACATTCCTCCTGATCATGCGATACATACACAGTAGTGATGCCCAGTTCCTGTTGAATACGGCGGATTTCCACACGCATATTTACACGCAGGTTAGCATCCAAGTTACTCAGAGGTTCATCAAACAACAGCAGATCGGGTTCAATCACAAGCGCTCGCGCAATCGCAACACGTTGACGCTGTCCGCCTGACAATTCACCGGGGAAACGTTTTTCAAATCCCCCCAGGCTAACGGTATCCAGCATGGTCATAACGCGGCGTTTCACATCATCTTCCTTTACCTTACGTAACCGCAGACCAAAGGCAACATTATCAAAAACGGACAAATGCGGGAAGAGTGCATAACTTTGGAATACAAAGCCGAAGTTCCGTTTATTCACCGGAACCCGAGTATAATCCTTATCGCCAAACAAAAATGTTCCTTGTTTAGCTTCGAGAAATCCTGCAATGAGACGAAGTGTGGTCGTTTTGCCACAACCACTCGGTCCGAGCAACGAGAGCAATTGCCCCCGTTCGAGCTGCAAATCGAAATCCTGCAAGATCAGTTGGTTGTCATAAGCGACCGATACGCGATCCAGAGTAAGCAGTGCCATAAGGTTGAAGCCTCCATTACCTTTTAGTGAAGTAAGACAATCCCATCAGTCGTTCAATCAAGAACATCAGGATACCGGTTAAAATCATTAGCATAACCGAAATCGCTGCAATCGTCGGATCAAAATAATTTTCGACGTAAGTCAGCATTTGAATGGGCAGGGTGCTGAAGCCCGGTCCTGTCATGAAGACGGAGATGTCGACATTGTTGAATGATTCCAGAAAGGCAATCAGGATAGCCGCAATAATACCTGAGCGGATGTTGGGCAGAACCACCTTGAAAAAGGTTTCCAGCCGTCCAGCCCCCAAACTAAGCGCTGCTTCCTCAATCGCAAAATCAAAGTTAGACAAACTGGATGCAATGACTCTAATAATGAACGGCAACATAATCACCGTATGTCCGATCAATAGTCCAGCATATACTGGTAAATGGTAAACAATGATCAAATAGCGCAGCAGTGTAAAACCAAGAACGATACCCGGTATAAGCAACGGGGAAAGGAACAAAGCATTCAGCGCATCCTTCCCGCGAAACGAAAAGCGACTAAGTGCATAGGCGGCAGGCATACCGATCAGCAGTGCCAAGATGTTGCCTAGCAGAGAGACGACAATGGACGTTTTGAACGTGGACATAAACAAATCCACTTCAAAAATATTTTCATACCAGCGCAAAGAAAAGCCCTGCGGAGGAAATTTTAATACCGTGCCCGGCTCGAAAGAAGTGACCGATATGATCAACAGCGGACCGAGCAGAAAGATGAAGACCAGCAGGCTAAAGAAGCCTAGTCCGTAATGTTTCTCCCGCATATCCACCTACCCCTTCGGATTGAGTTTATGGGCCGCCTTATTTAAGAGACCGACCACGATAAATGTAATAACAATCATAATTGTTGCAATAACAGAAGCTAAAAACCAGTCGTTTAGCGTCATCGCGTTCTGATACAAAAATGTAGCAATAACCCGCTGTTTTCCTCCAAGTAGTGCTGGTGTCGTATATGCAGTCAGGCTGCCTACGAAAACGAGAATGCTTCCAATGATCAGGCCCGGCACAGACAGCGGAAATACGATTTTACGAAATGCGCTGAATCTGGAAGCCCCGAGGCTCTGAGCAGCATGAACAAGATCACCGTCGATATTTTCGAGCACACCAATCAGTGAAATAATCATCAGCGGTAAAAACAAATGAACCAGACCAATAATCATCGCTGCCGGGGTGTACAAAATATTCAGCGGCTCATCTACAAGTCCTAAACCGATGAGCACGTTATTTAACAGCCCCTTGCGACCCAGAATGACCATCCAGCTGAATGACCGCACCACCGGACTCGTCAATAAGGGAAAGATAGCCAGCGCAAGCAAAATACCTTTACGACGCGGGGCCTTTTGCGAAATATAATAAGCCGTCGGGAAGCCGAGTAATACGCACACGAGTGTCGTTACGACACTGACTTCCAGCGTAGTCAGCAATATTTTCAGAAAATAAGGGTCCTTGAAGAAATGGAGATAGCCTTCTAGGGTGAATGAGCTGTTCTGTACGAAGGTCGAACCGATCGTCAACACAATCGGAATGACCATGAACACCGCCAGAAAGAGCAGACCTGGCAGCAGCAGCCAATACAAGTATGTTTTCTTCATGGGTAGCTCCTTGCGGTTATCAAAATGTTATTCCTTATTCAGCACCTGGATAAACAGCTCCAGAAAAGCTTCGCTGTCCACCTGTTCGCACACATTCATATTGGGGCTATGATTGAGGCGGTTCTGCACATCGCCCACCGTTTGTCCGTCACATATACGACTGGAGGTTTCCACGTCGACATACAACGACGAGGTATGTACTAACCTCGAATTTAATGCGACACCCACGGCAAGCGGGTCATGAAGCGCACACGCTTTTACCCCGTTGCGTTCTTCATAACGCTTGGTATAAACAGCCGTACTTTCAGCTACATAATTACGAATTGCAGGATGGGACAGATGAGCAATATGATCGGCAGTCAGCAGAGCCTTCCGTGTTACATCCAGTCCCACCTGTATCAACCGACCAAATCCTGCATGAAATACGATCCGTGCGGCTTCAGGGTCAGCATACATGTTGTACTCCGCTACAGGTGTAATATTGCCGCACCCGTGAATAACACCGCCCATAAAAATGACCTCATCGACGTGATCCGTCAGTTCGGGACACTTCAGCAGCGCCAGTGCCAAATTGGTGAGCGGCCCGGTGCAAATGAGCGTCACTTCCCCCCGGTGAGCCATCACGGTATCGATGATGATATCCGGCGCAAAACCTTCGGACGCAGACATCGCTGGGACTACTCCACTCAATGCACCTCCAATGCCGTCTTCTCCATGGACACGGTGCTCGTGCAGACCTTTACGTATTAAGGGAGCCTCCGCCCCCCGATAAACCGGAATATCCGGTCTATCCAAAAGGTCGAGGATTTTGCATGTGTTCAATGTTGCTTGTTTAAGTGAAACATTACCGCATACTGTAGTAATCGCTTGGATATCCAACTGACCACTTTTGGCGGCCAGTAAAATACCCAACGCATCATCAATGCCCGTATCTACATCTAATATGACCTTTTTCATTACTGTGCTACTTCCCGGTTCCAGCGATCTGTCCATGCCTTGATATGATCGTTAACGAACTTCATATCCAGCTTGGTCAACTTGTTCACTACATCTGTACCGTACGTAATTCCTTCTGTATCCGCACCGGACAGTACCACCTGCGTGTTCACCGGAGAATCAACCTTCGCCTTGGCGGATTTTTCTTGAACTTCCTTGCTCAGCTGCCAGTTGATAAATTCCTCAGCCAGCTCCTTCTGGTCGGAGCCTTTCACTACATTAATCGTGTTCATTACTGCGTAAGCACCTTCACTAGGTGCTACAAATTTCGCTCCTGGCACAGCCGCCTGCAAATCTTTGAAGTACATTTCCATGATCGGACCGCCCGCAATTTCTTGTTGACTAAACATGTTCACGAACTCGGACGTTTTGCTATAAAACTTAACGATATTCGGACTCAGCTCTTTCAGTTTTCCGAAGGCTTGGTCTTCATTAAACTCCTTACTCCCCGCTACCTTGGAGGCTGCATCTACCATCATCGGTCCGGCAGTCGCCGTAATATTCGGCAAAGTCACGTTTCCTTTGAACTCAGTTCCCCACAGGTCAGCCCAAGAGGTCACATTCTTTTTCACCAGCTCCGGATTATAGGCAATACCGAGACGCCCGACCGTATAAGCAGGACCATACTCCTCACCCAGCGGCGCTTTGGCAATATCATAAATTTGGTTCAGGTTCGGCACCTTGCTGCGATCCAGCTTCTCAAACAATCCCTGTTGGATTCCCTGTTGAGCATAATAATCAGACAGATAAATCAGATCGACATCAGTGCTGCCTTGACCGATTTTGTTCAATCGCTCCGCGTTATTTCCGATTTCTACAACAATATCAACGTTATGTTCCTTTTCAAAAGGCTCGTACACTTCTTTATTAAAAAAGTCCTCGGAGAAGCCCCATGTGGAAATAACTAGTTTCTTCTTCCCATCAGCTGAGCCATCTTTTCCATCTGCCTGACCGCCAGTAGCATTACTGCCGCAACCTGCCAGTACCACGGATGCCAAGGTCACAGCCATAAACCCTTTAAACCATTTTTTCATATGAAACTCCCCCTATTTTTTTATTATGCACACCTTATGACACAAAAAAGAAAAGTACTCTTGTAAAACAAGAATACTTTTCTTCGTAAACAAAGAATAAGTTGATCCCGCTGCGCGTTATAACAGGTTCTCCCCTCAGATAGATCCGAAGCGAAAAGCCGAATATCCAATTTTATTAGGATTCTTTCAGTATGATGTTCGTAATTGCCCACTGCGTTGCTGAATCATAATCACGCAGTAAAGCTTCTATATCGAGCTCCATATCCTCAATCAGCTTCTCGCGAAGTCTCTTCTTGTACAGCATGGACATTCGGAAATCCACTTCCAGCTTCAAGCCGGGGGCTTCCACTTCCAATGCCGCCGAGCGTGGAGAACGCCGGTGCTTCGCCACAAAGGTAACAATGTTGTTCTCAACGGTGGCCCGCAGCAGCGTGGTCCCGAAGCCGAACAGTTCCTTTGAAACTTCATTGTAAATCTGGCACATCCGCTTCTTGCTTTCGTTACTGTCGAGCAGCGTCATGAACCCACCCTCATCAGCATATTACGTACAATCAATCTTTCAACACGATAGATTATACATAAATATACGATAAATAGCAAACAAAAATCCCTAATCTAATAACATATGATGCGAAAAAGCGAACAATATGTCGAACTTTGTAGCTTTTCAACATTTTTACACTTTTTCGTCTAACCCTTAAGTTTTCGAACACTGCTATATTCCCCGCAGGAAAATTAAAGTAGACTACAAAGTCGTTATCGTCACCTCTCTGGGAGAATATTTTTTTCTACTACTATATATGTAGTTTTTATACGCATTTAACCGTACCCCGCGGGAGCCCCCTAGCGATTGTACGGTTTTTTATGTTATGTAGCTGACTGGCCAGATGGGAACCCCTTCAAGAAAAAGCCGATTGAATCCACGAGGACACTACAAGAGTAGCTGGCCACAGCAGCATAAAGTTAGCTATGATATACGCCTTCTTAAAAGCATAACGATGATAAAAATACCAACAGCTCCATGAGATAAATACTCCTATCGGGTAGCTCATTATGACATAGGCAAAAATATAACTGATGAGATAATCTCCAGCTGTTGGTGCATCGAAAGAAAATACGACCACCATCAGCATGGCCGGATAGGCAAATAGCGTTAAGCCATAAACGATATTCAATATAAGTAAAATGACAAATGCATTTTGATCTTTCATGATGTTCTCCTAACTATTGCAGTCTGCCTGTATCACCATTGTGCAGCCCGTTTGCGTCTCTCCTCACGCCGATCAGCTTCTTCCATTTTCCGAATATAACGTTTCAACTGCTCTTTATGATCGTCCAATTCCTGTATTCGTACAGTTGTACCTTGGAGAAACGTCTCCATTTTACGTGTTAATTCAGCAGCCGATTCGCCCCTCCAGTCTTGCAGACGACCATATATATTCCTCATCTGCTGCTCCTGATGCTGAAGTCTTTGCTTTAGCTGCTCGCATTGCTGAACAGCCCTACGCAGATCCCCCAGGCTCAAAGATATTCTACTCATCTCTTTTGCCTCCCGTTGTGTTCTTCCAGCTGCTCTTTTTTATTGATCCACCATCGTAAATTCCTGGCCCTTGCGATCTATATACTCTGCTATCTCTGTAATCGATTCCTGATACCAGCGATTGATCCGATCCAGCGTTGCCGTTGCACTATGCGCAATTAGGGTCAAAGACTGACTTTCACTTGTCCCGATATGAGCCTGAAATAACTGGATGGATGCTCGGGTATCGCTAGAAAATCCATGCAGGCTGGAACGCATCTGGTTAGCCGCATGCTTTAGCTCCTCAGGTGTTAATTGAATTGTGCCCCCATTTTTGTTGCCTACAAAATATGCACCGCCATTGGAGCGACCATTCTGTTGTCCTACTCCCAGGATATTCACTCCCAGTGCATTAGCAGCAAACTGCCCGAAGGCCCCCATTTGTCCACCGTAACGTTCAACCAGATCGCCCATGACTTCCTTGAGCTCTGCTCGCGCGGCCAGCATCTGCTCGTACGCCTGCACCCGTGGATTGCCTTCCACCAATTGACCGTCCATGGTGTACAGTGGATTGCTGATATTACCGGTACGATCGTCAAATGTAAAGTGCGCCATTCTATGAGTATGCTCTCCCCCTAATAAAGAATTATAGAACTTGGTGAATGCATCTTGCTGCATCATAGGCAATGTAATCGGAACATAAACAATAGGAGTCCATTTGGGGCCAAGAATAAGTCTTTCCAATTCGTTTTTTCTTTCCATGGGAATTGAAACAGGAATAGTAAACTTGGCTGCATTGGCAGTCTTATAATCACTCCCAATATGATACGTTTCTCCTACATGTTGATTAGCTTTAGTAGCTCCCCCGCCAACGGTATCTCCGGGATGGGCAAAAGCCACATTTGTTTTCTTAAACTCTCCTGCTTCTACCCTCTTTTGAAGATCCTCAGGTAGTAAGTGTACAATACCGGGAGCATTAAAACTCACGGATGATAATCCGTTCCGTACCGCAACGTACTCTGCTTCGGCTCCTCCAAGAGAATGGCCTGTTGTAGAGATTTCAGCAGATGGATACTTTTTCTTCACTTCATCGTACAAGTTTTGGGCATGCGTAAATTGATTATTTTGATACTGTGTCTCATATTGTTTAAATGAACTTTGCACCTGTGGAGGGAAGGTTTTTACCTCTTCCGGATTATTTACATAATAATCATGAATTTGATTCAGAGTTTTCGCCCGTCCACCTACGACATCGTTGATATCCGTTTCCCAGTCCATTGCTACACTCCACTTGGGGCGATCCGGCGGCTCTGTTCCTCTATAACCGATAATCACCTGATTGGTTTTTTCATTATGGAATACAGTCGCATCGAATCCAGAACCGTTCGTGTCATGTAATAGTTTCTCATCAAGTTTTGCTACTTCCCAGCCTGGAGGGGTTTGATCCTTGTAACCCTTTGGATGAGGTTCCCTTTCATAAGCTTGGTCGGCAAGCTGCCAATATATCTTGTCTTCAATGAATGTCAATGTATATTCCCACCTTGTTTACTAAGTAAATATATTATAAAGTTACATAATAGAGGTAAAATAATCAAAAAGGAGCTCATCAAATTGTATAGAAATTTAAGGATTGCTCTTACAATTATTCTAGTCACCATCCTTATAGGAGGTTGCTCAAGCATGTCCAGTAAGGAAAAGGAAGAAACCGTAAAAGCAGCCACAGCTAGCGGCGTAAAATATATTAAATCCCACTATAATTCCGACTTCACTTTAAAAAAGTATGAAATAGAGGAAAATACCGTTCATGCAAGAATTCATCTTTATGGCTATATAAAAGGAAACAATAAAGATACCATCATTATTTCATATGATTTAGACTCGAAAGAAGTTGTCAATGTTACGGGACCGGATTGGTTTATTGATAGTAGAATTATAGACAAGAATGCACCTTTCTCCTAAAGAAAGCGAGACGTATCTGTTACATAAAATAAGATTCGCTTTATTCAGTAATCAAGTTCACTCTTCCATTCTCAGGAAGTAGTATCATTATAATGTATTATGTTTATTTCGAGTATCAATCGGAATACAAATGAGAACAAAGTCGGAGAGGATTGCATTATTGATCATAATTCATACCTAATAACGATTAGGACTTTGTAACTGTATGTTAGAAGAAATTTGCATATATGAACATAATTTTCAGAGGTTGTATTGAGCTAATCCTTATATTGGCTATAATGATCTATTCTATTATTAACAAACAAAGCAATAAGGTTCCTGGGTATATAATAAGGAGATAATAAGGAGAAGAATACAACTTGAAGAAGAAAAAGGTTTGGGGAAGCATCCTTATATTACTTTCAATCCTTGTCGGAATCTTTTGTTACATGCAATATACAGCAAATACAGAAAAAGAAGCATACGTTCAATCTGGCATACCCATCGGAAAAGAATACATTAAGAAGTATTATAATGCCGATTTTGTTTACCAAAATAACGAGTTTATTGGCAGTTACGTTAACTCTACCGTTTATCTCCGTGGCTATATAAAAGGGCATGAAGGCCAAATCATATCTATTGCTTATGATTATAAAACCAAAGAAGTGATCGACGTCTCTGGACCTGCTTGGTTCATCGATAGTAGAAATCCTAAAAAGAATTAGAATATTGAACCATGATTGCAGAAAAGGCTCCCTAGGAGCCTTTTTCAGTCGTCGTTAGTCATATTTAACGCTATTCACCTTAGGTGCTATGCTTAGTTACATGAATAAAAGGATATTCGCCTTTGCTTATTTTACGTTTCCACTCTTGTATCATGTCTTCTTGGGTAGGCGGTTTCTCATTCACGATTGCTCCTGTAGTTACTTTAGCCATGGTTTACCCTCTCTTGATGGTTTTAGTTATTGCGTCTTTATCTTTTCTCCAGTCATTTTGATGTTACCATCCATTTCTACCAAACTCGTTTTACATTTTAAACCGATAGCATCCTTCGCAGTGACCTGTATTGTATTACCCGCGTTGAATACCAGGTTCCCGTCAGCTTTTACACGGATATCCTTTTTGCTTCGCAGTTCAATTCCATGGTCATCCAGTAGTCGAATCACCACTTCATCGTCGTTCCCCGTAATTAAAATTTCGTTTTTCTCAAATATAATGGCTTTGCGGTACTTGGTCATAAAGATTTTTGTCGACGGGTCCTTAATAAAGTCACCGCCTTTGGATCTCTTGCGGATCGAGTGGGTTACGATGGCATCTTTTTCTGTAGAGGTCGGAAAGTAGATATCTACAAAGTCAAACAGCTCTGGCATGCAGTACCATCCGGTATTCCCTTCCGATGTATAAAATGTAGCCGTTGGAAAAGCGTAGGTTTCCTTGACGTTAGGCTTGACCTTGTCCATTTCATAAAAGAAAACTTTCACATGATCCTGTTCAATTCCAATAACCTTGGACTTCAGCGAGATGCCACGAATACTCTCATTTACAATCAAATCCTGTTTCATTCCATCCGATGTGGTCAGCACATATTCATGCCACAAGACACTATGCCGTATAAACGCAACCGATTGCAGGACGTATAATGCTTTCCCTTTAAATTTAACCTCCGCCCCAATTTGCAGCAGGACATCTCTAGCTCCTGTCGTTTGCACTTTATAATATAAAAAGTTGTCATCCTTGCTGGCTCCTGGTTTGGTTTTTCTGGTCATCGAGTAGTTATACTGTTTGAGCTCACCTTGATTGACACCATCCGGTAATCCAAAATAAAACTGCGGTTTGTCTCCAATCGGATCAGGTATCAGTCCCCAACCAAGCCGAGACGCTATACGTTTCAGAAACAACCAGTCCGTCTCATCAAATTGCATCGTAAATTCCTGTAGAAGCTGATCTTTTAAGCGGCTCGTACAATTCGCTTTGGGATATGATTTGAGTACATGTTCAAGCAATGCCTGCACCTTCATCTTCACATTTTGAAAAGATTGTCTATGAATCACTTCATCCAACTGGCTTGTATAGGATAGGGCTTCGACGACCAAATAGGCTACATTGGACACCAACTTGATTCTGAACTGTGTGACTAATCCCCTAAATAATACAATCTGCTTCTGATCATCATTCACATAAGAAACGACTAACTTCGCCCCTGCCTCCATATGATCTGTGTACTCTTCCATTTGGGCACCCGTTAACACACCCGTCAAAAAGACTTTCACATGCTCATTCATTTTCTGTACAACTTTAACTTTTGGATTTTTAAGAGATAAAACTGTTCCATTATACTTGATGATTGGATATCCCATGTTACCGCTCCCTTTTGTCGGTTAGTTTACGTTTATCCGTTGTTTGCTTACGTATTGAATGACATCTTTAATGGTTTGATTATGTCCTTGATCGTTGAGAGCCTCATCTAATGTAGGAATCGTGGTAAAAGTTTTATTTTTTTTCTGAAAATATATGTCCGCTATTGGGAATGGAACTACACCCTGGGGACCGGCCCCTGTAATGTATTCCCCAATGATCACGATATCGGAGTATCCATCGTGATTCACATCTTTGAAAGAAATAGCCTTTACTCCCTCCAACATGCCGTTATTATTTCCACTAAATTCAGGGAGAGTATATAAAATAGTACCTGCGTTATCTAATAGAAAAAAACTCGCCTGATTTAACCCATTGGTATCCCTTGTAGCGGATACAAACTTTACTTCTCCCCACCCATTCAGGTTGGTAGTAAAGGATTGGCTTTTGTCTATGGCATATTGATTGTGGTCTATTTTTCGCTGTACTTCCCCATCAACATTAGATGATTTAAATTCTTGGTATATTTCAACTCCTTTTCGAGAAAATTGAACGATTACATTTGGAACCATATCACTTGTAATCAAGAAACCATCCATATTCTCTGAAATCCCTATATTCATTTCTATATGCTGCTGGTTTTCTACAGTTAGTGTGTTATCTTCGATACTCAGGTCCCAAAAATCAGTAGAATTGATTATATTAGTGAAACTATGATTCTTCTCAGACCATTTTTGATTATCTAACTCCCAAGAAGAAACAAATACAGGCTTAGGTGAATACAAAGAAAGGTAACCTCCCAATAAAAGCTCTACCTTACCTTTATAAGTACTAACCACAAAATCTGTAACCTTCTGTGCATCTTCATTCAAAACTAATTGAGCACGTACATGTCCCTCATCATTCCACCACTGAATAATTGTAAAATTATTTTCCAACGTACCCTTTAGATCAATAGGAGCTTGAAAATTAATAACTCTAACATTCAATTTGTTGTCTTTAAGAACTACCACTTTAGTCGACGAAACAACCGTTTCATCAAGTATGTCACTAAGTTCATCACCCTTTATTTTTGTACTATCCTGCATATTCATTAGAGCAACTAAACCCGATGTAAACTGCTCCAAGTTGCTTTGTCTTATATCACTCTTTAAATCTTCACTTTTAATGTTACTTAGTTTACTTTTCAATTGTTCCAACTCAATTTGAAAAGAACCGCTTGAGTTTATGTCATTAATATGAGACGAGCCCCTATCTGATTCTGATTGGAAGTTAGCACATCCATCCAAGGTAATACACAACAATAACAATAGAAGAAAAAGCAAGATTCTCATTTAATCCATATCTCCATTTTCACTTATAATGATTATTTGCCAGATTGAAGTCACGTTGAAGATCATAGGATTTACCATGCACAGTTCCGGTTCCATTAACAATGGTAAATTTTCTAGAACTTACGTCTTCCCTATATTTCGCTTTCGATTTATCAACTGCTGCTTGAGCTATAACTTTCAAAGCTTCCTGTTCACTCAGGTTTCCGCTTTTTATCTTCTGCTGAATCGTGTTTGTCTGCGATTGTTTAAATCCACCATTTTGTACAGCTATATCAAAGGCAAGAGCCAGTCCTCTTTCTGTTTTAAGATTAAAATCATTCGCTATAGAGTAGGCTTTGTTGATATACTTGTCCATTGCTTTGTTCTGTATTTCTTGAAATTCTTTTGAATTACACATAGCAATCAGTTGCGCTTTCCAATCTGACTTTATCTTATTACGATTATCATTTATAGACCTTGCCCAATTCATTTGATCTTGCTTAGATCCTTGCAAGGCTTTTGCTAATGAGGCGTAATTCTCTCCGAATATTTTTTTTGCCTGATTATTATATTTATTCACAAATGATATTAACATTGGTTGTAGAGTACCTTGCCCTATATTCCACTGTAAAATCCCTAAAGAAAGGCCTTGATTGTCAAAATTACCAGCTATGTTGGTATAGCCACTTCCTTCAAAAGAAGCCGTAATTTTTATAGCCTTTTGTATAGTATCATCTTTCTGAGTCGTTGCAGGCTTATCAGTTTTTTCTGTAGTCTTAGTAGTGTTTTTCTCTATAGGCTTTTCTTCCACCAACGGTTGCGATTTGCTATACTTCCCAATAATCGCCTGTGCTTCTTGACTATACTTATCCATTGCAGCTTTTAAGGTTTTTGGGTCTTTACTTAGATCCTTGCCATCGATGATGCCATGATCATGAGCCGTATACCATTTTACTGTAAAATCAGTTAACTTATCGGCATCTGCCTTAGACGTTTTGGCAATTGTATTAATCAAAGTGACTTTATCGCGAAGAGCTTTACCTGCATTTTCTGCCGCTTTCTTTTGCTTGATATTCCCGCTTGCCTCAGCGTTCATCCAACGAACGGTTTCTTTTTGCATCTGCTCTTGAGCCCACTTGGGAAACGTAGCTATTTCGCGTAATTTGCTTCGAAGTCCCTCTGCCAGCTTTTGCGCTTTACGCATGCCAACCTCGTCACCATTGGCTTGAGCGATGTACCAATCCTCTTTGTATTTACGCATCCAGGTCTGGGCCCAATCAGGATAATTCAGTTTTTGCTTCTTCTGTTCTGCTGCAAGGTCAAAAGCCTTAGCTTTTCTGTGCGCATTAGCAGTTGTTAAAGCTTTCAACATAGGTGTTGCGCCAAACGTTGGTTCTTTCCACTTCATATGCCTTCTCCTTTGTTAGAAATGCTTAGAAGAATCGTATCTCCGACATACAGGTATCGTGATATTTGCTTCCTTTCTCTACTGCCTCAATCGTTATTTTTACGAATGAAGTATGAATGGCACTATTGGGAAACTCATTACTCAAAAAATCATTATCTACCATTATGGTCTGCCCATTCGAGAACTCTAGTTTCATTCGCTTAACTCTGTTATTTACTTGGAAAGCATTAGATGACTTAGCCAAGCCATTGATGAGTTCGAAACCCCTCAATTCTTGCACAGAGCCAAAATCAACCTTGACCCACTCTCCAATCCCGTCTCCCTTAACTCCTTCGCACCAAGCTGTGCTTGCATCTCCATCCATGATGTTACGGGCAGCATAGGAGTTCCCTGCTTGATCAGAAAGCGTAGAAGATGCGCTAATCTTCTTTGCCGGGATACTTTTCTGATATTTCATTAAATCCGTTGTAGTCTGTACCCATTGTGTAGGGGACACGTTATAGCCTATCCTGTAGAATACATTAGAGTATTTTATAGACAGACCTGTTTGAATATCTTGTTGTTGCATTTCACCCTTTGAATTCACATAAGCAACCCTGTGGTTATCTAAAGTTAAAACAGGAGATTCTGTGGCTTTCATCAGTTGCTTCTTCTCTCCTGTCTGTATATTGAACATATACGACTTATCATTATCATAAGAAGAGAGAAGCAATTGATCGTTATAAAGCCACTGTTCAATCTGTATTCCCTCTATCCCTAGCTTGATTTGTTGAATTTGCTTTTTCTTAGACAAGTCATAGATCAATACATTATGTTTACGATCTACAAGGGCAAATTGGTTACCGTCAGGTGAAAACACTGGAAGATTGAGATAGTGACCATCATTCAAACGCCCCAATGCTTCAGTTTTCTGTCCTCGGTTCATATAATAAAAACCGGCATCATCATCTGTGTAAACACATTTGCGTAAGTCAGGAGACATAACAGCGTAGTCCCTATTCGGCACCTTAAATTCATATAATTTCTTTGTGGTAGATAGATCAAAGATTTTGATCACTAAATAATTCAATTCGGTTGACTCTCTACATAAGGCAATACGCCTGCCATCATCCGAGAACCCAGCCAGATACAACTCATATTCAGGATACGTTTTACCTTCACTTGCATGTAATTCACCTATAATGTCATCTAAATCAATATAGGTATTACCTGTAGGATCATCCATGTCAGCTAAAAAATCCATAGGCATATTTCCATTTTCCGCTTCAAACAACAACCAATTTATGGGCCTTTTTGCTGGAGGAAGTTTCTTGGGCTGAGAGACAGCAGCATGAGTTTCATTCTGCTCCCGCGCTTTTTGGTCCCCATTCGATTGTATACACCCGCCTAGTATAGAAAAGATCAAGACGAGCAACGCAATTTTATTTATCTGCATCATAGATTTTCCTCATTTTCTACAATTCATCACAATAACTTCAGCTCACCTATACATGTATTTGGGAAGTCCGCGCCTTTTTTCACTTCCAGGATGGTAATCTTAACGAAAGAAGTCCGTATAGGTTCATCAAATTTGAAACGTGCGTCACTGCCCTCAAACACTTCAGATTGCCCATTCGAAAAATCAAGTTTCATTTTTTTGATTTTACTTACGTCTAAATACTTATTATTAACCCACATGAAGTTATCGGTTATATCTATACCTCTCACCTCTTGAGTTGAACCCAAATCTATAGTTACCGTTTCCCCTACTCCGCCCCCCTTGGTACCTTCACACCAAGAGGTTGAATAATTTCCATCCGTTAAATTGTCCACATTAAAAGAACGAATACCCTGAATAGGTAGCGTAGAAGAGGCAATAATTCTTTTCACTTTAACCTTGTTGCTATACTTCATATAATTGGTTTTTGCTTCGATCCACTGTATTGGAGCCGTGCGTATTCCTTGGTTTTTAGTAAAAGAGGATATATCCTCCTTTCTTCCATCGCTCAGATGAACCAGATACATTTTTGAAGCTTCGTATTCTGCGGACAGCGCCAATTTCTGATCAGGGGATAGTATAAATGGTGCCGTACTTTTAGTTATCCACCTTTTTTCTCCGCTCTCTATATCAAATGAATAGACATCTTTTGTGTAATTGTCGTCCTCTTCAGAAAGTGTATAAATTAATTTATCTTCTTGATCCCATTGCAAAAGCGAAACCATAGACCCTGCAAGTAAACGTTTTGCTCCACTAATGCCGGACAGATTCAGCATGATGATACCTGGTTGGTCATTTTCCTCAAAACAGAATCTAGTGCCATCTGGAGAAAATAATCCTGAACTAATGATACCTAAATCTATTTTACGTTTCCCAAGGTCTATTTTTGTCGCTTTCCTCTTTACTGCATCATATAAATACACTTGCCCATTCAACTCATAAAGATATTTACTTAAATCAGGAGAGACTACAGGGTAAGACGTTGAAGGCAGTTCAAACTCGGACTCTTTTTTTCCTGAGTTCAGATCATATACCTCAAGAATGTGTTTTTCGTCCCCTTCTTCCACATCAGAGATTGTCCTTACGATCGCCATTCGACTTCCATCATTTAACACTCTACTGACAGTTACTTGGGAGCCGCGATATTTTATTCGCTCTTCTTTAGTTTGCATCGCATCTACCAAGTCATCGATTCGTATATAGGTCTTCCCTGTAGGATCATCTAAATTGGTCAAAAATTGAGTCGGATATGGGTCTTCTTCTCCATTTAAAAGCCACCGTGCTTCTTTTTCAGTAACATTTCTATTATCTTGTGTGACCCTGTGTGATGATATTTCTTGGGGGTGAGGAGACGGGACAGCTTCCTCTCCTTTAAACCCACTACATGCTGATATAATGGCTACAAAACTAACAATCAGTATGATTTTTATAAAATTCACTTTCTTACCACTTCCTCTTCCGTTCTCAATTAAAGCCTACCTAGCTAAACGGGGCAGTACTTTTTTCTCCTGAGAGAATACCTTAGAATCAAATATTATTATGATGTTTAAGCTATTACTTACTTTCTTATTTATAATTGATTGAGCCATCATTTTGTATAATACGTCTAACTGCGATAACGTTTGAATATATAAGACCATAACCTTTTCCCCAATTTGTGTTTAATTTATCTATTGTTACATTATGAGATGGCTTGTGATCCTTTTTCATTTCGGCAAGATTTTCTGCTTGACCATGCTCGTGAATGAACTTTCCATCTCCCACATATATTCCTACATGATCTACTTTGAATTTGGTTTTCCCCCCACTCCCCCAATCAAATAAGATTAAGTCACCTAACTTCAGATTTTTATAATCTCCACTGGATCGCAAACTTTTGTAGTCAACCTCTGTCCCCCGAAGGATTTGATCTCCTGTATTACCGCCTATATGCACATTTAATATGGTCAAGTACACGGAGGAACTAAAATCAGAGCAGTCCATATATATAGGAGGATTATTGGGATCAAGCTTCATTGTTGTAATTTTTTTATCCCTACAATAAGGAATCTTTCCTAAAAACTTCTTAGCGAATTCTACGATTGCTTTCCTTTTCTCCTCGGCAGAACTGTTGGATGGTGTAGGCTTCGTTTCCTCCTTCTGCGGCTTTTCAGGAGTAGTCGGTGGCTTCTTGCCCGGTTCCATTTTCGTTGTTGTCGTCGATGGAACTGCTGGCGTTGCAGCCTTATTAACCTTGGGCCATGGAAGAACGCCATTGGCTACTTGATGTAGGTACACTGCGAGCACATCACGTCCATAGCCCTTATTCTCCAGGCCGTATTTTTTCGCAAAATCTTGCAGTGCGGCGTTAAGCGCCTTATCCCAATCGCCTGTAGTTGGAAGCTTGTACGAGAAGCTATCTGGATACTTCTGGGCAAGCTTGTTCAAATTCTCCCTGGCAAGCTGGCTGTTCACGCCATACTTACTTCGCAGAGCAGCCGCTTCCTTGGCTAAAGCCTTTTGATCAGCAACGGTCAGCTTATGGGCTGCATCTGAATATTGCCCGGACAGCTCCTCCAGCCGATTCGCATCCAGATAGGATTTGGCTGAATGCCCACGAATCAGCTCGTTGATTAGCACATTGTCACGCAGTTGGTTGGCGAGAAGATGCATCTGCTTTTGCTTGGCCTTGTCGTTGGCGCCATGTGCTTCCCACCATTGGGACGTGTATTCGTGCATTTGCGCTCTGGCCCAGGCAGGCATACGATCTATTTCTGCCACCTGTTGGCGCAATTGCTTGGCCTTGGCTGCTGCTTCCTTGGCCCCCTTTTTATCCCCTGTTGCCACGGCTTTGTAGTAGTCCGTTTTATATTGTAAAAGCAAATTCTGCACCCATTGCGGATACCCTTTTCCCTTCAATTCTTGAATCAGGGATTTATAGGCTTTCAGTTCGGCATCAGGCACCTGATTTTTCATGAACTTACTAGCCTTGATATGAAGTGTTCCATCGGTTCGGATATAGCTGGTTTTGCACGTTAGAGATATTTCGCGTGTAGCGTTCATTTGTACTTTTTTGCCGTGCAGCACCAGGTCTGTATCGGCGTGAAAGGTGAGATCATGATGACTATACACGTGAATACCGGATGCAGGGTTTAAGCGTACAAATATTTTTTCTTTCTGGGTGGAGAGGGCTAATTCCTTATCATCGAATCTCGCCACTTTTTGTGTTTTGGTATGAAACAGCTTTCTTGACGGCTTGCTGATTTCATCTCCTTTGTAGTCTCTTTTACGCAGGGATTGAACCACACGAGCTTCCTTTTCTTTGTTAGATGGAAAATACAAATGGACATGATCCCCTAGCTCAGGCATGCAATGCCAACCGATCCCATCCCCGGTATACGTGGTGGGGTAAGAGAACCAGCACCCCTCAACTTTGGACTGCATAGAATCCACGGACAAGTGAAGTTTAACGGATTCGTTTTCACTATTTAAATCAATAACTTTCCCTTCAATAGAGGTACCTTTGATTAACGGGTTATGTATAACCTCCCTCGGAATGCCTGCTCCCGGAACGAGAACGTAGCCATATGTCATAATGCCTTGCTTCATCTCTGCATGAATCTGATCAATAACCCAATGCTTTCGTTGAAACATGACGACATCTCCAAGTTCAAAACGCTTCGTATCCTCCACTTCAGCATATGTATACTGGGGACCTGACTTTGTTTTTTGGAGGGAAAAGTTAATGCTACGCAATTCACCTTTTACCTGTTCTTTCGATTCACCTAACCATAATCTCGGGAACACGGATGTAATCTCGGCAATGAGTCCAGTTTGCAGATGAGAGGCCATTCTTTTTAGAAACTCCCAATCACTCTCCTCATACTGAATAGTAAAGCCGCCCAGCTTTTGATCGCTGTCCGCCAGGTCAATAAAATCCCCATGTGGATAGGCATCTATAAGTTCGCGGAACAGTTGATAATACGTCAAGTTGCTGTTTTGAAACGAACGGTTTTTCCGTTGTTGATCCAATAAATATGTAAAAGACGCAGCCTCAAGGTACATGTGATATACGCCATTTTTGAAGGCAATTCTAATATTGGTGACCATTCCTTTAAAGATGCTAACTGTCCCTCGGTCTTCATCCGTCTCATATACCTCTAGCACATCTTCATCGTAAGCTAATCCATCATACTTTGCATGATCCTCATCCGGTATGAGAGCAGTGATGTACACCTTGCCGTGCTCATTTATCTTCTGTGTCAATTCAAAATCAAGTAGCCGGATAATTTCATACGGTGCATTCACTCTAATATTTCCATAAGTCAGCATAGTTCCTGCCAGTCCCATCTTACTCCCCCCGTTTGCTTTTCATATGATGCAAATCCTACAATCTGTTAGCTATTCCTGCCCATCTGTCGTGAATGAAATTTTGCCGCACCACATGCATAAGTTCGTGGAGCAGCTCATAAGAGCCGGAGATTGATCTACGTATACATCCTTTTTTCCATTCAACCAAGGCATAGAAACGCTCGGTTTGCAGGGCTGCGGAATGATTTTCCCGGAATTTCCTTTGTTAGCAGAAGAGACTGCAGGATTATGCATACTACGGCACATTCCGAATGCAGGGATATGCGTCTGTGGATGAAAATCCTCAATATTCCCCTGCAATTTATCGCCAATGCTAATTCCCCTGTTAGCTGAAACACTAAATTTTCCCGTATGACTTCCATAGCTACAATGTATCTGTGCCCCATCTACTACATAGCTCTCACTCATTCTTGGACTCTCCTTTGTATAGATGGCCCCTCTGTATCGACCTTTTGTAATTTCAAGCCTGACAGATTGAACTTCAAAATACATTCAGCCACATCGAGGTCTACAATGATATGATGATTGGCATCCTGAATCCTGAATATTTTATGATTCTCTACTTTATATTCATCTAGAATGATTTTCTTCAGTGTACCGTCCCTATGATATTCACTACGTGGTGATAAACATATCAGGCTAGGCGGATTTGCCAGCCAATACCTTGTTTGCTGCATTCGCTGCATATCGGCAAAAACAACCAACTTCCAGCTTAATCCGTATTGATATATATCAAATATTTCCTTTAGTTGTTCCGAAACGATGGATACCGGATGCTCTATAAAATCAATATAGTCCGCATCACCTGATACATAAAATTGTAAAATAGATTCTTCATCGGCACGTGATGAGCCTTCTGCCCATTCCAACAACTGCCTGCGATTTGTCTCTACTGGATACATATACTCCGTAATACGATTATCCTGTTGAATCATGTAGTACTCCATAAGCTGTTGAATACACCACCTCACTGATTCCTTTATACTCCCCTATTCTTACTTCCAAATCGTCCTCACATTTCAACGCCTTGAATTCAGGTAAATGTACAGCTTGCTGAATAGCATCCTTCGCTAATTTCAGAATATATTGATGGAATTCCCCTGTAGCCTGGAGTACAAATCGCTCCACATCAGGCTGAAAAATCTTATTCATATAGGGTTTTCGAAGCTGATTCAATTCATCCTCCAATTCTGCTAAAAAGCTGAATGCCCAGCCTGCATCATAGATTCCATAACAAGGTTGAGGATCAAAGAACCAATTTTTATCATAGGCTTCGACCACATAGTTATAGTTACGGTCCATCAGATACGTGCGCCTCATAGAATAGGTAATGTATCCGATCCTCGTCTTGGCCACTTCTGCAGAATGGGCTTGCAGGCAGATCGATTGAAAGGATTGAATAAAAGAAGAGATGAGCTCATCTTTTCTCTGTTCATATAAAGACGCTGCTTGATGTAATTTCTGGTTCAATGCATCTTCTGCATAGGTCTTAAGGAAGTGTTGTAGGGCTTCCTGTCTATTCATAATTCCACCTCTGAACCTATTATATAGAATATTTACATGATATTACTGGTTCTATCCTCCTGTTTTATTACACAATTTTCATATCATGAGATTACATATGAATTTATGAAAACAGAATGGAAATAATCATATTTTTTCGTGAATGTGTAATATTATATACGAAAATTCTCCAAGAAAGGCCAGCATTAGACCTAAGAAATGAAGGTTTGTGCAAGCGAATAGGTAAATCGAAGTAGAAGACTCAGGTTTATAACGAAATAATCATGTATAATTAATAATACGCTCCAGCAATACTTTCAGAGGACTAGGAATGGGATACACAAACCATTAGAGTTTTGTTAACCACCACTTTGCATCAAGATTGGAGACATATGACTACTTCACCTACAGGTTTTTATAATAGTATTCAAGAGGCTACCGCGCATGTCATTGATGTGTTGAGTGATATTTTACATGTTAATACCATTTTTATTGCCGCTAATGATGGGGTTACAAATGTAATTGTAGATTCATTTAACCGGGAAGAGGTGCTGGTTCGTAATGGAGAGGAGCTTCCTTTTGAGCTTAGCTATTGCAGTCTGGTGCTGAACCATTCTGCGGATTACCTCACCATTTCGGAAACGTCTACTCATCCACAAACACGTGATTTAGATGCGACTAAAACCATTGGAAACCACTCATTTACAGGAATCCCTATTCGCATGAAAAATGGTCAGGCTTACGGAACCATTTGTATCTTGGACGCGCCATCTGTACATTTGACAGAATCAGAACTGAAGGCACTACAGGCTATGGCCGTATTTCTGGGGTATGTAGTTGAACTGGAGAAAGGCAAGATCGATGCTGAAATCTCTTCCATGAGCAAGCTGGATTTGATATCTTCCCTGAGTAATAAAATTCGGTTTTCGCTGACCGAAATATGGGGAGCCACCGATCTCATGCTGACGACGGAGTTAACCGAGGAACAACAGCAATATATGAGCATCATGGAGTCGAGCAGTCGCTCGCTCATGACGTTATTGAGTAATATTTTGGATTACAGCCATATGGAATCCAGGCAGATTGATGATATTGAAGATCCATTTGATCTGAGAACGATGATGGAAAATGTGTTGAGCCTGTATGCAGAAGTAGCCGCGCAGCGGAATCTAGAGTTGAAGCTCGACTGGAATCTCACCAGCTCGCCTATTTTTATCGGGGATGAAGCTAAAATTCGCCGTATGCTGATTAATTTGGTAGATAATGCAGTAAAGTTTACAAGCACAGGAGCTGTCATCTTATCTGCAACCGCCCAATCCGTGACCGATGCACCTGAGGTTGAACTGGAATTAAAGGTGAAGGATACTGGGATCGGTATATCTCCTAACAAACTGAAATTGTGGCTTGAGCATGACCGTGGGAACTCTCCCTCATATGGCAATCCAGGATTGGGTTGGCAGATTACCAAACATCTATTAAAACGAATGAATGGTAAAATGACTGGGATCAGTGAACCTGGTAGCGGGACAGAAATAACGCTCCAGTTCACTCTGAAAACATACCAGGAGTCAGCATGAAATAGGGACTAACCTGTTATAAATATAGGACACATCATGTAATAGAAGCCCGTGACGCATAACGTCACGGGCTTTATGTTATGGTTACGTGTCACTAGGCAGTATTATCACCCTATGCCGCACGTTTGTGCATAGTCAGACTTAGTAACGTTTGGGAGCAGCCAGCTTGGCCAAATCCGCCATATACGTAAAAAAGGCTTCTGGATCTGTATCGTATACCAGGTTCACAGGACGTCCCTCTGCCTGTTCCACCGTTCTGCCCTGACTTGGACCTTCTGCGATAACGCTGCAATGCACCGTCTTTTTCTTGACAATGTCCGGGCGTCCTACGGATGCAGTGGTCAGTACATCCCACAAGTAGTAGGTTGAGTTCGTTTCGCTATAGACGAGCGGCGGACATCCAGCATAGCAATTACCCAAGAAATCCACGCCTTCATATCGGCGCTCGGCCGCCCAACGATTGCGTACTGATGGAGTTAATGGCACTTTGCTTGTGCTTTCCAGCGCTACCAGATCAATCGTGATGCCGCTTTGCCACACCCGATATGCCGCTTCTGGGTCCCAGAACACATTCCACTCTGCTGTGCCGTCATGCTCCGGCTCCTCCACATTCCCTTTTTCAAAGGTGCCGCCCATCCATACCAGCTTTTCGATCTTTGCTTCAATATCCGGTGCTTCATCCAGCGCTCGCGCCAGATCGGTTAGCGGTCCAGTGAATAGCAACAGCGTCTTACCTTCAGCTCCGCGTACCTTTTCGATCAGATGCTGATGAGCTGGCAGGGATGAAAGTGGAGCTTCCATTCGCCCCGATTCATTCAGTACCGGTAATGCATCCACATAGAAGGAATGTAAACGCCAAGCAGCAGGAAACGGATTTTTACCGCGTGAATTAGACTTTGCGACTTCCACAGGCCCTTTATTTTGTCCAAAACGATCAATAATTTTACGGCTGGCATCCGTTGCAGGCTCCAGATAACCATCTGCTGGAATCACCGATACTCCGGTCAAATGAATCTGTTCCATCTGAAGCAACATAAACAGGGATACTAGATCATCCACTCCACCATCATGATTAAAATAAACGTTTGTCTGACTCATCTGTCTCTTCCTTCCTTTATCCCCGTAAAACAGGCTTGTTCTTATCGGCAACCACCCTTCATTATGCCTGATCGCTTCACAGGAGTAAATGTGCGATAGTGTGTGGATCAGGGATTTTTTGCTTACTCCATGCTTAAGATAGGTAGAAATGTGTGTAATAACAGGGTAGAATCATGGGTCCTAATCGGAAGCGTATGAAGGAGAGATGCATATGACAGCCCGAACAATAGAAGAGTTGGAGCAGATCCGTAGAGAGTGTAAATCCATGGTGACGAAAAGGGCTGCGGCTTCTGGTGGAGCGGTATTAGTTCCAGTTCCAGGGGCTGACGTTCTTGCAGATGTTGGCATTTTGATGCAGCTACTGCCAGCCATTAATGGAAAATTCGAATTATCTGAGAAGCAGCTGGAAGGTCTGGACGCAGAAACAAAATCCATGGTGTATGGTTTTATCACCTCAATTGGCAGCAAGCTGATCGGGCGACTCATCACCCGTGAAGTTATCGTGCAGATTTTGCAAAAAATGGGCATTCGTATCGCTACCAAGCAGGTTAGCAAGTTTGTCCCCCTTCTGGGGCAAGGGCTAGCCGCGGCAATTGGCTTTACTGCTATGCGAACCATTGGTAATCGGCATGTCGATCAATGTTATGAAGTAGCCAAACGCTTGCTGGAGCAGCGAACTGCCGCAGATACCGCGCGCAACTGGACAGTTCCACAGCAACCTCTAGAGCCTGTGGGAGTGGATCATTTGCCAAACCGGGACCCGGGAGCAGCGATTCCACTACTGCCGGCACCCCCTAAAGATTAAGTTCTTCACATTCGAGTCAACCATCCATTTCACCCGCACGGGGTACCGCAGATCGAGACGGGTCCTGTATCCCGTGCTTTTTAGCCTTCCACCTTGGCTCCATAGGAGCGGGCCACCGCTACTGCCTGCTCGATATCCAACTTGGCTCCGGTGATGTCCAGATCTTTAAAATTCACGCCATCCATCTTCGCACCGCGCAGGTCTGTTCCTTGAAGATGGGCTTTGTGCAGTCTTACCCGGGTAAGATCCGCCTCCCGCAAATCTGCTTTTTCCAAATTGCATTCGGATAAGTCGGCTTCCTTGAATCGTATTTTTCGCAAATCTTGTTTTCTTAAATCTGTATGACGCAAATTCGTATAAGACCAGTCTCCGCCCGTAATTGTGATACCATCCATATTCGCCCCCGCAAAATCTGAACCTACCAGCTTGCAGTTATCAAACCGAACTACAAACAGATTGGCGCTGGTGAACAAACAATTGGTAAAAGCAGACTCCTTGTAGTGAGATGCATTCAGAATGGCTCCGGTAAAATCACAGTCCACAAAAGTACAGCTTTCCACGAGGGACTCATTCATCTCCACACCCCGAAAGCGACATCGGGTAAACTCACAATTTCTCCACTCGCCTTCTCTGGCATCCATTGAGCCAAAATCACGGGCTTCATAGACCTCATCTGTATAAAAGAACATGTTCTCTCTCCTATTCCTTACTCCCTATATTAGGAATTCAGCATTTCGGCAAGGACCGCTCAAAACCGCCCTTCATTTTTCCCAGTAAACCCTTCATCATCTTATGATCCTGCGGCGTAAACTCAGACATACACGACCGAATCAACTTCGTATAATAAGGGACTATCTTACTTAACAGCTCTCGTCCTGCCTCTTTTAATCCGACAGTCACCATCCGTCCGTCACTCTCATGAGCCACACGTTCAATCATGCCATCTCGCTCTAATCCGTCGATCAGCCCCGTCATGGTTCCACGCGTCACATCAGCTTTTTCCGCCAACTCTGATGGTGTCATGCGATGCGGCGAGTGGCAATGCAACAGGCTAAGAACAATAATCCGACCCTGAGAAGCCCCCAACTTGCTAAGATCCGTATCCATTTCTCTGAAAATACCATTAGCCAAGCGCGCAAATGTCACAAAAGTCTCTATATTATCCACTTCGGCATCTTCATGCCCAAAGCTACGCAGCACCCCGCGTATGGAGTCATTATGAAAATTAAAGTTCATAGTCTATCCATTCCTTCCTTAATCCCGCTTGTTCCGTCAGACGGTAGCTTTTCCATTCGTCAGGCAGCAAAGAAGCATATGGTTCCTTGGCAAAACGATCATCTACCAGGACCAGCAATCCTTCGTCGTGCTCCGTGCGAATAAGTCTGCCACCTGCCTGAAGAACCTTGTTCATTCCCGGATATACATACGCATAGTCGAAACCATTCCGTCCCTGTTCCGAAAAATAATCCCGCAGCACATCCCGCTCTGCTCCAATTTGCGGCAAGCCGACGCCGACGACCACTACCCCATTTAAGCGATCCCCAGGTAAATCGACACCTTCAGCAAACACACCACCCAATACGGCAAAGCCAAGCAAGGTGTGCTCTTGCCCAGGCTGGAAGGCCTCTAGAAATTGATCCCGCTCTGGTTCGGTCATCCCCGGACTTTGTACCAACGTATTTGCGGACACGTCCCGAAGCATGAATTCCTCATACACCTCACGCAGATAAGGATAGGACGGGAAAAATACAAGGATATTTCCTTTCCGTTCCACAACCAATGCAGCCAGCATATCCGCAATCGCCCCTTTGGAACGCTCACGATCCCGATAACGGATGGAGAGCGGCAGCAGACGTACATCCCACTGCTCCTGATGGAAGGGCGAAGGAACCTGTAACGTATAATCTTCCTCGTTTGCTCCAAGCATGTCCCGGTAATAAGCAAGCGGTGTCAACGTCGCGGAAAAATAAATGGCTGAGCGGTAGCCCTTAATAGCTTGTCCCAACAAGTGAGAAGGATCGAGGCAGAACAGCTTGACCCTCACTTCACTGCGTCCTGCTTCCACAAAAGTAACGTACCGTTCATCATATAAAGCTGCAATTCGCAGCATATTCTGAGCGGTAAAATACGTATCTAGAAGCAATGCATAAGCCGTATCCTCACCGCTTGCATGGCTTGTACTGCCCCCCGTCACCAGTTCACGTTCAGCTGCTTCTACAAAAGGCACCAACAGCTCCAGTACCTCTTGCGGTGCTGCTGTCTCCACTGCTTTTCCTGTATCTGCATATTGCTTGCGCAGCGTAATCATATGTGCGTTCACTGCACTCGCAGCCGCAGCAATCTCCGGGCTTAGCAACTTAAATTCCCGTTTCAGTTCCAAAAAAGAAGATTTCAAAATTTCCGCCGAAAACATGTCCCGGCCGCGTTCTACCAGATTATGCGCCTCATCCACCAGTACAACACCTTTTCGCTTGTGCTCCTCCAGCAATCTTTTCAAAGAAATCCGTGGATCGAAAACATAATTATAATCACTGATTATACCACCCGAGGCATACGCCACATCCAGCGAAAATTCAAAGGGACATACCTTATGCTTGCGCGCATAATGCTCAATCACCGCCCGAGTCATTAACGTCTCATTCGCCAAAATATCGGAAACCGCACCGTTGATCCGGTCGTAATAGCCCTCGCACATGCTGCATGATCCAGCATCACAATCATTTTCATCCTTGAAGCAAATTTTATCCTTCGCAGTCAAAGTCACCACATGCATGTGCAGCCCTTGGACCTGCATTCTGGCGTAAGCTTCTTCGGCTGCTGCCCGAGTGGTGGTACGAGCCGTCACATAATATACTCGTCTCACCAACCCTTCGCCGATCGCCTTAATCGCAGGAAACAAGGTGGATACCGTTTTACCAATACCTGTAGGTGCTTTGGCAAACAGGTTAACCCCTTCGGCAATCGTCTTGTACACCGAACCCGCGAGCGTTCGCTGACCCGAACGATACGTGTCAAAGGGAAAGTTCAACATAGCAATGCTGGCATCCCGCTTTTCCGCATGTGCTCTCAGCAGGAATGCATACGGTGCATAACCAGCAATCATCTCCTGTGCAAAAGCTTCTAGCTCAGTAAAGGATAGTTCCCGTCTGAATCGGCGAATGTCTTCACTGTGTGCCTGTACATAAGTAAGCTGGACCTGCATCGAATGATGTTGTTCCTCACGAGCAATCATATAGGCATACAGAAATGCTTGTGCCCAGTGTATAGGTTGGCCGTCACCCTGAATATCTTCGAGGGGCAAAGAGGTCGATTTAATTTCATCGACCGTCCATACGCCATCCAGCTCAATCAGTCCGTCACAACGGCCTTCAATGATAAACAATTCGTCCTTATACGGAATTTCTGTACGTAAATGTACCTCTTTGCGGTCATGCTCCTTGTAACCTTTCTGGATAACCTGATGCACGCGAGTTCCTTCGAGCATACTGCTATTCGATCGAAAGCCGCTATGAATGCTGCCGCTCCGATGCACATATTCCACAAGTGGACGCACCGATATGTGAATTGGTTCCTTCATACGATCACCCGTTCCGGTCATAGTCCTTTCACTGTACCACGTAGATAAACGAAACGTAAGGGACATAAGAATCGTTTGTATTCAATTGGTATTCACTCATGCCTACTTTTTACCGAAATATAGAAACGAGGCCTTTTGCTTTATTCCCCACGATACTACAACTCTCAATACAGCATAAAGGATAGGGATATGTTAAAAGAATTAATTAACAATTTTGCGTTATTAACAAGCTTCTTATTCTTTGGAAATTTATTTTTCCGGAAATATGAACGTTACCTAAAAAAACATGTATTCATTTATCGGGTAATGAACGGTTTAATGCTGGGTCTGTTTGGCATTCTGTTAATGATGACCGGTTTATGGGTCCGTGGGCACTTTGTGGTCGATCTGCGCCAATTGGCGATTATCATATCTGTTTATATGGGAGGATCGGTATCCGGTCTGCTGACCACCTTGATCATAAGCCTGTACCGTATTTACATCACAGGTGGTTGGACAGATGTTTCTCTGACTGCTGCCGTCAATTGTTTCATGACACTGGGCATTTCACTTATCTTTATTCGAGAAAAAAGCCTAACACTCCGCAAGTGGATGTCGGCCGTACTTGGAGCTGCTGTAGTGTCGCTGTTATCTACTTTCTTTGTAGTTAACCCTCCTGATAATGAATCTATTATAATAATCACAACTGTTAAGTTGCTTGGCGGCCTGTTCACTTATTTTATGATGTCCTATATCAAAAAAACAGAACGGGCTGTTCATCTGCTGGAAGAAGCTGCAAATCGGGATCATTTAACCGGACTCTACAGTCCACGTGCTTTCGATGCGCTATTTGAAGAGGTCTTTCATACTTCCAAGACTACAAAACAACCCTTTGGACTCGTGATGCTGGATATTGACCACTTTAAAAATATTAATGATACGTATGGTCATTTGAACGGAGATACCGTCTTAAGCCAATTGGGAATGCTGTTAACCCGGGAATCTACAACGAGGGCGTACCCCTCCCGTAAGGGCGGAGAGGAATTTGCCATTCTGATTGGAAATTGTGATAGTCAGAAAGCAGCAAGCTTTGCCGAAAAAATTCGGAAAGCTGTGGAAAATGAACGTTTTCTTTTGAATGACGGAACCTCGATCTCTCTAACCGTATCCATCGGAGCAGGCAGTTCACCTGTCATTGCATCGAGGCACTTACTGGAAAAGTCAGATGAGGCATTATATGAAGCTAAGCGTTCAGGACGCAATCAGGTGAAACTGGCAAAACCATAGATATTAGTCGCTAAATGTCAGGAAAGCTGGATTATTGTTAATAAAAAGTGGTAAAATGGAAATAACATCGTTATCAAAAAAACTTCTGCCGCTAGTGGAGACATGCCTTACAATCGACATGGGGGGTGGGCTTTGTGAACCTCGAACAATTGGAAAAACTCATGGAAAAAGAACGCCGTGAACTGAATCGCATGGCTGACTTACACGGATTAAAAGATGAACGTGTATTGGACAAATCCTCCAGACTTGACCGTATTATGGACAAGTACCTTCACACCAAGCGTGCAATAAACCAAACACACTCATAGAAGCAAGCTACATCGCTGCCCCTCAGGGCAGCTTTTTTATGATGTAAGCAGTATTCGTCCTCCTTCGGTACACATCTGCATCGTACTCACCTTCTCGCGGACTGACTACTTCCCGCCATATTCCGTCCGCAACAATTGCTGTGTGAACGATATCCATTCTCTGGCGGCAAAGGACAGATAACGATCGTTCCGCCAGATCATCCCCAAATGCCAAGGAATGACGGGGTCCACCAATGGAAGAACACGCAAGCGCTCAGAATCCAGATCTCGGCATATAGCCTCCGGCAACAGCGCTACTCCCAGGTTTGCAGCAACCATTTCGCTAATCAGATCCCATTGCGAGCTTTCGTAGACTACACGCGGCTGAAAGCCAGCACGGACACATTCGGCAATGATACGGTCATGCAGCGTAAAATCCTCACGAAACAGTACAAACGCCTCCTCCGCCAGCGCAGATAACGGTACCTCCTTGCACTCTGCCAATGCATGCGTAGGATGAACGAGCAAGTTCAGCTTTTCCTCCACAAACAGAAATGTCTCAAACATATCTCCAACCGCAGGCAGCACAATCACCCCGATATCCAATGCCCCGGCTTCTACGTCCTGTTCCACTTTCTTCGCCCCGTCCTCAAATAATTGAATGGTCACATCAGGATATGCCTTATGAAATTCTCCAATGACACGCGGAAAAAAGCTCGATCCGACCATAGGGGGCAGGCCAATACGGATATGTCCTTTTTTCAGGTTCATCAAATCACTCAGCTCCGAGGACAGGCTCTGAAAGGACTTTACAATCGCTTGTGCTTGAAGCTCAATTACCTTGCCCGCGTCCGTCAGTTCGATTCTTTTGCCAATTCGGTCGAACAAAGCGACCCCCAGTTCATCTTCCAGACTTTTAATCGTCTTACTGATCGTCGGCTGGGTAATAAACATGCTCTGGGCTGCCTTTGTAAAGCTACGCAACCGCGCGACTTCCAAAAAATATTGTAAATGTCGGATATCCAAACCTACACCTTCTCCCATAGACAAACGGAATAGATTACATTCTTTATATGCATTTTACTCATGAAAGCTTGTGATGTAAAATTTCATTACAGTTTGAAAATAACCGATCTCAAAGATAGGAGCCATTATATATGAAAAGCTTCATACGCGGTGTCCTCCAGATCGCCGTCCTGATGGCCTTTTCGCTCATCCTGAACGCGGTAGTCTCCTGGCTCCACCTGCCTGTACCCGGTAGTATCATTGGTATGCTGATCCTTTTTATTCTGCTGCAAACCGGCTTGGTCCGACTAAGCTGGATTGAAGTTGGCGCAAACTGGTTGCTGGCCGAGCTGCTATTATTCTTTATTCCCTCCGCTGTCGGCGTTATGAATTATTGGCCGATGCTGGAACACGATGGTATGAGCATCATGCTGGTCGTGTTGCTCGGCACCTTTCTGGTGATGGCCTGCACAGGTATGGTCGCCAGTCTGCTTGGTAAACGAAAGGAGCATAAATCATCATGACCGGTCTTCTATGTATTGTATTGACACTCGCTATTTACTGGATGGCCAAACGCATGTACCGCACACTGCCCAAGGTGTATTTGTCTCCATTGCTCATTACACCTATTGTTATCATTTTGATTTTGACGCTGACGGGTGTGAACTACCGTTCTTATAATTCGGGGGCTCGCTTGCTGTCCATGCTGCTACAGCCAGCTACGATTGCATTTGCGGTCCCTTTGTACCGATATTTCCCTGTGTTAAAAAAACACGCGACTCAAATCGTGCTTAGCGTGCTGTCTGGGTCTGTTGTAGCCGTGTTGTCCTCCATGGCGCTTGCCAAGTGGATGCATCTGAATTCTTCGTTGCTGAGCAGCCTGATTCCTCGCTCCATTACGACACCCATTGCGATGAATGTATCGCAAACGATTGGCGGCAATCCGACGGTCACGGCTGTATTCGTTATTCTGACCGGATTGAGCGGTCTTATTATCGGTCCGATGATTGTAAAACTGTTCCGTATTGAAAATGAAGTCTCACGTGGGGTGCTGCTCGGTACCGGTGCTCATGGTACTGGCACTTCCAAAGCCTTCGAGTTCAGTTCGCTGACGGGGACGATATCCAGCATCTCGATGGTGCTCGCCGCTCTCTTTACCTTGGCAGCCGCTCCGTTCCTGTTCCACTTGATGCTGTAAACAATCTGTATACAAAGAAGCAGCGATTCTCCTGTTATTGAAGAATCGCTGCTTCTTTGCTTTCAGTCCATGTCTCAAAGCAATGGGCGGCTCAAGGATATAACTCCCCTCGCTGCATCAAATAGCTTTAACGTCGCCGGGTTTCGTCTCTACCTCTACAGGCGTTACAGCTTCATACAGGTAAGCATCCAGCTCAGCCGTATATTGTCGTTCTTGCGCGGCGCTCCAGCCTGCATGTTCGGACATTAATGCAATGGCGGGCTGTTTCCAGCGCTTCACCTCGTCAATCTGGAAAAATAGCGCCCCCGTTCGGCGTATGAAAAAATCAGACGGTGTCACCGTCATTTCCTGTTCCATCGCATACAGGAGCGGGACACGCACTTCCACAGGCAGTGCCGCTTCCTTCTCGGTAGCCTCCTTCATGCTGCGTGCCGCTATGGCAAACAGCCGCTCTGTATTGGAGCCATAGCGGGTTGCCCATGCTCTAGCCGTTTCCGGCGACAGGCCGAGCGCAACACCCGCTGCGGCTTTCTTGCTCACGAAGGAGCCCCAGCCCGCCGAGCCGCCTACGCTGCCTCCTGAAATTGGGATATGCCTGGTGCGGCATGCCCGGAAGCTTTGCCCGTGCAAGCGTCCCAGCTCCCGTACCGCACGATCCACGACGAGTTCGGACATTTTCCGGTAGCCCGTCAGCTTGCCGCCTGCAATCGTGATCAGACCTGAACGGGATTCCCAAATTTCGTCCTTGCGTGAAATTTCCGAAGGACTTTTACCGTCTTCATAAATGAGCGGCCGTACCCCTGCCCAACTGGATTCTACATCCGTAACAGTCAGTTTCACATCTGGGAACATTCCGTTGATCGCTTGAAGCACATAGGCCCGATCTTCGGCGGTCATCCGAGGATGCGCCGTATCCCCTTCATACACCGTGTCGGTCGTACCTGCATAGGTTTTTCCATCACGTGGGATGGCAAATACCATGCGTCCATCTGGTGTATCGAAGTACACTGCCTGTTTGAGTGGAAAGCGCTCAGCATCGAACACCAGGTGAATACCTTTCGTCAGGCGTAGCACCTTGCCCTCTTTGGAGCGATCCATTTCCCGCAACGTATCTACCCATGGTCCGGCCGCATTAATAACCAGTGAAGCTCGAATTTCGTATGGCTTTCCCGTTACCCGATCCGTTACGCTTGCACCGCTTATTCGTCCTTCGTCATACAGCAGCTTGTCAGCCTTGGCATAGTTCACCGCCAGCGCCCCTCGTGTAACAGCTTCCTTCATGACCTCAATCGTCAGGCGAGCGTCATCTGTGCGGTACTCCACATAGCTGCCGCTTCCCTTCAGTCCATCACGCTTCAGCAAAGGCTCGCGCTCTAGCGTAGCCTGGATGTCCAGCATCCGACGGCGCTCACTACGCTTAACACCAGCAAGGAAATCATATACCAGCAGCCCGACAGAGGTGGTGAATGCGTTAAACGTGCCGCCCTTGTGAAAAGGAAGCAGCATACGCTCCGGTATGGTCACATGTGGGCCATTTTCGAATACGATGGCCCGCTCCTTCCCGACCTCGGCTACCATCTTAACTTCAAACTGCTTCAAATAACGAAGACCACCATGCACTAGCTTGGTCGAGCGGCTGGACGTACCTGCTGCAAAATCCTGCATCTCCACCAGTGCTGTCTTCAAACCACGATCCGCCGCATCCAGCGCAATACCCGCCCCTGTAATACCGCCGCCAATGATTAAAATATCAAAATGCTCATGTCCCATTCGTTCCAAAACAGCGGTTCTCTCCTGCGCAGCAAATCCCTGTTCTCCCATCATGTATCCCTCCAGCTTTGTATATATTCACGATGCAATCTGCCAACCGAATCATCATAAGGTACAAAAAAAGACCACGAACATCGCTACGGCGGATGCCGAGCGGTTCATGGTCTCTCCAAGTCTCCTGACGAGTATTAACTTATCTATATCGTAGCACACACGCTACGCTATGAAAAGGGAAATCTGCCTGTTGCCAGATGGCTGCCTTCTATCGTAAAACCATCCCTACTTGAACGCCATTGCGGCATGAACTGCCTTTTTCCAGCCACCATAAAGCCCAGTTCGCACGTCTTCACTCATGGACGGAGTAAAGGTATGATCACTTTGCGCATATCCCCGGACTTCATCCAGACTGCTCCAAAACCCAACTGCCAGTCCCGCTAAATACGCCGCACCGAGTGCAGTTGTCTCGTTCACAGCAGGTCGTTCTACAGGCAGATCGAGAATATCGCTCTGGAACTGCATCAGGAACTCGTTCATCACTGCACCTCCATCTACACGCATTGAACGCACAGGTACACCCGAATCGCTCGCCATGGCAGTTAGGACATCTTTAGTCTGGTAGGCCAGTGATTCCAGTACCGCTCGTATAAAGTGCTCCTTGGTCGTTCCCCGCGTCAAACCAAATGTCGCACCGCGCACGTCACTGTCCCAATACGGGCTGCCCAGACCCACAAATGCCGGGACAAAATATACCCCTTCCGTCGAGGTCACACGCGCCGCATACGCTTCACTATCTTTGGCTTCGCGGAACATACGCAACCCATCACGCAGCCACTGAATAGCAGATCCGGCTACAAAAATGCTGCCCTCCAGCGCATACTTCACCTGACCGTTCAGCCCCCATGCAATGGTTGTAATCAGTCCATGCCCCGATTCACAGGGTTCATCTCCGGTATTCATCAACATAAAGCATCCCGTACCGTAAGTATTTTTAATCATGCCCTTGTCAAAGCACCCCTGACCGAACAGAGCTGCTTGCTGATCACCCGCCGCTCCGGCAATAGGGATTTCCTGTCCAAAAAAGTGATAATCCACCGTATGCGCATATATCTCAGAAGATGATTTCACCTCTGGTAGCATAGACGAAGGAACGCCGAGAATATTCAGCAACTCCTCATCCCATTTTAGCTCATAAATGTTGTACATGAGTGTGCGGGCCGCATTGGAGTAGTCCGTTACATGTGCTTTACCACCAGACAATCTCCAGATTAGCCAGGTATCAATCGTACCCAACAGCAAATCCCCGCGCTCTGCTTGAGCTCGTGCCCCTTCGACGTTGTCGAGTATCCATTTGACCTTAGTGCCAGAAAAGTAGGATCAATGAGTAGTCCCGTTTTGCTATGAAAAATATGATCAAATCCACGGCTTTTCAATTCCTCGCAGATCCCGGCTGTTTGCCGTGACTGCCATACCAGTGCATGATATACAGGCAGACCCGTATGTTTATCCCACACCACTACGGTTTCCCGTTGATTCGTAATACCAATCCCGGCAATTTGGCTGGCTTTCACACCTGATTCCGACAAGCAGGAGGCGATGACAGCCAAAATAGAGCTCCATATTTCATTTGCGTTTTGCTCTACCCACCCCGGCTGGGGAAAATACTGTGGGAACTCCCGTTGTGCCTTGTATACCACTTTTCCCTGCCGATCAAACAAAATGGCCCGCGAACTGGTTGTGCCCTGATCCAAGGCAAGAATGTATTGCTCCATCGTTTCCCAGCCTCCTTGCATATTTATGTATTGTTGCCCACTTGATTCAAATAAAAGCTATTGCTTATAATGCTCGAACAGTTGTTTATTGGAGGTCGTAACTGCTGTAGCTCCCGCAGCCAACGCCGCTTCCACATCTTCAGGGGTGCGAATAAGTCCGCCCGCCAAAATAGGAATGCCCGTGCGTTCGCTGACCTCCTTAATCATCGGCGGAACAACACCGGGCAGCACCTCAATATAATCAGGTCGTGTTTTTTCCACCAGCGCGTAGCTTTTTTCCAGCGCAATCGTATCGAGCAGGAACACCCGCTGTACAGCAAGAATCCCCTTCTTTTTAGCGGTTGCAATCACCCCGGACCGGGTCGAAATAATCCCAAACGGCTTAATTTCCTGACACAAATATTCAGCCGCATACTCGTCATTCTTCAAGCCTTGCACCAGATCGGCATGCAGGAGCATTTGCTTGCTGCGACTTCTAGCCATCTGGTACAGGTTGCGCAGCTGCGCTACATGCGTATCCAGAAAAACAGCATACTCATAAGAACTGTCCAAAATACCCTCCAGCTGCTTCATATGCTTAGCTGCAGGTAAAATGCGTTGTCCCTGAAATGGCATGGATATCCCCCTTAGGCTGAATGTCGATCAAACTCATTCAAATTTTATATTATCACTCTGTTCGACGAACGTGAAGCGGTTTCATTGCAGATATGTATAAAGGCTGCCTTCCCTGCAATAGATGTCAGCAGGAAGAAGACAGCCTAATCGTTCAAAGGAACTGGATCAAATCACACGACGGCACCCTTAAAACACTCTATAGTGTACTAGCCCTCAAACCCTTGGCGCAGCCATGAGGTAGCGAGCGTGATCGCACCGCGCTTGGCCGCGGTTTCCGACAATGGGTTCAGCATCACAAAGTCGTGGATGATGCCCTGAAAGCGTGCAGCGGTTACCTCTACCCCTGCTTCACGCAGCTTGTTCGCATAGGCCTCACCTTCATCGCGCAGCACATCGGCCTCGCCTGTAATGACCAGCGCACGCGGTAGCCCTTTGAGCTGTTCTGTGGTGGCACGTAACGGGGACGCCGTAATCTGCGCTCGTTCATTGGGATCTGTCGTATATTGATCCCAAAACCATTGCATTCCTTCGCGGCTTAGGAAATATCCTGTGGCGAACTCCTTGTAGGATTCCGTGTCAAAGGAAGCGTCCGTCACCGGATAAAATAACAACTGCTGCCGGATGGCAGGACCACTGCGTTCTTTGGCCAGCAGCGTTACAGCCGCGGTCATGTTGCCGCCGACACTGTCTCCGGCTATCGTCAGCGTATCGGGCTTCAGTCCATGCTCGCGCCCATGCTGTGCCACCCATTGAACGACCGCGTAAATTTCCTCAATCGCCGTCGGATATTTAGCTTCAGGTGCCAAGCTATATTCCGGGAATACAACGGCTGCCTGTGAGCCGACTGCCAATTCACGAATCAGACGATCATGCGTGTGGGCATTACCGAATACCCAGCCTGCTCCGTGAATATATACAATGACCGGCAGATCGCTTGTCACTTGTTGTGGACGAACAATTCTGACCTTTACCTCACCGCCAGGCCCACCTGGAATAGTTAGATCTTCTACATCTGCGGCAGGTTTGTCTGCTGGACCGGATTGAACCTCATTGACCGTTTCACGTCCTTTTTCAGGACCCAAATCATATAGAAACGGAGGCTTGGCATTATCGTCTGCAAATTTCTGTGCTGCGGGTTCAAGCTGTACTTTTTTACTCATATCGGTTCACTCTTCCCTTCTTATTCTGTGGTCTACATATATCCAAAATGGCTTAAGTTTGCTCATTCAGGTTCACCTTATATATTTAAACGAGTTCCTCTCTTTCCAATCGGAGGACTTTAGTTTGCCCAACAGAAGAGCTTGACTTTTATTTTGTATTGTAACTATAATAGTTACATATTAAAGTTCGTAAATGCACTGGGTACACTTACGATCAAACGAATGAATCATCCACATCATATTTATAGGAGGCTATCTATTATGAAAATTGCAGTTATTGGTGCAACCGGTAAAGCAGGAAGTAATATCGTAAAAGAAGCATTAGACAGAGGGCATGAAGTAACCGCCATCGTCCGTGACTCGGCTAAAGTAACAGAAAATCGTGCTACTGTAGTACAAAAAGACGTTTTTGATCTGAAAACAGATGATCTGAAAGGCTTTGACGTAGTCGTTAATGCATTTGCCGCTCCACTCGGACAAGAGCATCTGCATGTCGATGCAGGTAACGTACTAATTGAAGGCCTGCGTAATGTATCCGGTACTCGCCTGATTGTTGTAGGTGGTGCAGGCAGCTTGTTCACTGACGAATCCCAAACACTTTTGGTAAAAGATGCTCCCGGCTTCCCTGATTTCGTATATCCAACAGCAAATAACCAAGGAAAAAACCTGGAAATTTTGCGTGGTACCAGCGACCTGAACTGGACTTTCATTAGTCCTTCTGCGGAATTTTCTCTGGGTAAACGCACAGGCTCTTACCAAGTGGGAAAAGACACGCTGTTGGTTAATTCCAAAGGTGCAAGCTATGTCAGCTACGAAGATTATGCGGTCGCCGTAGTGGACGAAATCGAAAAACCACAACATCTGAACCAACGTTTCACTGTCGTATCCGAGTCCTAATTACTGTATTCTCGCAGCATATTTAGCATAAAAAAGACCCTTTGCCCATTCTCTCATGCAGCACGCTATGAGAAATTGAACCCGAAGGGTCTTTTTGTTATGACCTGTTGATACTCTCGTTATGACTTGTCAGTGCTGACCTTTTTTTCTGTATCGTGAGCGGAAGTCTCCCTCTTATCGCTAAAACACAGCTTGAGAATCGGAGGCGAAGCCAAGGTCGTCAGAATGATGGCAATGATCACCGATGTAAAATATTGCTGTGCCAACAGACCCGACTGTAGACCGGTAGCTGCGATAATAAGTGCGACCTCGCCGCGAGATATCATCCCGGAGCCGATCGCAAGGGCAGAACGGTTATCGAAGCCCGTCAGCCGCGCCCCGAGTCCTCCCCCGATTAGCTTTGTCACCAGCGCAATCAGTGTCAAAACAACAACAAATCCGAGCTGCTGCCCTACTCCCTCAAAGGAAACATTTAATCCGATGCTGACAAAAAATACAGGAACAAAGATGGAATAAGCGATGGGTTCCACCTTTTCTTCTACGACGTGCTTAAAGCTGGTTTGTGCAATGGCAATCCCGGCCGCAAAGGCTCCGATAATCCCTGCCATCCCCAACATATCCGCAAAATACGCAAACCCAAAGCAAATAATCAACGCAGTCGTGATGACCGCTTCAGTCACCTTGAGCGGAGCAAGTATTTTCATAATCCATGGAACAACGAACCAGCCCCCCAGAATAGCTACGACGAAGAAAACTAGCTTTTTGCCAACAAGAAGTCCCAGCGAAGTTTCTCCACCCATACCGAATATACTCATTACTACCGCTAGCAGCACCACGACAAGCACATCATCCAGCACTGCCGCACCCAAAATGGTTGAGCCTTCCCGGGTATTCAGCTTATTCATATCCTTGAGTACCTGTACCGTAATGCTTACCGAGGTAGCACTCAGAATAATTCCTAGAAACCAGCCTTCATGTACCGAGAATCCAAAAGCTTCCCCTACACCAAAACCACAAATTAGCGGTAAAATAATACCTCCAACCGCCACAGCTACCGCAGGCTTCCAGTTACGTCGAAGTTGATCCAAATCCGTCTCCAGTCCAGCAATGAACATCAGCAGCAGCACGCCGATTTCAGACATATCATGAATCAGTGAATCATTCTGAACCCATCCCAATACGGCTGGACCCAGGACAATTCCTGCGATCAGCTTTCCCAACACCGCTGGTTGACCGAGCTTGACAGACAAATGACCCGCGACTTTTGTGAACAATAGAATTAGCAGAAGATATAGTATAAATTGCATAGGCTGATAACCTCCTTTTATTTAATCCTTGAACTCATCTGCGCATAACCCACAATATTGAAGATACTGATAATCATAAAATGCTAAACAAACGTGCAAAATATGTGTCTGACCTGAAACAAACGGCTCGCAAAATAAAAAGGGAAACCCGAAATACAGCACAGGTTCCCCTAAAAAAGACATAAAGGAGCCTTGGTGACAGGCTCCTCCGGTAAATTCATATATTCTTTTAATGTTGTCGGTCATACTTGCGCAAACAAGCAATTTTATCTTTTAATTATATCTCTTCTGCAAACCCGTGTAAACGTGTTGAATCAATTTTCTGCTTTTTTCACATAGCGGTCGCGGTATTCGTGGTCCAGCATACTCATCAGAATCGAATCATGGTATTCATAATTGTAGAATAAAGCATCCCGCTGCACACCTTCGCGCTGAAAGCCTACTTTTTCATAGCAACGAATGGCGCGTTCATTAAAATCAAATACATTCAGCTCAATCCGATGCAGATTACAGATACCGAATCCGTAACCCAGCATGAGTACAAGCGCTTCGGTGCCGTAGCCTTTCCCCTGATTTCCCTGCTCATTGATCGCAATACGGATGTTGGCACTGCGGTTTAGGCTGTCCATATCCTGCAGGGCTATATCCCCAATGACACGATCATCTTCGCGAAGCGCAATCAACAGCAGCAGGCTTGAGGTGTCCTGTCCTTTAGCTTCAATATATCGGGCAATTTGATCCTTGGTAAAGCTGCGTTGTGTGCCTGTCAGCCTCCGCACATCTTGATGGAACAATGTATTATAGTATAGCTCGGTGTCCTCTACGTTAACGGGACGCAAGTACACCCGTGATCCTTCAAGTAACCGTGCCACAGGCTCTGAGGCTGAAGTTTGTTGAGTCATCATGATCTCTCCCATGCTAAAAATATAAATGACGAAAATCAAAGCAAATTATTGTGCAAGTTCGACTACGCAAGGTCTGCATTTTGCTCTGTAGTCAGGCTAGAATCAGCGAGGGACTCGCGCCAAATTACGGATTGAAGCAGCAGGCCTGCCAAACCCAAGATTCCAACAGTCATCCCGATCCAGACAAAAGCCGTTCCCGCCCCTGCTATTCGGATCAATACTCCCCCTGCAAGCGGGGAAACGACCATGATTGCTCCAATCACGGTACTTTGGATACCAAAGACGCGCCCCACCATATCAGCAGGGGTTTTGGCTTGTAATATATAATTCTGGGTGATAATGTACAGGCCGTTGCCCACGCCCAGCACGGCCCCAATCATAAGCAGTCCGGGCAATCCTGTTCCGGGTTGTGCCCAGCCTAAAGCAGCAATAGCTCCGCCAACCAGCACATATCCACCACCGAGCCCCCAGCCTGCGCTTATGCGATTCAAGCGATTAAGCACAAGCATGCAGCCGACGGCGCCAGCACCAATGGCTGAAACCAGCCAGCCAAGCAGTGATTCATTACCCGGAGCAAGCACCCGCAGCAATGTAGGGAACTGGTAGTCGATCATGAGAATGGCGATCAAACCGAAAAGTCCGAATATAAGCGTATGCAAAAGCATTCGACTGCGCCATAAGAACGCCCAGCCCTCACGCCATTGGTTGAAAAAACGAGATGCGCGGACATGCTCCTCCCGCATTTTGGCTTCATCGGCCTTAGGCGCTGTATGCGCAGCCGACTTTCCTTGCTGCCCGGCTGCAACAGCTTGTTGGTCTGCGCTGACCAGCGCCGGACCGATTCCCCGCAACGGCCACAGCAGCAGGCCGGAACAGAGACGCAGCAATGCATTGAGAATAATGCATGCCTGAGGGGACAACACAGTCAAGGTCATAGCGCCCAGTAATGGCCCCGCCACTTTGGAAGCCTGATTGACCAGCCCATTCAGCGAGGTCGCCCGAAACAGGTCGTCGCTGGCGACTACCGTGCGGGTTAAGCCTTGCTGTGAAGGCATTTGGAATACGCCAGCCGCCGCACGCAGACCGAGCAAAGGCAGCAGCCACGCCGGGCCCGGGACGGCGAGGATCGCCAGCGTCAATAAGGCAATAGCTGCATCGCAGACGATCATCAGCCGGGCCTTGTGTACCCGGTCGGCTAACGTGCCCGCGATGGAACCCAGCAGCAGACCCGGTAGGGCCATCACTACCGGAATCAGCGCAATCATCATAGGGTCGGCTTCCCAGCGATAGGCAACAAGCACCTGAATGGCGATAGCATCAAACCAATCGCCAAAGGAGGCAGCCGTGTGCGCCGCAAACATCCGCCGAAAACGGCCATTGCGCCAAATGCTAGGCGTGGATTGCAGTTCTTTCTTTTCCTTCATTATCTACTCACCCTGCTCTCATTTTCAGCTTCTTTTAGCTATAAGAACATTCTAGCGGGTCTATATCAGAGGAAAATCAGACAGCTAAAAACATCAGACGACAGAAAGTGTTTGCTCCAACCAGTGCCTTAGCGCCTGACGATGCAGTGTTAAACTGTTATCCCTGTCAAGCCGATCATATTGAGCCGCATATTTCTCTTCCAGCGCGGGATAAGAACCGCAGAGCTTCAAAAAACCGCGGATTTGGCAGACGGCCTTGATTTTTAGCAAATTCTGTTTAGCCATATCAAGGGTATCCAACCCTTCATCCATAAGCCGCTCGGCATTGTTCACATCTCCAGTACGCAAAAGCATAAGTCCGCGCATCATGCGATAACGGCCCAGTTCACGCAAATACGGAGCCTCCGACAGCATGCCTTCCAGACGATCAGACAGTTCCGCAGCCTTTTCCATTTGATTGGAAACCAGATGCATGTACATCTCCATCAGTGCAACAGGCATCACAAATTTATCGAGATCATCCCGCTCCATGACCCTCCAGGTAAGTGGTAGACCTGCCTGTGCGCGTTCAGGTTCTCCATTTTCCACATAAGCCTCCAAAATGTTGAGAATGCGTAATTCCCGTTCCTGTTCACTGGACAGCAGCCTGCTGGAAAGCGCACACTCACATAGAGCAATCTCCTCATTCGTTACCCCTGCTGTGCCCGTAAATAGCAGCAACATCCAATACAATCGGTCTACAAGGGCAAAATCCTCCCGCTTCAAGAACCAGGACACATCCGCCTGTACAAAACGGGTATACATTTGATAAAAGGCGGACATTTGAAAACCCATCTGCTCCTGCTGGGCAGCCAGCGCTACGATGGAATTTCCCTGCCCCAACAGCTGGTATTTCCGGAAAAGTCCATGTACGGCGTCCTGCACCTCCTGATCGAGCAAGGACGGATGATTCTGTGGCTGCACGTCAGTCAAGGTCAAGCTGTAGCCATACCCTCTAACCGTATGAATACGGAGCCCATCCCATGACTTCAGTTTTTTGCGTAATCTGTAGATATGATCATCCACCGTACGCTCCACCGGATACTCCAGCGGCCACACACGATCCAGCAGTTGTTCCCGGGTGAACACCTGATTCCGGTTATCGTACAGAAAGCGCAACAGCGCAAATTCTTTAGCCAACAACATAACACGATCTGCATTACAGACCACGCTGTAGCCATCTGCATCAAATTGTAGCCTGATCATCCACCTCGCCTCCGACATATCGTTTCTTAGCTGCACCTAGCCCTATAAACATAAGCAACACACTCAGACACAAGAGCAGCAGCAGCGGGATTGTCCAGCCTTGCGTCGCATCATGCAAATAACCGAACAGCGTCGGTCCTGTTGCTGCTAGCAAATAACCAAAGGATTGTGCCATACCAGACAGCTCTGCTGCCTGCTGCGGTGTCCGCGTCCGCAAATTAAAGAACATCATCACTAACGGGAAAGCAAAACCACCCGCTATACCGATACAAATGACCCAAATCACACTCCACTGTGTAGCCCCAAGCAGAAATCCACCCAAACCGATAAAATACAGCGCAGCCATAATCAGAACCAATACCCGCTGATCCTTCACCCGCGCTGCCCAAATAGGCACAATAAAAGTAAATGGCATTTGTGAAAACTGCAGCACGGACAGCATCCATCCCGCAGTCTCTGAATCCATCCCCTGTCCGCTCATCATTTCGGGAAACCAAGCGGCAGGAACATAGAACAGGGCAGATTGCAGCCCCATAAACAGCGTCACCTTCCAAGCCAAAGACGATGTATACACATTCACGGTTCGCGCGGACACTGCCGCTTTATTGGCTGTTTTGCGCGCCTTAAGGAGCTGGGGCACCCAGAGTAAAATACCTACGACACCCACAATCGCCCATATTCCCAAAGCACCTCGCCAGCCCATACCTCCGTTCAGAGCCAGCGGTATACTCAGCCCGGATGCTGTTGCAGCAACCACATTCATGGATACTGAGTATACGCCGGTCATCAGTCCGCTGTTGCGAGGAAACTCCTCTTTGATCAGACTGGGCAGCAACACATTACACACGGCAATAGCCAGTCCCAGCATGGCGGTCCCGACAAATAATGCGGTCACCCCCAGCGTTGAGCGCACCACAATACCTGCGGTCAACAGCAGCAAGGCTGCAAAAATAATAAGAGATGACCCGAAGCGGCGCGACAGTTTGGCTACAAAAGGCGACAACAGAGCAAAAGCCAGCAACGGCAATGTCGTTAATAGGCCACTCAGTGTATTCGAAATATGCAAAGAATCCTTAATCAAACCGATAAGAGGTCCTACCGAGGTAATCGAGGCGCGCAGATTGGCACCTACCAGAATGATCCCTATGGCAAGCACCCAAGGACCGGCATGCCACAAAGATTTGTATACCAAAGCTCGTTGGTGTTGCTGTGAACTCATCTCTCCATTCTCCTATCTATCTGTGTTATGCTCAAAGGCTCCAACCAAGTGTACGGCTGGAGCCTAGCAATTTTTATCTCATTAAATTATAAAGGCATTCGTGCCATATGCATAGGACGGATCGAAACAGCGCTCCAAGTCTTCAAGTTCAGCATATAGCTTCATTAAAAAATAAAAGCTGCCTGAAAGGATAGTTTCCTTTTGAGGCAGCTTTCAGTTCATAAACTTCGATGCGACCAGCGCTGCTTAACGTACCAGCCAGCCGCCGTCCACCGCCAAGATATGACCGTTCATATAGTCGGAACCCTGACTAGCGAGGAAAACCACAACTCCCATCAAATCAGACGGATCGCCCCAACGACCCGCAGGAATACGCGACAAGATTTCTTGATTGCGACTTTCATCCGCACGGATTGGAGCTGTATTTGCCGTAGCAATATAACCCGGTGCAATCGCATTAATCTGAACGTTATGAACCGCCAGCTCATTCGCAAATGCCTTGGTCAAACCAGCTACCGCATGCTTGCTCGCTGTATACGGCGGAACGAATTTGCCACCCTGAAAAGCAAGCATAGAAGCGACATTGATAATCTTCCCGCTTTTTTGCTCTACCATCACCTTTGCCACTTCCTGGCTCAGGTGATATACGGCATTCAGGTTAATCTCCATAACAGCGTCCCAATCCTCATCTTTATACTCCAGCAGAGGGGCGCGACGAATCGTACCTGCATTGTTTACAAGGATATCAATTTTACCGAATTCATTGACGCATTCTTCTACAATTTTTTTAATGGATTCTTTCTCTGTCAGATCAGCCTGATAAAAGGCAACCTTCACACCCGTTGGCTCCAGCAAACGTCTTGTTTCTTCATATTCATCATTGTTAGCTACAATGAACAGATTTGCACCTGCTTTGGCCAAAGCTACGGAATATCCTTGACCCAAACCAGTGTTGCCTCCTGTTACAATCGCCGTTTTACCTTTTAGACTGAAAAAATCCAATGAAAAATTGTCCAGACCCATGCCTACGCCTCCATCACAAATTAGTTTAAAACCTATAATTCCTGAAGCCTACAGCGCTGCGCGTACTTCCTTATATTTAGCTACATAACGTGCTGCATTTTCTGTGATCAAGTCGTAGCGACCTTCCTTGGCTGGAGCCGTCAAATTACCCCCAATTCCCACGGCTACACATCCGTTACGCAGCCAGGTTTCCATATTGTCCAGATCAACGCCACCAGTTGGCATAATCTGTACATGAGGCATTGGACCTCTGACAGCCTTAACAAAGTCCGCCCCCATTGCACTGCCTGGGAACAACTTCACGACATCGCTACCCAATTTCATGGCTTCCTTGATCTCATTCAGCGTCATACAGCCGGGCATATAAGGAATCGCGTACAAATTGCATAGCTTCGCTGTTTCTTCTTCAAAAGAAGGACTCACGACAAACTCTGCTCCGGCTAGAATAGCAATTCTTGCCGTCAGTGACTCCAGTACCGTTCCTGCACCAATTACTGCCCGATCCTTAAATTCGTCTCTCAATCTTCGAATGACCTGATCCGCATCCGGCGTTGTAAACGTAAGCTCAATATTATCCAAGCCGCCTTCAATGCAGGCTTTAGACATTAGATATGCTTCCTCCGCCGTGTTTCCCCGAATGACTGCGACGACACCTACTGAAGTGATATGTTCCAAAACTTTCTTTTTCGTCATGTTCCTGATCCTTTCCACGAATGGGATGACCATGTACCCTCAGCCACTTGCAGATTCACGCCCCAATACACTAATTGGATTAACGCAACTCGCTCATGGCAACCTGATCCATGTCTTTGTATGTTTTATTTTCACCGGCCATGCCCCAAATGAAGGTATAGCTGCCCGTAGCCGCACCGCAGTGGATAGACCAAGGTGGAGAAATAACGGCTTCATCATTTTTCATCACCAGATGGCGCGTTTCGTTCGGTTCACCCATCAGGTGGAACATTCTCGCATTCTCATCCAGTTCAAAGTAGAAATACACTTCCATCCGACGGTCATGAACATGTGTCGGCATGGAGTTCCACACACTGCCGTTCTCCAACGTCGTCATCCCCATAACCAATTGGCAACTTTGAATGCCTTCATCATGGATAAAGCGACGCAACGTACGGTTGTTAGCTGTTTCCTGCGAACCCAGACTTTCAGACGGTACATCGGCAAAAGACTGCTTCGTCGTCGGATACGTGGTATGAGCCAGGGCCGAAACGATATAAAATTTCGCCGGCTTTTCACTGGAATCGCTTTCAAAGATCAACTCCTTGCCCCCTCTGCCTACATAGAGACAGTCTTTTGTGGCCAGCTCGTAAGTTTCACCGTCCACCTTGACCGTACCGCTGCCGCCGACATTAAAAATGCCCAGTTCGCGGCGCTCCAGGAAAGTTTCTGCTTTGATTTGATCGTTACCTTCCAGCGCAACAGATTTATTCACGGGATAAATGCCCCCGATAATGACACGATCTTCATGCGTATAGACCAGCTTTACCTCCTCAGGTACAAACAGTTCCTGGATCAAATAGTGCTGACGCAACTCTTCAGTCGTAAAATGCTTGGCATGTTCGGGATGAGTTGAATAACGCATTTCCATAAAAACATTCCTCCTGTTTAGATAAACTTTTTTATCAACGGAATTGTTATAAAAGCGGTTTCTAACTCTACTTCTTAGCTAGAATTGTAATAATTATCTAAGAGGGTGTCAACCCAAAACTTCACTATTCCTAGAAAAACCCTTAGTACATACGAAGTTTTACACACTTTTTACCTTTTGATAAACAAAACCACATTTTTTTATCTGTATTACCTAAAAAGTTTTTAGCCAATATATCAACTTCATCATTGTGAAAAACCGATTTATGTGATAATTTCAATTTATTCAGTTGGTGCATGCGCTTACAGATTAAGTTTACTAAACATAAGGAGGAATACAAATGACCGCAACATTGGATGCTGTTACCTTCGGAGAACCGATGGCCATGTTTTATGCCAATGAAGCAGGCTCTCTGGATGAGGTGCGTTCATTCACCAAAGCGTTGGCCGGGGCAGAGACGAATGTTTCAGCCGGTTTGGCGCGTTTGGGTCTACGGGCGGGACTCGTGACCAAACTCGGCGAGGATACGTTCGGCAAGTTCATTGCCAGTGCGCTACGTCAGGAAGGGATCGACACACAGAACGTCATGTTTACCAAAGACCACTCTACCGGCATGCTGATTAAATCCAAAGTTACAAGTGGGGACCCCGAGGTGGAATATTTCCGCAAACATTCCGCCGCTTCTACATTAAGCATCGCAGATTTTAACGAGGCTTACTTTTCCGGAGCTCGCCATCTGCATTTTACAGGTATTTCTGTCGCCCTCTCCCCTGAGTGCCGTGATTTCGCACGTCATGCGCGGCAATTTATGAAAAAGGCTGGCAAAACCGTATCCTTTGATCCGAACCTTAGACCTAAGTTATGGCCTGACACGAAAACGATGGTGGAGGCGATTAATGAGGCATCTGAGGGGTGCGACTGGCTTCTACCCGGCATTCATGAAGGTAAAATATTAACAGGCTACACCTCACCGGAGGATATCGCTTCGTTCTACCTCGATCGCGGCACCTCGCTGGTCATTATCAAGCTGGGAACCGAAGGCGCCTATTACAAATCCGCAGATGCGGAGGGATATGTCAAACGTTTCCGCGTAGATCATGTCGTGGATACCGTCGGTGCCGGTGACGGATTTGCCGCAGGCGTTATCAGCGCGCTGCTGGAGGGCTTGCCCCTGGCAGAAGCAGTCAAACGCGGGAATGCCCTCGGCGCACTGGCCGTCATGTCAGCCGGAGATATGGACGGCTATCCGACACGAGCCGAGCTGGAATCCTTTTTGCTCAGCGCCAGCACAAATTAGTCGGGGTTTATTCCCCGCATAACCTTCACCGCTATAAGCGCAAGCTCAACAAGGCCGAATCCAAAGTCAGCCTTAACTTCCAATAGCCCGTATTCGCGTTTGTACGATCTGAGCAGCATACGCATACTCAGATCGTACAAAGGAATACGGGCTATTTTTATAATATATGACACATTGCTCGTCTACAGTGTTTTGACGGATTCTCCCCGATTGATATCCGGCACAAATCGGTAAATAATCGGGACTGATTCTCCGCCTTCCTCAATGCTGGACAGCAGTGTTTTTGCCGCCTGCTTCCCCATATCCGCAATGGGTTGTGTAATGGTCGTAATCGGCGGATTGTAAATATGGGCAAACTCCGCATCGTCAATCCCGATAATGGACAGCTCTGCCGGAATACGTATACGACGGGCATTCACATACTTCAACACCTCAGCCAACACGATATCATTCCCGGCCAACAGCGCAGTCGGCGGCTCCGGCAGTTGGAACAACTCCTTCAGCGTCTGCTGGATTTCTTCTCTCGGCACACTGTGCATATATTCTTCACGAGATGGCAAGCCATGCTCCTCCAGCGCCTTTTTGTATCCGCTTAGCCGCTCCACTCGTGGAGTAATCCGATTCAGGCCAAGGGGCAAGGTAATCAGCGCAATTCGCTCATGCTTGTGAGCCACAAGTTCCTGAATCGCCAGCTTAATCGCCATTTCGTTATCCAGTAGCAGGCTGCGCGTATTTACCCCATCTACCAAACGGTCCAAAAACACTAACGGATACTTTTCACGAATGAGCTGGTTGTAAATATCTGCATGCTTGCCTGTCGGGAAGATGATCAGGCCATCTACCTGCCGAGCCTTGAGCATCTCAATATACTGACCCTCCTTGTCTGGATTTTCATCGGCGTTGCAAATAATCACCTGAATGCCAAAACGCTGCAATTCCTCCTCAATCGCACGGATAGACTGGATCGAAAGGGTATAGTCAATGTTGGCTACAATGACCCCCACCATAAACGTCCGGTTTTGCTTCAAGCTGCGGGCCAGCCCGTTAGGCTGATAGTTCAGCTCTTGAATAACCTCGGCAATCCGGTCTCTGGTCTGGTCGCTCATATATTTATATCGTTTGTTCAGAAATTGCGAGACAGTGCTTTTAGACACTCCTGCCTTCTGGGCAACATCTTCAATCGTCGGCTTCTTCATCGGTACACTCCTTGTCTTTCATGTACTGCGTTAGTGCAACAAAAGTATATCTTTTTTTTAGTAAATTTACCATACTTCTATTTATGGATGCCATTATGATATAAGTCGAACTTCAAAGTTGCCTATCGTGCCCCCGTGTAGAAGTATGGTTCTCCAGCAGCAAAAAGAGGCAGTTCAAGATGTTCTCTTGAACTGCCTCCGCGTACACAACTTTATCGAAAAGCTAGGTTCCAGCTGGCCCTAAATGCTGCTCGACATCAATGTGCCGGAACGGGCGTTGCAGACTGATCTGGTGTATCGTGCTCGACCAGCGCATGCTTTTCCCATAAACGGCTTTTCCAGCGGGCATACATGATGACAGCACGAGTCCATTCATCAGCAGCAATGGCCAGCCACACACCGGCGAGCCCCATGTCCAGCTTGAACACAAGCAGATAACCAAGCGGCAAGCTCATACAGACCATGGAGATCAGACCCATAAAGACCGGGAACTTCGCATCTCCAGCAGCACGTAACGAGTTAATAATGACGATATTCGTGGTCCGGCCAGTTTCTAGCAGAATGCTAAGTAAAATGACCTGTGCTCCCAAACGAATAATTTCAGGGTTTTCCGTGAACAAACCAAGCAAGGGAACACGGAAAAAGATGACCACCGCATCAATAATCACGGTCACGAGCAACGCCCATTTCACACTGGTCAGTACACGTTTATAGGCAGTATCCTTCTGTCTGGCTCCCACGAGCCTTCCTACCACAATAGCCGTACCCATACCGACTGCCATACTGAACAAGTAAATATAGCTTGAAATATTATTCGCATATTGACGTGTCGCCATTGCTTCTGCGCCCAGATAAGTCACGTACAGTGTGAAGATGAGCTGACACGACTGATACATAATGGACTCCAGCGCGGATGGTACACCAATGCGCAATATTTTAGAGATGAACTTTTTGGACAATTGGACGTAATATTTCCACTCGACACGAACCTCAGTGACCCGGTACATCAGCCAGAAGAAGATCAGGAGACAAATAAAGCGGCTACCTACTGTAGAAATAGCAGCACCTTCTACTCCAAGTGCAGGCATTCCCCAATGCCCAAAAATCAAAACATAGTTGCCGACCACGTGGATCACGTTCATAAAAACCGATACATACATTGTTTCTTTGGTAAAACCATGTGTACGAATAGTCGCCGCCAGCGCATTAATCAATGCTTGAAGAAAAATGGCACCTCCGACGATGCTCATATAAGACTCCGCGTAAGCCAGAATCTCACCCTGGACATTCAGCCATTGCAACATGTGCGTACCAAATACGAGAAAAATTACGCTAAGCAAAAGACCTACCATCAAATTCAACGTAATGGCCGTACCTGTAACCTGGGCCGCTTCGACTAGTTTCTTAGAACCGATATATTGAGCTACGACGATAGCAGCGCCGTTGCCGATAACCTCCAGTACAAGGATAGCAATTGAAATAATTTGATTGGACGCGCCCACACCCGACACCGCATTATCAGATACAGAACTGATCATGAATGTGTCGACGCTCCCCATTAGCATAAACAGAAACAATTCAAGGAAAATAGGCCATGTTAAACGGAACAAATTCAGTTCCTTAGCTTCGGACAATACCGAACCTTTTTTTAGTGCTCTGGTTGTCATTCATTCACCTTTCTTCATAGATTTATTTAACGATCAAAAGGTATGTTAGCACAGTCATTCTGAAAATACATCCCGTTTACGTAAAATGATTTGCAAAATGCGTAAGAATTCATTTATCACCCTCTTTATAATTGATTATCGAACTTTATTGAAACAGGATATTGCAAGAATATATCAGTAGTCTGGTCTTTTCGACGCAATTATGAGCTAAAGAGTATAATAGAATACGAGCCTGTGAGCATTGCCGCTGACAGGTTGTGAAGATTGTTGTATGCTTCCTAAGCATAATTTGTGAATTAAAGATGGAATATATAGGATATCCATAGGGTTAAAAGGTAATAAAGGAGGCTTTTACAGATGACTCAATCATTTCAAGCTCTTGTCGTCGATCAGACACAGGACGGTGAAGTTCAAGCAGAGGTACGTTCTCTGGAAGCTAGCAGTTTACCTGCTGGAGAAGTATTGATTCGTGTCGCTTATTCCAGCATCAATTATAAAGATGGGCTTGCTGCCCTCAAGGATGGCAATATTGTCAAATCCTATCCGTTCGTACCAGGCATAGATTGCTCGGGAACCGTCGTCTCTTCGGAGGATAGCCGCTTTAGCGAAGGACAAGCGGTGCTCGTTACCGGATATGGGCTGGGTGTGTCTCAATTCGGAGGATTCAGCCAATATGCACGCGTGCCTGCGGACTGGGTGGTTCCACTTCCAAACGGACTCACGCCGAGAGAGGCAATGATTTTCGGGACAGCCGGATTCACCGCAGCCCTGTCGTTATATCGACTGGAACAAAACGGCGTTACTCCCGAGCAGGGCAAGGTACTCGTCACCGGAGCGACGGGCGGCGTAGGCGGGGCAGCCATTGCCTTGCTGAACAAGAGAGGCTACCATGTCGTAGCCAGCAGTGGCAAGGCCGATGCGCTCGATTACCTCAAGGCGCTCGGAGCAGCCGAGGTTATTTCCCGCGAGGAGGTCTACGACGGTGCGGAGAGCATCCGCCCGCTGGGCAAGCAGCTTTGGCAAGCAGCTGTTGATCCTGTAGGCGGAAAGCCGCTCGCTTCGCTGCTCAGCCAGATCGCCTACAACGGCTCCGTTGCCGTGAGCGGCCTGACGGCAGGCACCAAGCTGCCTACGACGGTGCTGCCGTTTATTTTGCGCGGCGTAAGTCTGCTGGGCATAGACTCTGTCTTCTGCCCATACGACACTCGCGTAGCAATCTGGAAGCGGCTCGGCAGCGAATGGAAGCCGGAACAGCTGGAGCAGCTCGTTGAGCGCGAAGTCGGATTGGCCGACCTGCCAAGCGCGCTCGAAGACATACTTGCAGCCCGCTCGCAAGGAAGAACGCTAGTACGGCTGGTTGACTAAGCGGAGTAGTCCGCAAGCTATCCATTGACGTGTTTTCGCGTGAAGAAGTGTCATCCCTTAGGGTCTAGCTTAGGAACATGTAAGAAGCCTGTAAATCTGCAATTTTGAGATTTACAGGCTTCTTTTTTCGTGTGGTACATTTGAAGCAGACGGTTTACTTTTCGCAACCAAATGAACCTTTTGAGAACCTCAGTTGTTATATAGATAAACTGCACGAGAAAGGAGAGCACATCATTGGAGAGCAATCGAGAGTTGTTTGATTTGTATCAACGAGATGTATACCGAACCTGCTACTACATGGTACATAATGCATCGGATGCAGAGGATTTAACGCAGGAAGTGTTTATCATCCTGTTTCGCAGCAATCGTGAACAGATCGAACAACTAAAAGCCTGGATTATGAAGATTACGGTCAATCATTGTCTGAATCACCTTAAACGCCAGAAAAGCCTGCATTTGAAGGTATCGGCTAATCCCTATCTATTTAGCGGGGCGGAAGGTAAACCTGTAGACAGGCTGGTGGAAGAACGCGAATCGGCAGAGGAATGGGCCGTTTATATGAATCGCCTTCCGGCCAAAATCCGCGCTGTGCTGACACTCCGCTATATGCATGATTTCACGCTGGCGGAAATATCCAAACTGCTAGAAATTCCGCTGGGAACCGTCAAATCGAGGACTCACAAAGGACTAAAGTTATTGGAGCAAATATTGCGGGATGCAGGGGTACAAATTCCCGAGATGGAAGGAGAGAACTATGAACAACATAGAAAAGGCATTGAAGCGCAAGTTAAATGATGATTCGGAAATGGCCTATCCTGACTTCGGTGAGATGTGGAACCGGATGGAACAGACAGGGCATACTGCCCCTACGCTAACCGACACTTCCGATTCATTCACTCCCCACCGACACAGAAACTGGCGCAAAATAGCTATTGCCGCCTCTCTAAGCGCACTTCTGGTTGCAGTTCCTGTCTATGCCGCCATCCACTACAACTGGGACAATCTGCTACGCGGAAGAAGTGGCATCCAGACAGCATTAAAGCAAAACCTCGGGCAACCGTTGGAGCAGTCCGTGACCAGAGACGGAGTGAAGCTGACGCTGCATACCGCTATTGTTGATGAAAACCGGACCGTGATTCTGTACAGCTTGGAGGTCGGAAAACGAGCAGACAACGAGTTTTGGAATGTCAAAGGCGTATCGCTAAAAAGTGCCGCGGGGGAAAGCAGTGCAGGGGAATATAACTTTCAGCAATGGGACCCGAAAAATCAACGGTACAACGGGTACTTTGAAAGTGACTGGACACCGCAGCAAGAAACAGAGAACGTGCAGCTGACCATAGATCATATAGAGCTCACCAGCGTTCAGGAACTGGATTTGCCGCTCGATATTCGGTCGCCTCAAATACAGACGTTCAAGCTGGATCGTAGCGGCTTACAAGATATGAAGGTACAGGTATTCGAACAAGGTAAGGACAAACTGATGCTGTCCTCAGCGATTACCTTCGATTCGTCCATACCAAAGAGATGGGACAATCCACAAATTATTGCCTACAAAGGCGACGAGCCTGTGATGTCGCAGCCTGGAGGGGCTTTTGGCAAACCCGGTGATAACGGGGAGTATACCGCACAACAATATTTTACTAAAGCAGATATACCGGAAGGACAGACTGCTTTCAAACTGCAATATGCACAAACTGAGAAAAGTATACATGAACCCATAAACTTTGATCTGCAGCTAAGCAAGAAGAAAATGGAAAGCGGGACGATTAAAAGTGCGCTGAATATCCCACTGGAGAAAGGCAATCCAAATGTTTTGCTAGAACAAATGATTGTCACACCTACGCAAATCCGTGTCACGATCAGAAGCAAGGAGAAATTCGCCATGTTACCTTATCAAAAGTACTTTCTTTCTGTGAACGGCACAACATTAGAAGGTAGTCGTTGGTCTTCACCTGATCAGGAACACGATCTGAACACGATCCGTTTTGAACGACCTTCCAATCTTGTGATTACCAAGGACACTCCTATTACTTTTACAGGCAAATACAAGGTTACGACCCATTCGGATGACAAAACGCCACAGCGTTTAACTGATATTTCTGAGCAAAAACAGACACTAACGACGCAAGTCGGTGGCTATCCTGTGAAGTGGACCTACTACAAACAAGGATCAGACTTATTCGTAGAAACCGAAAGCGAGGATGCTCACTTTGGAGGGATTAACCAGACGCATATTGGCCTGGGTAAAGAACGGATTATCGGCAAGCCGATCACAGCCAATTTTGCCGGAGACGGCAATAACAAGGCAGTGGATGTCTACAAGAACTTCAAAAAGAAGGAAGCTTCTATCTATATGTTCTACTATACAACGGACGACCCGGAAGCAGAGACAACCGTACCCTTGCAGCCTCTGACAAGCAACAGCAAAGCATCCAAATAGCAATGCTATAAAAAGAGGGTCCTCTATACCTGTGTGAACCGTGGTATAGGGAACCCCTTTTTATTTTCCTATGAAGGCACAGTCTGCCTGGAACGATTGACTCCCGTCCTACTTTACAGAACCTTGCGTAACGCCATTGATAATCCATTTTTGTGCAATCAGATAGACAATAATCATCGGCAGCAAGGCCATCAGGTACGAGGCAAAGGCCAGATTAAAGTCGGTATTGAACTGCCCCTGAAATACATACTGGACGAGCGGTAGCGTATATTGCTCCGCATCGCTGATAATAATGAGCGGCAGCAGGAAGTCGTTATATGTGGACAGGCAGGTGAGAATCCCCACGGTAGCACTGATCGGTGCCATCAACGGAAAAATAATTCGCCAGAACGTGCCCCATGTCGTCGCCCCGTCTACCGTAGCCGCCTCTTCCAGCGCCACCGGAATGGAACGGATATAGCCGACATAGACGAAAACATTAAACGCCAAACCATACACCGTATGCAGCATAATCAGGCCAAACAGATTGGTCATATGAAGTCCCGAGGCCAATTTAACAATCGGCAACATAATGATCGGGAACGGAATGAACATGGCGCTCACAAAGTAAAAATATAATCCCTTAAACAAGCGTCGCTGCATATTACGGGCAATCGCATAAGCGACCATCGAATTGGTTAGCAAAGTCAATATGACCGTCGATGTCGTGACCATTACACTGTTCTGAAAAGCGCTGAAGAAGTTGGTCATTTCTACTGCACGACTAAAATTTTCCCAATGCAGCTCGGTCGGAAAGGCAAAGGCGGAGTGCGCCATCTGTTCGGGATTTTTAAGTGCTATCGTTACCGTCATATAGAGGGGAAACAGGATAAATATTGTCCCCAACGCTACCAGAAGCAGCACAGGCCAGTTGGTACGTCTGCTTGTTTTCATCAGTTATCCATCTCCCTTCTCTGGAGGAATCGCAGCTGTAAGATGGAAATGATCGCGATCACAATAAAGTAAATAACAGAGTTAGCCGACTGATAAGCAAATTCTCCGCCTTTAAATCCCCCGGTGTATATCAGGTGGGAAATCGACTGGGTGGCTCGTCCCGGCCCGCCATTCGTCAAAGCCACGATCTGATCGAACACCATCAGGGAATTTTTCATCGCCAATACCATATTAATCGTGAAAAACGGAGCAATTAACGGAAAGGTAATGCTCCAGAATTCGCGCCATTTACCCGCACCGTCCAGGTTGGACGCCTCATACAGACTTGTCGGAATGGTTTGCAGCCCGGCCAGATAGAGAATCGTATTAAAGGCAATCCCCTGCCATACAGCTACGATGACAACCCCCACCCAAGCCAGTTGTTCACTGCCCAAAATGTTCGTCGACAATGAGGTAATACCTAAATTTTGCCCCCAAATCGTAAACACGTTCGAGAACAAGTAATTGAATATGTAACCCACGATCAACACGCTCAAAATATTAGGCAGAAAATAAATACCGCGGAAAAAGTTACGAAACCGTATTTTAGCATTCAGCCCTAGCGCAATCAGCAAACTAAGGATATTAGTCGCAATGGTAACCACAATCGCAAATTTGAAAGTAAACCAGTATGCGTTCCCCACATTGTCGTCCTGAAACAAATTAATATAGTTCTTAAACCCGACAAAGTGATACTGATGACCAAAGCCGTTCCAGTTCGTAAGCGAATAATAAAAGCCCTGCAAGGCAGGCAAGGTCAAAAATACAAAAAACAATAGCACCGCCGGCACCGTCATCCAGTAAAAAGTCGTTAGTCGCTTATTCATGTCTCCTCCTCCTCTCCTATCGGCGGTTAGCTACCTTATCCCATTCTCGGTCCAGCTTGGCCAGATAAGCGTCGATGTCTCTGTTTTGCAGGAAGGCCTGCACAATCGAATTCAATTGGACCGCCTTGGGAATATAGTGATCGGCAAAATCAACGACGCGACCCGATTTAAAATACGGCAACAGCTCTGCCACACTCGGATCATCCTGCGTGACTCCCTTCACCGCCGAAAACAGCGTTTGCTCTGTAATGTATTGCTTGCTGTTCTCCGGCTTCAACAAGAAGGCAATGAACTCCTCGGCTTCCTTTTTATGCGGAGTGCTCTCCGATACGGCTAATAGCGTATCTATACCGGACACCAGCTTGACCGCCTTTTCGTCATTCCCTGTTGGTAATGGGAAAAATCCAAGCTCCACTTTCGGATTGGCTTTGCGAATTTCAGATATGGCCCACGAGCCCTGAATGTACATCAATCCCTGCCCGTTAGCGAAGGCACGGTTACCATCGGCATAGTTTTTGCCAAAATTATCACCATGTCCGTATTTCAGTAGCTCCAGCTGCTTTTCCGCAACCTCGCGGTACTTGTCCTGAAAAGTGACCTGATTTTCACGCCGTTGTAGGAAAAAATCAATGCCCACCAGATTCGGGCCCAGCGCATTAAAGGGGAGGTTCGTTTGCCAATCATCTTTATATGTAAAATAGAACGGGATTTTTCCAGCTGCCTTGATCTTTTGCGCCGTTGCAATCAGCTCATCCCACGTTTTGGGTACCCGTAATCCCATTTCCTTGAAAAGCGTTTTGTTATACATCACACCATTCGCATTCGCAGCATAAGGAATTCCATACACGGGATCGGCCCCGGTTACATCCTTAAGCATTTTGAGGTAAATCGGGTCAATCGTACGTGGCAATTCTGTATTCGCCAGGTCCGTAAAAATACCACTTTGTGCCAAAATGGAGTAGGTATCGGTGGCCCCAAGCCCTACAATGTCAGGTACATCGTTTTTGACAACCCGGGTCAATAACACAGTCTCTGCCTCTGGCGGGTTGACCTGTGTCACTTCAATACCGGGATGTTCCTGATTGAATTGAGAGATTAGCTTATCGAATGAACCCTTGGCCTCCGGCTTGTTTTGAAAAAACTCAATTTTCACCTTACCCGAAGCATCGTCCTTGTTGCATGCGCTTACAAAAAAAGCCAATAAAAGGATCGCCGCCAGTGTAGACAGCTTTTTGACCCAACACCACATGCTCATACCTCCTTTTCCCCTATGTCAATCTATGCGGGACTAGACAATTAATACCCGTCCCTTATGGAAAAGAAACGATACTGCTACAACAATCTGATAACAGGAGGAACCAATGTTAAAAAAGATCCAATTGACCCTCAAACGGTCGGTTGGATCTTTCTTTTACTTTTATGATGTTCAGGTTACAAGTCTTATTTCTAAACAATCTTTTTTTCCCATCGTGTAAAACTAATAATGATACTTACCAGAATCAATCCACCTGCACACATCCAAAAATTAAAAGAACTGTCTACTCTTAAAGCAAGCATTATTTGCTGAAATGGGTCCATTAACATAATGAGGGGCCTAAACAACTCAAAGAGAAATACGGATAAGATAAGAATCACTATATAAGCAAATAGTGGCCGTGACACGAACAAACATACAGTGCTACTCAACATGAGCTTTACCAAGCAAACCAGCGTTAATACCAAATAAAACGAAAGTATGTAGGGTACGGCATCTGATGGGGAAGAGGCGACGGATGAACCATATTTAAAAAAAGTAGAGCTGTGTGGGAAAAACAACCATCCAGCGAATACACCTATAAGCAAGCTTGTCCCCATAAAAATGGCCGTTGAGACTGATAGTGCGAGCAACTTGGCAAACCAAAAATGAAAACGTCGATACGGTCGTAGCATATATAGCCTATATGCTCCAGAATAGAGATCGCCGCTTAACTGATCCACGTACAGAATGGGCAGGATTGCTGTAACTAGAAATAAGGCAACCTCACTCATCATCAGCCACGGCAGGTTCAGATTATTTACGACCACAGTTCCTTCACCAAAACGTAAGACCTTCGTACCCGTTACTTTATGGCTCCATATAATTGCAACCACGATGAATATATAGGCTATATATAATAAAAGAGTGGATTTGCGATTCCAAATTCGTTCCATTTCACTTCGCCAGATTGCCAGCATGAGGAAATCCCCCCCTAATACAGATAATCATCAGTCACAAAACGGCGGTATGCGCCCCAAGTAAACAAGATCAGATATAGACTAACAACAGTGATAATCGCCCCATTCACAGACGAATTGCCCATTAAGGACCTATCTAATCCTGTATGCTGCATATATGGAATAATCATAAATGCGATCACATTGTATAGGTATGGGATATGGGAAACAAAAGAGGCCAATTTTAAATATAATGAATCAAACAATAGAGAACCCAGATTGTATACCATACAAACACCGATGGCATACGTTACACTTTTGCTATACATAGCGACGAAACAATAGAAGGAGCATATTGCTAATAATGAGGCAAGCGCCCAACCATAGTATTTAAGCATCTGCAGTCCTTGAGATTCGGACAACCCCGCATCACTTACATCATATGAAAGAGTCCATACTTCAACGATCACCTGCGATGATACTGCAAATACAATGAGAAGAAACAAAATAGTAGCATTTAAAACCAGCAGTTTACTCCAGAAAATCTGTCCGCGGGTAAATCGGCGCATAAATAACAACCGCAGTTGCCCGCTTCGAAATTCCTCTGTATATACAGCAGCAGCTAAAGCAGCTACAGCTATGTTGCATACTAAAAACAAATTCTCACGCAGACCAGTAACGACAAAGTTTAAAGATAATACCTCAACAGGAACCTTCATCGTGCGCAAAAAATATACTCCTGTCGAACAAGCAAGCAGCGGCGTACATAACACCATGAGCCAGAACCACTTTCGTCTCCATAATCGCTCGAACTCACTGTATATTAATGATTTCATAGTCCCATCAATCCCATGAAAGCATCCTCTAGCCGTTGGCCGTCCTCTACTAGTTGATCAGCAGGTCCCTGCCAAACTAGCCTGCCCTCTTTGATAACAATGAGTTCGTCACACATCTGTTGCAGTTCATCCAACAGATGACTGGAGATAAAAAAGGCATAATTCGCTGAATCACGTAGCTGAAGCACGATATCTCTCAGCTCCCGCATTCCCATAGGATCAAGCCCATTAGACGGTTCATCCAGCAATAAAAGCTCAGGAGCACCCAGCATGGACTGCGCAATACCTAGCCTTTGCTTCATTCCCAGCGAATAGGTCTTCACCTTGTCATCTCCCCGTGTTTCCAGTCTCACCTTTGTAAGCAACTCTTCAATATGTATCTCCCGATCTGAGGGCACAATCTCAGAGTGTAACCGTGACAAATTGCGCAAAACCTGTCTGCCTGTCATATAATCAAAAAAGACCGGAGATTCAATGATAGCCCCCACCTTGGACAGCGCCTTTTCCCGATCCGTCTGTACATCATATGAAGCTATCTTTACAGAGCCGCTGGTTGGCTGCATTAATCCGGTCATGATTCGCATCATTGTAGTTTTACCAGCTCCATTAGGTCCGATGAATCCATATATCTTCCCTTTCTGAAGCTTAAAGGAAACACGGTCTAACAAATGCCTTTTCCCCATTCTTTTCGTTACCTGACTGACCTCCAGCAAGGAGTCTGACATACTATTCCCTCCATCCATAACAAATCACAACATAGCCAACGCGTGCATTTGATATGTAAGATCATGATGGACAACACAGACTTCGCTTAACAATGAAACAAATTATTTATTCAATTTAAAAAATATCACATGTTGCGAAATGCAAACAACTCACTTTATATGTAAAATATAATGATAATGACACATCAATACCATTTATCTTAATTAATGGTCATTAATTTTCGTGATGATATCTTTGTCTTTACGCTGCAAAAAAGGTAGCCCCTCAGTAAACGCTCTACCTCAGGGCTACCCTCTATATAAAATAAACTGTTTTCTATCCAGTAACTACTAACCTGTCACCTACTCCAGTTCAACCCACTCGCCGAGCAACGTGTCCAGCTCCGCTTGCAGTCGCTCACGCGCGTCCCACAGCTCCGCCATGTGTATCGTGTCGTCGCTTGTGCCGAGCAGCTCCAGCTCGGCATCCGCCGCCACCAATTCTGCTTCTTTGGCGGCGATGGCCTGCTCCAACCGCTCGCTGGATGCAGCGGGCGTGCGTGATGGCTTCGCGGCGGCCTTCGCTTCGCGTGCTCCAGACCCGGTAGCGGGCGAGCCCAAGCGACCTGAGCGTGCACGGCTCGCATCGTCTTCCGTAGTCGCTCCCGTATGCACAGCCGCCCCCATGCCATTGCTCGCTGCACTGGAATGTACAGCTGAGCCCGAGCCCGAGCCGCCACCCGATGCGGCTCTGCTTGCAGATGTCGGGCGTGTCCCGGTATCCCCCTCGCTCTGTAGACGAGCGTTCTCCAGCTCACGCTTCTTCGCTCGGTACTCATCAAAGCTGCCTAGATAAAAGGTCAGCTTTCCAGCCTCCAGCTCCCACACGCGCCCTGCCAGCTTGTTCACAAAGTAGCGGTCATGTGAAATCGCCAGCACCGTTCCCGTGTAGGTGTCCAGCGCTTCCTCCAGTGCCTCGCGTGAGTCAATGTCCAGATGGTTCGTCGGCTCATCCAGCACCAACAAATTTGGCTTTTTCATGACCAGCAACGCCAGCCGCAAGCGGGACCATTCGCCACCGGACAGCATGCTCACGGGCTTAAACACATCGGCACCGTAAAATAAATACTTCGCTAGCAACCCGCGTGCCTCGCCTTCTTCCACCCCTGCTTCCTCCTTGAAGTAGGCAAGCACAGTCGCCCGGCTATTCCGTTCTCTTTCTTGCTGCGCCAAATATCCGTACTCCACGCGCGCACCCCACTGGACCGTGCCTGCATCTGCGCTTTCCTGACCAAGCAGAAGCTTGAGCAACGTCGTTTTACCTGACCCATTATCACCCAGCAAGGCCACCTTTTCGCCAAATTCCAGACTACCCGTTGCCCCGTTTAATATCTGTCGCTCTCCATAGGCTTTAACAATTTCTTCAAACTGCAGTACTCGGCGACCGGAACGATCCTCCAGCTTTAAGTGAAATTCCGCCCCCTGCGGGTCCAATACAGGCCGCTTCACCAGTTCCATGCGCTCCAACGCCTTACGAATGGAGGCTGCTTTTTTGAAAAACTTTTCGTTATCGCCATTGCGACCCCACTCTTCAAAACGCCGAATGGCCTCTTTCATCTTTTTGATCCGCTTTTGCTGTTCCTTATAATCTTCAAATTGTAGTAGCAATCGTTCTTCCTTTTCCTTCACATAGCCGCTGTAGTTCGTATAATACGTAAACGCCTCGCCATCCTCAAGCTCAATCATTTTAACGGCGACCCGATCCAGAAAATAACGATCATGAGATACAACCACACACGCACCTGTATAGCCCTGCAAAAATTGCTCCAGCCACTCCAGCCCTTTCAAATCCAGATGGTTGGTCGGCTCATCCAGCAGCAGCAAATCCGGTCGTCCGATGAGCTGTGATGCCAGCGCTATTTTTGTTTTCTCTCCACCCGACAGCGAGCCGAAGCTGCGCGTATACATGCCTTTGGGAATACGCAGCCCATCCGCTACCTGGTCAATGTTTGCATCCATTTCATAGCCACCATTGCGTTCAAACCGTTCCTGCAAGGCAGCATACGATTGCAGTAGCTTCTCCAGAAGGCTCGCATCCGCTGCCACAACCGGATCTGACATTTCCCGTTCCAGTGTGGTCATCTGATTACGGCAATCCTTCAGCTCACGATAGGCGTAAGCAAGCGTTTCGTACACAGTGAAGCTCTCAAACTCCGCCGGAATTTGCGGTAAATAGCCAATTTTTGTATCCTTGGCGATGACGAGCTGCCCTTCATCCGGGCGGGACAAACGTGCGATTAGGCGTAATAGGGTGGTTTTACCGCTTCCGTTGCGGCCGATGAGCCCCACCTTTTCTCCCGTATGGATATCAAACGATGCACCATCCAAAATCAGATTAGCAGCGTGGTATTTTTTCAATTGTTGACCGTTTACTATATACATGTTCAGGCTCTCCTTTATTTAGGAAGACCCTTACCCGGGTAACACAAAAAGAGCCGCAGGAGCAACCCCGCGACTCTTCGGAAGATACAGCAATCCGTTCGAGTTAAGGTAGGCGTCTTCTCGCGATGTTTACAACCGTATGATTAAAATTGGACAGACTTCTCCCGTTGTATGGAAAAGCATGAACAATGCCAGCCATAGCAATCGGCAGCTGGCTAATACGGTTGTTCAGCATCTCGTGATTCACCTACCTCACCTCCTTCTTCATAATTGTGTGTAGTATAACATGTTTGCTCGTATTATGAAAGAGGACGATGGTCCATCGAACTATGAAACAGAGTGGTGTCCTCTGACAGCCTGCGAAGTCCCGGCTCTGGTAATCGAAAATACGCCGCAGACAAAAGCAACAATCACAAATGCCCCACCTACCCAAGCGTTCGTGGCAACAGATTCACTATTCTCAATCACTACTCCTCCCAAGGCAGAGCCGAGAGCGATCCCGACCTGGAGCGCGGAGAAATTAAAGCTTTGCTGAATACTACCCGATTCGGGTGCATTTTCAATAAGATAACTTTGCATCGGGGGCGACAAGGCCCAACTCAGTATGCCCCAGATAATCAGTAGTGGCGCAAATACATAAATCGAGTGAATTGAGAATGGCAGCAAGAACATCACGGCGATAAACACGCCTACGACGACTAGAATACTTTTCGCTGTGCCGAACCGATCTGCCAAAGAGCCGCCAATAAAACCACCGCTCACTGCCGCCAGCCCAAAGACAAAATAGGCCACACTAACCCACGAAGCGTTCAAGCCCATCATATTTTCTAAAAACGGAGTGAAATACGCATATAACGTGTAATGGCCCGCCAGTGTCAGCGTGGTCACCAAATGAGCACTGATGACTTTAACATTTTTTAAGGATTTCAACTGATCACGCATAGGTACAACATGTTCTGTCGGAATCCGCTCCATAAACAAGTTGATAACGATCATAGCAACGACCGTCAACAAAGCAATGATCAGGAAAAGCACCCGCCAGCCAAATGCATTTCCAATCAGCACCCCGGCTGGAATACCTAGAACGATGGAGGAGCTAACCCCCATGGAGATGACACCGAGGACACGGGCTTGATAAGCCTTGGACACCACTTTGACTGCAATGGTCAGTGACAATGTAACGATCAGCGACCCGCTTGCAGCGGTAATGATACGGGATACAAACAAGACTGCATAATTCGGACTCCAGAAGGCCAGCAGACTTCCCAGAATAAAGATAAACATCGACCACAGGTACAGTCGTTTTCGTTCAATTTTGGCTGTCAACGCCAACAGAGTTGGCCCAGCAATAGCATACACGAGCGCATAGATCATGATAAGCTGTCCTGCCGTGCTTACGGAGACATTCAAATCCTGTGCAATTTGGGGTAGCACGCCACCGATAATCAGCTCCACCAGCCCCACCGTAAAGGTCGCAATCGTTAAAATAACTACTTTGAAGTTCATTACATTAGCTCCTTTGCTGTCATGTAAATTCCCTCGTATTACGCAAAAAAATCCTGACCACAAGAAATGTACAAGACGTACACTTTTTGTAATCAGGATTTATCGGTTCCTGGTAGAGACCCTCAAACCATATTATTGAGGTTATACAAATGGGGCATTCATTTATTACGCATTCACGAAGGTTATAGCTATTACTATAAAGGAGCCTGCGGCTAAGTTCAACCCCCTACAGCCGCAAAAATTCGCTCATAGCACGATCTGACAGATAAGGTAGGTACTCATGACCGTATTCGTGATACAGGAGTATTTCCTTGTCTGATACGATTTTATTGTACACCGCAAACTGCGTGGAAGGCGGACAGATGATGTCCGACAGCCCTGTCACAAACAACACACGACCACAAATACGATCTGCCAAATGTTGAATATCGATGTAGCCTAGTCGGTGAAAGAGCTCCTCCTCGCGCAGATGGTTCGGATCAAACCAACGAAAATAATAAACCAGTTCTTCATATGCAGATGTAGTGGCATCCAGCGCCCAGGCTCTTTTATAGTCCGACAGAAACGGATATACCGGAACTGCCATACGGACACGCGGCTCCAATGCAGCACAGGCAACCGTTAAGGCCCCTCCCTGGGAGCAGCCAAATGCGCCGATCCGTTCAGGGTCGACCTGCTCCATAGACATCAGAATGCGCACTGTCTGCACGGTATCCAAAAATACATTGCGGTAATACAACCGATCCGGGTCCGGGTCGTCAATCCCTCGGATGATATGGCCGCGTACCGTCGTTCCCTGAACCTGCAAATTGTCCTCGGACAGCCCACCTTGCCCCCGGCAATCCATGGCCAGCACGGTGAATCCGTGTGCCGCATAGCTTACCTTGTCGAACCAGTCGCCACTGTCGCAGGAATATCCATGAAACATGGCCAAAGCTGGCCCTTGTTCCGCAAGGTGCTTGGGACGAGCCAGCTTCCCATGAACCTTTGCTCCGCCCACTCCAGTAAAATATAGATGGTAACACTCCACCATCGGAGAGATAAAATCAGCAGGCTCCAGTGTATAATCAAGCGGCTGCCGCTCCAGCTCCTGTAATGCCCGTTCCCAGTATGCGTCAAAATCCGGTGGCTTCGGGTTACTCCCCATATATGACTGCAATTGCTGTAAAGACATATCCTCCGGCATTCAAGTTCCACCTACATCCGGCCTGACTCACGGTCGTCTGCGACCACTTCATCCGTTGCGATGACATACTTCATAATGTCGGACACTGTCGTGTATGCAATACCTACATACGTGTCAGCGGCTCCATAATAAATCGCAATCCGCCCGGTGTCCGCATCATGCAGCGTAGCACACGGGAACACCACATTCGGCACAAACCCCCGTTCTTCGTACCATTCCTCCGGGGTCAACACGAAATTCGAGGAACGATATTTAACTTTAGACGGATCATCCAGGTCAAGAACGGCTACGCCCATACTGTAAACCAGCCCATTGCACGTGCCCGTCACCCCGTGGTAGAACATCAGCCAGCCCTCTGTCGTCTCAATCGGAGCCGGTCCGCCGCCAATCTTTACCGATTGCCACCAGCCCTGTCCGCCCTTGCTCATGACATGACGGTGCTTGCCCCAATAGACCAAGTCAGGACTTTCACTCAGAAAAATGTCGCCAAACGGTGTATGTCCGCTGTCGCTCGGACGAGATAGCAACATAAAGTTTCCATTTAGCTTGCGGGGCAACAGCACACCATTACGATTAAACGGCAGGAACGGATTTTCCAATCGTACAAAGCTTTTAAAATCCTTCGTTTGTGCTATCCCCAATGCTGCACCGTAAAAATCTGTACACCAGATGATATAATACGTGTCCTCCACGCGAACCAGACGCGGATCGTAAGCATAATTTGGCTGATAATCGTTCCCTTCCTCATCAACCAAATGCAAACGTTCTGTCTCAATGTCCCAAGCCAACCCGTCGTCACTCCAGCCTAGGTGCAAATGCGGACGTCCATTAATCGTTTCAGCCCGGAATACTCCTACAAACCGTCCCTCATACGGAGCTACTGCACTGTTGAAAATACGGGCAATGCCCGGTACCGGATTCCGTCCAATGACCGGATTCTCACTATGTCTCCATACCGGAGCCTCACTGCCTTCAGGCTTATCCTGCCACGGCATTTCCGGCAGACTACCTCCCACAATTCGTACGCTATCTACTCCCAAATCCACATTCAATTTATTCATACGTGTATTCCCCTCTCACCGAGATATTTGATTCGCCAGATTTTCGATTTCGCCATTATTCTATTTCACCGAACCCTGCGCGAAACCGTTATAGATATATTTTTGTAATGATAAAAACGCAATCAGCGTCGGAATAATGGCAATGATTATGCCCGCGCTAATGACTTCCCATTGCGAGCCATATGGCCCTTTAAACTTGAACAGCGCCGTCGATATGACCTGAAGGCTTGTTTTGGGCATATACAGGAACGGGGTGTAAAAGTCGTTGTAAATATTAACGCCCTTGATAATGATCACCGTCACAATGGCAGGCTTCAGCAGGGGCAAGATAATGCGCCAGTAGATCGTCAGATAGGAGGCCCCATCCAGCATGGCCGATTCATCCAGCGCCACCGCGATGGAATCCAGAAATTGCAGAAAAATATACACCGCAATAATATCCGTTCCCAAATACAGCAAGATCGCCGCCCAAGGCGTGTTAAACAGTTCCAGCTTGTTGATAATTTGGAATGTCGACACCTGTGTCGTCACCCCCGGAATGAGCGTGGCGAGCAAGAACGCACCCAGCATGAGACTTTTGCCCTTAAATTTAAAACGGTTCAAAATATACGCAATCATGGAACCGGTCAACGTAGCTCCGATGATTGAAATCAACAGGATAAAAGCTGTGTTCACAAATCCGGTTAGCATATTTCCGTTAATAAAGGCTTTGGTATAGTTAGCCCAATTCAGCCAGTTTACGGGGGGAGTCAGAGGACTGGTTGCCGCATATTCAGCCTTCGTCTTCAAAGATGCAAACAAAATTACGACAATCGGCAGCAGTGCAATGAACGCACCTAGTAGTAGCGCGGCATACTTGATGCTGCTACCCAGTATTCTTTTCAGCTTATACATGATTAGTCCTCCTCTCCCCGAATTAGCAACCGTTGAAGCAGCGTAACAGCAATCACGATCAGCAGCAGAACGACTGCCATCGCTGAGGCCAAACCGACCTTGCTGTATTTGAATGCCACATCAAGCGTCTGAATGACGAATGTTTCACTGCCGTTAGAGCCACCGGTCATAATATACGGGATGTCGAACGCACTGATCGCCCCGCTAATCGCCAAGATGAGATTCAACTGCAAAATCCGCTTGATACTCGGCAAAATAATAGAGCGGAACTGATGCCAGCGGTTAGCCCCGTCTATATCAGACGCTTCATACAGATCACTGGATATGGAAGAAATCGCACCGAGAAACACGATAAAGTTAAAGCCCATGTATCTCCAGATCGACGTGCCAGCCAGCGAAATATTGATAATCTCCGGGTTGCCCAGCCACAGCTTGACATACGAACCCAGCCCCATCGCCTGAAGCAGTGTATCAAGGGTACCGTCTGGCTTAAAAAAGAATAAAAAAATAAAACCAATAGCTACCCCGTTCATCAGGGAAGGAAAAAACAAAACGCCTTTAAAGAAATTTTTAAACCAGGTTTGAAAGCTGAGAATGGTTGCAAAATAAAGGGCCAGCCCCATCTGTACAAACGTGGCTACAAAGTAATACAGACTGACCTTAAACACCGAGAAATACTCGGGGTCGGTAAAGATTTTGATATAGTTTTCAAAACCCACATATTCCAGACGCTTACTATAGCCGTTCCAGTCCGAAAAGCTGTACTTAAACATAATGATCACTGGCAAGTACGCAAAAGTGATCAGCAGCGCTAGCGGAATAATTGAAAAGGCAACAATAATCGCCAATCTTTGTTTGGAGTAGCTGAGATTCGAAAATTTTAACATGCTGCACCTCCTGGCTATCCGTCCATCGACTGCTACGTCGATCCTTTCTTTTCGTCAGTTCAGATGGCTATTTCGCTTCCTTTGCAGCCACTTCAGCACGCGCCTTCACCCATGCGTCGTTCAGATCCTTCATAATGGTGTCATACGATTCCGGGCGGTTACCGACCGCTGCCTCAATAATGCGTTTTTTGAAGTCAGGCTGCCACAAGCCGATTTCTCCCTTTTTGTCGATTTTATCGACAATCCCTTCCTGTCCTTTTGGAGACGGAGTAAGCGTTTCAAAAACGACTCCCTGATCTTCGTATTGTTTCAAAATGCTAGGCATTGGGGCACCCTTCAGCGGGCTAATGCTACCTGCCTGCTCGACGGCATAGTTGGACTTTTCGGTAAACCAATCCACCCAGGCACGGGCCGCCGGTTTATTTTCACTGTTTACGTTAATACCGAGGTTAAAATCACCAGCTAGAGGCACAAGTACCTTGGAGGCATTCGTCGGGAAAGGCATAAAACCGATATCATCCTTGTTAGAAGCTGTGCTTTTGATCTGGTCAATCGCCCAAGAGCCAAGCACCATTGTACCGATTTTGCCTTGAGCGAGATCCGCCTTGGAGGTCTCCCAATCTGTAGTCGTTGGATCTTTTTCAATCAGGCCTTTTTTAGCCGCATCGTACAGGACCTTATACAGTTCATAGTGGGGCTGGCCCTTCGTGAAATTGTCATCTGTATTCGGTTGTGTGACATTCACATATTCCTTCGTACCCGCCAATGTTGCCAGACTAGACTCCCACTGGGTCAGTGCCCAACCAGAGGCATAGTTCGTAAACAGCGGTACTGCCTTGGTTTTGTCCTTAATCTGCTGTAACGCTGTCAGGAATTGGTCCGGTGTTTTGGGAAGCTGCGTGATTCCTGCGTCCTTGAACACCTTTTTGTTATAAATCACACCAGAGTAAACCATCGCAATTGGAATACCGTAGCTGTTATGATCCACCGTACGTTCTTCAAGGCCGGTATACTTGTTTTTCATCTCCTCATAAGTACCCAGCGGCTCGAAAAAGTTGGGCAGCTCTTCAACTGGAATACTGCCAGGAATCAGCAAAACATCTCCATAATCCCTGGTCCCCATCCGGATTTTAATTTGACCCTCATAATCGGCCAATGCCTGAAAATTGACCTTCACGTTCGGATAAAGTTTGTTAAATTCCTTGGCGTAATCCTGAAATACGGTATCCACAATATCAGTCCGCTGTGTGATAACCGTAATTTCACCTTCCACACCCTTCGGATCAGAGCTGGCAGCTGGCTCATCCTTCTTTGAGGTACAGCCAGTAAACAGCCCCGCTAACAAAACCACGGATAGTAATGACATCAAAACCTTGGACAACTTCATGAGACGACTCCTCCTGTTGTTTTCAAATAAGGTTATCGTTAAAGTAACAAAATCATTTTATTATGTTAGCGCTTACTGTGTCAATTACAATATTCTTTTTGTAAAGTGGAATGGGTCGCATCTTATGAAAAAACACCAATTTAGCATGGTTGACAGTTTACAAACAGCTAGATATGATACTCCTGTAAAGTTAACGATAACTTAATAATTTATTTTCCGAAGGAGGCTTTGTCTCTTGGAAACATTACTGGACGAAATTAGACAGGAATGGAAGGAACACATACTCCCATTCTGGCTTGGACTGAAGGATGAGACACACGGTGGGTTTTACGGCGAGGTGGACGTGGATCTGCACATTCATAACCAAGCCGACAAAGGAGGGATTGCCACTGCACGGCTACTCTGGTCATTCTCGGCGGCTGCCCGTGTAACAGGGGAAGATACCTATGCAGAAGCCGCACGACATGCATTCACATTCCTGCGAGATCACCTGCTTGATCCATTACATGGAGGAATGTACTGGATGGTGGACTACACCGGGCAACCCGTGGACACGTGCAAGCATGTATACGCGCAGGCATTCGCGATCTATGCGATAGCAGAGTATGCACGTGCCACAGACGACCCGAATGCATTACCACTAGCTATGGGGCTGTTCCACCTGCTGGAGCAAAAAGGATATGATCCCACCCGGCAGGCATACGGCGAACAATATGACCGCTCGTGGAACACGCAGCCTAATGAGCTACTCAGCGAAAATGGGGTTACCGCGCATATCACCATGAATACGCATATTCATGTTTTGGAGGCGTACACCCAATTGCTGCGCGTCTGGCCAAATGAAGAGGTTCGAGAGGCACTGACGAACGTACTGGATATTTTATATCATCGTGTTTACGATCCTTCTGCCCGACGACTGGGGGTATTTTTCGACCGTGAATGGCGCTCTCTGCTTGACCTAACCTCATATGGTCACGACATCGAAGCCAGCTGGTTGATTGAGGACGCTATGAGTGTGTTGGGTTATTACCCGTCAGAATACGTGGATATGGTGATAGATATTGCCAATGCGGTAGCAGAGCGCGCTGTTCAGCTGGACGGATCGCTCATCAATGAGCGGGAAGGAGAGCGGGTAGACACCTCACGTATCTGGTGGGTACAGGCCGAGGGGATGGTTGGTTTTTATAATGCGTTTCAACGTACAAAAGACGAACGTTTTTTGCAAATTGTGGAAAATCTATGGTCCTATACCCGGCAACATATCATCGATCCGCGCCCCGGAGGCGAATGGTTCTGGTCAGTTCAAGCGGATGGTAAGCCTGATGCGAGAGAGATTGCAGGACCCTGGAAGTGCCCTTATCACAACAGCCGATTTTGCATAGAAATGCTAGAAAGGATGGAAAACCAATGATCCATAGCAAATATAATGAGCTGCGGTTGCAGCAAGAGGAACTGATTACACGCCCCAATGAGGTTAAAACTACCTTTTATAATGGTATCTACGAACGCTACATCTACCCAGTGCTCACACGCCATCATGTTCCACTTCACTGGCGGTTTGATCTGGATGCGCAAACCAATCCCTTTTTCATGGAGCGGCTGGGTGTAAATGCGGCATTGAATCCAGGGGCGATCTATCATGAAGGAAAATACATTCTTGTTTCGCGCACAGAGGGACTGGATCGAAAGTCATTTTTTGCTTTGGCAGAGAGCGATAACGGCATTGATCAATTTCGATTCATTGACGCTCCCCTCGTATGGGAGGATATCGACCCGGAAGAAACAAATATGTACGATATGCGATTGGTAAAGCATGAGGACGGCTGGATTTACGGTATTTATTGCTCGGAAAAAAAGGACCCTGACGCACCACCCCACGATACCTCCAGTGCTGTCGCTCAGGCCGGACTGGTCCGCACTCGTGATCTTCGTACATGGACCCGGCTTCCCAACATCACTACCCAGTCCCCACAGCAGCGCAACGTTGTCTTGCACCCTGAATTTGTGGACGGTCAATATGCCTTCTATACTCGTCCCCAGGACGGGTTTATTTCCACCGGTTCAGGCGGAGGCATCGCCTTCGGCCTGTGCAAAGATATTACACAACCCGTGATTGAACACGAAACCGTCATTGATGAGCGCTGTTATCATACGGTGTACGAAGCCAAGAACGGACAGGGGCCTGCCCCGATCAAGACCAGTCGCGGCTGGATTCATATCGCTCACGGGGTACGCAATACAGCCGCCGGGCTGCGGTATGTGCTGTATACCTTTGCCACCAGTCTGGAAGACCCTACGCGCGTCATTGCTAAGCCCGGCGGGCACTTTCTGGCTCCTTATGATGAGGAACGCGTGGGCGACGTTTCGAATGTTATTTTTTGCAACGGGGCTGTTGTTAACGAGCAAGATGAAGTCTTTATTTACTACGCGTCCAGCGATACCCGTATTCACGTAGCGACGACCACCATCGCTCGACTGGAAGACTACACCTTCAATACACCATCCGATCCCTTGCGCTCTCTCGGCAGCGCCGCTGTTCGCCGTGAGCTAATTCATCACAATGAAGCGCTATTGCAAGCACTCTCCCGTCCTTCCCAGCAGACATAGGCCGCAAGCTTTATCCTGCTTGCGGAACCATGTATACTATCCATAGAACAACTGTTACCCGCAGGCTAATAGTTATTCTATGGGCAGCTACGCTGCTAGGTTTTTTTGGATTTTACAGGCGGCTAAGCTACGGATATATTCCCCAGCATTTTGCATCCATTCTCTGGATTAGGCAAAATGCTTATCTTTTTAAAATTGGAAGGCGGAACAGGAATGAAGAGCAACGTAACGATGCGGGATATTGCAGATAAGCTGGGAGTAAGCAGCGTGACCGTGTCGAAGGCGCTCAATGACAAGGATGGGGTTAGCGAGGAGCTAAAAGAGCGTATTAAGACGCTCGCGGGCGAAATGGGTTATCGTTTCAATACCGTTGCCAAGTCCATGAAGGAGGGCCTCACCTATAACATAGGTGTTGTCATTCCTGAACGTTTTACTGGCCCCGGCCAATCGTTTTATCTGCACATCTACCAGCAAATTTCACGGGCACTGGAGCCATACGGCTACTATGGCATCCTTCACATCCTTCATCGCGAAGACGAAGAACAGCTTAATCTGCCACGTATCTATTACGACCGCAAGGTGGACGGCTTCATTCTCCTGGGTCAAGTGAGCAAGCCATATATCGAGCTGGTACAAACCATGGATCTACCCAAAATGTTTCTCGATTTTTATGATGAACATGCCGATATCGACTCCGTGGTGACGGATAATTTCTACGGAGCCTATGAGCTGACCAACTATTTGATCGCCCAGGGGCATCGTGATATTGCATATGTAGGCAATATCTATTCCACCAGTAGTATTCAGGATCGTTTCCTCGGCTACTATAAATCCTTGCTGGAGCACAGACTGCCCCTCCGTAACGAGTGGGTGCTCAGTGACCGGGACGACGAAGGTGCTTTTGTTGAAATGGAGCTGCCTCAGCCGCTACCGACTGCCTTTGTATGTAACTGCGATCAGGTCGCTCACAATCTGGTACACAAGCTCATTGCTCTGGGATACCGCGTGCCTGAGGACTGCTCTGTAGTCGGATTTGACAACGATGTATATGCCACTCTTATTGTTCCGCAACTGACCACAGTCGGCGTAGACATCGAGCAGATGGCACGTACCGCGATTGATTCGATGATGAAAAAAATAAGTCATCCCGGCGGCCGCTTTGGTCGAGTCCTCGTGCAGGGTCATATTGTATATCGTGATTCCGTACAGCCCATCCAGAGACCATGATCAACACACACTTTACTTGGGGAAAGGTCACCCCTACCCCAATATTCACAACCAAAAGCCGCTCAGCATGTCGCTGGAGCGGCTTTTGGCGTTCATAAATTCTGCAGTGTGATCATCGTACTCACTTTCAATGGTGGATTTTTCAAAATCCTGGATTAGGAGCGCTGGGCGACAAAGGAATTGCCCGCCCGATTGAGAATCGGCAGCATCCGCATTTCCTGCCCCATCGAGGCTTGACAAAATGGACAAGCTGGCTCGTTCAAAAAGGTGAAATCCGTTCGCATCCAACCGTTGCAACCCTCGTTTGTACACGACCAAATAGCCGTATTTTCCTCTGGAATGATTTCCGGGGCCTGGCGTCTGTACATCTATATCCCCCCTCGGTTTTTATAGGGTAATATCCCCTGTCGGCTTACTGTTAGTTCCCACCTGTGCGGGTATTAATATGCTCCAACCTCCAAAAAATATGCGCAATTTACCAAAATGTTTATTTACGGATAGCCTTAGTCCAGAAGCCGCCATGAAACTGCTTCGGCTCTACCGTAATGACAAAAGCCTTAGGGTCCAGCTCCAGAATGGACTGATACAGCTTATTCTGGTTTTTTCGTTTGGCCAAAATTTCCATTACCAGGCGCTCTCCATCACGTCCACTGCCCAGCCAGGCTGTGACGCCGTATCCTTTGTCCCGCAGCGCATTGGCAATTCCTCCATTGATCTCATTGCTGATCACCTTAACGGTGACATAACCGAGCGCTATTTTTTCCTCAATCCATGCTCCAATAAGAATGCCCAATGCATAGCCAATGGCGTATACTGCAAGACTTGCCACTTGATCCAGGTACTTAAGCACAACATTCAAGCCCAATACATAGACCGTAACCTCCACGGTGCTAATGAGCGCAGCAATGTACTTCTGTCCTTTCAGCGTCAGAATCATGCGCAGTGTATACGCCGATACGTAAATAATTTGAATAACGAGAATAAACAATAAAATTTTGAGCATGCGCTCACTCCCCACTTCACGTTCTGATTTAATCCGTATCCAACATTATACCCCCGTCTGTGATATACAGCCTCTGGTTTCGTATTACCCTCGCTCGGGTAATGACTAACTACAGCATGCTGAATGAAAGTTCGATCACATAAGGAGGGCTATAACATGAAGGATAACGGAACTAGCGATAAAATCAAAGGTAATGTGAACAAAGCCAAAGGTGAAATCAAGGATCAAATCGGGAACGCTACCGATAATAAGTCCCTTCAAGCCGAAGGCAAACTGGATAAGGCCAAAGGCCATCTTCAGGAAACAGCAGGCAAACTGAAGGACGGCAAATAATCCTGAATGGATAACCTCGACGCACTGTTTTACCAACAAGTCACGCTGTCTTGTGCAGCGGGCTTGTTTTGTGTTGTTCGGATACTTTTGGAAAAACTTTTGCGCAAACAGGGCAACTTTTACGGTTGCTGTTGCGTCTAACCAATATAAGCACAACCCATAATGACTCTCCAAGCTGTTGGATTTTGTAGGCATTAATGTTACTCTAGTCTATGAACCAGGCTATAATTCTTAAATAAAGGGGTAGACCAACGAATGAAATCACTGAAATCTATCAAAAAACCTGTCATCATCACTGCCGTATCCGCCTTGGCCATATCCGGGGCTCTTTTCAGCCAATCCACATATGCCGCACAAGTGACTAAGCCGATCCAAGCAGTATATAACAATATTAAAATTATCTACAACGGAACCGAGGTTCCTGCTGATGCTAAAACAGAACCATTTCTGCTGGATGGCGTGACGTATATCCCACTGAAGCTGGCAGGTACAGCTTTGGATAAAAAAGTAACATGGGATGGAACAAACAAACGCGTAGTCATTGCCGACAACGGCGTTCCCATTGATCAGTCTACAGTTACTGCGTTGAACAACCAGATTACGACGCTGACTCAAGAGCTCAACACAGCGAAAGCAGCGAACACGACGAAAGACGCTACCATCGCTCAATTGCAAAAAGACAACCAGACGCTAAAAGATGAAGCAAGCAAAAATAGCTCTAGCTCCTTGAAGGATCTTCAAAAGAAGCTGAACGATGATCACAGCGATGCCTATAGCACCAACTCTGATATCACGTTGGATGGTAACAAAAGCGATATTACGGTGACCATCGAAATGACGAAATCCAGATGGACTGACCTCACCGACAGCAGAAAGGAAAGCTACCTGGAAGACATCGGTGAAGATATTTTGAAAGAGTATAAAGATGCCGATATAGAGGGTACGGTTAAAAACTCCAGTAATAGGGATAAAATGGCAACTTTTACAATAAACAGCAGAGGCAAGGTTTCTTTGAGGGATGTAGCTTCTTCTCTGGATGCAAGTACGATCCAACGTAACTTGTCCGATAGATATGGCACCTATAATGGGGTCGGCTTTGATTTCACAGTAAGAGGCGACAGCAGTGAAGCTATCGTCGAAGTTTATGTAAATTCGGATGACTGGAATAAATTGTCAAACAATCAAAAAAACAACCTGACAGACGGCGTTACTGATTATCTTAAAGATAAACAGTCTGTATCCAAAGTCGTTGGATATGTACGTAATAAAGGAAACAATAGTCAAATCATTACCTTCTAAGATTAATCTTTCAAAAAAAGCGACAAAGGCCCTTAAGCCTTTGTCGCTTTTTTATGATGTACAAGCAACATACATTCCACTACTTAATTAATCTGCCAACAGAAGTAATATATATTATATAGTCTTTATCCGCATCGATTGTATCGATATTTCTCGTATAAACCAGATTACCGGGACTGGTTATTTTAACTTTGTAAAACATACTGGGTTTAGAATAAGGATTTACACTATAGGTCCCTTTGCTATACACAATCAGAGGATTAAAGTCGATTTGCCTGGAAGCAGGTGATAAGCTGCTCTCGTACATAGCATGAATATTCAATACACCTTGCCTTTGATCCCAGCCAAAGGAAATAAGATCAAAGGCATTCGCATCAATGACTTGGGCCAAGTCTTGTCCCTTAAACCTCATAAGAACTGGACTTTCCGTAAAGCTGTCATGCCTTAGCTTCAATAAGCCACGCTTGGTATCCCACTCCATCTTCGCATCTGTATCCTTCAACAAAATGGATACTGGTAAAAACATCGCATTACTTTTCATGATGGGGACTGTATCCATTGTCACTGGCTCACCATTAACCGATATTTCAGGTGATCCGATCGTAGCCGCTACATTACGGCCCAACAGATCAACCGAAGCAGTTTTGTTCGCTGCATTATAAGTTACTTTGCCGCCCAGTATATCCTCAGCCGCTTGGAGCGGTATAAGCAGTCTCCCCTTCTTATCCACAAAGGGTGATGCAGGGTAGGTGTATAAAACGTAATGATCATTGACCTTCAGGTGTATGGGGGTTTGAGCTTGAGCTGATGTCGAATTCGAGTGTGCACCAGCAAAACTTAGTAGAATCATAAGGCAGACCAACAGTCTGATTTTCATTTATAATGCTCTCCTTTGTTAGCGTTTAGGCTAAAATAAAAATTTGTTTAAGCAACCTTCTTATAGTTACTTTTTCTTAATTAGATTACCCTCACAAAATCACAACGTCAACCATAATTTATAATTTTTACCTAACAGCCATATAATTCATAAATACATTAATAATACTCATAAACATAAAGGTATTTAGCAATAAAAGCAGAATATATCACTGTACTCCAATTCAGAAAGGGGCAAATGTGTATGATGAGAAGTTTTGTTAAACGTAAGGTCAGGAAAAGTATTGCAATAATACTAACATTATTATTAGCAATCGCAAGCGCACCATTAGGTGCAAGTGCAATAGACGCGGCGGTAACGGTGCCAGACCAGAATAATAAGCAGGATGCGCCAACCTTCTCTAATGTATCGGTTCATGACCCTTCCATTGTCAAAGACGGTGACACTTATTATGTATTTGGGTCACACATCTCTGCGGCGAAGTCAAAAGATCTTACAAACTGGACTTCTTTTGCAAACGGTTACACTACGCCTGGGAACACACTCTACGGGGATTTATCGAAGAATCTAGCTGGATCTTTCGCTTGGGCGGGTGAGAATGATGCGGATAGTAAGGGAGGATTCTCGGTATGGGCGCCCGATGTATTTTGGAATGAGCATTATGTCAATGAGGATGGGACAAAAGGGGCATATATGATTTATTATAGTGCATCTTCCACCTACATTCGTTCCGCGATCGGCATTGCAGTTGCACCCAAAATCGAGGGTCCATATCAATATGTGGATACCATTATACACACTGGTTTTACGAAGGAGACTGCATTCGATAAAGATAGCAAGGTAGATAAAAAATGGACAAATACGCCGATTCAACAACTCATTAAGGAAGGCAAGCTTGAGGGTCTCAGACCGGGATGGTTTAATACCGATGGTTCTTATGCGAACCGGATGTTCCCAAATGCAATCGATGCAAGCGTCTTTTACGATGCAAATGGGCGCTTGTGGATGACGTATGGATCATGGTCCGGGGGAATATTTTTACTGGAGCTAGATAAGGCAACTGGCAAACCCATGTATCCAGGTCAAGATGGAACTACGGAGGACGGCCGTCTGATTGATCGTTATTTTGGCATTAAGATCGCAGGTGGATACGGTGAGTCCGGGGAAGGTCCGTATATTGAATACAACCCAAAAACGGGTTATTACTATTTGTATGTAACCTACGGCGGTCTTGCAGCCGACGGAGGGTATAACATGAGGTTATTCCGTTCCAAGAAACCGACAGGACCTTATAAAGATGCCAAAGGACAGAATGCTGTTTTGCCGGCAAACACCAAAAATACAACTTATGGCAACAAGTTGATAGGTAATTTCTTGTTCGATAGTAAAATAGGCGACCCCGGTACAGGCACTGGATACGGCTATGTTTCCCCTGGACACAATTCTGTATACACCGATCCTGCTACTGGACAAATGTTTGTCGTCTTTCATACCCGATTCCCTCAGCAGGGGGAGACACATGAGCTGCGTGTACACCAAATGTTCATGAATCAGGATGACTGGCCTGTCGTAGCTCCTTACCGTTACGGTGGCGAGACGCTTACAAAGCTGGATGAGAAACAATTCATTGGCGATTATCAATATATTAATCATGGCAGTGATTCTTCGGCTACGATCAAGAATACACAATTCATTCAGCTTAGAGCAGATCATACCATCGAAGGCGATGTGCAAGGAACATGGCGCAAGTCGGGAGATGCGAATATCCAATTAACACTGGATGGTGCTGTATTGGATGGGGTGTTCTTAAGACAATGGGATCAGGTTACGAATCAATACATCCTGGCGTTTACAGTTTTATCGAATAAAGGTGAAATGGCTTGGGGCAGTAAGCTCCCTGATATGACCGATACGACAGTAGTGGACAGTGTGTATCGTGAGTTAGATCTTGGCGATACAAGTCGGGTGACGGCTAGCCTGAATCTTCCGAAGGAAGGCAGTCGGCAAACCCGGATTACCTGGAAAACTTCAGACCAAAGCGTCATTACGGATACAGGTGAAATCAAGCGTCCAGGAATCGGAGAAAAGGCTGCATCTGCCACTTTGACGGCTACCATTACCAAAGGAGAACGTAGTCGGGACAAAGTTTTTAACATCACGGTATCCCCTTATGAGAAAGCAACATTGACTGCGTCATACACATTTGAAAATAATCTGGAGGATCAGCAGGATGCTTTTGCTAATGGCAAAGTTATCGGTGACCGAATCGATCGCCAGGGAGGAAGTGTATCCTACGCTGAAGGCGTAAAGGGCCAAGCTATAGTCCTTGATGGAAAGTCAGGCATTGCTCTACCTGGAGGACTCATATCCAGCTCAGCATATTCCGTTTCACTGTGGGTAAAACCAAGCGATTTAACTCTGCATACACCAACCTTCTTTGGAGCTATGGATAGTAACCACTGGATTAGCCTTCTGCCCAGAGGACCCGAGAAGGATAATACAATGGTCTGGTCCGGCAGCTCACTTTGGTATACCGGCAGTACTGGCCTAAAGATCAAAACAAATGAATGGACCCATCTCGCCTTCACTGTAGAACGTGGGGTGTTAGCCGTGTATGTGAATGGCGAGCTTCAATTTATCGGCTCAGAATTCCCAGATGTCTTTACCTCCAAATCTGGAACATTCAGCTTAGGTGTCAACTGGTGGGACCCTGCGTTCAAAGGATCTATTGATGAGCTGAGTATATTTGAAGGTGCGCTCCCCCCTGTACAGGTGGCAGAGCTAGCGAAGATGAAGTGAATTAAGACTAATGAATCGTAAGCAACTCTAGTGTCGAAAAGAAAAGCTACAAAAAAAGAGAGCGCTGAATAGCGCTCTCAGGCTGTCGAGAAACCCCCTGTTTTTTGCAGGGGGTTTAAAACTGTCTTAGTGGTCTAAAAACTAGGGTCCTCAGATCGTTTTAAATCGATTTTTGTTTTAAAAGATGCGTCTCCCCATATAAAAATAGAAGTGTCGAAAAGTCCTCTGGACTTTCTCGACACTCTGAGAGCGCTGAATAGCGCTCTCTTCCAATGAAACATATAAAATATAAGGAATATTAATAGGCCAATGCAAAAAGTCCTTTGATGTGGGACAAGTAACGGATGTTACTGCCTTCCTTCATCAAAGTAGCTACAGCGCCTTTCAGTTGGGTGCCATTCGCGCCTACAGTACCGATCGCGTCTGTTCTGCCCAAGCTGCCCAGTGTACCGGAGAATACTGGTGTAAAGCGTTCCATTTTCGCTCCGTTGAAATAAGCAAAGATGTTGTAACCAACTAATTCGCCCATTTGCCAAGCCAACTGTGCAGTTGGAGGGTATGGACGCTCGCCTTCACCCGGGAACACCACTGCGCTGTCGCCAGCGAGGAAGATGTCTTCGTGAGAAGTCGATTGCAGTGCACCATTCACAGTTGCGCGACCACGGTTTACTTCGATACCAGATGCGCCAACCAGTGCATTACCTTGTACGCCGCCTGTCCAGATCAGTGTGTTCGTTTTGATCGAACGTCCGTCTTTCAAGAGAACTTCGTCAGCTTTCATTTCTGTAATCGGAACACCCGCTACGATTTGAACGCCACGTTTTTCAAGGCTTGTTACTGCACGATCAACCAGTGGTTGAGGGAAGCCTGCCAAAATAGATGGTCCAGCTTCTACGCAATACAAGTTGATATCTTCGTAGTTAATACCTTTTTCGCGACAAATTACAGGCAATTTGTCAGCATATTCACCCACCAGCTCAACGCCTGTGAGACCGCCACCACCGATAACGATTGTAGCGTCTGCTTGGTTACCGGATTGCTTGTAAGCATCCAGACGAGCTTCCACATGTGCGCGAATGCGATTGGCTTCTGCCACTGATTTCAGCGTGAAGCTATGCTCTTGCAGTCCTGGAATACCGAAGTAAGCCGTTTCGCTGCCCAGGGAAATAACGAGAGCGTCATAGCTCAACGTAGCGCCACTGGCCAAGGTTACTTTTTTATCGTCAGGCTTGATTTCGGAAACAGTATCCACTTTCAGGATAATTTCTTTGTTACGCAGCAGCTTTTCCAAAGGAAGCGCAACAGCTTTTTCGGCAATTGTACCTGCCGCCAAACGGTGCAGTTCTGTAATAATTTGGTGCGACGCAAAGCGGTTAACCACTGTAATGGTGGCTTGGCTAGCGTCCATATGCTGGCGTGCTGTAAGAGCGGCTAGCAATCCGCCGTACCCGCCGCCCAAGATCAAAATTTGCTTCGACATGTCCATCCTCCGTTCTCGATCAGGTAATTATTTGCTTTCGCGTTGGCGCTCATTCAGAATATCCAGGAAAGCCTGGCTGAAACGCAGCGTTTTTTGTACATTCGGATCTTTAAGCATTTTGAGCAGGCCAAACAGACCTACACTGCCGTCCGTAGTTTGCACACGGTCATTTGCTTCAATTGCAGCAGAAGCCAATCCTTTAGCCGAATCTGTAACAGGCTTCACAAACTCTCCCATGGAGCTTTTCATATCTCCGATAAAGACAGGGTCAGTCGCCAGACTGCGAGCTACATCATAAGCGTCGGTCATCAAAGTAACCATCTCAGTCAACTTGGGCAGATTCTCTACCAGTACGGTCAGCGATTGCTGAACCTCCGGTTTCATCAATTGGTCCAGTACATCCCGAGACTCTTTGGTAGCTTCTTGTGTTACTGCCACCTCTTGTTGGTTTTCAGACATGCGTGAACGTCCTCCTTTACTGTGAAAATAGAAGTCCATCCTCTCTCGTAACCTGTATCCATAAACTCTAGCAATAAAACGTTCATTGAATTCACGCCCTTAAACATGCAAGAAGCACAGCTTAAACCGGCCTATACCCTACAGGGCAAGACTGATTTATCGCAGATGCCAATTGTATATTGCTCAGACGTTATTCTGTTGTTACTGCTGCGGAATATCCCACGAAGCGCTCCTTCGTGACTACAACAGGCCGAAACGGAACCCTATACCTCTATATTACACCTTTCACGACACAATCGTCGAAGAAATTTTAAATTTGCACAAATTTCTGCAAAATTTTTATTGTTATTTTAGATAAAAATTAGAATAAGCTCGATTTTTGTCCAAGTTTCCCTTAAAAAAAGGGTCATCTTATGCTAGAGGAGGGTAATAAAGAGAGTGCGTTTTAGTTCGATAATATGAAAATAACACAAAATATATTCATACGGAGGTTTTAAATGATGGCTAAAACATTTGGAGATATGGTTCAAGAAGCGAGGCAGCACGTTCAGGGCATTGATTCACAGGAGGCACGTCAGCGAATGGAGGCAAATCCAGATACATTCGTTATCGATGTACAGGACTCCCATGATGCAGGCGCTTGCGGTCTGATTCGCGGAAGCGCCAATATTTCATTGGGCATGCTGCCCATCCGCGCTGACTTGGAGGTTCCACAGGATTTGCGTGACGAACGTCTACGTGACCGTAACCGCCCCATTATCACCACTTGTGGGGCAGGTGGACAAGCTGCATTGGCAGCTTATACACTCCAGCAGATGGGCTTTACCAATGTAGCTTTTATCGAAGGCGGAACAACAGCCTGGAAGGAATCCGGCTTTGAAGTAGAACTGTACTAAGGGACCTACGCTCCAAGAATCGCCCTACGTATGTAGGGTGCCTTCAGAAGCGTCAGGATTATCAGGTGCTTCGAAATCATCAGGAGACGGCTGCGGCACACCAGACTCAATAAACTCATCTACATCGCGGGCAGCCTTAACTTGATTGCATTCATTGCAAGCACATACACAATTGACCGGCGTCGTGTGCCCCCCTTTTGCCCGAGGCAGTAAATGATCAATCGTGTCACCGTAGCCCCCGCAAAAAAAGCAAGTATAACGGTCACGCTTAAGCACATATTGACGAAATTCCTTGTTGCTATACAGTCTACGCACGGTGTATGGATTAACAATCACCGCCATACGCTCTCTGACCAGGGTCATGGCCAGATCAAGCTCAATCTCTTGATGCCAGCGTCTCCCCTGGTCGGTTTTGCCTCTTAGCCGAATCATGCCATTGCGATTGAGCCGCAACGCCCGGGTATCCGCAGGCTTCAGCCTGCTAAGCAGATGCCGAACCCGTTGCCGATGGCGCTCACGCGCTTTGTCCGTGACCGGCTTCCTGCGGGGGCGTTGTGCCTCCATAGGTAGCGACGCCTCTAGGCTGTGCGCAGCCGTATTTGCTTCAAGGCTATGCTGCATCACGGGAGCAGCCGAGGGATTTGTTTCCTCGCCGGAGGGAGCGGACGTAGCCGCACGTTCTTGTGGGGCCAATCCTCGGCAGGAACGGCAAGGACCACGCCGGGAATAAGGACCAGCCCGGCGACCCGTTCTGCGCTGAAAGTCCGTTAAAGGTTTCATCTCCTGACAATACGTACATTTTTTAATCAGCGGTTTGCTCGCTTCATCCTTGTTCTGCTGCGGTTCTGTCACGTCCACTCCTCCTTTCCTCTGTTGCTCGCGCTTCACAGTTTGCCCAAAACCCGAACTATTGTTAAGTTAGATTCATTTTACCGTTTTCACGTTCTCTTTTCTAGCTACCCGAGTCGTTGTGAACACTCAGGTATAACAAATTTTAATGATTCAGCATACGTTATACAGCGATCCTTGTTCTTCATTCAGCATCATATTGACCGTCTGACGTTTAGCCCCCCTCACTTGGTGGGTAACTTGTTATATATGAAGGAGGGACGTACATGAAAAGGAACCATACGATGATGCAATTTTTCGAGTGGAATGTCGAAGCTGACGGTTCTCACTGGAAAAAGCTTACCCGCCTGGCGCCGGAACTGAAGGCCAAAGGAATTGACGCGATATGGATTCCACCTGTCACCAAAGGCCAATCGCCCGAGGATACGGGATACGGCGTCTATGACCTTTATGATCTGGGCGAATTTGACCAAAAAGGTGCGGTGCGCACCAAATACGGAACCAGGGAAGACCTGCTGGAGGCTGTTGCCGCCTGTGTTCGCCACGGCGTGGCCGTCTATGTCGATCTGGTCATGAATCATAAGGCCGGCGCGGATGAAACTGAAGTATTCAAGGTCGTCGAGGTTAACCCGGATAACCGCAATGAAGTCATTTCCGAGCCCTTTGATATCGAAGGCTGGACTAAATTTACGTTCCCCGGCCGTCAAGGTCAGTATTCCACATTTCAATGGAACTTTGAACATTTTAACGGAACCGATTACGATGCAAGCCAGGACCGGACAGGAATCTATCGTATTTTAGGTAAAAACAAAAGCTGGAGCGAAAATGTAGATGATGAATTCGGCAATTATGATTATTTAATGTTCGCCAATATTGACTATAATCATCAGGATGTGCGCAAAGAGATGATCCGTTGGGGGAAATGGCTGATAGATACTCTGCAATGCAACGGATTCCGTCTGGATGCAATCAAGCATATTAATCATGAATTTGTACGAGAGTTTGCTACAGAAATGATTAAAAAACGCGGGCAGGACTTTTATATGGTAGGCGAGTTTTGGAAACCGGATCTGGAATCGTGTCAAAAGTTCCTGGATACCATTGATTATAAAATCGACCTGTTTGACGTATCCCTCCACTACAAACTACATAGCGCTTCCTTGGGTGGCAAGGATTTCGATTTAAGCACCATTTTCGAGGATACGCTTGTTCATACCCATCCCCTGAACTCGGTTACTTTTGTCGATAATCATGATTCCCAGCCGCATGAAGCGCTCGAATCCTGGGTGGAGGACTGGTTTAAGCCTAGCGCCTATGCACTCATCTTGCTGCGCAAGGACGGTTATCCCTGTGTGTTCTACGGCGATTACTACGGTATCCAGGGGCAAACGCCCGTGAAAGGCAAGCAGGCTGAGCTAGACCCGCTTCTATATGCCCGGTACCATAAAGCTTATGGTGAGCAAAAAGATTATTTCGATGATCCCCATACGATTGGATGGGTTCGTCAAGGCGTGCCTGAGCTGGAAGGCTCCGGATGTGCTGTGGTGATCACCAACGCAAATGACGGAGAAAAGCGCATGTTCGTAGGCAAACAACGTGCAGGGGAAGAATGGATGGATTTGACCGGACATCACGATCATACCGTAAAAATTGAGCAGGATGGCTACGGCATATTTCCCGTTCGTGCCGGCAGTGTATCGGTGTGGGCACTTCCCGCAGAGGAAGACAGCCAGGAAACAGAAGAAGAGGAAGCGAACGCTTAATCTATACCCAACACAAAGAGGACAGGATGCGAGGAAGCGCCCTGTCCTCTTCGTGTATGGAAAGTCACTCCGTTACCTTGCTTTGGTTGGCCACGGCCTGCTTCTTAGCCTCTACATGACTCGGATCACCGAGATAAAAACGCCGGATAGGATCTATATGCTCATCCAGCTCGTACACCAGTGGAATGCCTGTCGGAATATTCAAATCCAGCAAGGCGGTTTCGTCCAGATTCTCCATATACTTGATTAAGGCCCGCAAAGTATTACCATGTGCAGAAATGATAACTCGATCCTTTTTGAGAATCAAAGGGACAATCCGCTGCTTCCAAAACTCACCGACCCGATGCACGGTGTCCTCCAGGCTTTCCCCAAGCGGCAGCTCTTCTGGCTTAATATTGCGATAACGCTCTTCCCGATGCGGACTCCGCTCGTCCTGCTCATCCAGCATGGGGGGCCGCACCGTCAGACTACGCCGCCAGATATGAACCTGTTCCTCGCCGTATTGCACGGCGGAATCCAGCTTGCTAAGCCCCTGAAGAGCACCGTAATGGCGTTCATTCAGCTTCCATGATTTCTGCACAGGTATCCAGAGATGATCCAGCTCATCCAAGATGTGATACAGCGTGCGGATAGATCGTTTTAGCACAGAGGCGAATGCCAAATCAAACGTATAACCAGCCCCCTTGAGAATACGTCCCGCCTCAATGGCCTCATGAATCCCTTGTTCAGTCAGGTCCACGTCCGTCCAGCCCGTAAACAGGTTTTGTCGGTTATACACGCTCTGTCCATGCCTAACCAGCACCACTTGATACATGCACTCACTCCTCTCCTGTCTGTCTTTATGTTTTACCCAACTTCTATGTATTTAACGTAAAATGCAATTTTTAAACCGTCTATTTAATACAAAAAAGGACGGCATTCAGCCATCCTTTTCTTCTCACCCTGCACTTAGTCCCTCTTACTGAATTTGGCCAACAGATCCAAAATCCGTACATACAGCCATACTAGAGTCACCAGCAATGCAAAAGCACCATACCATTCCATATATTTGGGTGCGCCTTGATCTGCTTGCTCTTCAATAAAATTGAAATCAACCAGCAGATTCAAAGCCGCAATGATCACGATAAATAAGCTAATGCCAATACCCAGCCAACCTGTTTCATGGATATAGGGAACATTCATACCGAAAAAGTTCAAAATAAAATCAACCAGCGTCACCAGAAAAATCGCCATCGTACACAGGACAACGAATGAGATAAAGCCGCGTGTCACCTTGATGATTCGCTGTGTGTACATAAAGAGCATCAAGAACAAGATACCCACGGTCAGCAAAATGGCATTGGCTACAATTCCAGGGTACTCATACTCCATAAAAGCTGAAACGCCACCCAAAGCAAAACCACTCAGAATCCCATATACAGGAGAGAGTAATGGAGCCGTTTTGGGAAAAAAGGATATCGCAAGTGCTACGCCTGCCATACCAATAAAGCCTGCCGTCAGCAAGGATAGCACCTCTACGGTTCCTTCGTAGGTCATGTACCAGGTAATACTTCCAGAGACGATGAGCAGAACCAGCAGAAGCAACGTTTTGTTCACCGTTCCTCCGATGGTCATGCGTTGTTCACTAGCTTCTCTTTCATCTTCGCGCAAAAAGATGTCATCACGTAAAACCGGATTGCTAAAGCTCATACAGGGTACTCCTTTTCGATGTTGTTGTTTGCTATGCTATATGTATATATCGGCACAATATGAAAAAAGTTTCAGAAAATTTCAAACAAAAAAACTCTAACCTTGCCATACGGCAAAGCTAGAGTTAGAGGATCAGGTCGTTACAGGTTAAAAATCAGCTGTCGCAATCTGGATCGTACCCGTAGCTGCTCCAGCTGCGGTAGTCTGCAGAGCAGCTACCAGCAGTAAAGCAACCTCTAACGTGAGGCTGTTAGTTGGGGGGATAACATAAGTGATCACAGGTGCATTGACACGAGTTACGACAAGATCGATCGGTGCCGGACCGTTATTATTAACGGTAATTGTAGCATTCGCGCCACCGTTCAAGTTTTCAAAGTATGATTTACCAATATTAGCTGCGAGAGAATAGAATTGCTGAGGTAAAAGAATCGCCATAGTTTTCACCTCCCTTGCGCTTGATAGTGTATTCTATGCTTCCAATCTACGAGCGTAACGTTAAGTGACTCAGTAATAAGACACAATTTGAAAGACTTATAGATTAACGTACCCTAACCTATGCTAAAAAGGAGTTGCCCTCTCAGATTCTTTGCAGAATCTGCGGACAACTCCTTATTAAATAATAGAAGTATCAGACAGTATAAAAGCAGTTAGCAGGATTGTATGTTGCCTTTGCTTCCTTATTGCACGTCAATGCTCAATTCCTGCAAACCGAAACGAGAAGGCGCTGAAACCTTCACGCGGATATTGCCAGCCTCACCCTTTGTACGAATCCAGAATGCAATACGTCCACCAATTAGGGATAAGCTTGAAGGACCGATCAATTCACCCACTCCCTCGACCTCCACCGAAACAGGATCTGCATAGAACGGCAGGGCATTGCCGTATTCATCCAGAGCATCCACTACTACTCGGGTTACGTCCCAATCGCCAGCTTCCAGTACCATATCATCTGCAGCTACCCGTAGCTCTGTCAGCACCGGATTACGTGAATAGTATTTGCGGATCACTTCTTGCCCGTCTACGTACCCAATGAATACAGCGTCTTCCCACTTCATGCCCCAGTGGCCTGTCAGCTCGTCGATCACGACAGGGGGGTTAGGAAGCGCCGGGTACTTCTCTCGATTCGGACGATAAATACCTTTGCGCTCATGACCGTAGATGAACTCCACCTCATCGCAATTGGTGAACACGACCAGCGGCACGATACCCCCGATATTCCGCTCGCCACGAGACCAGTAAGTGACCGGCTCCATAACGATTTCCTGTTCGACGTTCTTCTGGCTTCGATACACACTGGCTGCAAATTTAGGCAGGCGGAACATATCCATGACACCGTGGTAGCAGATTTTATCACCGGAACCAAAATCAGCATGCGTGTTATAGTCAAAAGCACACCAGCCAATCGCTCCGGCAATGCCCTCATCGGCATAGGAAGCATTTTGGACCCGCGTATGGCGCAGTGCATGCTCCATTACCCGTTCCTCCTGGTCAAAACGTTTCGTCGGGTACATATGCCCGTTATATTCCGTTACCAGATAAGGGACCGGATGATCCAGCTTTGTAACGAGAGACGGCTGGCGCAAGCCTGTCGTTTCGCCATCTACGCCTTCTGTATCGTCATACGTATCAAAATTGCGGATTTCCTTCGCCAAATATTTTTTGTGCCCACCATCATGAACAAAATCATTTATCGTATATACATCTTCCAGCAGCTCACTGCCTACAATATAACGCACACCACCCGTAGCACGGGTCGGATCTAGCTTTCGTGCCAGCTCATTGGTACGCGTGTACAGATCATGGTCATCCTGCGACTCATTAATTCGTACGCCCCAGATTACAATGGAGGGATGATTTCTATCACGGATAATCATGTCCTCTACGTCCCTCACCGCCTGCTCCTTCCACGCTTCACCGCCAATATGCTGCCAACCCGGAATCTCTTCGAAAACGAGCAATCCGATTTCATCACAGCGGTCTAGAAAATGACGGGACTGAGGGTAGTGGGATGTCCGTACCATATTCAGCCCCAGCTCCTCCTTGAGCACATCTGCATCACGACGCTGCGCTCTTTTGGGCATAGCATAGCCAACGTACGGATAGGACTGGTGACGGTTCAAGCCGAGCAGCTTGATCTTCCGCCCGTTCAAGTAAAAGCCGTCCGTCTGAAATTCAGCCTCGCGGAAGCCAAAGCGCACGGTCACCTGATCCAACTCCTCTCCGCCTCGTAGCAGCGTCAACTTCGCTTCATACAGCTTGGGATCATCTATATCCCAAAGCCGCAGGCCGCCCAGCTCTTTCAGCTCCAGCGTTACTTCCGTCGCCGTCACCGCTGCCAGCTCGGTCTCCGCCTTTACGCTCGCTCCGTCCAGCAATTGCAGCACGACCGTCAAGTCGTCCTGCTGATCGCCGATGCCCTCCAGCTCCACGACCACACGCACCGCCTTATTTGCCGCAAGCGGCTCCGGTGTCTGAATGAATATCGTTCCAAGGTGTACAGGCTCCACTATTCGCAGCTGCACTTCGCGGTAAATACCGCCATAGGTCAGATAGTCAATGACTGCCCCAAAGGGAGGGATGTCGTCCCGTTCCGTGGAATCGACAATGACTGTGAGCACATTGGAGCCGCCATACTCGGCAAGTTCGGTCAATTCAACGCTGAACGGTGTATATCCACCTTTATGCTCCCCCGCTTTTACCCCGTTTAGATATACCTGGGCATAGGTCATGACTCCTTCAAAATCAACATACACTCGCTTACCTTTGGCATCTGCCGGAATGTTCAGCTCTCTTTTATACGTAGAAATAAACTGAAATGCCTTGTCGTCAAAATAATTATACGGAAGCTCTACATTGGTGTGCGGCAGCTGAATTGGCTCATACCGACCTGCATCAATGCCTGCGCTTATTTCGCTCTCGACATATTCAGGAAGGTAAAACCATTGGTCATTCAACGGCAAAATGGTACGCATGGGCAGTCACCTCAACCTTTTATTTTCCACTCTTACACCATAGTAGAATATTTAAGTAAAAATGATGAGTAAAACTTAGTAAAATAAATATATGTTCAATGTAAGCATTTCCAAGACAATTGTCAATCCATTTTTGTATCTTTTCATACCAAAAACAGCCCCGGAAGGCGGGGCTGTTCAAATCCATAGCGTCGATTTTATTTGGTATCGGTATGCAGCGGCGCACTGCTGTTGCGAATCATTAGCTCGGTCGGAATGATGACCTTGCGCCCCACCTCGTTTGCACCGTTGCGTACCGTATGCAGCAAGAGCTGAGCGCCCGTTTCTCCCATCAGTTCGGTATGCGTTTTGACTGTTGACAGAGATGGGGTCAAATATTCCGCTGTCGGAATATCATTGAAGCCAACAATTGAGATACGTTCCGGCACCGCAAGGTGATGCTGCTCCAGCGCCTTCAACACCCCAATAGCCACCGAATCGCTCGCGACAAAGAAGGCTGTAGGCAGGTTTTCTGGTCCTGCCAGAATAGCCGCTTCCATCGCACGGAAGCCGTCTGCCGCTGTTCCTCCGCACACATGAATATCATCCGACGTGCATAGCCTATGCTGTTCCTGATACCGCAAAAACGTCTCATAGCGGGCATCTAGCTCGACTTGTTCGGAATCATGGGACTGCTCATCCTTACCCATACCTACATATCCGATGTGACGATGGCCCGCGCCCATCAAATAATCCAGTGCATCAGCCGCAGCGTGAGCAAGGTCAATGACCACATAGTCTGCCCCTGTACGCTCTACCGGATGATCCAGAAAGACGCAAGGAATGGGCAGTTCCAGCATACGTTTTACCTCTTCACTGCTAAAATGCCCCAGCACGATCAGTCCATGTAGCCCTTCGGATAATGCCTTCAGTGTAGTTAGGTCCTCTCTTCTGAAAATACGCTCCAGCTGCGCCCCACTTTGGCGGCACTCTTTTTCCACGCCAAACCGAATAGATAGATAATAAGGGTCTTCCAGTTCCTCGTACGCACTAAACCAGTGCACCATACCTAACCGGATGGGTCCCTCTGCCTTCTTGCGGGGCTGACGACCAATACCGCCATTTTTACGTTTAACCGTCGTATATTTCATGCGCTCGGCAACCTCAAAAATTTTACGCCGCGTTTCCTCTGATACAGACAGTGTTTCATCATAATTCAGCACTCGGGAGACCGTGGATATCGAAACCTCTGCCTCCTGGGCGATATCTTTTAACGTAGGCATTGCAGACTCCTTTAATCGTTTTACTCTATTTTTACTTTTATTTTACTATTATCTTACTCGTCTCCCCTGTGCAACACAACCCGTCATTCCTAAAAGGGTCAACCATTTTTTTCATATTATAAGCCTAATCATGATAAAATACGTACCATAATAGAAATGACACTAAGGAGGATACACACATGAAACAGGAACTGATTGACCGCCTGACTACATACGTTCAGGTAGATACCCAATCTGATGAAAGCAGCCACACTTGCCCCACTACACCCGGACAGCTCACATTGGGCAACCTCTTGGTGGGCGAATTGAAAGCCATTGGTATGACAGACGTAACTATTGATGATAATGGTTATGTGATGGCGACCCTTCCTTCCAATACGGATAAAGAGGTTCCCGTCATCGGTTTTCTCGCTCACCTCGATACGGCTACCGAACTGACTGGCGCAGGGGTAAAGCCGCAATTGACGGAGAACTATGATGGGGGCGATATCACGCTGAATGCTTCGCTTGGTGTGGTTCTTTCTCCACGTGAGTTTCCCGAACTAACTCAATATAAAGGCCACACCCTGATCACAACAGATGGTACCACCCTGCTCGGTGCAGACAACAAAGCCGGGATCGCAGAAATCATGACAGCTATCCACTACCTGATTGACCATCCAGAAATTCAACATGGCAAAATTCGCGTTGCCTTTACACCGGACGAAGAGATTGGAAGAGGGCCGGAACGCTTTGATGTAGCCGCTTTTGGCGCTGAATATGCCTATACGGTAGACGGCGGACCGCTCGGAGAACTGGAGTATGAGAGCTTTAACGCCGCAGCCGCCCATATTACCATTCACGGTGTGAACGTGCATCCCGGTACGGCTAAAAACAAAATGATCCACGCTGCCAAAATCGCTATGGAGCTGCACAGTCGGTTACCTGCAAACGAAGCCCCAGAATATACAGACGGATATGATGGCTTCTATCATCTCTTGGAGTCTACAGGCACGGCAGAACAAGCTAAGCTATACTATATTATCCGTGATTTTGACCGCGAGAGCTTTGAAAACCGGAAAGCTTATTTAACAAATGTAGTCAAAGAGCTGCAGGCCGCATATGGAGAAAACCGTATTGCGCTGGAATTGAGAGATCAGTATTACAACATGAAAGAGAAAATAGAGCCAGTCAAGCATATCGTCGATGTCGCTTATGAAGCAATGACAAAACTGAATATCGAACCCATTATTAAGCCGATTCGTGGCGGTACAGACGGTTCACAGCTATCCTACATGGGACTGCCTACCCCGAATATTTTTACAGGCGGGGAGAACTACCACGGTAAGTTTGAATACGTGTCGGTGGACAACATGGTACTTGCTACCAAAGTTATTGTGGAAATCGCACAACTGTTCGAGCAACGCGGCAAGTGAACTACCTATACACAGCACTGACACGTTAAGATTAAATAGAAGGCATATCGTTCCGTAATGGAAACGGTATGCCTTTTTTTCTGAAGCTTTCATTTCCCTTTAAATTTTCAATATCTTTATAACTTTTATCCGTCTTTAGACCGACAACTATATACGAGACTATAAAAAATATATCTAGTAAAGAAAGGTAGGTTATCTATTTGAATACAATAGATGCATTAATTGCAGCCATTCCCTACATACAACAGATTATGCGTGAGAAAGTGACCCTTGCTCTCTTCGACCGCACTCATGTCCTTATGTATACCCAATCGGAGGGTATGGACCTCGGCTTTGAAACGGGCTCGGAGCTGCTCGAAGACTATAAAGATTTTGCCATGCTTAAAAATGGACGTGAGCCCAGCCTGACCCACATCCCTGCTGAAATCCTAGGGTTTCCTCTTGACATGATCAGTATTCCTGTATTTGACGAGAAAGGTGAAGTCATCGCAGCATTTGCGGCCTCTTATAATTTGACTAACAAAAATCAACTGGATCAAATCGTATCCGAGAACCTCTCCATCACTGAGCAGCTCATTGATATGGTACAGCATGTGGCGGCTCATTCCGAGGAGCTTCAGGCAACCAGTGAACAGATTTTGAAAAACACCCAAATCGCCGTACAAAACTCGGGTAAAATCAATCAGGTAGCTGTGTTCATCAAGGAAATTTCTGATCAAACCAACCTGCTTGGATTGAATGCAGCGATCGAGGCCGCGCGTGTCGGAGAAGCAGGTGCAGGCTTTGGTATCGTCGCTCAAGAGGTTCGCAAGCTATCCGTAGAATCCAAAAAGGCGACGGTCGATATTGAAGGAGCCCTTAAGGATGTACAAAACTCCATGCGTCAAATGGAGCAGGAAATTGAGCAAATTGTTTCTTCTTCTCAGGAGCAGGCGACTCTGGTAGGCTCTTTCACTGAAGTGATGGAGCGTATGCAAAAGGCGAGTGAAACGATGCAACATCTGGCCAATGACCTGACTTCGTATGTCGTAAAATAAATCTTGGCATAAAAGAGGGGAGCACACTGATCGCAAATGCGTAAAAGTGTGCTCCTTTTATGTACAAAAGCCCTATCGGGCTTGAAGGTCTAATTCTGACTCAAGCAGTATAAGAAAAAACACCATGATTTGAAGGAATTACAGGGTCTAACCCTCCCAAAATATTTCCCACCGGAAGAGCAATACTAAGAAACGCCAAGACCATAGTTACCGAGATTAATGCCTTTTTCATTATGAAGCCCCCTTAATAAAATGGTTTGGTATTGCTCTCGCTGTGATGGTGTTGCCAAATCTCGATAAGTCTCAAACAGAGCAACCAGTGTCCTGAAATCGGCATCCGCTTCTACACTGGCAGAGAATTGCAGAGAATCAAGGACATAATTTAAGGCAACAGAATACTGCTTCTTCTTGAAATGGTAAATGGCCAATTGGTTGACCAGTTTTAAATAATATACGCGGTTTGCTCTATCTTCATAACCTTCAAATATCTTAATATCATCGGCAAAATCGTTCAGCAGGTCGTCTATATTCCAATTATTCAGGTTAGCTGCTTCGGCAATACCAACCAATCCTGGAAGTAGCTCCTCGTCATTGTCGTGAAGAAATTGAACGTACTCAGGCAAAAGTTCCCTTCTCCCCGAAAGTAATTCAATCGTAAATAAATTGGCCTTGGCGAGGAAACGGAATCTCTCTACTTCTTCGTGACCGCTCTGATCCAGCCCCATAAACCAACCCATTTCGCTATACTTCATAATATAGTTTCTGGCTTCCTCATACTTGCCCATATTCTGATAGTAAATAGATTTCGCCAAATAACTGTAAGCATAATAAAACACTAGCGGGTGTTTGGTGTCCAATGTCTCATACTTGCCGTCTGCAGCATTTCTCAGTTGGGTGTGATACAGGTTTTCAGCCAACGTATGCAGATAGTCTGCTACTTTGTTCGCTTCATCCCAATCATTATGTGTGTAGCTGATTCTAAACAACTCACAAGCTTTATCGAGTTCGTGGCTGTCCGACAACAAATAAATGGCTTCCCTTTGGTTCAGGACCTCTTCCACTAAAACCCGCCTCCCTATCCTGAAAATTGCGATTACCCCTTAGCACAGCGGCTACTCTTCAGGGTAGTTATACTCTTAGCCTCCATTTTTTGTATACCATTATATTACAAATATAGTCAAAACCTAACTTGAAGTCAATTCAATCATCACTACCTTCTTTTTTTGCAACCTTACATTGCTGTGTACGGTTATCGGTTATGAATAGTCGACTCCCCTTATAGAAATAATGCTAAAAGAAAACAAAATGTAGGCTCTCTCATGGATGGTTTTTATGATGCTATAGTATCGTGGGGGTAACTACGTTACGAATTAGTGCGTACTTTTCAACCGGGTAGCTGGGCCTTACAATCAAACCTGTGCATGAAACTAAAGTATAGATTGATACTCAACAGAGCATGTACCTGTTCATCAAAATATAAATTCACTTAAGGAGTGAAGTTAATAACATGGAACTTCAATTGGCTTTAGACTTAGTAGATATCCCGCAAGGGATTGCATTGGTAAAAGAAGTAGAGTCGTATATTGATATCGTAGAAATCGGTACGCCGATTGTCATCAATGAAGGACTTCATGCAGTAAAAGCAATGAAAGAAGCATTCCCGAATCTGAAAGTGCTGGCTGACCTGAAGGTTATGGATGCAGGGGGCTATGAAGTGCTAAAAGCTTCCGAGGCTGGTGCAGATATCGTTACGATTTTGGCTGTAGCTGAAGATGCAACAATCAAAGGCGCAGTAGAAGAAGCGAAAAAACAAGGCGGCAAAAAAATCCTGGTGGATATGATCGGTGTTAAAAACCTGGAGCAACGTGCGAAAGAAATCGACGCTCTGGGCGTTGACTACATCTGTGTGCATACAGGCTACGATCTGCAAGCTGAAGGACAAAGCCCGTTCGAAGCACTGCAAACCGTCAAAAAAGTCGTGAAAAACTCCAAAACTGCTGTGGCTGGCGGTATTAAGCTGAGCACATTGGCTGAAGTCGTAAAGGCTCAACCGGATCTGGTTATCGTCGGCGGTGGTATCACTGGCGAGGACGACAAAAAGGCTGTAGCTTCCCAAATGCAACAGCTCATCAAACAAGGTTAACCCCAATGGAAACCTCTCAATATTTATCTGAGGTACTCAAGGAGCTACAATTGGTTCCACAATTGATCAGTGATACGGAATCGGAACAGCTGATCCATTCCATCGCCGTTGCCAATAAGGTATTCGTGGCAGGTGCGGGCCGCTCAGGGTTCATGATTCGCTCGCTGGCAATGCGGCTGATGCATATGGGAATTCAAGCTTACGTAGTCGGGGAAACCGTAACTCCCGGTTTGGGCGAGGGCGACCTGCTCATTATCGGTTCAGGCTCTGGTGAAACCAAAAGCCTGATCTCCATGGCAGAAAAAGCAAAGAAACTCGGAGCCTCTCTGGCGCTACTAACCACTTCTCCCGGTTCCACCATTGGCAAACTGGCCGATATCATCGTCAAGCTGCCTGGTGCGGCCAAGGACCGGTCCAACAAGGACTACCAGACGATCCAGCCCATGGGCTCATTGTTTGAGCAAACCCTGCTGTTGTACGGTGACGCATTGGTACTCAGAACGATGGATCTGCGCAAGCTGACCTCCAAATCTATGTTTGGTCAACACGCCAATTTGGAATAAAAGTGCACTCCTTTACGATAGCAAAGCAGGCTGTTCTTTACATGTCACATGTGAAGAACAGCCTGCTTTTATGCTTGTATAAGGCGACGTTCGATACAGCATAGAATAAGGCAAAACAAGCCCGGCATGTATTCAAACCATTTATTCGTTGTTCCCTGCTGGCAACGACGGGACTTTGGACGGATCAGCAAGTGCCCAATAGGCATATTTGGCCTTTAACCGTTCGTCGAATAGTAGCGGTTTATCCAACCGGGCTATCGGAAACGTGCTGAGCCACGTATTTCCATCATCCGTACCCCAAATCGTCACATTGCTGATATGTTCCTGCTGTCTTGAAAACATATCGAACAGCGCCCGATAGCGGTGAGCCTGCCGGATGAGCATAGATTCTGGAATCGTTTCATAGCGATCTGTGTCATTGGAATAAAGACCCATATCCAGCTCGGTAATTTGATTATCCAGACCAAGCGAAGCAAACTTCTCTATGGACTGCTCAATCTCGCTAATAGCGGGAAACTCCAGGCGGATATGCGATTGGTGACCTACCCCGTCAATCGGTACACCTTTAGCGAGCAGATCACGTACCAAATTGTACAGAAAATCCCGTTTCTTCGGCTCATGCGTGTTGTAATCGTTAATGAATAGCCGTGCGTTCGGACCCGTCGCTTCCCTCGTGACACGGAATGCTTTTTCAATATAATCAGTACCGGTAATCTGATACCACTTGCTGCGGCGCATGCCATCCGGCTGATCAGGATCAATGACCTCATTCACCACATCCCAATCGGTGATGACATTTTTATATCGGGCTGCAACAGCGCGTATATGCGTCTCCAGCCGATCCAGCAAAAGCTTTTTATTCTCAGCAGTCGGCGTCATCGGCTGTCCATTCTTATCCTTGAACATCCAATCCCCAGTTTGGTTATGCCACACCAAAGTATGGAAGCGAATTTCCAGTCCATGCTGTCTAGCAAACTGCACAATTTGGTCTGCTTCCTCCCAATGGAATTGTCCCTCGGACGGTTGTAAGGAGATCGGCTTCATCGCATTCCCTGCAACGACGCTGTTAAAATGCTTCTGTACCAACTCTCCGTAAGCCCCTTCGGTCTGGAAGGCTTCAATCGCCGTGCCAATGCTAAACTGCCCCCCATATAATCCATACAAAGAAGGAATGTCCTTTTCAATAGCCAGCGGTGGTACAAGTGACAGCTCGAAATCATCCATATAAAAGGAAGACGTTCCTTCTGCCGTTTCCAAATACATGGAAACGGTGTCTGCATCATGCGCAAGCGTATACATACCAGACAAATGCATCCATCCCCCTGTCGTAGTAGCCGTGTCGCCTACAACAGTTTCATACGCACTATCCCCTTGGTGATCACGCTGTACGCTGAGCCTCACCTTGGCAGGCTGCTCACCCGGCGCCAGCTTCACCCAGGTACTGACCGTATATCGGCTGCCCTTTTGCATCGTAGCAGTCACATCCAGCTTGGGTCCGGCATATGTCTTTTGTCTGCCTGTTGTCAGCAGACTGTATGAGCCGCTTCGTGCATCGGCGTCCGAAACCTGCACGGTCTCATCTCCCATACGGGACACCCATCCTTGAGCCGTACCATCTTCAAACCCGGATACGATACCATTGGCCGGCTCCGGTGGCGTCTTCGATACCTGTGTTATTTCTATCTCATCCACATAGTAGGCCTGCGCGGGATTCGAGCTTTCCACATACAGCTTCAATGCATCCATCCCCCCGGTAAAAGTATATTTCCCCTGAAGTTTGACCCACGATGTATCCGCCGTCTCCGTCTGCGTCACCGTCTTCCATGTCGTAGTCCCGCCTGTGGGCTGCTGCTCCACTGTAAGTTTAACCATGCTCGGAACCGCAGAATGACCATCCAGCTTCACATAGCCACTAATTTCATACTCCACATCCGGCTGCAACAGCGACTTCACATCCAGCTCCGCCCCGTTCCAAGCCGCTGTACGAGCGGTTGCCTTCAGACTGTGCGTGCCGCCATATGCTGCTTCCGTGACGGATGCAATTTGGGTTTAAGTTCCTCGCGGCTTCCAGCCGTCGCTGTTTCCTTGCTCAAATCCATACGTTCCAATGGTCTTATGAATACTACCCGCCGATAGCACCACATCCGAAACGGGCGGGGAATGTTCTATAGACGGAGCTGCCTTCACTACAGACGCTCCCCACCAACCGACAGGCGATAACAACAGCGCTCCAGCCAGTACCAGACAAAAAGGCTTAACCCAACATGACCGCAAAGCAATCCCTCCCGTACTCCAATTTTTTGGAATTGGTATTTGGCACCATTGGTTTTCATTTACTATCCTTTGACACCGCCCAAGGTCATACCCTTCACAAAGTATTTTTGCAAAAAGGGATACACTAAAATAATAGGTACTGAAGCGACAATCGTCATCGTGGCCCGAATCGAGGTAGGCGTGACCGACTTCGCCAGATTTTCCGAACCAGCGAATTGGCTCGCATAGTCCTGACCGTTAACAGACGTGTTAGAATTTTGCAGGATTTTCATCAGCTCATATTGAAGAGTGCTCCATTGCTCATATGATGAATTGTACAAAAACACATCGAACCAGGAATTCCATTGTGCCACCGCTGTAAACAGCGACACCGTCGCCAGTACGGGAACACACAGCGGCAAAACGATGCGCATAAAAGTGGCAAACTCCCCAGCCCCGTCAATACGCGCCGACTCCAAAATCCCTTCCGGCAATCCCTCAATAAAGGAGCGAATGACAATCACATTAAACACCCCAATCAATCCCGGCACGACATACACCCAGAAAGTCCCCAGCATCCCAAGCTCACGAATCAGGAGAAAGTTCGGAATTAATCCACCGCTAAAATACATCGTTAAAATAAAAGCAATCGAAACAAATTTGCGCAGCACATATTCCGGCCGGCTGATCGTGTACGCCACCATCGCGCAGCAAAACACCGAAGTCACTGTGCCTACAACTGTACGTAATACAGAAATCAGCGTAGCATGGAAAATCGTCGCTTCCTTGAACACAAATTCATAATTACTCCACGTAAATTCACGCGGCCACAAATAGATCCCGCCCCGAATCGAATCATTCGCTTCATTTAACGAAACCGCCAGCGTATTTAAAAACGGATACAGCGTGAACACCATCAGGCAGAGCATAAACCCGATATTGCACGCATCAAAAATTCGATCTGAGGGGGCCCGAAATCGCCCGTGTACGGCCTTCCCTTTGCCCATGACTTCCGCTCCTTTCTAAAAAATAGCTTAAGCACCCAGCCATGTAATTTATACGATTAGTATTGTTGAAGCTCTGGTGCTATTAATTGAAACGGTTATATTAGTGGCTACAATAATAGGAATTCGAGTAAAAATCTGAGTAGCTATTTGAGCAGACTCTTATTGATTATTAGTGGCAATTAGAAGTTGTAAGGTCAGCGAAGCGGCCTGCTAAAAATCCACTGACTTGCACCTGTAGTATGCATGAGCACGCACCTTCTGTTATCGCCTCGAATAGCACTGTCCCAAAGACACCCTTCAATGGCGATAGCGAAGCTGAGCCAGCTACCATGACGCATTTACCCAAGGAAGCGCGAGTCACGCGCCTTCCTTAAGCTCTCCCCTGCCCTACCCTCAGTTCTCCAAAAAAGTGACTTTACGGCGGGTAGCAGCGGAGCGGGCGGAATTGTTCTGAAGAAGCGGAGCGTTCGCCTTTATCCCCGGATTTTAACCTATGATCTTTATTCCAATAAGAAAATACGGGGATAACAGCGATCGGAAGAACAATCCGCACGCGAAGCGGCCGTCCCCCACCATAACTCACTCCTTTTTCAGAACAGCCTCTCCTCCCCTAACCGCTTCGCAATATGATTGGCGCTAAACAGTAAGATGAAGCTGACCACCGTTTTGAACATCCCAGCAGCAATAGAAAGTGAGAAATTGCCCATCTGGATACCATATTTCAGCACGAAAATATCCAGATTTTCCGAGTAATCCACGTTCATACCGTTGCCCAGTAAGTATTGCGGCTCAAAGCCGGATTCCAGTAAATTGCCGATGTTCATAATGAGCAGGATGATAAATACAGGCTTCAACCCCGGTAATGTCACATGCCAAATCCGCTGAAAACGCCCTGCTCCGTCCATTTCGGCTGCCTCATACTGCGAGGGATCAATCATCGTCATCGCGGCCAAATAAATGATGGTGTTCCAGCCGACATTTTTCCATACCTCCGATGCACCGAGAATGCCCCAAAAATAGCTCCCCTCGCCCAGCCACAGAATAGGCTCCTTAATCAACCCCAGCCACATCAGCACCTCATTGATGATGCCGCCATCCGCAGACAGCGCCGTACTGATGATGCTAGCCGCGACCACCCACGAAATAAAATGTGGCAGATAGCTGACCGTCTGCACGACCCGCTTGAACATGATCTGACGAAGCTCATTCAGCAAAATCGCTAATGTTATAGCGGTGACAAAGCCCAGCACCAGATTAATAAAGCTCATCGCCAGCGTATTGCGCATGACCCGCAGAAAGTGTTCATCCTGAAATAGAAAATGGAAATGTTTTAATCCGACCCATTGCTGATCGAGCAACTTGCGGGCAGGCTTAAAATCCTGAAAGGCAATCGTCCAGCCCCAGATGGGCAAATACTTGAAGATGAACAGCCAGATTAAAAAAGGGACGGACATCCATACCAGTGCCCGTTGCTGATTCAGCTTGTGCATAAATCCCCTAAAGCCGGTTCGCCGCGAGGGCGGCAAATGATCCGAGGAGATCGTGACAGGTGGTGGTGACGAGTGGCCCATAGCTGCTTCCTCCTTTACTTTTTACCGGGATTTTCGATTTTTTTGGCAACCTCCTTCGTGATCAGCTCCTCATACGCCTTTACATCCAGCTTGTTGAATTCATTGGTGTATTCATTCCAAATTGCATCAAACTGCTCCGGTGCAGATAGCACCAAACGCGGGAAATATTTGCGCTGTAGGTCCCCCTTCTTTTGCTGGAAGAGCTGCGCAGTTGAGCCTTGAGCAATCGGAATACTCCAGGCCGGATACCATGGTCGCTCGTCAGGTGCGGAAAACATTTGCGAGAAGGACTCTACACCATAGACTTTTAGTAGCTTTTTATCTCCCTCGGTGTAGGACATACGCGCAACCTCAGGCTGCCGTCCGGGGCCAACCGAGTTGCCGTCAGGCAGGGTAGAACCGCTACCGTATCGCGGCCAACTGTATTCAAAATATTTGAACCCAAATGATTCGCGGAACGCGTCCTGACCAGTCTGCTTAATTTGCTCCTCAGTCCGGTAAAAGCGTCCTTTTTTATCTACATCATAGGTTTCTCCCTTGATTCCCCAGTTGGATAATATCTGGTTTTCGTCCGTCAGCAGGTTGTCAAAAAATTTGATGATACGCACCGGGTCCTTGGCACTGACCGTAATTCCTATGCCTCGGTTATTAACGAATGATGAAGGATCAATGTACTGATCCTTTATATTCTGGTCGTATACAACAGGCAGCCCTATATACTCCATATCATCATTGCCCGATTGCTTGGAAGCCTCTTGCAGATTATTCAGGGCCTGCCCCGCCTGCCAGCGGTAGTCGAAAAAGCCCAGCACCTTACCCGAGGTCAGCTTTGCCAAATATTGATCGTAATTGTCCACAAAGGACGATTTATCAAATAGGCCCTCTACATTGAGCTGATTTAGCTCTTTCAGATACCGCTTTGTGATTTCCATATCTCCATAATCCGTGGCCCGGTGTGTTTTCATATCAATAATCGTGCCGCCATCATTCGGATAGCCTGCCAGATGCATCGGCGCGTTCGTAAGAGCATAAAACCTATCCTGCGTGGTTAACGCTAGGTACCCAGTCAAGCCCTCATCTGCATGCTTTTTCGCATAGTTACGAATCAGAGCTAAATACTCGTCAAGTGTTTTGATTTTTGGATATCCCGCTTCTTTTAATACCCTGCGTTGCACCCAAAAGGCTCCTTGCTCTAAGTTAGGCGCAGGTAAATAATCGCCTACCACCGCACTTAGCGGCAGAAAGTAAATGTTCCCATCCTCCGCCTTCATCAAGTTGTAGTACGGTCCATATACACGCTTAATATTTGGTCCATATTTGTCGATCAAATCATTCAGGGGAATAAAAGCCCCGGCATCCAGCAGCTTATCGATCGTGCCATCCGGTACTATGACATCCGGGTAATCGTTACTGGCAATAAATGTACCGATCTTCGTATTGGAATCACCCACCAAATGCTCCAGCTTCCAGTTTACCCCCGTCTGATCCTCCAGGATTTTGCCGATCCGCGTTTCATTGGTATTAATGTCCCTCCCCGCAGTGGCATTAAAATACGTGAATGTGACCTTCTCCTTGCTATCTCCTGACGCCGGCTCCTTGCCCGAGCTCCCTGAGCAAGCAGCGATCATAGACGCCATCATAACCATTACCAGACTGATGATTCCGAACCTTTTGCTTGTCATGCCAGACCCTCCCCTTTCGCCCTCTTTTGTCGATTGTGTGTGAATATCGTGCGCACGTACCTCAAGCACTGAGAATCCCGCACACCCTAAATTGTAAGCACTTTCATTTTATAAAATGCTGTTCATTTCGTTCACCTGTCAATCTAAAGGTGTTACTTAGAAAACTATAGGTAAAGCTTCTTCAACGCAAAATAGGTACTACTCTCCATCTCACTCCCGATCCGCAGGAATCCTAATTCGAATCTCCGTACCCTCGCCGGGTGCACTGCGAATGGCAAGCTCAAAGCGGCTCCCGTAGTAAAGTTTAAGACGATATATGACATTTTGTAGACCTATACGCTCACCCATTTCTTCCTGCCTTTGCATGTAACTATATAAGCGTTGTACCTGTTCCTCAGACATGCCCACCCCATCATCCCGAACCGTTAGAATCAGTTGTCCTTCCTCATGCTCAAAATGAATCTCAATGCGTCCTCCATGCTTTAGCGGCTCAATGCCGTGGATGCTTGCATTTTCAACCAGTGTCAGCGCGACCATTTTGGGAAGCAGATTGTCTAAGTCTTCAGAGCGCGCCTGCACTTCGTACTGTATTCGCTCACCAAAGCGATATTGCTGGATTTCCAGAAAACAACGGATCAGCTCCAGCTCCTCCCGCAAAGTAACCCGATCCTTGTTCCACACCAGCGAATTGCGGAAAATCCGTGCCATGTTATGAATAATGCGCGCTGTCTCATCCTCATGCTTCATCAAGCTCCGCATGCGAATCGTCTCCAGTGCATTGAACAGAAAATGTGGGTTGATCTGGCTGTGAAGTGCATTCAACTGGGCATGTCTGCGCTGAATTTCCAGATTTTTTCGCTGTATATCGGCCATATAGACATCGTTAATCAGTCGCTTTATTTTCAGCGTCATCCGATTAAACTCACCTGTTAATTGCCCGATCTCATCTCGCGACTCTATACCGCGAATCAGCTCAAAATGCTGGTTTTTCACCTTTTTCATGTGCTTTAAAATACGATGAATCCTCACGTTCAACGAACGTGTAATCCAAATAATGATTAATGTAGGCAGCAGCATATTTACACAGGTTAACAAGAGCACAAAATTGCGGGATTCCTGCATTCCATACAGCACTGCATCTCTCGACACCGCAGCCACAATGCTCCAGCCATTCAGATTGCTCGTAAGCACATAATTCGTCTTGAACTCCATGGTGTCCTCGGGCAGCTTGAGAGTGTTATAGGCTACATGTTTGTGGTTTATATCCACTTTGGGGTCCGTTGTATATTCGATTTCCCCTCGTTCGTTCAGCAGAAAGAGACTTCCCTGCAAATTCAGGTTATTGAAAATCTCTCGAATGGACGACATTCGCAGTTCTATTTTCAGTATTTTTTCACGACCATTTTGGGAATAAAAGTAGTTCATCCGCCGAATCAGGCTAAAAGGGTACACCTGTTCACCTGTACTGTCATCGGTACGTACAAATATAGGCTTGGACTGGCGTCCAGGCGAGATTTTGGTATACCAGGGCAAACTTCTGACTCCCTCATCTATAAAGCTGATTCCACCGGAATTCAGCAGCGTTGAATTATTGGTGTAGATCGTAATTCCACCTACGGAATGGTATGCAGGACTGTAAGTGTTGTTCAAGATATGACGTAAATAAGAGTCATAAGCGGCGATATAGTCAGCAGGGTGGGGATATGTTTCTTCCAATACCTCATTGAGCTGATGATCCGTATAAAAGATAGACGAGATTTCCATCGCATCTTCAAATTCACGGTAAAATTCAATTTTAATCTGTTCCAGTGCGCGCGAAATATCCTGCATACGCTGTTCCTTCACGTTTTGCGAGGTGACATGGTAAAAAATCAGATTGGTCAGCACTACAGGCGTAAAAACACAGAGAAAATAAAGCAGCAGCATTTTATCTCGCAGTCGTACATGATCAAGAGTCATTCTCAGCATCTTCATTCGCCGGCCCTCTCTGACTCGTTGCCAACAATCAGGCTGTTGCGGTATTCGCTTGGTGTGGCATGTGCCATCTTTTCAAACTGGGTAACAAAATAGTCTGAACTGCCGAAGCCCACGCGCTCAGCAATTTCATAAATCCGCAGATCCGTCTGCCGCAACAAGCGTTTCGCCTCCTGAACGCGCAATTTCAGCAGAAATTCGTTAAAGTACACACCATACGTTTTTCTGAACAATTGACCGAGGTATACCGGGTTCATGTAAAAGCGAGCCGCAATACTTTTCAGGCTTATATTCTCGGCGGCATGCTGCTCAATGTAAGCACGGATGTGCTGGATGCCTCCCTGCTGACAATCCTTGCGCAGAACCCCAATATACCTTCCACTTTCCTCTGCAAAAGCTGTAAACAATCGCTGTAGTTCACCCAGGGACAGGTTCATGTCCTGCCAGTTCATCATCGGTTCTAGTGACTGAAGTGAGCGCTCATCTCCCTGCATGTTTTGAATGACCCGAACGATACTAAGTACGCACTGATGCAGACTCATTTTCATAGCCTCAGGAGCATAACACTCCTCCCGAAAGCTGCTAAATAAATAATTCACGGCCACACGCAGCTCATCCAACCGCAGTTCCTCAACTTGTTCCGTCAAGCGATCCAGTACGTCCTGAGGAATGGTCTTATAGTGAAGTGGTGGCATTTCCTTCTGTAGATATACAACAATACCGCCATGGTCATAAATGTATTTATGGAGCACTGCCTCCTTCGCACAGGCATAGGACTGCTGGATATCCTGCAACCGATTCACAGGCTTTCCTGCATAAATGAAAACTCGACTTCCCAGCTGATCTTTTAGTGTCTTCATCCCCTCTATCTCGCGTTGTAGCGCTTTCATAAAAACTTCGACCTTGCCTTCAAAACACTCCAAAAGGAAGTCCGGTACGATAAGACCAATCCGGTTACGATGCTCATGAACATAGAGAGGGTACTTGCCATCCATTAAACGATGAAGCGCTTGCTCTATAAGCTCCCTGAATTGGAAAAGCGATAGCATGATATTATTGCCACCGGAGCGCCAGGGATGTTGGTCATTCAGCTCGACGAGTACATAGTACATATAAGTGGCTTCCCCAAGCCGTAGCTGCTGCTCCCACTGTGTCACCACTACATCATCCACTGGGTTCATCATCACAGTCTCTAACAGCCCACCTGCATGGTGTTTCTGATCTCGTTGCGCATTCTGCTGTTCACGATGCAGTCTTTCACTCAGCTTGCGCAATGTAGCCGAAAAGTCACCCTCATCAATCGGCTTAAGCATAAAATCATGAACCCCATAGCGGATTGCCTGCTGCGCATAAGCAAAATCACTATAGCCGCTTAAGATAATAAACGCGGGATGTTCTGTACTCTGTTCGAGTACAGACCGAATCAGCTCTAATCCGTCCAGCACAGGCATCCGAATATCGGTAATGACCAGGTCCGGGTGAATACGGCTGATTAGCTCCAGCGCATCCTCACCGTTATCAGCTTCTCCTACGACTTCAAAACCACAGGCTTGCCAATCCATGAGTTGAAGCAGCCCTTTACGAGTAAAGGTTTCATCATCCACCACAATGGCTCGATGCAGCTTCATAACACGCTTCCTCCTTTTGAAGTATGCCTATTTTATTATTTTGGTTAACTATTCCAATGATCTCAGTCACTATGGTAATGTAAAACATCAGGAATTGGAAATTTTCGTTACGCCTATTATATGACGAACAGAGGGGGGCAAAGCATGCGCACGCCAGCGGCCAAGCCAAAGCAGCAAATATACAAAAAGGAGACGAATCCCTGAATAGGGGTTCGTCTCCAGGCTGTCGAGAAACCCCCTGTTTTTTTGCAGGGGGTTTAAAACTGTCTTAGTGGTCTAAAAACTAGGGTCCTCAGATCGTTTTAAATCGATTTTTGTTTTAAAAGATGCGTCTCCCCATATAAAAATAGAAGTGTCGAAAAGTCCTCTGGACTTTCTCGACACTCTGGAGACGAATCCCTGAATAGGGGTTCGTCTCCTTTTTTGCTATTGCGTAAAAAGCTTTATTCTCTTATTCGTGAATTCAGGCTATCGCTCAGCGATGATACTGACCGCTTGCAGATGGTCGGCGTACTTTACAAACTGCTTGCGCATACCCATAACCCTTGTCCGGGCAGCATGGTTACGCATAAGGTTAAAGGAAATTTTCCCAAATCTCAACCAGCCCTCGTCCTGAATGATACGTGGCAGATGCAATAAGTGCATGGGAACCGTATAGATTTTAACGACCTTAAAGCCTTCCTCTTTCAGCAGCTGTTCCCACTCTGACACCGTCAACGGTGTCGCATTAACTCTCATGGCTACAGCCAAATCCTTGTAAATTTGTTTTCTGAGCGCAGGCTCAATATGGTTAGAAGCAAGGCACATCTCATGAATAGCATACTTCCCACCTGCTTTCAAAAGCCGCCTGGCTTCCGAAATAATCTGCGCTTTCTTGGCCCTTGTGTGCATCGTCAGCATGGCTTCCCCATATACCACCGTCGCAGAGGCATCCGGCAACGGAACCTGTTCAGCATCGGCAATAATGACTTCCCGATTTGCTCCGCTTGCATACGTTTTTACGATAGAAGCCGCCTTCTCATTCTGTTCAATCGCAATATAACGACGGGGATTAAGCCGCAGTGTGATTTGGGCAGTTATACCCAATCCGGGGGCAAACTCAATAACCTCATCCTGCCCGGTTACGTCAAGTCCCTCTATCATCCAACGTGTCGTTTTTAACCCTCCGGGCCTAAGCACGCGCTTACCGAGACTTGCTAATATCCAGTGCCCTGGCACCTGTTTGTAATCTACTGTCTGCATTGGCTATTAACACCTCTTCTTAAAATTTGATAATGATATTCATTATCAATACGAGTGTAAAAAAAATAACCTTTTTCTTTTTTTGATATGAGCATGTTGCATCATTCAATATCTATATATTGCCGATCGGAGACCCGCTCTTACGATTTATGCCAATGCCCCATTTATACAATGATGGTGCTGTGTCCTCTTTTATATGTTCTGCGCATAGCTTTCGCATGGCGTTTGGGTTAACACTACATGCAGACTGGAATTCGCCTCTGCACCGCCACGATAGGAAAAGTGCTCATCTCCCGTAACATGAATGATATCCCCTTGGACAACTTCCGTTGCTTCGCCGTTCACAGTTACAGTCCCGCTGCCTTCAAGAACAAGCAAATATACATTCGCTCCTGGGTGATTATGTGTTGGCAACTCCGCATTAGGAGTAAAGTTGAGAATAAAAATTACATTGTCGGCTTCCTTATGCACAATTCGTTTTGTAAACGCAGCTTCTTTATATTCCTGAAATTGAATGAGGTTTGATTTTTTCATATTGGTTCACGCTCCTGTTTGAAATTAAATTTGCTTAAGATGGATGAATACCTTTATTGTATTGGATTATTTCGCTCGCCTTGTGATTGCAATCACAAAACTAAATTTAAGTAAAAAATACTTTTAATTATTTAAAAATTTGATTTCAATCATCTTTTTCATCGACACATCCAACTAGAATTGGATTATGCAAGATGCTAAAACAATAACAAGCAGGAGGTTATTCCTATGAAGCCCGGATTCAAGCTGGCAAAGGATATTTATTGGGTAGGAAAAATTGATAATCGTGAGGTTCCCTTTCATCGTCTTCTACTATCAAAGGGTACAACTTATAATGCATATCTATTAAAAACCGGAAAGCCAACCATTGTGGATACCGTGGATATGGCGTTCGGTAGAGAATTTGCCGAAGCTGTAACCGAATTGATCGATCCATTGGACATTCAATATATCATCGTCAATCACACGGAACCAGATCACTCGGGCGGATTGGCGGCGCTTGCTTCCAAGGCTACGAACGCTACGATTGTCTGCACTGAGATTGCCGTTCCGGAAATTCAACAAATGTACAAGCTTCAGCATCGCAACTTCCTCGTAATCAAGGATGGGGATCAACTGGACATTGGAGGCAAAACGCTACTGTTCAAAGAAACTCCTTATCTGCATACGGAAGAAACCATGATTACGTATTGTATAGAAGATAAAATCTTGTTCCCTTGCGATATTTTCAGTACACACGTGGCTGTAGAGCATCTATTTGCCGATGAGGCTGGTTTTGATATCACCGAGGACTTTGTCGGATACTATCAGGCTATTATTCATCCACATCGCAGATATGTACGTACATTAATCGAAGCTGTATCTGACTTGGAGATTGAGATGATTGCTCCTTCCCACGGCTTCGCGATCCGACATGATATTGCCAAGTTTATTGATTTGTACGCCTCTATGAGCACCGAAACCAAGGATGATAAAAAAGTAGCAATTGTTTATGCCACCCTGAAAAATAATACTAAAAAAATGGCAAACATCCTGAAGGACTGCTTTTTGGAGAACCAAATCAAGGTGGAGCTATGGGACGTGGATAAAGCGGATGAAACAGAAATATTGAATAGTATTGCCTCAGCAGATGCTGTGTTCGTTGGTAGCTCTACTAAATATGCCGATATGACGGGCAAATTGGAAGACCTATTGCAACAAATGCAAAAGATGAATCTGGAAGGCAAGCTGGCTGCTGCCTTTGGTTCCTACGGTTGGAGTGGGGAAGCCATTGAAGTTGTACAGGATTACTTGAACGGCACTAATATGAAGGTGCAAAGCACTTCAGATGTAATCAAATCAACGGGTATGACCCATGTGGAATTCCCGGTACGTATTCGTTTCTCTCCTACAGAAGTTGAGAAAGTGAAAAAAATTAAAAATGCCGCTGAATTTGTCTCAGATCTACTGCTTAGTGTTATTTAAAACACAGTAGCGTATAGCGAATAGGAGAGATACTGAATGGGTAACCAACATTACGTTATTATCGGAGGCAGTGTCGCCGCCGTCAACGCGGCAAAAGCGATTAGAGATCATGATGAGCTGGCCGAAATTTCTATTTACGGGGAGGAAGCATCCTTTCCGTATAACAGAGTCAAACTTTCCAAGGGACTATTTACTGATTTGCACAGTGACAAAATCCTAATCAAAAAGGAAAAATGGTTTGCCAATCAACGAATTCATGTGTATTCCGGCATCAAGATAACCGAGATACATCCAGAGGATTGTACTATCAAAACAATAGATGGACAAACCGTTGCTTATGACAAGCTCCTACTGTGTACAGGAGCTCACAACCGTAAGCTTGTGCTGGATGGGGCTTCTCTAAGGAACGTTCACAATATCCGTTTTCGACAAGATGCAGATAGCCTTAAAGCAGAATTGCGACAGGGAGACCGGATATGTATCATCGGGGGCGGTATTCAAGGTGTGGAAACCGCCTGGTCCTTCCAGCAAGCCGGGTATGCTGTAACCATACTGGAAGCTTCGCATCGGCTTATGCCCCGCCAGCTAGATGAAAAGGCCTCCGCTATTTTGACCGATCAAATGACCGAACGGGGTACTCAGATCCACCTTGGGCAAGGCGTAAAAGGTATTAAAGGCACAGATCACGTAGAAGGTGTGGAACTACAGGACGGCTCTGTTATCCCTTGCGAGCATGTCGTGTACTCTATCGGAATTGTACCGAATACGGAGCTTGCTCGCCAAATCGGCCTTGATATTAGACAAGGCATTCTGGTGAATGCACAGATGGAGACCAGCTCCGCCAATATCTATGCAGCAGGTGATGCAGCCGAATTTCAAAGTAGAGTAGATGGGTTATGGGAAAGCGCAATGGAGCAGGGAAAAATAGCAGGCGCTAATATGGCGGGCGCATCCGTCAGCTATCAGCGTCCCCTCCCTGTAACCCTTTCAAACTGCTATGAATCTCCTCTCTTTTCCATCGGTCTGGTAGATGAACAAGTCTGCGACACCAGCCTGATTATTAAAAATCGAGCTTCTTATACACGTATGTTTATACAAAACGGCTCTATCTGCGGCGTGATTGGCTTTGGAGATGCCCTTGCTTCACTACCATACAAAACAGCCATCATGCAGGGACTCAAACCGGACGCACCAGAGCTTACAAAAATTTTGAATGACAAGGAGAACTAGAGATGGAAAAATATGTTTGTCAGCCCTGTGGATACATTTATGATCCTGCTATCGGTGACCCCGATGAAGACGTTATGCCTGGTACAGCGTTTGAGGATCTTCCAGAAGACTGGGTTTGTCCCGTCTGCGGTGAGGATCAAAGTCATTTTGCCCCAATAGATGATACAGAATAACAACCATGCGCTATAACCTGTAGTTTCCGGTTTATGAATGGAGTGAATGAATGTGAATGCGATGTCCTGTCCCTGCCAGTGCGAAAAGGAGCCCTGTGCCCGCAAAGTGCCTATCTTTTCCTCTTTGTCCTGCGAAGATTTGTGTAAGGTCAGCTCTATGATCCGACACCGAAAATATCAGAAGGGTGAAGCCCTGATTATCGAGGAACAAGCATCCGATACGCTGTACATTATTAAAAGCGGGCATGTCAAGCTACTGAAGATGACGCCTCAGGGCAAGGAGCAAATTCTGCACATTCTGACAACTGGCGATTTTTTTGGCGAGTTGAACATATTTAACAGCGATGAGCTGAGTAACTTTAGTGCGTATGCCTTAAAAGATACTGATATTTGTATGCTCACCAAGGATGATATGGAGCAGTTGATCCGCAACAATCCCGATATCTCTTTGAAGCTGCTCAAAACCATTACTAAACGCTTGGCACATACCGAAAACCTGGCTCAAAGCCTAGCTACCAAAGACCCGGAAATCCGCATCGCCTATATGATTCTTGAGCTTGGACATAAATACGGCAAGCCGGATGGTTCCTACATTAAAATAAACCTCCCCCTTTCACGCGAGGAAATGGCTAATTATGTGGGTGTCACCCGCGAAACCATCAGTCGCAAATTCGGAAAATTTGAACAGCTGGGGATTATTCATAGCAGGGGTACAAGAGAGATTACCATCTGCGATGTACAGAAACTGAACGAATATATGGATTGAGACACATAGATACAATGTTACTCTAACATGAGGACAACAAAAAACCGCTTCTTTAACTTATGGATTGCAGTTGATCTATCAACCACTTCCATTTCGTTAAAAGGCGGTTTTTTAGCATATTTTATACTCCACTAACTATCAATTGTCGTGTTTACACCTTGGGAAGACGCTCCCCATGCAGGCCGCGCTGAAGGAAGTTCTGGCGAAACTCTGTCTGTGGAAGGAGCAGCCTCAATCGTGGTCGATTTGGAGCAATCCCACACTACTTTGATCAAATACCCAAACAACAACACATTCAACAATGATGTCACACACAAAATAATACCGTATTGATCCCGAGAGTTGGAGCTATAGAAAATATCAAAGGTGTTCAGGAAAATCGTAAGACTGAATCCACCCGCAAGCCACAAAAATCTGCGGTCTCGTAAATACAGATACGCCAGTACAGCTAACGCGGCCGCAGGGAACAAGTACCGTTCATGCATGCTGGAAGCGAAGGTAAATACACCTGCAATGAGCACCAGCGCAGCTGCTGCTGCAAATTGTGGTTTGCGACTGCCGATATACATCCACCATGTAAATAGAGTCATCAACACAATGCAGATCATACCCCATGTATGGTAACTGAACAGGAACAATGTTGTAGTGTCCTGCGTATAATTGCCACCGATCAATGCAAAAAAGTTATACGCGTTCACCGAAGCATACGGATATTCGCCAACCGTTCCCTTGTATAGATCTAGCAGCCATAACGGCTCCTGCCCCCACGAAAATGGCAATATGACCAGAATGGTCGTCACAACGGCACCGCCAATGGACAACAGCCAAGGCTGTATTTTACGTTGTCTCAACAGCTCAAAGAACAGAACAGGCCCATAAATAATTCCCTGCGGCTTCATCAATACGGCTACCGTAAACAATACGGCGGACCAGCCGACCCGGTTTTCCACAAGCAGCACAATCATGCCCACAATCAGCATAGTAAAGAAAGAATCTACCTGCCCCCAGAAGGTCGAATTGATAAACACCGCCGGGTTAAACACGTAGAATATAGCCAATCCAAGGCTTATTCCATAGCCGACCCGTTTGCTCGCCAACCGATATAGCATGTACGCTGTTACGATATCAGCTAATATATTGGGAAGCCGCAGCAGCACGGACATATAGGGACTGAAAGTATCCGTAGTGCCGATTTTGCCAATCACATATAAAATATAAATATAGAACGGCGGATAATCACTTGATCCGTTCGTGTAAAAGCCCGATAAGCTATCCGCTGCTGTCGTAGCCCAGTTCCGGAATAGCATTAAATCCATGTGACCCGAAATCCATGGGGCGATCGCCATTCTTAAAAAGAAACCCACACCCAGTACAGTCCACAGCATCAGTCCTCGATTACATTCCCCGAACTTCCATTCACGAGCCCGAAACCGGTACGCAATATACACGAACGCACCGAAGAACAAAGCGGCGAAAATCGCCAGCGGAGTAGCATAAGCAGATGAGGAGTTCCCACTTCTTCCACCACCCATACCACCGCCAGGACCGCCCATGCCAGATCCGTTACCAGACATGCCACCGGGGCCTCTGTGCTGTCCGTCTCTGGCAACACCACTGCCGCCCGATACAGACGTATCATTCCCGGTCGTTGTACCTTTGTCACCCGATGTCGATGTCCCCTCAGTGGAGGAGTTGGTAGTTTGGTCTGTCGTCCCCTGATTCTTGCTGTCAGCGCTATTCGCCGAATCCGTCCCCCTCATACCTCCGCCAGGTCCGCCTCCTCCCCCAAACCCGCCGGATGGTCCCTGCCTAACAGCCGTAGACTGGGACGCAGAACTACCTGAATAACTCCATAACGAAACGACACTAGCGACAGCACACAATATGAGACTACATAGAAGTATATATTTCAGACCGTTCGCTTTCCAAACGTTCAAATCCGATGCACCTCTCTCTGTTTCTATTTTCCCATATTGTATCTGCCTTAGCTTAGGACTTTGTGAGTTCTGGCTGAATGTTGGCTGAATACGAAATCATCACACTGAAGATTGTCGTTCCATCTCCATAATCGCCCTTTCCAGCTGAGATTGTGGATGCTTCAGCATGTTACCGTGACCGACAGCTAATAAAGATGGATTGAAACTCGCCAGCTTTTTGGCGCTTTTCAGCGAAATTTCCTTGTTCCAGGTAGCCAGTGCCGGAAAAGGAAACAGCGGCTTAAGCCTTCCCGATACCGCTATACCACCTCGGGTCTGAAAGGTGTCGCCTGCAATTAGCGCTCGGGTGCGAGTATCCAAAAATGCCATCGAGCCCGGCGTATGTCCTGGTGCACTGATCGCCAACAGCGAACCTACATGATCCCCATCCTCCAGTAAAACGTCAGGCTGGGTAAGGATATGCTTCGGTACATCGCCTCGAATAGGAGTATCCGGTTCTCCTGTCTCCAACGATACATCGCCCTGTAGCAGCGGTGCGTCCCGCCTGGAAATGAACACTTGCGCGTCAGGATACCTTGCCTTGAGCTTATCCAACGCACCCACATGATCCCCATGGGCATGGGTAAGTACAATTCGAATAATCGGCTGCCCGATCCGCGCCGCAGCCTGCTCTATACCACGGGTACTGTATGGCAATCCGGCATCTACCAAGGTGAGCCCCTCTATCTCCTCCACCAAATAACAGTTCACCGGGAACAGCCGGGGCATAAACGTCAATTGATACACATGCTGCACCTGAACAATACGCATTTATCTCATCTCCTTGACTTAATTATAAACTAATTATATTAGTATTATAAATAATATAATTAGTTTTAAGCAAATACTTTTGCTGCTATTCAGCTGGAGTTGGAGCTTGGAACTGCTACGGGGACGGTCGTACTGAGAAAACAGCAAAAAGCATCCCCGGGACTCTGCCCCCGGGGATGCCTCTCAAAACAAGAATTAATCTTTTCCTCCTGTTATTAATAACGAAGCCTTCTTGGCTATTTCCTCTTTATCAAACAGAGTAATTCCAGATGCCCATAAATAACCAGCCTCATGTATGATGTTGGCATGAATAGGTAGGACATCTTTCAATCTTCATCCGTAATTACAGCCGGATTGCCTCAGCAATAGGCGTACTGCCAGACACCAGATTAATTGCACGATGATACGTCTGCTGTTCCTCCAGCGCTGCTACCACCGCTGCCGCCACATCTTCACGAGAAATGGTGTGGCTGGTGAGCTCCTCACCGGTAGCAACTTTTCCGGTGCCCACATCATCCGTCAGGCCACCCGGACGAAGAATCGTGTAGTCCAGGTTGCTCGCTTCCAACAAGCGGTCAGCGTAATGCTTCGCCACATAATACGGTTTAATGGATGCAGGCCACTGCTCCCGATTCTCCGCATGAAGGGCGCTGACCATAACGAAGCGCTGGATACCCGCTTGTTCGGCAGCTTCCATCGCCTTGACCGCTCCATCCAGGTCGATAAGCAGCGTTTTATCCGCTCCTGTTTTTCCACCGGAGCCTGCTGTGAACACGACAGCATCGCTGCCTTTTATAGCTGTGGCAATATCACCAACCGTCCCTTCGAGGTCAGCTACCACCGTTTCTGCTCCCAAACGTTCAAGCGCTTCGGCCTGATCCGAATTGCGGATCAACGCCTTTACACGATGCGATTTATTCTGCCCCAGTAGGCGAACAAGATGTCTGCCTACTTTTCCATTTGCGCCAATCACCAGTACGTTCACTCATACCCCTCCTGTATTCGCAGTCTCTCATCTACATTATACAGATGTATTTTACCCTTCGGGTCTGCGACGCAATCATGTTAGCTGCATCAGGTTGAAATCAGACTTCTTTGGTAAGCTCGGCATCTCGCTTTTGCCGCACACGCAGACCTGCCAAAAAGGTAGCCATCATCACCTCAATGCTCTGGTCCACCTCCACAGGTAAACCAAAGCCGCCCTTTTGTTCAAGCGAGGCGAATCCATGAAGCAGACTACGGAATCCCCTCGCTGCATGAATGCAATCTTCTTCCTTAAAGCCATAACCACTGGATAGGACGGTAATGACCAGCTCGGCCACGCGATCCGCAGCCTGCCTCATTTCGGTATCATTTCGATCAGTTGCATACAGCATCGCTTCATACAAACCTGGTCGCTCGCGAGCATACCGCATATACGCGTTCCCCATAGCGGTCAGCGCATCTTCGCCCGCTCTACCAACCGCTGCGCTCATCAAAGCTTCCTCCAACTGTTCGAGGCTGTGCAATGCCAGTACTTGGCGCAGTCCATTCAATCCGTTCACGTGGTTATACAAGGACGGAGGGCGAATGTGCAGCTTTTGCGCCAGTGTGGTGAGCGTGACATCCTCCATCCCTTGTTCATTGGCAATGTCCTCGGCAGCCCGCAGGATATCTTGCAGTTTTACTCCGTTTCTAGGCGACATCATCCCGCCTCCTTCCATCTAATTTCTATGTAATCCGGTTCCTTATACATATACTGAGTCGATCCAGATTCTATTTTAACTAATCCTGTTAGTTTATACAAAGAAAATGCCGTTTACAACAGCCGACCTGCATCGAACCTTTATAGAAGAGCATAGCAGGCATTACTGATATAATAAAAAAATAAGATCATAAACGGAACGGATCTGATCCCTTTCTCGATCACTTACAAAGGAGCTAGCTATATCTATGGAACCCAAGCCACTTCCAGCTATTGAATTCAATCACATTATCAAATATTTCACCGGGTCTGGACAGCAACGTGCTGTTCTGAACGGGATTACAGCAAAAGTCTCCCCCGGCAAAATCACCACGTTGGTCGGTCCATCGGGGTCTGGTAAAAGCACGTTGCTTTCACTGTGCAACCTCCTAATGACACCGGATGAAGGAGACATCCATGTCCTCGGCAAACCTATATCGGAGTGGGAGATCCCTGAACTGAGACGGAAAGTAGCATTGGTTTTTCAGGATGCCCCCATGCTTCAGGGAACGGTCCTATACAATCTCCAAACCGTAGAACGGCTGCACGGTACAGTGCTGGATGATCCTGCCGGCCTGTTGGAACGCGTAGGACTTACTCGCGACCTGTTGGAACAGAAGGCGCAGGAACTGTCCGGCGGACAAAGACAGCGCTTGGCCTTGGCGCGGACACTCGCGAACCGTCCGGATATTTTACTGCTGGATGAGATTACTTCTGCACTGGACCCTGCCTCGGTCAAAGAGGTTGAGGAACTGTTGCTGCAAATGAACAAAGAAGAGGGAACAACGATGGTCTGGATTACGCATCATATGGAACAAGCCCGCAGGGTAGGCCACGAAACATGGCTGATGATCGACGGAAGACTGATAGAACAAGCGGATACGGAGACGTTTTTTGATGCTCCACAGCATAGTGAGACCCGCAGGTTTGTAGCAGGAGAATGGGTATGACGATTGTTGCCTTGATTCTCTCTCTCGGTTTTGTATTTATCGCCATCGTCATGTCCAAATCCTTCAGACTCGGTCTGGACCGAGACATGATCATCGCCACGATCAGAGCGTCGGTTCAACTGCTGGCGATTGGATATGTATTGCATTTGATTTTTGGGATGCAAAGCTACGGATTTATCGTATTATTCATTCTGCTCATGATTACCGTAGCCTCACAAAATGTTGCGCGCAAAGGACGATTTATCCCCGGTCTCATGTGGAAATCATTCCTGACGCTGCTGTGTGTGGAAATCGTTACACAGACATTCCTCATTGGCCTGCATATCATTCCTGCGACAGCCCGGTATATGATTCCGATTAGCGGCATGATCATTGGCAGTTCCATGATTTTGTCCAGCCTGCTGGTGTCTCGGCTCAAGTCGGAAGTCCTGCTGCGCAAGCCTGAAATCATGCTCATTCTGGCGTTAGGCGGCACGCCTAGACACGCCATCTTCCCTATACTCAAGGATTGCATACGTTCCAGTATGATTCCAACCATTGAGGGGCAGAAAACGCTGGGGCTTGTCCAGCTTCCCGGCATGATGACCGGACAAATCATCGCAGGTGCCAATCCGATTGCCGCCGTGCGTTTGCAATTGCTAATCGTATTTACTACCATGACCTCTGCTATTTTGACCAGCGTGCTGCTCAGCCTGTTCATTTATCCGGCATTATTTAACCGCCAGCAACAACTGCACACAGAAGCATGGGAACGCTAATCAGGTGAATATCCCCAGTTATCTGTGATTTCGCAAAATAAAAGAGACATGTTTAATTCCTGACACAAAGGTTAATAGATACACGTACCCGCTTTACTAAAATTCGATGAGGAGTGATTGAACATGGCTAACAACAACCAAAATGGCAAAATGAGTCGCGAAGAGGCAGGACGTTTAGGTGGAGAAGCTACTGCTAAAAATCACGACAAAGAATTTTATCAAGAGATTGGCGAAAAAGGCGGCGAAGCCACTTCCAAAAGTCATGGCAAGGACTTCTACCAGGAAATTGGTGAAAAAGGCGGCGAAGCCACTTCCAAAAACCATGACAAGGAATTCTATCAAGAAATCGGACGCAAGGGCGGCGAAGCCCGTGGCAACTCAGACCAAAGTGATAGCGACGGGAAAATGAGCAGGGAAGAAGCTGGCCGTAAAGGCGGCGAAGCCCGCGCACGTCAGCGTAGAGATAACTGACAATAGGGAGTATGTGGTCGGTGCAATTGCAATGTAGAGGCACAGACTGCATATAAACATGAAGTATAGTGGACGTTTATGTTATAAAAGCCTATCTGCCGGAACAACGGCAGATAGGCTTTTTGTGTGAAAGTTACTTTCGTCAAACGATCATACGCCTTACAATATACATAAACAGGTTAATTAACCAATCATACATATTTTATTACAAATGAACGAATATATCCGTCAGATTCTTTTCTCATGTCATCCTACTTATGGCGAACAAGACAACAAGGACTAACACAGCCCTTGGTTAAAGCTTCATGGATACAAAAGAGTGCATGCAACTCAAATCAAATATTCCTGCATTCCGGCTGTTAAGATGGAGTCGAAAGGAGGGAAACCTCGTGTACGAAACCCACCCTTCAATTATTTAAAAAACAACGGAGACGTTATGAGAATAGTGGAGGAGAAGGCTTGGAACTTTGACCCTAGCAGCCTAGGGTATGAATGGGATGAGGAAACAAAGCAAGATTATCAGCGGCATTTCCCAGAAGGATACGGATACGCAGTGTTACGTCCAGTGAAAAAAGTGTAGAGAAAAAGAATCCCAAGAAGCCGCTACGATCAGGATGCTGTTCATCCTCTTGCTAAAGTCTGTTGAAAAATAATAACAGTTTATTACTAACGAGTTCCATTTTGAGGTGCAATACACATCGAATTGACATTGTGGACACAATACGATGTAAATATAGAGTAAACCGATCACTGAATCATACAGTGATCGGTTTATTCTTGATCAGCATTTTTATTTTGCAAGTAACTATCAATGATTTTAACCCAATCTGGTAACAACGCCACATGATGCTTTATCGTTTCACTATCTGATTCCAATACAATCACGCCATCTGAGCTACTGTTGTCAATGACAATTAAATGATCGATAAGTTTAAGATGTAAGAGAAGATTGTCCAGCGAGGTCTGATGCCGTCTTATAATATCAGCGGTATCAATGTGGTGACCCCCATTTCGAACTCGTGCAGCAACTCGCTCGATATTAAGACGATAATCACCAAGGCCCACATAAAACATAATAACTTCAAAGCCCTTTTCTTTTGCCATTCGCATTTGTCGAATCACATTGCCACCAGCAAGTGTCGTCTCTACGGTAAAATCTCGTTTATTTCTTATACAATCCCGCGCTAGCTTAATCGCTTCCTTTCCTGCCGATACTTTGTGTCGATCAGGGTTTTCACGATCAATCCCTCGCGCTAACGCATCTGGATCGATATTAACACTTACACCAAGTTTATCAACGATTAGATTACGAATTGTACTCTTACCACTTCCGTTGTTTCCTGCGAATACAAACATAGTAGCAAACGGCTCACTCATGATAAAATATCCTGTTCTTTAATTCGTTCGACTTGACCATTACTGTACTCTTTAACAAATTGACCATCCGGTGTTTTGTAGACGATATATGTGCCATTTGCTTTAGCGTCCAGTTTTGCTCTATCTCCAGTTAGTTTGATTAGCTTGCCTAGGTCGTGTGTACGATTCATTCAGCCATCACCATCCCATACAATTCATATATCGAGAGTATATCATAAATCGAAAAGTCTGAAAGAATCCAGCGTCACTCAAATCCATACGAATACCGCACGGTTAAAAATCGTGACAAGTAAATAGGATCGAAATATCATTCTTTTTAATACATTTTAATAAATAAATTTGGAATAAATGCTACCTTCAGCTTTTTTATTCGTCTATTACAACAAATACAATTGCGGAGGTACAGGCAATGAAATCTTTTCGTTTTTGGCTAGTCCTAATCTCATGCCTAGTTATTACTGTAAATTTTACGGGGTACGACGACTATAATATACTATTGGCTATCATTAGCCCGCTAGTTTGGATGTATGAATCATTTCGATTTGTGCGAGAGGCAGACATCCCCATAACTATTGTTTACTTCACTACACTAATTTTCTGGTATCTCATTGGATACGCTTTGGACCGTTTGATTAGAAAATTGAAAAATTAAAATCACTTGAAATTACCTTCTAAATTGTCGTCTACTTTATCAGGCTCGTACTCGACCGTTCTGTAGTCAGGTGATGAAGGAATCATATTGATCACAACATTTCTCATTTGTAGCTTGTACTTTCCTTCCTCAAAAGCAAGAATATGCTTAATGGAAGGTAACTCCATATCCTCATACTTCGTTATCGACGAAACAACAATCTTGGAAGGGTTAGAATCATCCACAGACACGATACGATAATCAATCAGTGTTCCCTGGGCTTTTAGAAAATCAAGCCGTGCCCGTTCTGTTTTAAAGCGATAATCATCAGACAGTGAAAGCATCTTATCGTAATCGCGACTCATAGAAGCGTTCATATATTCTGAAAATGTCGAGACAGCAGCCTCTTTGGGCTTATCGGGAAGTTTATAAGATTCCTTACCTCCTCCAAAACCTGTAGCAATTACGGTCAAAATCCCTCCTAAGACAACCAAGCAAGCCAACTTATTACGCGATACAATCCTCAATAAACAAAACCCCCTTTGTTGTAAATTTTACCACCTATTTTCAACGTATCTCAACTTACAAAGCCACTGTAAAACGCAGCATAACTTCTTGTAAAATCCCATTCATTTAAATCCAAGGCCATTCTTTTAATATAATTTTATTTTAACGTAAATGCTCACTGAATACCTTTGTTACCTTATGTAATGTCGTCTTCCCATCCTGTAAACTAAGTTCCATCAAGCGGTAACCGCTGGATCATAGAGAGGATGAGATATTTATGGGTTTGGATAATAGAGTTTTTGCGATACAAGCTGGTCTGGACGGACGTGTAAATGCAGTTATAGATCAAACCCTTGCCGAGAAGCGCCTGGTCGGCGCAGTCGTCATGATATATATGGACGGTTCACCCGTGTATGTCCGAGCGGCGGGGCTGGCTGATCGAGAAGAACAACGTCCTATGCATGAGGATGCTTTATTTCGGCTTTCTTCTGTATCCAAACCGATTGTATCTACTGCGGCTTTGGTTTTGGCAGCCCAAGGATTGATTAAGCTCGATGAATCTATTGAACGCTGGTTGCCCGATTTTCGCCCCCGATTAATCAGTGGTGAGCAGCCCTCCATTACAGTACGCCAATTGCTGACACATACTGCCGGGTTGACCTATGGCTTTTTAGAGGAAGAAGGCGGCGGTCCCTATCATCGTGCAGGCGTATCAGATGGCATGGATTTCTCAAATCTTACACTGGAAGAGAACTTGCAACGTTTGGCTTCTGTGCCTCTGTTATATACACCGGGTAAAGCGTGGGGATATTCGATTGCTACTGATGTGCTCGGCGCTATCATTAGCCGTGTATGTGGCACAACCCTTGATGCTGCTGTTAAAAAGCTCGTTACCGAACCTCTCGGTATGCACGACACCAGTTTCGCGGTCGCGGATGCTGGACGGCTTGCGGCTCCTTATGTCAACGATATATCAGAACCCCGGCGGATGCGTGAGCTTGAGGTTGCGCAGGTTTTTGAAGGCACCGCAGGACTTCGTTTTCAGCCTGCACGAGCCTTTGATCCCACGGCTTTCCACTCTGGTGGCTCTGGTATGATTGGCAGCGCAAAAGATTTCATGCAGCTGCTGGAAACACTGCGAAACGGCGGTAATCCGTTACTTTCAGAAGAATGGGTTCGTGAAATGGGCACCATCCAGACCGGGAACCTCCCCTTGGCAGGCTGGCCGGGGCGGGGCTTTGGACTAGGATTCACCGTACTCCAAAATCCCGACGAAAGTGGAACAGCAGAATCACCCGGAACGTGGCGTCTCGGAGGAGCTTACGGTCATTCGTGGTTCGTTGATCCCGCACTAAGACTTAGTGTGGTCGCCTTTACCAATACAGCATTCGAAGGGATGTCAGGTCCGTTTACAACCGAGCTTTGCCAAGCCATTTACGGTAGCTCAAATAGGATCTAATAAAGTGGGGGTTACATGTTTATGGTCTACAGGCGAGGACAGGACAATTAACGTGGTAGAGTGCCCGTGCTTTCCACACTCATCCCCGAACTGCTCCAGCTTGAGCATAGACTCAACCATGACTTTCAGTAAGTAATTTTGCTCGCCGCTGATTCTATGGCACTCAATGACTTCAGGTGCAGATTGGCAAAACTCAACAAATGAATTGCATTGATTCGTGTGCACGAGCACGTGAGCCATGATCGGCTTTCCGACTTTCTCATGTGAAACTATGGCACGATACCCGGTGATAATACCTTTATCCTCCATGCGCCGCACTCTTTCCGTTACGGCAGGCTGGGAAAGCCCAACCTCCTTACCCAGCTCGGTCATGGAGATACGCGCCTGGTTTTGTAGACACAACAAAATTTTATGATCCACTTGATCCATCAAACCATCCTCCTTAAGTTCAAGGTAATATTACAAAAACACAATTATTATTATGTATTATTTCGAATATTGCCTTATTATTTTATGATTTAATGAAATATTAGCATGCAAAATCAAGGACGTAAAGCAGGAAGACGTGGAGAGGGAATGAAACCAATGAAATATAGTAAGCCCCTGCTTTTCATTGCGCTTGGCCTATTTGGTGTATACACGATTGAGTTCGGTGTGGTTGGCATTTTGCCGGTCATCATTGAACGTTTTCATATTACGGCAGCTCAGGCCGGGTTTCTTGTCAGTTCATTTGCATTGATCATCGCGCTGTTCGGTCCCTTCATGGTGCTATTGATGTCCAGGTTTAACCGCAAGCGAATCATGACAATGTCGTTGTTTGTTTTTGCCATAACAAGCTTGCTGTCAGCCTATACATCCAACTTTTATCTACTAGTGATTTTACGTATCATTCCGGCTCTGTTTCACCCGGTGTATTTCTCGCTTGCCTTTGTCGCTGCCACTGCGTTGTATCCCCCGGAAAAAGCAACACAAGCTTCTGCCAAAGCCTTTCTCGGCACGAGCATGGGAATGGTACTCGGTATTCCAATTACAGCCTATATCGCCAATCAATTTTCATACGAGGCCTCCTTCTGGTTTACTGCGGTAGCGAATGGGCTTGCAGGGATCGGTATTTTATTTATGCTGCCGGATACACCACAAGCCGAAATGTTCTCCTATCGCAAGCAGCTTGGCATTTTGCGTAAAGTATCGCTGTGGCTCAATATCGGGGCGGCTACTTTTATTTTTGCAGCCATGTTTTCGGTGTATAGCTATTCTGCCGAATATTTGGGGCAAAATACAGGGATGAGCAGCAAGGTTATCAGTTTTCTGCTTATTATTTTCGGCATCGGCGGAATGCTCGGCAATCTGTTGGCTGGCAAGCTCATGGGCTTGCATAAGGTACGGACTGCTCTTTTTCATCCAGTAGTCTTGGGGGGCACCTATTTGCTGTTGTACGGGATCAGTTCTTCATTTATCCCTACGCTCTTCATCATTATCGTGTGGGGGGCCGTTCATACGAGCGGGCTGATTGTCGCCCAGATTTGGGTGATTGATGAGGCCAAAGAAGCTCCCGCGTTTGCCAACAGTCTGTATATCTCGTTTATTAACCTAGGAGTGTCACTGGGCTCGCTGGCAGGGGGGTGGTTTATTGCCAGAGCGGGAATCCATGGGACGCTGTGGAGCGGTTTGCTGTTCGCCATGCTGGCGATGATATGCATCGGGTCTAAGTTGATTTATCCACGTATTTTGCGAAAATATAAAGGGTTAGATGTGCAAAGCTAAAAAGTTGCAAGAGGGCCAAGCATGTTATCATAAAAAATCGGTTCAACACTTTGTATGGTGTTGAACCGATTTTTGTTTAAAGATTGATTCCTGCCTGTCGGATTGGATCATGCCCAGCGATCACGATGCTTGCCCCTGCTTTACTACTTCTATGGCTGTTGCCAGCCCTATACCTGCACTGCCGCCAATCACGACAACACGTTGATTATGTAAATGCATATTATTGTCAGCTCCTTTATAAGGATTATATCGTAACTATTTTTAAGACATACTCATTTTTATTCGTATGGGCTTTCCTGTACCGTGCTTTTGCGATAGGATGTCGGCGATTGGCCCGACCAGCGCTTGAACTGTCTGCTAAAATGCGCAATATCCCCATAGCCGAGCATATCGGCAATTTGTTGCACCGACCATTGCGGGTCAGCTAACAGCAACTTGGCCTCATGCAGCACAAGCTCAGATAGATATACACGGGGAGATACGCCGAAAACGCTACGGAATACACGATTACAATGGGACACGCTAATACCTAGTTCGGATGAAATCCCCTCAATCCCATCCTGTTTTTCCACCGATCCAGCCTGTCCATAAGGCTGATTTACTCTGCCCTGAAGACGACTGGCAATCTGATGGGCAAGCTCTGCCTGCACATATCCACGCCCCGGCAGATGGGCCGCTTCACTGGATACAGCCTCCCACAATGTTGCGAACAGTTCAAACACAGCAGATTGAATTCGCATACGCTTTGCCACCGAATCACTACCTACTCCTATGTCTTCTGGCGTTGAAAGATCGAGCAGCTTGCTCAACGCTGGTCCCAACTGCCCTGCTACTGTTCCCTCGACTGGAAACAGCACCTGCTCCAGACGACTCAGCAGCGAGAGAAACAGTTTATCATCAATATCGAAATGCATACAAAAATACGTAAATCCCTCTCCGTTACTATGGCTGGAATGGACAATGCCCGGGCGCAGCAGCACCAGATCACCCTGTCGCTGGGTATAGCTGCGACCATCCACAACCATGATCTGTTCTCCCGCAAGCACGATGTTAATTTCATATTGAGGATGCTCGTGTGGCGGATAGCTCCACTCTCTTCCGACACTTCGTGTATGAATGGCAAACAAATTGACCGTGGTCCGTACATCGGGAAAAAAGAATTCCTCTCCGGCAGCTGTAAGGTCTGGATGATGGGGATGCTTCGGTAAACGTGGTGACGACATGTTTTCCCTCCTGGTTACTTACATGGATATACTCCAGTATATCGCTTTCCGCGCGATTTGGATAAATAGTTGCGCGATTTGACAATGGTTCCCCGCCACATGACATGCTAGGCTCTAAGTGAAGTTAGTCAAAGTTAAACCTTACTATGAAAGGGGTTTCATTATATGGCGAAAAATATATTTTATAACACACAGCATGCACCGATCGGTTCTTTTTCCAGCTTTACGCTTGGATTTAAGGGCAATCGCGGCGGACTTGGTTTGGAACTGGGCAAGCCTGCCGATGAAAATGTATATATCGGGCTGCAATCCAGAGATGGCGAAGCATACGAGGCGCTTCCATTTTTTACATCCACACAGGATGAAAGCGCCCGCTACGACGTGGAGAAAAAGGGTAAACGAACGGAACCACAGCTTATGGCCTTTGCCGATTCAGACATTACCCGTGAGCTAAAAGCAGGAACGGATACATGGCAGGCTGGTGATTTGACGTTCCGGCTGTACTCTCCTGTTCGCCCGGTGCCCGAGCCGGGAACCGCGGGTATGGATGAGCTGCGAGCAGCGTTGGTCCCGGCGGTATTCGCTGAGCTAACCGTCGATAACACGCAGGGAACTGCAGCACGAAAGGCTTTTTTCGGCTATCAGGGCAGTGATCCGTATAGCGGCATACGCATTATAGGAGAAGATCCGCGCAGGGACACTACGGATTCTACCCCATTGGAGGGAAGACTCACAGGCATCGGCCAAGGGCGCAGCACAGCCATTGTGACCAACAGCAGCGAAGCAGTACCTGCCAGCGGATTTGCAATGGAGAAGCTGCTTGGGGAGACCATGGCCGAGAATTTATCCTTTGGCCTAGGCGTGACGGGTGCGCTTCTGATGGACGTTCCCGCAGGTGAGAAGCGCACGTATACCTTCGCCATATGCTTCTATCGCGGCGGCATCGTAACGACAGGCATCGAAGCATCGTATTACTATACCCGGCTGTTCAAGGATATTGAAGACGTGGGGAGCTATGCATTGAAGCATTTTACAGACCTCACCGCAGCCTGTGTTCAGGCTAATCGCTGGATGGAGTCGGCCAACCTGAGCCCGGATCAGGAATTCATGCTCGCTCAGGCGATCCACAGCTACTACGGCAGCACCCAACTGCTTAGTCACCAAGCGGACGGAGAACCGATCTGGGTTGTGAACGAAGGCGAGTATCGGATGATGAATACACTCGATTTGACGGCAGATCAGCTCTACTATGAATTGATTTTAAATCCATGGACGGTGCGCAACGAGCTGGAGTGGTTTGTCCAAAGGTACAGCTATCGGGATGAGGTACGCTTTCCGGGAGAGGAACAGACCTATCCGGGTGGTATCACGTTTACGCATGATATGGGCGTGGCCAACGTGTTCTCCCGGCAGGGATACTCCTGTTATGAGCTGGCAGGGATTGACGACTGCTTCTCTTACATGAGCCATGAGGAGCTGGTGAACTGGCTTTGCTGCGCCACGGTATATATCGAGCAGACACAGGATCAGTCATTTACAACACGCATGCTGCCTGTCTTGTGTGACTGCTTCGAAAGCATGCTACGGCGGGATCACCCCGACCCGGCACAACGAAACGGCTTGATGGGCTTGGACAGCTCTAGAACCCGGGGAGGGGCCGAAATTACGACCTACGACAGTCTGGACGTATCTCTGGGTCAGTCCCGCAACAACATTTATCTAGGCAGCAAATGCTGGGCGGTATATGTTGCACTGGAAAAAATATTTGCCTCAAAAGGGCTTAACTCCCTCTCACAGGAGGCTGGCTTACAGGCGGACAAATGCGCAGCCGCAATCACAGCACATATGACAGACAAGGGCTATATTCCTGCAGTTATTAAGGAAGGCAATGACTCGCAGATTATTCCTGCCATTGAGGGGCTGATCTTCCCTTACTTTGCAGGATGTGAGGCTGCGCTTAAGCCTGATGGACGGTTCGGTGGATATATCCAAGCACTGCGGCGCCATTTGGAAACTGTACTGGTACCGGGAGTTTGTCTGTTTGAAGACGGAGGCTGGAAGCTGTCCTCGACCAGTAACAACTCCTGGCTGAGCAAAATCTATCTGTCACAGTTTATTGCCCGCGAGCTGCTGGAACTGCCTTGGGAAGAAGCTGGGCAGGCCGCAGACGCTGCCCACGTCTCATGGCTCCTTCACCCTGAAGAATCCTATTGGTGCTGGAGTGATCAGATACTGTCCGGTGTTGCTCACGGCAGCAAATACTACCCACGCGGAGTTACTGCTATTTTGTGGCTGTATGAAGGCAACGGCAACTGTCTGACTCTCCCTGAGCATATGAGTCAGGATCAGGAACAGCATGCCTGAGGATCATCTTCACCTGCCCAAAAGGAGGCTCCAATATGAGCAAGCTTATGGATATGCCAAAAGAGAGCGGCTATGCGGCTTGGCTGCATTACAGCCGCAATAGTAAGGTAGAAGAGCTGCCCGCTTGGTGCAGGGTCATCGTGGTCCATGAGACAGATGAAGTGCTTCAATCGGCTGCGAGTGAGCTTCAGCACGGATTGACCTCCATGTTTGGACAGCAGCCGAAGATCAGCGCCGTTCCTGTGAATGCGCCATTCATTGCGCTGGGTACGTTCCCAGCGCATCCTTTGGTCGCAGAACGATTCTGCGCAGAGGAACAGGCAGAAGTGGGTGCAGAAGGCTACCGAATTCGCGGGATAGAGATGCTAGATCCGGCATATTCAGCTTCGCATGGTAACGATGAGTTCAAAGGACAATACGTTACAGTCGCAGGGCAGACCTCCAAAGGCGTATTGTACGGAGTCTTTCATCTGCTGCGCTACCTGCAGGGAGGACTAGATGGGAAGTTGAAGCCCACCATCGAATCATTGCACGCCCCCATTCTAGACCAATTATCCAACCCTGTTAATCCCATCCGCATGATCAACCACTGGGATAACATGGATGGTAGTGTTGAACGTGGATATGCGGGCGGATCTATTTTCTACGACAATAATGCCTTTACTACAAATATGGAGCGCCTGCGAGACTACGCCCGTCTGCTCGCTTCTGTAGGCATTCAAGCACTATCCATCAACAATGTGAATGTCCATCAGGTAGAAACCGAGCTGATTACAGATAGATTCCTACCGGATGTGGCTAAAGTAGCTGCGGTGTTTCGCGCCTATGGCATACAGATCTACTTGAGCATTAACTATGCCAGTCCTATTCAGCTCGGCGGGTTAACCACAGCCGACCCCTTAGAATCAGCTGTAGCTGAATGGTGGCAGACCAAAGCCCAGGAAGTTTACGCCGCCGTTCCTGATCTGGGTGGTTTTGTGGTCAAAGCCGATTCCGAAAATCGGCCCGGACCGTTCAGCTACGGGCGCCATCACGCCGATGGAGCCAATATGCTGGCAGATGCGTTGCAGCCCTATGGCGGACGCGTGATTTGGCGCTGCTTTGTCTACAACTGCAAGCAGGACTGGCGCGATCGCAAGACGGATCGGGCCCGCGCAGCCTTTGACCATTTTAAACCGCTGGATGGGCTGTTTCGGGAAAATGTCATTTTACAGATCAAAAATGGTCCCATGGATTTTCAGGTGCGGGAGCCTGTCTCCCCCCTGTTCGGTGCGCTAGAATCCACTCAGGTACTGCTGGAATTTCAAATTGCGCAAGAGTACACCGGCCAACAGAAACATCTATGTTACCTTGTTCCGCAATGGAAGGAGATATTGGATTTTGACACCTACGCCCGAGGAAAAGGCTCCACCATCAAGCGTATCGTGAGTGGCGCTTTGCATTCTCCCAAGCATACCAACTATGGAATAGCCGCTGTATCCAATATCGGTGCAGACACCAATTGGACCGGACATTTGCTCGCCCAATCCAATCTTTATGGCTATGGCCGGTTGGCATGGGACCCGGACCTGTCCGCAGACGAAATCGCTGACGAGTGGGTTCGGCTGACGTTTGGCAGACAAGGGAATAGCGACGGCGACACAGATTTAATTTCTACCCTTAAGCAGATGCTGCTCGATTCATGGAATATCTACGAATCCTACACCGCCCCTCTCGGGGTCGGCTGGATGGTCAGTCCCGATCACCACTATGGGCCGGATGTAGACGGGTACGAATATTCTATGTGGGGCACCTACCATTTTGCTGATTGCCGGGGGATCGGGGTAGATCGCACGTCCGCAACCGGAACGGGCTATGCAGGACAATATTTTTCTCCCAATACTAATATCTACGAATCTACGGACACCTGCCCGGATGAGCTGCTTTTATTCTTTCACCATGTTCCTTATACACACTTGCTCCACTCCGGCCAAACTGTCATACAGCACATTTATGATACCCATTTTGAAGGTGCAGAACGTGCGGCCCATCTCCGAGACACATGGGTTAGTCTACGAGGGCAACTGAATGATGCCATGTATGAACAGGTGCTGAAGCGGCTGGAGCATCAGACTGAGCATGCCAAAGAATGGCGGGATCGGATCAATACGTATTTCTACCGTAAAAGTGGCATTCCGGACCAGAAGAATCGCCCTATTTATTAAGCAAGCTGTCTCGGCAATACTTTCATACAGACTGGAACAAGGCTTCTCTACGCCTAGGTTCAGCTTTCTACTATACTGGCATTGTCTATCCGCACATTACTAAAAGGCATGCGTCTTACTCAGACCTATGCCTTATTTTTTTGCCTGGAAACTTTTAAGCACACGGTTGCTTACGTAAAATGTCATATTTGTCCACTCTGAGTGTGCAATAAATTCTTCTTTTTATGCAACCGCTTGCTTTATACTATTTTTGTAGACGTTTACAAAATGTTGTCGAATTAGACTATGCTTTGGGGAGGATGATCGGTTTGACCTTGTATCGAAGTCTATGGAAAAAAGGGTGTATGCTTCTACTAAGCCTTGTGCTGTCTCTGACCGCCTTCATTGGCTCACCCTCTAATACTGCGAGCGCTGCGGTTGCAGATGATTTTCAGGCTTCCGTTATGGGACCGCTGGCGAAAATTAATGACTGGGGTTCCTTTAAAAAGCAACTGCAAACGTTGAAAAACAATGGCGTGTATGCCATCACTACCGACGTCTGGTGGGGCTATGTGGAGAGCGCAGGAGATAACCAGTTCGATTGGAGCTACTACAAGACCTATGCAGATGCCGTGAAAGAAGCGGGACTGAAGTGGGTTCCTATCATCTCAACGCATAAGTGTGGAGGAAATGTGGGAGATGACTGCAACATCCCACTGCCAAGCTGGCTGTCGAGCAAAGGCAGTGCAGATGAAATGCAGTTCAAGGACGAAAGCGGTTTTGCCAATAACGAAGCCCTCTCTCCATTATGGAGCGGGACTGGTAAACAATATGACGAGCTATATGCCTCATTTGCTCAAACCTTTGCTAGCTACAAAAGCATCATTCCCAAAATTTATTTAAGCGGTGGGCCCTCTGGAGAATTGCGATATCCTTCATACTATCCGGCAGCGGGATGGAGTTATCCTGCACGGGGCAAATTCCAAGCCTACACTGAAACAGCCAAAAGTGCGTTCCGCACGGCCATGAATGAAAAGTATGGATCAATGGATAAGATTAATGCGGCATGGGGTACCAAGCTGAGCAGCCTTAGCCAAATCAATCCGCCGACTGACGGGGACGGATTTTATACGAACGGCGGGTATAATTCCACGTATGGAAAGGATTTTCTGTCGTGGTATCAAAGCGTGCTTGAGAAGCATCTGGGCGTCATCGGAGCTGCTGCACACAAAAACTTCGATTCTGTGTTCGGTGTCCGTATCGGAGCCAAGATTTCCGGTCTGCACTGGCAGATGAACAATCCTGCCATGCCTCACAGCACAGAGCAAGCAGGTGGGTATTATGATTACAACCGTCTCATCGAGAAGTTCAAAGATGCGGATCTGGATTTGACATTTACTTGCCTGGAGATGAGTGACAGTGGCACAGCACCGAATTATTCGTTGCCGTCCACCCTGGTTGATACCGTCTCCTCCATCGCGAATGCCAAGGGTGTTCGCCTGAATGGTGAAAATGCACTCCCGACAGGCGGCAGCGGCTTCCAAAAAATCGAGGAGAAAATCACGAAGTTCGGTTATCACGGGTTTACGTTATTGCGCATCAATAATCTCGTCAACAATGATGGCTCACCAACCGGTGAGTTGAGTGGATTCAAACAATATATCATCAGCAAAGCCAAGCCTGACAATAATGGCGGTACAGGCAACAAAGTAACGATATACTATAAAAAAGGCTTCAACTCGCCTTACATTCACTACCGTCCGTCTGGTGGTAGCTGGACTGCTGCACCGGGTGTGAAAATGCAGGATGCCGAAATTAGCGGCTATGCCAAAATTACCGTCGATATCGGGTCTGCCTCCCAATTGGAAGCCGCTTTTAATGATGGCAATAACAGCTGGGACAGCAACAACACCAAAAACTACTCCTTCAGCACGGGTACTTCTACGTACACGCCCGGTAACAGCGGCAATGCGGGAACGATCACATCTGGCGCTCCAGCGGGTACGATTCCCGGGGATGGCGGCGGTACAACTAACAAGGTAACGGTATACTACAAAAAAGGCTTTAATTCGCCTTACATTCACTATCGCCCTGCCGGCGGAAGCTGGACTGCTGCGCCTGGTGTGAAAATGCAGGATGCCGAAATTAGCGGCTATGCCAAAATTACCGTCGATATCGGGTCTGCCTCCCAATTGGAAGCCGCTTTTAACGACGGCAATAACAGCTGGGACAGCAACAACACCAAAAACTACCTTTTCAGCACGGGAATTTCTACCTACACACCCGGCTTGAACGGAGCTGCAGGATCTATCCGAACGGGGGCACCTTCAGGAAGTGCCGTCAGCGTAGTGACTTCCACCTACACAACCGACCTCAACGAAGTGGCATGGCCTATCCAAACAGAAAAACTTTCGGGTGCATCCTTAAATGTAAGCACTTCTACCTACACACCCAATGTTAACGGAGTTGAAGTAACTGCTCAAACGGAGGCGCTTTCGAGCGCCTTCACCTCTATAGATCCGGGTACCCTCTCCAAGCCCACTCCCCTTGGCACAGACTGGAGCAAACAGAGCATTTATTTTATCATGACAGACCGTTTCAGCAACGGAGATACATCCAACGATAACTACGGTGGCTTCAATTCCAACAACAGCGATCAGCGCAAGTGGCACGGTGGCGATTTTCAAGGTATTATTAACCAACTCGACTACATTAAAAATATGGGGTTTACCGCCATCTGGATTACTCCAGTAACGATGCAAAAGAGCGAATACGCTTACCACGGCTATCATACGTATGATTTTTATGCGGTAGACGGACATCTCGGTACCATGGACAAGTTCAAAGAGCTGGTTGGTAAGGCACACGACAAAAATATCGCTGTTATGCTGGACGTAGTTCCCAATCACACAGGTGATTTTCAGCCGGGGAACGGGTTCGCCAAGGCTCCTTTTGACAAAGCAGATTGGTATCATCAGAATGGTGACATTACAGGGGGAGACTACAACTCCAACAACCAATGGAAAATTGAAAACGGTGATGTGGCTGGACTGGATGACCTAAATCATGAAAACCCCGCTACCGCAAATGAGCTTAAAAACTGGATCAAATGGCTGCTTAATGAGACAGGCATTGACGGACTGCGGTTGGATACCGCCAAGCATGTACCGAAGGGTTTTCTAAAGGATTTTGACCAAGCCGCCAATACCTTCACCATGGGTGAAATTTTCCATGGCGACCCTGCTTATGTGGGGGATTACACCCGATATCTCGATGCCGCATTAGATTTTCCGATGTACTATACAATCAAGGATGTGTTCGGACACGATCAATCTATGAGGAAAATCAAGGAGCGCTACTCAGATGATCGTCACTATCGCGATGCCCAGACCAACGGGGTATTTATCGACAATCATGATGTAAAACGTTTCCTGAATGACGCCTCTGGCAAGCCGGGTGCTAACTATGACAAATGGCCTCAGCTCAAAGCTGCCTTGGGCTTTACTTTGACCTCACGCGGGATTCCTATCATCTATCAAGGCACCGAGCAAGGCTTTAGTGGCGGAGATGATCCTGCCAACCGGGAAAACGTTGTGTTTAACGCCAATCATGATCTGTATCAGTACATCGCTAAGCTGAACCGTGTGCGCAACAGCCACCCTGCCCTGCAAAACGGGAGCCAAAAGGAAAAATGGGTAGACGACTCCTTTTACAGCTTCCAGCGCTCTAAAAACGGCGACGAGGCCATCGTACTTATCAACAACTCATGGAGCGGTCAAACTCGCACGATTGGCAACTTCGACAATCTGTCCAACGGTACCCGTCTGACCAACCAGCTGAGCAACGACTCCATTCAGATTAACAACGGTTCGATCACCGTGACTCTCGCTCCAAAGGAAGTTAAAGTTTTCACCAAATAAGTTACACCGAATATTCAATTGTGCTAAAATAAATGGTAGAAGGATATACTAAAAAAAGAGCAAGGATGCTGTAACATCCCTACTCTTGGCAACAGCCGCTTTGAAGAGCGGTCGGCAGATAAGGGCTAGCTATTAGAGATAGACCGTGTTTCCCTCTCCAGGGCGGTCTATTTCTTTTTGTTATACTCTACTTATTTTTCTATACGAACATAACTTCGCAACGCTAAAAAAAGTCCCAGCACAAATATAAAGAAAATACTGATGACCCCTCCAGGAACATACGTGAATGTTCTGCCCATTTGTCCATGGGGAGAAAACAATAACGGCACTGTCCATGGATAAAAGGTATTCCCCGGTGTATTAATCAAAACAAAATTTAAGCACATAACCGTACACATCCCAATAATGGCGGGTACAAATTTTTTCCAGCTAATAGCAAAGAACGTGATGATCGGGATGAGCATTGCATGCATGACAATCATTTTAGCGAAGATCCCAAGCTGATACATAACGACTTCAAAGGTTAGCGGTCTGGCCGTAATAAACATACCCAATATCGCAGATAGCACAAATGCTAACAGCAGGCTAACAGCGATGTACATATAGATAACGAGCAGCTTGCTGAAGTAAATCCGAGTTCGGCGAACTGGGTTTGTAAACAGTGCAATATGAGTGTTCTCCTGGTATTCTCTCGCATAGATATAGCAGGTCAAAATGTAATAGCTCATATATCCAGTTATTAAATTAATGGAGGATACCAAATCCATAAAGTATTCATTCCATCCATCACGATCCAAGGAAAGTTTAGGATTTATGGCGTAAGTACTAAAAGTCAAAAATACGGTTGCTATTAAAATAAACACACTTAGAAAAAGAATTTTAGTTCCTTTCAGCTTCAAGCACTCTGCTTTAAACAGGTCAAGCATAGTAACCCTCCTCTCAAAAACTCTCCATTTAGTCTTTTCTTTGATATGTCCATATGGATAAAAACAATCCAAGAAGAAAGATCACGGATAAGCTGAGCCATGCTATTGAAACATTGGTAGGTATAGTCGCATTTCTTTCATTAGGAGATAAGAGATAGGGCACAATCCAAGGGTACCATTCACTTTTGTATATAAAATTCAAAAATATTGCAGTACAAACTAGGAGTACAACCACCATGATGCTCTTCCAGCGTATAGCAAAAAAAGAGGCGATTGGGATTAACATCGCATGCATCACACACATTTTAGCAAACACTTGGATTTGGTATACCCAGATAGCCATCGTTAAGGGACGATCTGTAATGAGCATGCCTAATAATGCAGACAAAAACAGCACGAAAAATAAGGACACCATTATAAATCCATAAATAAGGACCAATTTACTAAAATAAAATTTAACCCTGGTGACAGGCGTGGTAAACATAAACAGATGCGTGTTTTCCTGATACTCTCTTGCAAAAATATGACCCGTTAAAATGTAATAGCTGATAAATCCGGCTGCAATATTGACCAAGGAAACAATATTTGTAAAATAGTAGTCCCAACCTAGATTATCAATTGAATATCTGTAAAAAATAGCGCTCAATCCAAACATCAACAGTACAACAGCCAGTAATATAATATAGCTCAACAAGAAGGCTTTAGAGCCTTTAAGCTTAATAAGTTCTGCTCTAATCATGCCGCTCACCCTCTTCTGAAATGAGTGTTAGAAAGTACTCCTCCAGTGTCTGCTTTGTGGTGTGTATCTCATAGACTGAAAACTGATGATCTATTAACTGCTTATTTAACGCAGCTGTATTCTCAATCTGACTATGAATTCTTAGTTGTTGTGGGGATATCACATTAGATTGAAGTTGCTTCATGTGCTCTTGCAGAAATGCTTGCACTGCTTCTGCATCGTCTACCTTTACATCTGTATATTGCTCAAAACCTTCCTCTAATCGGCTCAAACGATCTTCCGCTAACAGCTTTCCATTATGTATAATCCCGATGTGTGTAGCTAACTGCTGAATTTCGCTCAAGATATGACTGGAAATAAGAATCGTTTTTCCTTCTTCCTCGCACAACCGCTTCAATAGCTGACGAATTTCCTTAATTCCAGATGGGTCCAGTCCGTTCGTCGGCTCATCTAATATAAGCAACTCAGGGTCATGAACAAGCGCCCTTGCAATCCCTAATCTTTGCTTCATCCCTAGGGAAAAATCCTTAAACTTTTTTTTGCCGGTATGCTCTAATCCCACCGTGGTTAGGGTACGTTCTATCCTTCCATCGTCCTGCACCCCCATATACATACAGCAAATTCTTAAATTATCGCGTGCACTCAAATTTTCGTATAAACCGGGTGTTTCGATAATTGTACCTATTTTCGAGAAAATAGAAGGATAGTTTTTCTCCAGCCGCTCGCCAAATAAAAAAACCTCCCCACTTGTAGGCTCAATTAGCCTCATTAGCATGCGGATAGTGGTTGTCTTACCAGCTCCATTTTCACCGAGGAAACCGTAGATACTGCCACGCTCCACATGTAAGGATATGTCGTCTACGGCTACAGCCCCCCCAAACTGTTTGCGGAGCTTTTTCGTTTCGATAATATATTCCACTTTCAAACCTCCTAATCACTAAATAATACAAGTATACAAAATATAACCACTACTACGTGTAAGATTGCTTACACTGTACCATCTGTCCATAAAACAAAACAGGCACCTGACGAAGCGTACACTTCGTTGCAGGTGCCTTGTTTATATATAAACAACGTGGGATTACTTAGGCCTCAGTAGCCACGTTGATATTGTTCAGGTATGGAAGGCTCCTCGCCGCGCAGCGTCACTGCTGCATGAATCGCCCAATATGGATCGCGCAGCAATCCGCGTCCCACAGCGACCAGATCGGCATCCTCGTTGCCGATAACGGACTGCGCCAAGGCTGGGTCATCCAACGAGCCTACAGCAATCACCGGGATGTTCAGTGCCTCGCGAATTTGGCGTGCGAACGGCACTTGATAGCCCGGATAGTTGCCCGGCTTTCTGACGCCAGCAGGGCCTTCCCCGCCCGAGCTAACATGGATCACGTCTACGCCTGCCGCCTGATATGCACGGCTCAGCTCAATGGCATGATCCACATCGTACCCACCATCTACGTATTCCACCGCACTGATGCGTAAGATTAACGGCATACCCGCAGGCATTTGCTTGCGTACAGCCTGAATAACCTCAACACCGAAACGGGATAAATCCTTACCGTACTCGTCGTCCCGCTTGTTTGTAACTGGCGAATGGAATTGGTGAATCAAGTAACCATGTGCCCCGTGAAGTTCAATCGTATCCACGCCCGCTTGAACTGCACGCCGGGTAGCGTCTGCGAATTTCTGCACCATGCCACGGACTTCCTCCGTCGTAAGCGCGCGTGGCTGTTTATAATTCGCATCCGGGTATGCAATCGCGGAAGGAGCAACTGGCTCAGCTGCATCCTCAGCTTTACGACCCGCGTGAGCAATCTGGATGCCTACCTTGGACCCGTGCGCATGAATGCCGTCAACCAGCTTCTTATAAGCTGGGACATGCTCGTCTGACCAAAGACCCAGATCATAATCTGTAATCCGTCCATCCGGTTCCACGTCCGTCATTTCTATAATAATCAGGCCCGTGCCTCCAATAGCCCGGCTCAGGTAATGGACATGATGCCAATCATTCGGAATCCCGTCCTTGGCTGTCACCGAGTATTGGCACATCGGGGGCATCACCACACGATTCTTTAATTCCAAATCTTTCAGTGTATACGGTGTAAACAACGAATTCGTCAAAACGTTCATCTCCTTTTTATCTTCGTCACATAAACGAAAAATACGCTTCAAATTACACGGTCTATTAAAAACATAATCGGCATAGTCCAAACGGAATAAAAGAGATTCCCTCCAACGGGGGATCTCTCACATTTGCAACTTGCAGTCATTATGTATGTCGTATGGTGTAGATATATTGCACACAACCTATTATCCACAACTCAATAACTTTTTGCAAGTAAATATTTAAATATTATTAAATATTTTTTTGTCCATCCCCTCTCCGCCTCCTAGCTATAATACAAAAAGACGCCCTTACGGACGCCTCTGCGGAACCAATCTTATTGTGCTGAACCTAATTGCACCCATGCCTTCTCAATCTCTGCAACCGCCTGATCCTTATTCATGTTACCGCTGATATATGCCTGCATCAGCTCGCCAAATTTTTGGTGGAACGTATCCAGCGAGTAGTTAACAGACAGATCACCGGACTTCGACGTTTTCAAAATGCTTTCCATTTCCTTAGGCATTTCCAGATCAGGAAGCGGTGCATCCTTAATTGGAGGAATCACCTTCGCTACCTGGGAGAACCAGTTCTTACCGTATTCCGAAGTGTACAGCCAGTTGAAGAATTCAATTGTTTCCTTGGATACTTCGGAATCCTTGTTGATACGTAGCGCCTGATCTGCACCGGTAATGATGACCGATTGATCCGCTTTGTCACTCACCGGATATCCCATGATGCCAATCTTGAGATCAGGATTAATTTTCTTGATTGCTTCCTCATCCCACGCACCTTTACCCGTCATAAACGCAGCTTTTCCAGATGCAAAATCACTTACTTCCGCATTGCTGTCCCGTTCCAGTGGCTTGTCTGTGCCATGTTTCACCGTCAAATCAATGAAGTTAAAGAAGTTATTGTACAGCACTGGGTAGTCCTTGATTTTTGCTTTGCCTGCGATAAAATCACTAACGAGTTGCTTCGGTTCCACGCCTGCATCCTGCGCGGCAGCATCTACATAGTGTTGGAAGATATGTTTCCATACCCACCACTCTTTATATGCGTTGGCAAATGGAGTAATGCCCTTCGCCTCTAGCTTGGTGACCGCATCCTGCATTTCTGCAATCGTCTTTGGCGGGGAAGTTACCCCAGCCTTGGTAAGCAAATCCTTATTGTAAATCAGCGTAAACAGGTTCCCTTTTACCGGGAGTCCCAGCACTTTCCCGTCACTGGAGCTCATATTCGCTCGAACAGCATCCGTCATGGCTGCTGCCAGCGGCTCATTGGTCAGATCGGCGCTATAATCTGCATACGTGTCGATGTCGCCTCCTGCCGTCGTTTGGAATACATCCGGTGTACTACCTGAGGCTATTTTCGACTTCAGAATCGTGTTGTAGTCTGCCTGCATGATCTCCAGATTGATCTTCACGTTAGGTTTGACATTCTTATACTCCTCGATATACGCGTTAAAAGCATCGGTATACTCTGGTGAAGCTGTGAACATGTTTATTGTAACCGTTTTCAAATCTTCTTTGCCGCCAGCACTTTCTTTCGACGCATCCGTGCCGCCGCTACTTCCACATCCGCTCAACAAACCGACCGTCAAAAGCAAACTGCCGGATAACGCCATCATCTTCTTTAACATGGATACTCCCCCATTTGTTTGTGATCAACGTCCATGCGCTCATTCTAAAAAATATACTGCAATTTAAAAAGGCAGATTAGTGAAGCATTAAGGGTAAAAAAGTGGTTTATTGCAGGCTCACGCGATACTCAGACGGTGACACCTGATAATAATTACGAAAAGCCTTACTGAAATAATTTTTATCTTTGTAGCCGAGCATATCCGAGATTTCCTGTATTTTCAGGCTAGAATCACCCAGCAGCTCCTTCGCCTTGTCCATTCTAACCTTCTGTACATATTCGTGAATACCGTAACCAAACTGCTGCTTAAACAGCTTCATCAGATATTCCCGACTCAAAAAATAGGTTTCGGCAAAAAAAGAAATTTTGATATCCTCAAAATAATAACGGTCGATGTGCCTTTTGATATCCGTTATGTCAAAGGGCTGGTTCCCCGCTTGAGCATGTTGGACCCCAGCAATGTAAAGCTCCAGCATCCGATTCAATCTCTGACCGTAGTGGACAAAGCTCGTAAAATCAGCAGATAAATCGCTTTCCCCCACTTGCTCCGGTTCTTCCAAAGCTCCATCTTGATTCAACGCTGACGTAGACGCACCCAACTCAATCGCAGCTTCTCTCAGTAAAAAATGGAACTCCTTCATCATTCGATCCGCATCCTGTAAACGGAAAATAGGGCCTGATGCCAATTGTTTTAGCAGATCGCCCAGCAGTACCTTTGCCCGGTTCGCCTGACCTGTCTGAGCATCCTTTTGGATCGACAACAGTCGCTCCGTCCATGACATTTCCTCTAACGTACCCATTTGCCGTGGCACTGTATGAAGAATGGATTCCCCTTCCAGCTTCAACACATCCGTGCTGTGAATGAGCGTCTTGGCATCCATATAAGCAGACGCTAGCTCCAATACATCTGTGCAGAGCTTACCCAATCCGGCAACTACCACCATGCTGAACAGCCCATGCAGGTTCGCCACCGCCTTCTGTGTCACTTGTGCCAATAGTAAGGCCATATGTTCTTCTTGTCCTGGGGCCAAGGTACAGATCGAAACGACCTCACGCTCCCGTCGCGGATGGGAGAAGCTAAAACAACTCAACCGTTCATCTGACGTCTGAGCTAACACATTGGTCACGGCAAAATCCATCAGATCGGCATCGCCATGAAAACGCGTCCTGCGAATCTCATCCCTGTTCAGCAGCCGCAGCACGATCACCCCAAAGCGATTCCCCGGCTGATCCGCTCCGATCAATGGGAGCAACGCCGTATTGGCCTGCCTTTTGAAGCTACCGTCCAAAATGGACAAATATAGCTTCTCTTTCAGCTTCGGCAGTGACATATTCAGCGTAATGTTCTGGCTAATGAACTTGTTTTTGCTTTGCTCTCGACTTTCCAGAATGTCCACTGCTTTGCGCAGTGCCTGGTTCAGATCCTGACGATTGATAGGTTTGAGCAGATAGTCCACCACCCGGGATTGAATCGCCTGCCGTGTAAATTCAAAGTCATTGTAGCCACTAATGACAATCGTCAGCAGGTGGGGATATGCCTTTTCGATGGCACGAAGAAATTCGATACCGTTCAGCTCAGGCATTTTCATATCGACCATCACCACATCTATATGGTGCTGACCCAACAGCTCCAGTCCCAACCTTCCATTCGTCGCCTCATAAATATGTTCGATGCCCAGACCGTCCCAATCCCCGATAATACGAATGGCTTCGCGCAATGGCTCCTCATCGTCAATAATCAATACGTTATACATGACTACTTCCTCCCCGGGGAATTTGCATTCTCATTTCCGTTCCCGTTTCATCCGTAAGTATGAATAATCCTGCCTGATCTCCATACAAAAGCTTCAACCGTGTGTTCAGATTTTTCAAACCAATATGCTCGCTCTCCCGTTCTTCCCATTTTTCATGGAATGAATCCAGCACCATTTTCAGCTTGTCCTCTGAAATTCCAGGTCCGTTGTCCCTGACTGTAATTGTGGCATTTGTAGAACTCGATTCGGCTGAAATGACGATCAGAATATCGCTTGATACTTTTTCCAACGCATGCTTGATAGCGTTTTCCACCAACGTCTGCACAGATAATCTCGGAATCGGCAGCTCCATCAGCGTTTCTTCCCATACCACTTCGACCCGCAGTCTCGCTCCGAACCTTGCTTTTTGCAGACCTATATACCGTTCAATGTGCTTGAGCTCTTCGCGGGCAACTACGATATCCTTGCCGTTGATGGAATACCGCAACGTTTGGGCCAACGCATCCACCATATCCGCCATGTCGAACATCTCCCGCTTTAATGCCTGTGTGGATATGGCTTGCAGGGCATTGTACAGAAAATGAGGATTAATTTCAGCCTCCAACGCCTTGAGTATGGCGTTCTTTTCGACCAGCTTCATGCGATAGCGCTCATTAATAAGTTCTTCGGTTCTTTGTACCATTTCGTTAAAATGCAGCGACAAATATGCAATCTCGTCATGTCCCTTCACAGGAGCTGTTGCTCCAAAATCTCCGGTGCTAAACCGCTTCATCTGGGTGGACAGCTTATGTAAAGGTCGGGTAATGGCGTTCGAGGTCAGTGTCACTAATATAATAGACACACCTAAAAATAAAGCTCCGATGGCATAGCTCCAATTCCGTGTTGTCGTAGCTGCTTCATAAATCTGGCGGTATGGGATGGGCTTAATGAGCTGCCACCCCTCTTTTTCACCAACATCATAGACGACCAAATACTCCTGATCCCCACTGCTATCTGACCACGTTACTCGCCCGCTTCCTCCCTTGCCGATCTGTGTCAACACTCCAGAATCACGCATCCGCTCATACAGCGGAAAGCTGTTCACATAAAAGGGAACCCCTTTAGGGCTCATTAGCATCAATTGGTCCCCTTTGCCCAGTGGAATGTTCTGCATGATTTCGTCCACGGCGCTCGTATTGTAATAAAAGGACAGCACCGCCTGCGGATGGCGGGATGCAATCGACCTCAGCACTCGATGGTATGCCATAAAGCTGGCTTGTGGTGCCACATAGCCCATATCAGAGCGGGACCCCACAAAGGATTGAAATGATTCGTTCGTGGTACTAGCCATCGCCTCTTTATACCAGGGAAGCTTGGGAATATCCGTGTTTATTCCTTTGCGCACCGTAATGTTGTATGTCTCCCTGGTGACCACATAGTATTGATGTCGGTCCGCCACGTACAGATAGATCGCTTCCAGATCATTACGTGAATAAAACATGCTGCGCAAGTAATTTTCAATGACCATTCTCGAAGCATAGTCTCGATTCTCATTGGCAATGGCGTTCATGATATCGTTATAACGAAGCTGCGGAAGAGCCAACTGCTGCATTCCCTCCAAGTAATCCTCCAAATTCTGATTGACCAGCAATAGATTATTGGTCGTGCTGGCGATGCTATGGTTAACCGACTCCTTTTCAATCATCTGATAGGAAATAATTGTGAGTGAGCCCACCACCAGAATAATCACCGAGGTAAAAAGTAGAATGAGCTTGTTCACTAATTTTTGCGTGATCCTCCTCCACATAGAGCGAAGAAACGTTCCTACACGCTCTGACATCATGATAATCGCCCCTTTTGAAAGCGTACACATTTTTACCCTCAACTGTTTTCTTAAATCCATTGGTCCGGCCCTAGGGGCTATCCTATACTTTCATTATATCTTAAACAGCTTGGAGCGAAAGAGCGGAAAATGTTGAGAAAAAGAGGTGCGTTATGCTGAAAAAAAGGGGAACTTGGGGCGACAAGGGCAGTAAACTGGAGTTCGGTTTATTCACACTGCCCGTAATCCTGTGCATTACGATTGCATTTTATATTCCGTTTTTGATGACGATACGCTATTCCCTGACCAAGTGGAACGGCATATCCAAACATCCGAAATTTGTAGGTCTGGATAACTTCAAGCAAATCCTGCTTGGGGACGCCAATTTTGCACATGCAGCCTGGTTTACCGTCAAGTACGCCATTCTGTACATTGTATTGGTGAATGTGCTGGCCATTTTGCTGGCGCTCGTTCTCGATATGAAGCTGAAAAGCTCGGCTTGGCTGCGGGCGGCTTTCTTTATCCCGTATATCCTCAGTCTCGTGATTGTCGGCTTTATATGGAAATTCATCTTCATGCAAGGCTTTGAGTCACTGGGACACAGTACAGGCTGGGGCATCTTCCAGCTAAGCTGGCTGGGTGAGGAAGGGCTCGCGTTTATTTCCATTTTGGCGGTATCGATCTGGCAATCCATTGGCTTTTACATGGTCATTTATATTGCAGGCTTGCAATCTGTGCCAGAGGATTTAAAAGAAGCTGCCATTGTCGATGGCGCGGGGCCGATTCGGAGATTTTTCAGTATTATTCTACCGATGCTCGCACCTTCCATTACGATCTCAGTCTTCATGGCACTGACCAACTCGATCAAAGTGTTTGACGTCATTTTATCTCTGACCGGCGGTGGGCCAGGTGGTACAACATACAGCATTGCGTATGATATTTACCGGGACACGTTCCAGAACAATCTGTATGGCTACGGAACAGCCAAAGCATTGATTTTATTCGTTGCAGTCCTGATCATTACGATTATTCAATTGTCTATTTTCAAACGCAGGGAGGTTGAAGCCTGATGCAACGCAGCCGTACGGGACGTATTTTGCTAGAAGCGGGCATGATTGTATTATCATTGTTATTTTTGTACCCGCTGTTTCTCGCCATTAACAATTCGTTCAAAAGTTTCGCTGAGGTCATGACCGACGTTATTGCGCTGCCCAAGCAGCTTTCGCTGGATAACTACGTATATGTATGGAAATTCATTGACTATCCGCGCCTATTTCTGAATAACACCATTATCACCGTCGTCGGACTGGCAGGTATCGTACTGATATCTTCCATCGCGGCCTACAAGCTGGCAAGAACCAAAAGCAAATGGAGCTCCGTGATTTACATGCTGTGCATTATGCCGATGCTGATCCCATTTCAGTCCATCATGCTCACTGTCTTGCGACTGGCGAAAGACTTAAATCTGGCAGATAGCACTTGGGGACTTGGCTTGCTGTATTGGGGCTTCGGCGCACCGCTGGCAGTGTTTATCTATCACGGCTTCGTGAAAGGTATTCCGGCTGAGATTGATGAAAGCGCCAAAATCGATGGGGCCTCGGGCTTCCGGCTTTTCTTTTCCGTGATTTTTCCCTTGCTGAAATCAGTCACCGCCACCATTGTCATTATCGACGTGATGTGGATTTGGAACGATTTTCTGCTTCCGTTACTCATGGTCAATGGCTCACCCAGCACCAAAACGCTGACGCTGGCCGCCTACACCTTTGTCGGACAGTATACGTCAGACTGGCAATACGCCATGACCGCGATGGTAATGGCTGTTCTGCCTTCGATCATCGTATTTATTTTTCTGCAAAAATACATTGTTAAAGGCGTCGTCGCTGGAGCCGTCAAAGGCTGAGTCAAGGAATCGAAGCCAGATGCAAAAAAAGAGGACTTGCGTGTTGTTCGCGCAAGTCCTCTTGGTTTCAACCTGTTCAGGCCTAAACAGGCTTGTCCATGGTACACATGCTAAGCCTTAAATTGGCCTAGCGCCTTAAGTGAGGAATCCCCCCCCTCTTAGGCGCTCTTATATTATTTATGCTTAACCCATTGTGCGCTATCCACCGGCCAAAAAATCACATCCGCACGGCCAACAATATCTTTAATAGAGACAAAGCCAATAGCACGACTATCCCTACTATTATTGCGGTGGTCGCCCATCACAAAAATATACCCCTCAGGTACCTTGGAATCGGTTATGGTTCCATTTGGAAAATCAACATTGTTATATAGTTCTCCCTTGGCGTGCGCATCCTGAATAGCTCCCTGAATGTATGACTCCTCTACTTTCTTACCGTTCACATAAAGATTGTCGCCTTGATACTGAATCGTATCTCCAGCCACTCCAATAACACGCTTAATAAAGTCTCTTTGTTCCTTTCTCACATGGAATACAACAACCTCACTCGGCTTGGGATCACGAAAATCGTAAATCACCTTGTTCACGACCACTCGTTCATCTGTCTTGAAATTCGGTTCCATGGACGCTCCCTCAACAATAAATGGCGCAAATAATAGCCAACGTATAATGAACACGAGCACAATGGCTACAATAATGGCCTTAAGCCAATCGATCATCTCATTTTTCACTCGTGGCTGCTTTTCCTGCAATTGTTCGACAGTTGAATCCGTCAAATGATTTCCACTCTCCATGCGCTAAACCCACCCTTTCCCACAGTTTTCATTCCTATTATATGTATAATGTTTAAGTATAATCAAATTTTCCCAGTCTGGCAAAACTACATTTTTAGTTGAAACAAAAGTGTGAACTTTTTTTCACAATATCAAAAAAACAGTAAAAAACTGTTGATGCAAACGTTAACATATATTACACTGTGCATATACTTCTTAGAGCGTTTTGGACTAATGGTAGATCAATCTATTCCCCCAGGAGGTGTCCTGTTTTTAGTGGAAAGACAGCATGAGTCACTTTTATAGATGCTATCTTCTTTTAAAATATGAGCTCAAATAAGGAGGAAATTACATGTTTAAACGAAATGATCGTCCAAAAACCGGCTTTAACGCTCTAAGACTCGGTGTTTCTTTTGTTTTTGCTTCTTCTTGCCTTATTGGAACCGCTTACGCAGATACGTTATCCAACGACATCCCTTCTTCCGCACTCACAGAAGAGGCAGTTAGTACAACCGACTCAACCACCGTCTCCACAACGTTAGCGGCAGGAGATTTATATGTGGCGCCAAATGGTAACGTGTCCAATCCGGGTACAATATCCAGTCCTACCACGCTCGAAGCAGCACTTACACAAATTGCTCCTGGTAAAACCATCTACCTGCGCGGTGGTAACTACACCTACTCCTCAACGATTACAATTCAGCGTGAAAATAGCGGCAATAACGGCTCACTCAAAGGGTTGGTCGCTTACGGTAGTGAAAAGCCGATACTTGATTTCTCTGCTCAAGCCTTTGGTTCAGCGAATCGTGGACTTCAGCTTAACGGAGACTTTTGGCTGGTAAAGGGCCTTGAAGTCAAGGGTGCCGGAGATAATGGTATCTATATCGGCGGCAGCAATAACCGAATCGAAAACGTGGAAACTCACCACAACCGGGATACTGGACTTCAGCTTGGACGTTACTCCCCTAACGCTTCCACTAGTGAGTGGCCTTCGAACAATTTGATTTTGAATTCTTACTCTCACGATAACGCTGATCCCGATAATGGTGAGGATGCCGATGGCTTCGCTGCCAAATTGACTGTGGGATCAGGCAATGTGTTTGATAACTGCTTGGCTGCGTACAACGTAGACGATGGCTGGGATTTGTATAGCAAAACCGAAACGGGTCCTATCGGCGAAGTAACCATTTTGAACAGTGTGGCCCACCACAACGGGCAGACCGCAGATGGAACGTCTACCGCGAACAGCGACGGCAATGGCTTTAAGCTGGGTGGAGACAAAATCAAAGTCAACCATATTGTGAAAAACAGTATTGCTTTCCAGAACAAAAAGCACGGCTTCACCTACAATAGCAACCCCGGCAGCATTACGTTGACCAATAATACTTCGTGGGACAATGGACAAAGTAATTTTGCTTTTGACAAGGGTGATCACGTGTTCATTAACAATCTTTCTTTTGAAGGAACAGCAAGTGATAAAACAAGCGGTACAGATCAGGACGACTCTAGCGTTTGGTGGAAAAACAAGAAATCGACGAATGCCAAAGGTCTGGTAGTCAGTGCAGACGACTTTGTTAGCCTCACGCCTTCTATCACTCGAAGTGCAGACGGTTCCATCCAGCTAGGTGATTTCCTTAAGCTGGCCAAAGGAAGCGATCTGATCGGCTCGGGTACTCCGAGCGGAAAAAATATAGGGGCACGTTAAAAGCCCCGCCTAATCAGGACGCCCTGGCCCATCTACCAACTTAGACAATTTTGCATAATATAGCGACCGGTGATTGTCCTCATAACCAGACAAAATATGAGGTGAACAGATCATGGAACGAAGAATCACACTGAAACATACACTCGCCTATGGAAGCGGTAACATGCTGGGAAGTGGCGCACTTGCTATTAGCGGTGCATGGTTAATGTACTTTTATACAACCTTTTGCGGACTGTCTCCCGTTCAGGCCGCGGCCATTTTCTCTGTTGCCAGCATCATAGATGCAGTCAGCAATCCGGTCATGGGCTTTATCAGCGATAATTTTCACCGGACCCGCTTGGGCCGTAAATTCGGCAGACGACGCTTTTTCATCATGATGGGTATCCCGCTGATGCTCGTGTATCCGATGCTTTGGGTAGATGGGTTGGGCTTCTGGTATTACCTGAGTACGTACGTGCTGTTTGAACTGGTGTATACCTCTGTCATGGTGCCGTATGAAGCACTAGCGTCAGAGATGACACGGGACTTCGGCGCACGCTCCAGATTGACTGGATGGAAGGCCATGTTTGGCAAAATTGCCAATTTCGCTGCCGCTTTTATCCCTGGTCGCTTTATTGCCGAGTATGGCAAAGACTCTCCATTGCCTTTCTTTTATACCGGTCTCGTTTTTGCAGCTATTCTGCTGATTGCGATGGCATTCTTGTACAAAAACTCCTGGGAACGTCCAAGTGAGGAACTGCAAAAGGAACTGGAAGGTGAAGCTCCGCTTTCCTTTATAGATTCGATGAAAAAGTTGTTTGTCGATATTTCCTCTACCTTCCGAGTCAAGACGTTCCGTCATCATCTCGGGATGTACCTGGGCGGCTTTTCAGCTGAGTGGCTGTTTACTTCTGCTTTTACGTACTTTATTGTCTTCTCCTTGTTCCAAAGCTCGGAGATGGTATCCAATTTGAACAGCTTTAACTCTGTCATTCAATTGATTTCTACCTATTTCTTCATCCAATTCTGCGTGCGTAAAGGGTTCCGTATGCCTTTCATCGCCGCACTCGTTGTCGTTTGCTTTAGCGTAGCAGGTTATGGCCTGCTCTATATAACGGGAGCCTCGAATACGATGGTATGGCTATATGTCATCACCCTGTTCATGGGGCTTGGTACTGGGGGCGTCTACTACATCCCTTGGAATCAATACACGTTCCTTGCCGATGTGGATGAAGCGTTGACCGGCCGTCGCCGGGAAGGTATTTATGCAGGTATGATGACTTTTGCCGGAAAAATGGTGCGGGCCGTTGTCGTCTTCATTCTCGGCTGGGTGTTACAGCATTTTGGCTTTGTATCCGGGGCTGATAGTCAGCCCGTCGCTGCTCAGCACGCCATCTTTTATGTACTTGTGGTTGGTACTATCGTTCTCGCGATCATCGGTATGATTGCTTCTGTCGTGATGAAGCTGGATATTGACAGCCACAAGAAGCTAATCGCCGAAATTGACCGCCTCAAAAACGGTGGCTCCATGAAATCAGCCAAACCGGAAGCCCGGAAGGTATTCGAGGAACTGACAGGCTTCAGTTACGATCGGTGCTGGGGTAACAATAACGTGGGCTTCAAGAACAAACCCGTTGACCCTAAGACACACACTCCATCTATGTAACAACAATAACAATTACAGATTAAACATTTACTAAAGAGGTGACTGTATCATGGCAAATCCAACATCACAACCAACCACCAGTCCTACAAAAACAGATTCTTGGGCTGTACGTATGAGCGATTCCGTTCTGCAACGTAGCCCGGAATTTTATGAAAAATGGGAATATGACCACGGTGTCATTTACAGAGGTCTGGAATGGGTTGGCGAACTGACAGGCGACCCCAAGTACATGGAATTTATAAAAAAACATATGGACCATTTTGTTGACGAAAATGGCGTAATTCAGCGCTATAAAGTAGATGAGTACAATATTGACCACGTGAATAACGGCAAGCTGCTCTTCTCGCTGTATCGTGCCACAGGAGATGAACGATACAAAAAGGCAGCCTACCAATTACGCAGTCAACTGGAAAAACACCCACGCACAAGCGAGGGCGCATTCTGGCATAAGCAAATTTATCCGTATCAAATTTGGCTCGACGGCTTGTACATGGGTGCCCCGTTCTATGCTGAATTCATCCGCGAATTCGGAGATCCATCAGAGTTTGACGATGTGACCCTGCAATTCAAGCTCTGCTACGAACATACGCGTGATCCTGAAACAGGTCTGCTCTACCATGCTTGGGATGAGAAGGGTGAGCAGCATTGGTGCAACCCGGAAACAGGCTGCTCTAAAAATTTCTGGGGACGCTCAATGGGTTGGTTCGTTATGGCGCTCGTTGACGTGCTGGACTATATTCCAGAGGATCATGCAGACCGTCCCGTCCTGATCGATATGCTGACGGAAACACTGGAAGCCCTGCTGAAAGTGCGTGATAAAGAAAGTGGAGTCTTTTATCAAGTGCTCAACCTGGGCCATGTGAAAGGCAACTATCTGGAGGCCTCTGCTTCCTGCATGATTCTCTATGCTATTGCCAAGGGCGTTCGCAAAGGCTATCTGCCAGAGCAATATCGTCAAGAGGTCGAAATCATCCGTAAGGGAATTATCGATGAATTTATCACGATCACTGAAGAAGGACTCGTGAATCTGAACAAAACAGTGCAAGTAAGCGGTTTGGGTGGTAAAGATCGTCGGGATGGTACCTTCGCTTACTATATCAGCGAGCCGATTATAACCAACGACCCCAAAGGTATCGGTGCTTTCATTCAGGCGATGGGTGAAGCAGAGCGCATCTAAAACACGCGAACGATATACCTTATTAGCAAAAAGGACGGTGGCCATCAGCCCCGTCCTTTTTGTTATATAAACGTATCTTACTTCATAACCTTAAACTCATATCCCTGTTTTTTTAGATATTCTATAATTTGCGGCAAAGCTTTTGCAGTTTCTTCTTTACCATAGGTGTCATGCATGAGTATGATGGCTTTTTCTCGACCTTTCACTGACCTCATAAATTGGTTGATTAGTCCGGGGGCTTTCTTCGATGCTCCCTCTGCATCCTTCGTTAATACATTCCAATCTACCTGATGATAGTCCTTTTGAAGTAAGACTTTATCCAAAGCAGCCATCCCCTGTGGATCTCTTCTATTCCATGTCATGTGGCCCCCAGGAAACCGGATCATTCTTGTGGTGAATTCTGGCCCCAGAATACTTTTTAACACCTTATTGTTCCTCTCAATATCCTGCATAACATGGTCCGTGCTTACCCGCCTGTTAGGATATAAATACTTATAATTATGAGAGTACGTGTGGTTTCCTATCGCATGACCCTCTTTAACAATTCTTTTGATAATGTTCCTGGTATGTTCATTTTCATCGGCTTCTTTTCCTACGATAAAAAAGGTCGCCTTGACCTTCTGTTTTTTCAGAATGTCCAATATTTTAGGTGTTACCGTCACGGATGGACCATCATCAAAGGATAAGTAGGCCACTTTTTTACCATCGGCTCCATCGGGCATCTGCCCTAGCATTTGCTGCTTTAAATATTTTTCGACAAAGGCACCATCTTCTACTTCGGGGTCGCTTTTTGGAGAGACCGCTTTACCTTTTGATGAGTCCTTGGATACGGAATCTGTTTTTTTAGCAAGCTCCTGTGTTGGCGCATGTGTTTTGTTATCTGAGACCTTTATTGCAATGAAAGTAATACAACCTGCCACAAATAATAAAATAGCAATCCAAATGAGTCTTTTTCTGTTCCTCTTCAAGCGGTGCTCCATTGTCCTACTATGTGAATAGCCCTTTTCCATTAGCTTATGTACCTCCATACTAAAATAAGAAAAACCACCGGATCAGGGTTGGTGTACACACCTTAGAATAGACATTGGAAAAACCCTTAGGTTTAGCCGATGAAAATTTAGGGATGTGCTTCAACCAGAGGACAACCTACTCCCGGTGGCTTTCTTGTCTTGCATTTACATAATTTATGAGTATCATTGCAGTTTATTACGATTGCTTCGTTAGGGCCTGAGCCAACAAGGACGCATAAGCTTTAGCACCTTTAGGTTTTAAATGTACTCCGTCATGCTCGAAATATGAATTTTTACCAGAGCTGGCTCCATACCAGTCAATCATTGTAATTCGCGGGTCCTGGGACGCTGCTTCGGCAAGATGCTTGTTCACAATACTCTCCCATGGCCGAGGCACACGGGTATTCACAAGTATAATACGCTTCGCATCCTTCAGGCTGGCCAACAGATCGGATAACTGGTCCTTGGTGAAAGCGCCGTTCGTGCCCAGCTCAATAATAACCGTCTTACCCAACTGTCCGTTCTGTCTTAGCTGCTCCAGTACGGCAGGCGCCTCCGCCATCTGACGGCCGATCCGCCCATCTACAACAGCTCCCGGGAAGGATTCCTGAATGTACGACTGTACATCCAACATGACAGAGTCTCCAATGGCGGTAACACTCGAGCCATCACCTGTCATAGGCGTAGCTTCTTTGGGTTTGTCCGAAGGTTCCGACGGTTTCGTAACATCGTCCGTAGTACCAGCCTGGACCGCCGTATTCTTAGGCGTCTGGGTTTGAGACGGGACTGGGGTCTGCGCCTTGCTGCCCTCGGACCCTTGCAGCTTGATGGCTTGGGGCTCCTTGGAAGCCACGGATACCGTTCCGTGAAGCGGCGGCATCGCCTTTGCCTTTGCGACTGGATTCTCATCGCTTGATGCCGCCTGAATAGTTGCATCAGGAGAAGCCACGTACAGGTGGACGGTACCCACGAGAATACCTACAAACAGCACAGCCGCTGTAGTTGTAGGCATCCATCTCCACCGCGCCTGTCTACGAACCGCAGAACGGATTCCTGTGATCCAGTGGCGGAATCCTCCATGGCGGATCGGCTCCTCGATATATTTAAACGAGAGAGACGCCAGCAATACGGTAGCTAGCAATTGTAAAATGATGCGCAGCACATGTACGCCATCGGTATCTACCTGAGGCGTCGTTAGCGTGATAACCGGAACATGCCACAGATACAGTCCGTAGGAACGGGCTCCAATCCAACGTAGCGGCTTGATTCCAAGCAGACGACCAAGGTGGCTTACCGGATGTGCCAATGCTGCGACCACAATAGCAGTGACTAAAGCTATGCCCAGCAGGCCGCCCCGGTACAGAGATGGGTCATATTCATTCGAGGCCCACGCCCAGTGGCAAAGCAACAGCAAGCTTATTGCACCGATGCTGTCCAGAAGCATACGCGCCTTAGCAGAAGCTTGCTCTTTCAGCTTGCCGCTTGGCCACACCAAGGCCAGTGCCGCACCAATTAGTAAAGCAAATCCACGCGTATCCGTGCCGTAATACACCCGGCTCGGGTCGCTTCCCGGTACGTAAATCACGGCCATCAGGAGCGCAGATATTAATGCCAGACAAGTTACCCAGCCTGCGAGCACAATACGCTTGGGCATGAATTTTAGCCCGAGCGCCAGCAGTAAGGGCCACAGGATATAAAACTGCTCCTCCACCGCCAGCGACCACAGATGCCCAAGCGGAGAAGGTGGGCCGAAACTTTCAAAATACGAAACCTGATGGAAAATAAACCACCAATTGCTCATATACACCAATGCGGCAGGTACATCTCCGCGCAAGGCCGTTAGCCGTGACGGATCGAAAAGCAACGAGCACAGGACAATGACAGCCACAACCGTCAACATGGCAGGCAGCAACCTTCTGGCACGACGCAACCAGAAATCTTTCATTTTAAAACTATGATATGTATCCCACTGACTCACCAAAATATCTGTAATCAGATACCCCGACAAAGTAAAAAACACGCCTACACCCAACAAACCACCCGGCAACCAATCCGGATTCAGATGATACACAATGACTGCGATGACCGCCAGCGCTCTTAAACCATCCAAACCTGGCATATAACGACGTTGTGACGACAACCGATTAGACTTCATTTCAGCCGCCGTCCTTCTTGCAAATTCAAGCTCCCTGTCTGTTTCAATGCTCTTCTGCCCTTTCCCTCTCCTGCACATCGTCTGCGATGCCCTGTAGCCTTTTCATTCATTATATAAAACTTCATAATCGTAATGATTTCAATGAAGTTAAAATTAATGACAATGTTTTTATTATATCATTCCTTTCCACAGTTAGGTAACCACTGATAGATATACAAAAAAAGGCATCTCTTCCCTTAGGAAGAAAATGCCTTTTTATTAGTATTCTATTCTCTTAAAATTTGATGATACCTGAGGTATGAAGGAAGACCAACAACATCAGGATCGGTGCAACATACCGAAGACCGAATAACCATACGTTGAACCAGAAGGGTTTGATGTTCGCATGCTCAGCCGCAGTCTTCCAGTAATAACCTGTGAATATAACAATCAACAAACCGCCTAACGGTAAGAAGATATTGGATGCGGTAAAGTCTACGAAATCAAAGAATGATTTATCCCCTACTTTTAGTTCCGGCACCAGCCCCATGGACAATGCAGAAGGGACGCCCAGCATCAAGCACAGGACCGATACGACGAGAACGGAGCGAACCCGGCTCCAACGCATACGCTCCATGACATAGGCTACTGGAACTTCCAGCAAGGATACCATAGAACCTAATGCAGCAACCGCCAGCAGTACGAAGAACAAACCGCCGAAGAATGCACCAAAAGGCATTGCCGAGAAAGCAGCCGGTAAAGCAATGAAAACCAGCGATGGTCCTTGAGCCGGATTAATTCCGAAAGAGAAGGTTGTAGGGAAAATAATCATACCTGCGATAAACGCATAGATTAAATCTCCGCCACCAACGGCCAGCATGGCTCCACCCAGCGATTGACGGCGATCTACGTACGCACCGTACGTGATCATAATTCCCATCCCCAGTGAGAGTGAGAAGAAGGCATGTCCCAAAGCAACCAATGCAGACTCTATACTTAGCTTAGAGAAGTCGGGATTCAGAAAGAAGGATACGCCCGCACCAGAGCCTGGCAGCATAAGAGCGTTAATCATCAACACAAGCAACAGGATGACCTTGGCAGGAATCAAAATTTTATTGAACTTTTCAATCCCGTTCGATACCCCAAGAGTAACCACGACTGCTGTAAATGCAAAAACAACTAACAGCCAAACCAACGGCGCATAGCCGGAGGAAAAGGAAGCGAACTGTCCAGCAAAATCATTATTCGAAAACAGATTTCCGCTAAATGCCTCAACGGCATAATGCAGTGTCCAACCTCCTACAATGGCATAGAACGACAAGATAACAAACGGCACGATAACAAACATGATGCTCATCTTGCCCCAAATCGGATGACCGCCTACTTTTACCATTGCAGAAGCAGCACTTCCTCGACCTGCACGACCAAGCGCAAGCTCTGCTAAAAGTACAGGCAAACCAACAAGCAACAGGCAGACAATAAACAATAAGAAAAATGCAGCTCCGCCATATTGTCCTGTAATATACGGAAATTTCCATATGTTACCTAGTCCTGCCGCACTCCCGATCGCCGCCAATATAAATCCAGCAGACGAGAAGCGTTCATTTTTATCAGACAGGCTATTCTGCCCCTTGCTCAAATTCATTATATCCCCCTCATTCTCTCTACTTACGCATAAACATGAGCATGCGTACATAAATAATTTTTACTCATTATAGCGTAAGTAGGATGTAAGGTCATGCATAATTTTTCACTATTACCGGATTTATTTTCATAATGTTCGGTATCTACAAAATACAACAGAAAACTACATATTTTCTTCAACATCCTTCTTTATTATGGTCTCTCCCATGCGATTAGATACTTTTTGATAAATATACGAAATCGCCAACAGTACAACACCAAAAGAGAAGTAGGCTACAATCGTACTTCCTGTCGTTAACAGATGTAGATCATACAACAGCAGCTTACCTGTCGACAGCAAGGTCAAGCCCAATCCAAATCTGCGAATGTAGACCACTCGCTTGAGGAAGCCGTATACAATATACAAAATGGCCAGCAGCAAATACACCAGACTGAAAACAAGACCAGCATCCCCCAGACGGAACTGAACTCCGAGAAAGGCCGTTATGATGCCCAGCAAATATACACCCATAATGACCGGATACAACTCATTACTTCTATAATGTCGGGTCATCAGTGCATTCAGGAAATCCCTGCTGCTGAAAAATACCAACACATTAAAGGCTGCGAGTACCACCAATGCCACATAATCAGCAGCCGTATTTTGCGCATAATTTTCATGCAAGGTCGGAATCGTTACGGTGACCACCAGTGCCAGCGCGTAGCCTATGACGTACAACGCCAAGCTGTAGTATTTAATCACCCGATCATACAGCAACCTCACCTTAGGCAGGAAATAAGCCAACACCAGCGATACGCAGGCATACGACAATACTTTGTACAAGGTGTAATGAGCAAACTCGTCGGATAAGACGATGTTATACCAATGCCCTGCTTCATACAAAAGGTAGAAATATACGTTCACCAAAGCTACATATTTAAATCCTTGCATGATATGCATTTCGTACAATCGATTGTTTTTGAAAGCATTCGGACGGCTAAATTCAATCGCATAGAAGACGGTAACGATCAACATTCCCAGTGTAATGAGCGTATATTTGAGTCCAAAATAGTCTGTCTCAAATCCTGACAACAGATATATAGGGAAATCGACGAAAAAGAATGCGCCCAGACACAGTAATAAAATGCCCCAGCCAGCTCGTTCCAATTCCTTCAACCGGTAACGGTGTCCATATAATGTAAGAAGAACTGCTTCGATCAACCACCCCATAGATAACCATCTAACTCCAAACTGGAACGGAATCATGAGGATGGCAAAGGTCAACGAAGTCGCATAAAATAATATTTTGGTTTGTTTCTCCTCTGGAATATATCGACGGACCCATTGTCCCAGACCTCCGTACACCAAGCAAAAGACCAGAGCCAGCAAGCCTTTATAATCATCCAGGCCTGCATCGCCGAATAGAGAATACAGAACGGAACAGCTCACAACTGTATTCAGAGCCAATAGGGAGAAATCCAGCCATGACAGTTTTGTTTTTAAACGGAACGGCACCCACAGCGTCATCCCGAGGTACATCGCAAATGTAATGACTGCATACAGCATGCTCGCTACGGTGCTTTCCGATAACCACGCCAGCACAATCATCAAGGGCGTATTAAGCAGAAAGCTGATATATTGCACGACGACCCACCGTTTGCGGAAGGATACAAGCAGAATCAGCAGGTTTAACAGGAACAAATAGCCCATGGCGATATACACGGCGTTCCCTTCCAGCCCGTTGGCTGCCATATAAGAAAAGAGCGGAAGATACCCCCCTACTAAACCGAAAGAGCATATCGTTCGGGATTCATACCTTAATGACAGTAGCACAGCGGTCACCGTAACGAGTACGGACAAGCCTATGCCTGTATACATTCCTATGATTTCTAACAAAAAGTAGCTGTAAAAAATCGATCCGTACAGTACAGAAATACCGCCGCCCAAAATACCGAGCGCAAAGGTCTGCTTCTGCTTGCGGTACAGCCATTCGCCGCCTCCTAGCATCAGCGCTCCTAACAGAAAGAAGGCCACGCCCTTCATATTTCCTGTGAACCAGTTCGAGTATGAGTATTTAAAAGCGGCTCCCACACCCAATATAATGAGCAAAATCCCCAGCTTGTTGATCCAGTTCAAGCCTAGCTTCATTTCAAACTGATTTTGCTTCATGCGCTTCTGCATCGTTTCTTCGCTGATCTCTTCTTCTCCGAGTTGCTGAAACTCGCTTGCCGTCTGATGAAGCAATTGGCGCTCGGCCTCCTGAAACCGCTCGCGTTGTTCCATGATCCGGTCACGAATCTCCTCTGAGAACAGTCGTAATCTGGCGACGATCTCGTCCTGATCTTCTTTAAGCTCATGCGTAGTTTGCTGAATAAGCTGGTCCACCCGGTTTTTAGCCCCATATTCAAAGGATGTCAGCCGATTTTTCCCTTCTGCGGTTCTAGAAGCAAAATAGGTCTCCAGCTTTTCACGTGAAATGCGAATCATATTCGCCTTTTCACTCAGCATTTGCTCCGTCAGCGCAGTGCGCAGCTTTCCATTTTCCTGCTCAATATGTCGTACTCGCTCTTCCAAGTGAATGCAGCGAGCCTGATAATCCTCGAACTTTTTTCGCAGAACCTCATTCTCCAAAATAATATCTGAGGCTTCATAGTCCGCGATTAATGTTTGATACTCCTTGAGCAGCTTGTTCTGTTCTTGGCGGATCGTATGTAAACGATCTTTAAAGTCCTCCATGTTCTCCTCCATCGCTGTCCATTTTGGTAATCATTACATTTTACATGAAATTAAAAAGTCATTATAGAGACTATAGCCCATTTTGGACGTTAAATTGGGGCTTTTACTTATATATTCTTCCAGTTTCATGATCGCAGATGAAGTAGAATGGATATACATATGAAATAAAGCCTACCTTTCCCCTTCGCAAACATGAAATCCGCATGGATGTGTTGCAGAGTCTACGCTGTGTATTTATTTTTATTGGAAAGATCACAATGAAAAAAGGAATTAATCCAATGTGCAGACTCATGCCCTTGATTACCCTGCCGAAAATCCGTATACTAACAAAAAAGCAAACGATATTATGCCTGTGAAGAGCATCCAACTCGGAGGCGTTTACGCCAAGGACCATACGTTAGCGTAGGATATGGCGATATGTACCTAAGTAAACCGGACCCGCCCGTTACAGCGGAGCAAAGTGGATTGGAGAGTCATGACATCAGTCATGCTGTCCGGTCAATTTGGGTGGCACCGCGAGATCAAAGCGCTCCTCGTCCCATGTGGATGAGGGCGCTTTTTGTATTTTTATCCGAAAAGGAGTGCGGTGTCATGTTGGATATCAAATGGATCAGAGAGCATCAAGAGCAAGTTCAGACGGCAGCAGACGGCAAAGGAATACAGGTATCGGTCGCGGAGCTGTTGACCCTGGATGATCAGAGAAAACAGCTACTTCAGGAAGTGGAACAGCTTCGACAGAAGCGTAATCAGTGTAGTCAGGATATTGGCGCGCTAATCTATGCCGGCCAGAGTGAACAGGCAGAAGGGGCGAAGCGGCAGGTCAAAGAAATTAACGGACGGCTAGATCTTCTGGAAACCCCGCAACAGGAAGTAGAGGAACAGTTTCAACAGCTCTTGCTTCTGATGCCTAATATCGTATCGCCAGATACACCACGGGGGAGATCGGATGAGGATAATGTGGAACTGGAGCGGGTCGGGTCGGGTCCGAACTTCGAATTTGAACCAAAGGATCATATGGCGCTCGGTGAGCTTCACAAGCTTATCGACGTCCCTCGGGGTGTCAAAACAGCCGGTACCCGTAACTACTATCTGACGGGAGCAGGGGTTGCATTGCATCGGGCTGTGCAGCAGCTTGCGGTGGATTTACTGACTGCACGCGGATTCCATTTGTTGGACGTCCCACTGATGGTACGTGCAGAGGCGATGCGCAGCACTGGTTTCTTCCCGCTCGGACTGGATCAGACGTACCGCATTACAGGAGAGGATCAGTGGCTTGTAGGCACTTCGGAAGTGCCACTGGTCTCGTATTACAGCGGTGAGATCGTGGATGTTACCGACCCGATTCGACTGGCTGCCGTGTCCGTATGCTTCCGCAATGAGGTCGGCTCGGCCGGAAGGGATGTGCACGGACTGTATCGTGTCCACCAGTTTGCCAAGGTTGAGCAGGTCGTCATCTGCGAAGCCAGCCTGGACGCTTCGGAACAGATGTTTCAAGAAATTACGCGCAATGCGGAAGACTTGCTTCAACAGCTGGAGCTGCCTTATCGCAAGATGGCTGTCTGTACAGGCGACATGGCACAAAAAACCTACAAGCAGGTGGACATCGAGACATGGATGCCCAGCCGCCAAGCTTACGGCGAGACACATTCGTCGTCCCAGTTGCTTGATTTCCAGGCACGCCGTTCCAACATCCGGTACCGCAATGCGGACGGCAAATTGAAATATTGTTACACGCTCAACAACACAGCGGTCGCTTCACCCCGGATTCTGATTCCGTTGCTGGAGCATCACCAGCAAGAGGACGGTTCGATCCGTATTCCGGAGGCTTTACGCCCATATATGCCGCGAGGTATGGAATTTTTGCGTACTCCCTTGTTATGAAAACAGGAGCGCATTTTGAAAAGTAGTACCCAATGAGCAGGATTTTCGATTGTAATCATCGCAAAAAAGACGAAGGATATTTATCCTTCGTCTTTTTTGATGTTTCATTGTGTCATTGTGCTTCTGCTTCCCATGCGCTGGCAGGACCAAAGAATTCATAGTGGATATCCGAAGTAGGGATATTCCACTCCTTCAACAGGCCGTATACCGATTGCATGAATCCCTCAGGGCCGCAAAAATAATATTGGGCGTTCCGATCCGGTATCACGGATTGTAACCAGGCCAGATCCAAACGGCCTTCCTTGTGGAAAGCCTGTGCCAACCGATCCTGCTCCGTTGGTCTGCTGTAACACCAGCGAACTGCAGCCTGTGCATGTGTGGCGACCAGCTTTTCTACCTCATTACGCAAAGCATGGTTATCCCCATTGACTGCTGCGTGGACAAAAGTGATAGGCCGATGCGGAGCAGATTTCACCAAGAAAGCCAGCATACTAACCATCGGGGTTAGCCCGACCCCTCCGCTGATCAGCACGACAGGTCTGCGATCTGTCCGATCCAGCGTAAAATCACCCGCCGGTGCAGATACTTGAAGCACATCGCCCTCTTGCACCTGCTCATGCAGATACACGGATACTTTACCTGCCGGGCGGGACTCTACAGCATCCTCACGCTTTACAGATATCCGGTAGTGAGATTGGCCCGGTGCATCCGAAAGACTGTATTGACGAATGTGGGTATTGTGTTCGCCCGGAATTTCCATCTTTAAGCTGATATATTGCCCAGGCTCGAATTCAGGCAACACCTGCCCATCCTGCGGCACCAAATAAAAGGACGTAATTTGGTCGCTTTCCTTAACCTTTTTCTGCACAACAAAGCTCTTAAAGTCTGACCAGCCTCCCTGCTGCTGTCCAGCCTCCTTGTACATTTCAGCTTCCATGTCTATAAATACGTTAGCGATCACACCGTAGGCTTCGGCCCATGCGGTAATGATCTCGTCTGTAGCAGCATCCCCCAGTACGTCCTTGATCGCAGCGAGCAGATATTTTCCGACGATAGGATAATGCTCGGGCTTAATTCCCAAACTGCGATGCTTATGTGCAATCTGGCGTACCACCGGAAGAATTTCCTCCAGGCGGTCAATGTGCTGTGCAGCCGCATATACAGCATTGGCCAGCGCTCCCTGTTGACGTCCTTGCTTCTGATTTGCGTGATTGAATATATTGAGAAGCTCGGGATGGGCCTCAAACATCATCTGGTAAAAACGCTTGGTGATTGTAGTTCCGTGTACCTCCAAAACAGGTACAGTCGATTTGATCGTTGCAATGGTTTGCTCACTTAGCATCTTTGTATCCCTCTTCTCTCCAAAATAAGATCAACAAAGGGTGTTCAACATTAGCACCCATTTGTAACCCTCAATTTAAAGCAAGTATACCCACATAAAGTAACCGTTTATGTGATTCCAGTCACTTTAAATTTGAAATAATGTGAACGTGTCAATGACAAAACGCACAATTACAAACACTTCCCACATAACTGACGAGCTTTCCCCAAAGTTTCAAATATCTATATACCCTTTTTGTATGTAGTGATCAGATTCGTCCTTTCTCCTAACAACAGTTTCAACAAGCTAAAGACTTCAATTTATTCCACTTGTAAACGCTTACAATTAGGATAGAATCGAAGATGAGGTGCCGGACAAGCCATTCCGACCCATCCTATCCGTGTTAAAGGAGGCAGATGATATCGTGAAGTGGATCAACAGCAGCAAATGGTTAGCCGCATGGATTTGTATCCTATTCGCAGTGGCCAGTGCGGGTCTTCAACCCGATACAGCACATGCCAATACAACAGGCGTTACGCAAGCAACCTACGGGACCGAGGTGAACCAAGCGCTGAATGGCTTGGACGTCGCCAATGCCGAACTATCCCTGAGCGCAACAGCAAGCACAGCCATTACGAACGGAACGGATTGGAAAGACACCGCAGGTAACCCGATTCAGGCGAACAGCGGTAATATTCTAAAAGTAGGTTCTACTTATTATTGGTACGGCGAGCACGCCGAAAACTGGAAATTTGAAAAAGTGAACGTATATACCTCAACCGATTTGAAAAATTGGTCCTTCCGCAGCAGTATTCTCACCAAAGATTCCGCCCCTGAGCTGAATTCGAGCAAAATCGAGCGTCCCAAAGTCATCTACAACAAAACCACCGGAAAATATGTACTATGGGCGCACTATGAAAATGGCACGGACTACTCACTCGGTCGTGTAGCCGTCGCTACCAGCGATACACCCGACGGAAATTTTGCCTACCAAGGCAGCTTCCGCCCGCTGAATTACGAGTCTCGTGATATGACGGTGTTCACGGATACTGACGGTAGCGGCTACCTTATTACAGCTTCCCGTAAAAATGGCGGCGCCAATGATACGATGGCGATCTTCAAGCTGACAGCCGATTATACAGGCGTACAGTCGTTCGTTGGCTGGATTTTTGAAAATGGCTATCGCGAAGCTCCTGCTGTTGTGAAAAAGAACAATACCTACTACCTGTTCACCTCGCAGGCATCCGGCTGGTATCCGAATCAGGGCGCTTACGCAACCGCCAGTTCCATGACTGGGAGCTGGTCTGCTCTGTCGCCCTTCGGTGACCCGGCAGCTTACGGCTCGCAAATCCATTCCATCGCCACAATTACGGGTAGCTCAGGAACCAGCTACATCTATATGGGCGACCGCTGGAATCCGCTCAATCTGAGCGACCACAAATTCATCTGGTTGCCACTAACTCTGAATGACTCCAACAAAACAGCAACCCTGAACTGGTACAGTAGCTGGGATCTGGATGCTGCGACAGGCACAGTAATCCTACCGTCCTTTGTGAATCACGCACAGGGCAAAACAGCGACTGCGAGCTCAGCCGCATCCAGTTCTCCAGCTTCACTGGCGAACGATGGCAACGCCCAAACCTCGTGGAAAGCTGCTTCCGCATCCTGGCCCGCTTGGTGGCAGGTCGATTTGGGCAGTACCAAGACCATCAGCGAAGTGGATATTTCATGGTTTATGTACAAAGGATCTGAAGCGTATTACAAATATAAAATTGAATACAGCAGGGATGGAGTTAACTACTCCACGATTGACCGCACAGGTAATACCACGTATGGTTTTACCAGTGACAAAGTCAATTTTCAAGCTCGCTACGTGCGAATCAACCTTGTAAATGCAGTGCTATTCAATAATCCGAACAACTGGTATACTCCGACGGTGCATGAAGTAAGATTGCTTGGCAATTAACTTGCTTCATTAAAAAGAACATGGCAGGAGAGCACCCACATAAGATAGGCTTCTTCTGCCATGTTTGTTTTACTATCCGTTTGGTACTCACTCGCTCAACGCATCCGATTCACTGTGGTAAACACAAATTTATCGTACCGATGCCGCGAGAACGAGTATTCAAATGGTATACCTGTATCCAGATAACCCACCTGCTCAATTTCCAAGATTGGATCATCCGCTGCACAGTCCAAATGCTCCCGATCCAGTTCCGTCGACTTGGATGCCCGGATGGTACGGTGTGAACCGACAATATTAAGTCCCAACTCCTCCTTAATGTGTTTGTACACCGAGCCATACAGCACCTCCTCTGTGATACCGCTGATCAGCTTCGTAGGCATGTATGTGCGCTCGATAACATAGGGCTCACCCTCCACGACACGCAGACGGATCACATGGTATACAGGAGAATTGGCATCAATGAATAGATGGGTCGCAACCTCTTCGGATGGAAATTGAACGTCAAAGGCGACGATTTTATTTTTGATTTCTTTCCCGCGCAGTACGTTGGTTAACCCCAGCATTTCATTTACGACAACGTTAACAGGGCCATTGTGAACCGATTTGACGATAAAGGTTCCATGTCCTCTTTTACGATTTAGCAACCCGTCCATCACCAATGTGTCCAATGCCCGCTTAATCGTCATCCGACTTACACGAAACTCTTTTGCCAGTGAGATCTCATCGGGAATCGGATCATCACTGCTATAGGTCTTATTCATAATCCGCTCTTTGACCTCTTGTGCAATCCGCTCGTATTTGTTCATCTGTCTACCACCTGTACTAAAAATTATTTTATGTCAGCATTTTACCAAAACATCGGTAGCGCTGGTTCTTTTTGTTCTGCAGGCGGGACGTTAAGGTATCACGGTATAAGTAAGTATACCGAACATTATACTTTCTCACCAGCGGCGTACAGCACAGTTCTATGATGATGATGAAGAAAAAAAGGCGGTCCAGAGGACCACCTTAGAATCCGTTATTCTCGATCACCTGTTTGAACCAGTGCCCACTCTGTTTAACGGATCTCTTGCCACCGTTCTGAAGATCGACAGACACAAAACCATAGCGATTCTTATAAGCATTCGTCCAGGACCAGTTGTCCATAAACGTCCATAAGTGATAGCCCTTTACATTGGAGCCTTCTGAGATCGCTCGTTGGACCCATTTGAGATGCTCACGGATAAAATCAATGCGATAGTCATCGCGGATCATGCCCTGTTCATCTCTGAACTTTTCTTCACCTTGAACGCCCATTCCGTTTTCTGAAATGAAGCATTCAATGTTGCCATAATTTTCTCTGACATTGGTCAGGATGTCGTAAATGCCTTTCTCATAAATCTCCCAGCCCCGCATCTCATTCATCTTGCGACCAGGCATGACGTAATAATCGAAGAAACGTTCCGGCACAAAAGGAGCATCCGGGTTCGGCAGACTTTCACGAGCCTTGACTCTGCGCGGCTGATAATAGTTAATACCCAGCAGGTCCACAGTGCCCTGGCGTATAATCTCCCGATCTCCGTCTTCCATGCTTGGTACATATCCCTCTTGGCGTAACAGCTCCACGAGCAAAGGATTGAATTCTCCCGTCACAGATGGGTCTAAAAAGGAACGGTTAAAGAACGCGTCGCATATTTCAGCAGCCTGCACGTCTGCCGGATGCTGACTACGCGGATAAGTCGGCGTCAGGTTCAAAATAATTCCGATTTGGCCCTTATAACCGCCCTCTCTGTAAGCCTTAATGACACTCGCGCTCGATAACAGGGTATGATATCCCACCTGTACGGCTTTACCGAAATCCACTTCATTCGGATAGTGGAAATCGTATAGATAGCCGCCTTCCACCGGGACAATCGGCTCGTTATGCGTAAACCATTTGGCTACACGATCCCCGAATAGCTCAAAACAAGTGTTAGCGTAATCCACGTAAGCTTCGACCGTCTCCCGGTTCACCCAGCCTCCATTTTCCTGTAAAGCCATCGGCAAATCAAAATGATACAGATTCACAAACGGCTCAATACCCGCCTGATGCAACTCCTCAATGACGGAAGTATAGAATTGAACTGCCTGCTGGTTTATTGCACCTTTCCCTGCCGGAAACAGGCGTGACCAGGAAATAGAGAACCGGAAAGAGTTGTGGCCAAGCTCTTTCATGAGTGCAATATCCTCTTTGTAACGGGTATAGAAACGGGACGTATCGACAGGGCCAACCCCATCATAGAAACGGTTCGGCTCCTGCTCAAACCAATAATCCCAAATGTTCGGTCCTTTGCCGTCTCCCTCCACGGTTCCTTCTGTTTGGGTAGCCGAAGCTGAGGAACCCCACCAGAAGTCGGATGGAAAATGGTATTGAATGGTTTGCTGCTCTATATCTTTCATTTCGGTATGATTCACAGCTCTACTCCTCTCTCTTTTGCAGTGAATAAACTGCTAATCTAGCAGCTTATTCACATTACATTCCAACAGTTTGATCCTTACCTGCAATGGCTGCTTGGCTAAGCTCCTCTTCCTGCTCTTTACGAACGTTCATCCGATCAATAATTTTCAGGAACGGGAACCAGATGACAAAGACGACAGCCATATTAAACAACTGCAGCACGCCACCCATCAGGGAGCCTGTAGCCATCATTCCACTAAAGAACAACGGCATCGTCCAAGGAACCTGTATTCCGTTTGGCGGCGGCACAATCCCGGTTGTCATAGCAAAGTAAGTAATCAGCGTAACGATCATTGGAGAAATGACCCATGGAACAAAAATAAGCGGATTCATCACAATCGGCAGACCGAATATGACGGGTTCGTTGACATTAAACAGACCCGGTCCAAGGGCCAGCTTACTGACCTGCTTCAATTGCTTACTCTTCAGGAAGATCAGAATCGAAAGCACGACAGCCAGTGTCATACCTGTACCACCGATACCTACGGTGTAAATATCCACAAACTGCTTGGTGATGATATGCGGTAGTTCTGCTCCTTTGGAGTACGCTTCATAGTTTTCAAGTGCCAGCGTATTCCAGATTGGGTCCATAACCGAGTTAATAATAATTTGACCATGAAGCCCAAAGAACCATAAAAGCTGAACAAAGAAAATAGCAATCAATGTAGGTATAATGCCACTGCCCAAATGCACCAGAGGTGCCTGTACAGCATGATAAATCAGGTCATGCAGGTTATTATGAAGGGTCAGTGTAACTACAACATTAATGATCAAAAATATGCCCAATGTAATACATGCCGGAAGCAAAGCGGCAAACGATTTGGCAACTGCCGGCGGAACGCCTGGAGGCATTTTAATGACAAAATTTCGCTGCGTCACCTTTCGGTATATCTCAGCCGCGATAAAAGCGACGATCATACCAAGGAACATGCCTTTGGCACCGATCCGATCAACCGGAATGACACCAGCAATCGTGGCACCGCTTTCTTGTGTCAGCACAAACGGGGTGAGCATCAAGAAACTGGCCAACGCAATCATCCCGCCGAATATGGGCTCGACCTTATAACTTCGAGATAAATAATACCCAATCCCGACGATTACAAATAAGGTCATGATATTCAGTGTGGCATTAGGCGCAATGTTCAACAGACTGCTAAAAGTCGCATAATTGCCGTCGCCCATCCACCCTTTTAGAAACGGCAGATTGATAATAACGACGATAATGGAGCCAAAAACAGTTAATGGAAATGACAGCATAAATGCATCACGCAGTACAGTAAGATAGCGGTTGTTGTTCAGTTTACCGGCAATAGGTATCAGTATCCGGCTTAATTTTTCAAACAAAGCCTATTCCTCCCCGCGAAGTGACTTGCATCAATAGGGTTGCAAGCTTTTCATGTCCCAAATTTCACAAACTTACATGTTCCGTTATAAATTTCTGGATTTGAACAGCTCCAGCAATTCTAGAACCAGATCCTTCATGGTAACCGTGGACATCAGATGATCCTCGGCATGCATTAGAAGGAGCGAGAAAGGAGTTTGGGTACCTCCCGCTTCCTTCTTAACCATTTGAAAATGGATATCATGCGCAGCACGTAAATCCTGCTTGGCTTGTTTGAGCAGTTCGTCCGCACCCTCTACATTCTCATTTCGGTATTCGGTCAGCGCCTGAATCACTTTACTGCGAGCGCTTCCACTATGAAGAATAAGTTGGAAACTAATTTGCTCTTCCGTCAGTTCGGCTATATTGACTTTATCCATTTTTGCGTTCCACCAGCTTCACTGCTTGCTCATAGGCTTTCTTACCGTCAACCATCCCGTATGCCATCATGTCAATCACTTCTACATGAATACCATATTGGGCTGCTTCCTTTTCCAGCTGTCCTTTAAGAAAACTCATTTGCGGGCCAATCAATACTGCGTCAGCCTTAGCCATGTCTTCTGCCGCCTGATCTTGACCTACTGCCCAAATTTCAGCCTCGTCTCCAATGGACTTAGCATAATCCTGCATCTTAGTAACCAGCAAACTTGTAGACATACCTGAGCTGCACGCCAGCAAAATTTTCTTCATGATTGTTCCTTCCCTTCAAGGTCTGATTGGATGTTAACTACTAGAAAACGTTTACAGCGTAATTATAAATCCAGTCTTTTGATTTGTCTATACATTTAATATATATGTATAGACTTTTTTTAAAATGACACTGTTTCTTCACTTTTTTTCTTGAAAATGAACGTAATCTCTTATCTTTAATCTCTCAATAGTAATCGATTTTCACTATAAGAGGTTCTGCCAAATGAAATGTTATTCGGTTCTGTAAAATGTTAACATGAGCTTACGGAGTAACTTAATAGCCCCTCCGTAGCCAAAGAATAGCTGAGGTGAGAAGAGATGAGTAGAGTCAAAGTAAAACCAAGCAAGAGTTAGACCGGGTCGTGTTCATCGGCCGCACGTTTGAGGAGTACGTCCAAATGTTCAATTTGCACATTCCTGAACTTGTAGGCAAAAAGATTTTGGACTGTCCTGCGGGAGCATGTTCCTTCACCGCTCTGGGCACCAAAGCCTCGCTGGATATCACCGCAAGTGATATCGCCTACGATCACAAGATTGATGATCTGAAACGCAAAGGCCTATTGGATATTGAGCATGCAATGGAAACGCTAGAACGTGCAAAAGATAATTATGTTTGGAGCTGTTATGGAGATGTGCAAGGGCTTAGCGAGCAGCGCCATCAAGCACTCCAGGATTGCACGCAGGATATGAGGAAACACCCAGAACGCTACGTTGCTGCGGTACTGCTGGAGCTTCCCTTTGAAGATGAACAGTTTAATATCGTGCTGTCTGCCCATTTTCTATTTATGTATAGTGATCGACTCGACTATGAGTTTCATAAGAATACGGTACACGAACTGCTGCGAGTGGCTTCAGAGGAAGTCCGCATTTTTCCTCTGACCGATTTAACGGGAACTCGTTACGATCTGCTAGATCGTTTGATTCTTGAGCTGGAGGCAGAAGGCTTACGGGTGACAGAGGCCAAGGTCCCGTATGAGTTTATGCGTAACGGCAACTCTCTGTTAAGCATCCGAAAGATATAAGGCAGGTTCAGGTGTAGAGGGAGCAAGCGATTAGCTTGCTCCCTCTCTGGTTATTGAGATGAAAATTAGAAAAATTTAGAATATCAAGAAACATTCCTACATTTTTATCGTCTATATTATGGAATACCTTACGTATGAAGGTAAGATTTTCCGAAGCCCGAAGTTAAAAAATCAACTCACAAAGGAGCTTATGCATGTTAAAAAAGTTAGGATTAGCTGCATTGATTCTGGTTACTAGCCTCTCCGTTATGGGAACAGGCTGGGCCGCATCCGGCACAACAACCATTGAAGTTTCTAAAACTGCTCTGGATTACAACGTTGCTCGCCCGCTGAGCGATGGTGCTTTTCATGATGGCTTATTGGCTGCTGAAACATCTGCTGGAAACCTCGTGTATTACAATACCAAAGGAGAGAAAGCTTTCTCACTTCCCGCCGAGCTTAAACCCATTGGTGATTTTCATGAGCAACGAGCCGTAGTCAAAAATACAAAAACCAATCTCTATGGATACATTAACACCAAAGGGACACTGGTCATCCCTTGCCAATATACCGAAGCCAATTTCTTTTCCGAAGGAAAAGCCAAGGTTACCATAGCAGACACCAAAGAAAATGCAATTATAGATCGAACGGGAAAAATCATTTCTCATTTTAAAGAAAATGGGGATTCAGAATATATATTTACGGACGGTCTGGCTCTTGCCTACGCCCCCAACACTGGCAAGATCGGTTTTGTGAATGCCTCTGGTCAACTAGCAATTCCTTATAAATATAAATACAGTCGTGGTTTCTCGGATGGCTTGGCTATTGTTCAGAATAGCAAAGGGCTATACGGATATATCAATACAGCAGGAAAAGAAGTTATTCCTCCTCAATATCAATCCGGTGGAGACTTCTCGGAAGGATTGGCTCCAGTCCAAAATGCCAAGGGAAAATGGGGATTCATCAATAAACTGGGAAAAGTCGCGATTCCCTTTAAATTTACGGATGCCCAGGATTTTAGTGAAGGCCTGGCGAGTGTGAAAAATGCAAAAAACGAAGTCGGATTTATTGATAAAAACGGAACGCTGGTCATTAAATATCAACAAAAATATGATGTTACTTCTCCGTTCAAAGAAGGCTTAGCTTTAGTCGGTAAACAAACACAATCATCCGTCTCAGACGGCAAATTTGGCTACATCAATCGTCAAGGGCAACTGCTAACTAAACTTGAGTACAGAGTGGAATCCTCCTCCTTCTCCAATGGCTATGCTGTTGCTTTTATCAAGCCAGGCAAAGCGTTTATTGTATCTAAACATTCCGTTTCAAAATAAAAAAGACGACCCCGGAGGCAGATCGAGTGGATCTGCTTCCGGGGTCATTAGATTTCCAATATCTTGTATACAATTAGTCGTGTGTGTAGAATTTTACCCCAGGCAGATCTGCTGCCACCCACGAATAATTAATGGTATTACTGTTGTAATTTTTGGTCCCCGCCTGTGCAACCTGTACCTCCTTCAAAATCGTGATCGATGAACCCTTCGGTCTGACAACGACCACATGACCATGCCCATCTGCTTTTTTGATTCCGATGGTAGGATACCCGAGATTTGCTCTTTTTTGAGCATCCTGAAAGGTTACAGAATCCCAGCCCGGCGCCTTTTTATTCAGTAAAGCATCAGCCATTTGATTGGCTAAGCCACTTGGCAAGGGTGCCGACATCGCAGACATCACATCTTGCGCAAAAATATTACATTTCGTTCCACCTACCGGCGAATACTTTTTGTTCGTTTCTACCTTAAAACCGTCAATTACAGATGCGTAAGTACTTGCACTTCTAGCCATTGAAATTCCCCCTGAATATAAGTTGTAGAGGAAACGACGGAGTCGCTTGAACATCTGAATGGCTCCACATTCAATCGATGTTGGCCTCAATTCCCTCTCAACTATTAGGGTGATTTCCGGCTTACTTTAACAACGTAATACTACAAAAAATTAACTTCATTCTCATAACTGAAGGCTCTCTTCACTGATTACGGTTGGAACGATAAGCTCAGGAGTAGTCGTAGGCTTAGCTTGTGTTAAATAGTCTGCTGCCCCCATCATCAGAGCGATGCCGATAAATAGCACGACCCAATTACGATTCTTTTTCATCATCTGTACCTCTCATTCTTCACTCCGCCCGTTCAGCCACTTGAACCAATGGAGCAGATGACTGAATCGGTATTCATGCTGCGAAGCGTACGTCCATACTTCTGGCTCTTCACCGGGCTCCTTCCAGACGAGCATGGAAAAGTGACCTTCTTCCTCGCTCGCAACCGATAGCAGCGAAAGACGATCATCCCCGAATCGGTATGGAGCCGATTCCACCCAGTAATTCCGCATATCGCTGATCCAGCTGCGGAACTGCTCTGTACCTGCGATCCGCAGGACTTCATCAGGTAGGAGCAGATGCTCGTCGATATCCTTCCAATCCCCCGCATATCGGTACCGCGCTGCCAGCATTGGACTGAGTGGTCGGATTTTACCGGGAGCCAACGTAGGCATATAGGCGACGGGAACGACCGGACCGATACTCTGGATAGCATAAGACCGAGCTTCCTCCTCACTCATTCCGTAAGACATAGCCTCCACGAGAAAATCGTTCCGTCTTACACCAAACTGATGCTGATACTGTGACATTTCATCCTGTAGCTCCAATACCTTACCCTGTACCGTTTCTGTTCCGATCATTCCCAAACACCTCTCATTCCAAAATATAGTCGTGCAATTCCCGTTGCGCTCGATACTTTGCCCAATTGAATTCAGGCCAAGCCGATTCTTCTCTCGTCATGCTCGTCAAACGGGCTTGTAAAAACTCATCTAGTGATCCATGTTCCTTACGACTAAAGTCAATCAGCAGCGGAATCGCGTCCGCCGATAGCTCACTCAAATATTCCTTATCTATCACCGATGTCGTGCGATACCGTTCGAGATTATTTTCAGCAATCCGTATATCAATGCCCACATAGTTCACGACGACATAGGCGACCAGAGCGAGTACAATATAATATTTCGCCAACGGCAGTTGACGGAAATGAATGCGCATTGCTGCAATAAGCAGTAGCAAGCCCAGAAAAATCATAAACGCGTGTACCAAATAGCGGGTGTACGTATAGCCGTATGCTTCTTCGTACATAACCAGCCGGGTATATCCCGAATACAGCATCACACCCGAACAACCCACGAGTATGTACAGCAGGCCACTGTTCATTTTTTGCACTATACCTGAGCCAAATTCAGTCCACTTCAATACACTGATCATCAGCACAAAGTTGATACCTGTTACCATAACCAGCTCCCCGAATCCTCTTCTCGCATATTCGGCATACGAGGTTCCTTCGGGCAGAGCACCTTCCCATGCACCAAACAAATATCCAAACTGCAACACGACGAACACAACATACACCAGATTCATGACAATCAGCACCGTAGCGGTAATGACAGGGTCAAATTTAATCGCGACCGGCTCGTGGTAAGGCACCGTTGGTCGGTCAATCATCACTGAAGAGTGACCATCATACTCGGTGGTTTGGCCATTCGTGCGCTCATCTAACCCGTGCCATGATTGGGTCTCTCTCTGCGTATTACGCGGAGCAGGCTGTACAAATCCCCACAAATAACAGAAGAAACAGAAGGTGAAAAAGCAGGTCCAGATCAGCCGTAGCATGCCACTCCCAAAGGACAGCGTTCCGATCCATTCGGGTACTCCAGCTAACAACTTTTCGAACATCCCATCCGCCGAAGCCAGCAAAGATATGATAATGAACAGTAGCGGCAAGGCAATAAGTAAACCAATCATCACTTTGCCCAATACACGCTTACGCTCATCCTTTACATTCCGAAGGGCTACTGTCTTGACCATCCGAAAGGGGGTCACGATATGACGAAAGTTTTGATAAAACCAATGGCTTAACGCCTGACCAATAATACCGGGTTCTGACCAGCCATGCCTTTTCTCCCCAAACAGCAGCACCATATGTACGCTAATGAGAGCAGGTATCGCCAGCGCATTTAACACATACAGGACCGGATTATTGAACAGCGCGTATGTCAATGCCAGCATGAAAATGATCACAAACAGCAAACGCCCTATCCATGATCTGGACTGGAAACGATCTCGATTAAAGGCATACATATAGACGTAAAACACAATAACAAAAATTGGCATAGATACGCCCAGCCCATGTCCGTAAAACAGATATTGATGAACCAGCGCCAACACAATTGCGCCAGCAAAGGCGGACAGAAACGACGTTTTCGGCAAAGACGTTCCATTCATCTTGTCATGCATGGTAAATACCTCCACAAATATGCTTTATAACCCTTATTGTAGATGATAAAATAAGAAGATAAAGAGAAATTAATTCAAACAAAATTTCCTATTTTATAAAAGTGACTACGCTTTTAATCAAATATAGGGGAAACGGAGCAACCTTGAATGAAACTCCATGCCCAATTTTTACGGCTTCACTCACACGCAGCTGACAACAAGGACGAAAACCATACCATAGAGACGACGCTGGATGAGCTTGCGGCTATTTTTGACTGTACTCACCGCAACGCCTTGATGATCATTCAGAAAATGGAGCAGCATGACTGGATACAATGGACTCCCCGCCGAGGCAGAGGTCGTCGCTCCAGTCTGCGCTTCCTCATTCAACCGGAAGACATTGCCGTGCAATCCATGATGCAAGCCATAGACCGCCATGATATCAAACGCGCGCTGGATGAAATTCGAGTTCATTCACGCTCCTCCACCATGCAGGAGCATTTGCAAGGCTGGTTGCTGAATTATTTTGGGCATCACGCAGAGGTGCGCAGTGATCAGCAGCAGATCGACACGCTGCGTCTGCCTATTCGCCAGCAGCTCTATACGCTGGACCCTTTGTACTTGAACTGGCTCGCCGAGTCCTTCGTATCCAGCCACGTCTTTGATGGTCTGGCCCGCCGGGCGAACGAAAGCGGCGAGATTTTGCCGGGATTGGCGCACGCTTGGGAGGTGGATACCACTCGTACACAGTGGACCTTTTTCCTGCGTAAAGAAGTGTTGTTTCATAACGGAAAAATACTGACCGCTGAAGACGTCGTCTATACCTTTGAGCGACTGAGTCGGGCGCCGGGAAGGAGACTTTACCATTTTATCGTCCGGCAAATTCAGCACGTCCAGGCGCTAAGTCCAACGATAGTACGCTTCGTACTAAAGGAGCCGAACGAGCTGTTTCTATCCTTCCTGTGTACCAGCCGGGCTGCGATTGTGCCGCGTGAGCTTAATCAGGTGGGTGAAGCCGCCTTTGGCATCCGCCCTGTCGGTACAGGGGCATTCAAAGTCACGGAAATGAACGAAAGCCTGTGTACACTGGAGGCTTTCGCACCTTATTTTCAAGGCCGGGCTCATCTGGACCGAGTGGAAATTGTCCAACTCCCATGGGCGACTAAGCTAGAATCGTCGGATACGGAAGACACCGCTTCTTCTTTTCACATTATCCATAATCCCGTATCGGCGGGAGATACGGATACCGCATGGAGCCAGATTCACTCGGCGGCTTCGGTACGCAAATTTATCACATGTAATACACATAAGGATGGACCACTACGCAATCCAGAAATACGTGCCCGCATTGTAGCATGTCTGGATCATCGCTCCCTTCCCCCAGCAGTGGATTCATCTAACGATTTGTATGAACCACTGGCGGCGCTGCAAATTGCTACCATTCCTGAGTATAAAGCAGACGCAGACCGGGTTGCGGCTCAGCTCGAATCCTGTGGGTATACCTGTAACATCGTGGCCGCATCTATGAACGAATTCAAAAGCTCATCTATCCGTATGGAGTCAGACTTAATCATCTTTTCTCTCTTTCGTGACCGTGATGAGCAATTACGCCTGTTTGACTTGTATCTCAATGTATCTGGGCATGTGGAGCCTCATAGCCGTGTGGATATCGAAAGACTGCTGCGTGAAATTGCACGGGAGGCCGATCATACTGTTAGGGCGCAGCAATTCGAACATATCGAAACTCGGCTCATGGATGAGCACCAGCTGCATATTTTATATGAAAAGCCCGTTCAGACGGCCTATCTCCCTTCTGTACGTGGCGTATCTTTTAACAGTCAGGGCTGGGTGGATCTGCGTCATGTCTGGTTTCCGCCTGCTCAACTTCCAGCTCCCCACTCTTGACGGCAAAAGTGCTCCTTCAAATGCACTTCCACATCAAAAAAAGGTATCCTCTTCTTCATAAGAGAATACCTTTTTGAATGCCGCTTTCTAGATCCTCTAAGCGGATGGTTCAAGGGATGAAAAAGCCCATCCCCCCAACCCATGACTGTGGACGTCGCTAGGATCTTCCATAGGGGGGGTAACGGGTGAAAAATTCAATAGGACAAAAACATTAAATGCGAGCAGAGAAAAAACGATCTTTTTTATCATGGATGTACTCTACCTCTCCAAGTAAGTTTTTATATTCCTCTTTGTCCTCAGAAGTGGCAGTATGCCGATACTTTTCAAATAGTCCTACACATTTAATGGTGACAGGATTACCATTCAGCACTACAGAATAGGAAAGACTCTCAAGCAAGAATTTCATGCCTTTGGTATAACGGTGTTTGTTGAGATCATAACAAGCCATCTCTGCCAAAAATCGTGCATAAAGATCTGCTGACATTTGCTCCGTATAGGTGCCTACCTTGACATGCTGATCTGCAAATGCCTCAATTTGTTTTTCAAAGTGCAACAGTACATGATCTACATTAAAATCATAACGGTTGGCCGCTACCATAATTTTATGCAACCCCACCAGAATTTCGCCTTCGTTTTTTTCCAAATAATCCACATATTGTGGAATCACATCCAGGCTGCCTGACATCAACTGATACAAATACCCGTTGGCCTCAGCCCAGTTGCTACAAAGGGCCTTCAAACGCCGAGCTTCTTCCGTATCCTCTTGCACCCAGCTCAAATCAGAGTATAGGGATACAAATTCCAGTGCCTTCTGATAATCCCCGCGCTCATCCCACACCCCGGCACGCAGCACGTAAGAATATACAATATACATAAACAAAGGACCCTTAGGTTCCTTGCCACGCTCCGGTCTTCTGGTATTTCCGTATTTTTGTTCATATTGTACCTTGGCCCTGTGACCCATTTTTTCAGCTAACCACTCTACTTTATCCCAACGTCGCAAGGAAGCATAGGTATTCGCCAAGTCTTTTAAGGCATCCAGCTGATCTGCTTCACCCAATCGTTCCACAAAGCTTTCAAAGTGTGTGGCTGCCCATAAATTTTCGTCCTGGTCATCGCCAACGGCAATCGTAAATAAACGGTATTGGCAGAGCGCCAGACGCTCTGAATGTTGGTACTTCTCACTTTCCGAAACATTTTTATAAATAATTGCCGCAGCCTCGAACTTACCTTCACTGAATAATTCTTCTGCTGTCTCAAACAAAGCTGGGGCGTATATGAGATAGTCCATCATAAACTCCACGACTTGCTTAATACAATCCAGTTTGTTCAGCTCTGCACAGCGATGCAAAAAGGGACGAACCCGTCGCCAATTCGGTGCCGTATTCCGTATAAATTCATCAATGTATAACTCATAGAGGCTCCCTTCTTCAAGCCCCATGCCTGCACCAATCCGATCCAACAGCAGCATCGCAATCGGACGATTACCGTTAATAATGGCACTGATCGTTCCTGCATTAATACCTGTGTTCTCCCCAAACTTACTAATCGTAATTCCTTCTCGTCTGATGTACTGCTCTAGCTCTGCGCGAATTGTGGTTGTTTCCTTCAAATCAGGCACCCCCAGGGATTACTTGCATGATTACAATACAAAAAAAGAAAATTCCCGTGAATATTCCCTTAATTATACAAAAGAAAGCCCACTTAGCCAACCGCTCAAGTAAATTTATATCAAAAAATTCAATAATTCTCCGAATTGCCGTATACTACGGGGAGGTGAGCCGAACAGCTGCACCCAATCGGTACGCAGGAAAGGATACGACAAATGGACAACACCCCTACAACAGAACAAGAGATTGCACAATGGATGGTCGCGCAGATCCGTGAAGTGGGCACCCTGAAACAAGAAGATGCAATTGCATATGTACGCTCTGAGTATGGAGAGCAGTATGTGTTTATAAGCGAGCATGGTCATGTATCTCTGGAAAAAGAAATCAAAAAAGCATTCCGCAAGCTTCATGGTGGCAGAATTGCCTGGGATCGTGACGGATTTCTCTGGGCCTGGACTTAACAAGCAAAGCATCTGCCCTAGGCAGGTGTTTTTTTAATCATTTATCCATATATCCTCTGGAGTCGGTTAATTTCTTCCTTCACAAACTGTCGGAGTGTTACAGGCTCCACAACTTCAACCCTACCGATCCAATCCATAGCATCGCGACAAGCCGCTTCATAACTATACATGTTGACCGTTAGAGTACAATGACTGCCTTCCTGTACAGACTGGATGATGTCCATTCTTTTCGCTATAATTCCTGCTTGCTTCTTATTTGTTCGGATCAGAACGGGATAGTATTCTTTCTCTGTACAAAGCTGCTTAAACGCGGTTTCTTGCCTCATCCAATGATATTCCAGCGAAAAATAATGGATGATGAATATTGGAATATTGGGGACGGGATTCGGCGCGTATCATGCCTCACTGTTAAACAACCATCCCAAAGTAAACAGAATCATGGTATTTGGAAGGAACGAAACCAAGCTGCAAAAGCTGAAAGAGGAGCTAAACGTAGAAGTCACCCAAAATATAGAGGATATTCTGCTGGACCCAGACGTGGATATCGTCGATCTATGCCTGCCCTCCCAGCTGCATAGGTCCTATGCCGTGGATGCGCTGAAGCACGGTAAGCATGTATTTTGTGAAACACCGGTTTGCTTTGATCTCGAAGACGCTCTTCTTATGCAACAAGCTGAGAAGCAATATGGCAAAAAGATTCTGGTCAACCAGTTCATTAAGTTTGATCCCGCCTATACCTATCTGTATGAGGCATACCGCCAACAGAAATACGGGAAGCTCATCTCCTTATCTTTGAAAAGAGAAACGCCTCCTCTGTGGGGAGATCTTGGACTAAGCTCCATTCCTACTCAGTTCATGATTCATGAACTGGATTTATTGACCTGGCTATTAGGCCCCTGTGATCCATATACAGTCTGGGGTACAGAAGTTACCCATCCTGAACAAGCACAGGTTCGGGCTCACTTTCAGCATCGGGATACATTCACAGAAGTCATCGCCTCATCCCACATGCCGGGAAGCTCCCCCTTCACAGTGGCCTATGAGGCTTATTTTGAAAAGGCCAAGCTGGTATTTCATGAAAGCGACGAAAACGATCTTATACCTACCGCATTATATGAGTATACCGCATCAGGACAGGCAAAAAATCAACCTCGAATCTGCCAATCCATATAAAAAAGGTTTGGATCATGCACTTGAATGCTTTGGCGGACATTCGGAAAGCCTGATTCCACTGGAATCGGCTGTACAAGCGCTGAAAGTGGCTGTTGAGATTAAAAGCAGACTGGGGCAAGCCTAGCGTTAACCCCGTATTTTTTCTTATGCCTGTTCTTATCTACGGAAATCAGCCTCCTATAAGGAAGCTGTATCCGCAGGCAAGGAAACTTCGTCCGCGTAGTTCGTTGCCATAATCTTGGCTACCCCTGCCGGGTCGGTCGTCTGCCCCAACGCCCACATCATTTTCGTCACCAGCGCTTCCGTTGTCATGTCATACCCCGGAATAACGCCCTTCTCCAGTACCTTTTGCCCCACTTCGTAAATCGTCAAATCTCCGCCCTCATAAGGACATTGAGTAGTCACGACAATACTCATACCGTCCTTCATCAGCTCCTCGATTTTGCTGATCAGGCTTCTTTCTTTAAAAGGAACGCCACCCATACCAAAGCCCTCAATGACGATACCTTTATAGCCCAAGCCCTGAATGGCATCGAAAATCGCCGGATTCGTACCCGGAATCAGCCTGAGCAGAAATACCTCCGAAGCATACCCGTCGTTGTATGGGTGACGAGCGGTACCACGATTTGCAAATACGCCCTCCGTATAGACCACCTTACCGTTCTCCACGAGTCCGATATACGGATAGTTAATACTCTCAAAAGCATTATAGCTGCGTGTTCTGATCTTCGAACTGCGGCTGCCATTAATAATTTTGCCGTTAAACACGACAAAAACCCCGGCCACCTCGCCACATGCGGTCAGGAATGAGTCGATTACATTTTTTTTGGAATCGCTGTGCTCCGCCAAAATGGAAACCTGCGAACCTGTCACGACGACGGGTTTGTCTACGGTTCCCAGCATGAAGCTCAAGGCTGAAGCCGTATAAGCCATCGTATCCGTGCCGTGTGCAATGACAATACCGTCGTATTGATCGAGCGAACGATGTACCATCCGGGCGATAGAAGCCCAATCCTCAGGTTGTGTATTTGTGCTATCAATGCTCATCAGATTATGAGCATCAATCTCGCAAATCTCCTTCAGCTCCGGAATTTCCGCCAAAATATTTTCAGCCGATTGGGTCGGTGTCAGGCCGTTTTCCTGATAGGAGGAAGAAATGGTCCCTCCGGTATTAATGAACAAAACCTTTTTCATATGCCAATGTTCCTTCCCGATTACATCTTCACTGTATTGTTCTTAGAATTTATCATGAATAAGTGTGATAAGCTACTTTGTAATGGAAAAGAATTGGTGATATGGGGGCCAAAAAAGCACGACAAACAAGCGCGGGCTTTCCTTCCTCCTGCGACTTGTCTAACGTGCTTTTTACTATAGGTGCAATACTCTACAGCGCTGCACATACCTATAACCCATCCACGTACTTCTTATGGGGATACAGGCTGCTCCTGTGGCGCTCTCTGTACCAACGCTTTGCCCAGAAACTGCCGTGTCCGTTCTTCCTTCGGATTGGTGAAAAACTGCTCGACGGGTCCCTGCTCCACGATCACGCCATGCTCCATTAGTACAACCCGATCCGCTACATCTCTCGCAAAACCAAGCTCATGCGTGACAATAATCATCGTATTGCCTTCACTCGCCACCTTTTGAATCACGGACAGCACTTCATCCACCAGTTCAGGATCAAGTGAGGAAGTCGGTTCATCGAACAACAACACCTGTGGATTTAGTGCTAAAGCACGGGCAATCGCAACTCGCTGCTGCTGTCCACCCGAAAGCTGGGCAGGATAATAGGTCATACGATCCTTTAACCCGACCTTTTCCAGAATGCCTTCACTGATCTCTCTCGCCTGCTTACGATCCAGCTTTTTCACACTGGTCAGACCAATCATCACATTGTGGAGTGCATTCAAATTTTTAAACAACTGATATTGCTGAAATACCATTGCCGTTGCCATCCGTAGTCCGAGAATGTCCTTTTTTCCCGCCTTGGCGGCATCGACCTTTACACCGTCAATTTCAATAACACCACTGGTCGGCTGTTCCAAAAAATTAATGCTGCGCAGCAGCGTGGACTTCCCCGATCCGCTTGGGCCCAGGATCACTACGACTTCTCCCTTGCCTACCGTCAGGTCTATGCCCTTCAACACGTGATGCTGTCCAAAATGCTTATGAATTTGATGAAGTTGAATCATACCCTTACTCACTTCTTTCGTAAATTCGAATACGCTTCTCCAGCACGACAAGCCCGCGCTCAATAATAATGCACACCAACCAGTAAATCAGAGACACCGCAACATATACCTCAAAAAAAGCCAACGCTCGCGCGCCCATAATTTTAGCCTGTCCCATCATATCGACGACACCGATCATAAAAATAAAAGACGTATCCTTCACCGTACTGATCAGCGTGTTTCCCAAATTGGGCAAAGCGACCGTCAACGCCTGCGGCAATACAATTTTGAGCATAATTTGTGTTTGGCTCATACCGATGGAATTAGCAGCCTCAAATTGTCCCCGGTCGACTGAATGAATCGCCGCCCGGAACGTCTCCGACAAATATCCCCCGAGGTTCAATGAAAATGAGAGCAACGCAAACAGCTCGGGCGGGATGACATAGACATTGAATTGCTGTAAGAATCCATATTCGCTCTGGAAATAATACAGAAACTTGGGTATTCCGTAATATACGAGAAACAGCTGCACAATGAGCGGTGTTCCCCGAATGTACGAGACATACAACGTAGACAATGGCGCCAAGACAGGCACCTTGTATATCCGGATTAAGGCCGTAGCTAACCCGATGATCCCACCCAGCAGCATGGACACAAACGCAATCCATAAGGTCACGGGAAGATACTCGACGATCTGGGGAAGGCTTTTCAGCATATAATCAAGATCAAACAGCTTTTCCATAGGAACCCCACTTTACCCTTTACATTGTTATTACTGAGGAATAAATTCTCCACCTGTCCACTGCTCAGACAATTTTTTCAGTGTTCCGTCCGCTTTCAGCTCTTTAATAATCGGGTCGATTTTAGCTTTCAACTCTTCGCCCTGCTTATCCTTTTTAAACACCAGGTTGATGTTATCGCTTTGCACCGGCTCACCCACAGCTTCCACCTGCAAGCCTTCCTTCTTGATCGTTGCCGCCGCCATAACCGGATCATTCACATAAGCGTCCACTCGGCCATTTTGCACGTCTTGAAGGTTATCGGACGAAGTACCTGTATCATTGTATTTCAAAATAATTTTATTTCCGTTCTCCGCATTATACTGTTCCAGCAACTGTGTGTAGGAGTCGCCTACCGAGGCTGCTACCTTCTTGCCTTCCAAATCCTTGAGGGAATGAATATCCGTTCTACCCTTTTTCACAATAATAACCGACTGAGCCGAGAAATAGGACTCATCCGAGAATAAATACTTCTTCTCACGTTCGGGATTTTTGGCAACTTCATCGGCGATCATCTGAACTTTATTTGAATCTAGTGCAAGGAATATCGCATCCCAGCCCGAAGGCACAAATTCAATCTTATAGCCGTCCAGCTTCTTGTCGATCTCCTTGACTACTTCCACATCGTATCCAGTCAGCTCGTTTTTATCATTCGTAAAAGCAAACGGTGGGTAGTCATTTTGTGTGCCGACATAGATTACCTTATCCCCCGATGCCGCATCCTTCGAGGAACATCCACTCAAGGCACCCGTTAATAACACAAGAGATAGGCCAATCGCTGCTACCAAAGCAGATTTCTTCATATTATGACATCCCCTTTTTAATATCCAAGTAATTTACTATGATTTTATATTATAACGGGTTATTCAAATAATACAACAAGTAAATTTCATATTGATTATTTAGCTATATGTTGCACAAAAAAGGACCCTTGCGGGTCCAATGTCATCCATGAAGCGGAAAACGCTCTGCTGGATGTTCCGGCAAAATGGACGAGATCAACCGTCGTACAGCCGGATGAGCAGATTCAAAAATCTGATCCTTCTCATCACAGCGCTCAATCAGTCTCCCCTGCTCCATCACAGCAATGCCATCGCAGACAGCATAAGCTGCCCGAATATCATGCGTGATGAACAGATATGACAATCCAAACGAAGATTTCAGTTCTCCCAGCAGGGATAAAATATGCATCTGGTGAACCATATCGAGGCTGCTGACGGACTCATCCAGCACGATCAGCTTTGGTTTGAGCGCAATCGCCCGTGCAATATTGATCCGCTGCAATTGTCCGCCACTGAACTGATGCGGATATTTAATCCGATCCTCCGGCTTGAGGCCGACCCGTTCCAGTAGGCTTTCGACCGTTCTTTTTTGTTCCTGCACCGATAACCGTTCGTAATTGTCCAATGGCTCCCCAATAATCTGCCCGGCGGTCATTCGGGGGTTTACAGCAGAGTAGCAGTCCTGAAATACGACCTGCATATCCCGTCGCATTCCCCTGCGGACTTGGGGGCTCGCATTATAAATGTCCTGTCCCTGGAACAGCACCTGACCCTCCTGCGGCTTCTCCAGCCCCAGAATAACCTTGCCCAGCGTGCTTTTACCGGCTCCACTGGTTCCAAGTAAGCCTAGGCAAAACCCACTCTCTATAGTAAGTGAAACGTTAGCCAACACAGGGGGGCGTGGTTCAGAACGGCCCAGCCATTTGCGCCTTCCATAGCTATGAGTTACTTTCTTCACTTGTAGCATACGCATTCGCTCCCCTTTTGAAAGTGTAACTGTCGAACAGGCGACTAATCACCTACCTGATTCATGTCCCGAATGGACAACTTGGGTCTGACATGCAGCAGCATTTTCGTATATTCATCCTGCGGGTGATCGAACAACTGATGGACCTCAGCCTGCTCAACAATACGACCCTGCTGCATGACAGCCACTTCATCCGCCAATTGGGAAATGACACCCAGATCATGCGAAATCAGCAAAATGGACGTATCGTATTCCGTACGCAAGCGATCCAGCTCTCTTAGCACCTGTAGCTGATTGACCACATCAAGCGCCGTCGTTGGTTCATCCGCAATAACCACTGCTGGCCGCAGGCACATGGAAATGGCAATCATGACCCGTTGCAGCATCCCGCCGCTCAACTGAAACGAATAACGCTTCATCAGCTTGGCTGGATCGGGCAAATTCATATTTTCCAGAGCCGTAATGGCAAGATCACGCGCCTGTCGTTTGGTTAATCCAGTGTGCGTACGGACCGTTTCCATAAACTGAGTTCCGATCGTATACACTGGCGTAAAGGCGCTCATCGGATTTTGCATAATAAACGCGATTTCCTTGCCCCGAATACGCCGCATTTCCTCGGCCGCCATTCCGTTCAGTTCACGCCCGTTCAGACGGACACTACCTTCCACGTCCATCGTCTGGCGATCCAGCAATTGGAGCAACGCTTTACAAGTCACCGTTTTGCCGCTTCCACTCTCACCGACAAGACCCAGAACTTGTCCCCTTTTCAGCTCAAAATGAGTTGGCTCCAGCAGAGATACCGCCCCGGCATCGGTTTTGAGCTTCACCTGTAAGCCGCTGACCTCCAGCACCTTCGCCCTGTCGTCCATCGTTGTAACTCACTCCTGTTTTACTGACGTTTGGCAATTCCGTATCGGTCGGACAGCGCCTCCCCCAATATATTGAAGGCCATCACCACCACCAGAATCATAACCCCCGGATAGATCATTAATTCCGGGTGACTGCGGATGTATCCCGTTCCCTCATGAATCATCGCTCCCCATTCGGGAGTCGGCGGTTGGATGCCCAAACCGAGGAAAGACAATGCAGAAATATCCATGATCGCCCAGCCCATTTCCAGCGTACCAATGACCACAATCGGCCTTAGTACATTTGGAATGATATGCCGGCGGATAATGGCCCCTGAGGAGGACCCGCTAATCCTTGCGGCAGCTATAAAATTCCGTTCTTTCAGACTGACGACCATATTGCGGCACATTCTGGCATAATACACCCACTGCACCATCATTAAAGCAAGCAGCACCTGCATGAGGCCCGGTCCAAAAATACCGACAATGCCCAGCACAAGCACCAAATTCGGAAACGCCATAATACCTTCGCAAAACCGCATCAACACACTATCGACCCAGCCACCCACATAACCTGCAAGCGACCCGATCACAACGCCGATGCTAAGCGAGGACAGGAAAATTAATGTCGCAAAGCCGAGGGAAATCCGCGCTCCATACAGCAACCGGGATAAATTGCATCGACCCAAATGATCGGTCCCCAGCCAGTATTCTTTCGAAGGTCCCTCCAGCTTGTGCAGTAAATTGACTTTAACCGGATCATGGGGAGCCAGCCAAGGAGCTAGCGCCATAATGATAAAAATAGCAGCCAGTACGACAGAGCAGACCACGATTACCTTTTGACCTTTGAACATTGTACGCAACCTTATCATCACTGCTCTGCTCGTCCCTTCGATGAAATTCGGGGGTCCATATACAAATGCACCAGATCAACGAGCAAATTGCATACGATGAACAGGCATGCCGCCAAAAACACATAGCATTGTATGACGGGAATATCCCGGTTAAAAATCGCTTCCACAAAATAACGGCCAAACCCGGGCCATGAAAACACCTGCTCCACAATAATTGTTCCGGTCAGAAGCTTGCCCAGATTCATACCCATACTTGTAATCAGTGGAGCAATGGCAATTTTCAGTACATGCTTGAGCATGATCACCCGCTCGCGGATTCCTCTAGTTCTGGCATACTGCACATACGTTTCCTGAAGCTGCTCCAACACACTGGAACGCAGCAGGCGCGTATATAAAGCAATCAGAACCAGCGACAGGGTTAACGTGGGCAACACCAGATGCTGCCACGTTCCTCGCCCCTCTACAGGGAGCCAATCCAATCGGACAGAGAAAAAGAAGATTAACAAATATCCCAGCCAGAACTGGGGTATAGACGCGCCAAAATATGAAATTCCTCGACTAAGCAGGTCGATCCAGCCATTTTTACGCATCGCCGCCAGCACGCCCAGCGGAATACTTACCACAATGGATAGCAACATACTGCTCACAGCCAATTCAAAAGTGGCGGGCAGCCGAACCTTGACCTCATCCCACACCGGCTTGTTGGTCAGATACGAAGTACCAAAGTCCAATTGACTGATTCTTTGAAGTGTATGCATATACTGCGTCAGCAAAGGCTGATCCAGCCCGAACTCATGTCTTTTCTGCTCCAGAATCTCTGGAGTAGGGTAAATATGAGCAGCCGTCAAATAGGCCTCGGCCGGATCAACTGGTGAAATATGAATGAGTGCAAAGGTAACGAGGGTGGCAAAGAGAACAATAGGAATGACCGCTACCATTCGCTTCCCGATATAGCTGATCATGAGTTGTCCTCCTATCCTGTAAACTACCGTTACCCATCGGCTTCAGCTACTTTCCGATTTCAATTCCCTCAAACGGATTTTCATCCCGATTAGCCGGGAATACAAAGTTTGTAATCTTTTTCTGGTACACTGCCGTTTTCTTAATATACGAAATAGGTACAATGGCAGATTGCTCCTGGAGCGTCTTCAGAATCGAAGCATACAGCTCTTGGCGCTTGGTTTCATCTGTCGATGAGAGCGCTTGGTGTACTTGCTGATCCAGGTCTTTCTTCATCGGAAGGGCGCTCAGCACCTCGGAAATTCCGAAGCTCTTCTTAGCAATAACATTAATAAAGGAATGTGGATCATAAGGCGCACCATAGTTGTACCAGAAGTACAGATCAAACTGGTTGGATCTAAGGCGCTTAATTTGAACCGTCAGCTCCAGTCCGGTCAGGTTCACTTTGACACCCAGTTCTCCCCATTCAGCCTGAATGGTTTCAGCCATCGCCTTTTGGATCGGATCAGTCTTATCAAAAATCAGCTCAAAATCAAGCTGTTGTCCGTCTTTTTCCCGTACTGTACCGCCTGCGGGCAGCTTCCAGCCAGCCTCATCCAGCAACGATTTGGATTTTTCCACATCATAGCTAACAGGCTGTAAGTTTACATTCGTATACGGATAGTTTTTGGATAAAACCGTATCCGCTGTTTCCTCCAGACCTGAGGTTACACCTTCTACCATTGCCTGCTTGTTAAAGCCATGTTGGAGTGCCAGGCGTACCCGAAGGTCTGCCAGCTTGGGATTGGATGAGTTGAGTAACAGGCTTCTTGTACCGACAGGCTCGGACAGCGTGGTAACATACTGATTCGTGTCGCGAAGCTGTTTGAAAGCATCCAGACTAATGACACCCTCTCCATAAATCAGATCCAGATCGCCTTTTTCAAAGGCCATTACACGGGTTTCGCCATCGGGAATGATTTTTACCGTAATTTTATCCACCTTGGGTGCAGTACCCCAATAATTTGGATTACGCTTAAAGGTTGCATATTCATCTTGCTTGTATTCATCCAGCATCCAAGGTCCTGTACCTACAGGTTTCTTGATTCCTTTGGACGTATCTCCATCATCCGGGAACCCCGCTTCACCCAGAAAACGGAACGGGCGAACGACAGACAAATCCTGAAGCACTGGGTAGTATGGTTCTTTGAGTGTCATTCGGAAGGTGCTGTCATCTACAGCTTCAGTTTTGTCGAGAACGCCTACTATACCAAGCCAGCTGTGCGTTTTCTCATTTTTCATAATAGCGTCAAAGTTCTTATTGACAATGGCTGCATTAAATAGCGTTCCATCCGAAAATTTCACACCTTTGCGCAGCTTAAATGTATATATTTTGCCGTCCTTGGAAATGGTCCAGGATTCAGCCAAAGCAGGCTCCAGCTTGCCTCCTTGCTTGTAGCTGACTAACGGCTCATAAACCATGGATTGTGCAAAAAGTTGGGAAGGATTGTATACGTGAGGATTCATCGTACCAATGTCACGCGGCCACGATAGCGTGATCGACTTTTCATTGGCAGCTCCGTCAGTAGAGGTGGATGCAGGTGTGTTCTCCTGCTTCGCGCAGCCCAAAACAACGGATAATAAGAGGAGCGCCACCAACATAAGGGTGGCAGTCTTGCGGTGTCGAACGGACATCAATGTATTTCCCCTTTTCTATATATGTGATAATGATTATCATAATCATATTTAGAATAGGTACCACGTTCTATTTTGTCAACAACATTCGACAAGCAATCCTCTTATTTATTTTAAATTTGTAGAATGAGGATTTTGCAAAAATCCAATAAGCGACTTCCAATGAACAAGATATAGATCGAAATGGCCTAGTTCGTCTAGATATTGCACTTTGGAGCGACTGGAATCAAATTTTGCAAAATCCCAAATTTATGGATTAATTCGCCAACGTTTGAAACAGAGCACGTGTGTACTCATGCTGTAACAAGTCTTCATCCCATTCCTTAAATATTTCCACGATCTCCCCCTGAACCATAACAGCAACGCGGTCACAAAACTGACGAGTAGATTGGAGATCGTGAGTGATGAATAGGTAGGACAACTCACGTTCCTGCTGCATTCTCTTAAGCATACCCAGCACGGAAAACTGCGTTGTCGTATCCAGATTGGCGATCGATTCATCGAACAAGATAATATCCGGCTCCACCGCCAACGCTCGGGCAATACATACCCGCTGTTTTTGCCCGCCACTTAGTTGTGTTGGGTATTTTTCCAGACATTCCGTGTCCAGCCCCACAGATTCCAGTAAAGACTGGCAAATATCCAGTGCTTGCGCTTTTCGTCCGGGAAAATAGTTGTGGATTGGCTCCTCCAAAATATCTCGTATGGTCATGCGAGGATGGAGCGAGGAAGACGAATCCTGTGCGACCAGTTGGATTCGTTTGTACAGATGGATATCCTTCACCCTTCCGGTGTGAATGGGCTGGTCATCCAGCCAAATCTCTCCTGAGGTCAACGACTCCAGCCCTAGAATACATTGTGCCAACGTGCTTTTGCCACTTCCACTTTCTCCAACCAGTCCGAGACATTCCCCCTGTTGTAACTCCAGACTCACCTTCTTCACGGCCTGTTCGCTATCTTGCGTGCTGAACCAGCCTTTTCTCCGTTTGCGGACAGGGTATGCTTTGGTCACATTCTTCAATTCCAGCATCACTGGTGCATCCTTCCTTCCGGGCTCATCTCCAACACTCGATCTGCTATGCGACTCATACCCTGGCGATCATGTGAAATCAACAATATGGTGAGATCAAAGTCTTCTCTCAATTGTTGCAACAATGCCAGAACCTTATCGCGGTTGATAACATCCAACGCCGTAGTAGGCTCATCGGCAATAAAGAGGCTCGGACCGGAGCTTAACATTGCAGCCAGCAGCACCCTTTGACACATGCCTCCGCTTAGTTCAAAAGGATATGACGACAAAATATGCTCAGGATTTGCAAATCCAACCTTGCGGAGCAGAGAGCGCAAATAGGCCTCCCGCACTGGAGTAGCGCCTCCTCTGGCTATCTCCGTGGCACGGCTCAGCATCTGCCGCATCCGTGGCAGCACGCCCAGCGGGTGGACTTGCTGCGGTGCAGTATGGGATGGGACAGCATCAGCGTGCCCCGGCTCCATCTGGTCATGCGGCATCCGACGCCGCCCGTGCAGTCTAAGCGTATCCATCAGCTGGGCGCGGACAGTCCGGATCGGGTTCAACCCGCTCAGCGACTGTTGAATGAGCAGGGCAATATCCTCTCGGCGCAGCCTTTGCCAGCGCCGTTCCTGGAACGGGAGAATGTCTTCCCCGTTATAGTAGATACGCCCTTGCGTAACATTAATACCTGGCTCCAGCATGCCTGCGATTGCGTGGGCGGTCAGGCTCTTGCCGCATCCGCTCGGTCCGGTCAGGGCCACAATCTCCCCTGAATATACGGAAAAGCTCACATCACGCAGCAGTGGTTTGCTCCCGCTTCCGCTTGCTCCTACGCCTGTGCGGCAGATTTCCAAATGTTCCACGTGTAACAACGGTTTTCGCCCTGCCACTTGCTCTATCGTATCCTTGCACCCAAGGGCTGTTTGATCCTCCACTATTTGGCCGCCCCCTTTTCCGAAAAGCGGTCGCCCAAAAGCTGGCAGGCAAGTACGAATAGCATAATCGCCAAGCCCGGGAAAATCATGACATGCGGAGCCACCTGAAAATATGAGGTTGCATCATGCAGCATCACGCCCCACTCTGGCTTGGGCGGCTGTACACCCAGTCCAAGAAAGGACAGCCCAGCGATCATCAGCACCACGCGCCCGATATCCCATACCGCATAAACCAACAACTGCGGCAATGCTTGTGGCAATACATAACGGCTCAGTATACGTACGTGTGAATTGCCGGATAAACGGGCATATCGAACGTAGTCCTCCTGACAGGCTTTTTGAACCAGACTACGGATATACCGGACATAACCCGCCCACCGTACCGCAATAATCGCAAGGGTCATGTTAACAAAACCTGGGCCCAAAATGCCCACAATTGCCACCGTTAAAATAATATCAGGAAAGGCCAGTACACCGTCGATTCCCCGCATGATCAGCTGATCCACACGTCCACGCACATAACCAATGAGCAACCCTATAGGCAGACTGAAACACAACGTAGCTACAGTAATTGCACATGCGATTAGCACGCTCATCCGAATCCCGTAAATTAGCCTTGACAGCACATCCCGACCCAGATGATCCGTACCGAAAGGATATTTCCGACTGGGTGGTGCCAAACGGTTCAAAAGATCCACTTGAAGAGGATCATGAGGAGCGACCCATGGAGCCAATAGCCCAAGCAGCACGATCAGACCAAACAGTACGCCTCCTGCCAGCAAGCTCCCTTGAAAGGAAAGCCGTATCTTTTTCATTTTCAGCTTCCCCCTTAACGCAAACGCAGCCTCGGATCTATCGCCGTCTGGACCACATCCACCAAACACTGAACTCCTACAATTAAAAATACGGCGAAAATAACATATCCCTGAATCACCGGATAATCTCGCTGTGTAATTGCATCTATAAAATACTTGCCCAACCCCGGCCATGAAAAAATGGTCTCTACGATGACATTACCTGCCAGCATAAATGATAGATTGGTACCTAGCAGTGTAATTATAGGCAGAACCGCATGCTTAAATATCTCAAAAAACAGGATATGCATACGGGAAAAGCCTCGAGCCTTCGCTGCTTTCACAAAATTCCGGTCACCCAGCTCTAGCATTTGAGCGCGCAGTACACGGGCTTGCACAGCTCCCAAACCTGCACCAAGAGTCAGCGCTGGGAGCACTAAATGTATCCAATCCTCCCTTCCCATGGATGGGAGCCAGCCCAAGCGAACGGAGAATAGATAGATCAACAGAAACCCAAGCCAAAAAGAGGGGATCGACGATCCCAGCAGGGCGAACAGCCTGCCCAGACGATCCAGTGGGCCGCTGATTTTTAGCGAGGCAGCCAGCCCCAACCCCAGCGTAAGCACCGTCATGACGGCAAAGCCCGCAGCAGCTAGCTCCACCGTAGCAGGCAGTCTGTTCCACAGTTCGGCTAGCACGGATTCCTTGGATACATACGAGGTGCCCCAATGCCCTGTGAACACATCCCGCAGCCAGTTCACATATTGAATATGAAACGGTTCGTTTAAGCCCAGTTCCTGCCGTAGCGTCGTCAACGCCTCCTCAGAGGCAGGGACATTATGCGCGGTGAGCAAAATGGTAGCAGGGTCACCAGGAGCCAGCCGCATCAGTACAAAAGTCAGCGTGGATACAACGAATACAATGATGAGCAGCTGCGCCACACGTTCCAGTATAAAACGAATCATAGGATACGCCGCTCGTTATTCCGCAATATCGGATTGCGCTGTAATGTAGTAATACTCGATCGGATGGGGTGTAAAACCCTCTACCCCTTTTTTCACACCAAACACAATGTCAGGATGCACAATGAACGACTGTGGCAAATCCGTATTGATGATATTCAGCGCTTGTAGTGTCACAGCATTACGCTGCGCTGTATCCTTCGCCAGCTTCAAGCTGTTAAGAATACTCTCCAGCGGTTTGGAACTATAACGGCTTACATTGGCTTCGCTTTTCGAAGAATAAAACATGTCCATAAAATATTGTGGCTCTCCTGTATGAGCAGTAAGCATACTGTACATAGCAAAATCCCAATCGTTTTTGGTCAACGCCTCGTCGATATTTTCCACCTTGCGAATCTTGACCTGGATTCCCTCTTTCAGCAATTGGCTTTGGATGACCTCAGCCATAACAGAGAGCTCCGGACGCTGAGGAAAAGTCAGCAGCGTAACCTCGAACGGCTTGCCTTGCTTAGTCCATGTCCCTTGGGCGTCCTTCTGCCAGCCATCCTTCGTTAACAGCTGATCCGCCGTTCCGTCCAGCGCTTTACGCTCAACTTTACCGAAGGGAAGAATGCTCGGGAACGGACTGCTTGCTTCCGTACCGAAGCCCCTCATGACGGCGCTCACAATCGATGTGCGTGGAATCAGGCTGTCCACCACCTTACGGTTCGCCGCATCCTTGAATACTGGGGATTCCATATTGTACACGAGCATATGGGTGCGCAAGGAGGGAGCCGACAGCACTTGTAGCTTGTCGTTCTTTTTCAGTACCTCTGCGTTATCAACCGGAATATCCGTCGCTACGTCCACCTCGCCGGATTGCAGCGCCATCAGGCGCGAATTCCCGTCCGTAATGAACTTCATTGTCGCCTCAGCCAATCGTGCCTTTTCGCCCCGGTATCCGTCATAACGCTCTACGACCAAGGATTGGTCCTTGTTGAACGCTTTAATTTTAAAGGCGCCTGTCATCGCTGGGTAACTCTGCTCATCTTTCATCGATGCCACATCCAGTACAATCGTCGATGGATCAGCTAGATTGGACACCAACGCCGCATTCGGCTGGTTTGTCGTGATTTTCAAAGCCAGCGGGCCGCTTACATCAATGGACTTCACATTCAGTAAATCCTTCGCCAGATGGCTTTTCTCGATAGAGCGTAGCAAAGATGCTTTTACACTTGCTGCATCCATACTCTTTCCATTATGAAAAGTGACTTTATCCTGCAAGCTGAACGTCCAAACTGTAGGACTATCCTGCTTCCACTCCTTTGCCAGCCAAGCCACAGGCTCCAGCTTTTCATTCAAACGTACCAGTGTCTCACCTGCACCAGATCGCATCACATCCCAGCTATTATCTCCGTGCGGGTCAACACCTGACGGTTTCCATGTATACGCCATTACCAGCTTTTTACCTGTCGCCGTTTGTTGTGCTGACGCGTTCTCATCTTTGCCGGAGCTATTCGACGTCTTATTGCTAGTACATCCCGAAAGAGCCATAACTGCCAGTAACAGCATCACCCCTGTACATATCAACCATGAGCGCCTGCTACGATTGCTAATCATTCGATGAATCCCCCTCTATCTTGTAAAATCATATAAACCTAACGCAAAACGCGAAAAAAGCATTCCGGACCACTTGATCAGCAGTCAGAAATGCTTTCATTATAAAATGTCAAAACACACCTCGAAGCCAACTCCAAAAACATAGAAGGGGTCAGATCGGTTTCAGACATTCCGTATGCAGCACGCCTAACCACCTCCCCAGCATCCCGTGGGTCTGACAGTGATGTCAAAACAGGCAGGTCTCCTGACTCCAGGCGTATCTTTCAGGCCTTCCCGGTTCTTCACAGTTCCAGTGGCTGTTCTGAAAGCTCCAGCAGTATCCTGCTGATGCCTGTATACAGTGGCGGGCCCGTGTCGGAATCAACCGAACTTCCCTTTTAAGTGAGCACGCTCAATAACTATCCACATGGTCTCAACAAAACCCCGTACATAGAGTCGTCCGGCTCACACCTGTTTTCTTCCTTTATTTCTTTCCATTACGATCTTATTTTGTTGTCACAGGCTTGTCAATAAATGCTGTATAATAATTCAAATTTGAATGATATGGCGAGAATGAAGGTAATGGCTATTCATTGCGTGCACGAAATGAACGTGCTAAAATTAGGTATAGAGATAACCTTCGTGTCCGTATACTAAAAAGAGTCTTCGCCGCGCCAACGGCAAAGACTCTTAGGACTTGAAAGGCTGTGGATCACCACCACGGCGCGCTGCACAACTAAATGTTAATGCAAACGAAACCCACCGTTAGGGGCCAACCTAATTACGCGGTGGGTTTTCGCTTGTTCCGAAATTTCCGACGTAGCCAGCGATAAAGTTTACGAATACTAAACACCAGGCTTAGTAACGTAACCATCCAACGCAACACATCGTAGCACGATACAAGTGTGACCATCGGCTTCACCCCCTTTCGGGAAGCTGCACCGTGGTCCGAAAACATCCACCACTATTCAAAATCCATAATTTAGATTATATCATGCCTCTTCCTACCACTCTAGCAAATTCTTCTAGCGCATAAACTGGAAAACGCACCAAATTAGAGCTACCCATTTCATCCCGCAGCTTTATCTATATGTCCCCAGACGGCAAGGGGATCTACTATCTGGATAACTCCATGCCAAAAAGCCGGAAAAGAGGCATACGTCCTCTCTCCGGCTATCTTTATTTATTCCTAATCATCAAACCTTCTGTGGAACCTCCGAAACCGTCACGCTTTTGACCGATTCCCCTTGTTTTCTCGTCAAAACAATGTTCAAGACAATCGCTGTAATCGAACCCGAAACGATACCATTTTGCAGCAGCATTTTGGCAAAGCTCGGCAGCTGGTCGAACATTTGTGGCAGAACGGCAGAGCCTAGGCCCACGGCAATACTGCATGCTGCGATCAGCAGATTGCTTTCCTTCCGCAGATCCACTTCTGACAAAATAGACATGCCTGATGCAGCAACCGAGCCGAACATGACGATCATCGCCCCGCCCAGCACAGCGTTAGGAATCACTGTCGTTAAGGCAGCCAGCTTAGGCAGCAAACCGAGAACAACCATGATCCCGCCCGCAGCAAAAATAACGTTCCGCGATTTGACGCGTGTGAGTGAGATCAGGCCAACATTTTGCGAGAAAGCTGTATAAGGAAACGCGTTAAAAATACCCCCAAGCATAATCGCGAGTCCTTCGGAACGCAGACCATTGACGATCTGCTTCTGTTCCACCTTCTGATCAATCGCTTTGCCTACTGCTAGATAAACGCCTGTAGACTCAACCATACTGACAATATTGACGATAATCATCGTACATACTGCCATCATGCTAAACTCTGGCTTACCAAAATAAAACGGCTGCGCGACACTCACCCATGAGGCCTCCGCCACGAGAGCAAAATGCACCATTCCCATTCCATAAGCAACCACCGTACCCGCGAACAGACCAATAAGCACGGAAATCGAGCGCAAAAAGCCTTTTGCCAACCGATTCACAAGCAGGATAACCAGTAGTGTAACTAACGCCAACAGCAAATTACGTGGCTGTCCAAAATCCGCGCTGCCCTGGCCCCCTGCTACATTGTTCATCGCCACCGGAATAAGAGATAGACCGATAATCGTAACGACCGAACCCGTAACGACCGTCGGGAAAAAGCGTAGCAGCTTGCCATACAACGGTGCCGCTAATACCACAAATATACCGGACAAAATGATAGCACCGTACGCTGTCGCTAAATTTGAGGTCGAAGCAATCGCGATAATGGGCCCTACTGCCGTAAATGTACAGCCTAAAATGACAGGCAGTCTACTACCGAAAAAGCGTGTGCCCATAATCTGTAATAACGTAGCAATCCCGCAAGTGAACAGATCGGCAGCCACCAAATAAGCCATCTGGGCTGGTGTCAGGTGCAATGCTCCCCCTACAATTAGAGGTACAGCAATTGCTCCAGCGTACATCGCCATGACATGCTGGAAGCCCAGCGCGAATAACTTTTGTTTACTTAACATCCCACATTCTCCTTAACGGAAGGAATCACCGCTCCAGCTTCCTCTATAAAATGAACCTCGCCTGGTGCCATGGAAGCGATACGCGCAAGAGAACGGACGGCAATGCCTCTTTGCTCCAACAGTCCACGGCCTTCCTGGAAGCTCTTCTCAATTACACAGCCAACCCCGGCCAGCTCCGCTCCTGCTTCCTTCACAATATCCGTAAGTCCAACCAAGGCTGCGCCAGTAGCCAGAAAATCATCCACGATCAGCACATGGTCGCTAGCATCGAGATATTTTTGGGAAATGCTCACCTGATAGGTTTCCTGCCGAGTGAACGAATGAACCTCTGCGAAGTATACCTGCTCATTCAGCGTGATTGCCTTCTTTTTCTTCGCATAAATGAACGGGACCCCCAAGGCAATAGCAGTAGCCATAGCAAATTGAATACCACTAGCTTCAATTGTAAGCACCTTGGTGATCGGAGCACTGCCGAAAAGGCGTGCAAACTCCTTACCAATCTCCAAAGCTAATGCTGTATCTACCTGATGATTCAAAAATGAATCTACCTTTAATACGGTGTCAGATAAAATTTGTCCTTCTTGACGAATACGTTCCTCCAAAGCTTTCATTATGCGAGTATCGCTCCTTCTGTACTTTAAAATAGTATAAAACCTGCCAAAACCAAAAAAGGACAGGCTCCCTTGAGTTGTTTCTCAAGTGAAGCCTGTCCTTGGGGTTGTCATCCCTGACGGATTGGCGCACAAATAAATGCCCGCATTCATCCAAAGCCGATGCGCTATCACTCATAGTCGGACGATTACAGTGGTCATCCGGTAGAAACTTTTGGGCCATATCCCCAATATTATACGAGTCATATGAAATTGATATCTTGTATACTACACCCTCTGGCGGGCGGTTTCAAGACTATTTTTCATACAGACAGCGACATTTGGAGAACCTTCCACAATTGGAATATCGTAAAATCAAATCGAACTTTGTTCAAGGTATATATATTGTGAGGACTTTGCATTATCCTGATTGTAGAAAACAGATAAAAAAACAAAAATGCATACAAAACAACACTTAATTTTAATTATAATTTTAGAAAACAAAAATAAAACCACAAATCTCACTTCCGTTTCTGTTGACTGCAAAGAAAAACGGAAGTAGTATGGAGTTAGTTAAGAAAACAAAAGGCAGACTTTCAGGCTGCCCGTATTTTATCCATGCAAGGAGATTGGATATGAATAATTATCTTGCTGTTGATATTGGAGCTTCAAGCGGAAGGCTCGTAAGTGCAACTCTGCAAGGTGACCAGCTACACTTGCAAGAGCTTCACCGTTTCAACAACTCCTTTACCGAAAAGGACGGACACGATTACTGGAATATCGACGAACTATTGAATGAGATTATTGAGGGCTTGCAAAAAGCTAAACAAAAAGGGATTCATTCCTGTACGCTCGGCATTGATACATGGGCTGTAGATTACGTGCTGCTTGATCAGAAAGGTAACCGCATTCATGAGGTATACGCTTACCGGGATGCACGTACCCTCCATGCACCCGATAGGCTGCATCAGCTCATCAGTCGAGAGGCTGTGTATGAGAAAACAGGCATTCAGGAATTAAACTTTAATACCCTGTATCAACTGTTCGTCCATGATCGGGAACAGCTTGCCCAGGCGGATAAAATATTGATGGTCCCCGATTATCTGTACTATCGCCTGACAGGCATCATGATCAATGAAATGACGAATGCGTCCACGATGCAGCTTCTCAACGTGAACTCCCGAGAGTTTGATGAAGACCTGCTCTCCCTGCTCCAACTGCGACGCAATCAGTTTTCAGAGCTTGCCGAGCCTGGACGGGTCCTGGGTTCTCTTTTGCCGGAGCTTGTTCAAAAATACGATCTTCCGGACTGTCAGATCATTCTTGCGCCGACTCACGATACTGCATCGGCTGTTGCAGGTGTACCGTCACAGCGGGAAGAACCTTGGGCTTATATTAGCAGCGGAACGTGGTCACTACTGGGAATGGAACGATCCGAAGCCTTGAATACCAAGGCAGCCATGCAGGCGAACTACACGAATGAGTGGGGCGCTTACGGTACGTACCGTTTTCTGAAAAATATTATGGGATTATGGATGATTCAGGAGGTTAGGAGAGAGGGCGGTTCCGCACATAGCTTTGCCGAATTGGCCGAACTGGCTTCAGCAGAGGCACCGTTTGTCAGTCTCGTCCTCTGCAACCGGTCCTCATTCTTGAATCCGGATAGTATGACCGTTGAAATCCAGCGATTCTGTGAAGGAACAGGCCAGCCCATCCCCAGGACGCCGGGTTCACTCGCCCGCTGTATTTTTGACAGTCTGGCCTTAAGCTACCGCGATGCCTTACACGAACTGCAATGTTTAACAGACGAAACAATTACCAGATTGCACATTGTTGGCGGAGGCGCTAACAACGAATTACTATGTCAGCTAACCGCCGATCTCTTGGGAATTGAGGTTCAGGCAGGTCCTTCCGAATCTACGGCCATCGGCAATATTGTCGTGCAATTAATTAGCTCTGGTGTTCTTGAGGATCTCAAAGCTGCTGGCCGAACCATCGCCCGCTCCTTTCCGACTCGGCTATATGAGCCACAATCGGTGGAAGGCATGCAAGAACTTTTGGATCGCTGGGAGCACCTTAAGATACAAGCAACATCCTCTATTCACATATCTCAATAAAGGAGTAAAGCCATGAACGAAGCTATTGAAGCCAGTTATAACGAAGCGAAAAAGCTGTATGCCCGCCACGGTATTCAAGTTGACGACATTTTACAGAAGCTTTCACAAATCAAAATATCACTGCACTGCTGGCAAGGAGATGATGTTCAAGGATTTCTGTTCAAAGATAAACAGCTTAGCGGGGGGATTGCCGTAACGGGCAGCTACCCGGGCAGAGCAGGCACGCCGCAGGAGCTGCGTCAGGATTTAGAAAAAGCTCTATCACTCATTCCGGGTAAACACAAGGTCAATTTGCACGCAATCTATGCGGACACCACTGAACAAGTGGATCTGGATCAACTGGAGCCACGCCATTTTCAGAACTGGGTAGACTGGGCCAAACAGCAAGGGCTCGGGCTTGATTTTAATCCAACTTTGTTCTCCCATCCCAAAGCGGAAGACGGCTTCACACTGAGTCACAAGGATTCGGAAATCCGTGATTTCTGGATCACACACTGCAAAAAATCACGCAGGATTGCAGAGCATTTTGGCAAAGAACTCGGTCAGCCCTGTGTCACAAACCACTGGATGCCGGATGGCTATAAAGATACTCCGGTTGATCGGTTGGCTCCAAGAGAACGGCTGCGTGATGCGCTGGACGAAATTTTCAGCGTGGAAATCAGCGAGGAATACAACATCGATGCGGTTGAAAGCAAGCTGTTTGGCATCGGCTCGGAAAGCTATGTCGTGGGCTCACATGAATTCTATATGGGATACGCCCTGACACGCGGTAAATCCATCTGTCTCGACGCTGGTCACTTCCATCCAACCGAAGTCATTTCAAACAAACTGTCCTCTGTGCTGATGTTCACCGATCAATTATTGCTCCATGTCAGCAGACCGGTTCGCTGGGACAGTGATCATGTCGTGACGATGGACGACGAATTGCTAGACATTGCCCGTGAGCTGGTTCGCGGTGAATTACTTTCCCGAACCCATATCGGTCTTGATTTCTTTGATGGAAGTATCAATCATGTAGCAGCATGGGTCATCGGAACACGCAACACGATCAAAGCGCTGCTTCGCGCTATGCTCGAACCGATTGAAGCATTAAAGCAGGCGGAAGAGGAACGGGACTTTACCACTCGTCTTGCTCTGGTCGAAGAGTTTAAATCGTATCCGTTTGGTGCCATATGGGATTACTATTGCGCTCAAAACGGCGTTCCTGTTCGTGAGGAATGGCTGGCCGAAGTTAAAAGTTATGAACAACAGGTACTGCTGAAACGTTAACTACTGTACTGATAATGCTTATATTCATATCATCCAAAAGGGAGAGATTATCCATGACTACTGTACTGGAGAATCAAAAAGAACGAAAATCGGGACTGGATATCCCATTTGTTCGCGAGATGGCGGAAATTACACAAAACATGTGGAAATTCGGCTGGGATGAACGCAATGGAGGTAATGTAAGCTATATTCTGGATGAAGCTGAGGTTGCAAAATATATAGATATTCATCAGGTCATTCGGACGATTAAACCTGCTTTCCCAGTGAATGAACTGGCTGGTAAATATTTTATCGTCACCGGATCAGGGAAATATTTTAAAAACGTAATTGCAGATCCAGAAGCTAACTTAGGAGTCCTTCGTGTCTCCCAGGATGGCGAGCAATTGGAAGTCTTATGGGGCCTCAAACATGGCGCAGTGCCTACCAGTGAGTTGCCTTCCCATTTTATGAGCCACATTGAGCGCTTGAAGGTCGATCCTAACCATCGTGTTGTGATTCATAATCATGCCACCCATGTTATTGCCATGACCTTCATTCATAGTCTGGACGAAAACCAATTCACCAAAACGCTGTGGGAAATGTGTACTGAATGTATTGTCGTCTTCCCAGACGGTATCGGTGTAATCCCTTGGATGGTACCAGGTTCCAGCGAAATCGGCCGCGAAACGGCAAAAAAAATGAAGGATCATCACGCTGTATTATGGCCTCATCATGGCATTTTCGGAACGGGCAGCTCCATTGATGAAGCATTTGGCCTGATTGAAACGATTGAAAAAGCAGCGCAAATTTATATGCTCATTGCTCACCATGATATTCAGCAACGGATTACAGATCAGGAATTGGCCGATCTGGCCAAAGCCTTCAACGTTACTCCAAAAGAAGGAATCCTGAACGTATAAATATAGACTAATCTCCATCTCATAATACAGAACTTAAAAGGCTCCATGGATCGTCTTAAACTGGCCATGGAGCCTTTGGCATACCTAGTTTCAATTATATAACCCTTAATTCCAATGAATTAACTTGTAATTATGCTTTCCTTTATATACAATAAAATCAAAATTCCCTTATCTCCACCAAAGGAGAGGTGACAAGTTATGAAAAGAGCAAAAAATGAAGATCACTTCGACATCGTGGAAGACCATTATTTCACAGCCACCGAACTGGAAAAATCCAGCGCCGTTTGGCCTGTCAGACTAGGTATGGATATTTCGAAAACAAGCTGCCATGTCGGTCCCAAGGCTGTTCCTTATTTTTATTTGATATTTGTACTTGAAGGTCAGGCTGAGTTTATTTATAAGCAACAAAAATACCGTGTCCAAAAGTCTGATTTATTCTGTTTTTTTCCGCATCTTGCCCATGAATATTACACCGATCAGGAGCACCCGTTGCAAAAGGTATGGATTGCCTTTGAGGGACCCAAGTCCCTCGCATTGATGGAGCGGATCGGAATTAATCCCTCTACGCCATTTATGGCTAACGCAGTGAGCGAGGAAATCCTCAGACTTATCTCCAAGCTGTTTTCCATCGTACACGACAACAGCAGACAGGGCAGCGATCTGGCCCGCTTGATTACACTGCACCAGATCTTCGAGGAGTTATCCCGCAACACATCTGACGTGCTGCGCAACTTTGTATGCTCTGATTATTGGCTCCAGCAGGGGAAAGATTACATTGAATTGCATTATTGTGACCGTGTTACGATTGAACAAATTGCCGAGCATGTAGGTGTGGATCGTGCGCATTTTTCACGTAAATTCCATTCCACCTTCCTCATCTCTCCCGCCAAGTATTTGCAAAACCTCAAGATTAACGAAGCCAAAAGATTACTGGAGCAGACGACTTACAATTTGTCGATCATAGCCCAGTCCATCGGCTATACCGATATGTCCACCTTTTCCAAGGCATTTAAGAAAACAGCAGGGATTCCACCGCGTGAGTATCGCTTCCGACATCAGTCCCGGCAAGAGATTCGTACCGTCAACGCTTAGTCGGAATCCAGTAACGTTAAAGAGAGCCACCGTATACGGTGTCTCTCTTTTTATGACCTGATCCTAATTCCCACTTGGTTCTGAGCCCTTGCAACGCTATAATAGGCATCAAACCAACAGGAAAGGTACGTGAAATCCATGCTGCGATTCAATGCGATACGTACGGGCTATCTGCTGGGCATCTCACTGATACTGGCCGCAATTATTTATTTTTTCGCCTCCAATTGGGGCGGACTGGATCGGACATTCAAGATTGTACTTGCTGCTACGCTTATTGTTCTGTTCTACGGCTTGTCTTTTGTATTTGCACGGATACGTGCTGTTCCCGGTCAACAAGCTTTTCTGTCTAATATGTTTTTGGTGGCTGGCTGTATAGCCTTTGGCGTTTCCGTGGCATTGCTCGGTCAAATTTACAATTCCCATGCGGACAGCTATGGATTGTTTATCATTTGGTCGGTGCCGGCTCTACTGCTTAGCTGGATTACTCGCTACAATCCTTTTTATATGCTGTCTTATGTACTAATTCATCTTGGTTTGTGGCTTTATTTTTACCCTACGATGCAAAGTGTGCCTTATAGCGAGCTGGAATCGTTGTCCATTGCCGGAATGTTCGCAATAGTCAATCTGCTGCTATTTTTATTGACGTTCCTTCATCGTATACACTCTGCTCCACTACAATATATGAGCTTTACGGTTTTCCATATAGCCATGTTAGCGATGACCAATTCTTTTGCATTTGATGAGTATGGCCTGATCATGAATGTACCGCATATTGCTGTGATTACTTTAGGATTTTATATATTTATCAAGGTGCGGCTGAATAAAACGCTACTGACCTTGAATGCATTGGCACTTTCGGCGTTTGCTGTCTTTAAATTTATAGAGCTGGCTGAGGCGTACTCCTCATCTCTGTTTTTTGTTTTTGGTTTGATTTTTGTGGCGTTGCTGCTGACGGGTAACGTGTGGTTTTTCCGCTATTTGAATCGTTTGGGGAAAACACTGCCGGATTCAGGGACAACGGACATCAGTACATCAAAGAATGAGACGACCGTCCACGAGGAACATGGCAGTGAATGGATTAGCAAAACCGTATCCCGTGTGATCAAAGTGGTTGGAGTGCTGATCGGTAGTATATCTCTCATCGGATTGATTATGATTAGCACGAATGTAAACCACACCGAATACGTACTGTTGGTTGTGTCGTTGCTGCTTATGATCTCGATGATTGTCATACCGGAATCCAAGCTGGATTCGGTAATACGTTATACACTGCTGACCATCAGCTATATTACAGGCTTGGCGGCCATTCTATGGTCAGATCAGTCGCTGCTTTCGGTATTATTTCTGATCGTTTCCATCGCTGGATGGTTCCGCTCCAAGGGGAAAAGGCAGTTGTTTTTTGCCTACACCTTTGTAAACCTGAATCTGGCGACCATTTTATTTCAGCAGTATCAGGAGTGGGATGGTTGGAACTGGACCTATAAGTTCATCATCTTCTCTCTTTTCATCGTCAATGCCGTGTTATATGGGGTAAGTTACTTTATATCCAAGACGGAGTTGAAAGAACATCTACGGAATAGCTCATTATTTTTCAGCTTGCTGTTCCTGTTTTGGGCGACGTTTTTCGAGGATGTCGTTCCACACTCTTATATGTTCATTAACATTTTTTATTTTGTTATCGTTACCGGGATGGTCTTTGCCTTTGCCCGTCTGAAACAAAAATCGGAGGCCATCACGAGCGTTGTCTTCTGGTTTATTTTTATCGGTTTCAAATACTATGATTTATTGTGGACGCTACTGTATAAATCTTTTACGCTGGCGCTACTGGGGATCATTGCGCTCGGAATTACCTGGTGGGCGGATCGGCGAATGGCCCATAGCGGCAAAGCAGCATTCGATGCCGATCACCGCAGCTTTAGCTTTATGCGCTTAAGCCCGTTACTCATTGCCATTGTCATCGTGCTACAGCTGGGGATCATCGGCTATCAGACGGCGAGAAGTGAAACCCTGCTCGCCACAGGGGCTTCCATTAAGCTCAAACTAGCTCCTGTAGACCCGCGCTCCCTGCTACAAGGCGATTATGTGGCACTGAATTACGACATATCTACCCCGCCTTCCAAGACCCCTCTTCAGGAGGAGGAATGGAGCCGAGGCAAGGTCAAAGTCGTTCTCACACCAGATAGCCAAGGAGTATACGTCGCGGATCGCCTATATCAAGATGGTGAAAAACTTGCCAGCCATGAGGTCATTCTAAATGGACAATGGTATGGTTCTCGTATTCTGTACGGTATTGAGAATTATTTCATTCCTGAGGGAACCGGACGTACTGTAGAACAGAACGCACATTTTGCCCATATTCGGGTGAGCCGCAATGGAGACGCGCTGCTGGAACGTTTGGCAGAAAGCTGACCGGATCGGCGAAGGTAGTAAACAAAGCAGGCTGAACCAAGCCCCTCCATTACTGGAGCACAACTTGGTTCAGCCTGCTTGTTCTTTTTCGGACCATCGTTTATCTCCGTTTATTCATCTCTCGACCATGATGCTATTTCCTCAATATCCTGCGGCTGAGTCCGGCAACAACCGCCAATCAGACGAGCTCCCGCTTCATACCATTGGCGGGCACTTTGTCCAAACGTCTCTGCACAAGTGCTGCCGTGCCATGTCTTGGTGACCGGGTCATATTCCTCCCCCAGATTGGGATATACCACCACAGGCTTATCCGTGTGGCTGCGTATTTCGTGAATAAGCGATGGAACGAATTTCGGCAAAGTGCAATTGATTCCTACAGCAGCCACTTGCTCATGCCCATTCAGCCACTCAGCACATGCAGCGGCAGACTCACCATTGCTGATATGCTGTCCATCCTTTGCGCTAAAGCTGATCCAGGCATACGTGCCAGGGAATTCCTTCAGCAATCGGGCAATGGCCTTGGCTTCAACCAGACAGGGTATCGTTTCACAGGCTAAAATATCTGCTCCCGCCTCGATCAGAGCTTTCATACGTGGCCTGTGAAACTCCACTAGCTGTTCCTCGCTCAGCTTGTAATCGCCGCGATACTCTGACCCATCTGCCAAAAACGCCCCGTAAGGGCCAACAGAGGCCGCGACTAGCGGCTTGGGACGATGTCGCTGACTTGCAGTAGCCGTCACGTCAGCCCAAAACTCATCGCGTGCCTGTACAGCAATCCGCACCGATGATTGAATCAACTCCAGCGCCTCATTTTCGCTTAGGCCTCGTTTAACATAGCCTTCAACGGTGGCCTGATAGCTCGCAGTAATCGCACAGTCTGCCCCAGCCTCAAAATAATTTCTATGCACACGCTTGATCGACTCTGGATGCTCATGGAGGATTTTAGCTGACCATAAGCTATCGTTCAGATCATGTCCATGACGCTCCAGCTCGGTCGCCATGGCGCCGTCCAGCACGATCAGCTGAAATTCGTCCAGTATATGTTGTATCGGATTCATGAGGCCCCTCCTGCTCTTCTTTTCTACTTAACCCACTAATCAAGTGGGTTTTAATGATTTACATTATAGCACGAATGTTGATGAGCACTCACAAAGCCAAGAAATAATCATTCCGTGAAAACGTCCCCTCTCGTTTCATTTGCCATCTGATGTAACGTATAAATTTTTTAAATTAGTTTCATAAGTTAAATTAATTAGATATTGTTCTTTTTTTCACAAAGTCATTTTACTATAAAAGTGCAAACCAACACTTTGGCCAAAAGATCAGGGAATTGCATCGTCACATTCTGCATCGTCATTTATGTGAAAAAAGGTACAAGAGAGGGTTTTATCTATGTCTTTACTAGAAATGATTACAGCGACCTTAACAGATAACAAAATTGTCAGTTCTATCGCTTCCACCGTTTTTATTATCCTTCTTGGTTTCTTTTGCCGCAAGAAGGGGATTTTTAACGCAGCAGTAGGAAAGTTGTTATCCAAGGTTGTTCTAACCGTGGCTCTACCAGCACTAGCCTTTAATTCTTTCATGCAGGACATTAATCCTACAATGTTAAAACAAGGAATGAATGTTTTAATATGGGGAGTTCTAATTTATATTATTCTCATCTTTATTTCTAAACCGTTCTTTCTGAGCTACAACAAGGATAAACAGGATGTTTTACGGGTGTTAACCATCTTCGGTTCTACGACTTTCTTCGGAATTCCAATTGTCGGAGCCATTTACGGTCCTACCGGAGTGATGTACAGTTCCATTTTTAACATAGGGTACCGCATTTTCTTATACTCCTATGGCTATATCAAAATGAGCGGCTTAAAAATGGAGCTTAAAAATCTCAAAACCATGTTTTTGAATCCCATCGTTATCGCCACGTTTCTAGGCTTGTTTGTTTGGTTGTTTCAAGGTTATTTGCCACAGATGAGTGTAGCTACAGAGGATGGGGCCATTCAGCAGTTCGCCTTTCTAAGAATTGATCAAACCGCTGTCTGGCTGTTCAAGCCCATGACCTACCTAGCTGGACTAGCTTCTCCGTTAGCCTGGTTATCGATTGGCTCGACATTGGGGGAGATCAGCTTCAAGTCGGCAGCTACTGATAAGACCTCTTGGTATTACAGCATAGTTAAGGTTTGGCTTGTTCCTATTGTTAACATCGTCTTGCTGGCTTTGTTGACTGTATCCCATATTCTGTCAGTCGATTCTGTCGCTTTAGCCACTATTGTCATCATGATGGCTACTCCTACAGCTACCGTAGCCGCAGCCTATGCGATCAGTTTTGATAAGGAAGCCATATTGACCTCCAATGCATCGCTTCTATCAACTATTACTTCTGTCGTCATGATTCCAGTGTGGATCGTTACGCTCAATGTCATTGATAAAATTGGAATTTTCTAAATCAGGGGGAAAACAACATGTTAAAAATCATTTGCTATGGTGTCCGTTCTTATGAGAAACCCTATTTCCAGGATCTCAATAAATATAACTTTCAACTAACGCTGGTAGAAGAGTTGTTAACCACTAGCAATGCAGAATTGGCACAGCATCACGATGCCGTTTTGCTAAGAGGAAATTGTGCTGCCAATCGGGAAAATATCACAAAATTCAATGAATACGGCATTCGATATGTTTTTACCAGAACAGTCGGAATCAACCACATTGATTTGGATGCCTGCAGCGAATTCGGAATGAAGGTGGCACGCGTGCCATCCTACTCTCCGAATGCCATCGCCGAGCTCTCCTTAACCTTAGCAATGATGCTGTTCCGACACACCGCTTATATGACTACCAAAAGCTCGTTCAAAAATTTCATTGTGGACGAGCATACATTCAGCAAAGAGATTCACAATTGTAAAGTTGGGATTATTGGGGTCGGCCGCATTGGTCTGACAGAAGCCAAATTATTTAAAGGATTAGGTGCCTCTGTTATCGGCTATGATGTGTACCAATCGGACGCGGCCAAGGAAGTCATTCCATTCACGACCTTGGATGAATTACTGGCAGAGAGTGATGTCGTTAGTGTGCACGTTCCTTATCTGCCGGGACAGAACGACAAAATGATTAACGCCAGCTTTTTAGCAAAAATGAAAAAGGGATCTATTCTCATCAATACCTCACGTGGAGAATTACAAGATAACCAAGCCATTTTGGACGCTTTGCTCAGTAACCATCTGGAAGGCTTTGCTACGGATGTCTTCCCTAAAGAAGATGAATTATTCTTTAAAGCATTTGAACCATGGCAAATGCTCCCGGACCCCACGATCCAGAAGCTTGTGGAGCTGTATCCAAGAGTTTTGGTAACGCCTCATGCTGGCTCGAATACCGTTACGGCGTTATCCAACATGATTGAAACTAGCTACGACAACTTCCATGATATCGTTACAACTCATTCTTCAGATAACCTAGTCCCACTTCCTGTTCTCTCTATGAAATAAATAATTAGGAAGCTCGGCACTCTTGTTGAACAAAAAAAGAACCGCTATTTCCAGATTACAATGGAAATGGCGGTTCTTTTATATCAGGATTCAACTGATAGAGCATTAGCGGCCTGCCAACCTTGTGGTATTCTATCGATTCAACCAGGAAGCCATCGTCCACCAGGAATTGAATATATTTTTTTACCGTGATACGGGACAAGTCCACTTCTCTGGCTAACGTTTCAACCGAGAATGGTCCGTCCAGCTCTTGAATACTCTTCAGTATCGTAGTCATGGTCAGTTTGGACAAATTTTTAGACAGGTTTTTCGGTAGATTATGCGATGGATGTTCAACAGGTTTTTTCTTCTCCACACCCGTATACTCTTCTTTATTAAAATAATGGTCAATGACAGCTTGATTAATGCCGTTCCCTTCCTCCATCACCGTGGCTAGGCGCTGGATTTTCTCAACAGCCAGTCTAAAGCGTTCGAATGTAAAGGGTTTAATTAAATAGTCTGCAACACCATAAAAAACAGCTTCCTTCACCGTCTGAATATCTTTTGCAGCCGTAATTAAAATAACTGAAGCATGATACTGATGCTCCTGCATATGTGATAATAAAGTTAATCCGCTTTTTCCAGGTAAATAAACGTCCAGTAATACCAGATCCGGTGACCATTTTTGAAGGCAGTCCTGTGCTTTCTTGACGGTATCTGCCTTACATACAACGTCCAAATTGTCCATGCGCTCGATAAACTGTTGATTGAGCTCAGCAACCATCGGATCATCCTCAACAATTAGAACTTTCATTCATTTGTCACCTCCAATGTACAGGGCAACTCTACATAAATACTTGTTCCCAGACCCGGTTGGCTATCAAGCTCAATGATTCCTTGATGATTTTCCACCATGGTTTTAACCAGATTCAAGCCGTAGCCTCTGTCTTCTCCTTTGGTCGAAAAGCCATGCTCGAATATTCTTTTTTGCATCTCATAATCAATCCCCAACCCATTATCTTTCACTTTCAAAATGAATACATTTCCCTCACACTCATAGTTCAATTTCAGTTCAATTTTGCCGGGCTCTTTTTTTTGTAAGATGGAATCTATGGCGTTGTCAAAAAAATTGCCCAGGATGTGTATGACATCATGAACGATATCCTGCATCTCCACATTAGAGACATCCGAGCTTTCTGCAAGAAGAACCGAAATATTCTGTTCGCGTGCTTCGTTGATTTTACCCATAATAAAACCTGCTAATGCCGGAACTTTAATTCTCTCAGTCAAAAAGCCTACCTCATCTTGATACCGGTGATTTAGCTGCTGAATATATTGACTGACCTCCGCATATTTCCTCATTTCAATCAGCCCAGATATTACGTGCATTTTGTTCATAAATTCATGGGTCTGTCCGCGAAGGGAGTTAATATAATATTTTGTACCACTTAACTGGTTGCTAAGATGGATCATCTCGGATTGGTCGCGCAGCGTTGCAACTGCCCCAAAAAACTCATTTTCAATATATATAGGGGTTACTGTCGCAATGACTTCTATACCATTCACATAAAATGAGCGATCCTTGATTTTCTTTTTGTCATCAAACACTCTCTTGAAGAGTACGTTATAAAAGTTGGTATCTAGCTGCTCGCCAATCGGGGCTTTCATCTCTTGGTTTGCCAGTTGATACTTGGCCTGAGCTTCTTTGTTCATGAGCATAATTTTCTTGTCAGCCGAAATGGCTATAATTCCTTCAGCGACCTCATTTTCAATAATTTCTTTTTCGCGTAATCGTGTTGCTATCTCTTGCGGCTCAAGCCCAAATAAAATCGTTTTGATTTTCTGAGCCAGAATGATCGCCCCCAGAACTCCACTAAAGAGCCCCAGCATCAGCCCCCCAAAAATGGTATACTGCGCCTGCATCAAATCATGATTTAGGGTTCTCATGGTCAGCCCTACACATACAATGCCAATGACCTCATGCTGTTGATTAAATATCGGCGTAAAATATCGGTAACCTTCGCCCAAAATACCTATATTCTCAGAAAAATGTCCCTGACCGGATAGCGCTCTTCTGGCATCATTCAAATCAGAGAACGGTTTGCCAACCATCGTTGCATTCGGATGAGATAGCCGAATTAAATCGTGGTTCAAAATGACAACGAAATCCACATTAACGTTGTGCATGACTCCAAGCGAGTAGTCTTGGATCTGCTTCACAGGAACTCCCTGCTCAACATTACGAATAACATCGTTGTCACTGGCAACCATCTTGGCAATACCCGAAAGTTTTTCCTTCGTATTATCAAAATGCTTGTTAATCACGAAATTACGAATGAGAAGCAAGGATATAATTAAGGAAATAATAATAACTAAAACAACCAAAATAATAATCATGAATTGTAGCGAAACCTTGAATTGTCGTCTCGGCTTCGACTTACCTATTAACCGCAATCCCATCACCCAGCTTCTTTGTCAAGCTCTCCATTAGGAAAAAGAGCCTATCTCTTTCCCTATAATCCCTTGTTATTCGACACCGTTTGACAATTTCCTTCTTATTTCGCAAGCCATTCATCGGCTGGAAAATCAAATTTCGTTCATCTTGAATAAGTGCGATATTAACCACTAGTTGAAGCTTGGCTATTTCAGTAAAATAAATAAAACCGACTTGTCTTTAAAAGACAAGCCGGTTTTACATGAATTAGTGTATGCAAAAAGGTTCTAAATTCACAAAATTCCTCGTATCTCATCCAATGACTGCACCTTTTCCTGCTGCATCCATTGTTCAAGTCCCTGTACCAGTTCAGCCCCTGCATGTAAATGGACAAAGTTGTACGTTCCCACCTGAATGGCAGCGGCCCCTGCCATGGTGAATTCAATAATATCCTCTACCGAGCTAATTCCGCCCATCCCGATTACCGGAATCGACACCGCCTGCGCCACCTGGTGAACCATGCGCAAGGCAATTGGCTTAATTGCCGGGCCGGAAAGACCTGCATACGTGTTGGCGAAGACACTGCGACGCTGACGTATATCTATTTTCATTGCAGAAAATGTATTGATCAGCGAAACTCCGTCTGCGCCTTCTTCCTCGCACATAACCGCCATCTGCGTGATGTTCTCTGCGTTTGGAGACAGCTTGACGACCAACGGAAGCGCAGTCACATTGCGCACCTGACGCACAACCTCCCGCGCTACCTCAGTCTGGATACCAAATTGCATTCCACCCTGCTTCACGTTGGGACATGAAATGTTCAATTCCAGCATATCAACGCCTCTTCGATTCATCGTGCGTCGTTTTTGCGCGTTTTCCGTAATCATCGCTACGGCCTGAACATATTCCTCCAGATTGGAGCCGCCTACGTTGGCAATAATAGCCGTGTTCCAGTGAGTCATGTCATCCAGTTCATCCTTCAAAAAGGCGGCAACCCCCGGATTCTCCAGCCCTACACTATTGAGCATTCCGGATGCTGTCTCATGTATTCGTGATCCCGTATTACCAGCCTTCGGATGCAGGGTTAGTCCCTTGCCGACGATACCGCCCAATAATTCAGGAGAATAAAATTCCGCATACTCACGTCCGAATCCAAACGTACCGGAAGCCATGATGATTGGGTTCTTGAACGGTACACCCGCAATATTACACGCCATGGAGATCATCGAACTCCACCTCCTCCACCGGGAATACAGGCCCTTCTTTACATACCCTCCGATTGCCCCCACGGGTACGCATCGTACAGCCCAAACATGCGCCAATACCACAGGCCATGTGTCTTTCAGTTGAAATATATAAACGGGACGACGTATCCACCGTTTTCATGGCCAGTGCTTGCAACATCGGAGTTGGCCCGCAGGAGAACATATTTGCATAGAGCGTCGGATCGATCTGTTCGACGATGCTTCCCCCTACCTTGACCTGTACAGATGCCGCCACAGCTTCAAACGCTTCAACTCCGAAGGCTTGCTGTGCAAACCCCAGATAAACATGCGCATGCGGGTAATACTTTGCAGCCAACAGCAACGGAGCTGTACCCATGCCACCGCCGATTAAAGCCAAACTACCCTCTACCTGCGGAAAACCGTTTCCAAAAGGTCCTTCTAACTGAATCTCCTGACCAGGCTGTAATTGGGAAAACAAATTTGTCCCCTCTCCAACAACCCGGTACAAAAAGGAAATACTCTCTTCCCCGATATCATAAATGCTGATGGGTCTAGGCAGCAGTGGATAACCTGTCCCGCTGCGCAGCATGTAAAACTGCCCCATGTTCCCTTTAAACTTTCCCTCTATTTTCATCACATAAATGCCCGGAACGAGCGCCACATTCGAAATTACGTTAGCCATATAACCCCTCCACTAACCACTCACTATAACGTAAAAGCAGCAACTGTTACGTGACTATTTTCACATTTATATGCAACGTTTCGCCCTGCGACTCGCGATATAAAAAAGCGTACTCCTGTTAGAGAGTACGCTTGTGTATTTATTTAACTAATGGCTTCGCGCTCCGCATTGCGGCTACCCTTGGCATCCTTGCGAATTTGCTTGCTACGTAGCTGTCCGCAGGCTGCGTCAATATCGACTCCATGCTCCAGCCGAACACTACAGCTAATGCCTTGTTTTTTCAGCACATCATAGAAGCCCGTAATCGACTCCGACTCACTCCGCTGGTATTGGCTATGCTCATCCACCGGATTGTACGGAATCAGGTTTACATTGGCCAGATTACGACGATGGCCCACCAGCTCAGCCAGTTCGAGCGCATGCTCCTTACCGTCATTAACATCCTTCAGCAAGATGTACTCCAGCGTAATCCGACGATTTGTTTTGTCCAAATAATAATCAATCGCCTGCATGAGTTTCTCAATCGGAATCGCACGGTTGATCTTCATAATGCGAGTACGAATCTCATTATTCGGAGCGTGGAGGGAGATCGCCAGATTGACATGCAGGTCGGAATCTGCAAATTCAATGATTTTATCAGCAAGTCCACTTGTGGAAACGGTAATATGCCGCGGCCCAATCGCTAGCCCTTTGTGATCCTTAATGACCCGAATGAAATCGGACAAGTTCACGAAGTTATCAAACGGTTCGCCAATTCCCATCACCACGACATGACTGACTTGGTCGCCCGGACGTTCCTGATCCAGATACAGCTGGACCTTCATAATTTGCTCTACAATTTCACCGCTGGACAGGTCACGGCTCTTCTTCAACAATCCGCTCGCACAGAAGCTGCACCCAATGTTACATCCTACCTGCGTAGTCACACATACGGATAAGCCAAACTTATGCCGCATCAATACCGTCTCAATCAAATTACCATCCTGAAGCCGGAACAAGAACTTGACCGTCCCGTCTGCTGACTGTTGCTTCACGTGTTCTTCAAGTGTTTCAATGGAAAAGTGCTCTGCCAACAGGCGAGTACAATCCTCATGAACCTCTGCCATCGCTGCAAAATCAGTAACCCGCTTCCGGTACAATGCGTCCCATACCTGCAATGCCCGGGATTTCTTATGTCCATGCTCGATGAGCCATGCTGTCAATTGATCTAGCGTTAATCCATAAATGGATTCTTTTTTCATGTTCGATCCTCTTTTCAAAACATTCAAATTCGTCTTCCTCTATATAAAACTAAGCACGCACCATTCGTCTCAACCATCATTGCATCATAGCATGTTTAAGCAATCTGCGCTATTTAAACGCCTCTTTCATTGTCCCAAATTTTAATTATGAACACAAGGGGGCAGGCACATTGTTTCTCCAAAATTTCATTGTGAAATTATGTCTTGAGCCAAGTACAAGCCACATTAAACTAGGCGACAGAACCTGTTCAACTAGAGCACGCAAAGACAGGATTACAGATACTCCTAATGATATGATTACAGCTAAGGAAGGTGATGCGGTTGGAATGGTTGCTTCGGATCAAGAACGCACTGGATCTGATGGAAGAGAGAATGCAGCAGCCACTCGATATCGATGAAATTGCAAAGGCAGCCTATTCGTCTCCTTTCCATTTTCAGCGTATGTTTCATATGCTAACCGGCGTCACGGTAGCAGAATATGTGCGCAAACGTCGATTGACCTTGGCTGCTCAGGAATTGAGTCTTTCTTCCGCCAAGGTGCTGGATGTAGCGTTCAAATACGGATATGATTCCCCCGAATCTTTTTCTAAAGCGTTCCGTAAGGTACACGGTATTTCTCCCTCTGAGGCCAGAAACCCTGGGGTAAACCTGAAAGCCTTTCCACGCATCACCTTCCATCTATCGTTGAAGGGAGATCAGGAAATGGATTACAAAATTGTAGAGAAAGCGGCCTTTACGGTCATTGGCAAGTCCATTCAAGTCACTACTAAGAACGGCGATAATCTTCGAGAAATCCCAAAATTCTGGAACGAACTGAATGCGGATGGTACATCGGATCGGATTCATGCCTTGGGGACAGGCGACGATATACTCGGTATATGTTTGGACATGAAACATGGGGAGGAGACGTTTAGTTACTTAATCGCCGCAGAAGGCAGCGAAGACGTAGCGACCGCGAATGGGCTGGAATCCAGAACCATTCCGGCTTCAACCTGGGCAGTGTTTACATCCATCGGCCCTATGCCTCACTCGATCCAAAAGGTATGGCAAAGAATTTTTCAGGAATGGTTCCCTGCCAGTAATTATGAGCATTCAGGCGGCCCGGAACTGGAAGTGTATACGATGGGAGATTCACATGCTGAAGACTACCGAAGTGAAGTTTGGATTCCGATTAAGAAAAAGTAAACAAACCGAACCGACTGCGTATCGCAGTCGGTTTTATACCGTACTGCATTTACATCATAAGGTGACAGAAAACACAATTCCCTGCATACTCGCTACTCTAGCTCAATGCACCGAGGACCATTCCCCAAGCTCCTCCTTCAACACAGAATATAGCCTTGAGCTTGCCAGCCTTAGCGGATAGTCTGTTGCTTTGCAAAGAAGGCCGAAAGTCATATCGATCAGGCTGCCGCTTAATTCCCTCACCGCTACTCCTGCCGGAATAGGACTGACCAGAATTTGTGGCACAAGGGCAATACCCAAATCGCTTTCCACATAAAATTTCAGAGCCGTCATGCTGCCAATTTCCATCGTGTCTAGCGTGGTTATTCCATATTCCTTCATGACCATTTCAAGTTTGCGACGATATGGACAGGTGGCCGATGTAATAAGCAACCGATGCCCCTGTAAATCCTCTGGCCCAATGTTTTCTTTTTCCGCAAGCGGGTGACTTTCAGGCATTAAAACTACAAAATTCTCCTTAAATAAAGGTTCAAAATATAGCTCTGTGCCCACATCCGGTGTGGAACACAGCGCTAAGTCAATATCTCCCTTGAGAATACGCTCGCTTAAGGTAGGGGTATTCCCAAACTCAACAGAAACCCGAATATTCGGATAATGGGTTAAGAAGCATTTTAAAATTTCTGGTAGTCGATAACTGGCAGTCGGTTCGGTCACTCCTATACGAATGTTACCTGTAGTCCCTCTTTGCAGATTGTCCATATTTTCATGCAATTGCTCCATATCCTTTACAATATGTAGACTTTGCTCGTAAAACATCCTGCCCGCTTCAGTTAACTTTATTTTCTTGCCCCGTTCGATCAGTTGAATTCCCATATCGGACTCCAGCTTCTGTATTTGCATCGTCACGGTAGACTGTGCATAATTCAACTCTTCCGCTGCACGCATAAAACTCCCGTAATTCACAATCATTTGAAATGTTTTGAGTGTTTTAATGTCCATTCTCAGTCTCCTATATGCACAATTAATTCAATTTTATTGAATCATAAATTCAGTTAATTCAATTATACAGAACACAATACATCCTCTACAATGATACATATCAGATCATATTATTTTCAGCGCAAAATGAACTGGTTGGAGAAGGAGCGAATATCTATGGATTTACATCAAAAAGTAGCACTGGTTACAGGTGGAGGTACAGGAATTGGGAGAGCCGCATGCATGGCCTTGGCAGATCGAAAAGCTACAGTAGTCGTAAACTATTCCCGCTCTAAAAACGATGCTGAGGAAACGGTACGTATGATCCTTGAAAAGGGCGGATGTGCTATCGCATTACAGGCAGATGTTTCCCGAGATCAGGAAGTTCGAACTATGGTTGACCAGATTGTCCAGCAATTCGGTACAATTGATATACTCGTGAATAACGCTAGCATTACACATCACATTCCTATGGATGATCTGGAGGCAGCCACGGAAGAGGTATGGGATGATCTATTTGATGTAAATGTAAAAGGCATGTTTTACTGTGCCAGAGCCGTAGCTCCTTTTATGAAGCGTAGTAAACAAGGAGCTATCGTCAATCTGGGAAGTATAGCAGGACAAACAGGGCTAGGTTCCTCTCTTCCCTATGCGGTATCCAAAGCGGCCGTCCACGGGCTGACCAAATCTTTAGTACGAGCACTGGCACCGGATATTCGCGTCAATTGCATCGTGCCGGGAGCCGTAGCGACAAGATGGTGGGCAGGCAGAGAAGAACAAATGAATCAACTGTTTCCTCATTTGCTCCTACAGCGCATTTCTACGCCCGAGGACATTGCCAGCATGATCTGCTCTGCTTTGGAACAGGAAGCCATGACAGGCCAGATTATTACGGTGGACAGCGGACAAACACTGTAAAGATACTGAGACTTCTGGGTAAAAACAAGCCGCCTTCTCAGACAGAAGGCGGCTTTTGAGCTATCGTATAACGTCGTTGACTACGTTTTAGCTTATAGATACCGCAATTCGTGTTCCTTTCACGAATTTAGCAAATAAGTACCGAACAAGCGGCCCTACAATTAAGATCTGCAGAGGGAAAGCAAAAATAAAATTCTTAAAAACTAAAGATAAGTAATTTTTAAATAATGAATCTCCCGAAAGACCATTAAAAAAGTAAGCTGTCCCCAATCCATAAAGTGACATACAAAGAACCATTCCAATGACCATACAGCATGAAAGGGACAGAATCACAAATACCTTTTTAGATTTGTCGTATGGTAATGAGAAGGCTATTTTCTTTGCTAGTGGACCGACAATAAATAATTCCAATACGAAAGCAATGATAAAACATAAAATAAATTGAAGAAACATTACTTTTAGAGATATTGTGCCAATCAAGTCATTTGTATATAGATTATAAGATGTCATGAATACGACCATTCCCAAGCACATCATTAAACCAAAATAAAAATCTTCTTTCTTCGTTGTTGGCAATTCCATCATCCCTTCTGTGTACCTTGGTAATTATATAAATAGTCGAAACCTCCACATAAGTGAACTTTCTGTGAACTCTATAGTAAGCGCTTCCCTTTATATATATATAAGAAATAGGCATCGTTCAGCTCAACGATACCTCGGAATGTTGCAGTCATATCCCTCAATGATCTGCTTCTAAATCTAAGCCAAATCTCTTCAGCTCAATAAAAACACTTTCCAGTCGCTTCCCTTTTTCCGTTAACGAATATTCAACTCGCGGTGGAACCTCGGCATATACCTTTCTTTCTAACAGGCCGTTATCTTCAAGTTCCTTCAGGCGTAGGGAAAGCGTTTTGGGACTAATCCCCTTCATGGATTTCTGAAGTTGGCTGAATCTCAATGTTCCTTCGATAAGCAGGTCACGGATGATTAAAAAAGTCCATTTCGTTCCGATCAAATCAAGTGTTTGGGCAATAGGGCACGGCTTGCCTGGTATTCCTTTGGTCAATTCAATAGGTTCTTGGGCGTGCATGGGAACTCCTCCAAAAATCATCTGTTAAAACCAATGGTATCACAATAGTTCCTTTTAAGAAACTATATGAATTAAATATCACTACTTCCCTAAATAAACTTACTACATATACAATATCGCTGTAGCAAGTCATGTTTTCTCTAATACGAGGAGGTAATCCATTTGCAAAACAAAAAGATTGTCATTATTGGTGGAAGCTCAGGTATCGGTTTAGAAACAGCTAAGCAAGTCATTTCGCTTGGAGCGGAAGTGGTAATCGCCAGCCGCTCGGAGGATAAATTGCACAAGGCCAAAGAAATGCTGGGCCCTCGTGCTGCAATATATGTGCTGGACACGTCAGATGAGCAGCAGGTAAAATCTTTCTTCGAAAAAGTCGGTCCCTATGATCATCTTATCGTTAGCGCCGCAGAAACATCAGGCGGGTCATTCCTTCAGTTGGAGACGGATCAAGCCCGCAAGCTCTTCGGAAACAAATTTTGGGGCCAATATTATGCAGCTAAATACGGGGCTTCCCAACTCTCAACCAAGGGTTCCATTACTTTATTTTCAGGAGTGGTGGCATACAAGCCGATGATTGGCTCCTCTACGCTCGGTGCTGTGAATGCAGCGGTTTCGAATCTTGGTCAAACCTTGGCGTTAGAACTTGCTCCCATCCGCGTAAATGTCGTCTCACCCGGCATTATTGATACACCTTCCCGCAGCAAAATGCCTGAAAATACGCGTAATCAATTCTATGATACGGTCGCGCATAAGCTTCCTGTAAAGCGAGTTGGACTTGCGGAGGATGTTGCACGAGGTGTACTTTACTTGATTCAAAATCAGTTTGTGACCGGAACCGTCCTTCATGTGGATGGCGGACATATTTTAACATAAAAGCTTCGTCTTAAATCCGTCAGTCATTTAACAAAAAAAACGGAGAACGCTCCCGCATCTTTGCTTGGGCGTTCTCCTCCTTTTCTTATCAATGAATGATTTCAAAAACTTTATCCTAGTGATGAATACGACGTTTGTTTCTCAAAATGTTGCGAATCATCTTGTGATTGGGGAGCTGCCTGAACAACATATGTCCGGGATGCGGATTGGCCTCGATAATCCAGATTTGACCGCTCTTTTCAATAGCAAGATCGATGCCCAACTCGCGAACCGGATGATTTTTATCTATCGTGTCGGCAATGATTCTAGAAAGCTCGATGATCTGGTCCAGAATCTCTTTCATTTTTATTCTGTCATTTTTAAAGACCCTTAAAAGCACTTTGGACAACGGCGCCGCATGTCCTCCCTTCCGATAGTTGGTAACGACTTTTCGAGGTGCAGCGACACGACCGGTTATTCCTGAAATGACCCATTCCGATTCCGGCTTCTGCATATACACTCTGGCATCAAAAATGGAACCTTTGTACTTGGCTAACTTAAGTCCTTGCTGTACCAAATAACGACGATGAGGTCTCCGATAGGTTCTAACTGCTCTTCTTACGGCGTGGGATCTAACGACTCTGCGACTGGAGCCACAACGAACCTCATACTTCCTCCCCAGCTTTTTCGCACGTATGATGCCAGTTCCTCCACTCCCATAATTAGGCTTGATAAAGACTGTGCGATAGGTATCCAGCATCCGTAAAGTCCTTGCATTACTGATCCAGCGGGTTTCGGGCAAGTGAGAACGTAAAATGGGATGTTGTTGCATTTCCTTGTATTGAATCATCTTTCCAATGGGCACGAATATCCCTCGATTCTGTTGGGTTTTTGCACACATTACATGAATATGCATCTATATTCTATCTTGGTAACGGCGAATGCCACAGTTTGCTATGAAAGAGGCAAATCTCCTACTTTCTTTAAGGCGAGTCTTCTTTGATTTCAAGAGAGAGATGGACAATGTGATCTGTGTGACGGAGTTATTGTAAATACCTATAAAGTTGATCCCAATAATATATTAGACCAATAATAATTCTGGATATATGATGTATTAAATAATAACGTGAGGAGGAACGTTAACATGTCTATTTATGATTTTCAAGCAACCTCAATTAACGGGAAACCGATTGAATTCTCAGACTACAGAGGAAAGGTTCTCCTCATTGTAAACACAGCCAGCAAGTGTAGCTTCTCCAGTCAATTCGCGGATCTGCAGAGGCTCTACGAGAGACGGAGGGAACAAGGCTTTGAAATCCTCGCGTTTCCTTGTAACCAATTCAATGAAAAAGAGCCGGGCAGCCATTCGGAGGTTCAGGGATTCTGTCAAATTAACCATGGAGTAACCTTCCCGCTCTTTGAGAAGACGGATGTAAGAGGCTCATCTCCTCATCCTTTATTTCAATATCTGACCCAACAGGCACCGTTTCAAGGCTTCGATACCCAAACCAAAGACGGTCAATGGATGGAGGATTTCCTGCGGGATAAGTATCCAGAAATATACGCTGGCGACGGTATCAAGTGGAATTTTTCTAAATTCTTGGTCGATCGCGATGGCCAGATAAAAGGAAGGTTTGAAGTAACAACGGAGCCCTGCGCCATTGATCCTGTGATCGAATCGCTATTGTAGTTTTTCTGTTCACTTCTTTGGATTCTTAAAAAAAAGAGTATCAAATGACAAAAATGAATATTTGTCATTTGATACTCTTTGTGTTATCCTGACTTCAAGGAGGTGACTCACACGGCACTTGACCGTGTCCCTATGGAAAAATCCTCAGATGTGCTAACCAAGGAACAGATTCTCATTGCTACTGAAGACACACTTAGGCGTTTTGGTGTAGCCAAAACCTCCGTAACCGATGTTGCCAAAGTATTGGGAGTAAGTCATGGCACCATTTACCGACACTTTAAAAGTAAGGCCGAGCTTCTTGAAGGCGTGACCGAGAAATGGCTGAACGAAAAGATTATTGGCCCGTTAACGGAGGTCTGTCAGAATTCATCTATACTGGGAACGCCACATTTAAAACGATATATACAGACCTTGGTTGAACTCAAACAGTATTATGCTCGCGACGACGAGGAAATGTTCGAGATGTATACGAGGGTCACCGAGCAAGCCGCTGATTTAATCGACCAGCATATCGACCACATTGTAGATCATCTCGCTGATATCATTGTACGCGGGGACATCATATCAGATCAGCCAGCCCAACTGGCGCGTACCCTTTTCTATGCCACGGCCCGTTTTCATCACCCCGCTCATGCTTACGAATGGAAGAGCCCTGTGATTAATCAGGAGTTTTCGGATGTGTGGACGCTTTTAGAAAAAGGAATCACTTAAAATAGATATGGAAAGCAGGGCTGAACACATATGAAGCATTTGGACGGAAAAACAGCAATTATCACCGGGTCCTCCAGAGGGATTGGACGTGCCATTGCCGAGCAACTGGCTGATCTAGGCGCTAATGTAGTCATCAATTATGCCAGCAGTACGGATAAAGCCCAAGAAGTCGTGGAGGGCATTATCCAAAAAGGCGGCAAAGCCATAGCACTTCACGCTGATCTGGGAAAAATGAGTGATATTGAAGCATTATTTACAAATACGATTGCTGAATTTGGTAAAGTGGATATTTTGGTTAACAACGCTGGGCTGATGATCACCCAACCTCTGGCTGAGGTAACCGAAGCTGATTTTGACAAACAATTCGCACTGAATGTAAAGGGCACTTTCTTTGCCTGTCAGCAAGCCATGAAATATATGGAGGACTACGGAAGAATTGTGAACCTGTCCACATCCGTAATCGGACAAATGTTCCCGACATATAGCGTATACGCAGGTACCAAGGGCGCAGTGGAGCAATTTACACGTCAGCTAGCCAAGGAGTTCGGAAGCAAGCAAATTACGATCAACGCCGTGGCTCCCGGTCCTGTGAACACCGAGCTTTTCCAAGCAGGAAAAACCGAGCAGCAAATCGAAGGCATGAAAAAAATGAATGCTATGGGGCGGCTCGGCGAACCGGAAGATATCGCTGATGTGATTGAGTTCCTGGTCAGCGCCAAATCACAGTGGGTTACCGGGCAGACGATCCGCGTCAATGGCGGGTTCATCTAAAAGCTGGAATACATGGAATGGAGGCTGTTTACGTTCATGATATTACACAAAGGCGAGACCTTATTTCGACAAGGAGAATCCGGTCCTTTATATCACTTAAAGAGCGGCTTGTTAAAAATTGTCCGAGTCCATGAAGACGGCTCGCAAATTTTAGTTAATGTGATTGTGCCCGATGAAATCATCCCGCACCACTCCCTGATCAGCCCCAATCCTTATTATGGTACAGCGGTGGCGTTGGTAACCTCTGAGATTGGGGTTTTGTCGCAAAAAGAATGGTATCTAAAGCTGGAGCAAGACCCAGCTCAATGTCGGGAGATCGCTTTGCAGCTACAGGACAAATTGCGCATGATGCAGCAACGAATTGACCAGCTCACCGAGGTGTCACCTGCCGAGAAGCTTCGGAAGCTTCAACGCTGGTTCCACTCCTACATCGCACCCGCCACGTTAACGGACGTGCTGACGCAGGAGGAAATCGGCCAGTTTATAGGGCTGCGTCGGGAGACGATTAATCGGCTATTGCGTGCTTCAAGCGCTCCTTCTGCAAGAGATGATGACGATAATGCATCTCGATGAGCGAAAACCACTCTCCAGCATTCAGCGCGCCGAATCTGGGATGAGAGACGGTAGACGGCCCTGTTGATTTCCGAACGGTTGGCTCAATCTCTCTCATCTTGCGGATCACGACGTTTAATCCCTCCACAATTTCTTCTTTGCTAGTGGGTTGTTGGGGAGTGTACTGCGGGGATGGTGGAACTTGGATACGCATTGGTGGAAAGCTCCCCAGATTAAAAATGGCCGTGCCTGCCTCCGTTTTAACTCCTATCTCCCCATTAGGCTGTAGACAAAGATCAATGTTCTTAAGATGCATATACAGTGCAGAGTTCACCAAATGAAGATACATTTGTCCAAGCGACCATTGACCCTCCTGAGGTGTGTACTGCAGTTGCTCCAAGCTAAAGCTGTCCAATTCAAGAAGATAGTGTTGTGCCGTTTCTTCGAAACGCTGTAATGTTTCAGTTGTATTCATATATTAATAATTGCCCCTCTCTATCAAAGTAGCTTTACTATACAAAAATGCTACTGACAGCATTATGTCAGTAGCATTTCAACATTTTTTCCACTTCCGTACGTATCCGCTCCCGGAGCGACTCAGGCTCCAGCACAACCATATCCGCGCCCCATCCAATTACCCATTGCAGTAATTCCTCCGGCTGTCTGACGCGGAAGAGTATATGCAGTCCATCTGCACGCTCCTCTATGGCCTCCATATAAAAGTTGTTCGCTTCCTTCACCTTATCTGCGATATCCGAACGTGCTAGTATGCGAACAGTTACATGACGGTCATCGGTTTGCTTGTAATCCTGCAAATGAAAATCGACAGGCAACTGAAACCTGTCCTCCAGCACGATAAGCTCGTCCATACGTGACAGACGGAAATGGCGAAGCTGCTGCCTCAATTCACATTGCCCAATTAACACCCAAGAACCACGGAGCAGGACAAGACCATAAGGAGCGACCACACGCACACTTTGACGATTCCCGTCAGCCTCTGGCATTCTTTTGGAGTAGCCAAACTGTACTTTCCGTTTTTCCAATACAGCGAGACGCAGCGTTTCCAAATAGGTTTTCTCTCTATGGTTTGCTCCTTCACCCACCGCGAGCAGTCTGATGGTCTTACGCACCCGGGAGACTTCCCTGCGGACGCTCTCCGGTAATATAGCTTCAATCTTCCTGCGGGAGGTTTGCGCCTTGATACCGTAGTCTGTATCAAATTTTTGTTCGACAAAATCCGTTCCGATTAGCAACGCCACAGCCTCTTCTGCGGTAAAGCTCAAGGGGGGCAGGAAGTACCCCTCCATCAAGGAATATCCAATGCCCGGTGCTCCTACAATCGGTACGCCCGATTCACTTAGAGCCTGAACATCTCGATAGATGGTCCTCACACTCGTTTCGAATATGGCTGCCAAATCCTCGGCTCGTACAATATCCTTACGCTGCAACTCTAGCAAGATCGCTAGCATACGATCTGTTTTATTCATGCCACGGCCCCTCTCTGGAAGGATCAAAAATGCAGAAATACAAAAAAGCAATAAGGACAGTACAGTCACTGCGACTTATTGCTCTTTTTTCATATGGAAGTTACTCCATTACTTAAAAAATACTTTTTCGACGTTATATTTAGCCTTTTGTGAATTGATGATGTAGGTTTCATAAATTTCTCGCTCTACTGCATCTTCCACAATACAAACCTCAATAATCGCTACTTCGTTCCGCTTGTCCTTGATCGGCGATACGGTATCTTCAAAATGCTTTTTGATTCTTTGTCTCAGCTTTCTTGCTTTACCAACGAACAGCAATTCCTCCTGTGTGTTGTAGAACATAAAGATACCAGCCTTATCTCTAGGGATCAGGTGAAAGTCGGTAAATCCGTAAATATGGCTAAGCTCAGGGTTAACCTGTTTGGTAATCGTGATATCCGGAGTTGGAATTGTTATATTAATCACTATGTCACTTCCTCATTCTATATAGGTGTAAATATTATCACAAATCCTGCGGTAACACCATTTAATAAATCCTTGCCCCATCACAAGACAGATCGGTAGAAATTTTATAACTTACCTACTATGCGAGTACGTCGGTTTCCGTTACAATATGTCAGTGTGATTCTGGCATCGGCAGATTGACGCGTACTTGAACATTATTGGAGGCTCCTATTTTTTTATGCAAAATGAATCTCATTCTAACGTAAAAATCATAACGGCCGATCCGAGTGCGATCGGCCTGTTTGGCTTGGCTATTGTAACGCTTGTGGCTTCATCCCAAAAGCTTGGCCTCACCGAAGGCTTAAGCTTCATCATCCCTTGGGCTATATTTCTCGGTGCTTTTGCACAGCTGTTTGCCTCCATTCAGGATGCAAAACATAACAACACCTTCGGCATGACGGCATTTGGTGCTTACGCCTTCTTCTGGTTGGCCGTAGCCAGTAGCTGGATGATTAAAATGGGCGTATTCGGCTCAGAGCTGGCATCTGCTGTAGATGGCAAACAGCTCGGCTTTGCCTTTGCGGGCTATCTCATCTTTACCCTTTTCATGACCATTGGAGCGATGGAGACGCATAAGGTTTTATTCTTTATTTTTGTGTTGATTGATTTTCTGTTCCTCGGTCTTAGCTTCGATGCATTCGGCGTTGCCCCAGAGGTGTTCCATACCATCGCCGCTTATGCTGAAATGGGCATTGGTCTGCTCTCACTGTATGGTACAGGAGCTGCCGTTCTGAATGCTCATTTTGGCCGTACATTCCTGCCCGTCGGGCGTCCTTTCGGCATTTTTAAGCCACGTCCTTAGCTGTATATGTAAACCTACAAAGCCGCCTTTCGCGCCGATCCGCGTTAAGGACGGCTTTGTTTCTTTTCCATCACTCCCTCCGTATCAAAAAAATACTAAAGAGAGTCGTTTAGTGAATATAAAAGCCCACAATGATAACAATATACATAAATTGTAATCAAAGGGGTATTTGTAAAAATGACACAAGGCGAATCTCGTACCACATTTCCGCAATTTCCAGAATCGTATTGGTTAGCTTCAACTGACGTCCCCAATTTCCCCAAGCTTAATGAAGATATTCAGGTGGATGTTGCCATTGTAGGTGGGGGGATTACTGGTATTACCACTGCTTATTTACTTTCTAAAAAAGGACTAAACGTCGCAGTCGTCGACGCAGGGCGGATACTTCATGGAACAACGGGCCATACGACCGCCAAAATTACCGCACAACATGATTTGATCTACAGCGAGTTTCTTTCACATTTTGGCAAGGAAAAAACCCGACTCTATTATGAAGCTAACCGCGATGCTCTTGAATTTATCAGACAAACGGTAGAAGAGTATCATATCGATTGTCAATTTACAGAAGAAGATGCCTACGTTTATACATGTGCGGATACGCATGTGGAAAAAATCAACGACGAATATAAAGCTTACAAGGAACTTGGCATCCCGGGAAGTTATGTCGAACAAACACCTCTGCCCTTTTCAACTAAAGCAGCTATTAAGATGAAAAACCAAGCCCAGTTTAATCCGGTACCTTTCTTAAGATATTTGGCAAACCAAGTCATCCGTCAGGGCGGGAAAATTTATGAACAAACCACCGTTGTAGGTGTGGAAAAAGGGAACCCTGCCATCATTACAACAAGCGACGGAAAGAAAATCACCTGCAATCATGTCGTATCCTCCTCGCATTTTCCATTCAATGATCCAAACGGTCTTTATTTTGCGCGATTGCATGCCGAACGGTCTTATGTACTAGCAGTCAAAACCGATAAAATCTATCCGGGTGGTATGTACCTAAGTGCGGAAACCCCCAAACGTTCGCTTCGCTCTGTACTAATAAACGGTGAACCGATGGTTATCGTCGGTGGGGAAGGCCACAAAACGGGACAAGGAATCTGTACTTTCCAGTACTATGAAGCTTTACAAAAGTTCGCAGAGCAAACCTTTGGATTAAAGGAAATCGTTTATCGCTGGTCGGCTCAAGACTTATATACACTAGACAAACTCCCTTATATTGGGCAGGAACTATCTAACACTTCTAACATCCTCGTTGCTACGGGGTATAGAAAATGGGGGATGACCACAAGTGTAGCGGCAGCTTTATTAAATACGAATCTGATTACCAGAGAGGAAAGCCCGTATCAGGATCTTTTCTCCCCTTCAAGATTTCATATGGACCCCGACATTAAAACATTTGTGACTCAAAATGCGAATGTGGCTAAACACTTGATTGCTGGGAAATTGGGGATCAACTACAAAAAAGCCGAAGAACTGCAGCACGACGAAGGGGCGGTCATTCGGGTAAACGGCAAAAGAGCGGGCGCATACCGAGACCCACAAGGAGCATTACACCTAGTGGACACAACATGCACCCATATGGGTTGCGAAGTCGAGTGGAATGAGGCGGAAAGAACATGGGATTGCCCTTGTCATGGCTCACGCTTTTCATATCAAGGCGAAGTCATTGAAGGACCGGCCAAAAAATCGCTTGGCAAGGTTGAAGTCGGCAAGAGCCCTACATGAAGAGCTACACCCCGGTAACCCAACCTTTTCATAGCTCTGAATAAACATAGTTACGCTGGACAACATACCTTTGAGAATCATAAAAGAAAGGTGATCCTATGATAAGCCAACAGTCTGCATTAGCGGCGCATGAGTCTCTAGAGATCCACGAAGCGCTTAATTTTAAAACGTTATGCTTAGCTAAGTCCAAATTAATGCAGGGCTTAGTATTCGATCAAGAGCTAAAGGATTTAATGGAAAAAGATGTTCAGCAATCTATACAAGCTATTGCCGATTTGCAAGCATTGTATGGTAAAGCACCGTTTCAGGCACCTGTTCCAGAATTCCGACCAACACCAATTTTAAATTGAGGTGAATGATGTGACATTAAATCAGACCCAGTCCGCAAGAATGGATTATGTGGATCCAAAAAACTCATTAAATATGCCGGAAATGGCAGACATGACATTTGCGATGGACTTTCTGATTCGCGTCAAGGAAGGGGTTCGAAATACAGCCATAGCCTTGACGGAAACCGTCTCTCCAGATGCTAGAACTCTGTTGCGCAATCAATTGCATCAAGGCATCGCGTTTCATCAGGAAATCACTGATCTTATGGTACGAAAAAAATGGTTTCATCCCTATGATCTGCAAAAGCAGTATCAATTGGATCAACTATCAGCCAACAAGACGGTGGACATCAGTAAAATGAAACTGTTCCCAGACGATACCACCCGCAAGGGTATGTTTGATCGCACGCCGGACGAACATATGGGAGGAAACCAGGCATGAAAGCAGTGACCTACCAGGGTATTAAAAACGTTGTGGTTAAAGATGTTCCAGACCCGAGTATTCAAAAAGCCGATGATGCGATTATCAGACTGACAACAACCGCTATTTGTGGTTCAGATCTGCATCTCATTCATGGAATGATTCCGAACTTACAAGAAAATTATGTAATCGGTCATGAACCGATGGGGGTTGTAGAGGAAGTCGGCAGCGGCGTAACCAACTTGAAAAAGGGAGACCGCGTGATCATTCCGTTCAACATAGCGTGCGGTGAATGCTTTTATTGTAAAAACCAATTGGAAAGCCAATGTGATCATTCTAATGAGCATGGAGAAATGGGCGGTTTTTTCGGCTATTCAGGAACAACTGGTGGATATCCGGGTGGACAAGCTGAATATTTACGTGTGCCTTTTGCCAACTTCACTCACTTCAAAATTCCGGAGAGTTGTGAACATCCTGACGAGAAGCTTTGCCTGATTGCTGATGCCATGACTACTGCATTTTGGAGCGTCGATAATGCCGGAGTGAAGAAGGGGGATACTGTCATTGTTATTGGCTGTGGGCCGGTAGGTTTGTTAGCGCAAAAGTTCGCCTGGTTCAAAGGGGCAAAACGAGTCATTGCGGCAGACTATCTGGATTATCGTCTGCAACACGCGAAGCGCACCAATCACGTGGAGATCGTTAATGTGGAATCGCAAGAAAACGTTGGCAACTACCTGAAGGAGATGACCAAAGGAGGCGCGGACGTAGTTATTGATTGCTCCGGCATGAGCGGTAAAATGTCTCCGCTGGAATCCTTGGCTTCTGGTCTCAAACTTCACGGTGGAGCTTTAGGAGGATTGGTCATAGCCACACAGGCTGTCCGCAAAGGCGGGACCATTCAAGTTACCGGTGTATACGGCGGACGATATAACGGTTTTCCTTTGGGAGACATTTTTCAGCGAAATGTTAATTTACGTACGGGACAGGCTCCCGTTATTCACTATATGCCCTATATGTATGAGCTGATTGATACGGGAAAGGTGGACCCAGGAGACGTTGTTACACACGTCATTCCGTTAAGCGACGCCAAACGTGGATACGAAATTTTCGATACCAGACAAGACAATTGCATCAAAGTGGTACTTAAACCTTAACTATATATTGGAGTATTGGAGGTAAACGTCATATGGTGTATGGCCTGCATGAAACCCTTGAAGTCCATGAACTGTCAGCGTTCAAAGCAGTATGTCTTACCAAGTCCAAAACAATGCAAGCATTAATCTCTGATCCGACTCTCAAAGCTATATTACAGCAGGATGTTGACTTATCAACCCGCCAATTACAAGAACTCGGCACCCTCTTAGATCAAGCCATTTCACAGGAGGTTAAGCCATGAATACACTGTTGGAGCATTTGACCGGACTGCATACCTTAACGGACCAAGTCATTGCAGCCGATTTTCTGAACGCGGCCAAAAGCGGTGTGAGAAATTACGCTATGGCCGTAACAGAAGCGGGAACTCCAGAAATTAAGGCGATTCTTACAAAGCAACTGGATGAAGCTATTGATACGCATGAGCAAATTTCCACGTACATGATTGAACGCGGCTGGTATCACCCTTGGAACGTAAAAGAGCAGCTTTCGGTGGATTTGCAAAATATCAACACTGCATTGCAAGCTCCCGTTTTGTAAAAAGAAAAAGTACGTTCTTGCTTATCTATGAAACCCGCAAAGCCTTCTTTCACGCCGATCCGCGTGAAAGAAGGCTTTGGGGTTTATCTCATTATCTTCATTATTCAGCTTGCCAATTCGGCATCCGCTCTGCAGGATAGCGAAGGCCTGCTGCCATTCCTTTGGGGATGATTGCGTTAATAGTCTCCATTTCTTCTGCGGACAAAACCACATCAACTGCTCCTGCATTTTCCTCTAGATACGTAACCCGCTTGGTTCCTGGAATCGGTACAATTCCCTCTTGCGCAAGCAGCCATGCCAACGCCAGTTGAGAAGGTTTGACCCCTTTTTGGGCGGCAAGGTCCTTAACATGCTGCACGAGGTCCAGATTTTTCTGGAAATTCTCAGGTTGGAAACGTGGCACCGAGCGACGGAAATCATCTTCTGCAAAATCATCAAACTTCTGAATTTGCCCGCTCAAAAATCCGCGTCCAAGTGGACTGTAGGCCACAAATTCGATACCCAACTCCTTACACGTCGGTATAACTTCATCTTCCGCTTCCCGGCTCCATAAGGAGTATTCCGTTTGCAGCGCTGTAATCGGATGTACCTTGTGAGCGCGTCGAATGAGCCCAGGAGAAGCTTCGGACAGCCCCAAATAGCGGACTTTTCCCGCCTGAACCAAGTCACTCATCGCACCCACCGTTTCCTCGATAGGTACATTCGGATCGACACGGTGCTGGTAGTACAAATCAATCACATCTACACCCAGTCTTTGCAGGCTGCGGTCACATGCCTCTTTTACATATTCAGGACGACCGCTAACACCCAGGAATTCGCCATCTTCCCCACGCATAATGGAAAATTTAGTAGCCAATACGACTTCGTCACGGTGGCTCCGCAGGACTTGGCTAATCAGTTTTTCATTTTTTCCCACACCGTAGACATCGGCAGTATCCCAGAAGTTTATCCCTAGCTCCAGCGCACGATGAAGCGTTTTGATCGACTCCTGATCATTCAACTCACCGTAATATTCGGACATACCCATGCAGCCCAGACCCAGTGCAGATACTTGAAGGTCGCTGTTACCCAGTTGTTTCTTTTTCAATTTCTATCACTCCTAAATTATCAGAATAGTCATCGCATTTCCTAATCACTACGTCACATTCCGTATGTTACTACTTAAAGTTAACTTGAAGTCAAGCATTGTCTTGTATATGCTATTTCAAAGTTTTTTAGAAAAATTTGATTTCCGGGTTGTAAGAGGCAGCTGTAAATTTCCTATATATATGAGAAACGAATTATCGCGCGAGATTCGGTTTCAAAATAATCCAATTGGAGGTTTCCCATGCCAGCAAACTATTCTTACACCAAAACGTCCGATGGTTTCCATGTTATCATCACGCCAGCTTCGAATATTCAAAATAAAAATATTCGAAGCCGGATCACACAGCAAACCGATTACGGGATTAATGGGGGCTTCTTTAACCCAATCAGCACAACAAAGGCGCCGACCGAGTGTTTGTCTATCGCGGTCACACCTAATAATACCCATGATACTAAGGCGAATGCCAAAGGGAATAGCCGTGGTACAGCATTTGTATACACGGAGAGCAACAAAACAAAAATAGGGATTACCCGTGCTTCAAGTGTGACGGATCTCAAAAAACAAATGGGGACTTCGATTACGTATAAGTCTATTATTAGCGGCGGTAGCCTGTCGCTGAAGAAAGAGGAAGAAGCATGGCTTGAGGATTTAAAAGATATTGAAAAATTTGATTTGAACGGAACCTTGCGATACACCGATTCCACCGGGCGAACTGGCCTGGGCTTCAAGGTCGTAAATAATGTTTGGCAAGTCTACCTGGTTGTTCATGAAAATGCGACACTGAAACAACTTCGCAATTATTTTATTAAACAGGATTGCTTTGAAGCCATTCTTCTTGATGGTGGAGGCTCGTCCGGTATTCAAGTTAAAAACTCTGCAGGCACTATGGTTAAGTATGAGCAGACACGTTATATCTACAACATGGTAAAACTCATTAATATCACCTAAGCCTTATGATATGACGTGCTTTCATAGGAGTAAGGAGGCCTTACTGGCCTCCTCTACAATTCATCCAGCACGACCATTTCCAATGCTAGGAAAACAGGTGTTACAGGATACACATAAGAAACTTCAATCGGTTGCCCTACCTGTAATTCTGCTGGATTGATTAATTGCCTCCGCTGACCATCCATCTGCTTATAAATATGTGTATCTGGGACAGATATATAGACCGATTGGATAGGTTTTTCCGTTGGATCATCACTTTGGGGTAGTTCTTTAGCAAATTGAACAGGCTGTTCAAATCGGACCAAATAGTCCATGGTGGGGGCTGCTAATGGTTGTTCTACTTCTTTTTCAATTCTTTTAATACTTTCGATTTTGGCACGCCCTGTGTATACCGTTGTGCTTTCCAGACGGTCTAAGTCAAAAATAGATTGAGCCACCGCTCCATTAGATTCGTTAACCGGCGTAGCCGATTCTGTTGTAGAACATGCGGGCAGTAATGCTGCCGCAAGCAAGACAAGGACAAGGGCAGAAACTCTATTTTTCATAAGTGATCCTCCCTAATCTGGTTTATAGAATATGTTCACTATTAAGACGCGGACAGGAACAATTTGGTTGCCTTAATCTGTATTTATCTATTACATTTTGAAAGGTGTGCAATTATATGTTAAAAAAACTCGGTTTGGCAGTCCTCGCTGCATCAACACTTTTAGTAGGAAGCTCTATTACGGCAAGCGCTGATTCTACTGTAAATTACGATCATTTGCTCTCGGCAGGGACCACTAACGCTTTCCTGGCCATGGAAGATGGATCTTCATTTTATGCAACGGGAAGTAACAGTGATGGCAAGCTCGGCGTAGGCGCTGGCGGAGGGAATAATAAAACAAGCCCAATGCAAGCAGATGTATCCGACATCGCAATGATTGATGCTGGTGATTTGCATTCAACTTTGCTCAAAAAAGACGGAACCATCTGGTCTTGGGGGTTTGCAAGTTACGGCGAACTAGGGACAGGGAATAAGAGGGATACGGCAAGAGTACCTGTTAAAAACAAATATATTGATAATGTTAAAGAAGTGAGAGCAGGAGGTCAATTTACGCTTGCGCTCAAAAATGACGGCACAGTGTGGGCTTATGGAGAAAACAACTTTGGACAGCTGGGGATTGGCACAAAAGGAGTTTCCGCCTTTTCCGTTAAGCCTGTTCAGGTACAAGGTTTAGAAGATATTGTATCCATTGATGCTGGTGACAGTTTTGGCGCAGCCCTGGACAAAAATAATCAGCTATGGGTATGGGGACGTGGTTATGACGGCGCACTGGGGCAGGATGACAAAGAAAACCAGCTTACCCCTGTTCAATATCGAATTGATGATATTAAAACTTTTACTGCCGGAGCTGACCGCATTTATGTACTAACGAACAGCGGAGAAGTATATGCTTCCGGGAGTAACACTTCTGGAAAGCTTGGGGATGGAACCTCTACTTTTAGAAGATCACCCGTATTGATCAATGTTTCCAATGTAAGTAGATTGAAAGCAGGCAAAACTCAAACTTTTGCACTTAAAAATGATGGAACTCTTTGGGGCTGGGGAACCAATAATGAGGGACAGGTAGGTGACGGGACCGATGTATTTTCTGTTAAAGTCCCTTCCCAAGTTGTAGATGACACAAACACGCCACTAACCGATGTAGTAGCATTCAGTGCAGCAGGAACCCACTCCCATGCTTTGACAGCCGATGGGACGGTTTGGTCCTGGGGATATAACAAAAACGGCGAACTGGGAATCGGTAGCACCAAGGAACAATATGCTGCCACGAAATCGAATTTCCCGAATCCATTTTCCAAATAACTAATATTCTTATCCTTAATAAATTGTTTAAGGAATACGCTTAGCCCTCCGTTTTTTCCAACCCCAAAAAAGCAATAAGGGCAGTTCAATCAACTGTCCTTATTGCTTTTTTATTTTCATATAAAACCTGCTTTATTTTAAATAAAACTATGATTATGTATGAACAGAAGCGCTTCAGTAGCTTCTGGACGGTAGGGAAATTCATTTACAGAGCTAAGGCCTCTTCCGTAATCTTTTTGATATCAATGGATGAGGGCGTTTCTTCCTTGACCATATCGGGCAGGATATTTTCCAAAAAATAATTAACGCAGTGTAATTGAATATTCTTGATTTTCACAAGTGCATTACGATACATGACTATAAATTCCTTTTCAGTATTTCCCCGCTGAAGCTCAGCAAATGCCTCGTACACCTGATCCATTTTGTCCGCAACTTCAAGGATTAAACCTTCTACAGAATCATCTTTACCCTCCCTTAGCTGTTTGCGAAAAATGGCTTTAAAATCCTCGGGAATATTCTCTTCAATAAAATACTCAACCATACCTTCTTCGACCTGCTGGATTAATAGCCGTAGTTCCTTAGAAGAATGCTTAACTGGCGTTTTGATGTCTCCAATAAAAATCTCCCCGTAATCGTGACTGCTCGTAATCTCGTATAGCTTTTTCCAGTCAATACTGACACCATTTCTTTCTTCAATATCAGCCAGCGTTTTGGCATATTGCACCACTTTCCAGGAATGAGCCGATACGCTGTGTTCCTCAAATTTAAACTTACCTGGACAACGGATGATTCTTTCCAGCTCATTTAGCGACCGAAAATACGTGTGAATTCCCATCATTGCATCCATCCTTTAAAATATATGAGATAGTCAATATAAACCCACTATAAACCTCAACTATTAACAGTAGATTATCGCAATATCAAGTTGAGTCCACCATGTAGCACATACACAATTTTTGCTATACACTTTATAAAAGAGGAGTTTGCAAAATCCAATAAGCGACTGGAATCGAATTTTCCAAAAACCAAAAAAAGTAAAAAGTGGTGAAATCGTTGTTCAAAATCTTACTAATTGAAGATGATGAAACTTTGTTCCATGAAATGAAGGAGCGGTTAACTCAATGGAACTATGATGTGTATGGCATCCATGACTTTAATAAAGTCATTCAGGAATTCACAACGATAAAGCCTGATCTGATCGTGATAGATATTCAATTGCCGAAATTTGATGGGTTTCATTGGTGTCGAATGATTCGATCCCACTCTAACGTCCCCATCCTTTTCTTATCGTCACGGGATCATCCTACGGATATGGTGATGTCGATGCAGCTTGGAGCGGATGATTTTATCCAAAAACCGTTTCATTTTGATGTACTCATTGCAAAATTACAGGCGACACTCCGCCGCGTATATAATTACAATACAGAACCCGTCTCCCTGAAAACATGGTGTGGAGCGACGGTCGATTATGAAAAAAACGTAGTAGCCAATGAGGCTGGCTCCATCGAATTAACCAAGAACGAGATTTTTATTTTGAAGTTGCTAATCGAACAAAAAAATAAAATTGTCGCACGAGAGGAATTAATTAAAAGCCTCTGGGATGATGAACGTTTTGTCAGCGACAATACCCTGACCGTCAACTTGAACCGCCTGCGTAAAAAATTAGACGAGCTGGATTTGGGCCGTTTCATTGAAACGAAAGTCGGACAAGGCTACATGGCTACAGAAGAGGCACCTTCCTATGATTAAAAAATATCTTATAGAGAGGCGGAGCTGGATTCTACTGTTTGTATGCCAGCAATTTCTGATCCTGTTCATTGCTTATGTGGATGCAGCAATTCCGTTAATGCCCATCCTTTATATCGTCTTCTTATCCATGATGATTTTCTTGGTTTTTTTAATCATGCGCTATCCCAAGGAAACCAAATTCTATACAACACTAGAAGAATGGAGGAGCCCTCTTGAACTAACGGGTATAGGCGAACCGGAGAGTCCGTTTGAGCAAATCATTGAACAAAAAATCACTGACCAGACCGAACGGTTACAACAGATCATCTCACAAAATCAATTGACACTTGAACATGAAAAAGATGAACTATTATCCTGGATTCATGAGGTAAAAACGCCTTTGACCACCATGCATTTGATGATTGAGCGGTTGGACGATAAGCCCCTAAAAGCTCAGTTAACCTATGAATGGCTACGAATCCACTTACTGCTGGATCAGCAGCTCCATCACAAACGCATATCCTTTATTGAAAATGATCTGTATGTCGAGCAAGTGAATTTAAAATCTCTGGTTTTTAATGAAATCAAAGCATTACAGTCATGGTGCATCCAAAAAGGGATCGGTTTTGACATCCAATTGGAGCACATGGAAGTGCTGAGTGATGCCAAATGGCTGGCCTTTATCATCAGACAGCTCTTAACTAATGCCATCAAATATAGCGATGCCAGTGATATTATCATTCACAGCTATGAACAGAGGGATCGAATACAGCTTGAGATCCAAGACTTTGGGCGCGGTATTGATCCGAAGGATATACCCCGTATTTTCGAGAAAGGTTTTACCTCCACAACCCAACATTCTGATCATACTTCAACGGGCATGGGGTTATATTTAACGAAAAAGGCAGCCCAGTCCTTGCTCATACATATAGATGTGCACTCCACACGGAACGTGGGTACAACCTTCACTTTAATTTTTCCCAAACGAAATGATTTCGTGAGCATGGTGAGCATGTGACAGAGATGTCACATGCTTTTATGCATTGTTCGCCCAATCAAAGGAAAAACATCGGCTCTATTTTTATAATAAGGCTACAAGAACAATAAGGAGTGCATCGAAGTGAATATTTTAGAAGCCCATAAAATTCATAAAAGCTACGGTAATAAGTTAAATATGCAGGAGGTTTTGAAGGGAATAGATATCGTCATTGAAGAAGGGGAATTTGTCAGTATTATGGGAGCCTCCGGCTCAGGTAAAACCACACTGCTAAATGTTCTTTCCTCTATTGATAAAGTGAGCCAAGGTTCCATTAAAATCAATGATATCGAAATGACGAAAATGAAAGAAAAGCAACTGGCTGAATTTCGCAAACAGCATTTAGGCTTTATTTTTCAAGAGTATAATCTGCTGGATACGCTAACCGTGAAGGAGAACATTCTCTTACCGTTATCCATCACCAAAACGCCTAAAAAAGAAGCCAACCAAAAATTTCAGGAAGTAGCTACAGAACTGGGAATTTATGAGCTCAAGGACAAATACCCCAATGAAATCTCGGGTGGACAGAAGCAGCGTACATCTGCGGCCAGAGCGTTTATTCATGAGCCCAGTATTATTTTTGCCGATGAACCTACGGGTGCGCTGGATTCCAAGTCTGCTTCCGATTTATTAAATAAGCTGGGCCAGTTGAACCAAAAACGCAAGGCGACCATTATTATGGTCACGCATGATCCTGTCGCAGCCAGCCATTGCAGTCGGGTCATTTTTATTAAGGATGGGCAGATGTATACGCAGCTTCATAAAGGCGAGCAGGAAAGACAAAGCTTCTTCCAGGATATCATGAAAACCCAAGGGGTCTTAGGCGGGGTCCAATATGAACATTAATCTGCTCATTCTAAAGAATTTGAAAAAAAACCTGAAAAATTATTACCTGTATGTTTTTGCTCTCATTTTTAGTGTTGCGCTCTATTTCGCTTTCGTCACATTACAATACGATCCTTCCATGGACGAAGTGAAGGGTTCTGTTAAAGGGGCAGCTTCCATACGGGCAGCTTCCGTTTTACTGGTTGCCATTGTCTGCATCTTTCTTTTATATGCTAATAATATCTTTATAAAAAGACGCAGCAAAGAAATTGGCCTATTTCAATTGATCGGAATGACCAAAAACAAAATTTTCCGCATCCTGAGTGCTGAAAACTTAATTCTATACTTCAGTTCCCTGTTTATTGGAATCGGAGTTGGATTTTCCTTTTCCAAATTAGTGATCATGATCTTATTTAAAACGACAGGCGTCGAAGCCATTGCCACTCTATATTTCTCTAACCAAGCACTGATTCAAACACTCATCGTTTTTTGTATCATCTACCTGTTGATCATGCTCATGAATTATTCCTTTATCAAGAGACAAAGTATTTTATCTTTGTTCAGAGTGAACTCAACCACCGAAGGGAAAATCAAGAAAATAACGATCTATGAGATGATCATCGGGATCATTGGCATCTCTCTCATCGCTTTAGGTTACTATGTTTCCTCCAAATTATTTGGCGGAGACTTTACATCCATGAATGAGTTGTTTATGGCTATGGTGTTTATTTTGGGCACTGTCATCATCGGAACACTACTTTTTTATAAAGGATCTATCCGCTTTATTTCCAATATCATCAGAAAAAGTAAAGGCGGCTATTTGAACATTAATGAGGTGCTATCTCTCTCATCCATTATGTTCCGCATGAAATCCAATGCTTTGTTGTTGACCATTATTACAACAGTATCGGCACTTGCCATCGGTTTACTTTCCTTAAGCTATATCGCCTATTATTCTGCGGATCAATCAGCTGAGGACAATGTACCTTCCCATTTTGCAATGACGAATGAACCGGATGCTGAGAAATTCAAAACGTTACTTCAGGAGCATGACATAAAGTATCGTGAGAAGAAAATTGAAGTTATTCAAGTCAGTGTGGACACAGTGCAAATCATGGAGACTCCTCTGGAAGGATTAAATATCGGTGCGAATTCCATGACGTTGCCTGTCATAAGCGATCAATCTGTGGAGGGTACGGATGTATCTCCAGGTCAAGCAATTTTAATGGGCTATAATGATCTGTTACAGAAATTTATGTCCTTGAAAAACTTTGGTCCATTGGATTTGAAGGGAAAAAAAAAAGTCATACATCAACAATATTTGGGTCTAAAAAAGGAGTATGTGATTCCCTACTATTTTACAGCCGGGGGGGTACCCACTGCCATTGTAGACGAAACCATATTTGAGCGGTTAAAGAAAGATGTAAATCCTGAGATTCAAAAGAAATCATCCTTATATATTGGAATTGATATGATAAATGCAGAACAGATTGAAGAAGCCAATCGTCTCTTTGCAGCTGCAGATTTTAATGATCAACAAACATCACGCCTTGAAATGAGCAGCAATCAGAAGCGGAACATGGGAGTGATCATGTTTGTAGTTGGATTTTTAGGACTCACCTTTCTCATTACATCAGGCTGTATCCTTTATTTTAAGCAAATGGATGAGAGCGAAGACGAAAAAGCCAATTACACCGTGTTAAGAAAGTTAGGGTTCACTCAAAGTGACCTGCTTAGAGGCATTAAAATAAAACAACTCTTTAACTTCGGCATCCCATTAGTGATTGGCCTTTCACATAGCTATTTCGCCGTCCAATCCGGCTGGTTCTTGTTTGGAACTGAAATTTGGATGCCTATGATCATCGTTATGGTGCTGTACACCGCCTTATATTCCATTTTTGGGATACTATCCATCCTGTATTATAAAAAGGTCATTAAATCAGCATTGTAATTGGTAAAAAGCAAAAAAGTCCCAGGCGAAAGTGCTGGGGCTTTTTCAAATATTTGAGCATTTTCGTTCCTACATGTACAATAAAATAACTATCATCGTAACCCCAAAGGGGGAGAGCTTATTTTATTATTAATCATCAATGGCATCGGCATCTTAGCCAATATCATACTTGGTTCCTCTGTAGGCGTGGCTATTATCGTAGGAATCGTCTTTTTCCTGATTGGCTTGCCTGAGTTTAAAAAATCGCCGAGACTTACGAAAGAGGCTAAAAAAGATATCACCTATATTATGTCAACCCTATTAACTCTTCTTATATTCGTAGTTATCGTTTCTTGGAACCTCCATACTTCAGGTGACCTGTTTCTTGAAGGTCCGCTAACACCGCAAATGAAGTTTCACTGGGGACAAAAGGTGTTGATGCTAGGATTACTGGAGGGTTTATGGGCTGTCATCAGCCTAAAATGGCTGTTGCCCATCTTTTTTGATCCGCTGGATCTCAGTAAAAAGCAGATCCTTGTTTTAGTGAGCGGGATTGTATTTAGTGTGGGTTCAGGTATTTATGCCATGCTTGAAGCAAGTTAAAAATGCTTAACGCAAAGGTTCAAAACCCTCTGCTTGCTTCAGAATTCGCTCAATTTCCACGCATGTCTCCGGTTGTAGCGTCACTTCGACTGCTTTCACATTTTCTTCGATTTGTGCCGGTTTAGTAGCCCCAATGAGTGCAGCGCTGATACCCGGTTCTCTCAGAATCCAGGCAAGCGCGAGCTGTGACAGGGTGACACCCAAGCCCTTCGCCAGCTTATCCAGCTCTTGGACACAGTTTAGAACGGTATCGTTCATGTAACTGCTGATGACATTATTGACCGAGGCATCAGCCCCGCGGCTACCCGTCGGTAAAGGTTGTCCAGGCTTGTATTTACCCGTGAGGATCCCTTGAGCCAGAGGCGAAAATACAATTTGGCCGATACCTATCTGCCCGGATACAGGAAGTACCTCATGTTCGATATAACGTTCGAACATATTATAGATTGGCTGATTGGCAATCAGCGGGCGCAAATTAAGCCTTTTTCCAATCCCATAAGCATCCGTGAGCTGGGCAGCACTCCATTCACTGACAGCAGCGTACAGAATCTTCCCCTGAGCCTGAAGGTCATCGAGCGCTCGCAGCGTCTCTTCCAAAGGAGTATCCGAATCATAACGATGACAGAAGTACATGTCGATATAATCCGTACCAAGACGCTTCAGACTCGCTTTACATTGCTCCATAATGTGCTTGCGTGACAGTCCCCTGTCATTGGGACCGGAGTCCATAGGGAAGTACACCTTGGTAGATAACACATAGCTCTCTCTTCGATAAGGCTTCAAGGCAGCTCCCATAGCCTTCTCGCCTTCTCCCCGGTTATACGCGTTCGCGGTATCAAAGAAATTAATCCCGAGTTCAAAGGCTTTGGCAATACAGGTATGAGCTGCTTCCTGCTCGGCGGCTGTACCGTACGTCAACCAGCTCCCTAGACCGATTTCACTAATTTTAAGACCACTGTTGCCCACATTTCTATATTTCATATCTACTCCTTCTTTCATAAGAAGATCATATTTTTATATTTTAACATGTAAACCCTTTCATTAAAACAAATGAGGATTTTGCAAAATCCTGAAATAATAAAGGATTCATGGAGTTACATGAAGGACATCTACCATCCAACCTATTTGGATGGTAGATGCTCATAGCCTCACAATCTCAAATCATGTCTACTTGCTTCCTACAGGGAAAAGCGCATCATAGGCAGGACAAGGCAGTTTGTCGAGGAACTCCTGAAGCTGCTTCGGTTTATTTTTGTAAATATCCTTTAGGGATGTTCCATTATAAATATTGCCGATGACCACAGGATGGCATAGCTCACAGATCAGGATGTCCCCGTTCCCGTGAAGATGGAGCTGTTTTTTACCATCAACGCAGTTGGAAAAATAAACACCCGGCTGCTCCTTGAAGCCCAGTGCTTCTGCAAAACGGTCCATACAGGTGAAATACAACACAGTATCGTCCTTTTTATGTGCAATCAGGTCATGAACGGAACGAATAAGCGCTTCCTTGGTAGAAATAGCGTTCCAGTTCGTATGATCCATCACGATACTGTTTTGGATTTCATGGATGCGCACACCGAGTTCATATACCTTTTCGCTAATAGCTGGCATGTTATTCTGCGTCTCCGCAAACAGCAACGTCTCCAGCACCGTTTCTAGCTTGGCTTCGGTACATAACCGAATATTCTGTACAATCTTCTCATACATGCGAGGATGTACATGATAATAAGCTGCATACTTATCGGCATCCGTGAAGTTGAAGGAGATATGAATATTGGAAAGTCCTGCATCACGCAGTTTCTCAATTCGTTCAGGGCTGAGCAAGCTGGCATTGGTGTTGAGCTGGGTAGCGATGCCCTTGCTTGAACAGTGAGCCACGATGTCCAGACAATCCTCATATTTCAAGGTCACTTCTCCCCCGGACAGTCGCACACGTTTTAACGTTGGAATGTCATCAATAATATCAATGACTTCTTTGCTGCTGATGCATTGCCCGTCGTTCCGCTGATACGCACAGCAGTAATCACACTTGAAGTTGCAATTGGAGGTAACCCCGACTTCCAGTCCCTCCAGCTCGTAGATGCCCGGCTTTTCCAGTTCAAGTGCTTTATATTTGTTGTCTATACTCACTTTCTCATGATCCTCCCGATCTCAGGCTTGTGTCTTGAATTCCCTTGAGATTATACAGATGGGAGCGGTTTGTAGATATGACATTGGTAACGGTGGGTCCAAACAGATACAATAGCGGTAGCGACCTTGGAATCCGCCTATCAGAGCTAAAAAAATTAATTTGACAAGTACTGCTGAACTTAGTAAATTCATATTAGTTAAGTCCTTAACTACATTTATGGTGGTGATCGTTTGAAAGACCTACAGGATTACGTACTTGATTTGCCGCTGCATTCTCTGGTTTTCTTTTCACTGGTAGAAACGACAGCCGGATTAGTCGATGTCTCAGAGAAATACTGGCATTCGAAGGGAACCAATGGAGCCAGAATTCGAATTCTGGTTGAAATCATGAAGGAAGGAGGCACAATTCTTCCATCTGTGCTCGCCCAAAGGATCGGTGTCACCAAATCAAATATTAGCCTGCTGCTCACCCCGCTCGAAAACGAAGGGTTCATTCGCCGGGAAGGCCATCCCATGGACGGCAGAAAATCGGTAATTTCTATCACAAGCGAAGGGCAAAGCCTCCTGTTGCGTAATTTACCCGAAAACCGGCAGAGGATTGAGGAAAAAATGCAGGTGTTGAATGATCAGGAATTGAAGCAGCTCATTTCCCTGCTCAACAAATTAAAGAGGACGTAATACAGCTTTTTACTCAATTGGTTAAGTCCTTAACTAAAATCCCATTTGTATAAAAAGGAATGATATCCCATGTCGATTGTTATTACTGGAGCCAATGGTCAATTGGGGAGCCTAATCATACAACAGCTCCTTCAAAAAGTCTCACCTCATGAAATTACCGCTTGTGTTCGCCACCTTGAAACCGGAAAACACTATGAGGCACAGGGAATTACAGTACGATTGGGTGACTACGATCAACCCGATTCACTTGAGCAAGCATTCGCGGGTGCTTCCCAACTGTTGTTGATTTCCAGTTCACATCCCGACGATACGATTCGTATTCGTCAACATACCCATATCATAGAAGCAGCTAAAAAATGTGAAGTAGAACACATTTTATACACCAGCTTTGCCTTTTCTGAAGCCAGCTCTATCCCCCTCTCCAATCTGCATTTGGCAACAGAACACGCCATTTGTACCACTGGAATTCCTTACACTTTTCTACGGAATGCATTGTATACCGATTTTGTCAAAACTCTCGACCTGAACGCCGCCATAGCGAAGGGCGCAATCGATATTTACCCTGGGGAGTGGAAATTTAACACCGTGACGCGTTGGGATCTTGCCAGAGGGATCGCAGCAGTGCTATCCGGTCCAGACCGCCATATGAACAAGAAATATGAATTTGTCTCCTCCAGTCCCTGGACCTTTTCAGATTTGACAGCAGCTTTGACCGAGCTCACAGGCAGATCCGTCTCCCTCCGTCATGACCCCCAAATCAAAAATTGGATATTTGGGTTCTTGAGCAAAATAGATACGCGCTCCACGTCGGATGATTTGGAACAGTTGATCGGTGGTCCGCTCACTTCATTGAAAGAAAGCATCCGGCCCTTTATCTCCATATGAAAAGCAACGATAAAAATTTCTTGGCAACACCCACTCCATAAATTGTGATCAATATGTGAACTGGGCATACTTCTCATTCCCCAATCCATACTGAATATATCTGTTGGTAATGGAGGCGGGAATTATGGATAAAAGGATGAATCTGCTTATGTTCAGCGGCGATTATGATAAGGCAATGGCTGGACTGATTCTGGCAAATACGGCACGGGAATTGGACGTGGACGTGACCATGTTTTTTGCGTTCTGGGGACTATTTCTGGTTCGTGACCCTGACAAGATGACGTTTGAGGACAAGACGATTTATGAAAAAATCATGGGCTGGATGACTCCAAAAGGACCCGAGGAGCTGCCATTGTCCAAAATGAATTTTAGTGGCCTTGGCAAGCTGATGCTGACGGAAATGATCGAAGATAACGAAGCCCCGAAGCTCATTCATTTCTTGAAAGGAGCGCGAAAGAAAAATGTAAAATTTTATGCCTGTAAGCTATCGGTCGATATTATGGGTTTTAAACCGGAAGAATTTATACCTGAACTGGAAATTATCGAGGCCAAAACGTATCTAAAAGATGCGCTCGAATCCGATATGCAGTTGTTTATATAAGATAGACCTACTGCCTTATCCCGCTTTTGGATGAGGCTTTTATTGTGACTAAATGATGACACTCGCCTATTTTTTTTAACCCATTCGGGCCTACCTACGTACCCTAAGAAGACAGAACGACTTGGGAGGCGCCGTATGCTCATGGCTCGAATTGGAAGCAGTAATTGTAGGTATCAGCCTTCTAACGAGGCTTATTTCCAAAGGTATCGTGAAAGTACAATCGGATATCACCAGACCTTTGAATCTCCATACGGGCAAAAAAAGCTGATTTATGCGGATTGGGCAGCCAGCGGCCGTCTGTATGGACCCATCGAGTCGAAAATAGCTAATGAATTAGGCCCTTTCGTGGCGAACACGCATACGGAGTCTAATTTGACAGGAACTCTGATGACCCAAGCCTATGAAGAAGCGAAACAAATCATTAAAAACCACGTTCATGCCAATGAACATGATATCATCCTGTTCGCCGGGTCCGGTATGACAGGTGCAGTGAATAAGCTTCAGCGACTGTTAGGATTGAAAATACATGAAAATTTAAAGCCTCTCTACCCCATCGCCGAAAAAGAACGTCCCGTTATTTTCGTTACCCACATGGAGCATCATTCCAATCATATTTCCTGGGCAGAAACCATTGGAGACGTTGTGTGTCTTCCTCCGGGTCCCGGCGGAATGGTCGATCCAACTCATCTCGAACGACTGCTGCTTCAATTCCAGCATCGCCCTATCAAAATCGGCGCCTTTACCGCTTGCTCCAATGTTACAGGGTTCGAAGTGCCGATTTACCAGCTAGCCCGCAAAATGCACGAACATGGTGGCGTTTGTTTCATTGATTTTTCGGCAAGCGCACCTTACGCCGAGATCAACATGCACCCCACAGATCCGCTTGAGAAACTGGACGGGATTGTATTTTCACCCCACAAATTTCTTGGGGGTCCCGGTACAAGCGGCGTTTTAATTATGGATTCGAGGCTGTGCCTCCATTGTGCTCCAGATCAGCCTGGAGGGGGCACAGTTAGCTGGACCAATCCTTGGGGTGGATACGAGTATAAAGATAATGCTGAAGCCCGTGAGGATGGAGGGACGCCTGCCTTTCTACAGGCCGTTCGAACCGCGCTCTGCATTCGGCTGAAGGAACAAATGGGACAGAAGCGCTTGTTGGAGCGCAAAAAGGAACTGACATCATTATTACTAAAGAGCTTGAGTACCATACCAGGGCTACACATTTTAGGAGGAAGCAGCCAAGAACGAATGGGAATCGTTTCTTTCGTTGTCGGCCATATTCACTATAACCTGATTGTAAAACTATTGAATGATCGGTTTGGCATTCAGGTCCGGGGCGGTTGCTCTTGTGCAGGCCCCTACGGACATTATTTGCTGGGCATCGACCCACAAACATCTAAACAAATGACAGACCTGATCCATGCGGGAGACTTATCTCGAAAACCCGGCTGGGTGCGTCTGTCGCTCCATCCCATGATGACGAATCAGGAAGTCTCCTATATCGCCTCTTCCATACGAGCAATCGTGGAAAACATCACGACCTGGCAAAAAGATTATATCTATCAACCAGATACGAATGAATGGCGATCTATGAATGAACATCACAAAATAGACATCAGCAAATGGTTTAATTTTAGTGATTAAGAGACTCCTGTCCATTCCCTTCTTTCAAAACTCTCATAGGATACACTGTAAATTACTATATGAGGAAAGAAGTGACGACAATGGGTCTCAATTTTCGCAACAGTACTAGTGCGGCTATCTTTGTGGTCTTCGCCTACCCGGACTTCAGCTGTACTCCTGTTAACTACTCTAAAACAGGCTGGTACCGCGTTAACCCCGGACAGACTGTTCAGTTGTGGAGCGGCTTCGCAGGAGGTAATACGTTCTTTTATTACGCTGAAGATGATTTTGGACGCGAATGGCGGGGTTCATATTTCACTCAAGTTCCTGAGAATGCCTTCAATTGGTGCTGGGATACAGGCTGTACCACTTGTAGAAGCGTGGGACTGCGGAGAATCGCAGTTAGCCCGTTCGTCTTCGACTATACTATCAACTTTGTAACGAGCAGCAGTCAAAGAAAACCTGCATCTTCCACACTCCGCATGACATTGCCTTCCAAAGCAACCCAAGAGAAACCTATTTTGCGCAGAGTTCCTGCAACACCTAAGAGACTAAAACAAGGGAAGCCTCAATTACAGAAACGCATCACGCATAAAAAACGGACAAAATAAAAAACGATCTATCAGCTCACATATAGTTTTTTAGAACCCAAAAAAGGAGCGACCTCACCCCCATGGCCTGCTCCTTTCTCTTTTATCTATGAGGTAACCCACTTATTTACTCTCGGATTCCCACTTGGATATCTCTTCACGCACCCGTGGTGCTACCTCTGTTCCCAATAGCTCAATAGCTCTCATGACATCATCATGCGGCATCGTCCCGACGGGTACGTGGAGCAGAAAACGTGTAATGCCTACCTGTTTACGCAGATGGATGATTTTCTTGGCAACCGTGTCGGAATCTCCTACATACAACGCTCCTTCAAAGCTGCGTGCGGCATCGAAGCTAGAGCGAGTGTAAGGACCCCAACCCCGTTCACGCCCAAGCACATTCATGCTCTGCTGAGTAGAAGGGAAGAACTTATCCGCTGCCAGCTCAGTCGTCTCTGCGATAAAACCATGTGAGTGTGATGCAACTGGAAGCAGCGAGTCATCATGACCGGCATGCCTAGCGGCTTTTTTGTACAGTTCCACCAACGGGGCAAACTGTACAGGACTACCCCCAATAATCGCCAGAACCAGCGGCAATCCGAGCAAGCCTGCACGAACCACAGATTCCTGATTGCCCCCACTCCCAATCCATACGGGCAACGGATTTTGAACTGGACGCGGATACACACCCAAATTGTTGATTGCCGGCCGATGTCCACCTTTCCAGGTAACTTTCTCGGATTCTCGGATTTTCAATAACAGCTCCAGCTTTTCATCGAATAACTCATCGTAGTTATCCAAATCATACCCAAATAACGGGAACGATTCGATAAAAGAACCCCGGCCTGCCATAATCTCAGCTCGTCCATTCGAAATGCCGTCCAGTGTAGCAAAATCCTGAAACACACGCACGGGATCATCCGATGAAAGCACCGTAACTGCACTGGTTAACCGAATTCGTTGGGTCTGCGCAGCAGCAGCAGCGAGGATAACAGCCGGAGCAGATGCTGCATAATCTTTACGATGATGCTCCCCCACGCCGTACACATCCAGCCCTACCTGATCTGCAAGCACAATCTCCTCGACAACTTCACGTATTCGTTGTGCATGACTGATGACCTCACCCGTTTGGGGATCCGGTGTTGTTTCTACAAACGTGCTTATCCCTATCTCCACTTGTTCTACCCCCTATTTTCATGCCCTATTCTCATACGGCTGCTTTCGAAGCCAATCATTTTAAAAACCGATATCTTTATATTGAACCTTTTTTGCATCTTTTTCAAGCTCTCTTTTTCTGAGTCTGAAAACCAGCCAAGGGAAGTGTCTAGATTCGCCGCAGGAAAAGAAGTCTCTTTGTCGAATATTGTATGGAATAAAGAAGATTCCCATCCCACAACATGAATACAACAAGGAGGCACATACATTTATGGCTTTTGTCATTAACAATTTAAAGGATAACAGCAATGTTGCCATCACTGACCAATTAGGCGGATTTACGGTACTGGAATACATAACAGATTTGAGTTCCACCTCGGTGGAGGCTGCGAAAAACAATTACTATATGAGCAAAAGTAATATGCGCCGCAAACAACTCATGATCGAAATCAACAATAGCGAGATTATGATGAAGGCGGGAGCCATGCAGTATACTGTAGGTAGCATGGAAATGACTACCGGTGTAAAAGGCGTTGGAGGCTTAATGCGAAACTTGGTGTCCGGTGCTGTAACCGGGACAGGTGCCATTAAACCACACTATAAAGGCACGGGTACCATCATGCTGGAACCTACCTACCAATATATTTGGCTTATTGATGTGGACAATGATGATATTGCCATCGAAGACGGCTTGTTTTTGGCTTGTGACACGACGCTAGACATATCCGTCGTTGCACGTAGTAATCTTTCCTCTGCTGCACTGGGCGGAGAAGGGTTATTTAATTTAAGCGCCCGCGGAAAAGGAGTGCTGGCACTTCAAGCGCCGATCCCTTCCGAAGAGGCGGTCGTTATAGAATTGCAAAATGATGTGCTGAAGGTGGATGGTAACTTTGCCCTCATGTGGTCTAATACCTTACAGTTCACCGTCGAAAAATCCGGGAAAACCAAAATGGGCTCGGCTGCTTCCGGCGAAGGGCTGGTAAATGTGTACAGAGGAACAGGAACCGTATGGTTAGCACCATTATAAACATAAAAAAGGAGAAGCCCTAGACTTCTCCTTTCTTGCATTTTAATTCTTTTTTACAAACTCCGATTTTAGCTTCATTGCTCCAAAACCATCAATTTTGCAGTCAATATCGTGATCGCCATCCACCAGACGGATGTTTTTTACTTTGGTCCCGATTTTCAAGACGGATGAGCTTCCCTTCACTTTAAGGTCTTTAATGACCGTTACAGAGTCACCATCCTGCAGGATGTTACCATTCGCATCTTTGACGACCTTTACGTCTTCACTGCTTGCTTCTGACTCGGTAGACCACTCATGAGCGCATTCCGGGCAAATGAATAGACTGCGATCCTCATAAGTGTACTCTGAATTACATTCAGGACAATTTGGTAAATTAGACATGGTATTATGTACTCCATTCATTTTCAAATTCTACTGCTATGCTAAGCTTCCTTGATAGACCAAGCCTGCTCCAAGTCTCCCTTGGAGTTCCCTACAAGTATATTGGATAAACAGTCACGATTCCACTCATGAATAAAATTAATCTGAGTATTGTACCGAAACGTAAGCGCCTTGCCTCTGAAAATGCCCAGAGGGTGAACATGTAACTAAAACGGATGCTGACCTCTCTAGGCAGCATCCGTTTTAGACATAAGCAGTATCATATGTTGAAATTGTACTCTACGGCACGTTTATTATGCTTGGGTTTGCTTGATCAGTTCACTCATTCCTTGGCTAAGCGGCGTAAGGGGGCGTTTCAACAGCTTCTCGAAATCGTTGCTTACGACATCCAGGGCTCCTTCACGAATCGCTTGTTGAATACCGACCACAATAGGGATTGCACCTTCCGGGACTCCCGCACCGAGCATAACCTCGGCATACGTAGCATCATCCACCTGCTGTACAGGAACGTCTTTGCCCAGAACCTCAGCAAGTACTGCTGCAAACTCTTCTTGGGTAATCGGCTTACCGGAGAGCTCGTATATTGTATTCTCATGCCCTTCGCCAGACAAAACAGTTGCAGCTGCTTGCGCATAATCTGCGCGGGTAGCCCAACCTACTTTACCGGACCCTGCCGAGGTTAGCCAAGGAGCCCCCGCGAGTACGGATTGGATCGTGCCTGCCTCATTTTCCAGATACCAATTATTACGCAAGAAGGAGTAAGGAATACCTGACTCGCGAATGAACTCTTCCGTGATACGATGTACGGGTGCAAGGAATAGAGTGCTGTCAGCGGCATTGGCAGCGCTAGTATAGGCGATGAAGCCTACTCCAGCACGTACAGCAGCATCAACAGCCGCTTTATGCTGACGGATTCTAGTATCATTATCACCGTCTGCGGATATAATCAGCAATCGGTCTACTCCAGCAAACGCCTGATCCAGCGTCTCCGGTTTATCAAAGTCGCCATGACGAACGTCGACGCCACGAGACCTTAAGTTCTCTGCTTTTTCTGGATTTCTTACGCTAACAATAAGATCGTTTGCGGAGACAAATGTAAGCAACGTATCTACCACGATGGAACCCAGTTGCCCCGTTGCTCCTGTTAATGCGATTTTCATGTGAAATCCTCCATTCAGATTTTATTTACTTTTATATAGTAACTAAAAATATAACACATGTCTAATCTAGAGTCTAAAGGTCTGCTTTTCGGGTAAGAGTGGGTAACCCAAACTTTCCCCAGAGAAAGGAACCTGTATATGAAGAAAGCTATGATCATTGTAAATCCCTCTTCTGGCAAAGAGGAATCCCTCCAACATGTCAGAAGCGTAGAAGAAATTCTACGTGATCAAGGATACGTTGTTACGGTTAAAGAGACGGCAAAGGAACTGGACGCCACCCGTTTTTGCGTTAATGCGTGTGAGGAAGCTTGTGACCTAGTCGTTTCCATCGGTGGGGATGGCACACTTCACGAAACCATCAACGGCTTCATTGATCAAGACCACCGTCCAAGACTGGGTGTCATCCCCCTTGGGACAGTCAATGATTTTGCCCGTGCCTTACACATTCCGCTAAGTCCTGAGCTGGCGATCCGTACACTGACTTCTACCCGCGTGAAAAACGTAGATATGGGCCTCTTAAACGGCCGAATGTTTGCCAATGTGGTTGCCACAGGTTCGCTTGCTGAATCGCTATCAGCTGTATCATCAGACGATAAATCCATGTTTGGCACGTTTGCCTACTTCAAAGAAGGCATGAAAGAGCTTATCAGCCATCCTGCCCACTCACTTATCGTCCGCTATGATGACAAGACCTGGGAAGGGAAATCTCCACTCTTTTTGGCCACTTTAACCAATTCAGTTGGCGGATTCGAGAAACTGGCTCCCGATGCAGCTGTTGACGATGGTCTACTTCACTGCTTTATTTTCAAAAACCTCAATATATTGAACACCGTGACGGCCAGCATATCCTTATTTTTAGGCAACCTGAAGGATCATAGTGATATCGTTTACTTTACCGCAAAGCATGTAAGTGTCAGCTCCGCAGAACCGGTCAGTACGAATGTAGATGGTGAGGAAGGGCCGTCTTTGCCTATCGAGCTTGGTATTTTACCTCGTCGCATCGAGGTAATTGTGCCGGAAGAGGTTTAAGTAATGCGGTGCTGGTCCTCAAACTTGAGGATCATACTCGCTCAATTTCCCCTCGTAGATCAAATGGAATCGATCACTTTGACGAAAATCATCTGGCGTAACAAGAGCGGGCAGTTTGTTCCATATTTTTATGCCGGATCGCTGTAAAATTTCCGCGACGAATTGGGAACAAAAATAGGAATTGCTGAACTCGACTGGTTCTTTGAGTGCAATACCGATCAAACCCAGTAAGTTATACATATATTTTTGACGACTTCGGATAAATACATGTAAAACTCGCTTCATTTTTTCAACTTCACGGTCGGTTACTTGAAGCTCGTAGATAACGCATGTTGTATTCGGAAATCTGCTGTATGTACCTGTCTTAATATCCTCTTTCACGAAACCACCATCCAGAGGGTTATTCGGGGTCTTTCTTCCGAAGCTGTATAACTCCGAAAGTTCCCGGTTGAAGGAAATGGAGGCGTGATTGTATGGCGCTCTCGTATAGCTTTTAATGACTCTCGTAAGAAACGTTCCCGTATTCGTAAGCAAGATAAAGACGGATTGATCTGCTACCATTTACGAAATTTCCCCTTATCAAGTTTGAATTATTCCTTCATAATAACATAGGAACCCTAATGGAACCCTATTTCGCGATAAGTTGGTGAGTGGTAATGGATAGTTCGCTATTAACGTTAATCCTTATTTTTACAGCCTTATTGGTCATCCATCTGATTTACATAGTAGTAGTCAAAACACAGCCAGACAAAGACTATGCAGCCATTGGGCTTCGCATCAAGACATGGTGGGGTATGTTCTTTATCTTTTGCTTGGCAACTCTTTTCAATCCGATCGTGTCACTGCTTTCCTTGATGGCACTCACCTTTTTTGCGCTAAAAGAATACTTTTCCATGATTAGATCCAGAAAAGCTGATCGCAGATTGTTTCTATGGGCGTACTTGGCGATTCCCGTACAATTTTATTGGATTTATATCGGGTGGTACGGAATGTTTATTGTCTTTATTCCTATCTATGTATTCTTGCTGCTACCGCTTCCGCGATTGATCAACAAAGGAACGGTTGGTTTTTTGCGCAGTGTCAGCTCGACCCAATGGGGACTCATGCTGATGGTTTTCGGGTTGAGTCATCTGGCCTATTTTCAGTTTGCTACGCCGCAATACGGAGCGAAACTTGTACTTTTTCTAGTGGTACTGACGCAGCTCAATGATGTCGTACACTATCTAGCATCACTCTATTTCGGAAAGCGGAAAATCGTCCCGACATCCAATCCCAATATAACTTGGGAAGGCTTTGCATTCGCTTTTCCCGTAACTATAGCGGCCTCCTATCTCATCTATCCCTACCTGACGCCGTTTGACCTGAAATTTGGAATTATTTTCGGCATGCTGATCAGCTTGAGCGGTTTCTTCGGCAGCTTAACGGTTTCCGTGCTGAAGCGGGATTTATTAATCGGCGATGATGATAAGTTCGATGCTTTGAAAAAAAGCTATTTAAGCCGGGTGGATAGCTTGACCTACACCTCGCCCGTCTTTTTCCACGTAATTCGTTATTTTTTTGACTTTATGTAGGATCAACTGTATTTTTCTTGGAATCTCTCTACTCTGTTTTTCTTCATCACTCTACGATACTCTGCTTGCTTCTCACGTTTTCACTTTAGTTAGTCGGGGTAAGTACACTATATCGGAAAAGTCCTTATCCCTTAAAAACAATCTTGAGGAGGCATTAGAAATGGCAGAGCACAATCATGTTGTAAATAAGGAAGGCGAATTGGCATTGAACAAAGTAGATAACGCATTAAATCGGATAGACGACAGCAAAAAGGATGACATTCTGAACAACTTTGACTCATTCAAAAGTTATTTGAGCGACAAGATTGAAATGGCTCAAAATATTGGTCTGAATGAAGAATTGATCGCAAAAGCAGCTGAGAAGATAGCTGGATATCTGGCAGCCAAAGAAGAACCTCGAAACAGCGAGGAGAAGCTCCTTCAGGAGCTGTGGAAAGCGGGGGACAAAGAGCAGCAGCATGCGCTTGCCCATATGCTAGTACGCATGGCACAATCCTCGTAAGAATACATGCTTTAGAAAAAAGAGGCTCCCGGCTGAAACCTCGGGAGCCTCTCTTCTTTAATTCAAGTTCTTATCGCATTGAATTAATGCACCTGATCCAGCAATTGATATGCTTCTTCCTTCGTTTTAACCGCCAGGAGCGCTTCTCTGAAATGATCGTCCATCAGCTTACGCGATAACATTTGCAATACTTTCAGATGCGCATTTTCCTTGCTGTTGCGCGGTACGGCAATCATGAAGATCAGTTTTGCTTCACTTCCGTCTGCACTATTCCAGTCAACACCACCCTGCTTGATGCCGAAGACCACGCTTGGCTTCAGGACAGCTTCCGATTTGCCATGAGGAATGGCAATATTCATTCCAATGCCTGTGGAGCCTTCTTCCTCTCTGGCTAATATCGCCTGTTTGAAATCACTGGCAGAGCTTATGGCTCCAGTTCTCTCAAGTACTCCGATCATTTCATCAACCACAGCATCTCGTGTCGTTCCTTCCAGATCCAAATTAATCAGATCCATCGTTACAATATCCGTCAGTTTCTCAATGTGAATGGCTTGTGGAGAAACGGCTGGCCCATTATTTGTAACAGTTGTTGAAGCAGATGACTCCGTAGCGGCCGTTGTAGTAATCGCAGATTGTCCAGCTTCCCCAGCAACATCTGGAGTTACAGTTGCTGCAATATCTTTTTTCAGCAAGCTCACTAGGACAACCGATACGGCTGCGCCGACAATAACGGCGATGAAGAACATAAGCACATGGTCCACTGCACCAAGTACAGCTACAATCGGTCCACCGTGAGCTACCTTATCACCTACATTCCCCAACATCGCAATGACTGAACCGACCATGGATCCTACCATGATACTAGGAATAACACGTAGTGGATCTTGCGCCGCGAATGGAATTGCACCTTCGGTAATACCGAACAACCCCATTGTGAATGTTGCCTTCCCAGCCTCGCGTTCCGCAGGTGCAAATTTACGTTTGTTGATCATCGCTGCAAGTCCCATCCCAATCGGCGGAATACAAATCGCAACGGCGATTGGCCCCATAATTTCATAATTCCCTTCGCCGATCATGGCCGAACCGAATAAGAAAGCAACTTTGTTCACAGGGCCGCCCATATCAAAGGAGATCATCGCACCTAGAATCAATGCCAATAGAATTGAACTTGTACCTTGCATACCTGCAAGCCAACCTGTCAAAGCTTCAAACAATTGTGCGACTGGAGCACCAATCACAAAGACAAAGATTAATCCAACAATTAAAGATGCCAATACAGGGATAATAATTATAGGCATGATCGGCTGTAATGCTCGGCCAACCTTGATTTTTCGAATCCCAAGTGCAACATAACCCGCCAGGAAACCGGCGATAATGCCGCCGATAAATCCAGCCCCCGCCTCACTTCCATAAAAGCTGCCGTTCGCAGCAATGAATCCGCCAATCATACCCGGTGCAAGCCCCGGTCTATCTGCGATACTCATCGCGATAAATCCGGCGAGGATCGGTATCATAAAGGTAAACGAAGCCGAACCGATATCCTGAACCGTCTTCCAGAATGAACCGTCCGGTATAACCAGACCGCCTGGTGTCTTCTCACCGCCAATCGTCAACGCAATGGCAATGAGCAATCCCCCAATGACGATGAAGGGTACCATATAGGATACACCGTTCATCAAGTGGCGGTAGATGGGATTTTGTTTCGGTTTGTTCTCCTGTGAGCTACCTTCGGCAGAACGTAACTCTGCTTGGTACACAGGTACATTACCCTTCATCACCCGCTGGATCAATTCCTCTGGACGGCGAATGCCATCCTGTACGCCAACGACCAGCAGTCTCTTACCGACGAAGCGGTCTTTAACCACCGTTTTATCCGCTGCAATAATAATGCCATCTGCCTCACGGATCTCCTGCTCAGTCAGTCGATTTTCGACTCCAATGGAGCCTTGTGTCTCGACCTTCATCTCGACGCCCAGCTTTGCTGCTGCCTTTTGCAGATTCTCAGCTGCCATATACGTATGTGCAATTCCGTTAGGACATGAGGTAATCGCCAATATCTTCATAGTCATTCCCCTTCTCTCTGTTGTTTCCGCTTACATTGATAGTATAAACGCCTATCTTGCTGTTATCGGACGAACTTTTTACCGGAACTTTCGGAAAAAAGGAATTATACCGGCAAAAAACAGGACTTATCTATAAGTCCTGTTCCAGAGCACAGCTTTTTAGTTTATCCCTTCATTCTCCCTAATAATCTCATCGCATCGGTCTCCTTAGATAAGGCATGAACCAAAGCAGGCTGCTCACTGATCAGGGACAATTCCTTAAATAACTGGCGCATTTCTTCCCGCCCATCCTGTTTGACCGCAAGCAAGAACACAAGCTCTACTTTCTCGGTTCCCCAGGTAAGCGGCTGCTTCAAGGTAGCGATTACAATGGAGGACTGCCTTATCCACTCAGAACCGCCATGCGGGATGGCTATGCCTCCCCCAATCGTCGTGGCGGACATTTTTTCTCGCGCCAGTACGCTGTCCACATAACCAGGCTCCACATATCCTTTGTCCTCCAGTATTTGCGCCAGCTTGGAGATCAATTGTTCCGGATGCTGCACTTCCTGCTGGGGAAAGACCAAAAAAGGTGTTGTATATTTAAAAAATACCGATTCTTCTGCTGCCCTATGTTCCGGCTCATCCAGTCGTCGGATCACTTGCTCCAGTCGACGTTCGTCCTTGGCATCCAGCAAAGGAGAGACGAGAATGTGCGGAATGTTCATCTCTGGGAGATCTACAGTGGTAATGACGAGATCCACCTCCTGGGCTGCCAGATAGTCCTGGACTTCTGCTTTGGAAAGGGTTGTCTCCACATGTACAGCCGGAAATTTACGTTCCACCTTGGTGCGTAGCAGTTGGGACATACCGATGCCCATGTGACACACGATGATGGCTCTCTGGGGATGACTCTCTTTCTGGTGCAATCGCTCCACAGAAGCCTGAAAATGCAGCGTTAAATACGCCGCTTCCTCCTCGGGGAAGGATAGCCGGGTCCATTTCCCCACCTCTTCCAGTGTAATAATAACTCGGTCGAACATGTAGGGGTACATCTTCTTGATCTCGGCCAGCATAGGATTGGACACAGTCAACCCATATTGAAGACGGTTCAGGGTCGTATATAAATGGACATTCAACCCTTTCAGTAACATCTTGTCCTTGGAAAAGGCAATCATATTCAGCTCGGACATCCGCCGAACTAACTGCTCAATCAACTCAGGCAAAAGCGGGTGGCTATCTGCCAGCTCACCTTGTTTTCCTGTTCTCCCCTCCTGCTGGTAACGGAACTTCCCGCTAAGCAGGTGCAGAGTTAAATACGCCGTCTCTTCCTTGGAAAAAGGCACAGCAAACAACTTTTGCAACTGCTGCAAAAAAAACGTAGCCCATGTAAATTCGCGTCTCTCCTGCAAAAAGGCAATGTCCTGCTTGGAGAGCGAAATGGGTTGTCCCATCTTGGTTCGTTTGACCATTAAGAGGATATGCAGCATTAGAGCTTCGAAAGCTTCGTCAGTAAAGCTGAGCTCATGGCGTTTTTGAAATGCTTTTAATTCATGATTTATGGTTGTAATCTCGTGCGATTCAAACTGTTTGCGCATCATCTGTCCTGTTAACTCAGGACTGTCAATCAGCTGGTTCATCCGCGCCAAAGCGATGCGCTTATTTTTCTCAGAGCCTTGAATGGTCAATCCAACGCGCTGCTTGGTAATCAAGGCCAGATCAAAGCTGTGCAGCCAGCCATCGATCTTCTCTATATCTCTACGAATCACCGTCTTGTTCACATAATACTGTGAAGCTAGATCCTGGATAGTCACAGGCTTGGCATTCATCAAGAGCCGATAGGCGACATGCAGCACCCTTTCCTCATCCGACTCATGTTGGGCTGTACTCTCGTCCGCATACAGTCGATGGAACAATTCATTCTGATCCGCTTCACCCATCTCCAGATAAATGCCGCGTCCCGGCCTTCTCACCAGATTGGCATCAGAATGCTTGACGATATAATCTTCAATTACTTTCAGATCGTTGCGGATCGTCTTTTCAGAGCAGTCGGTCAGATCCGCCAGATCCTGCGCTAACCACAACCGGTCCGGTTCAGTTAACAACATGCGTAAAATTTCCATTTGCCTTTTATTCATTCCATTCTCCCATCTTCCAAAATAAAGAATGTCCAGGGCATTTCGAGCTATATTTTTTCTGGTTTTGTGTTGACTTTAAGTATACTCCAAGTAGTACATTTAAAGCATGGTGGCCGCCAAATTCAAGAATAATGAAAAGAGGAATCGCTCATGACTATTGGGAAAACAGCTCTTATTACTGGGGCCAACAAAGGCATCGGGTATGAAACAGCCAGACAATTGGGGGGGATGGGTCTTACAATCCTGATTGGCTCACGGAATGAGCAGAGCGGCCGGGAAGCGGTGGCTAAGTTGGCTAATGAGGGAGTAGAAGCCCGATTGATTTTGTTAGACGTGACGAATCAAAGTACGATTGATTCCGCAGTCCAACAGATCAAACAAGAATTCGGTTCCCTTGATGTACTCATCAACAATGCCGGCATATCTTTAGGAGGAGCCACTCCTCCAAGTCAGTTCTCTTTGGACGATTTAAGAGGAACGTATGAAACGAACTTTTTCGGTTTGGTCTCGGTGACGCAAGCCATGCTGCCTTTATTGCAAGAATCTCCATGCGGTAGAATCGTTAACTTGTCGAGTGGCCTTGGTTCGTTAACCTATAATAGCGATCCTGAGCATGAGCATGCCCAATTTAATTTGCTTGCCTACAATAGCAGCAAAGCAGCGGTTAATATGTTCACCGTCACCCTTGCCAAAGAATTCAAAGACTCACCTCTCAAAATTAATTCGGCTGACCCTGGCTTTACCGCCACTGACTTAAATGGCTTTACAGGACCGGGCTCGGTACAGCAAGCTGCTGCTGTCGTTGTTCGTTTAGCCACTTTAAATAATGACGGGCCGTCAGGAGGGTTTTTCGACTCGAATGGAGAAGTGCCTTGGTAATCGTTACAATTAAGGAGTGGGATACTTTGCAGGAAATTCCGGAGACCATAACCTCTATTAGTCAAGCTGCAGAACTAACAGGTTTAACAGAGGATACCATACGCTATTATGAGCGAATTGGCTTGCTGCCTTATGCAGAACGAAAGGCTAACGGACACAGGTTCTACAGTAGAGATCAGATTCTGGGGATTATCTTTTTGACCCGATTAAAAGCCACTGGAATGACTATAGAGGAAATGAAGCATTATCGAGAACTTTCGATGCAAGGCAACAGCACCATTCCGATCAGACACTCCTTACTTGAAAAACATAATCAGAAGATTCAACAAGAAATTTCCAGACTGATGGAAACCCAAAAAATTATTGAATATAAGCTCAACCATTATCGTGACCTCTCTACCAATCCTGATCTTAGCGACACGAATTGCAACCCTACAACACACAGCACCAATCCCCTTTTTTAAGGGGTTTTTTTATTTTCAGCGGGAGATTGATGGAGCTCCCTTAATTCCCTATAATCCAAATATAGTATGAATTTCTAGGGGGAATAACGGTGATCACCTATGTGAGATGCAATGACGTCAGTATGGAACACATTTTTCAAGCGTTTTCGCTTGGGTTCTCGGATTATTCCATTCGCCTGACCATGGATCAGGACGATTTCGCAGCACGTTTTTTTGGTCCAGAGGGTAATACACGAAATCACTCTTTCCTTGCCATGGATGAGGATCAACCGATCGGCTTAATTCTCGGCGGTGTCCGGCAGTTCGACGGGTACAAGACCATGCGTTGCGGCACGCTATGCATCGCTCCGGCTTACCGCGGTCAGGGGATTAGCAACAAGTTGCTGGAATTACATAAACAAACAGCCATCTCCGCGGGTTGCCAGCAGCTATGGCTCGAAGTCATCAAGGATAATCATCGGGCCGTCAAATTATACGAAAAGCAAGGCTATCAGCCACGCTATACGCTGAAATACTACAACGGCACTCTGCCCTCCGCCCCACCCGCTGCCCTCTCATCTTCGTATATTCTTAAGGAAGTTACATTTGATGACATCGCAGCTTTTCGTAAGACCCTCACCGACTGCCACATCCATTGGCAAAGCGACACACCTTATTACGCCACCAGTACACAGGAAGCCTTTCTCGGCATCTACGAAGTGAATCAAACGTGCCTCGGCATGGTAAGCATGAGTGCTAAGGGCAAAATCAACTTTCTTTGGGTCGATCCTAAGCATCGCAACCAAGGATTAGGATGCACGCTCCTTCATAGAGCAGCAGAGATCCAAAAGATTGAAAAGGTGTACATTTGTCTGTCTGACAATGAGTCTCTTGAAGGCTTTACCCAAAAAATAGGTCTCTCGAAAGACCCCATTGAGCAATATGAAATGGGTATGCCGCTGAAGGTCGATCATGTTGTACAATGATCAACCTTCTTCCTATCCATGCTCCCCTGCTTGATTCACCTACATCTATCATTTCTGAGAACGATTGATATACTCTGATTTGACCAATGCGCACATGTAAAGATCATCATATTTCCCTAACGTAAATTCATATTGAGAGAGGAGCCCTTCTTGCCGAAAGCCTGCTTTTTCAAGCAACCGCAAGGATTGGGCATTCTCTGGCTCTACTAGCGCCTGAATACGGTTCAACGAGAGAAAGGGATATTTATAATAATTTCTTTGTTTATAGAATGTTTTCCTAAACATGGATTATAAAATGACCGTTAATATAAGGAGTGTGTTTTTAATTATTAAGAAGAGGTGTATTTTTTGGACGAACAGCACATATCACACAATCCGCAGGAAACTTCAAGACAGATGTACATTCGGCATGGTCAAAACTATGGGGTAGATCCAAACAGGATGGCGGCGTTATCAAAAACATACGGAAATTCTACTCTGTTTAGACGGTGGGGAGCAACGGTTTTTGATTGCATATTTTTTGTAATCGGATATATTTGTTTTTTTATTTCTGTCATTCAAATAACGGACAGATGGTTTTTACCTTTAGCGATTGCATCCCGTTGTATTCTGCTTATTGCTTTCTTCAGCTATTATTTGCTTTTGGAAGGTTACACAGGCTATACGCTGGGTAAGTTCGTTTTTCGTATTCAGGTGGTTAACGGGGAAGGAAAGCCTCCTGGTTTTCTTAAATCACTCATTCGTACGCTGCTCAGGCTAATCGACACCAATCCATTGCTAATGGGTGGGATACCTGCTGGTATCAGTGTGTTAGTAACTGCATCAAGACAACGAATTGGTGATTTAGCTGCAGGTACATATGTTGTAAAGGTACGGGATTTAGAGCCGATTAGCAAAAAGACAATGAAACGTTCGCTCTTTATATTTTTTACCGCAATGGTGATCTTGGGAGCCTCGTTTGTAAATGCTATTTTTATACTTTCAGACAGTTACGTACCTCCTGAAGTTCCGGTGAGCAAGAAAGAGCAAAGCTATGTAAGTAAAGATGGACGGTTTCAAATCACGGCCCCGCTGGACTGGTCAACAGACCCGGACCGTGAAGGAAAGGCAGAGATTGCAATATTCAATCCGTACATCCAAAAATCCGTTGTGGTACTATCCCACTCAAAAAAGCAATTGGGCAATATAACTCTCCAACAGTATGGTAAGAAAGCTGAAAATAACTTAACCAAAGAGTGGAACCTGTCCAGTGTAGGACCTGTCTCTAACACAACCATTTATGGATATCCTGCCCTTGAGTTCGTGATTAAAGGCAAGAAAAATGTGGACAAATATGTTACCCATGTAGCGATTATTGAGACCGAAAGGAATTACTACCAGGTGCTTGGATATACACCAGCGTCTAAAGATGCCCGTTTAAAGAAAGAACTACACGACATTACCTATAGCTTCCGCGAGGTTCGTCATTAGACAGCGTGGCTGGCAATAAAAAGGATAGACACAAAAAGCAGGTGCTCCTATGAGCCCTGTTTTTTTGCGTACAACTATACTCTTCCTTAGATTACACTCAATACAAAAATATATAACATCGTCTAATGGATTATCATAATACGCTGCAATTTCACATCTATGATAAAATTGACTGACATGTTCGGTAATCCGCCTTATCATATTGTTCAGATGCACAATGAATTGAAAACCCTTTCATTAAGGTGGTACATTAAAATACGCTATTATCACTATAGATAAAGGAGGAATCCGGATTTTGTTTCAGCTCTCCGAAAAACAAGCCCAAGACATCGTAGACAAAATGATGAAGGATATTCCATACAATATCAATATTATGAATGAACGAGGCATCATCATTGGCAGCGGCGAGAGTGAACGAATCGGAACCATTCACCAAGGAGCTGTTCAGGCGCTCAAAACTGGGAAAATGGTTGAAGTGTGGCAGGACGGCCACTATGAGAAAAAGGGAACCAATGAACCGATTGTCATTCATCATGAGTTAGTTGGCGTCATTGGTATTTCAGGCAATCCTGATGAAGTGCGTCCTTTCTGCAATATTGTTAAAACTACGGTGTCTCTCCTGATTGAACAGCGGATCTCATTGGAGCATCTGGCCCACGAAGCCAACCGCAAAAAATCTGTGCTGGAAATGTTGTTAAATCATCAGGGAGCTTACACGCAAAAAATAAAAAAAGAAGCAGCTCAATATCACATTGATTTGCTTCTAAAAACTTCGGCTGTATATGTAAAGTATCTGCCTGCTGATCCAGCTCATTTAGCCGAGTTGTCCAATATATTCATGCAGCATCCGTCCTTTCGTATGGAGGAAGACTGCTATCTCATCCTGATACAAAATCAGGAGCCGACAGACAAACTGCTAGAGCCACTTGTACGCAGCCATCCCGATGTGCTGATTACGGTCAGCAGACAAGAGCACAACATTGCGGATGTTTATATGCAGGCCAAGTCGGCTATGAATGTTTTACTGGCTTTGCGCCCGCCTGTGCAAAAAATTTCTTTTGCGGAAGTCGAGTTTCTGGTCAAATTGAGTCAAACGAACCTGACGAACACGATCTATCTGGTTAGCAAGCTGGAAGATACTGTAGATTTGCTGGATACGCTGCGAAGCTTTATTAACCATAACGGCAGTGTCTCCTTTACCGCAGATGAATTAAATATTCACCGAAATACGCTGCAATACCGCCTGAAGCGTATCCATACCTTAACCGGTAAAGATCCCCGGAACCTCCTTCAGCTTTTTGAGCTTACGCATGGCTTATTGGCACTGTATCAATGAACTCTGTTTCACGCCAGACCATGCGCCAGTAATATCATATTTCCGCTCGCCGTCACTCCCCAATTTCTCAGTCAATCCGGCTTTGGCTAAGTTCGGGATTACAGGCGAGCGCTCGTATTATATCGTATTTGTATGATGCCGTTTTATGTTTATAACCCACTTCTCCATCTGTTCATTTCTCGCTGAACTGAAGTACTCTTGCGATATTCTCGCACGTACGCTCTACGTTTTGCGGCCCTTCGGCCAGCAGCTTACCGAGCTCCGAGGCTCCCGGCACGATGCCAAACACCGCATCTATCCCTTCCTTGTACAACGTGTCGATCCCTTCCCCGATATAACCTGCGACCGCAATGACCTTTTTACCAGACTGTTTTGCCGCCTGAGCTACTCCATAAGGAGTTTTACCGAATTTGGTCTGAAAATCAATACCGCCTTCCCCCGTCAAAACGATATCGGCAGTGGCGAGCTTTTGTTTTAAACCGGTGTATTCAATCACAATTTCAATGCCTTTTTGCAGCGTCGCCTGAGTGAAAATTAATAAGCCCGCACCCAATCCACCTGCTGCGCCTGCGCCTGGGAAATCGCGCACATCCTTGCCCAGCTGCTGCTTCACCACATCGGCGTAATGGGCAAGATTGGCATCCAATTGCTGCACCATCTCCGGGGTTGCCCCTTTTTGTGGCCCGAATACTTGAGATGCCCCATGCTCTCCGCACAGCGGATTTGTCACATCACAGGCTACAATCAGTTGTATCTGCTGCAAGCGGTCATCCAGTGATGAAATATCAACACTGGCCAGCTCGCCCAGACTACCGCCGCCGCGCGGAAGAGTATTGCCTGTTGCATCTAGAAATCTGGCGCCCAGCGCTTCCGCCATTCCTGTACCGCCATCATTCGTTGCGCTTCCACCAATGCCGATGATAATTTTTCGAATTCCCTGGTTCAGACATTCACGGATTAACTCCCCTGTGCCGTAGGTTGTTGTCTTTAACGGGTTTTTGTTATCCTTGTTAACCAGATGGATTCCGCTGGCAGATGCCATCTCGATTGCCGCTGTGGTGCCGTCTCCCAGCAAGCCGTATGCAGCAGTTACAGGTTCACCAAGCGGTCCTGTCACCTCGATATAACGAATCTGCCCGCCTGTCGCATCCACCAGTGACTGCACCGTTCCTTCACCGCCGTCCGCCATCGGTACGTGGACATAATTCGCCGCCGGATAGACCTTGCGCAGTCCTTTCTCCATCGCGATACACACTTCTTTAGCCGTCATGCTTTCTTTAAAAGAATCTGGTGCCAGCACAAATGTTTTCTCTCTCATCTTCTCACCCCATCGTGAATATTAAAGGAAAAATCCATACATAATTGTCGCTACAATTGCCATCGTTCCACCCACAATAGCTTCGTAAGGAATCAATCCCATCCGTTGTTTAATGCTCATTTTCATGCTGTCTGCCGTGACGTGAAAATAGTTGCCCTGCGGCAAGGAATCAATGACTGTAGCTCCTGTATGCACCATCACAGCTGCAGCGAGTGGGGCCGTTCCCATGTTCAGAATGGCTTCCCCAAACGAGCCTGTCGCCAAAATAACGCCCGTCGAGGTGGACGCCGTAGCAGCTGCCATCAGAATACCTGCAAGCGGTGCCAAAAATGTACCGGAAACTCCCGAAGCTTCAATCAGACCAACCACCTGAGCAGACAAGTTGGAGGCAGAGATCAGACCCGCAATCCCGCCTGCACCGATCAAAATCAGCACGGTCGCCGTCATTTTATTCAAACCGGAGGCCGAATACTTCAGGATATTGCGCCCTTGTCCCATGGCCAGCATACCCACAATCCCAGCGATCGGCAAAATGTACATCGCATCCACCTTGAAATTCGAAAGTGCTTCAATACCAGAGATGGAACCAATCGGGTTAATCATCAGCAAAATAACAGCTACCAGCGGGGCTACAATCGCCCGTCCCAACGCCGGGTATTTCGATGTATCGACATCACTGTCCATGATATCCTGGTCGGACACCTTAACACCTTTGGTCTTCAACATAGATGCCACCAAAACAGTCATGATTAAACCGCATATCGCAGGAACCACACCCGCCAACATCACGTGGCTTAAATCCAGATTAAATCCGCGCGCCGCTGCAATCGTATTAGGATTGGGAGAGATGATGTTCCCCGCTTTTCCGCCTCCAGACAAAGCCAACAGGAGCGCCAGCTTGGAAATCCCCATTTTGTTACCGACCGACAATGCAATAGGTGCCACAATCAGCACGGCAACGGGAATAAATACACCTACCGCCGTAATAATCATCGTCGCCAAGGCTAGTGCGAGTATCGCTTTACTGCCGCCGAACTTCTTTACAATAGCCTGCGCAATCGTCTCCGCCGCCCCAGATTCCATCATTACGCCTGCCAATACACCTGCGGCAAGCACACGAATGACCGTCCCCATCACACTTTGCGTACCGCTTATTAACACGCTGATCGTCTGTTCCAAGTTGGCTCCGCCCAATAAAGCGCCTACAATAGCTCCCAAAAATAAAGCGTAAACCGGATTCAGCTTTCTTAATATCAGAATAATTGCAATAGCCAGCCCTGCCAGAGCTCCTATCCAACTGATCGTCAATCCTTCCATCTGTCTAACCCCCCGGGCAATTTTTGATTACGCTTTCATTATATCGATTGCCGCACGTTAAAAATATTGAAGAACAGACGAAATTGATTGTGCATTTGAACAAAAAATCCGAACAGGATCTATGTCTTAATATACAATTTTCATTTTATGTATAGTGGCGTTACAAAACAAATTTAATGTATACGCTTGCAAATTTAAAATTTCAGATTATAATACCTGTATACAAGTATACTTGATTAATTGAGAAGGTGAAATGATGGTCGAATCAGAATTCCTATATCCCTCCAAATGGCTTTTAAAAGCCTCTGCTGGTGATCGCGTAACATCCGAGCTTAGAATGCGCATTATTTCTGGCGGGATTGAAAGCGGTACCATATTGTCTGAAAATAAACTAGCTGCTGATTTCACTGTAAGTCGCTCACCCATTCGTGAAGCATTAAAAATACTGGCATCCGAAAATATCATTCGATTAGAAAGAATGGGAGCCGTTGTTATTGGTTTATCAGAAAAAGAAATAGAAGAAATTTATGATGTCCGTCTGCTCATAGAATCCTTCGTATTTGAACGTCTTGTAAAGATGGACACTAATGATTTGGCGAAGGAACTTAGTAAAATACTCGAAATGATGAAAGTTGCCGTCAAATATAATGATGCTGATGAGTTTTCATATCAAGATGTCTTGTTCCATGAAACGATTATTCGTGCAGTCAATCATTCACATATTCTGATGATCTGGAATAATTTAAAGCCTGTTATGGAAAGTCTCATTCTTTTGTCGATGCGTATGCGTTTCACTGAAAAGTATGAAGATTTTACAAGGATTATAAACAATCACGAACTTTATATTGAAGCAATCAAAGTAAAAGATAGAGACCTTATGATCAAGTCTTTACATGAAAACTTTGATGATGTTCAAGGTAAAGTAGAAGACCTATGGATGTCACAACAAATGCTATCTAAAGGAGTAGTGCAACAAAATGACTAACTATATGTTAGGTATAGATATCGGAACCACAAGTACGAAAGCCGTTCTATTTAGCGAAAAAGGCGAAGTCATCCAACAAGAGAATATTGGATACCCGCTTTATACACCAGATATAGCGACAGCTGAACAAAACCCAGAAGAGATTTTTCAGGCTGTCCTGCAAGCCACTTCGAATATCATGAAACATCACTCACAAAAAAAGCTATCGTTTGTTTCATTTAGCAGTGCCATGCATAGTGTCATTGCGATGGATGAAAATGACCGCCCACTGACGTCTTGTATCACTTGGGCAGATAATCGAAGTGAAGCATGGGCACATAAAATAAAAGATGAGCTGAATGGCCATGAAGTCTATAAACGAACAGGAACACCCATTCACCCCATGTCACCCTTAACAAAAATAGCTTGGATTGTGAATGACCTTCCTGAAACCGCTGTCAAGGCTAAAAAGTATATCGGAATTAAAGAATATATTTTTAAAAAGTTCTTTGATCAATATGTAGTGGATTATTCCCTAGCTTCTGCCATGGGTATGATGAATCTAGAAAAATTAGATTGGGATGAAGAGGCATTAAAAATTGCTGGTATAACCCCTTCTCAATTATCTGAGCTTGTGCCAACAACCAGGATATTTACCAACTGTAATTCAGATTTAGCAAAAAAGATGGGGATCGATCCACAAACATCGTTTGTCATTGGAGCTAGCGATGGAGTCCTTTCTAATCTAGGTGTAAATGCGATACGAAAAGGCGAAGTTGCCGTCACAATCGGGACAAGCGGTGCCATTCGAACCATTATAGACAAGCCTCAAACAGACGAAAAGGGAAGAATATTTTGTTATGCCTTAACAGAAAAGCACTGGGTTATTGGGGGGCCGGTGAACAATGGCGGGATGGTCCTTCGCTGGATCCGTGACGAACTTGCCTCATCAGAAGTAGAAACAGCGAAAAGACTAGGAATTGATCCATATGATGTACTAACCAAGATTGCTGAACGTGTAAGACCAGGATCTGACGGATTGTTATTCCATCCATACCTGGCTGGTGAACGTGCGCCATTATGGAACCCAGACGTACGTGGCTCATTCTTCGGTTTAACGATGTCACATAAGAAAGAACATATGATTCGCGCAGCCCTAGAAGGAGTCATTTACAATTTGTACACCGTATTTTTAGCATTAACCGAATGTATGGACGGTCCTGTGACCCGAATTCAAGCTACTGGAGGCTTCGCAAGATCAGATGTTTGGCGGCAAATGATGTCTGACATATTCTCATCTGAAGTCGTCGTTCCAGAAAGCTACGAAAGTTCTTGTCTAGGAGCTTGTATTTTAGGCTTGTATGCCACCGGACAAATCCAGTCCTTTGAAGTCGTTTCTGAAATGATTGGCAGTACCAACAAACATACACCAAAAGAAGAAGCGACCAAGGAATATAGGAAATTGCTGCCGATTTTCATTAACCTATCCAGAGTATTAGAAGATGATTATACACGGATTTCCAATTATCAAAGAAGCTTAATTAAACACTAAAAAGATAAAAAGCAGGGGGTAATTACAATGCCATTAGTTATCGTAGCAATTGGAATTTTAGCATTATTAGTTTTAATAATGGGTTTCAAATTGAATACCTTTATTTCATTAATCATTGTATCGTTCGGCGTCGCTTTAGCACTTGGAATGCCATTAGAGGAAATTGTCAAAACCATCGAAGCCGGATTAGGCGGAACACTTGGCCACTTAGCGTTAATCTTTGGACTTGGAGCGATGTTAGGTAAGTTGATCGCTGATTCTGGTGGTGCTCAACGAATTGCCATGACCCTCGTAGACAAATTTGGTGAAAAAAATATCCAATGGGCAGTCGTAGCTGCTTCATTCATTATCGGTGTGGCGTTATTTTTTGAAGTAGGATTAGTATTGTTAATTCCAATCATATTTGCCATTTCAAAAGAATTAAAGGTTTCTATTTTATATCTCGGGATTCCGATGGTTGCAGCTTTATCCGTAACACATGGTTTCTTACCTCCACATCCAGGGCCAACAGTTATTGCTGGTGAATATGGCGCGAACCTTGGTGAGGTTTTACTTTACGGTTTCATTATTGCCATTCCAACCGTTATTTTAGCTGGACCTGTATTTACTAAGCTTGCCAAAAAACTCGTACCTGCATCATTTACGAAAACCGGTAATATTGCCTCTTTAGGTGAACAAAAAGTATTTAAATCCGAGGAAACTCCGGGATTTGGTATCAGTGTATTTACTGCAATGCTTCCTGTTATTTTAATGTCTATTGCTACGGTTATTACTTTGCTTCAAAAAACAATGGGATTTGAAGATAGCAGTTTACTAGCAGCGATCCGTTTTATTGGTGATGCATCAACTTCCATGTTAATTTCCTTACTGGTAGCTGTCTACACCATGGGAATAGCACGAAAAATTCCAATCAAAAATGTAATGGCATCTTGTACAACGGCTATTACTCATATTGGGATGATGCTCTTAATCATTGGGGGTGGCGGAGCCTTCAAACAAGTACTGATTAATGGCGGCGTAGGTGACTATGTAGCTGAATTATTCAATGGAACTACATTATCACCCATCTTACTTGCCTGGATTATCGCTGCAATATTACGAATTTCCTTAGGTTCTGCAACTGTTGCAGCTTTAACAACCGCTGGTTTAGTTATTCCGATGTTAGGACAATCCGACGTTAATCTTGCTTTAGTTGTGCTTGCAACGGGAGCGGGTAGTTTAATAGCTTCACATGTTAACGATGCTGGTTTCTGGATGTTTAAAGAATATTTTGGTTTAAGCATGAAAGAAACATTTGCAACATGGACATTACTTGAGACCATCATTTCTGTAGCTGGATTAGGATTTATTTTAGTACTAAGTTTATTCGTATAAATCATGATTCCCGGGCGGTAGATCCCCCACTTATTTTTCTTAGAATCTTCTAAGCCTATAAGTGAGGATCTACGGCCTATTCATTTCAAATAAAAGGAGCAGAAAAAATGTCCAACACAATTGGTGTCATTGGTTTAGGGGTAATGGGCCGTAATATCGCTTTAAATATGGCTGGTAAGGGTGAGCAAGTCGCTGTCTATAATTATACGAGGGATTTAACGGATGATCTTGTTAAAAAAAGTGAAGGTCACTCCATCCATCCCTACTACGAAATTCAAGATTTTGTGTACTCCTTAAAAACTCCAAGGAAAATCTTCCTTATGGTAACAGCGGGCAAACCGGTCGATTCGGTAATAGGTACATTAGTACCCTTCCTTGAAGCAGGCGATGTGATCATGGACGGTGGTAACTCCCATTACAAAGATACGGAACGTAGATATGATGAATTGAAGTCAAAAGGAATCGGTTATTTAGGAATCGGTATCTCCGGCGGCGAAGTCGGGGCTTTAAATGGACCTTCGATCATGCCTGGTGGAGATAAAAACGTATATGAAAAAGCAGCTCCTATTCTAACAAAAATAGCAGCCCAAGTAGACGGGGACCCTTGCTGTGTTTATATGGGTCCAAAAGGGTCCGGTCACTTTGTAAAAATGGTACATAACGGAATCGAGTATGCAGATATGCAGTTAATCGCAGAAACCTATACATTTTTAAGAAAAAGGTTACGTTTATCTGTGGATGAAATTGCTGATATCTTTGAAATATGGAATCAAGGGGAACTGAAAAGTTATTTAATCCAAATCACCGCAGAGATTTTACGGAAAAAGGATGATGTAACAGGCTTACCACTAATCGATGTGATTCTTGATAAAACAGGGCAAAAGGGCACAGGTAAATGGACAAGCATTCAAGCAATTGACAATGGGATCCCATCATCTATTATTACAGAGTCATTGTTTGCCCGTTACATCTCCTCTTTAAAAGAAGAAAGAGTTTATGCAGAAAATATTCTAACAGGACCAGGGATTGATCAGCGAAGTTTAGATAAAGATGTGTGGATTGAGTACATTAGACAAGCTTTTTATATGGGTAAGATTTGTGCCTACGCGCAAGGATTTATACAATATAAAATGACTTCTGAACTTTACGGATGGAATTTACCTTTAAAGGATATAGCCCTTATTTTCCGTGGTGGTTGCATCATTCGTGCTGAATTCTTAAACGTAATAAGCGAAACATATCAAGAACAGCCGAATTTGGCTAATCTGTTAATCGCCCCGTATTTTGCTGAAAAAGTTAAAGAGTATCAAAAAGGATTACGAAAAGTTGTCTGTGAGGGTATTAATTCTGGCACTTCGTTTCCATGTTTAAGTGCTTCACTTACTTATTATGATAGTTACCGGACAGGCATTTCGAATGCCAACCTTTTGCAAGCACAAAGGGATTATTTTGGTGCCCATACTTATGAACGAAGTGATGCAGCAGGGTCCTTTCACACAAACTGGCAGTGATCTATAGTGGTAGTAAATCTCCAGTGCCCTAATGAAGTGGTTTTTCCCTTCATTAGGGCACTCCTTTGGAATACATTTTCTCTACAATGTCCTTGTGTCTATACTATTTCATCTCATTTTTGAACGATTGAACTCGTTGCTTCTGTTGTTCCTTTTGCCTCACCATGTCCTGCACCAAATAGGTTCAGTACCACCACGCCAATAACAATTAAAGCAATACCTGCGATACTTCCTGTATTAATTTTTTCTTTCCAAATCAATACTGAAATAAGCGTTGTAGCAACGGCTCCTACACCTGACCAGATGGCATAAGTCATATTTAAGGGGAGCGTCTTAAGGGATAAGGAGATAAAGAAGAAAGAGATCACGAACGCCACAATTGTGAATAGAGTCGGATACAGTCTGGTGAAACCTTCTGAAGCTTTAAGCATTGAAGTTCCAACAAGTTCACCAACAATAGAGATTGCCAAGAAAAGATAAGCCATTATTCATTCTCCTTTATATATGTTTTCAATTCTCCCATCATTTTTTGCCTCATTTCTTCATTGGGAGGAGCAAGCCCAAACATTTCAGCAAACCACAAACCGTCTATAGCTAATCGGACTATCGTGGAACGAACGGGGTCCAATTCGTCGTTTTCAATTTTATTTTGGATATTCTCATACTCGTCCTGAAGTAATTTTAGCATGTGAGGGTTCGTAAACTGTGCTGCTGAGAGAGCGGTATACAGGTCACTTGCATTCCGATCGCCAGAAAATGATGTATTCATATACGCGCGAGTCCATCTTCCTTTGGAATGCATATCGTTTTCTGCTCTCTCATTAAATTCGGAGACAAAGCTGGTCGATAGTTGTTCAACCATTCCCAAAATCAATTCATCTTTATTCGGAAAATGGTAAAGCAATCCTCCTTTACTTATTCCCGCTTTCTTAGCCACCGCTTCTAACGTTAATTTCTCTACTCCTTCTTCGTGCACAATCATCGAGGCCGCTTTAAGAATTAATTCTCTTTTTAATGCTTTTTTAGTTGTATTCATATTGATCCCCCCTCTTAACTATACCGTCCAGACGGTTTTATTTCAAGTGGGTTAAAGTGATGGATTGGGTATGTAAGCCTAATTGAGTTGGATTAGGTTTTGATACGTTAGGTTTAAGCTAAATAAAAAGAAGCCTTGGGCGTATAACATTTCAGCCAAGACTTCGTCAAATAAACATCTACCCAGCCCAGACATTTGGCAAAAGTTCGCATCTGTTGGGTTTTAAGTGCCACCTATAGTTTAACTCTGCACATATTGTCTCAGCCATTGGAGCGCGGGACGTTCCGTGCCGTTAGAATTCAGCAGATGTGTGTTCGGCTTCCAAGTTTGTCCCTGGATATACCCCCAGAGCGTAACTCCCTTCACCGCAGAATGCTTCCATAATACCGGAAATTTCTCCTTGTATCTGGCAAGCTGGGTGTTGTCGTCCCCAGTTATATCCAGTTCCGACACATAGATTGGCAATCCTGTTGCCGCCAGCTTGTTCAGTACAGTGTTCATCGTGTTAACTGAAACAGTGTCCATGCTAAACTGATGGCATTGAATACCAATTCCGTCAATCAGGCCTCTGCTCTTGAGCTGATTAATAATATTGACATATTGGTCGGTTAACGAGGGATCGTTGATAATTCCATATTCATTAATCATCAGCTTGGCATTGGGAAAAGCTTGTCTTGCCTGTTGGAACGACCATATGACCCAATCCCATCCGGTCGACCCGTCACCGCCTATGGCATTGCGGAAGGATGGCTTCTGATGCAGTGGCTCATTCACCACATCTATAAACTCCGCATTCGGATAGCGTTGACCTGCTGCTTTAATCCACTGGGTTACTTCCGCCTTCTGATCAGAAGCCGACAGTCCGCTAATCCAACCTGGCTCCTGAGCACCCCATACCAATGTATGGAACTTGAACGGGAATCCATTGTTACGGGCATAATTGTAGGCGGTATCCGCCTGCGACCAGTTCATGTTGTTACGGTTGCCTTCAACCGACCCCCATTTGGTCGAATTCTCTGGCGTCACCTGGTTCCAGTATGTTCCGAAACTTGCAGGGACACTTCCAGCAATGATATTTCCGAGGAATTTGCCACCGTTCGCCATACTGGCACTAGCCGGGTTTATCAGAACTGATGATAACAACACACCCGCCAACGCCAAGCTGCTTACCAACTTGCCCACTTTAAATTTCGACATTCAATCTCCTCCTCATACGTATAGTTTTTTAATATTCCTACTCCTAAATAAATCGCTTACATTTCCAATTATAAGAATGAAAGGTTATTATCCGCTACATGTAAAAGTAAAGATTTTACCCGAAAAACTTTACATCATTGCGGGGCGACTGAACACCTGGTGCTCCTTTAACACATCGTTTCGGTTAAAATCTAGCCTCGTATCAAACGACAAAAAAGATTACTGCAAAAAGTGATATGCTCCCTTACAGTAGCAAGTTTTATTATTTAACCTGTCTACTTTTTTGGGAAGCATATCACTTTGGAGACTGCCCATTTAATAGTTTAATGATTAAGGGCTCTTGCAATTGCGTCTACATAACTTTGGCTAGCACGTTGGCTTACTTCTGCTTGCGGAACCATCCCTTCAAAGTTGTGGAATGTGCCGGGATACAGATGGAATTCGACGTCCACCCCCGCTTGGGCAAGGCGTGCTACATATTCGATCGTCTCATCTCGGAACAGATCGAGCTGGCCTATGCACGTATAGGTCGGCGGTAGCCCAGCCAAGCATTCCGCTCTCGACGGCACAGCGTATGGGGACACCTCGGTGTCTTCAGTACGATCCCCCAAGTACATGTTCCAGGCCGCCAAGTTGTTCTTCCGGTTCCATGGTGCGTTATCGGCCGTAATTTCATGACTTGACGCCGTAATACTGCGGTCATCGATCATCGGATACAGCGGCATTTGGAAGCTGAGGGCTGGCCCGCCTTTGTCACGAGCCATTAAAGCAAGTGCTGCGGTCAGACCGCCGCCCCCACTTGCTCCGGCAATTGCGACCCGATCTAAGTCGATGCCCAGCAGCTCAGCTTCATCGGTCATCCACGTCAAAGCGGCATAACAGTCATCGATGGCAGCTGGGTAGGGATGCTCGGGAGCAAGTCGGTAATCGACCGATACGACGACGCATTTGGCCGCCTGCACGAAGCGTTCGCACAAAGCATCGTCCATATCAGGATGCCCCATCACATAGCCTCCCCCGTGAATCCACAGCGTGGCCGGAAGCTTAACGTCAGTTCGCTGGGCAGGTTCGTAGATTTTGACTAATATCTCGCCTGCTACGCTCGGAATCATCCGGCTTGTCGTGCGTACGTGCTCCGACTGCTCAATGGGAGAACTCGACAAATAGCTTCTGCTCAGTGCTAAATTTTCTTCCAGTTGAAAGCCAGGAAATTGTGCGATTACCGACCTTAATTCTGGTAACAAACGATTTTCAAAACCCATGCAAATCACTCCTATGTTGGTTTTTATAATCTTTTTTCCGTCTCCGCTTCCCACTGGGCTATTTCCTTCCGAACTCGGGGTGCTACCTCTGTTCCCAGCAGCTCAATGGCTCTCATCACCTCGGCATGCGGCATTGTACTTAACGGAACATACAGCATAAAGCGTGTAACACCTACATGTTTGCGAAGGTGAATGATCTTCTGGGCAACAGTCTCAGGATCGCCAACATACAGCGCACCTTCAAAGCTGCGCGCGGCATCGTAGCTAGAACGATCATAATGCGCCCAGCCCCGCTCCCTGCCTAATCTATTCATACCTGCCATCGTAGAAGGGAAATATGTATCTGCAGCTCGTTCATTATTCTCTCCGACAAATCCTATCGAGTGCGATCCAACCTTAAGCTGCGATTCGTCATGACCAGCGCGCGCTGCTGCTTTCTTATAAAGCTGCACAAGCGGTGCAAAATTCATCGGATTTCCACCAATGATCGCCAGCATCAAGGGCAGTCCTAACAGACCTGCACGGATAGCAGAATCCTGCCTGCCCCCGCTGCCAACCCATATCGGTAAAGGATTCTGAACCGGCCGTGGGTACACACCCAAATTGTTGATCGTTGGCCGATGCCCTCCCTTCCAGGTTACTTTTTCGGACTCCCGTATTTTAAGGAGCAATTCCAAATGTTGTTCAAACAACTCATCATAGTCTTCCAAGTCATAGCCGAACAGTGGAAAAGATTCAATAAAGGAACCTCGGCCCGCCATAATCTCCGCACGTCCATTCGAAATACCATCCAGCGTAGCAAAATCCTGAAAAACGCGAACGGGATCAGCTGAAGAAAGCACTGTCACTGCACTGGTCAGCCGAATCCGTTTCGTCTGCGCTGCAGCCGCTGACAGTACAACTGCTGGTGAAGATGCCGAATAATCCTTCCGATGATGCTCACCTACACCGAACACATCAAGTCCCACTTGATCAGCAAGGATAATTTCCTCGACAACTTCGCGCAATCGCTGTGCGTGACTTATCACTTCACCTGTCTGAACGTCAGGCTTTGTTTCTACAAACGAAGTAATACCTATCTCCATGGTCCATCTCTCCTATTCTAATAGCTTTCTTTGTATGACAATCAAATACTGATAAAATATCATACTGATCGGTAAAATATTTTTCCCAGTAAATATAACTCGCCAAAAAGAATACTGTCAATAAATATAGTAAAAATACTTTAATTTATCCTCATGCTGATATCTCCTTGGTGCGATAAACCAATCTGCATTTGACAATATAACAGGCTAATTATAAGATAATAACATACTAATTGGTACGCAAATAAAGACCCCTGACAATTATGATCAGAGTCATTGAATTAAGAATAAAATTAAGAGCAATGAGAGGTATTGATTATGGGACGAATCCGCGAATTTGATGAAGATAAAGTATTAGATGCAGCAATGCAAATATTTTGGGAGAAGGGATATGAAGCTACCTCATTGAGTGATTTAACTTCCAGAATGGAAATTCAACGACCTAGTATATATTCCACTTTTGGAGGCAAAAAAGAATTGTTCGAAGCTGCGCTGCGCAAATACATGATGTCCCGTGCTTCTCTGATCCGAGCCAAGCTTCAAAGCAAACCATCTGTAAAAGAAGCATTTCGAACTTTTTTTGAAGGTGTGGTCGATGAGGAATATACAGAAGACCCTAGAAAAGGATGCTTTTGCATCAATACAATGGTTGAACTTGCGCCCCATGATGAGAAATTTGAAATTCTTACAAGGGAACATCAAATGTACCTATCAGTTATATTTCAAGAAACCATTGAACGAGGTATACAATCAGGTGAACTTGAGATCGGGCTCGATGCGAAGGCTGTATCTCAGGCGTTAGTCGTATCGTTAATTGGACTGACCGTAATGATAAAGTCTCGTCCAGAACGATCATTTATTGATAACACGATAGAGGTGACACTTACACTGCTTAAGTAATTCGGAGTGAATTCAATTTTTACGAATGGGTGTATTCTCGACGCACATGTCCCTCAGCGCAACAAAGGCTACCGGATACATTTTCTCGGCAGCCTTTGTTGCGCTCATATTACATACTTTTTCGCATTTACATGAGTTCAAACGATTCCTTCACTGATCTTAATTTTGTATATATATACTTAATGTTGTATATTAATTCAAAACTAATGAAAAGGGAGTACATCTAATGTCATTTTTAATAAGAAACGCTAAGCCTGATGATTTAAGCAGTTTGACCGAGTTAATGTATGAGTACATCGTTGGTTTTTATCAAAACCCTAGGCCACCTATCGAAAAAATTCATAATTTGATTCAAACCCTTTTTGAGCAGCAAAACGGTATACAATTTGTGGCGGAACAAAATGGAGAATTAATCGGCTTTGCTACATTATTCTTTACCTTTAGCACGATGAAAGCAGACAAAATCACAGTTATGAACGACCTATTTGTAATGGAATCATTTAGAGATACAGAAGTGGAATCACAGCTTTTTTTAGAATGTCAAAAGTACTCACAAAATCATGGGTATGCTCATATGACCTGGATAACTTCTACTGAGAATAAACGCGCTCAAATTTTCTTTAAAAAGATGGGTGCTGTCCAAGGGAGAGACTGGGTTCACTTTTCATCGTAACAATACTTTTGATACGGTTCTCCGCGCTAACGGCAATTCAAAGGGCACCCGATTGGGTGCCCTTTGTGCGTAACACATGTTTTCACGCATGCGGATATCGAAACATGCCAATACAATTGAAGATAAATATAGAAGTTTTATTAATGTCCGCGATGCTTTTCTTTCGCTTTTTTCTCCTTTAATTCCCTTACCCGTGCCTTCATGGCTTCCCTCTGTTGTTTAGAGTAGGCCCGTTTCTCCAGCTTGCGCTTCTCATACTCTAACTTTAGGGCCTCTTGTGCATAGGAGGAGACCCCTTTTCTCCTTAATTCATACGCTGCCTGCCTTGCTAGCCGCTTCGGATTGACCTTCTTCGTTTCAGACAACTTTATGGCCACCTCTTGTGAGAGTCTACTAACAAGTTCCCACATTTCCTCACGGATAAAATGGAGAATTTCCTCGTCCTTAGGCTCTGTACCAAAAGTGTACCTAGCTGCCTTCAATTTCCCTTGGTCCTGCTCTTCCACGACTCCAACCCAATACTGACCATCTTGATAAACCGTAAGCTTCATTGTAATCCCCCTCATTTTAAATCGAAACGATGGACATCCCGAGGGGGGAAGGTTACTGACATGGCACGCTTGAAATTATAGAGTCGTCCATGTGTCTGGACTACCAACCAGACTGTGTTTTTTCGTTCCAAAAAAATTATAGTTACCTTACTGGAAAACAGCAAGACAAAATTAATTCTCCATGAAATTGTTCAACGTAGATCCATATGGGGTAAAGTTTGTCGGTCGTTAAACGCTCCAAGGATACGATTAAACAAACGGTTAATCATCGATATGTATTAGAGTGAATCCGGATATAGAGTATACTATATGAGTATAAGTTCGATACACGATGACATTATATATGTAATGGTATTCAAATACAGCGCAGAAGAGGTTAAAAATGAGTCAGAAGCATTTTACAGATTACGCATTAAGTGAAGAAATTGTAAGAGCGCTGAATAGCTTGGGCTATGAGACGCCAACAGAGATTCAGACGGAAGTCATTCCAGTTGCGCTTGAGAAGAAGGACCTTGTCGCCAAATCGCAAACAGGTAGCGGCAAAACAGCGGCATACGGTATTCCACTTTGTGAGCTAGTAGATTGGAATGAGAATAAGCCCCAAGCTTTAATCCTGACGCCAACCCGTGAACTTGCATTACAGGTCACCGAGGACATCACGAATATTGGACGCTTTAAGCGGATAAAAGCAACGCCCCTTTATGGAAAACATCCTTTTCATATACAAAAGGCCGAGTTAAAACAAAGAACACATATGGCTGTAGGTACGCCAGGACGTGTACTGGACCATATTGAACGAGGCACGCTATCGTTAGATCGAATGGCCTACCTCGTGATTGATGAAGCTGACGAGATGCTGAATATGGGCTTTATCGAGCAAGTTCAGTCGATCATTCAGGCCCTACCTAGTGACCGGGTTACCATGTTATTCTCCGCTACTTTTCCTGAGGATGTAGCCAGACTGTCACACAAGTATATGAACGATCCTGTTGAAATTGAAATAAAAGCAACCGGTATAACGACCGCTACAATTGATCACTCTCTTATTCAGGTGAAGGAGTCAGACAAGCTGGCACTACTGCAAGATCTGCTCATTGTTGAGAATCCTGACAGCTGCATTATTTTCTGTCGTACGCAGGAGAATGTAGATACATTATTCAGAGCATTGGCTGATCTTGAATATCCATGTGATCGCATTCATGGTGGCATGGAGCAAGATGAGCGATTTGAGGTAATGAATGCATTTAGAAGGGGTCAATTCCGTTACTTGATCGCGACAGATGTTGCCGCCAGAGGGATCGATATCACGAATATCACCCATGTCATTAACTACGATATCCCCCTTGAGAAGGAAAGCTATGTTCACCGCACAGGACGTACGGGACGTGCTGGCAAAACGGGGAAAGCCATTTCCCTCATCACTCCTAAGGATGGCCGAAGATTAGCTGATATTGAAGCATATATCGGGTTCGCGATTCCGCAGGTAAAAGCCCCCTCAGAAGAGGCTGTTGATCTGCGTAGAGAAGATTTTGAGCAGAAACTGCATGTAAAAACCGCACTCAAAAAAGATAAGCGCGAGCAACTAAACCAACAGATTATGAAGCTGAACTTTAACGGCGGTAAGAAGAAAAAACTTAGAGCTGTCGACTTCGTGGGGACCATCGCTAAGCTTGACGGGGTCACTGCAGATGATATCGGGATTATTACGATTCTGGATTATGCGACAGATGTTGAGATTCTGAATGGTAAAGGTCCACTGGTGCTTGAGATTATGAAGAATACAACCGTAAAGGGTAAGCTGTTAAAGGTACGCAAAGGGAATAAGTAGAAGATACGCTGCATTAAAGAGGGTGAGGCAACCCCGCCCAGTACAGCCGATGGTTTTCGTTAGCTATACGGGCGGGATTGCCGAGTTTATCTCTTGATCATTTAATTCATCTTTCCATTTTTTCTGCAGTGCAATTAATGCCCTTCTTCTGACATATTCGTGTTCATCATTCGAGAGCTTAGACAAAAGACTATTTACTTCATCCCTCATTCCTTTTACTTCACCTAATCCATAGGCTATTTGCCATCTGGCTTCGTAATCAGAGTATGTAATTGCACTGTAGGCTAAAGACAACAATATTTTGGGTTGTACAATTAACAACTGCAATACATTCTCAACCTCATTATCCCTTGCCAATGTGTATAAGATCAGTTCATAAACCTCTGTCTGCCATTCAGCTAATAAGGTATGTTCTAAGACTTCCTCAACAGCATTATAAAGCTTATCCCAATAAAGATAATTCGCTTCCCATTCTCCATGTTTTTCAGCTATGCTAGCTTCCCATTGTTTGAATGTTATGACTTGCTCTTGAAGAGTGCGGAATAAAGCATTTTCTCTATTATCATAAAACCCCATTTCCCATCTCCTTTTTTCTTTACAATCTATTTTTTAATTTTTTTGATAGGTATATTTTATCATTCTATTTATTTCCACAATAAAAATCCAAGCTCTATGAAATCAACAACGTTGGTGATAATTGTTCTGCTTTATCGTATTCTCTTAGAGGGTTGATTTAATACTTAAAAAATTTTAGAAAAGATGTCCCTTTGGTTCATCTTCATTTGTTATACAGATATAGTTTTCTTTTTAATCAGAGGGGGTGCCTAAATCTTTGAATGAGGAAATCGAATATAGAATTAAACGGGTCCAAGCTGGCGAGATCCAGGATTACGCCTACATTGTAAAGGAGTATCAGCGTCAGATTTTTGTGTACTGCTGGCGGATATTAGGAAGTGAGCAGGAAGCGGAAGAGGCTGTACAGGATATTTTCGTTAGTGCTTTCGAGAAAATCAGTATGTACAAGCCCACAGTGGGCTTCTCCTCCTGGCTGTATAAAATGGCTTATCATCACTGCCTGAACCTGATTCGCCGGAAGAATCTGCAGCGCAAATTTAGAATTAATTTGTTTACCTCAACTAACATGACCGCAGACAGCGCCGCGCAGGTTATGGAACGTCAGCTTTTCAGTGAGCCGCTAAGCCGGGCATTGGGCCAACTGAATGCAGAAGAACGAAACCTGCTGGTGCTACGCATTTTTGAAGAAAAATCGTTTGGAGAAATCGGGGAAATTATGAACAAAAGCGAGGAAGCTATCAAGAAAAAATACGGCAGAACAAAAACAAAGCTCAAAAAAATGATGGAGCCCATAAAGGAGGACCCAAAATGCGTGAATTACAAGACAGAACTCAGGAACAAGGTCTGAAATACACCGATCTGAAAGACAAAGGCTTAAAAAATATGGACATGTTGACGGAGCCAGAGAACGCCTTAAAAATACAAGCCTTTGACGTCTCTGACAAAGTGATGGAACAGGTCTACCAAAAGGCGAAACCCCAAAAGGGACTCATCGTAAAAATGCGTCTTCAACCGCGCATCACCGCTCCTATTATGATCTTACTTTTTGTATTGGGCGCCTCTGTGACTGGGTACGCCGCTTCGCAATATCTGGAATTACGTAACGGCAAAGGCGATGTCGTATTAAATACCGCCAAAACACCTGCCGAAACGGACGCTTCCCAAACGTATACAACCACCTACACACAGTGGAACGAAAAGGTGAGAGACCGTCTACAGCCTGGAGAGTATGCCGCCTATTACGTTAAGGACGATTCTATGAATCCAAGAAATTCGTCTAATCCTGTCCTGTTTGCATACAAACCTACTGAACTTTCTAGCTTCAGCAGTCTGCAGGATGAAATCAAGCGTACAGAAGCCCCACTGTTGCATAGTCCCACTCATCTGCCAGATGGCTACCGATTTGATTTCGGATACGTCTATCCAGTCGCTGCATATCCTGGGATGATGAACAAAGAGGAATATCGGGCTTTAACGGATAAACTGATGCAACAGGTCAAAGCTGCACCGAAAGGTGAAAATCTGTTTATTCAAAAGCTGAGCTGGGACAAGTCAGACTTCACCTTTGCCCGGTATGCAAGAGGAAATGACTATGTAAACATCACCGTCACCAAGTACGCTCCCGAAGTCACAAAGACGACCGTGATGCAAAATGAACAGGATTCGGCTGAGGAACTGATGATCAAAGGAACCAAGGCCTATTACATCAGGGCAAGCGAAACAAGCACGCCCTTGGAGGTAGGGAAAAATCGACTGGGATGGCTCGATGAAAAAAGGCGTTTACACTACAACATATCTGATAACCAGGACAGCCCGCTGAGCAAAGAAGACCTGGTAAAAATAGCCGAGGATTTGCTTAACGGTTCACCGCAATAGCTATAAAGGAAAAGCTTTGAAGAGAGACCATCCTTTTTTAAGGGTAGTCTCTTTTTGGAGAATAGTCCTTATACCTTTCCTCACAAACTATTACGGCATGTTCCACAATCTTTTTACCTCAACTAATTCCTGATCATTGAATTCCATTCTGTATACGTCTGGTTTGGATGTGTGTAGTAAAAAATTCAAATCGTACTGCTTGTCATAATACCCCATCATTAAAGTCATCACAGCTCCATGAGTGCCTAATGCGACTTTCCGTCCTCGGTAGATTTTTAACAATTCCTTTAAGACCGTTATACTTCGGTTCTGACAAACTGCATTAGACTCTCCTCCCGTTAAAGCAAAGTTGGGATCAGAAAATGACTTATCTAACAAAGGGAATAATTCATCATCGGGCATTCGGTTGTCTTCACTAGAAAAAATTCTTTCTTTAAGATCCTCGAATATTAAAACTTCTTGTCCTGAGCATTGAGCTAATTCTTGAATGGTTAGGATTGCCCGTTGATATGGACTTGAAACGAAAACCTCGATCCCCTCTTCTCTTAATAATTCAGTTATTTGAAAAGCATCTGACTTGCCTTTATCAGTCAAACCTCTTGTTCTTTCATTTCCTTCCATCTTCGGTGATTCGCCATGTCTCACCATGTAAATGAAAGTTTTCATAGTATCCTCCATGAAGAGCTGATGAATTTTTATTACATGATATTCGTGACTAACTACCAAGTCACCTTTTGCTAGGATAGTCTTCTCTTGTCTTATTGCATAAATTTTTCTTGAAGGTGACGTTACGTCATTTGCTATACTGACTGAGAACGACATGCTAGAGCAATCAATTGGATGTGAGCAATGGATGGACAAAGAGAACTGTCTGACGACAGGACAGCTTGCCAAACGTACAGGGATAACGGTCAGGACATTGCGATATTACGATCAAATTGGACTTCTGAGTCCAGGAGGTCATCGCACTGGATCCATAAGACTGTACAACATGAAAGATATGGAAAGATTACAGCGAATTCAGATGTTGAAGTATCTAGGGTTATCGCTTCAAAAAATAATGGACATTTTAGATGCAGAATCGCCATCCAACGGAGAGATCAGACATTCGTTGCAAGCACAACTCGATGTTTTACAAAAGAAAATTGCCCATACGGAGCACGTAGTGCATGCAATACGAGATGCTATGGAAATGTCGGCCTATGGCTCCGATTGGAACCATTTGGCGGATGTTATCCAAACCGTGCAGAGTGAGCAAAATTGGGGGGAGCAATATCGGACGGCGAACCGCCTGCAAACGCGGATACATCTTTACGACAAGTACAGTACGAATCCCCAAGGCTGGCATCGTTGGATCTTTGAACAACTGGAGGTGCAACCGGGAGCCCATATTCTCGAGTTGGGCTGCGGCGACGGCACCTTTTGGATAAGAAACGCCGAACGAATTCCAAGCAGCTGGCGTATCACGCTTACCGATATGTCAAGCGGAATGGTGGAAGAAGCACGTTGCCGCTTGGGAAGCAACAATTCGCAGTTTAAGTTTTTATCTGTTGACGCGCAACAGATCCCCTTCCATGAAGAGCAATTCGATATGGTTATCGCTAACAACATGCTGTACCACGTGCCGGACATCCCTAGAGCAATCCGCGAGATGCACCGTATCTTAAAGCAAGGAGGTATAGTATGCACCTCTACAATGAGCACTCAACACCTACAAGAGGTCGAACACTTGGCGGTATCGTTCGATCCTGAGCTTCATGTGTTGGATCATGCTATTAAACGGTTCCACCTGGATAACGGAGGGGACTTGCTGTCTTCTTGTTTTTCCGATCTTCGGTTGCTTCGATACGAGGACTGTTTGTTGGTCGACGAGGCGGAACCCCTGATCGAATATATAATTTCGACTCCGATGAACGCAAGAGAGCGACTTGTCGGAGCGGCTATTGACAAGTTTCGAGACCACGTCAATCGGCTTTTGCAGCAGAACGGAACTCTCGAAATGACTAAAGAGAACGGAATCTTTCTAGGGAGGAAATGAGATGAAGACACAACAATATCACCCAAGAGTACGGATTGTAAAAGAGGAGCTTCTATCGGATAACTGGTACATCTTAAATAAGGTCACATTCGAGTTTGAAAAAAATAATGGACAATGGGAGACACAATCCCGTGAAGTGTACGATCGTGGCAACGGCGTAACGATCCTGCTCTATAATCAGCACAAACAAACCGTTGTACTGACCAGACAGTTCCGAATGCCTACTTATCGGAACGGTAATGAAACTGGAATGCTTATCGAAACCTGTGCAGGACTACTCGATAAAGAAACACCGGAAGAAGGTATTCTTCGGGAGACGGAGGAGGAGACGGGATACCGTATCGACCGTGTGCAGAAAGTTGGCGAGGCCTATATGTCACCGGGCTCCGTTACCGAAATCCTGCACTTCTATGTAGCCGAGTATAGTGAAGATATGACAACGGGTGGCGGTGGTGGCCTTGAGGAGGAGCAGGAAAACATTGAAGTGATGGAACTCCCGTTTGCTCAAGTGCTAAACATGGTCGAAAGCGGCGAGATTCGTGACGCCAAGACGATAATGCTGCTCCAATACGCTCAGATCCAGGGCCTCTTGAAAGTGAAATCGAAACCGCTTCATATCCTTATCGCAGGCCCTTATCGATCTGGAACGAATGATGATCATGTATTAATCGATAAGAACGTCAACTACATGAATGAAATTGCTCTTCAAGTTTACGAGGCTGGTCACATGCCTGTGCTGGGAGAGTGGTATGCTTTGCCCCTTATCGCGACAGCCGGTTCCACTGCTCTGGGAGATGAGACCTTTAACAAAATCTTTCACCCGTCTTCCATTCGCCTGCTTGATTACTGTAACGCCGTGCTTCGGGTTGGAGGACCCTCTCAGGGTGCCGATGAAATGGTAAGGATGGCGAAAGAGAAAGGATTGTTGATTTACGAACGGCTCGACGAACTTCCGTTGGTGTGATATATCCTCCTTGACCAGACCAAAGACAACTTGCTTTGGGCCTCCTCGACAGATCACCCGAAGAATCTCTCAATCAACTGAGACACTAAGGGAATTGCGCAAATGTTTAACATCACTCATCGGTGGACGCCCAAACATGCGTCCATATTCCCGGCTGAACTGCGAAGGGCTCTCATAGCCAACGCGAAAGCCTGCATTGGCGGCTTCCAATCCCTCCGAGAGCAGCAAGCGGCGTGCAGTCTGCAGTCGAATGGCCTTCTGATACTGCAGAGGACTTATAGCCGTTACCTTTTTAAAATGCTTGTGTAAGGAAGAAGGGCTCATGTTTACTTCCTTCGCCAATTCTTCAATCACAAGAGGCTTAGAGTAATCGCGGGTTATCAGATGGATCGCTTGGGAGATGCTATGTGCATAGCTACCAACTACGGCAAATTGCCTGATTAAAGCCCCCTGCTCACCTTGTAATACACGATAAAGGATCTCGTGCGTGATAAGCGGCGCAAGAAACTGAATATCCGCAGGCGTATCCGAAAGTCTGACAAGCCGAAGCAGCGCATCAAGCAGCAGAGGGTCAAATTGGCTCACTAGTATGCCGCGTCCAGTCTTTACGGTACATTGAGGAGGACTCTTCTTGATAATGTCCAGAATGACGTCTGGACTAATGGATAATTGAAGACTTAGATAAGGAAGCTCCGACGAGGCTTGAGTTATTTTACCAATTACGGGAAGTTGAACTGATGTGACCATATAGGTTGTTGGATCGTACACATAGTTTTCTCCAGCCAGCATTGCTGTCTTTGAGCCTTGTGCAACCACGTACAGGGAGGGCATATGGACCGTATGATTCAGCTCGGACACATGGCTTGCACGTCTGAAATAAAGTCCTGGCACAGACGAGACAAACGTCCCATCCGAAGACGCATGTTGATCAATTAGATGAATCAGTTCTTGTAGATTCGTAGAAATATCAGAGGGGGGAGGAGACGAAATCATTCATGCTTCACCTTCCTTTCCGTTGAACGCTAATATTGATGTGCTAATTATATGCGCGCCGAATAGGATTAGGCAAGAATTGGACTTGATCGGTCTACCTGTCTCAATCGAATTCTACTTAAAATTTACTTGCAAGGCCAACAGAGGGCCTAAGGCAAATAGATCAAAGGAAGAAGGATTAGGCTATGCATTTGGAAGGAAGAATAGAGAACAAAGTCGTCGTGATTACAGGTGCAAGCAGCGGAATTGGAGAAGCAACAGCACTGTTGCTTGCCGAGCGTGGAGCAAAAGTCGTGCTTGGAGCGCGCGGAGCGGAGCGCCTTGAAGCGCTGGCGACACGCATTTCCAATGGAGGTGGCGAAGCTGTTTATGCACGCACTGACGTGAGACGGCGCGAGGATCTGTGCAATCTCGTTAATTTGGCTTGCGAACGGTACGGGAAGCTGGATGTTCTCGTCAGCAACGCTGGCGTTATGCCTATTTCCCCTCTCGAAGATCTGTGTGTCGAGGACTGGGAGGACATGATTGACGTCAACATTAAAGGCGTTTTGTACGGTATAGCCGCAGCGTTGCCTATCTTTCGCAAGCAGGGTTCCGGACATTTCGTGAACATCGCTTCTGTAGCAGGACATAAGACTGTGCCGAACCAGTCGGTCTACTCTGGTACGAAGTTCGCCGTGCGCGCCATCTCAGAGGGATTGCGCCAGGAGGCTGGCGACAAGCTGCGCGTGACCATCATTTCGCCTGGTATTGTGCAGACGAATTTCACGGAGGGTATGACCAATCCAGAATTGAGAGATCAACTCGCTGCCATTCGGGATGAACTAGCCATGACACCTGACGCGGTAGCCCGTGCAATTGGATTCGCAATTGAACAACCGGCCGATATTGATGTGAACGAAATCGTAATCCGTCCAACCGCACAAATGTAATATAAATAGATAGGGGCACCTCCTCTTGTGAGTGCGCCCCTATCTATTTAGCATAAAGCTTTACCATGGAAGCTGTTCATCCATGTAATAGAATCCGCCCGTTGGACCATCCTCCGAGAGGGTCGCCAGTCGGACCGCCGTTTTCGCTCCATCCTCCACCGACAGCTCTGCCTTTTCCCCGCCCATCTGCGTTTTAACCAAGCCGGGGTAGCAATCCGCTGCACCAGTTCATTGGACAACTGGAACTGAATAGAGCCTATAGTGCTGCTTTCTTTTCTGTCTGGCTTCATCCTATCATATTGGGAACGGTCGTTAAGTAATTATTCCCACCCTAAGGATTGCAAAATTTTGTATTGTTAAGCAAGCATTTTAGCGGTGGGGGCTTCCCACCGCTTGGTGTTGTTGCTTATTCGACTTTAAAATATATCGTAAGATTACTGTACAGTAGTGGGATGATCCAGTTACCAGCCATGCAAAAATTAACGATGAAGCGGTTCTTTTTCGCCCAGACCCAGCACCTCCGTTGTGGAATTGTAAATTTCTTGGTAAAGCTCTGGGTTTTCCGCTAGTGACACCCCATAAGAAGGAATCATCTCTTTTATTTTTGGTTCCCACTCTTCCATATGTTGTGGGAAGCATTTTTCCAATACTTCCAGCATAACGTGAACAGCAGTAGAAGCACCCGGAGAAGCGCCGAGCAGTGCAGCTACCGAACCATCAGCGGCACTAACCACTTCCGTACCAAATTGAAGTGTTCCTTTTCCACCCTCCGTATCTTTGATCACCTGCACACGTTGGCCTGCTACCACGATCCCCCAGTCCTCGATTTTGGCGTTCGGAATAAACTCGCGTAATTCTTCCAGACGCTTTTCATTCGATAACATTACTTGCTGGATCAGATATTTGGTCAATGCCATCTCTTTTGCGCCTGCGGCCAACATCGTGATGAGATTATTGGGTTTTACAGAACCGATCAAATCCAAATTTGAGCCCGTTTTCAAGAACTTCGGTGAGAAGCCGGCAAACGGTCCAAATAGCAGTGCTTTTTGGTTACCGATATATCTTGTATCCAGATGCGGAACAGACATGGGAGGAGCACCAACCTTAGCTTTACCATATACTTTTGCATGATGCTGGGCGACAACCTTAGGATTGTTACATACCATAAATAGTCCACTTACCGGGAATCCCCCGATATATTTGGACTCAGGAATACCGGTTCTTTGTAGCAAAGGTAAACTTCCACCCCCACCACCGATAAAGACAAATTTGGCATTATGGTATTCGATTTTACCGTTGTCCAGATTATGGACTTTGACTTTCCACGAGCCGTCGCTCGCACGTTTAATATCCTTTACACTATGTTTGTAATTGATCTCGACGTTTTTACTTTTTAAATGCTCAAACAACATGCGTGTTAAAGCACCAAAGTTGACATCTGTTCCAGAGTCGATTTTGGTTGCCGCGATGGGTTCATTCATTGTACGGCCTTCCATAATCAGCGGAATCCATTCCTTCAGCTTTTCAGGGTCGTCGGAAAATTCCATGCCTTGAAACAGAGAAATAGTTGAAAGCGCTTTAAACCTTTTTTTCAAAAAAGATACATTTTTTTCTCCTGTTACCAAACTCATATGAGGTATTGGTTTGATAAAGTCCTGTGGATTACGAATCAAATTGCTGTTTACAAGAAAAGACCAAAACTGTCTTGAAAGCTGAAACTGCTCATTAATGTCTACAGCTTTACGAATATCTATAGATCCGTCAGCTTTCTCGGATGTATAGTTCAGTTCGCACAGTGCAGCATGGCCTGTACCTGCATTATTCCATTCGTTAGAGCTTTCTTCTCCCGCGTTTGCGAGTTTCTCAAACACTTGAATTTCCCACTCCGGTGCTAACTCTTTCAGCAATGATCCCAGAGTCGCGCTCATGACTCCGGCACCGATTAAGATAATGTCTGTTTTTTTCTGAATGCTATTCATAAAAACCTTCCTTATCTCTTATATTTGCAAAAAAGAGCAGGCCCTCCTGCTTAGGTGATACAAGAAGCAAGGCTCCACTCAGGAACATATCTTTTCTGTCTCTATTATAACTAAAATATAATCTTTTAAAAATTATATTGTCTATTATCTGATAATTATAAATCATTTCTGCTAAAAAGTGAGAATTTTCTTTGCAGAAATAATAAGAATGGATCTCAGCACGCTGTATTATTTGGGCTTCACTTACTAGCAGTAATAACAGACACCAAAAAAGCGTTTAGAAGCAAATGATGTAGAGTACGAATTTCCAATGATTGAATCAACATTCCATGTATATGAATAACTCGGTAAAATATGTCTTTACGGGATAGGCCCTTATAAATACTTCATTATGATATTCGAAACGGTCTGTTGTTGATTCCCCCAATCATAATCGGAGTTATCCATAATAAACGATTGAAAAGGAAGTTGCTCAATAATTTGTAATTCTAGCTCTCGTCGATGTTCAAGGAACTGAATATATCCCTCATACCCGTAAAGCCCCTTATTCTTTCCATAATCTTGCTCCGTATGGTACCAAATCGCGAAATCTAACCATTCTTGAGATCTCATTGTTCTAACTCGCTCAATCGTCTCACGCACATTCGGTTGCTTCAAATAGAACAAAATTGGATTTAACTCCTGAATTTGCTCCGCAATCTGTAATACATGCTGAATAAAACGATCTTCTCCAGCGTTATGTCGGGCGAGTAGTGCACACCCCGGGTTCTGTAAAAAACAGCATTCGAGTATTATCAACTTTTCTTTTTCTCGCTGATCTTTAACAAAAGACTTCCAACGTTGAATCATCAACTCACAGTGCTTTTCTACGGGTACTCCATCGTAAATTTCATAACGCCGAATTTCCTCATACAAACTAGAAGGGATTCCATTTGGAGCTGATTGCTGCGCAAGTGCATATGCGATTAAAGAGTCGTTGCCATTCACAGATACAAACGGATCAATGTAATGAAACACCTCAGAATAGATAGATCGGAGCCGATCAAGTTCTTCGTTCGGCATACATGCAACCGATTCATAATCAGCGGGATGTCGTAAGTTCCCTTCTAAAAATAGTTCCGATTCTATTTGATGTGTGTTTAACATGTCATGTATGTGTCTAGATAATGTGGATTTGCCAGAGCCAGGTATACCTTCAACGATAACCAGTTTCGTTTTCGTAGCTGGTACATTCGCCATAGTATCACGTCCTTATGAATTAAATGACTACCTTAAGGAGAAACCAATTATCCCGTTATAACGTCAGGTAGCTTAGGAACCTTCCCTTATCTCGACATCCTTAGAAAACCAATAAAAAGCACTGGGTCCTGAGGACTGACCCAATGCTTTTAGTAGATGACTCTCTTCTAGTTACTTAATAATTACATAGTCCAGGTTAACCAGTTTTGCATAAGTAACAATTTGGTCTGTGGTTAGATTCAAGGAAACCACGGTATGGTGACCGCCGCCGTTCTCAATCCATGCTTTAACCCCATCTTGGAAGTTTGGCTTCACATTCCACAGTACACGGGCCACTGGAAGATTTGGAGCAGGAACTGTCGGTTCAAATGCAGTAACCTCATTGATCAACAGTTTATAATGCGTGCCAAAGTCAGCCATGGAAACAACTACACCGTCTCCTGCCTTGCCGTCAAACACCAGACGAGCTGGATCTTCACGATCGCCGATACCTAACGGAGAAACGATGATTTTAGGCTTGTTGCTTGCCAACGTTGGGTCAACTTCAAGCATATGGGATTGAAGGATCGATTCCTGACCAGCCGCTAATTCATAGGTGTAGTCTTCCATAAAGCCAGTGGATTGGTTATGGCTCATTACTTTAAGCAGTCGATCGAGCGCTGCAGTCTTCCAATCTCCTTCACCTGCGAAGCCGTATCCTTGTGCCATCAAACGTTGAACGGCAAGACCAGGGAGTTGTTTCATACCATAGAGGTCTTCGAAGTTCGTAGTGAAGGCAGTATAGCCGCCATGATCCAGGAACCGTTTAAGGGCAATTTCATAGCTTGCTTGCACTCTTACGCTGGCTTCCCAAGCTTCCTTGCTGTAAGTACCATAATCAAATTCATAGAGTTCGGAGTATTCCGCGAACAAATCATCAATCTCTTCTTCTTTCACAGCATTGACGTACTGAACAAGGTCGCCAATTCCGAAGTAGTCAACGGTCCATCCAAATTGAATTTGAGCTTCGACCTTATCACCTTCCGTAACGCCAACGTTACGCATATTGTCGCCAAAGCGAGCAACTTTGATATTGAAGCTTTCGTTATAAGCAACCGCTACATCCATCCACTCTGCGATTTGCTTTTGCACTTCTGCGCGTTCCCAGTAACCTACGACCACTTTATTCTGTTTCTTCAGGCGAGCATTGATAAATCCATATTCACGGTCACCATGAGCTGCCTGATTGAGGTTCATGAAGTCCATATCAATCGTAGCCCAAGGAATGCTTTCATTATACTGTGTAGCCAAATGAAGTAGCGGCTTTTGCAGCAATTTAGTACCACGAATCCACATTTTTGCAGGTGAGAAGGTATGCATCCAAGTGATGACACCAGCAACCTCGTCACGATAGTTGACTTCTTTCATGAGATTGGTGATTTTGTCTGCACTAACCGCCAGATCCTGCAATACAAGCGGATAAGGCAGAACGCCACTCTTATTTAAGGCATCGGTCATTTCTTGTGCGTGTGCTTTAACTTCTGCTAATGCTTCTTCCCCATACAGATGCTGTGAACCTACGACAAACCAGAACTGTTTTGTACCTACTGTTGACATCATTCATCCTCTTTTCTTAATTTTTTAGTTTATATTACTTTTGCCCGTAGTACGCGTCTTTCCCATGTTTGCGTAAATAGTGTTTATCTAGAATGCGCTGCGGCAATTCTTCAGCAAAATGATTCAATTCTCGTGCGAATAAATTCATTTTCGAAACTTCTTCCAACACGACGCTATTCATGACTGCCGATTTTGCATCTTTGCCCCAAGTGAAGGGAGCATGACCCTTAAGCAGAACACCCGGCACTGCTAAAATATCCAGCCCGCGCTGCTCAAAGGTTTCGATGATGACACGTCCGGTTTCCGCTTCGTAACCACGATCAATCTCCTCTTGTGTCAAGAAACGGGCACAAGGAACAGAACCATAGAAGGTGTCTGCATGAGTAGTCCCCATTACAGGTACATCCAAGCCTGCTTGAGCCCAAATGGTCGCCCAAGTCGAATGCGTGTGTACAATACCGCCGATCTCTGCATAATGCTTATAAAGTACGGCATGAGTCGGTGTATCTGATGAAGGTCTCATTTCTCCTTCAACAACATTGCCATCAAAATCAACTACCACCATATCGCTAGGTTTCATCGTGTCATAACTAACACCACTTGGTTTGATAACGAATAAGCGGCTCTCACGATCAACAGCGCTTACGTTACCCCAGGTGTATTTCACGAGTCCATGTTTAGGCAAATCCAGATTGGCTTGATATACTTCTTCTTTCAGTTGCTCTAACACGTCAATTCCTCCAGTTTTCCACTAGATTATCTACAGCAGCCTGTTCAATCGCCAGGCCTTGTGTGTAGCGTTCCATGAATGCTTCAAATCCCTTAACGTCGGAACTGTCGGGAGAAATTTCTTGCCCCTCAGCATCTCTAAATACTTTTTGGTCGAGGAAGTCTTCCAGACTTTCTTGTTGATCCTTGTTCATCATGTAAGAAGCCAGAATAGCAATACCCCACGCCCCACCTTCTCCAGCTGTTGACATCACTGATACCGGGACATTCATGGCAGCCGCAACAATTTTTTGTCCGACGATAGGGGTTTTAAATAAACCACCGTGAGCCAGAATGCTGTCAATTGCGACATTTTCTTTCTTTGTCAAAATATCCATTCCGATTTTCAAAGCAGCAAACGCAGTGAAAAGATGAGTCCGCATGAAATTGGCCAAATTGAAACGGCTTTCAGGAGAGCGGACAAACAATGGCCGACCTTTCTCTATTCCGGTGATATTCTCCCCTGACAAATAGCCATAGCTGAGTAAACCGCCGCCATCTGGATCTGCTTCCAAAGCCTTGTTCAGCAGCACACTGAACAATTGATTCGGATCCGCCTTTTGCCCCATTGCCTCAGAGAATTCACGGAACAATCCCAGCCAAGCATTGATATCACTTGAACAGTTGTTGGCATGAACCATTCCGACCGGATTACCATTCGGTGTAGTCACCAGATCAATTTCCGGATATACCGCTGAAAGGTCCTTCTCTAATACAAGCATGGCAAAAACCGAGGTTCCCACAGAGACGTTGCCCGTCCGTTTTCTCACACTATTCGTAGCGACCATCCCTGTTCCCGCATCACCTTCTGGAGGACAAAGCGGAATACCTGGTTGTAAATCTTCGGATTTATCTAAGATTTTAGCTCCCGCGGCGGTTAGTACACCTGCCTGCTCGCCTGAAATATAAACTTTAGGGAGAATTCCTTCTAGCTTCCAATCGTAACCTTTGGCTGCAATGAGTTCATCAAACTGCTTAACCATCGATTCGTTATAATCATGTGTAGTCTCATCAATTGGGAATATGCCCGAAGCATCCCCGACGCCAATAGCCTTATTGCCAGTCAGCAGCCAGTGAATATATCCAGCTAACGTCGTCATAAAATCAATCTGAGGGACATGTTGCTCTTCGTTCAATATAGCTTGATACAGGTGAGCAATACTCCATCGCTCAGGGATGTTGAATTGGAATTTATCAGTTAACACTTTTGCGGCAGCACCGGTTGTCGCATTCCGCCAAGTCCGGAACGGAACAAGCAACTCGTCCTTGCTGTCAAAAGCCATATAGCCGTGCATCATTGCAGAGAATCCTATAGAACCAACGGTACGAAGGGTAATCCCATATTTTCGTTCAACCTCTTGCTTCATTTCACTATAAGCCTCTTGCAGACCCGTAATAATACTCTCTAAGTTGTACGTCCAATAACCGTCCACCAAGAGATTTTCCCACTCATAGCTTCCAGATGCGATGGTTTCAAAATGATGATCAATCAGCACTGCCTTGATACGTGTGGATCCAAATTCGATACCAAGTGAGGTTTCTCCCTTAGTAATCGCTTGTTTAATGTCTTGATCCATGCTCACGTTACTCCTCTCTCTGAACAACTGTTATAATCGCAATAATTGAAAGAAGGCGCTTTCTTTAATTTACAACCTTAGTATATTTTTTGTTCGTACATTTGTCAACACACATACATAGTTATACATACAAATATTCTGATAAACCGAGAATTTATCTATTTTTTCTTTAGTATTAATGCATGTTAGGCTATGGATTATAATAAGCTCATAATTATGCTAAAATATGTACATACAAATATTATGGGTAGGTAAATTAGTATTAGGACAACCAGGAAAGAAGGAATAAAGTGAAACCAAAGTATCAGGTCATCCTTGAGGATATAAAGAGCAACATTCTATCAGGAGCATACAGCGTAGGAGAACAAATTCCAACGGAATCGGCTTTGCAGGATATGTATAAAGTTAGCCGCCAGACGGTACGTAAGGCAATTTTAGAACTATCCAACGAGGGTTTTTTAAGAAGTGAAAAAGGATCGGGCACTTATGTCAGTAACCAATTTCGATCAAAAAACGGCGGGAATTCCAGTAATAAAACCATCGGAGTCATCACAACCTACATTTCCGATTACATCTTCCCTTCTATTATTCGCGGGATTGAAGCCAGATTGAATGAAGATAATTATTCATTGCTATTAGCTAGTACAAATAATGATGTCGCACAGGAAAAGAAAGCTTTGGAGATGATGTTGTCCTTTGGTGTGGATGGCTTGATTATTGAGCCTACGAAGAGCAATCTATATAATCCCAATATCTCTTACTATCTGACGTTCAAGGAGCAGGATGTTCCGTTCATCATGATTAATGCTTATTATGAAGAGTTGGAGGTTCCATTCTTTTGTCTCGATGACGTACAATCCAGCTATCTGGCAACAAAAGAATTGATTGCTAACGGACACACACACATTGGTATCATTGCCAAAATGGACGATTTACAAGGAAAGCATCGAATGAAGGGCTATATCAAGGCGCTTGGAGAAGCCAAATTACGGTTTTACCCAGAGCAAGTGCTCTCATTCTATACAGAGACGAAGCAAGACCTGTCCACCAACTTAAAAAAATTCCTAACCGAACAAAGAGACGGGTTATCCGCAATTGTCTGCTATAACGACGAGGTAGGATTAGAAGTTGTACATGTATGCAGACAACTTGGTATATCTGTTCCTGAAGACATATCCATTATTGGTCAAGATAATTCCTATATTTCCAAGAATGCAAACATCAAACTTACGACATTAACACACCCACAGGAACAAATGGGACGTGATGCCGCCGATTGGGTTATCAAGAAACTGCAAGGGAAGAAAGATCTACGCAACCACACCTATTATCAACCTGTGTTAATTGAAGGAGAGACGGTAAAAAAGAAACTGAAGTGAAGGGGTCCAACATTCATTGTGAACAATCAAATGGACACACCCAAAAACGATATTACCATTGAACACTAGGCACCTAGTGCCTAATTGTCATATGACACTTTGAAGTGACTGGTATAGGTCGGTGACGAAATGTAACTTGTTGGTATGACAAGTCCTTTGCCATACTTGGTTTTGCCGGACGCTATGAGGCAAAAATACATTTCAAGGAGAAATCATTCATGAAAAAAATGATTCACACCAATCTCGCGGTTCTACTGTTATCTGCTACGATAACTACCGCCTGTATGGCACCCAACGGCGCGTCAGTTGCCGCACCCGTTAACGCACCAGTTGCATCTGAAAAGGCTAGCTTGGAGGGGCCGCGAAATGCCAAGGAACTAGAAGCTTTTGCAGATGGTGTTTTTGCAGACAAGATGAAGAAGTTTAATACAGTTGGTTCTAATTTTGTGGTCGTCACGGGTGGGAAAGTGATGCTAAGCAAAGGTTACGGTTATGCCGACAGGGAAAAAAGAATTCCTGTTGATAAAAATACCGTTTTCCAAATCGGCTCTGTTACAAAGTCATTCACTGCATTGGCAGCTATGCAGTTGGTGGATAAGGGGAAAATGGATCTAAAACACGATATCCAAGAGTATTTAGGAGGAATAAAGGTTCCGAATAAAACAGGAAAAAAACTGACGATGTTTGATCTACTTACATATTCAAGTGGATTTGATGAACCAGATATTCTCATGGAAATGCATCCAGAATACGCGGACAAATATTTTCCAATGAAGAAGTACATTGCATCAAATATGCCAACTGTTGTCAGGCCTCCAGGAGAAGCGTACACTTATGACAATTTTGGTTTCATGCTAGCCGGATATGCAGTAGCAAACGTAACGGGCATGTCATATTCTCGATATATGGAAAAGAATATTTTCAAACCGTTAGGCATGACTTCGACGAATGTGCGGTTTACCCCCCAATTGTTAAGCAGAATGGCTGCTCACTATGGACCAACAGGTGAATTGATACCCTTGGACGGGTTTAAACCAACGGAAAAACCTGAAGGCGGTATGGTTTCAACAGCAGATGACATGGCGAAGTACCTCATGATGCACCTGAACAAAGGCAAGTACAAAGGTAAAGAAGTGGTGAGTCCAAAGAGCATAGAGCAAATGCACACATACCAATTATTCCCTGACAAGGAGTTCCCGGTTACAACAATTGGATTCGAAGGCTACTTCAAAGAGAAGATGAATAATCAGCATGTGATTCTAAAAGGAGGAAATGTTACAGGCCATTCTTCCTTGATTGTTATTCTGCCTGAGAAGAATACAGCGATGTACATGTCCTACAATAACGACTCCATGATGAGTCTTGACGTGTATGAGGAATTTATGAATCATTATTATCCGAGAAAAGTAGAAGTTCCAAAGTCAACCTACGCGACAATAAGTGAGCAGCAGGCCCAAGACTACGTGGGATTATACCAAAACACGCGTATCGCTGCCTTAAGGACGAAGGTTTCGTATTCGGACGGGAAATTAATAATGGAGACAGGAACATCAGGCAAACATACACTAAAAATGATCCACCCTTTATTATTTGAAGATGAATCAGGTAATAAATTGACGTTTAATAAAAATGAAGCAGGCCATATTGCATATTTGTATTACATGCAGCTCCCAGACCTCGTTGCTTATGCGCAAAAAATAAACATTGATTCACCATTTTCTGATGTACCTGCGGATAGTAAATATATTTCATATATAAACAACCTTAATGCTTTGAAAGTCATGAGCGGAAAGTCAGCCAACCTCTTCGATCCGAAAGGAACGATGACTCAGGGAGAATTCTCAGAAGTGCTGCTGCGCGCCCACGGGTGGTATAAACAACCTTTCATGATTGAACCGAATAAGAAGCAGATGATGGCCGGACTACGTAATTATCAGCCGAATTCTCCTATCACTAGACAAATGGCGGCGGTAATGATCCAGAACCTGAAACAGGTTGAGCCTGGAACTAAGGTTAAATTGAGTGGCGAAACGGATGCTTGGGCAGTTAAAGCAGTCACAGCTCTTGTTTCCCAAGGTATCATGGACCCGGATACCAAGATCAACTCAGACGGCTCCATAAACTTCCGCTCCAAACAGCTTTTGAAGCGTCAAGAAGCCAGTGCCTTATTGGATCAAGCATTTAATTACTATACGTTGCCAATCAGTCACTAATTCAAAAGATTAACCAGAAAAAGTAAGATAATGATACTTTATATAAGGTTTCCTGAACCCCCGATCAAACTGGGGGTTTTCTTGTACAATAAGAAACAAGCGGCTGCTGATGCTGCCGCTTGTTTCTTAGTTTTCTCCATATCCAACGGAAATCCGCATCGAGCCGTAAGGTTTATTCCAGAAGCCCTGCCTCCCGGGCTTTTTGCACCGCTTCCTCCCGGTTGCGAACCCCCAGCTTCAGATAGACCGATGACGCATAGTTTCTAACCGTACCATCAGATAAATACAATTTGGAGGCAATGGTTTTATATCGCAGTCCTTTCGACACGGACTGTAAAATTTCAAGCTCCCGTGGAGTTAAGTCATAGGTCGCGGCCACTTGAGTTGTCGACGGATCTTCCCCACTCTTGTCTGCTTCCAGCTGTGCAAACAATTTGTGCGACATCTCCTGATCGATCAGCGTGCCTCCGCGATAGACCGTGCGTATTGTTTCGGCGAGCTCTACCGGCTTCATCGACTTCAATAAGTATCCGTCCGCTCCGCTTCGCAGCGCTTCCAGAGCCTGTCCAGTATCTTCGAACGTGGTGAGAATCAAGATGCGGATGTGGGGCCACGTTTGTTTTATGGTACGGGATGCGGAGATTCCGTCCAGGTTCGGCATGTCCAAATCCATGAGCACCAGCTGAGGCTGAACCTGCCTGCACAGTTCGATGGCTTGCTCGCCATCTTCTGCCACCCCTACGACTTGCAAATCTTGCTGCTCCTCCAGAAGAGTCCGCAGACTTTCACGGATAAAAGGCTGGTCATCGACGACCAACAGACGGATGACTTCATCCTTAAGCTCCGTTTGCCGTGGTAGGGTGCAGGTAACGAGGGTGCCTTCGCCCGGTTGGGTATAGACGCCAACATGACCTTGCAAATTCATTGCTCGCTCTTTCATGGCGTTCAAGCCGAAACCATCCCGTCCATGTTCCATCCCGCGGCCGTTATCCTGAATTTCGAGCCTCGTCTGCTGAGGCTCGAATTGCACCAAAACCGTAATCTCCGTCGAGTGTCCATGACGCACTGCATTCGTCAATGATTCTTGCAAGCAGCGATACAGCGCTATCTTCGCTTGCTTCGTTACAGGGTATTCCTCCCCGAAGGCCTGGAAACGAACCGACACCTTAGCATGCTCTTGAAACTCCTCTGCCAGCTTCCGCAAAGACTGAAGCAGTGGGAGTTCCTCATGCGGCGATTCGATTTGATGCACATAGCCTCTCACTTCATCCATATTCTGGCGGGCCAGGTTCAATAGGGAATCGAGCCGTTTCGTTCCTGTATCCGTTTCTAGCTCGGGGCGCAAGGTTTCCAACCCCATAATGAGGGAAGTGTACGCATGACCGACGGTATCATGGAGCTCTTTAGAGAGCCGATTCCGCTCTTCGGCCAGCGTGATGCGCTCGATTTGGGACAAGTACTGCTCCAGCACCGCATTTTGCTCGCGTATAATTTCGCTTTGACGATGATTGACCATCAATAAATGGAAGGAAAATCCGAATGCATAAGCCGTCCCGAATTGAATGGTCATAACCCAAAAATCAGTCTGCTCTACAAGCAGCTTAATTATAGCGGGTAGGAGCAATACCGATAAAGGACCTGACCAAAGATATGTTCTTTGTTTACTGTTAGCGGCAATTAAAAATGGATACAACAGGAATGTGAGGTAGGCTTCCGGAAAAAACGAAGCTAAATACAAGCACAGCCCGCCCGGGATCACAATCTCGGTAAGCAGGTAGTATCTATAATTGAGCTGCAAGCACAGCCAGGGAACGGAAAAAGCAATAAGCTGCCAAAACACAAGAACCCAAAGCGGCAGCGTGAAATGAGACTGCCGCTCTATGATAGTGAGCAGGAGAGAAGTACTGCAAATCAGGCGGATCATAAGCATGAACCAGTCGTACCAGAACCACTGCTTTACCATATCGAACAAAACCATCAACCCCTAAGAACTATCAGTATGACATTACGTAACTATTATAGAGCAGAACATTATCCAACAATACTTTTAAATCCAGACAGGGACATTCCGGCTACCGGTTCACACTCTTGATCATAAGACGGGTGTAACCGCCTAGCATACGCGTCAAGCTGTTCGCAAGCCTATAACTCACCATAGTGAATACGACTCCTGAGGCCGAAACCAGTATGGATTTCATTACAGTATCTACAATAAAACCCATAAAATAATAATTAGAAAACGGAAAGAGAAGCGGGGTCACAATCATCGCGAGTGGAGCTATATAAAGCAAGGCCGCACTAATGAGGCTTAAAATCCCCACCGGGAGCTTCAGCATCAGCCAGCCGATAGCGATCCAGTTGCGCCGATTTAGCAGTTCCTTCCTTGCTTGAAGCCAGATAGAGGCATCGGTGTTTATTGGTTTAACGTAAAGCTCGGTGGTAATATCCGTATAGATCTTGGTCTGTGTGCGTTCAAATTGCAGGAAGGCGTATGTAGTTCGCAAAATGCGAGTAATCAGAGGAACGCCCGCGACGGTAAACGAAAGACTCAAGCCTAATGTAAGAGCGACCAGATAAAAGCAAAAGTAAAACAATCCGGTAGCGAAAGTAAGCAGTAGGAAATAGCCATTTTGAATAAAGCTGACGACGGTTCTTGTCATCAAAGAGCCCACATCCTTTACAAGTAGTAGTCGTATCCTACGGCTCTTGATGTCAAATCTACCAGTGCCATAATGTCATATGACATAAGGCGAAAGCGGTCTGCAAACCTAATGAGGAAAAACAACTGGTTCTTCGCCATTTTTTAAATATCGCATAGTAATGGTAATCGTCTTTGCAGAGTCAAGCGGCTTTTGATCCAATCCCTCTGCGATGCATGAGAAGACACAAAGCATGGTTTCCGGTAAGGAGAGCTGATTTCTGCCTAAAAGTTTTATTTTTGAGAATCAAGAATAAACATAGATGCATCTTGTCCCATGAATATTTTACTTCCGTTAAAAAAAGTTTTGGACTGAATATCTCTATATCCTATCTTAGTCATAATGTCAGTCAGCTCTTCTTGATTAAATCCGTTATGAACTATATCTGAAACTACTTTTTCATTTTTATTAAAATCTACGATTAGTAAATGTCCTCCTTCATTTAGAACATCAAATAGCCTTGATAAAACGAATTCAACATCATGAATATGGAGTAGAACCTGAGCCATAAAAATATAGTCCGCATGTAAATCCGTTAGACCTTCCTTTTCAAAATCAAAACATAATGTATCTGCATTCTGAATATGAAGATCAGTAATTTTTTGCTTTATTTGATTAATCATGTTTTGTGAAGTATCCAGAAAAAGCATAGAATTAAAATCATTTAACAAGCTCATTCCGACAAGGCCCGTTCCACACCCAAAATCAATAGCATTCTTACTATTAGCGTCAACTACATATTCACGAATGGCATCAGATGATACCTTTGCAATTTGAATTCTTTCAGAAGTGTCATATATATTAGCTATCATTTCAAACTTATCCGTATTTCCCATGATTACCTCTCCAATTTTCAACATTTTCGCCCTTATTTGTGATACGGTTCACCAACCTACCTGTAACGGCAAGTAAAAAGACCACCCGCTAAAAGGATGGCCTTTAGGACTGCTAATCTATTCTAATTGCCTCGATATAAAGCTCGATTCCCACTTCATTTCCGACGATAACCCCACCTTTTTCCAGAGGCGAGTTGAATGTCAAGCCAAATTCATTGCGTTCGATACTGGCTGTTGAATGAAATCCTACACGTTCCCGGCCGCGAGGGTCCTTGTTAAGTCCTTCAAAAACGGTATGAAAAGTGATGGGTTTGGTTACTCCATGCAGAGTTAGATTGCCCGTAAGTTCATATTGCCTTTCGCCAGCAAGGACGCAGCTGGTGCTTTGAAACGTAATGGTTGGATACTTGGCTGCATGAAGGAAGTCGTCACTCTTCAAGTGTTCATCTCGTTGCGATTGGCGAGTTGTAATACTATTTGCATCTATGGAAGCCTGAATACCCATGGTTGTTAAATCGTTGGGGTCAAAACTCAAGATCGCTTGGAAATGCTCGAATACTCCTTTAATTCTACTAATCATTAAATGCGTCACCGAAAACTCGACGGAACTGTGGTCCGGATCCACTTCCCAATTGATATTGCTCATAAATAAATTCCACCTCTATGATAAGATTTTGAGAAAGGTCGCCCCATCTCCAAACACTGCGCTATTCGCATACTCCTAATGTACAAAAAAGCTACTGACAACGGGATGTCAGTAGCTCTTTTTCATTTTTTTGGTTTCCTCGTAAATCCGATTTCGGAATGTTCAGGCTCCGCCACGTCAAATTAAATCGAAGGTGAGCTGAATAATTCATGTACACCTTCTTCACCATTCGTCTTTGTCGAAATAATCATCTGGCAAATGTAGCTCTCGCAAACAACCGATAAATTTTTCTCTGAAATTCGGATTGCTTTTGTATTGCGGCCATACCTCCTTATAGTAAGGCAGCAACTTCTCATGTGGAATAATGCCCCAGTATAAAATCGAGTTATTCAGAACCTCCGGGCCGCCCCCCATCAACATCTGTTCAATGATCTCCCAGCTTCCCAGCTTGTTTTCGCAACTGCGCGCGACATAGATGGCAGTGGTTTGCATTTTCGGGTCATCGTGACACAAGAAAGACGCAAAGTCCTGGAGAGTAATCGCACCATAATCCTCCAAGATATACCCTGCATAACGCAACGTTTCCGGGTCGTAAATCTTGTCAAGCCTTTGCAAGATCACTGGAACAAAATCCGTTAAATTCGCAGTTTTACTGGAAGTATGTAGAATCTGTAAAGCTTGCAGAAAACCCTCATGCCCATCCGATTGCAATAGCTCCAGAAGATATGTTCTACCCGCGTCAAAAGAAGTTTGGCAGATGAGCCAAATGGCTATGGTTCGATTTTTGGGGCTTTGCTCCGCAATATTTTTCAAAAAATCAAGGGTTGGCTGAGAGACTTTCTTAAACTTGAACATTCCATTAAGCGCTTTGGCTTGGATTTCTTCGTTTGGAGCACTCTGATAAATCTGGATCAGCGCATTCTCATCACCCGGCATTCGACTACCAAACCACCCGATATCATAATCCAGAATAATTTCATCCAGCCAGCGCTCGTACCAGTCCAGAAAGCTGTCTTCATAGACAAAGAAAAAGGGATGATCGGGATGAAAATCGGAGATATACACAATTCTCCCCCTGTATTTCCCTTCAAGTACGAGATACATGTCGTATTCGCAGCCTTGGGTGCCTATGCACAACATGCCGCCCAGCACCTTATTACAGGTGGCGTCGTATTCCTCATCGGGAATGTCCTCGTCCTTGGTCAGGGGCTCAACCAGATGGTTCCATTCCTCTTTGGTCATCCCGGGATGCAGAACGGATTTTGCAAGGAGTGCCTGGCGCTCGGTGTAGGAAGTTGCCTTTCCAATTGAATAGATTCCATAATAGGGTCCGGCGCCTCCGTTGCCGATTTTCGTTAAAAACAGCGCGTAAGGCTCAGGAAGTGTAACCTGATTGTGGACTTGCCAGTCCGCCAGCTCTTTTACTGTAAGCTTCTCTTTAACCCTATATTGATGTGAGGATGCTCCAAACACTGAGAAATCCGCGTCTTTGTGCATAGCTTGACTCAGTTTGTTTTTTATTCGATCCAGTTGCGTTTCTTTCTTCCTAAACCACATATTGAACCCTCCTGTTGACCATAGCCAGGTTTCCTTTGTTTGCTTATCCAGCAATTTTATTATTTTTTCTATGGGTCGTACCTCTTTAAAATGATATGTATCTTTAAGTAATCTTTCATTGTAGCTTCTCTTAAGGTCACCACTGAACCACCTTAGAGTACCACAGAACAAAATCCATATGAATGGAATCCATATGGGGGCCAACACGAATTTGTTAGGAAACGGACACTTGGCAAATTTGATGACAAAGAACGTGATCATTTTTATTCTTGTTAGAAAATGATGGTGTGGACTAGCCCCCTTTGACCACTCAAAGGAGGCTTAAAGTCCACAGGGATACGATTATTCGTTATCTGGCGTGGCTGGACTGGCCGGGGGCATCAAGCCTTTAACGGCGCCGAGAAATGGACGAATGGACTTGATCATACCGTAGCCCATCTTCACGACCGGAACAAATTTCTGGATCATGCCGAACAGCCGCAAGCCGCCGCCGAGCATACCGCCAAGCCCTCCTGCGCCCGCAGTGGAGCCGCCAAGGCCGCCTAACAGCGAGCCCATCATCGGCAGGAATGCCGACACCTTGGCGTCCGGCTTGCGGGAGCGCGAACGGCCAGACGGCTTGCGCGCGCCGCTTTTCCGGTTACCGAGACGGACGCCCGGGGCATGCGCACCAGCTCTGCGTTTGAGAGATCGGGAATCTTGCTTCCCGGAAGAAGTGCGTGGGGGGACTCCAGCGCTGGCAAGTACCAACCCGCCGTAATTAACGTCAGTGATGTAGCCGACGTAAGTCTCTCCGCTGTGCAGGGTGACACAGACCGGACGGCCTTGAAACTTCTTAGCCCGTGCACGCATCTCTTTCGATTGTGCCATGGAAGTTCACCTCGCTCACTGATTATAATTCAGTTTACGCCAGGGGCGGGCTGTCTGCTTGTGCGAATGGGACATACGCACGCCAAAAATCGCTTGATGATTAGGCATTTTACAACTCTCCCTCAAGAAACGCGAATGCCCTTACTCCGCTGCTTCCACCAGCCATGCTTGCATAGCCGGAGACTCCGCCCGATTCAAACGTAAGGCGATTTCGGTATTGGTCTCATCCGGCGGCATGACCTCGGCAAGGACGCATACAGCCTCTCGCGGTTGATTCAAGGCAAACACGCCTTCATCATCGAGCATTTTCATCGCCAGCTCCATGGCCTTCAGCCTCGAATCAAATTCACGATTCCATTCGTCAGCTTCAAGCTCCGCAATAGAAGGACGCCTCATAAACAATTGTTTAACATCATCGAAGTCCTCATCCCTGAAACAACAATAGGGTGAATCGGCATAGGACCATTTGATGAGTTCCGCAATCGTTGACCCCGGCATGTCACTTTCTTCTCCTTGCCGGGCCGCTTCCCTCTCCAAGGCCTCCCATGACCAGGCGGAGATGCTTGGCGCATGTCCCTCTCCAGTAGTAAATAGCGTTTCAGTAATAGTAACGTTCGCCATTTTCGAAAAGAGTGCGAAAGGACGTCCTAGCCACATTGGCAATCTCTGCCGCCAGCGCCTCTATTCCTTGCGTCGGTTTCATGACATTCGCCCCTTAGCCCTATATATATCTTATTTCCATTATAAAAATTGTTTGTCCTAAATCCACCTACTTTCTACCTGAATCCTGGAAATATGGGCGATTCACTCCTTCATGATAAAAAGAGGATGTCTCTCCGTTATTTTTCGGCTTTGAGACACCCTCTTTTGAACTATTTTGCATTCACTACAACATTTTACCGTCACTTGAGGTATGGTTTTTTGCTCTCCTACCTGGAGTTTCATCCTCATTAGAGCATGCTCATTCAAGGTTCTAATTCAAGGTGCATCTTGGTTTCCGCCTCATCCCATGGCACCGAGTAACCCGCCCCCTTGGCGCAAAAGATGGAGGAGGAGGTATACAGTGGGTCCGCCCCTTTGCGGTAGCCCATCCGCTCTATGACTTCCTCCGTATTATGGCAGCGGTCGTAGCCGCTGAACACGCAGCGGATACTGCCTCGTCCATGCGTAAAGGATGCAAATTCGGCACTGTAGTTCATGAAAGTCGACACGGGCACCCTGCCCGTGACCACCGCTTGCGTTCCGGTTGTCTGCGGCGGATTAAAAATACCCGAAGCACGCTGAATATCGGACAGCACCCTGCCCATTTCATCGATAGCGACCTTGATTTTGAAATCGTAATAGGGCTCCAGCAGCACGTTGTCCGCCTTCTCCAGACCCTGTCGTAGTGCTCGAAAGGCAGCCTCACGAAAATCGCCACCATGGGTATGTTCTTTATGCGCGCGGCCCCTCAGCAGCGTAATGTTCACGTCGGTGACCGGCATGCCGGTCAGCAGTCCGTGATGCTCCCGTTCATAGAGATGACTCCGAATCAGATTCTGATAGCTGACATTCAGATCATCGGCATGACATCTGCTTTCGAACATGATGCCGTTGCCCCTTGCTCCCGGTTCAATCAGCAAATGCACTTCCGCATAATGCCTGAGCGGTTCGAAGTGGCCGTACCCTTTCACAGCCGATTGAATCGTTTCCTTATACAAGATTTCCGGTTGTCCAAAAGAGATAGCAAAGCCAAACCGCTCTCTAACAAGCTGCTCCAGCACTTCCAGTTGAATCAATCCCATGACGCGGATAGAAATCTCCTGCAATTTCTCATCCCAAACGACGTTCAGTGACGGCTCCTCCGCCTCCAGCATGCGAAAAGCACCGAGCACCTTCTGTACATGTATCGAGTTGTCGAATAATACCTTCGATTGTAACGTCGGTTCCGACTCGTAAGCTAACTTGTCCGATATCGACCCCAGGCCTTGTCCAGCCCCGGCGGCGGACAAGCCGGCAACCGCAAACAAATCGCCAGCTTCCACTTGTTCCACCGGCTGCGATTTAAGGCCGTTAAACAAGAAGAGCCGCGTAACTTTTTCGTCATATTGAACCCCGCCACTCTCGTAACTAAGCTGTTCTCTCACCTTCAGCCGACCACCCAGCGCCTTAATGAACGTGAGTCTCGCTCCGCCTGCATCGTGCCGAATTTTATAAACCCGCCCCTGGAACGAAGCATTCTCGTCATAAGTGGTGGTTGTCAGCAGATGCAGCTGATCCAGAAATTCAATGACGCCTGTATCCTGAAGCGCAGAGCCGTAAGCACAGGGGAAGAGAAGACCCGCCGCTATCATCCTCTGCAAAGCCTCCAGCCAGAAGCCGCAATCCTCTCTCCCCTCCAGGAATGCTTCCAGCAAAGCTTCATCCCGCTCCCCCATGGCCTCCCGCAGCGGCTCGCCGACTATGTCGTCAGAGAGGCTCTGTGTAATGCAGCATACTTCCCCCGTCAACTGCTGACGGATATCCGCCTCGGTTCTGCCTACATCCGCGCCGATCCGATCCGTCTTGTTGATAAAGAAGAACGTCGGAATCTGATGCTTGCGCAGCAGCTGCCAGACCGTCTCCGTATGACCCTGGACACCTTCAACTGCGCTTACAATCAGGATGGCATAATCAATGACCTGAATCGCCCGCTCCATCTCCGGGGAGAAATCGACGTGTCCGGGCGTGTCTATTAAATAATAGCTGTCTCCTTTATATTCTATTACCGCCTGATCTGCGAACACCGTAATGCCCCTTGCCCGCTCGATGTCGTGGCTGTCCAGAAACGCATCCTGATGATCCACCCGCCCCCGCGACCGGATACTGTTCGTATGGTACAGCAGCTGTTCCGCAAAAGTTGTCTTACCTGCATCCACATGGGCGAACAGGCCAATCGTTAGTCGCTTCATAGAATCCCACTTTCAACGCTTCTTGTTAATACTGCTCATTTTATTAAAGCATAGAAATCGGGAGAGTGGGTAGGTGCCGCTTTTTATAGTCCTGATAAATTTCGCAATTTCAAGTTTCGCCCTACTTGTGGTACGGTTCTGGGTATCATCTCGAAGGCGAAAAGAAAAGCCCTCCAACTTGGAGAACTTCGCCTAACCATCATTCCCGACCTCATTATTGTTATAGTCGTCAATAATTGACATCGTTTTATTTGCCACTTCACTACCGAGCGAGGCATACAATTTCTTATCGCCGATCACATAAAATTCTTCTTTAGCTCGCGTCGCTGCAACATTCATCATATTGGGATCAGAGACAGCCCATCTTGCTGCCCCACTGCTATCAGAGTCCGCTCCAAGAACAAAGTAGACGACTTTGGCTTCTTTCCCTTGAAAAGTATGAACTGTACCAATATTCGTTGTCTTCCCGTTTTCTCGTTTTGTGAATTTAATCTCATCTAAAACCTGGGCAAGCTTATAAGCCACATTTCTAAATGGGGTGATCACATAGATTTCATCCGCTAAATCCGGATCTTCCTGCAAACGTTTATCAATCATTCTTTTCAATAAGTCAGCTTGTTCCTTAACAAATTTGTCATTTGCTTTACCGGTTGAATCATACCATTGTGATTTCCCTTGTGCCTCATCTGCTGATTTACCTTGTACCATCAACCCCTCATACGAAATTTCATTTGAAATCGTAAACATCGGATAGTTCGAGCGTCTGTGTACCCAAAGGGGTATGCCAATCCATTCATCCTCATTTTTTTGGAAACCATACTGACTTGTGGCATCCACAATGGTTTGAGTAGACGCATCAGCAGAAACAAATTTCTCATCGACTTCATAGTGTCTTCCAATTAAGGTTAAAACATTTGAACCCAGCGTCATTACGGGTTTTATTTGTGATGGATCTCCAACGACCATAACCTTTTTACTTCTAAAAATGGCACCAACACTAGCTTGTGGCAGTGCTTGGCCCGCCTCGTCTATAAACAGATTACCTATTGAATCTTCATTAAGATTTTTAAACATTCGACCAAAACTAGCAAAAGTAGTGCTAACAACGGGGATCGTGAAATTCAACCAATTCCATGATTCTGAAATTAGCTGCTGTCCATTCTCTTTTCCCAAGTATTCAGACTGCCTATTCCAAATATTTCTCGCGGCTTTTAAATTCCTTCTGTTTTCATACAGAAATTGCTTTCTAACTTTTAAAGCTGAAATAAATAGCTCTGATTGTAATTTGCGGAATTTCACTGTAAACCATGGATTAGACTTTTGCAGCTCATCATACGATTGTGAAAAATCTGGTTCCTTAATGCCACTTTGATACTTGAGTTTTTCTAACAATACAATTTCTCGTTCCACTTTTTTAAAACCATTTTGTTGTTTGATCATCCATCGATCGAAGTTAGCTCTTGTGTCCTGAGTTTGTTTTTGAACATACTCACTTTTCGCAACATTTTCCCTTAACCTATTTTCGAGTCGCCTACGGTCATTTAACCATTTCGTTTTTTGTTTCGATAGATCATTTAAATGATCATTCGCATTATTCAAATCTTTGAAGTACTGCTCAACTTTTGCCTTTTTAAATATTTTCTGAAGCCACAAAAAACTTGGCTTTTGAGAAGTAACTACGTCATAATTCCTTTTAGCTTGAGCTTGTAAATCAATTAGGTTTTCTATCTCAACAGAAGCATCTGACCAATCCTCTTGGAGATTTTCAATTTCTTGTACCAGTCTTTCTAGTTCACGTCTCGCTTCTTCTTCCTGTGAGATTAAATCTGTTCGTTTCTTTTTTTCTTCTTGTTCAAATGCAAACACTTCCTCTTTATGCTTGGTTTTTAATTTTTGAAGAGCATACATTTTCTCGCTATAGTCTTGCATTTTATCTCTTTCGATTTTTAATTCAGCATACAGACGGGAGAATTCTTGATATACACTTTCACATGTATTTGCTTGATCATGATCCTCTAAATCTTTTTCGATTGCTTTAATGGTTAAAAGTAACTTGTTCATGTTTGTTGACGCGCCGCCCTCTAACGAGAACACACCCCAATTTTCCTCATGTAAAAGCTCACTTTTAATCTCGCGATTCTGTCCAAAACCTTCACTGGTTAATTTAGAATTGGAAACCTCTTTAAAATAATCTGCTTCATCTAGTAGCTTTTGAAAATCGCCCGCAATCGTTTCTTTCTTTGGTAACTCCTTAACAATATTTTGGACCGCCCCATTGTTTGAACTTGCAACAACAATGTTTTTATCTGAAATGGAGTGTGGTAAAACACCAAGCTTAAAATCTTTCCAATAAACCAGACTCCCTTTAATCCTTTTATCAGAAAGCTGCACAATTTCCGCTGCCTGTTGTACGACTAAATCAGCAAAAATATCTTTTAACAGTGTTGTTTTCCCTGTTCCTGGCGGGCCATTGACACTACGAATATCATTTTTATCATTTAAAGCTAGATTCACCGAAACCTGCTGCATAAATGAAAGCGCGAAACCAGGATTACTTGGGAACCGCCCGAGCGGATAGAACTTAGGTTGTAAAATAGTTGTCTCGAAAATTCGGGGGTTAAAATGAACGGACTCTTTATTGCCATCCAGATTGTGCCTATGTCCCGAAAAGCCATTAAAATATCGATCCAAATTTTTATTAGTGATTGTCTTTGCTTTGTTCAGATCTTCAATAAAGAACGAATGTAGATTTACATCTCCGTTATCCAGGTTTTTCACAAATGCATAGCGGAAATTTTCTGCGGAAATATGATATTTATGAAAAAGCTCAGAGATGGTGGTATGAAAACCTTCTTCAAATTTGCTGTTCAAATCTTCTCTAAATACGTTTTCAACTTTCAAAAAATCTTTCGGTAATTCACCATGTTGGCGGATATAACCACTCATTGTATAAAACAATTTGTCTGCTAGAAAATTCAATTCGTTATCAAAATAGATAGAGAAGGTGAATTTGTCAGATTTACTAACTTCCTCGTAGGTTTTAGCAATCTTGTATTTCTCCCTCAATAGTTCAACAACTTCTTGAAAATCGAAAATATCGAAATATAATGCTAAGCCCGATTTCTTAAAGAACTTATCTGATACATCTTGTTGTTTTTTTTGCTTCATTAAAAAGTCTGAAAAAAACTGATTCCAATCCTCTTCCATTGTATGTATGAGCTTTAGCGATTTGTCTTTTTTATTAATAAAACCTTCGGATAACTGCTCGATCGTAATCCAAGCATTTAAAATATCTTGCCGTTTATTCATGAGTCTCCCCCCATTATCATCTGTAATTACTATTATAAAGCTCTCACCCTGTCATCTAAAGACAAAAAGAAAAGCTCCCCAACTTAGAGAGCTTACCAATGTACCATTCAATTATATAAGATTTCACTGCTTTTAACAGTGTATTGTATTCCATTCTTATTCCAGCTCTGTCTTTGAGTTAATCTTAATGACATTGTGCATGGGCAGGTTTACTAAATGCTTGTCATTTCCTGTTGCTATTATTTTTCAGAATGCCCAACGAAGCGCTGAATATCTTCCCCAATCAAGACCAGCGCATCTCTCCAGAACTCTGGTGAACGCACATCGATACCCATTAACTGCCCGGCATCTGCAACCATGGTGGTGCTGCTGGCGGTCAGGAAGGCTTGAAATTGCTCGGCGAATCCGCCTTCACGTTTCTTATACTGCGCGAATAGCCCTTTAGAGAACAACAGCCCAAACGAATACGGGAAATTCAGAAACTCATTGCCTGTCATATAATAACCAGCCTTGCTAACCCACTGGTAGGAATGAATAGAATCCGGGTCAATACTGCTTCCATAGGCCGCAGACATGGCATCCTGCATCAGGCTGTTCAGTTCTTCCACCGTTAGCGAGCCTGATTTCCTATGCTCATAAAGCTGGCTTTCAAACAGATAACGGGCATAGAAATCAACGATATAATAACCGGCATCCGAGAGGCTCCGCTCCAGGATCGGCAAGACTTCTCCTTCCGATGCACTCAGCAGTAACTCTTGATTAATCAGACCCTCACAAAAGATCGACGCCGTCTCGGCAATTGGAATCGGATAATCTATATTGACCATAGTCTTTCCGGCAAGACAGCTGCTATGGTAGGCATGACCAATCTCATGCGCCAGTACACCAACATCCATATAGCTCCCGGTGAAGCTGGTTATAATCCGGCTCTCTTGGATTGGTGCGATATCAATGCACATGCCAAAGTTCCCTTTTCCTGACCGTGACTCCGCATCGATCCATCTGGAGATGAACACCTTGCGGGCGAACGCACCCAGTTCTGTACTGAACGAGTTAAACCCGGCAACAATAAGCTCTTGTGCCTCCGGGTAGCTAATTTTGACGGAAGAATCCTCGCCAACCGGAGCAAAGATATCATGGAAAGGGAGCGGTCCTGCGTGGCCCAGAAGCTTTGCTTTGTGAAGATAATACTGATGAAAGGCAGGCAGGCTCTCCTTAATCGCTTGCAGCATTGCTTCCAGCGTCTCCTGATCCATACGTGAGGTCTCCAGTACTTTATGCAGCGGCGATTTGTACCCTCTTAGCTCATAGATTCCTATCGCCTCTCCACACACCGCATTAAGACAAGCTGCACTCTGTTCGGCAACACTACGGCAAGCCTTGGCTTCCGCTTCATATGCCGCCTGCCTAACCTGAGAATCATGGTCGCACACCAGATTGCGCAGCTCCGTCAAAGACAGCTGATGCGCTGCCCCTTTCATCTCCACCTCTACACGCAAGGTAGACTGTATCTTCATGTACAGCCTCTCCCACGCTTTGGCGCCGGTAAACTGCATCCGGGCAATGACCGCCTCAGCTTCTTCACTGAGCAAATACCTTGACTGCTGCTGCAGCTGACGCAAATAAAAAGCATGTCGACCCACATACTCACCCGAGCCAATAATAGTATCAAGCTCTTCCCCACTCATGCTTGCTAGCCATTTGCTGAAGCTTGCTAGAGCTTCTTCGGAACCCACGGCCATTTCTTCCAATGCATCCATCTGATTTGCAGCTTCTGTATTCCCGTTGTCAATGCTGAATACCAGTTCTGCATAGCTGAATAAGCACAGATACACGCTCCTGAATGCATTATATTGCCTAAGAAAATCTTCCGTTAGAATCGCAGCCTTCTCTTGAGTGTGTAAATGAAGCTTTGCCCTCGCACCAAGTTCATCTGCAAGCTCTGCTGCATGTTTATAATCCTTTTGATATTTCTCCGACTGGAATGAGGAATACAGACTCTCCAAGTCCCATGTTAAGTTCATCGCCGTTAATCTCCTTATCGTAAACACAAGCGACGCTATACGTATCCCGGCAACCGGCCATATCGAACGTATAGCAGGCTGCGTTATATTTTATTGGGATAATTCGAATATTGTATTCTGCGGCTAAGACTTACATGTTTCCACCTCTTCCGGTACTATGTTAAGCACAGTTAATGTCAAGTATAACACGCCCACTTATTCCCTAATATGTGATAAGTCGCTGACCAATCTTCTTCTTCACTCACACCAAAAAGCCCCGCATCCGCAGGACTCGTCTCATTTTATCTTATTCATACCCTACAGATTGGTATCTACCTGTTTTCAGGCGAATGTACTCGCTGTATCTCAAGGTCATCCCTCCATATGTATCATTGATAAAGTCTAAATAGAGTAGAGTAAATTTCGCCCTACTTGTGATACGGTTCACCGCTCTGGCTGTAACGGCAAGTCTTTGGAATAACCCTGCTTATAAAGGATAGTCAATCTTTAAATTACATAGCCTTAGTCTTCTGCCTTTCTTGATTTTGCTTTAATTTTAGCGAGCTGCTACTTATTCCAGTCACAGGGCTCGTTCTCGATGAGGTCACCATGCTAGATTTGAATTACTCCGCCTCCAGCTTCGTATCTTATAGGGACAATTTTTAACAACGATCAATAATTTACCTCTTAAAATAACAAACATGCTTTAAAAATATACAGTAGCTAAGTTATACCAGCATACTACTAACTTAATAACCATAATGATAAAGCTACCTATAGTATAAGCCGAACAACATACTAACAAAAGAATAGCCGTTACCTGCATGAGACGCCTTCTTAAACGAATCCAAAATAAACCCTTGTTAATGCCTGTTGCACCCCAACTGGATGGCATAAACATTAGTCTGTCCCATAAATCATTACCTACACTCCTAAGCCAGGTGATTTCATAAGGCAAAATGCGTTTACCAAAAACCCTTATATATTTATACCGATTAAGTAACAAGAAATGAGTTCTTATAAAGTATGTCCCATAAATCTTGATATTTTTTTCTGGCCCTTTATTTGACTCCATGGAGATAATCTCGGTATGGAACTCATTCCAGTTTGCTTCCTTTTTATGCTCAACAAGTTTATCAATTCTTATGCCTTTTCGTGATAGAATAGCATCCTCAATAAAGGGGATTTCATCTACTTTATAATGATTATCATAAAAAATTACCTTGCCTACAATATTTTTTATATCATAGCCAGTAGTGTTCAGAATGCGTACTTCACGCAAAACTCTCCACTTCCCATTATCTAAAAAGTTATCATCAAATACTTTAGTTGATATGGGCGTCTTTTCTTTTGACTCATATATTTTGGGCTGGTAACTCTCTTTTATTTCTTTATTAAATTTAGAATCGCTAATCCTTAGTACAATAACTATAAAACCAATTAAAATAGAGTATAAAATTAAACCCACTAAATTTTCAAACAAGATAATACTACTGTAATTTAGTACATCTCTTATAAAAACGGGTTGCCAAATATATAACAATATTAATAAAACTGAAATTAAAAAAAGTTTGATAATCTTATTGTTTATTTGAATTGATCTTCTTTTATTTTTTTCAATGTCCGTTCTCAAATTCAATTCCGGATAATGCTTATTTAGTTCCATAAGATCAGTTGCTAAATCTTGAATAAGATCTTCCCAAAACAGCATTTGTATGGGGAATTTATGTTCCTCTTTACGATGTTCAGATAGCATACGTATGTCTCTCTGGAGTTTAGCATCACGAGATGCTGTTGTTGCTATGTAGTATATGTCCAGATAAGGAACAAAATTTTCAGCTTTTAAAACCTCTGAGACTACAACTTTCAAGTTTAATTCCCCTTCTATTAGTTTACACTGCACGCCTGCCTTTCTTCCTAAATCATCATTGCCATAAATATCAACACCGTGTTGAACTTGTCCCTTTCTTCCAATTCTACTCAAATTTTTATTTTCCCAGCGTATCCGTAAGCAACTAGCAACTATATCCTCAAATTCATTCCATTCTCTTGGAGCTGGTATTGATGAGTTTGCCATTGTCGGCATTGCCTTCTCCCCTCTCTCTCCGCGGATTTCCCTCTTATATTCAAATAATATTTAAATACGTAAAGTAGGATTAGTTAACGACAGAATATGCATTTATTTCAAATGAGCAATACTACATCTAATAAAATTTTGATTGTTTCCGCTATATTTTCACTTATTTCAATTATATTTTAATTTCCCCCTTAAATCCCCTTCTTCTCTTAAGTGTGTGCAATAATATTTCTTTTTAGGTACGACTATGTCTTGCGTTCAATTCCCAAACATCTAAATTTCCTAAGCGTATCAGGCATAAAAACTCGTTTTCGACATCCCACTTATAAAGACCACCTGTATTACCTGAGAAAGCGAGGCTAGCCCCTTTTTTCTGAACCTTAGGTAATTATATGACTTGGGCTTCTCATCACTCTGAAGAATTAAAGGCCGCTCCTTTAGGAATGGCCTTTAATTTTTAGTACATGATGTAAATACAGGCTCCTGCGAGCTTTTCTTCAAAAAGCTTGCCCCCACCTATAGTATGGTTCAGTTGATCACGCTAATAGGGAAAATCATTTAAGGATTTGAGAACTAGTTTCCTCAATGCTTTTCTCATTTTATGCTCTATTTAATAATACGTTTCATTAATTCATGATACGAAATGATAGAAAAATCAAGTCTCTTATACCGAGAGGTAAATAATTTGTTAGTTACCATGTAAGGGACAACTTCATAGTCCAACGCATCCAATTTTAATGCAGCTATAATCTTACTAAGGTTGTTCTTTATATAGTCAATCCTTCTCTGAAATTTCTCATCATCTTTGTGTTGGTAGAAAAAGCTCTTTTGTTGCATTTGATCTTCGTAGATAGAACCTACTTTTTGAAGCACCTTACTCTCAATCAGCCATATTTCTTTTTTTGATTTATCTACAGCAATAACATCATAGTCACCTAAGTTATCTGGAAATTCATTCTGAGGAAATCTTGATGCCAGTTCTAATTCTGGAAGAACAGGATAGAAGCCCTTATCTAGAAAGGCATTAGCGATATCTTGTACCATTTCATCTTCATATCTTTTTTTCCATTTCGTGAGTACTAATTTCACATTTTCCATGTTTATTTCAAAAGGAATATACCATTCTAAAAAACCGCTTTTCCAATACGTGGCTAATTGTTTAATAACAACAGGTGAAAATATACATTTACCATCTTGCATTACTACAGGCTTAACATCAAATCTGTTATCACGTTTTTCCCGATCCCAAAATGGTAAAATATCATGAATTGTACCATTTAGGAGTTTTAATTTATTACAATCTAATGTTATAAAATTCAGGGCATTCTCAGCTTTTTTCTGATCATCATCTTTGAGTTCTAAAAAAAGCGTAAGGAATTCATTAATTAATTCATCTGGTTGGGCTTGAAATACATTTGGATAAATTTCTTCAACAAAAGGATTTTCCAAAACTTTTAACTGTAAATATTCGAGCAAAGAGATCAGCATACCCAGTTCTACTCCGGTATCTACGAAAAAGGCACTTGCACATTGAATCAGATATTCCTTATCTTTTTCATCATTTTTTATTGGGTAATCTTGTTGCTTATACTTACGACGAAGTATATCCTCATACTGTAGCACTCCAATTTCAGAAAAAATATTATCGACCTTGTACTCATCATCAATTTGAATTAATACATCGAAATCTGTAAAGTGGCACGTATCAGCATTGTCTTGTAGCACAACAAGTCAGTCAGAAAAAGCTAAAAGATTTTCAAATTCATCTTTTTTACAATCGGAAGTATTATCCTGATGTTGAATTGCAAGGTTACTTTCTAATAAATACTGGGCCGTTCTTAAATTGCGTCTAAACTCTTCTCGGATATTCCTTGTTTTCTCCTCAAATTCTTCTTGAACAACAGGATCTAAATTATTAAAGCTTGAATAGCGCTTGCGATTAACAATTATTCCGTGTAATTGAGTAGTGTAATAGTTTAAAACTTTTGTGTGTAAATGTTTTTTGTTGTATTGGGAGATTTGATCTTCAAAAACTTTTACAATGGATGTTTGCATTCTTCTAATAACACGAGTTGCTGATTTTCCATGATACTCTCCTGGCTCTGCCCCTGCTGAAAAACAAACTCTTGCTATTTCTTTCCTTGCTTTCACAAAGTTATGTGCTTCTGATTGAACACTAATTGCCATATCAGAGTAAAAATAGTCTTGTTCAATAGTAAAAACGCCCACTTCTTTTTTTAGTGAAAAATCTTTAATAACAGCCGACTCTAATACTGAAAAGGAAGACTGATTATGTTCTCTCAGCGGCTCTAATAGCTCCAAAAAGTATGCAGATTCTACACTTTTATCATCAGCATTCATCATAGCAAACATTAGGTCTTCTTGATTTACTGCATATCGAATAATTATTGTGTCTGTATCAATATAAATATCACTATATACATATTTCTTGCTTCTATTTAGGGTGAAACCAGAATGGTCAACTTTTTTTGCGTAATGCATAGGCATAAACATAACTTGAAGCACTTTACAATATAGACAAGGTAACCCAGAAAGTATTTCGCCATATCTGTTAAAAAGACGCTGATTTAACTCATCAATTGTTCTCAGAGCTGTATGATTGTTCGGTGAGAAATCTTCTTTTATAAAAAATTCAACATTCTGTGCGAGAAAAAGAAAGGTGGAGGGGCCAATTTTCTTAATTTCACCGCCAAAACCTAAACAACCTTTATGTTCAACATGTGAATAACCCCATTCACCCTCCTTAACTTTCCAACTATATGGATCAGCAAACATTTTGGATTGTAAATTGAACGGATAATTCATAAGGTCCTTAGTAAAGTACTCATAAACATACTCATCTGTACTTCCATATGAAACAGAAATTGAATTGTACTCAATTGCGCCTGATGCAATATGATAATGCGCATTTTTCCACGTAAAAAATAGATTACTTTTACCGCCTATGATCATTATTTCTGCTTTTTCTGTTCTATCATATTCTAGGAATTCTATCAGTTCATTAAAATCCTCCATAAATCCCAACATATAAAACAAGTCTAGAGCAGAACATGAAAACAACTCTCCATCTTCACCCAAAAATGCCCCATGGGCTGTAATATCGGTGAATGGCTCTATTAGCAAAAAATGAACCGGCATTTCGGCCAAAACATCAAATGCATAGCCTCCTTTTAATTCTTTCCTGTAATACGTCTCGCAAAGTCGCAGCTGATTGCTCTCATGCAATAAATTAAATGCCATGATTTCAGCGTCAACGCTTTCAAGATTATCAAAATCACCTTTATCTATTGCAACTAATACTCTACCTTCGCTAACAGCCATAAATGCTAAACGGTTATTTGTAAATGGTTCCCCTGTATCTTTATTAAAAATTCTAGGTGCAATGAGAACTCGCGAACGATCATTATTTGAAAAATTGAAAGTATCTTCTATTAATTTCCCCCATGTTAAGCTGATATGGCGATGGCATTCTTCTGCTGTTGCCAAAGAAAGCAGCTTTTTGTACAAATCGACCAGAATTGATGCATTATAAATTGGGTAATAATCTTTCTTATAAACGAAGAAATGACGCATTTCGATTGGACATTCTTGATATCCCATTATTTGAAATGCATGCTTAGAAAGTTCTACAAACTCTTTTGAATTAAACAGGGAATTCACTGCTACCCAAAATTGTTCTGAGGGCATCTCAAATGCGATATCATAATCTTCACCAGGAGAAGATATGTTACTATCAGTAAGCATATTTATTATTTTTTGGTTATAATGCAATACAGCCTTAAGCTCACCCTTCATTTCAAGAACTTCGGCTAACTCAGGAAGAAAATTCATTACAGCATATACTTGTTCGTGACCAGTACCAACAACTACTGGATAAGTCTCACCATCAACAATTATTTTAACTTCACCAAAGTCATTTAGTGTCAAATCTTCTCTATAGGTAATCGGCAAATAAATAGAAATTGCATCAAAGAACTCTTTGAATTCGGAATATTGCTTAATATTTCGATTACCGAACTTTGTAGTGTTACTTAATGAATGGTTAAGTGTTAATGCTTGTGCTAACGCCGAACGATTATCGGCCCAAGAATTGATGCAAAATATAGCTCTGGTGACATCATCAATGGTATACAGGGATATGATTTTTTCAAGTTCTTTGGAGGTAGCCTCAATATATTCGAAATCAGAAACACACTCATCAATTAGGACCGTATTTGTATTTGAAGCTTTTCTTAATGGTTTATTAATACAGCACTTTTTGTACTTCTTTCCACTTCCACAAATACAAGGATCATTACGACCAATTCCCATCTCCAAAGCCTCCCGTCATTTTACTTAGGTATAGGACAACCAGAATTAACTTACCTTCAAATGGGCACCTAAATCAATTATGTAGAAAGCAATTTCTCATAGCTGTTAAGAAAATTTTACCTTCACCTCAATAAAAGAGTAAGAACAATCCTACCAAGATAATTGTTTTTTATATTAATGGAATAAAATTTCTACTTTCTTCGACAACTTAGGCGATATGGACAACGAGCAAGTACAATAATTATATAATAATTCTGAAACGAAACCAAACATAAGTTCCTACGTAATACGCTTATACATAAATTTGGGAGGACAGTAATATGAGGAGAAATACAAATGCGAACAACCAACAAGATCTTTCTTTTGGAGAAAGAACAGGAAGATTAGTTCTTGTAACTACTGTAATTGGCGTTTTAGGAGTCGGTTATTATAAGCTTTTAATGCTTGCTATTAACATTCTCTCTACCAAAATGTATATGAAATTTCCTCTTTCAATAGAGCACATTATTGTAACTTGCATGCTCTCAACCGGATGCCTAGTTCTAGTAAGCGCAATTTACTATTCTTACTGCGAATTTTCTGCCCTTAACTATACGCAAAGGGGAGTAACGAGGAGAAAAAATGTCAATAGGGCAGACGAAAGTTATTCTTCCCTGTTCAAATTTTCTTCCTTATATGCAGGCATCTCAATGATAGTTTCTTTGTTGTTCATATTAACTGTTGGGCTTATCTTTCAAAATCGTTTTGTTATCGTCATTACATTTTTAGTTGTAGTTCCCTTCGTAATTGCATTGTTTTTCAAGAAATTCAGAAAAGAACTACGCAAAGGAATAGTAAAACTGCGAAAATACGTGATGAAAAACTGGAAAGTAATAGGCGCGTGGATGTTTACTGCTTATCTTGTATTAAGCATCTTGATTCTTGCTATGAGCAATTTACAAAAACCCAGTTTTATCATTAACTTTGTTAATGATAAAACTGTACCAATTAAGTTTCATTTTGAAAACAAAATTCCAGAGAAAGTGATCCTGAGCTTTTATTCTACAGATAATAAAGGAAATAATGCTGTTCTCACCCAAGAGGTAGAAGTAAATAAACTAGATTTTAAACGTTCATTTATAGAGGTGACTGAGAAGCAGATTTCAGAGAAAGCCTCGTCTTCTATGGCTAACTTCCTGAATAAAGAAATGAATAAAGGTTTGAACGAAGCATACCTACCCGATAGAAGTCATTATGATTATAAATATGAAATTAATTCATCTGATTTCTTGAAATCAGGGAAAAATTTTGTGATTATTCAATTCGAAATAGATTCCTTGAGTAATAATCGAGTATACAAAGTTGTCAATGAAATCGATGTTAAAGATAGAGAAACATTCATAATTAATACAGAAGAGTTCTCGTCAGGAAATTAAATAACCTGAGGCTTTTATGATGACTTAGCTAAATCTAATAATAAGAAGTATAGTCGAAGAGGAGAGATTGCTATATCTCGTAATATATTCTCCTCCCCAATCATGTGACCTAACCCACTCCTACAGTTATCATGCTGAAAATACAGGCTCCTGCGAGTTTTTCTCCAAAAAACTTGCCCCTACTTATGATACGGCTCCCCCCGATTAATCTTCACCGCCCGATAAATCTGTTCCACCAGCACCAAGCGCATCAGCTGATGTGGCAAGGTCATCCTTCCGAAGCTCAGCTTCTGCTGGGCACGGCGGAGGACTTCGTCAGAGAGACCATGGCTGCCGCCAATGACGAAGACAACATGGCTTGTACCGTAAGTGCCGAGCTTATCCAATTCCTCCGCAAGTTCTTCCGAGCTCCACAATTTTCCATCAATGGCGAGTACAATGACGTGTGCTTCACTTTTCACATGAGCAAGGATGCGCTCTCCTTCCCGTTCCTTGACCTGTCGGACTTCCGCCTCGCTCAGTGTATCAGGAGCCTTTTCATCGGCTACTTCGATCATTTGAAACTTGATGTATGGCCCTAGCCGTTTGGCATATTCCTGAATGCCCATGACCAAATACTTCTCTTTTAACTTGCCAACACCTATAAGCTGAATAAACAAATTTCATACCCCTATCTATGTCGAATGATAATGTAAAATCGCATTTACGATCCCAAACATGAAAGATACCTTTAACATAGTTATTTTAGCACCTGAAACGTCTCTTACCTATCTATTTCCTCTCCACTACGAGCCTATTCCCTGTTCAGGTCATAGCGGATTATCCATTACGCTCTTCACAATGAAATGCCTATCCGTTTCGTATTCATCAAGACTCTGCATTAGCATCTGTCGGTATTGGCTGATTTGTTCCGTAGTCGCTGACTCACGCAGTGATTCAAACAATGCTGTACATTTCTTAAATTGACCATCATTGCCCGACTGATCGGCTAGTTGCATCGCCTGCAAAGTAAGTCCCACTGCATCCTGTAATCTATCGTACTCCCGATAGTACAAAGCCAAGTGATAGCAGTAGCTATAATAGTAAGATATGTTCTCTGCGTCTTCATAACTCCCGAATTCATCAATCTGCTCTGCAAACGTATGTAAAATATCCTCTACATCCAAATGATACATAAGCGCTGCCTGTAATATGGTATTCAGCCCCGGTAGTATTTCCTCTAGATTATCCTGCAAAAAGGCTACGTATTCCTCAACAAGCTCTATATTCCCGGACAAAATATCTACTGCATATAAATTAGTTTTGGCTATAAACCTGAATTCCTCGACAACCTGAATGTCTTCTTCCTTTAAATCCTCCATCCACCCCAGCTCAGCATATTTATAGATGCACTCCCTTGCCTGCTCATATGCACCCTGGTTCTGGTGAGCCATTCCACACATCAGGTGACTGAATCCAAAATAATATACCAACGGACGTTCTAAATTGACATGCGGGATGGATAATTTCATTGCTTTATGATACTGCCGTTCTTCATAGATACGCTGTACACATTGGTACAAAATATCTGCCGTCTCCATCACCTTCTTCCAATTTTCAAAAGCCACAGCCATCTCTAACATTTCAACAATGATGTCCGGTTTGAGTGATTCCAGGATAGAAGTTCTCAAGAGTAGCCCCTCCTTACATTTCCATTCACAACCAATTGTATAGAAAGTAAAAAAGGAGGTCAATATAAAAAGCACTTATAAGTACAGTTTTATATGTATTTATTTTGTATAAGATGGTCTGTAACGATATTCTCTCCTCTTCTAACCTTAAGTGGAGGTGATTACATGAGTTTACCAGAAAGTGTCGGAAACCGAATACGAGAACTAAGAAAAGCTAAAGGATGGACACAGGAACAACTAGCAGAAGCAGCAGGACTTCATTACAGTTATATTGGTGGAGTAGAACGTGGAGATCGAAATATTTCATTGGAGACATTGGAAAAAATAATTCTAGCATTAAAAGTTCCAGCCTTTGAACTTTTCCAATTCGACGAAAATACGGATCGAAAACAGATCATAAATGAACTTATGGTGCTCATAAATTCAAGAGAAACAACAGAGCTCGAAATCCTTACTACTATAACTAAAAATATTGTTGGTTTAGTTGAGTTACAACAAAAAAAGAATTGAGCAGTTCTCTTCTACCTGACTTTTACACTTCATCTTCCATAAGCTTGTTATGAGGTGGTTATATGACAAAATTACGGAATTCGGTTGGAGATAGAATTAGAACGATTCGGAAGGCTAAGGGACTAACACAGCAACAACTTGCGGAACTTTCAGGATTAGATGATGCATATATCGGATCGGTAGAGCGTGGCGAAAGAAACTTTTCGATTGATACCTTGGAGAAAGTGTTAACTGCCTTAAACGTGTCTATCAGTGAATTAATGTTTTCCAAAGAACATATGACTAAAGACGAAACTATTCGGCAAGAGGCGGTAGATGAGTTTGTTGCGTTGACCAGCAGATTGAATGAAGAGCAAATCGGGATTCTCAGACGAGTTAGTAAAGAAGTTTCACGTGCGTTTGAGTAAGGCCATACCATCTCAGAAAAGCTTAATTACAACCAAAAAAGAGCACCTCACAGGTGCCCTCCAAATCTTTTATAAAAATACTTAAGCATACAACATAAAAAAGCTCACTTCATGTCCCAGTTGCTTCAGATAATTATAAATCTGCGAACGATGATGGAATACGTGGGTCAAGGTCTCAATCTGCCATTGAACCTGTAAATGTCCGTGCTCCATATAGAAAGCCTTCGTCGAACGATTCAGATAGTCGTCTTCGCTAAGCGAAAGAATGTAAGCCTTATAAGCCTCAAAATTCTGCCTGAAAATCGCAGCCAAGCGCTCGGGATCTTCCACCCCGGACAGGCTGTTTTCAATGCTTCCCACTTCACCCTCAGACTTCTCCTGCATTATCGCAAGATCCGAAGCTGGAATAAGCACAAAGTGATGCACTAACTCCAGCAGCGAACGGAAATTATCCTGTGGACGAAAGCTCCAATCCTCTGGACGTATTTTACGGATTAAGGCTTCCCCCGTCCGTACTCCGGTCTCCAGCTCATTCAGCAAATGATCTCGAACTTGCAGCGTTCCACTCATATTCTCATCTCTCCTTTGCCATTCTTATTCATATTTTGAGTATAGCCGAAGCCTCTGGGCGTGTATTGTAAAAATCGGACAACTTCCGTAAATCCTTAGCCGCGGTAAGCGGGGAATCTCCATAAAACCTGCGAAAATCACGGATTAGATGCGCTTGATCGAAAAAGCTGTGCTTCAATGCCAGCTCCGTCCAATCCAGACCCCCGCCGCCTTTGATACTGTGCAGAACGCTCTGGAAGCGGACGACTTCACTGAACTTTTTGGGGCTGATTCCGATCCATTGTCCAAACTTACGATTGATCTGCCTTTCACTGATCGCCTCACGCTCCGCAAGCTCCCTAACCTCCACACTCCCACCGCTCACAAAGATGCGATGCAGCAAGTTTTTCATCAGGTCACAATCGTTCGTGCGTTGGCGCAGCAGAAGCCGGTTTAGATACTCATCCATTATGCGCACCCGTTCATTAAAATTCTGCGCTTCCATAATGCGCTCACCTATGACGGCGATGCTTTCGGGCCAGAGATCTTCCAAGCGATAATTACCGCCTGTAAACAAGTGAGTCGGCATCCCGTGAAAATAATGCGCACCACCCGGGAAAAATCGCACCGCAAAAATGCGTGTCTCGGACCCTGCTTGTCTGGCAGACACAAACGGTTGCGTAAATGTCCCGCAGTACGAGAGTTCCTGACGCTTATTCACCGGATCATATTCTAATAGAATATCCGTACAGCCGTCAGGTAATACCCGCTCCATGGTTTCTTCCTGCGGCAGGCTTAACGAAGCGGTGTCTTCGTACGAAGCTGCTAGATTCCCCTCTACCACCCTATTAGCCGGACCGGACTCCCAATAACAGGCCACGTAAGCTTTCAGTGCAGCAGACGGCTTTTGTTCGATATAATACGTGGAGAGATCACTTCCATTGACTTGAAGCGGACGAAATAGTGAATGCAGCAAAGGGTCCATCCATCGTTCACTCCTATCTCAGCACGTGGTGGGAATAAATATAGCTCTATGTATGGGGTATTTTTGCAATAAATCCTGGTATACAAAAAGGACGTTTCTCCCCGAAACGCCCGTGCTTGTTTTTTAGACGACCAAAAACTCTGCTTTCTTCTCACATTCCTTGCACTTCACCGGAGGGTCCCAATCCGAAAATTTCGTTTCCTTGAGATCGACGACATCCGGTGCATCCTCGTATTCATCGACGAACATATCAATTGCTAGTTCCACATGCTCTTTACATACCACGTACATTCCAGTTGCATCCCTTTCCGTTTGAAGCTCTTCCTGTTGTAGGTGTGTCAAAACTGCCTTCTTTTGTTCTACCACACTTGACGGGGAAAGGAAAGGGCTTGCTTTTTACCCGAGGCGTCTGGTTGTAAAAATAAGAAAATTACTGACATTCAAGTCCTCGTGAAAATGGGGATATTTCTCCAACATTTCGGCAGACGGCTTGGGTTCGATCATCCCTTCCAAGAGCAAACCCGCCTCAATAATGGTCTGTACATAGCTGCCCATCGTACGATGAAAGTACAAAAACTTTTCTTCCTGATCATAAGGGATCGCTTGCTCCAATGGGCCTTCGTTGAAATATTGGTCCACTTTCCAATACAGCTTTTTCCCTGTCTCATCCTTCACCCAACCACTCTGCGGTGTCTGAAAGCATGGATGCAGAATAGAAAAAATAAAGCGGCCCCCTGGGACTAATAATCGCTGCATTTCGGCAATCGCCTGCTCATAATGAGCCAAGTCCTGGATGACCATATTGGACACGATCAGATCAAAGTTCTGGTCTCCGAACATCTCCAACTTTTCCAGATTGCCATGGTGATATGTAATTCCCAACCCTGACGGCGTTCGCTCTCTTGCAAGCTTCAGCATCTCTGTCGAGTAATCGACGGCTTCCACCGATGCACCCGCCTTGACCATTTTCCGGCTCAGATAACCTTCGCCACACCCGGCATCCAGCACTTTTTTGCCCCCGAGAGGTCCCATACAGGCTTGCAATGCCGGATTCAGCAGTACTTCGCGAGATCGATCTCCTTCCTCAGTGTACTTGGCGGTAAAGTTTTCTGCATGCATATCCCAGCGTCGAATGGCCTCTTCCGTGTCCCACTTATTCATATTCATCTCCTTCTTTCTTTTGTATTTACAAATCCGATGGTATACTACAATCCACGTAGGGCCATAGATTCTACACTCATTTCTGTATTTTTTCAATAATAACGCTTACAAAATTAAAATATCTAATTAACACATGATTTTTACATGAATTATACAGGTATTCCATATTCAAATAGTGTGGTAGTGTTTTATTGGAAAGCGCTTTCAAAAATAACTTTGTAAAGGGGCCTGTTATGTTAAAACGAAGACCCGTTTCATTGCTGTCGTTGACGCTTGCCATCACTCTATTGTTATCTACGTTCGCATCCGTTGCCGCTGCTGCCGAATCTGACGGACAAGCACCGCAAACTGCGGCTGCGAGCAGCATGCAATCGTATGTGGAAGCCATGCAGCCCGGATGGAATTTAGGAAATTCTCTGGATGCTGTCGGGGCGGATGAAACAGCCTGGGGCAATCCGCGTATTACCCAGGCGTTGATCCAGCAAATTGCTGCCCAAGGCTACAAAAGTATTCGTATTCCCGTCACCTGGGATAAGCACATTGGAGCAGCACCGAACTATACCGTTGAGTCTGCCTACATGAACCGTGTGGAAGAGGTTGTTCGCTGGGCACTGGATGCCAATCTGTACGTCATGATCAATGTGCATCATGATTCATGGACGTGGGTAAGCAGTATGGAGCCCAAACATGATGAGGTGCTGGCTCGCTATAACGCATTATGGACACAAATTGCCCAGCGCTTTAAAGATCAACCTAACAAGCTGATGTTTGAAAGTATTAACGAGCCCCGTTTCTCTGAAGGGGGGACAACGGATGAAGCGAAAATGAATCAGATGCTCCAAGAACTGAATGTATCCTTCCACAAAATCGTCCGCGCCTCTGGCGGTAAAAATGCCACTCGCCCCCTTGTTCTGCCTGGCTTGGATACATCACCTGCTCAGGCTAAAATCAACGAGCTGTACAATACGATAACCAAGCTGAACGATCCCAATCTGATTGCCACCGTCCACTATTATGGTTATTGGCCTTTCAGTGTAAATATTGCGGGTCATACTACTTTTGATAAAGATACTAAAAACGATATCATCCAAACCTTTGATAACGTCTATAACACCTTTGTAGCCAAGGGGATCCCGGTCATTATCGGTGAATACGGCCTACTCGGCTTCGATAAAAATACAGGCGTTATTGAACAGGGTGAAAAGCTAAAATTCTTCGAGTTCCTGACCTATTATATGAAGGAGAAGAAAATAACAGGTATGCTCTGGGATAACGGCCAGCACTTGAACCGGACAACGTACAAATGGTCTGACCCTGAACTCTTCAATGTCATTAAGTCCAGCCTAAAAGGACGTTCCTCCAATGCAGCCAGTGACCTCATTCACTTGAAGAAGGGCACTCCTGCTCAGGATGCCAAGGTCATTTTAAACCTGAACGGCAATCAGTTGAAATCACTCCATACCGGCAGTAAGCAACTGAAACAGGACACCGACTATACGCTGAGCGGAGACACATTAACACTAAAATCCAGCTTGCTCACCAGCCTGACCACTTCCGGTAAATATGGGGAGAATGCCGTCATTACCGCTAAGTTTAACAAGGGGGCAGACTGGAATTTCAAAGTAGTCGTGTACGATACTCCAAAATTAAGTGCTGTCGAAGGGACTACACAAACCTTTACCATTCCAACGGAATTCCGCGGTAGCCAGCTTTCCACGATGGAAGCCGTTTATACGAATGGTGGCAATGCAGGTCCACAGGATTGGACATCTTATAAGGAGTTTGGCAATACCTTTGCCCCTGCCTATGATGCCAATGGCATCAAGCTGCTGCCTGAACTTTTTAATAGTGTAAAAGATGGTGACGTCACGCTGAAGTTCCATTTTTGGAGCGGCGATGTGGTGACATACAAGATCATCAAGAGCGGAACCCGTGTGACGGGAACGACATCTTAATCTAAGGCGCAGCAGAAGATCGAAAAAAGGCGTTCCCGGAAATGAGCCGGAGAACGCCTTTTTATAGTTAAGCCTATAAGTTAAACCTTAGCCTTCCGGCTTATCTGTTAATTTTAACGTCACCGATTCTTCCTTGCCTGCCCGGTAAAAAGTAACTTTCAGCTCATCGCCAATCTTCTTGTTATCGTACAAGTAGCGACGTAAATCAAGCGTAGAGTTAATCGGTTCGCTATCAAACGCAGTAATGACATCGTTCAGCTTCAAGCCACCCTCCTTGGCAGGACCATGGGCCTCCAGAACGACTGCCCCATTTTTCACGCTGTCCGGCAACTTAAGCTCCTTGCGCTGAGTTTCATCCAGCGGTGCATATTCATTATTGAGGTCGACCGTGTATACCCCCAGATAAGGGCGAGTGATCTTGCCGTCCTCAACCAGTTCATTCACCGTCTTCATCACCTCATTGGCGGGAATGGCGAAGCCAAGTCCCTCAACACCTGTATCAGCGATTTTCATCGTATTGATGCCAATCACACGTCCGTCCAGATCGACTAGGGCGCCGCCGCTGTTTCCCTCATTAATCGCCGCATCGGTCTGGATAACATGCTGCTCCCAGTCATACACGCCATCCTGGTTAATGGAAATCGGAATGATGCGATTCGTATAACTCACAATACCGGAGGTAAGCGTGTCTCCCAGGCCGAGCGGATTGCCAATAGCAATGACCGTCTCACCCAGACGAAGTTTACTGGAGTCGCCAATATCCGCTACCGTGCTAATGCCTTTATCGTCCACTGCCAGTACAGCGATATCACTAATGCGATCCTTTCCGATCAGCTTTGCCTCTTTTCTGACACCGTCTACCGTTACAATATCCAGATCATCTGATCCTTCGACCACATGGTTATTTGTCATAATGAAGGCTTTGCCCGAACTCACTCGGAAAATGACACCCGATCCAAGCGCGGATTGTTCCGTGCTTTTACCATCTTCCTCTTTTAGATTCACAATGCTGACGACGGCTGGGCGCACCTTGGCTGCCGCCTGCACAATCCGGTCATACGGATCACCCGCTGCTTGCCGCAAGGGATAGTGACTGGCTCCGGTTACCGCTGTAGTGGAGGGCAGACCTGTAATAAAGCTGAACAGAAGCACGGCAATCACTGCACTGACTGCACCGCTAATGACAGCAGCTTGCACCGGACTTACTCCACGCTTCCTGTGTGGCCAACGTCCCCGTCCTCCACGGCGCGCCTTAAATGCCATTTTTTTAGCCGCACGTGTGGATACCTTCGTTGAATAAAAATCGTCCTCAAACAAGCCCATGCTAATCCTCTCCCCTTCGTTGTCATGCACCGACACTCACTAAAAAATTAGGGCTATTCGGGCTTGCGCCAACCTATGCTACAGAGAACCTGCTCCGTTGAACATCTCAAATGGATTGAATATCCCTTATCATCGGAATCCAGCAACCAATCGTTCCGGCCTACTTATTAATCACCACAAATGGTGCCTTCCTAAGCAACCGAATCTCATAAATTAGCATACACGCCGAATCTGACTCCGAATAGAGGAAAAAAGAGGAATGATTTCCAAACCAATGGACTACAATAGTAACAAGTCTTCTATTCTATTACAAAATGATCGTCTCATAGAGACGTTCTGGCCTGTTCCCGTCCGCTTAAAGCTGCCTATACTTTCGATGAGAGCCTTCCTTCAGAAAGCTTTCCGTTATTAGCTTTATTGTATCACAGCACCCAGCAAAACCACAGGCAGAACCAAGCTCATTGCACGCCATTTCTAAAATATTTTTACAGGAGGAATATATGATGAATTCACATCGTTCAGCTATGGATGAAGTTCGCATGGCTGCCAAGCTTGCGGATTTGAAAGACGAGCACTACCGCAATACACTGGCGCTAAGTACATTGATTGAACTACTGGTGGACAAAGGCGTAGTGACCCGTGAAGAGGTAGAACGCAAAGCCGCCGAGCTGGACAGCTTTATGGCTCACTTACCTTATCCCAAGGTGTAGGACGATCATAGTACGTATCGCACAATCGAAACTCACTGTCCTTGTAAAAACAGCCGCGGTCTTCCATCGCCCCACGTACAGTCAGCTTCGCAAGTTCCATCATATTGTGGTCGCGGCTCAAATGTGCCAAATACGTTCGCTTCGTACGACCTGTCAGCAGCTCGCTAAGAATCGCACCCGCCATCTCATTGGATAAATGACCGATATCGCTGAGAATACGGCGCTTGATGTTCCACGGATAACGCCCCATACGCAGCATTTCCACATCATGATTAGACTCCAGTACCAATACGTCCGCGTCTGATATCGCCTGTTTCACTTTGTCGCTGACATAGCCGAGATCGGTCGCTACACTGAGCTTCTCTGCCCCATCATAAAAGCTATACCCTACAGGCTCAGCCGCATCATGGGATATGCCAAAAGACTCCACGCGTAATGACTCAAATTCCCGCGTTGCGCCTGTCTCCAATATTCTGCGGTTATCGTCTGCGATTTGCCCAACAGCATTGCTGATGGCAAACCATGTCTTCTCGTTAGCATATATAGGTAAATTATATTTACGCGCCATGGCGCCTAGTCCTTTAACATGATCAGAATGCTCATGCGTGACCAAAATACCATCCAACTCTTCTCCGCTCAGATCGCGTTCTTTCAGCAATTCGTCAATACGCTTCGCGCTGAGACCTGCGTCGATGAGCAATGTCGTGTCTTCGTTCCGCACAACGGTAGCGTTGCCGGTCGAACCGCTCGACAGCACGGTAAATGAAATCCCCATATCTGTTCAAGACCCTTCTGTATGTTCTGTCTTTGGACTAATGACATCTCCGTTCATCTGCACATAATACACACCTTTCCCGTTGTCCAGCATAAACCGCCACACGGGGGCAGCCACCTGGCTATCGGAGTTAAAGGTCTGTCCGTAATAACCGAGCCGGATATCCTTCACAATCGTATCACGCGGCAAATAGCCATCGATCAGCCTTGCCAGTGCTTTGGACGCAGGCAGCATTTTCTTTGCCTCATCCGAAGGCTGGAGATCGACCTTAATTTTGCGATACCCTGTAATCTTCTGATTGCTGTAAAACAGAGCCAACTTCACATTAAATAGCGGCCATTTGCCCTGAACCAGCGGATGAAGTACAAAAGCATCTGCTTGTCCGGATGCCAATTCCTCCTGAACATCCAGCGGATCATACTGAAAATTATCGATATCCTTGATTTGTGGCTCCAATGCCTCAACTAGCGCGTCATGGGTGAATACCAGTTTGCTGTCCACCGGCTTCACCAGCTGCACACGATCATCCTTTTCTCCACTATGAACATATGTGTAAGAAAGTTTAGGCAGCTGCGGGGTATCCCCGGGAATCGGAGCCAGCACCTGAATGCTTTTCTCTTCCATTAAACGCTGCGTATTTTCATCCAATGAAGTAAAATCCAGATTCGGCCCTGCCGTTTCCTGTGCATCATGCCACAATTGGTAACCCAATACCACATTGAGCAGCAAAAATGTACAAATCAATACGTTCTTGGCGCGGCTCCAATCCATTCCCGTTCCCCCTTCCTGTCACCTCTTTGTCTCCCGGTCTGGCTTCGTTTGTGTTGTGTTGGATGCTGTCGTTACAGGAACAGCATGAATTTCTGCAACAGAACCGTCACTGAGCGTAACGCGCCACTCAGGAGCAAGCTTCAATCCATCATTGGTCAGCTCCGGTTGATACACGGGAGTCAGATCACGAATCGTCTTCCCTTTTGCTACAGTCTCCAGTTGCTTCTTCAAGGGCTCGCCACCCAGCAGCATAACCTTCTTCGAGGATTGCTCTCCTCCCTTGAGGTACAGCAACGAACGTTCATAGACAGAAGCCGTTTCTTGCTGGATTTGCAGCGAAATTGTACCAAAGCGGAACGATGGTGTGTCCAGCACCGGATAAGCACCATAATACTGCTGAAACATCACAGTCGTACGATTTTCATCACTGCTTCTCAATTTCAGCTGATATGAAGCATCCCAACCGCCATGCTGATTCACAAAATCAACTGCGGCCAGTACATCCCTAATTGGACTGCTTCCACTTGCCCCTGGCGCACTGGGATCGGTATAGCTCATCCATCGTTGCTCCTGCTTGATTTGCAGACTACGCTTGCTGTCCGTGTAAATTTGTGAGCCGTCCTTCTCCTGAATATTGCGCGTAATCCCCGGATCGAAGAACAAGTTCCGCTGCATTTGCTCCGTCGTAAACAACCCAGCATACACCACAGGCTGCACTGTTTCCAGGTCATTCACGGGAATGTAGTACTGATTATCCACCAGCTCGTACAACGGGGCATTTTCACCGAAATTCACATGCTGCCGAATATCCTCTACCGTCATATCGAACTGGTTCGCCTCATACACCACATCGCCTCTGGCACTGAAAAAGAGCGCGTGTGGCTTGGCATTTTTTTCGTCTATATAGATCCAAATGCGGTTAATCGTCTCTCCCTGAAACACCGAATCCGGCGTCAGACGCATGACCCGTTCCAGTAATGAAACCGGGACTCCGCCTGAAAAGGATAATTCGATGCCTTCATTTTCGCTGCGAATCTGCGCCCAGTCCGCCGATTGGATACTTCGACGTTGGAAGTTGTTAAAGCTCCGGCTTTCCAGCCGTGTATAAATTAAATCGTAAAAAGTAACACCCGGATAAAAAACGGTATGCTTCTTCTCAGCTTGATGAATGAGCATTTTATCAGGAAACACAAGGTTCTCAATCTTTTTCTCCTGCCCCATGCTTTCGGTTTTGACATAGTTCGTTTCTGAAGTGAGTACAGAATCACTGCCTGGAAGGCGGTAAATCAAAAAATAAGTCTGTACCAGGCTGGAAGCAACCAGCAAAATAAGCGTCCAGGACTTCAAACGTTCCTTCACTGTGCTTCCCTCCCTTCACTCGACATGGGTAGCGTAAAGGTCGTGCAGGTTCCCTGACCGTATTCCGATTCCAGAAAAATCTGGCCCCCATGCGCCTTTACAATTTCCCGGGCAATCGACAGCCCCAGTCCCGTGCCACCCATATTGCGCGATCTCGCCTTGTCTACACGATAAAACCGTTCAAAAATCCGGTCCAGGTCTTTTTTGGGAATACCAATTCCGGTGTCTTGTACCGAAATGGACAGCATTCCCTCACTGTTGCGGCGAGCTTCAATCCGAATACTCCCGCCATCTGGCGTATATTTCAATGCATTAGACATCAGGTTGTCCAACACCTGCTCAATTTGGTCCCGGTCGATCACGACCTTCCCGATTCCCTGCTCTACGAACATCCCTGAACGAATGTGCTTTTGCTTCATTTGAAAAGAAAACCGATCTGCGACCTCGTCCAGCATCTCCATCACATCTGCAGGCTGCATCCGCAAAGGTGCCTCATTGGAATCAAGCCGTGACAGATGCAGCAAATCCGTAACCAACCGGATCATACGCTCTGTCTCGTTGCGGATCACGCCTACAAAACGCTCTGCGAGCTGCGGTTCAGCCATCGCGCCGTCATCCAGCGCTTCAGCATAGCTGCGGATGGTCGTCAACGGAGTGCGCAGCTCATGTGATACATTCGCTACGAATTCCCGGCGTGTCGTCTCCATCTCCTCCTGCTCCGTCACGTCCTGGAGCACGGCAATCGTCCCCGTAATGCCAATTTCCCGCCGATGAATCGGCGTGAATGTCACACGGATGACGATGGGTTCATCCTGACCGGCTGGCTCCAGCTGCAAGAGCGTGGAGGCCGAAGATCCGCTATACAGGGCCTCGGTTTCCTCCGGGTCGATCCCCAGCAGTACCGCGATATGCCTGCCGGTCATTTCGTTTTCGTTCACGCCCAGCATGGCGCTGGCCCGACGGTTGACCAGAATGACCCGGCCGTTGTCATCAGTAGCGACCACACCGTCGCTCATATTGGTCAAGATGGAGGAGAGCTTCTCCTTCTCCTCTTCATTTTGAGACAGTGCCTCACGCAGACGGCCTGTCATATAGTTAAAGGCCACGCTGAGCCTGCCGATCTCATCATCCCCAAATACAGGCATCTGCTGGTCAAATTTTCCTTCGGCAACCTCTGTTGCATGACGTGTCATCACCTTAATCGGGTGCGTAATCGTGTGGGCCAATACCACGCCCAGCACAGCCGTTAGCGCCAGCGCAATGAGCATACCTGAGAGAAACACATTGTTAATGCGTTTCATCGTATCGTACAGCTCGGTCATCGAAGCGGCGATGTACACCGCGCCGACAATCTTGCCTTGGCTGATGACGGGCTTGGCGACGACCTTCTTGCGGACGTTATCCTCGTCCACCATGTATTCCTCGTTATCACGGATACCTTGGAGTGCGCGGCTAACCACTGTCTGTGTATTTTTGCGTCCAACATAATCGGCGTGTGAACCTTGGGAAGTAATTAACACTTTGCCGCTGGCATCCAGCACCTGAATTTCCGCGCCGCTGAAATCAAACAAATTATTTACGCGTGCACGCAGGCTTTCCACGCTGTCTTCTTCCATTTTGCCGTCACTGCCACTCAGATCCTGCTCCGCCAGCACGGACAGCATCTCCGCCCGTGCTTGCAAATCCTGCGTAAAATTACTCGTGAGAGAGTTCTTCATCGAGCTGACAAAATAGACCCCAATCAGCTGCATAGCCACCAAGATAAGCAGCACATAGATAATAATCAGCTTTGCATGAATGGTACGAAAGAAAGACAGCCATCTCATGCCCGCAGGCCACCTTTGCCCCCGCTCACGATATATCCAAGACCACGGCGCGTCAGGATGGTCTCCGGCTTGCTCGGGTTCTCCTCAATCTTCTCGCGCAACCTCCGAATGGTCACATCTACTGTCCGCACATCCCCGTAGTATTCGAAGCCCCATACTGCCTGGAGCAAATGCTCCCGCGTCATGACTTTTCCAGCATTCTTCGCCATATAGTGCAATAGCTCATATTCGCGGTGCGTCAGGTCAAGCGGTGTTCCGTTTTTGTAAGCTGTATACATATCTGTATCAAAAAAGAGGTCGCCCACGCGCAGCCCCTGCTTATCCTCCTGCGGTCGGCTTTCCGACGTGCCTGCCCCGCCACGTTGCTGTCTGCGCATCTGTGCCTTCACTCGTGCCAGCAATTCCCGTGTGCTGAACGGCTTTGTCACATAATCGTCCGCACCCAGCTCCAGCCCCAGCACTTTGTCGATTTCGCCGTCCTTGGCGGTCAGCATAATAATCGGCGTCTGGAGCTGATGCCCGCGCACCTCGCGGCATACGTCCATGCCATCCATGCCCGGCAGCATCAGATCCAGCAGAATCAGGTCAGGCTGCTGCTTGACCGCGATATCCACTGCGCTGATTCCATCGAAGGCGCAAATCACCTGGTAGCCCTCTTTTTCCAAATTAAATTTCAAAATATCAGCGATGGGCTGTTCATCATCCACTACTAGAATCGTTCCCTGCATATAGCGTTCACCTCTCTTCACGGATCATAATCTATAATTAACTTTCGTTTGTCAGTACCTATAAGATGTTTATTTTATTCTATTCTATCATACCCGTGCGCCATTCCCTTACTTCTCCAGACCCTTTTCTTTACGCAGAAAAAAACCATGCCTGCACCTACCGTTAAGCATGCAGAAAAACATGGCCTTTCCCCTTGATCCTCATAAATCATGTAACTCTCGATATAAACATCCAGCCTATCTTAAATACGTCATTGGGTTGCGTGGCGTATTATCTTTACGAATTTCAAAATGCAGATGCGTTCCTGTGGAGCGTCCTGTGTTCCCCATGACCCCGATCGACTCGCCTTGCTGAACCACCTGTCCTACATGAACGCCAATGCTGCTCAAATGCCCGTACACGGTTTGGTAGCCGTTGCGATGATCGATCATAATGACATTGCCGTATCCATTCTGCTGACCTGCAAATGTTACCACGCCTTCATCTGATGCGCGAATGTCAGCACTACCGACCAAATCGACACCCTCATGCATACGTCCCCAGCGTGCGCCAAAGCTACTTGACATCGATGCGCCGGACACCGGCCAAGCGAACTGCCCTGAGCCTTCTCCCACAACCTTCGTTCCTCTAAGAACCACCTCAGTAATAGACGGTTGCAGCACCTTTTGACCGAGCCATTCCTCTTGCACGACCTCACCGTTCTCCTTGGTCAAACGATAGTCCATCTCTTTAAGACCTGCTTGTCCCGGTCTGACCACTTTGGTGACTCCTGCCTTCAGTTCATCGCTCTGGCGAATCTCAACCTCAGGCTCGATGGCAATCTGTTCGACGACCTTCTCTACTGTTCGCACTGTAACTGGAGCCTTCGGAGCAGTGAGCTTCAATTCGTCTCCAATTTGCAAATACAGCTCACGCGAGCCGGGATTGTTCTGCTTAATCTCCCAAGCGGTCATATTAAATTTAGTTGCAATCGACGACAAAGAATCGCCTTCTTGCACTGTATATGTGATAGGAGCCTCACGCCCCTCAGTCAACACTTTGACTGCTTCTGCCTCCGTCAGCACCTTGTTCGGGTCTGCTTTCACAGGCTCGTACGCGATTTTCTCACGGATACTGGCAGACTCCAGCCATGCTTTAGGGGTTTTAGTACTAGCACTCGCATGGCTGCTGCCCACGGATGTTTTGCGAACCAGCCCCTTGATGCCTGTAGATGTACCCTCACCCACAGGTGTGTACTTCTTCTGTACTTGCTTTAAAGCCGCCTGTGCAGTCGCTTTATCCTTTACAATGCCAACCGTCTGACCGTTGACCTTCACTTCTACCCCTTTGGCATACGCTGTCAACATACCATCCAGCTTCTTCAGCGTGGCTGCGCTGTCGATATCCGCTTTATATGCCTTCTCAATATCTGTCGTTACCGCGCTCGTATTGAGCACCATATCGACGCCGGGATACTTATCCTTATACTGTTTGCTCTTCGTTGCGTACAGCTGTTTAAGTTGTTGCTCATTCAAGATATTTCCGACCTCGACGCCTTTTACATACACTTTATAATAAGGAACTGTGTTAGCTCCGACATACTGATTACTCGCAAAAATAAGACTGCCTGCAATCACCACACCGCCTGCTGTCCAGCTCAACCATTTTCTCCGACCGCTCAACCACTTTGCTATTTTCCCCGCTTTCACAGCAGACTTATCTGCAACGTCGGAAGCTGCATTCCTGCTGTCTGGTGAATCCTGCTCCTTCAAATCCAAAATGACTCTCTCCTTTTCAGCATATCTTATCTCTATATAAATGCGTTCGTTATTGGTCTTTCACACTATGGATCTAGCCTGTATTCACAAGCATCTATGATATTAGTCGCTATCTACCATTGCATAGTTGCGTAAAAGGTTTCAAAAATTTAACCTTTTCACAACACTGTTTACTTTAACATAGCCTTTACAAAGAATTCAACTACACTCCAATTCCTTCCTGGAACGCAAAAAAATCCGCGCATGGCGCGGATTCTACAGTCCTATTTTGAGCATACACATTGCCCCTGAATTCATCGTTATTTATTCAGGATTTTGCAAAATACTCATTTAAGCAAATCCATCAGCTTGTTATATTCCTCTTTGGTCAAATACTTCGCTAGCACCTGTTGAATATCCTGAAGCTCCTGCTCGGTGAGACCGCCTTCCATCGCAGCTGATATCTTCTGCATCTCCTCCGGCGGCAGCTTATTCATCAGAATCGCAAAAATCTCCTGCTTCTGTGCCGCCGGTAAATTGTTCTTCTTTTCCGTCAAATGGTCGGGCGTAATAACCAAATCATGGCCTTCAATACTTGTTTCAGGTGTAGCTGTTGTACCTTCTGCCTGCTTCCGAGACTCATTGCCTGATGTTCCCGCCGACGTGGCACCCTCCTGAGATGCCTTGCCATTGGCTGCGCCACCAGCCTCACTTCCGCTTTCTTCTAAGCCCTGTCCCATGACAGGCAACGCATCATCAGGCGGTGTTACACTTCCCGAGTTGCTCCCTGTCGTCTTGTTCTTCCCCGTGTCTGTGCTTTGGTCCGTACCCGCATTGCCCTTTAGCCAACCCAATCCCCATATGGGCTGATGATCAAGCTGAATGTTAAACTGCCCCAGCAGCGATTGAACATAAGCATTAACGACTACACCTGTCACTGCCAGCGTCAGTGCGCTAACCAACACGACTGTCATTCCTTTTTTGAGCAGCCATCCAAGCCACCTCATATCCCGTTACCTCCTTATACGCATCCTGCCATGTGTGTATCATCATGAAGTGCATATAGATCAGTATTGACGAGATATGACGATTTTTAACCCATGGAATATGTAAAACTAGCACAATTCAATAGGAGATGCCACCTTCTGATCGAATCAGCGCGTACGACGCACCCAGAAACGGAAAATGTCACTGCGGACGTAATCCAGAGAATACAGCACCTGCCTGTTCATTTCATCATAGTGAAGCTGCTTCAATAGTAATACCGTAGCCTGCGGATGCTTCAGCAGACGTGTCATATGTGCGTCGTCATAGTTGGGAACGGTGAGCTCAGAATACGCTCCGACAATTCGTACCCCCGCCTTGAACTCAAGACTCTGAAAAAGCGAGCCTGAAAAAGAGTCACCTTCCAGAATGGGTCTGGCTAATTTCTCTGGCATCCAGTTGATAGAGTGGGCTACAGCCTCTCCGTTGGCAGTGCGTGTACGCTCTAGAGCAATCATGGGCTCATTCTCGGAAAATCTCATCTGTTCGGCAATATCAGGAGGACAAACCGAGATTCTCTGAATGGATTCTAGCTGCTCGTCTTCCCGTAACCCTGCCGAACGAATCATGTCCCCGATGCTGTACAGGCGGTCCAGCGAGCTTGGAATACTCGGCAGCGGGCAAGTCGCAAACGTGCCACTCCCGTGTTTTACAAGCAGCTTACCTTCCGATTCCAGTTGGCGAATAGCTCCCCGTAGCGTCGTACGCGAGACACGAAACGATTGGGAAAGTGCAGTTTCCGACGGCAGCCGATCCCCCGGACCCATTTGATTAACCTTCATATATTCTTCTATAAGCTGCTTTATGTTCTCTTGTTTTGTTGACACCGTCCGAAGCCCAGCCTTTCTATTGTGTTAAGCCATATAAATCGGATTCGTAAAAGCAATCATCATCACGCAGTCTTCCATGCAGCCATAAAGCTCCGCTCGTATCCAGCCCTTTCCTAGCGGATCTTGCAATGACAGCGTATATACTCCTGTGTGAGCAGGGATCTGAATCTCGGAGCATATTCCGTGACTACTTGTCAGCAGAAGACGAAGATTCTGAGGCTTGAGGTTGTAATGGGCTGCTCTTGCTTCCACATCCAATTGAACCGTCACCGATAGTGAATCTTCTACAGTCAGCTCTATGCATTCGCCGATGTGATAACGATGTTCTCTGCCCTTAATCTGTGCCCACATCGTCAGTAACGGTCCCATCGTAACTGACACTGAACCGTGGCGAATCGCCTCAACTGCCCGGTCTGCTAAGCCTTCTCGCTCTTCTGCTTCATCATGAACCCCCAGATACGTAACAGCCGGAAGCGCATCATCCGGTTTAGATACATGCCAGTCCCGACCGCTTACCGCAGTGATGCGATACCCCTGATTCAACAAATCGGTCCACATGGCAAACGCCCGCTGGCTATCCCGCTTAATAGATGGCATAAGCGTTGACCAGACTTCTATATAATCCACCTCATGCCAATCCTGAATCGTGTATTCCCAAAAGCACCCCGTACAGATCGGACTTCCGATCCTGAACGGATGGGCAATCCCTGCAATGCCTCCCTGCTCATGCACCTGCCGAATCCCCTCATGGATGTCATCTGGTCCCAGCACACGCCAGTCGATAAAGCGGTCAACCCCAAGCGTCAGCATATGCCCGTAAAAGGTCGTCCACTCCATCCCTGAAATGATCGGGAGACCAAACTGCCGCTGAACCTGTTCCTGATCCGCAAGTGCCGATTGCGTGTTGTGATCCGTCATAGCGATGCACTCAAGTCCCAGATTCACTGCGCTTTGAACAAGCTCCTCCAGCGTTTGCTTTCCGTCGCTGTGAAGCGTATGGGTGTGAAGCTCAGCTGGAATCCATTTAAGCATATGCTGCTTCCTCCCCCAATACATGAATTTGGTAGGCAAGCGTCTCGGTTACAACGGCATGCAGACTGACCGTAATCCGCCACATGCCCGCCGGATTATCTCCTGCGAGGAATCCCGGCGAAGCCGCAGACGAACCGAGCCAATGCTCCTGCTGCATCTCGGGACGGTGCGCATTTCCACGGTGACGGAGAGAATCATCGACAGACAGCGTTAATAAATTTTGCAGCGGGACATACTTCTTCCATAGATCGGATGAATGCCCCGGCTCGTCGTATCCGTATTTGCTCATGCTTTCCTCAATGATTCCTCGTGCTTGCTCTTGATCCTCCAATAACTTGGGCGTGTAAGAGAAGTGAATACGGATCGTTTCAGTCGGCTGTAGAATATGAAAAGAGTACGTAATATGGCTCTGAGTGCAGGTTCTGTCAACCGTTCCTTCCACATACAGTAGTCTGCTCATGATTCCCCATCCTGGCTAGACAGTTCATCCACAACATGCTTTACCATATCATTCACAGGATGTTCTTCATCACCCGACATGTCTTTGTCTGCCGCCCATAAAACACCCATGGGTTGAAGCCGCGTCAGCTCAATTACCCGGTCTGTACGAATACCTGGAAACTGCGGGAGATTATCCTCGTTTAACGTAAAGGCACACAGTCCGGCTACTTCCATGCTGTCAGCACCGCCTTCCAGCAATACGGCTCTGATTTCAGCTATATCCTCGAGCACAGCCTCTCCAGACAGCTTGATTGTGGTAGAAAAATGTGACTCTGCTCCCTCATAAGCGGCTCTAAAATCCCCGAGTCTCAGATCATAATGGCACGATGAATACCACTGCTCCGAGCCGTGAAGACGAAGCTGGACATCGACACAGGCATCTTCCTCACGCCGATTGAAGCCCGGCTTGGACACTGGAGCCGATTCTCTGTCTGAATTTCGTAAGGGGCGTTTGGAAGTCTGGATAAACACATAGCTACGCTGGTGTGCAAGTGCAATGGAAGAGGCTTGTGACGGTATTTCCAGCTCCTGCTGACGTTCCATCTCCCACCCAGTGACCTGATAGGCAAAAGGAAAACGGCTCATGACCGCCTCACGTGGCTCTTCCTCTGGTTTCCAACGGAAAGCAGGCGGCAGCATAAAACGATAGTCCGATGTGATGTCATCCTTAAAATTTCCGTTAGTTGTTGCGGATTGGAGAACAGGATGCCCACCCAGATCATAATTGCCATTAAACGCGGTCGTAATATGATGTTCCCCCTGGAAAACAGCTTCCAGAACGTTACCTTCCGCATCCAGCTCGACGCGGTACATCCATTCGATATCGGTGGTTCTTCCCCATTTGCTCATAAGCAGCGGCGCGGGCGTTCCCTCATCTTCATGGCTGAACATCATCTGATATTCGATGACTGTCTTCTCCTCATTCCCTTCCACGGAATAGAACAAAACAAGCGGTGTATCCGTAAAGCGATTCTCATAGGGATGTGACAGATTGCGGCCATATAAAAGCGGGGTATGGCGATAAATCAGCGATCTTGGAGAGGAATCAGCCACGCAGCGCAGTTCAACCCCATCGATCCATGCTCGAGATACAAGCGGAGCTGATTCCAGTTCGCGAAATTCGGCATAGACCTCATAATCGCCTTCTTTTAGATATCCCAACAAACGGGTATACACTCCCTGACTGCTGCCATAGTACAAAATGACATCTTGATTATAGGCTTCATTCAGGTAGAGGCGTACGAAGGCAGATTCTCGATCTTTCGCAGCCCAGTCACTGTCTGATCTGGCGAACAGATCAAGCTCCGCGTATCCGTCTTCTGGCATGGAGAACCTAAACCGGAACCCGTTTCCCGGGCTGAGCTCAACCTCCGCCTTGTGTAAGGCAATCCGATAACCGCAATCCAGCAGATCCTTTTCCCACACTCGCCCACTAAACCCGGTAATTTGCACCTCTGCTTGGCTGTTCATCCCTGTAACCTCCTTAGTGTATAACGGCGGTCTAGCTGGCATCCGCATCCTTCACCATTGTCCGAATATAAAAGTAGCCCATAAAAGAACACAGTAAAAACATAAACACTGCCATTGCACTGGCCGTATGCGTCTCCTGATAGCTGGAAAACACCTGCTGCATCGCAACACCCAGCACTTGTGGCGAGTTGGCACCGATCAGGAAGGGAGCCGTAAAGCTACCCATGATTCCCATGAAAATGAAGGTCACCGCAACCCACATCGTTTTGTAGGAAAGGGGTAAAATAAAGCGACCAAACAGCTGCATCGTGCTGGCTCCGGCATCTCTGGCGCTTTCGACGACAGCGTTTGGAATACTGGCAAGCGCCGAGCTGAGCAGCATGGTTGCGAACGGAATGTTGAACCACAAATTAGCCAGTACCAGCCCTTTGTAGTCATAAATAATCCTCGGAATCGTCTCAATGCCAAGCGGCAGCAAAAGACGTGCAGCCCAACCGTGATTACCATACATGGTAATGATCGCATAAGTTGCAATTACACCGGGAACAAACATCGGAATAAAATACAACCGACCTATCCACTTCACGACAACCCCTTTACCGAATCTCAGATAAACCGCCAAAGCATAGCTGATGACCAGAGTAAGGGCCGTCGAGACTAACGTGACATTAATCGTATACATGATATTTCTACGCATGGCAGGTTCCGTGAACAGCCGAATATAGTTGGCCAGACCGTAGCCCGTTCCATATTGATCAATCAAGCTTTCCTTCACGGCATAAAGAATCGGAATAATAACGACGACCAGCAAAATGAGAAAAGACGGGATGACCAGAGCAAGCCCCAGCATCCCCCTTTTGGACAATGAACTCATGCTCAACCGCCCGCTACTTCACTTTGCCAGCGTTTGTAGATTTCCTGCTGAAGCTCTCCGCTGTTAAAGCTGCGGTATCCAGAAGATACACTGTTGAATTTCTCTTGCAGTTCCGTTGGCATCAGATTCCACTTAATCCCCGGATAGCCGTACATTTTATTAATAACCACCGTTTGCGCTTCAGGCGTCAGTATATAATTCAAGAATTCCTGGGTTGCTTCTTTTTTGGAGGAAAGTGAAGGAACCATCAGATAAGAGGGGCCACCTGTAAAAGCAGGGTCGATCTGTGTCAGCTTCACCGTGTCTGGAAGCAGCCCTTTAGCCAGTTGTTCGAGCGCCATATCAGACCAGGCTGGAACCATGTCTACCTCTCCACTTGCTAAAATATCAAGCGTACCTTGGTTCTTCTTAGGATAGACTCCTTTTTGGTACATTGAAGGGCCCAGTTCCTTGAGCAGTGAGAAACCTTGATCCCATTTTTTCATATTTGCCGGATCATCACTGTTCATCGCCTCTGGCGGAAGGAAATTATAGATAACCGTGTTCACAAATGAGCTGCCTGATCCACCTGTGGACGGATCATTATAGGCGAACTTGCCCGGATGCTGGCGAATCCACGTGTACAGCTCTTCGGCTGTTTTCGGAGGTGTCGCTACTTTTGCACTGTTATAGGCAAGGACAACCGAAGAAGCACGGTATGGAATGGCCTGATTGTTGACTTGCTTGAGATACGTTTCATCCACATTCTTCAAATTTGGAACCTTGGCAGCGTCCACCGTTTCCCACAGTTTTTCGCCTACCCCTTTGGTGATATCATCCAGACTGCCTTCGTACAGGTCGATATCTGTATCAGTTTGTCCGCTTTTCTTGGCTGCGATCAGACGGTCCAGTGTAGATGCACCTCCGGTTCCTGCTGGCAAATACACCAGTTTGACCTTAACGTGATCATTTTTAGCTTCAAAGTCCTTGATTAACGTTTCCCACAGCTCTTTAACGTTCAGAGACCCTCCAGTGTACAAGGAAATTTCCGTTGTTCCCGTAGCGGCTCCCGCTTTGGTAGACTTGGCTTCCCCTGTAGCCGTGGCGGCATTACCACCGTTTCCACAGCCAGCCAACAACGATAAACTAAGTACCCCTGCCAAAACCAGACCCATATTCTTTTTCCCAAACACGTTGTTGCCTCCTTTAGATAGTTGCACAAGTTCGCAGCATCACCAGATGATGCGTTCGTGATGGACATTGATGCGATATAGAGGTTGATCGTGAATCTTCACTGTGCTGCTGGAAAAGTAACAATTTTACTGAAGCTGAATCTGATATGCTCTCCACTGCGCAGCTCGGTCGCTCGTTCACGCGGCACAAACATTTTCAGATGATGGGTACCGCTATCCAGCGAAACTTCCGCATAATGCCCGAGAATCATCACTTGTCTGATCGTTCCGGCTAGAGAACCTTTTTCTTCCGTCGTTAGAACAATATCCTCTGGCCTTACACCAACCATGGTTTTACCCGTGTATTCATGCTCTTGTGCAAACGGTATTCCGCTCACAGAGACACTGCGACCTGTACTCACCCCCTTTAATAAATTGATCCGGCCAATAAAACCTGCTACAAAAAGTGACTGTGGCTTGTCATAGATCTCCTGCGGTGAAGAGAGCTGCTCAATTCGGCCCGCATTCATAACGACGATGCGGTCGGAAATGGACAGCGCCTCCTCCTGATCATGGGTGACGAACACCATCGTCATCCCTGTCTGGGTCTGGATATCGCGCAGCTCCTCTCTCATCTCCATACGCAATTTGGCATCAAGCGCGGAAAAGGGCTCGTCCAGCAGCAATACATCAGGCTTTAGCAGCAGAGCCCGAGCGAGTGCTACCCGCTGCTGCTGACCGCCCGAGAGCTGTCCCGGCGTTTTACGCTCTGCGCTCTCTAGCCGAACCAGCGCTAGCGCTTCCTTCACCTGACGGTCAATCTCTGTCTTCTTCACCTTTCGAATCTTCAACCCGAAAGCCAGGTTGTCATACACGGTCATATGCGGCCACAAATTATAGCTTTGGAACACCATAGCTGTCGGACGCTTTTCGGGCGGCAGCTTGAGTACGCTTTTACCCTGAATCTGAATGTCGCCACTGTCCGGGTCCAAAAAGCCGCCAATGGAGCGAAGCACGGTTGTTTTACCACAGCCGGAAGGTCCCAGCAGTGTCACCAGCTCTCCCTTCATCACGTCAAGTGAAATGCCTTTGACTCCGTCTCCTGTCTTGAAGCGCTTGGTTAACTCTTGAATGGATAATTGAATGGGCATTAGCTTAGGCTCCTTTTTCAGGATTTTACAAACTCCTCTTTTGACCAATTACGTTATTTCACCTGAAATCCGCCTGCCAGGACATCCGCACTTACAAAACGCTTGGCTGCCAATAGCAGAATGATTGTTGGCAGGGTAAGAATGACTGAGAAAACAGCACCCGTTGTGCTCGGATAATCAGCAATGATGGAATACATGATGACTGGCATTGTTTTATAGTCCGGCGTTCCGACAAGGAGTGTCCCCTGTGCTTCATCCAGTGAAGCAAGAAAGGTAAAAATGGAGGCGACCACAATGCCGGGCAGCGCCATAGGAAATGTGATTTTCCAAAACACCCGAAATGGTCCGGCTCCAGCATCCCGCGCTGACTCCTCTTGTGCACGATGTACGCTGCGGAAGGCAGAGGATGGAATCCAGGTCATATACATGAGCGTGTTTACCATATGGATAAGCACAATGCCTGCAAAGGTGTTCATCAACCCGAATTGGTAGAATAGTACGGCAATAGACACATACAAACCCATTTTCGGAAAAGCATGCGTAAGTAGGAATGAGAAAAGGAACCACTTACTGAACGGGAAAGAAATTCGTGCAAAGGCATAAGCAGCAGGAATACATACGATAATGGAGCAGACCGTAACGGTAATCGCAATCAGGAAGGATAGAGAAATCGAGCTGAGTACATCATCCTGGGTAAGTACAAACTTCCACCATTCCAGTGACAAGCTCTGCGGGAGCGGTGCAGGATACTGCCATTTTCCCGAAACCGCCAAAAGGAGAAGATTGGTCAGAGGACCTAGGAAAAAAATGACGAAAATGATAAGCACAATGAACTCCACAATTTTGCGTGTGCCGAGTGAGCGAAGATACCAGTTCATAATTCATCCCTCTCAAGACGTCTAGACGTCCGAATCTCTTTTCTATTTGGATTATAGAGAGGGTTTGTTATCACAAATCGACAAGGAAGATAAGATTATGTAAAGGGGAAGGAACCATTTAACACTTCACAGAATAAAAAAAGAGAGAGGCTGCTAACAGCCTCTCTCTTTGAACGTATATCAATAGCTATATTATTCTTGTCCTACAAATAAATCGGAAGCACCTGATTCGTTTGATCGCGATTACGCCCAACCGAGAAAATAGCGATTGGGATACCTGTCAGATCAGACACGCGTTGTACGTAATTGCGTGTAGTCTCAGGCAGTTCCTCCAGCGTTTTCACACCAGTGATGTCTTCGCTCCAACCCGGCATTTCTTCATATACCGCTTCGCATTCCGCCAGCATTTTCAGGCTAGCCGGATAATGCGTAATCACCTCGCCGCGGTACTTGTAACCTGTGCAAATTTTCACCGTTTTCAGGCCAGTCAATACGTCCAGCGAGTTCAGGGAAAGACCCGTTAACCCACTGACACGACGGGCATGACGCACAACGACGCTGTCAAACCAGCCCACACGACGAGCACGACCTGTAACCGTACCGTACTCATGACCTGTTTCACGAATGTAATCGCCGACTTCATCGTTCAGCTCAGTTGGGAAGGGTCCATCACCTACACGAGTTGTGTACGATTTAGCTACACCGATGACTTGTTGAATCTTGGATGGTCCCACACCGGAACCAATACATACGCCGCCAGCCGACGGGTTAGAGGACGTAACGTATGGATACGTACCTTGGTCGATATCGAGCATAACGCCTTGCGCACCCTCGAACAGTACCTTTTGATTTGCGTCAATCGCATCATTCAACACGACAGACGTATCGCCTACATAAGGACGGATAAATTCAGCATATTCCAGATACTGTTTCAGTATTGCTTCTACATCCAATGGCTCGCCGCCATATACTTGTTCAATCACTTGATTTTTTTCTTTCGTTTGGTGGCGCAGCTTCTTTTCGAATTCCTCTGCATCCAGCAAATCAGCAATACGAATACCGTTACGTGCAGCTTTATCCATATAAGCAGGGCCAATCCCTTTACGGGTAGTACCAATTTTGTTAGGACCTTTGCGGTCTTCTTCCAGCACATCCAGCGTCATATGGTACGGCATAATCACATGTGCACGGTCACTAATGACCAGATTTTTCGTGGAAAAGCCATTATCATGAATGTAAGTAATTTCTTCAATAAGAGCGGCTGGATTGACTACCATGCCGTTGCCAATAACACACTTTTTATCTTCATAAAAAACGCCGGATGGAATCAGGCTCAGCTTGTACTTTTTACCGTCAATGAGAATCGTATGACCAGCATTGTTTCCGCCTTGGTAACGGGCCACCACTTCAGCGCTTTCCGCCAGATAGTCCGTGATTTTACCTTTGCCTTCGTCTCCCCATTGTGTTCCCACAACGACTACAGTTGACATGTTTCATTCCTCCGTGGAGTGCCCACAGACACTCTGATTTTGAGCTGACACACTACGCATATCCGATTTCAACCGCCTGAGCGAGCAGATATGGAGCGTTCTCGGACAGCAGGAAAAAACGTCCGTCGCAGACATTCCGTAGGTTCGGAAAGCCCCGGGCGTAATGATCTCCCCACTGCGTTGAAGCAGCACTATAAGTGTAACAGCACCATTTTTTAAAGTCAAATAAAAAGCGAACATTATATTACATGAAAATAGTATTGTTCGTAATTGAGAGTTTCATTCCTTATATGAAAATACGTGAATTCTATAAAAAAAGACCCTTTCGAGATCGCGAAATCCGCGTCGAAAGAGCCTTTTCTAATGATACTAATATGTTATCCGGCGAACGCATCCGAATGGGCACGCTCGTAATTAGCGAATTTATTATAATTTTTGAGAAAGACCAACTCTACCGTACCGACCGGGCCGTTACGCTGCTTGGCAATGATAATCTCAATAATATTCTTCTTTTCTGTTTCCTGATTATAGTAATCATCCCGGTACAGAAACGCCACGATATCAGCATCCTGCTCGATAGAACCCGATTCCCGCAAGTCACTCATCATCGGCCGCTTGTCTTGACGCTGCTCCACACCCCGACTCAGCTGGGAGAGGGCAATTACAGGCACTTCAAGCTCACGAGCGATTTGTTTCAATGTCCGTGAAATTTCCGATACCTCCTGCTGCCGGTTCTCGCCTGCTTTGCCTCGTCCGTGGATCAGCTGCAAGTAGTCAATTACGATCATACCCAGTCCCTTTTCCGCCTTAAGACGACGGCATTTGGCACGGATATCAGCCACAGTGATGCCGGGTGTATCATCGATATAGATTTCTGCCTCTGACAAGGCTGCAATGCCCATCGTCAGCTTCGCCCAATCGTCGTCGCCTTTAAATTCACCTGTCCGCATGACGTTCGCGTCTAGATTGGCCTCGGCGCAAATCATCCGCTGCACGAGCTGAGCGGCCGACATCTCCAGACTGAAGATGGCTACTGTCTCTTTTGCCCGAACTGCAACGTTTTGCGCAATATTCAGAGCGAACGCTGTTTTACCTACGGATGGACGGGCGGCCACAATGATCAAGTCATTGCGCTGGAAACCCGCTGTCATCTTGTCCAAATCAACAAATCCAGACGGAATTCCGGTCGTATTGCCCTTGTTCTGATGCAGCAATTCAACGCGGTCAAACACTTCCATCACGACATCGCGGATGGCAATAAAGCCACTACCTGAGCGCCCGTTGGATATCTCCATAATCTTGCGCTCAGCATCGCTCAGCATACCAGCGACATCCTCGCCACTGCTATAGCCTTCGCTCACAATCTGTGTAGCTGCACGAATCAAGCGACGAAGCATCGCTTTTTCTTCAATGATCTGGGCATAGTAATCCACGTTAGCCGCTGTTGGCACCCCGTGAGCCAGCTTCGCCAGATAACTGACACCGCCGATATCCTCTAGCTGTCCCTTGTCCTGAATTTTCGAGGTCAGCGTAACCAAGTCAATCGGCTGTCCGGATTCACCCAGCTCAATCATTGCTTCGTAAATCATCTGATGAGCCTTATCATAAAAGTCCTCGGTCTGCACCCGCTCCATTGCGGTAATCAGTGCTTCAGACTGGAGCAAAATAGACCCGATAACCGCCTGTTCAGCCTCCAGATTTTGCGGAGGAATCCGATCAAAAAATTCGCCGCCCATAATTATTCTTCAGTCACCTGTACTTTCAGCGTAGCTTTGACCTCAGGATGAAGCTTAACGGTCATTTGAGTCACGCCCAACGTACGAATCGGTTCTTCCAGCTCAATTTTGCGTTTGTCCAGCTTGATGCCAGTTTTAGCTACTGCCTCCGCGATTTGCTTGCTTGTAATCGCGCCGAACAGCCGTCCACCTTCACCAGCCTTCGCCTTGAGCTGAACCGTTGTCTCTTCCAGCTTTTTGCCGAGTGCTTGCGCCTCTTCCTTTTCCTCTTGCTTACGCTTTTCCTCCGCAGCATTCTGATTTTCCAGCGTCTTCATATTTCCTTCTGTCGCTGGACGGGCAACACCACGCGGCAACAGGAAATTCGCTGCATAACCGTCCGAAACTTCCTTAATTTGCCCCTTCTTGCCTTGGCCCTTCATATCTTTAATGAATATCACTTTCATTCAAATAACCCCTCTTCCCCATCAATTTCGGCCAGCACGTCGACCACTCTGCGCTTAGCTTCCTCCAGCGGGCAATCCAGCTGAACCGCCGCATTCGTCAGATGTCCTCCGCCGCCTAGCCGTTCCATGACGACCTGTACGTTCATGCGTCCGAGTGAACGGGCGCTGATCCCCACCAGGCCGTCAGGACGTTCACTGACCACAAAGGAGGCCAGTACATCCGTCATATTGAGTAATGAATCCGCCACCTGAGCAATCAGGAGCTGCGGTATTTTCTGTCCGGGCTCAGTTACCGCAATTGCGATATGCCCATATATCATTTTAGCATGCTTAATAATTTCCGCCTTAGCAATATATTCATCCAGGTCCTCTTTTAACATGCGCTGGATCATAACTGTATCTGCCCCGCTACGCCGTAAAAAGCCGGCTGCCTCGAATGTACGCGAGCCTGTATGCAGGGAAAAATGCTTGGTATCCACCGTAATCCCTGCCAACAGTGATGTTGCCTCCAGCGGTGTCAGTTGGACCTTCTCATGGATATATTGCAGCAGCTCGGTCACCAGCTCACAGGCCGATGACGCATAGGGCTCCAAGTAGATCAGAACCGAATCGTTAATAAATTCCTCGCCCCGACGATGATGGTCGACAACCACCACCCGACTGGCCGTCTGCACTAGACGCGGCTCAATCGTCATGGAGGCCTTGTGCGTGTCCACCACGACCAGCAGACTGTGCTCAGTCATTAGCTGGAGCGACTGCTCTGGCGTCAGGAGCGCTTGCGATAACTTCTCATCCTTGTTTACCTGCTCCATCATTCGGTCGATAGACGGATTAGATTTATCCAGTACGATATGTGCCTCTACATTGTAAAGCGCCGCAGCCTTCCACACACCGATGGCCGCTCCCACTGCATCCATGTCCGGTATTTTGTGTCCCATGATCAGCACGCGGTCGCTCTCCTGCATCAGATCACGCAGCGCATGTGCAATGACTCGGGCACGCACTCTGGTCCGCTTCTCGACAGCATTGGACTTGCCTCCGTAAAAGGACAGGCGTTGTCCCGCCTTCACTGCAGCCTGATCGCCTCCACGCCCAAGCGCCATATCTAGACTGGATTGGGCCAGCTCCCCTAGCTCCTTGATGCTCTCTGCACCGAAGGATAAGCCAATACTCAGTGTCATCGGTACTTTCAAATCCGCTGTCATTTCCCTTACGGTATCCAGAATGACGAATCGACTTTGCTCCAGCTCCTGAAGCGCTTTATGATTTAGCATAATGAGATAACGCTCAGAAGATAATCGACGCAAATAAATATTGTACTGATTAGCCCAGGATGTAATCTCGCTTGACACCTTCGCAATAAGCGCGGTACGCTGCTGATCGTCCATCCCCTGAGCAGCCTCGTCCATATTATCGAGCATGACGATACCGAGCGCCAATCGCTCGTTTTCATACTGCTTGCGTAGCACCGCCAACTCCGTGACTTCATACAAATATATCAGACGCTCATCGGGCACGATCAGAAACTGATAATGACGCTCATCATGCTGTAGCTCCACCTTCAGCTCACGAGCAGGCTCCTTTGTTTCCTTCTTGGTGCTTAGAGCACCTGCGAGTTGAGGAAACAAATCTTGAAGAGATTCACCAATCAGTGATTGCTCCTCGAACATCTCCCCGGCAAACCGATTGTGCCATTCTACCGTTCGATTTTCACTGTATAAAATGATGCCGAACGGCAATGCACTAATCGCTTCCCCTTCCACCCGCTTGATCCGGAAGGAAAGACCGCTGATATATTGATTCAGTTCCCGACGAAAATCCAATTCCGTCTTCAGCATCAGCCCGCCGAGCAAGAATGACAGCAGCAGTCCTATCACACCCAGTTCCCAGTTGTACATGGAAATACATATGACAAGCACCAGCAGCAGTAAAAACGCCCAGACCGTCTGATAGCCGTGCCAGCGTTTTTGTAGAAATTTAGGCATGACTGTTCACCCTATTTCTTTGATCTTGTAATAGCTTCACGCAGCGGAAAGGCCAAATCAATAATACCTATAATGCGGAGCGGCTGGAACACCAGAACGACGAGCGACAGCAGCAACGCAATCACCGGGCTCATTTTACGGCTATGCGTCCAGAAGTATACAAAACCAATCGTCTGGATAATAAAACATGCATGGATCAGCGGCAGCATACTAATGGAAACCATTTGAATCCAGCTGCTATCAGAAGACCCTGCTATCCATTCAATTACAATTGCCAGCAGATAATACCAGATCAGCGCGCGCGGTAGCCTCCACTCGCGGGCAGGCTTCATTTTGCGTACCGGTACGTCGAGACTGCTCAATGCCGGACGTGCCAAAGCATGCGTAATCACCGCCAATATGAACGAGGTCACGATCAGCACATACGGAATTTTTCCAATCAGCATTGTGCCGAGTTTCTGCGTATCCTCTGCCGTCCAATTCATGTTTGAAAACATCGGATTAGCACTCAAAACCTGCTGTACAATACTTGCCGATATCGCAGCCTGATCACGAAGGTACTGCGAAAGATCAAATCCAAAGGAATACGTAGCGATAAACAGAACAACCAACAACTCGGCTAAAATAACGCCCATCCCGGTCATCAACGCTTGAAAAGCAGGTCCTCCCTTTTTATAAATCCGTCCCATCATTATTGAAGGAATCAGAAAATAAATCGCAGGGAGCAGCGAATACACATCGAGTAGCGCTATAATTAACAGCACCGGTATGACGTGGACCAGAAATCCTTTGAAAGGCAGCGATGAAAACAATACAGCGCCAGGCACAATCAGCAAAAATACGGTAATGATTCTTAATGGTGTCAATAGAGTCAGCAGCAGAAGCAAATAAATGACGCTCCATGCTACAGTTGCCAAGCGGAATTTCAACGTTTTCACCTCTTACGCATATGTTCTTCCAGTGCGGAAATGTCCTGATACCAATCCTCCAGCTGGTGTCCTTCTTTTCTGTGCTTTCTTAGCTTGTCGATGAGTAGATCATCCAATTCACGGTAAGACACTCCAAGGCGCCTCCCCAAAATATAACTGCTCATCACCAAACTCGCCAAACAATCACCGATGCGGGCTGTACTGCCTTCCCACATCGCCTTAAACAGACGGGAGACTTGGTCAAGCACCTCTGTTTTAAGCCATTCAATAACCTTGGCTCGTTTAACTACATCCATTTCTTTAGGCATATGATGAAGAGTCACACCCCTCTGAAAAAGCTTTATTCTCCATTATAGCATATCCTATTCTGAAAATAACTGTTACCCCATAGGGTAAATCGTTATTTTCGGACCAGCTTTGCTGCTTATTTTAGCTTGAAGTATTAAGCGATTCCCTGGACACAAATTTTTCACAATACTCAATAATCTGGCTGCGACGTACAATGCCAATAAACCGTTCCATATCATCTACAACGGGCACAAAGTTCTGTACCTTCGCCAAATTAATTAAATCCTCCATGTTCGCGTCAATGGATACGGGCTTCATCGTAACCCGCAGCGGAACGTCCTTAAGCATGAACTTAGAAGCGTTTTCAAAGGTGATTTTCCCCTCGGACTCTTTCATATGCCACAACAGATCACCTTCTGTAACCGTACCTGTATATCTACCTTCCTTATCCAAAATAGGAACCGCTGTAAAACGGTGATACTCCATCCGTTCCAACGTTTGCCGTAAAGTAGCATCCGCCGTTACACAAGCAACTTCCTGTTTGGGAAGCAAGAAAAAAGCGATATTCATGAGAAACGAATCCCCCTCAAAATCAAATATAAATCCATTGATTATTCACTGAATGTCCTGCTTGTCGGGAAGCCTCAGCGTCTGCGGGGTTGTATCGGAATCTAGCCAGTTGGCAATCATGAGTCTGGCATATTCAAGTTCCTGTTCATTAGCCCGGTCATAATACAGGCCCTTCTTCTTGAACCCTTCCCCCGTAATCGTAAAACTTGAAATTTGTGGATTCCCCTGCGAAATAGCTTGCTTGCCAAGCCCAGTAATAAAAGTAGGTTCCATATCGGTTTTAAAATTGGCTCCCATAATATCGAGCAGCTCCGGGATCTTGGTAATTCCGTTGATATTCAGCAGCTTATCCGCCATAGCGTTCAAAAATATTTGCTGCCGTTTTGTACGGTTGAAGTCACTATCTTCCCGATATCTAACATAATACATGGCTTCCTCACCATTATAAAGCGGCTTGCCTGCCTCAATACGGAACTTGATATGCAGAGGGTTTTTATTCTCAATGGGCTTGTCGATTGGAAGCACAACTCCACCTACTGCATTAACCGCCTCCTGAATACCCTGGAAATTAATCGTAGCATAATAATCGGCCTTATGCTCCATCAACTTCTCTACTGTAGCCATGGACATATCTTCGCCTCCGAACGCATAAGCATGCCCCAACTTATCAAAATCATCCTCGCCATCGCGATTCGGATCATGTCCGGCAATCTGTACGTACGTATCCCTTGGAATGGAAACTAAAAGCACACGCGATTCCGCGGGCCGTACTACTGCATACATAATCGTATCCGAACGACCACGCGCCTTTTCATTTGGCCTTTGATCTGTACCCAGTAACAGCGCCGAAAAGGGTTCCTTACGGTAAGCTACTGTCTCTTGCTGCTGCTGTTCCCCGGATTGTCGCGGCTGATAGGATTTCTCCAGCTTGCTTTCCAACGTCGGTGATACAAACCAATCAAAAGCCACCAGTGTCAGCTGTTTGCGGAACAGGTAGCCTCCCACTGCAATCAAAAATAAAACAATACATGAAATATATAGAGCGGTAAACCTCTTTTTCTTTTTGGGCTTTCCACTGGTCCTTCTCTTATGTCTTCTCTCCATAACAGGTACCTTCCTTCTTTCCGTCACAAATCCCATCTCTTCATTAAACCAAATTGGTCCCACATGAAGCTGAAACTTCCCCTCAAAGCATAAAAGGTCTACTACCTTGTTGTCAAAAGTGTCATGGCGTGGTCAGCTCCTCGAATTCATACCAAAAAAGGCTTCGACCTCACGGTCAAAGCCCCAATTCATGTTTATATTCGTATCCTATGTAGCTTTCAAAATCATTTTTTGCCTTAATGTGGAGCCAGTTTCACCAAATTTTGCAGTCTCACCGGGAAAGAAGTCGACAGGGAAAAACCATAATCGAATAACTTCCGTGTCTGCTCAAAACGCTCTTCCTTGCTCGGTGCACCCAGCACCACAGCAACTAGCCGTCTTCCATGCTGCTCAGCTGTGCCCGTGAAGCAGTATCCAGCATCGCTTGTGTACCCTGCTTTCAGTCCGTCCGTTCCTGCGTAAGAGTACGGTCCAGCCAAGGAAGGCAGCATCCAGTTCGTATTACTAATGTAGATGCCTTTATCCTTCAACTCCATTTGCGTACGACTGGACGTTCTCAAAATCTCCGGGTGTGACGTAATCAAATAGGAGGCCAACTTTGCCGTGTCGCTTGCTGTCATTTTCGTTTCTCCCTGAATATCCTCAGGGTGATTCGGCCCCAGTTCACTCTGACCTGCCCCAGACGCATTGCTAAAGCGACTATCGGATGACAACCCGATTTGGGCAGCTTTCCCATTCATACGCTTCACAAAAGCTGATTCGTTCCCTGCTGAACGCTCCGCTAACGCGACAGCGGCATCATTCGCTGAATACACAACCATACTCTGGAACAATTCGGATACGGTCATCCTTTCACCATACCGGAGGGAGAGATTTACACCGCCCACTGTACTGGCGTAACGGCTAATTCGCACTTCATCATTCCAGCCTAACCGTCCGGCCCGAATATCCTCCAGCACCAATAGCTCAGTCATGAGCTTGGACATATTTGCGGAAGGCATAGGCGTATCACCATTCACATCCATCAGCAATTCCCCAGTATGCATGTCCATCAGCACCGCAGCCTCTGCATCCACATTCGGCTTTCCGATCAACAGGCGGGGCCCAAGCGTAATAAAAATCAATATAATAAGTACCGGGACGACAATAGCCCAACGTAACCAATGTTTTTTCATCATCGTATATAACCTCCATACTTTATTAGACGATGAAAAATCCATTTTGTCTGCAATTTTTCGAAAAAAAGATACAATTTTTTTACCTTTTTTATTCCACGCCAAAATATCCGTCAATTCTGCTTTCAGGATGACGGATATTTTGCTTCCTAATTATTATATTTTAGGCAAAGTGACAGGCTACAAAATGCTGATCGCCCGCATCGCGGTATACCGGAGTCTCTGTTTTACAACGTGCTTCTGCCATAGGACAACGTGTATGAAACTTGCATCCTGAAGGCGGATTGGCCGGAGATGGGATGTCTCCTTTCAACACAATCCGTTGTCTCTTGATCGTGGGATCGGGAATCGGTACAGCCGATAGCAGCGCCTTCGTGTACGGATGAAGCGGATTACTGAACAGTTCCTCCTTGGAGGAAAGCTCTACCATTGAACCCAGATACATCACACCAATCCGGCTACACAGATGCTCGACTACACTTAGATCATGCGAGATGAACAGATAGGTCAATTGGCGTTCCTGCTGCAAATCACTTAACAAGTTAATGATCTGGGCCTGAATAGACACATCCAGAGCAGATACCGGCTCGTCAGCCACAATAAAATCAGGATTCAAAATCAAAGCCCGTGCAATCCCGATCCGCTGGCGCTGACCGCCAGAGAACTCATGCGGATACCGATCATAATGATACGAGGACAGCCCGCAAATGTTCAGCGTTTCATTGACCTTCTTCCGCAGCTCACTACGATCAATCAACCCGTGATCCAGCAACGCCTCTCCAATGGCTTCACCGACCTTAATTCTCGGATTCAGTGAGCTAAAAGGGTCCTGAAAGACGATTTGCAACTTCGGACGAAGCGCACGGATCTGCTCTTTGTTTAACGCGTGCAAGTCTTCGCCTTTATATCGTACCGATCCCTCTGTCTTATCCATCAATCTGAGAATCGTACGTCCAATCGTACTTTTGCCGCAACCCGATTCTCCTACCAGACCGAAGGATTCACCCTTATGAATGTTAAAGGATACGTCATCGACTGCTTTCACATGTCCGACAGTACGCTGAAAAATTCCGCCTGTGATCGGGAAATACTTTTTCAGCCCTTCCACTTGAATCAAAGGCTCGTTCATATCCGTTGCCCTCCTTCTTTCTCATATAGCCAGCAGGCAACCTTATGACCATTCTCCTTTTCATTCAAGGGAGGAGCCTGATCCTTGCAAATTTGCATACAATGGGCGCACCGATCATGAAAATGACAATTTTCTCCCAGCTCAATTGGGTTTGGAACCTGTCCTGGGATGGAATAGAGTCGGTCCATTTTCTGATTAATGACTGGCTTCGCCTTTAATAAGCCTTGAGTATATGGATGTTGCGGATTTTTAAACAGCTCAATGACAGGCGCCTCTTCAATGACGTTTCCAGCATACATAACAACTACATAATCAGCCATTTCTGCCACGACGCCCAAGTCGTGCGTGATGAGCATAATGGACGTTTTAAGCTTATCCTTCAAATCCCGCATTAAATCCAGAATCTGTGCCTGAATCGTAACATCCAGTGCCGTTGTTGGTTCATCCGCAATCAATAGCTTCGGATTACAGCTTAATGCGATGGCAATCATGATCCGCTGGCGCATACCGCCACTCAATTCATGAGGATAGGAATGAAATATTTCCTCTGAACGTGAAATCCCCACCAAATTAATCAGCTCAATTGCCCGAGCATGTGCTTCTTTTTTACTCATTAATGTGTGCATCAGCAATGGCTCCGTGATCTGTTCCCCAATCGTAAGCACGGGATTCAGAGAAGACATGGGCTCTTGAAAAATAATCGAGATGTCATTGCCGCGAATCTGCTGCATTTGACCTTTATTGAGTTTTAGGAGGTCCTTGCCCTCAAACCAGATTTGTCCGTCTGAGGTGTGGGGAGAATCAATCAACCGCATCATCGTCATCGCTGTTACACTCTTACCGCAGCCTGATTCTCCTACCACACAGAGCGTTTCACCCTCACGAATTTTAAAACTGACGTCATTGACCGCTTTGACAGTTCCGTTAGAGGTATGAAAGTGGGTTTTCAGGTTACGAAATTCAATCAAAGCATTTTCCATAAACGTTCGTCTCCTACTTCTTCATTTTAGGGTCCAGCGCGTCACGCAAACCGTCGCCAATCAGGTTAATCGCTACAACGGTAATGAGAATACACATTCCCGGTGGGACCCATATCCAAGGCCGTTTGCGGAAGTCAATCAGGTTATTCGCAGCTGATATCATGTTTCCCCACGAAGGTGTGGGCGGCACAACGCCAATCCCCAAGTAACTGAGCGCAGATTCTGTAATAATCGCACCCGCTACTCCAAGCGTAGCCGTAACAATAATGGTAGGAATCGTGTTCGGCAGCAAATGTCGGAATATTTTGCGGCGGTCTCTCAAACCTAGCGCTTCCGTCGCCTGCATAAACTCCTGTTCACGCAGCGTAAGAATCTGCCCCCTGACCAGACGGGACAAGCTCGTCCAGCTCAGAATCCCGATAATGAGCATCAGAAAATAAATGCGATTCGACGGATCGACCTTCAAATCCGACAGAACAGCACCTAAAATAATAAGCAGCGGTAATGTAGGGAGTGCCATGAAAATATCGGCAATCCGCATAATAACCGTATCCACGCCTTTACGATAAAACCCTGCCAGCGCACCCAACGTCGCCCCGATCATGACCGAAATAAACGTGGCAACTAGCCCCACCGTCAAGGAAATACGGCCGGCCAGCATCGTACGCAGCAAAATATCTCTACCAAACTTATCCGTCCCAAGCCAGTACTTAGCATTAGGCGATAAATTTTTGTCAGCTAGCTTGTAATCATCTAAATGATAAGGTGAAATCATCGGTCCAAAACTACAAATGGTAACCATCAGAATTAATATAACGAGACCAGCCAAAGCCAGACGGTTTTGGTTAAAACGGCGAACGGCGATTCTCCATGGAGACGCTTCAGGACGGATCGCCGCCTTTTGATTCGTTTCAATCGTGACTGTTTCTGCGGACAATAGTATCCCTCCTACTTCAAGCGAATTCTTGGATCTGCCATGCCATACAATACATCAGAGAGCAAATTACCGATAAGCGTAAGTACCGCTAAGAAAATCGTGAAGCCCAACATAAACGGATAATCCCGCATACTGATCGACTCCAGATAGACCTGACCCACACCCGGCCACACAAATACCTTCTCCAGAATCATCGCTCCACCAAATAAGGCCGGAAGCTCGAAGCCGAGTAGTGTGATGGCTGGAATCAGTGCATTGCGCAGTGCGTGCTTGAAAATAACCGTACGTTCCTTCAGGCCTTTGGCGCGTGCGGTACGAATGTAATCCTGACGAATGACCTCCAACATGCCTGTACGGAAGTACCGGGTCAGGCTTCCTGTGCTCAGCATCGTAAGTACGAGTGTCGGCAGGAACATATGCTTGAGGACATCTACCATATAAGCCCATGAACCTGGCTCCATCCCTGCTGTGGTCATGCCCCCAACCGGGAGAATTCCCCACTCCAGGGCAAATATTTTGATGACCAATAGACCAATAAAAAATGAAGGCAGCGACATACATAAGAAAATGAATAATGTGACAAACTTATCGAATAACGAATATTGAAACTTGGCTGAAAATACTCCTGCAATAACCGCAATCAACCAGCTAAATATAAGACTAAAAAAAGCGATAATAAATGAGTTCCATACATAATTGCCAATGACCTTCGTTACCGGCTGCTTATGCTGTAATGAATCCCCCATATTCCCCTTTAACATATTACCGGCCCATATAAAATAGCGTTGGTATTCCGGTTTATCCAGCCCGTAGATATGTCGTAGCTGCTGCGCCTTTTCGGCCGTCATATTCGGGTTCTGCTTGGCTGTAATATAATCACCCGGCACCATGGCTGAAATCGCAAATACGATAATGGATATGCCAATAAGTGTGGGGATGAGTTGCAGCAGTCTTCGAATAATGTACTGCTTCATATTCATTCCTCCAGACGAATAAAGTGATATGCCCAGCTCGTGAGAGCTGAGCATACGATTGGCAACCCTTATTGAGCGATCTGAGCGTTATGCAGAGTGAACTCAAAATCTTTGTATGGTGTAATTTCCAAGCCGGTTACACGTCCATTAACTGGCCACATATCTCTGCGTTGGTACATAAAAATAGTTGGCAGATCCTTGTTCAACTCTTGATAGAGTTGTTTATAAATCTGTTTGCGTTTCTCTTGATCCAGCTCATGCTTACCAGCAAGCGTTAGTTCATCGACCTTCTTATTGGAATATCCGATATCATTTTGTGCACCATTCGTAATAAAAGTCGTTGTATCCGGGTCTGGAGTTAAGCCCCAAGCCGCGAAGAACATATCAAACTTGCCTGTGTCCTTTTTATCCATAATGGCGTTAAAATCTAAAGTTTCGGAAGTCAGCTTGATGCCTAGCTCCTTATAGTTATTGGACATGATCGGTAGCAAGGCCTCTACTACTGGATTATCAGCGGTCGCAGAGAAGTTGATGGTCAGCTTTTCTCCATCCTTTTCACGAATTCCGTCAGCACCAACCTTCCAGCCTGCCTCATCCAGCAAGGCCTTCGCCTTAGCTGTATCAAATTCGTATTTGTTGATACCTTCATCCGTATAAGACCAGGATTCTGTAGATTGTGGAATGTTAATAACATTCGCATATGGACCATACACGCCCTGCACAATCTCCTTGCGGTTTAACCCAATAGTTAAAGCCTGACGTACTTTAGGGTCCTGAAATTTCTTTTCCTTATGATTAAACGCAATGTATCCATAGCCGTTTGTCGGCATAATATTCACGTCCAAGAAGCCCAACGCCTTTAATTCCTCTACATTGTCTTCCGTAACTGTGATGTTGTCCATGTCCGTTTCACCTGTTTGCAGCATAGACAGGTTCGTTTCTTCTGTTGTTGTTTTAAAAATAACTGATTTCACCTTAGGTGCGCCTTTAAAGTAGTTTGGATTCGCATCCAATACGACTTGTTGACCTGGGGAGAAGCTCTTCAGTACATACTGACCAGAGCCGATCGGCTTATTATTAAGCGCCTTGATGCTGTCCAGGCTACCTTTTTTAAATCCTTTTCCGTAATAAGCTTCTGGCATAAAGTATTGCTCACCCAGAAAATCCTTCGTATACGCTGTTGCTTCTGTAACGGTGACCTCTACTGTATTATCATCAATGACCTTGATCCCCGAGATATCATTTGCTTTTCCATCGTGATATTCTTTACCGCCTTTAATCTTAAAAGACAATACATCGGTTTCTCCATCATAATTCGGATCATGCAGCACTTTGAGTACAAAAGCATAATCCTTCACGGTTACTGGAGTACCGTCACTATACTTCACACCTGGTTTCAGATGGAATGTGTATTTTAGACCATCCGGCGATACATCAACCTTTTCAGCCAAACTATTTTCATATGTACCATCCGCCTTCACCTGTAAGAAGGAATCAAATACTGTTCTGACTACATATAAATCGTAAGTCGTTTGCCAGAATAGCGGGTTGAATACCCCTTTAGGTGATGTCATACCTACTACAATGTTATCTTTCCGATTAGTCGCTCCCGAAGGGTTTTGCGACAGATCAGTTGCTTTAATAACGCCCTCCGTAACAGGTGCACTTGCTTCATTTCCCTCTGTTTTATTGCCCGCATTGCCTTGCTGTGGCTGTGCCTCATTGGCACCTCCGCTACATCCTGCAAACAGAACACCAACGATCGTAAGCATCATAAGCAAAGAAACCCATTTCTTCGTCTGCATCATCCTGTTAATCCCCCTTAGTCGGTTCTTTATTTAACAGCCTGTCTCATTCCTGCGGTGATTCGTTAAAGCTTGAGGTTTGAAAATGAAGTTTGCACATCCTCCTTACTATCTTTAATAGCGTAAACACGTGTTTTAGACCTCTGGTCAATTTTGTGCGTTAACAACCATTACATTTTTATTAAGGTTTATCTTAAGTGTAAAATAATATCACGTCAATATCTTTTTTTATGTAATATAAAAATGCAAAATATCTATTTATGTAAACTTTATGAATTTTACTTGTGGAAAATGACAAAAACTAAGATTACATGTAATATAAAATAACATTCCGGAAGACCGAAATGTTTACTCTGGCGAGTCGAGGAGCTTGCAATTTCACAAGCCATTAAAAGGTATACTATGGTTTATGGGTAAACATGGATTGTATTATTAGTAAGTTACAATAGATGGCACTTGTTGTCAATATAAAAGATCACAAAAAAAGACATTCCCGGGATCGGGAACGTCTCTTTTTTTCCACTCACTACTATTCAGTAGTGTAAGGAAGCAATGCGATTTGACGGGAACGTTTAACAGCGATTGTCAACATACGTTGATATTTCGCGCTTGTTCCAGTCACACGACGAGGAAGAATTTTTCCACGTTCGCTGATGAATTTTTTAAGCAGGTCTGTATCTTTATAGTCAATGTGAGTAATTTTGTTCACAGTGAAGAAACATACTTTACGACGTTTGTTGCGACCACCACGACGAGCTGGTCTTTTGTTATCGTCTCCGCCTTCTCTTTGTCTGAAGCCCATTCTTTGTCAGTCCTTTCCCAATTAAAATGGTAAATCATCATCCGAAATATCGATCGGTTTTCCGTCATCGGAAAAAGGATCCTGATTGTTTCGCGAGTTATTATTCCCGCGTCCACTATTGCTGTTACCGCCTCCGAAAGGAGACTCCTCACGCGCAGCTCCACCGCTATTGCCGCCACCGTTACCGCCATCGCGGTTAGATTCCAAGAAACGCACATTATCAGCTACAATTTCAGTCACGTATACACGTTTTCCTTCATTGTTCTCATAATTACGCACCTGGACACGGCCTTCAACAGCCGTTAAACGACCTTTGCGAAGATAGTTAGCGCATGTTTCAGCAAGCTGACGCCAGGTTACGATCGGCAAGAAATCCGCTTCCCGTTCGCCGCCTTGACTCGTAAACGGACGGTCTACAGCCAGGGTGAACTGGGTTACTGCTACACCAGACGGTGTATAGCGCAGCTCTGGATCTTTGGTCAAACGACCGATCAGAATGACACGGTTCAACAATCCAATCCCCTCCTTTGAGCGTTGTTCATTACATAATCACGTACAATAATTAAGCTACGTCGTTCGTAATGAGATAACGAATTACTTCGTCAGAAATTTTCATGATACGCTCAAGCTCAGTAACAACAGCAGGTTCTGCTGTGAAGTTTACCAGAACGAAAGAACCATCACGGAATTTCTTGATCTCATACGCAAGACGGCGTTTAGTTACATCGTGACTCGTAATTTCGCCACCGCCGTTAGAGATGATACCTTGGAATTTATCGACTGTCGCTTGAACAGCTTCTTGTTCAATGTCAGGACGAATAATATACATCGCTTCATATTTGCGCATTCTTTACACCTCCTTATGGACATAAGGCCCTCAATCTCAGTTGAGAGCAAGGAACGAGCCTAAGCTCGCACTAAAACAGTTTACCAAATCGAGCAACTGAATGCAACCTACAAATTCAATACACAAGCCTAACACGGCTAAATACACTGCATATCATTAGCTTTATACAATTTTATAAAACATCAAAAATTTCGCATATATAAAGGAAATCATTTGATTCACTCACTATCTGTATACCCGATTTCGCATGTTTCTGTTCAAGACAGCGCACAATAACCGTTGCAGTTCAAAATCATTTATCTAAGGAGGTAACACGGTATGGGTGAAAAGACTGAGTTCGAACCAGGGGATAAGGTCCCAAACGACGGCGTATACATGGAGGTCGGAGAAAAGAGCTTCCATACTGAAATCCAAAACCCCCAGCAAGTAACGCTGGAAAGAGGCGATTCTTTTCCCGAGACCGCCAACCATAATCGCAAATGGAAGAAAAAAACGAAAGCTCGTGTCCACTAATGTATATTTCCTCGGAATCCTGGCCATATTATGATTAGGCGATACAACAGAGAGGTGTGGTTCCGTTGGATGACGTAGCCGGACAAACTGTTAGGAGATCCATTCCGGGCATTAGAAGCGTTAGGTTTGTGTAAAAGGACACTGTCTTTTCAACACGGTATTGCTTGTCAGTACACCGAGTTTCATGATGTGATTGGACAGATCGTATCCTGTTAAAAATGTATCGCCTACGATGGAGGACCTTTGTGGTCCTCCTTTGTTGCATTATCGGACTTTTTGCATATCCTGGTAAAATGCAGATTAATTCAGCTCCTTCTGCTAGAATATATCCAAGTACAAAGACCTACTATCTACGGAGGTTTAAAGATGAGCTATTCTCGAATATTAAAGTGGATATCAGGTATATTCGAATTGGTGCTTGCCGTACCGATTGTGGGGGGAGCTATTGTCATGGGGACCGGCTACTCGGCTCTGGGATTTATGCTTGTCCTGCACGCAGTAACACTTATCCTGTCGTTACGCAATCAGGAAGCGATCTACGGCTCCGTATGGGGAGTACTCACTTCTTTGCTGGCCTGGATACCCTTTGTAGGCTGGGCTCTCCATTTGATTGCAGCGATCCTTCTGATGATCTCTGGCTCAAAAAAAACAAAACGCTATCATTACCCGCCTAACCAGCTATAACAAAAGAGTGCTCCTAACGGCAATAATTTCCCCGCTGTCAGGAGCATTTTTTTGCTATAACGCCTTATTCATTACCCAATAGATTTGTAATCGTTTCTTCCATCTTACCCTCATGGTTTATCTTAGTGCTTTTCACTTTATCACAGTCTGTTGACCTTTTATTCCACAAACAAAAAATCCCCTACATCACAGACGTAAGAGATTGGTTTATTTAATGAAGTTAGTGGCGGAAAGAGTGGGAGTCGAACCCACGCACGCCTTGCGACGCCTAACTGATTTCGAGTCAGCCCCCTTAGACCTCTTGGGTACCTTTCCGCAGCAAGGATAATTATATCATCATTGCAACTGTGACGCAAGCTGATTCTGGTTCATCGCCATTCATCTTTCTTGGCTCAATTTGCTTCTGTGTTTTGCTCGTCGGCATTAGCCTTTGATCGCAGCACTTTCTTCATATTCTTTTCGAACTTGGCACGTGGAATCAGCACACTATGCTGGCAACCGACACATTTGATTCGAATATCCATCCCCATGCGGATAATTTCCATTTCATTCGTTCCACACGGATGAGGCTTCTTCATCTGTACAATGTCCCCTAGTTCAAATGACTTACGCTCCACCCTTCTCTCCCCCTTTTCTTCCTTGTTCATCTTCTTTTTCTAGGGTTATCGCTGTCTCCAAAGCGGCCTGACGATGTTCCTCATCCTCTAGGGCCTTCTTGATGTTATTCTGAATATCACGCTCTACCACGGCCCCTGTATTCGGCATACATTCTGCCACAACACGCACAATATACTCTGAGGTAGTCATGGACTGAACCCCTAATACATCCGGTATATTAAGTATCTGTACATTGGACTCTTCAATACCTTGGATTGCCTGTTTTACCAAACCAACTGCTTCCTCCAGGCTACGCTCGGCCTTCATTGGCACATCCACTACCGCTAACGCGTTGGACATAGAGAAGTTCGTTACCGTTGTAATTGAGCCGTTTGGTAAAATGTACACCTCACCTTTCCAGCTCACCAGTCTGGTTGTACGCAGCCCGATCATTTCTACTGTACCCTTGAAAGTACCTGTCTGAATGACATCTCCTACGGCAAATTGATCTTCAAAAATAATAAAGAATCCGGTAATTACATCCTTAACCAAACTCTGTGCCCCAAAACCAACAGCCAATCCAAGCACTCCAGCTCCAGCAATCAGAGGGCCGAGATTAATACCCATTTGCGATAGCACCAGCATAATCAAAATGAAATTAAATACAATATTGGTTACATTTTTCAACAGTTCCCCAACAGTCGTTAACCGTCTTGTATTCAATCGGAACCTGCCGTTATCTCCCTTTTGTTGCATCGACTTATCTATTATTTTATTAATAACTCGAATAAAGATACGTGTGATGATAAAAATAATCGCTATTTTCAAAATCACAAACAAAAGGGTCGACCACATCGTACTATCAGTGAGCCATTTCCATACAGCATCCTTCCATTGAATCGCATCTTTCACTACGTCATCCGTACCTACATTACCGGCCAACCAATGTATTAAGGTCATGCTGTACTCCTCCTTAAACAAGGGAACTACTCTTCCTGCTTCCCGAATTCTATTTCCTACTATATAAGCTTATCTACTGACTTCAAACATATGGCTATGAATAATCTACTTCCTTCGAGTATAAAAGCACAAGTTTATCCATATACTAGCTACTATCTTGAGCATAAATGTTACCCGCAGGCTAATTGTTATTCTCCAAGGTACAGCGAGCGTAACCCGCACACTCCATTACAGAGCGAAAGGAAGATTCCATGACTCATTCATCTGACTTCATTCCGGGGCAAGAACCCCTAAGCCTAAAAATATCACACACAGACCCCGGGATCCAATCAGCCATCATCCATCGTCTGCTGTTCCATCTGCACCAGGCGCCGAGTCTGCAAAATATCGTCATTATTTGCATCGGCACCGACCGTTCCACTGGAGATTGCCTGGGTCCGCTCGTAGGTACGCATTTAGCACGCTACAAAAGCCCTCTGTTTAACCTATACGGTACATTAGAAGAGCCTGTACATGCCATGAACCTGCAAACGACGCTGAACGGCATACAAGACCGGTATGAACAGCCTTATATCATTGGTATAGATGCATGTCTTGGACAAACCTCCAGTGTTGGATGCATTCAGGTTTCAGAAGGCCCTCTCAAGCCGGGAGCAGGTGTAAATAAAGAATTACCGCCGGTCGGCGATATCCATTTGACTGGTATCGTTAACGTCGGCGGCTTCATGGAATACTTCGTGCTACAAAATACAAGACTAAATTTGGTAATGAAATTATCAGATATCATTGCTGGTAGCCTATACTCCGCGATTAAGGAGTGGCATTACCGTTCTGTCCTGCTTGCTGCGCAAGAGTAACGGCTTCTTTCTCTTCAGGTGATAAGGAATAGGTGGATTGTCCCGCTTCTAGAGGCTTGGCATACACATATGAACCATCTCGGTTATAAATGCCGGTTAATACCATACCATCCTGATTGTCGTCTACAATAGCCAGAGAGAAGCTTAAATCACTTCCTCTCTCACCAAAGGCATTATAGCGTTTAATGCCTATATGTCCCTTCAAGCCAGTCAGTTTGCTGCGTAGTGATTTCATACTTGCACGATGGGTTTCCTGCTCATCCTCAATCGTATCCATCTGTACCTTCAAATCAATCAGCAGCGTTTCCAAATTCTCGACACCGCTGCCTGCCATCATGGTTTCATACTTTCGCCGCATCTTCTTCAGCTTTGCACCCTGCACGATAATAACAATCAACAGGATGAGCAAAATAAGCACGATCCCTGCAACGATTCCGGCAAGCTGTTCCATGATTAGTCCATTCAATTCAGCCATATGCTTGCTTCTACTCCTCTACCTCAAAAATCATGTACCTGCATACTTATATTTTATACGTTTGAGAACAGCGAAACAAATAACACAAGGCTATTAGTTTATCCATCAAAACCATTCTAATTCCTGCAATTCCAGACAAAGCAAAGACATATCTCACTTTCCATTTTGCTCAAGGAGACATGTCCATATTTCAACAAACTACTGTAATAGCTCCAGTAATCTTTCCAAATCCTGCTGGCTGTAATAATTTAATTCAATTTTGCCTTTATCCTTATTGTGCTTGATCTTTACAGTTGTTTTAAAGCGTTCACGCAGGGACTCTTCCATATGGTCAATATAGGGGTCCTTTTTTCGTACCTTTGCTTTGGCTTTCGCCTCACCAGGTTTATGATCCAACTGCTGTACAGCTTCCTCCAGTTCGCGAACACTCCACTGCTGTTCAATACATTGCTGTGCTAACTGTTTCACCATGTCTGGATCTTTGAGTCCAACAATAGCCCTAGCGTGTCCCATAGACAATGTTCCACGTGAAACATGATCTTTAACTTCTTCAGGCAATGCGAGCAAACGAAGGAAATTGGCAATATGAGAACGTGATTTTCCCACTTTCATGGACAACTCTTCCTGAGTTAAAGAAAATTGATCCATTAATCCCTGATAAGCTACTGCTACTTCCATAGCATTCAAATTCTCACGCTGCAAATTCTCAATCAGGGCAATTTCCATCACCTGCTGATCCGTAAAATTGCGAACAACTACAGGTATAGTCGGATTCCCACAAAATTGAGACGCCCGAAACCGCCTTTCCCCGGCTATGATTTCATATCCTCGCAATACACTACGTGCAATAATAGGTTGGATAACACCGTGCTGACGAATAGACTCGGCTAATTCCTTAATGGACTCTTCATCAAACGTTTTTCGAGGTTGGTACGGGTTTGCACGCAACTGGCTGAGCGGAATGTCAACAACCTTATCTTCTTCATTGACCATAAGGGAGGGAATGAGTGCATCAAGTCCTTTTCCCAACCGTTTACTCATAAGATACCACTTCCTTTGCCAACTCAATATATACCTCTGCCCCACGGGAACGGGGATCATACGTAATAATGGACTGGCCATGTGATGGTGCTTCGCTGAGTCTCACATTGCGTGGAATAATCGTCTGATAAACCTTGCTTTGAAAATACTTTTTCACTTCTTCAATCACCTGAATACCCAAGTTCGTGCGGGCATCAAACATGGTTAACAACACACCTTCAATTTGCAGTGAGGTGTTCAGGTGTTTTTGCACTAATCGCACGGTATTCAACAACTGACTTAATCCTTCTAATGCGTAATATTCACACTGGATTGGAATAATGACTGAATCGGAAGCCGTCAATGAATTAAGCGTCAAAATACCCAGCGATGGCGGGCAATCAATTAATATATAATCATAATTATGCTTAACGAGTTGAAGCGATCTTTTTAATCTCAATTCGCGAGAAATGGTCGGCACCAGTTCAATTTCCGCGCCTGCTAACTGAATGGTTGCCGGAATAATATCTAATCCCTCAACCTGTGTACTCATAATAGCTTCGCTAGGATCAACCTCGTTAATGAGTACATCATAAATGCAATTTGCCACGTCCGCCTTATTGATACCCACACCGCTGGTTGTATTACCTTGCGGGTCGATATCCACGAGCAATACCCTTTTGCCGAGGGAAGCAAGTCCGGCGCCCAAATTAACGGAAGTAGTTGTTTTGCCTACTCCGCCCTTTTGATTGGCTACGGCTATTATTTTTGACACTTCATTCACCTCATAATTTAATCGGAATCCTGCTACACTCCATAGCTACAAAACATTCTATGGAGACGTTACTTAGTCCTTAACTTACGGATAACGGCAATTTCAGAATAGAATTGAGTATGCTGCGGTTTTATTCGGCGTTAGACAGAAAAAGCGGCAATTGCTGCCGCCTGTACGCTTCATCCCTTACTTACGTTTGGGAATTTGAATGACAATCTCATAGTGATCCTCATGATCAGATTCCTTGGTCTTGATATCCAAGCCTGAGCCAGACACCATATCAATGGATTGACGAATCGTATTCAGCGCAAGCCGGACATCCTTGGTAAAGGAAATCCGCTTCGATTTCTTATTGGTGGATACTTGTTTATAAAAGGCAACTCGTGCCTCTGTCTGCTTCACATTGAGTTCCTTGGAAATGACTTCATCTAAAACCTTGTACTGTAGTTCTTCAGTCTCTAATGACAATAATGCACGAGCATGACGCTCGGACACCTTCCGTTCCATTAGAGCCTCTTTCACTCTCTCCGGCAGATGAAGCAGCCGTATCTTGTTAGCAATAGTGGATTGGCTTTTGCCAAGTCGTTGAGCGAGGCTTTCCTGGGTGAGCTGATGTAGATCAATCAGCTTTTGGTAAGCTACAGCCTCTTCAATCGCAGTTAACCCTTCCCGTTGAAGATTTTCAATCAACGCGATGGATGCAGCTTGTGAATCATTAAACTCACGAACAATGGCTGGAATAGTTTCCATACCCAGCTTGGTGACAGCTCTCCAACGACGTTCCCCTGCTATAATCTCATATTGTCCATTACGGAAACGAACGACAATCGGTTGAATTACACCATGCGTCTTAATGGTCTGGCATAGCTCATCAATCTTCTCGTCGTCAAATATGGTACGGGGCTGATAAGGACTGCTGACAATATCCCGAACTGGAATTTGTTTTATTTCGTCCCCAGTAGATCGCTCCGTCAAACCAAATAGCTTGGAAAATTGTTCTTTCATTCCGTATAATACCACCTAATTTCATAATAGCACCATACTAACAGCGCTTCGTGAAAAACAGTTCCTTACGCGGATCGTAGACCCTTTTATATGAAACAGCGCCGTAAGCGGGTACACTCCACGTACACCCCTGACATTTGTTGTCCCACTGCCCTATATGTATATCTGAATTCATGGGTACGGGAGCAGTCAACTTACATTAAAACGATTATCTCTATTCTATCACTTTTCCAGCCATAATCCTATCGTCTCTATCAGCTTTTCGGAAGGATCAGATAATAAATTATGCATCCTCTTTGACAACTATCTATCCATCTTCTTCCCCCATGTAAACAAGAACGCATGTTAGCAAAGTGTCTTTTATGTAAAGAGTCTGTCAGCCATAAAAAAAGTGAATGTTTCACGTGAAACATTCACTTTCTTTCAAACAATTACACTAACGGCGTCTTCAAAGGAGTACCCGGCTTACGTGGATATTTCCGTGGTGTAGCCGCTCTTTTTTCAATAATAATCATATGTCTGGCTGCATCTTCAACAGGTAGCTGGAAAGCCTGAACATGTTTGATTTTTCCCTTTAGCTCTTTCAAACTGTAGGAAGCTTCCTTGATTTCCTCCGTAGGATCACTACCCTTCATCGCGGCAAAGTGTCCCCCTTCACGGACAAACGGCAAACAAAATTCATTCAATACGGTGAGACGAGCAACCGCTCTGGCTGTCACTAGATCATAGCTATCGCGGTATCCTGGTTTACGCCCCAATTCCTCTGCCCTGCTGTGAATCAGTTCAACATTTTCCAAACCCAACTGCTCTACTACATGGGCCAAGAATTGTATACGTTTGTTCAATGAATCTACAATAGTCAACTGAATCTGCGGAAAGCATATTTTCAAAGGAATGCCTGGAAAACCTGCACCTGATCCAATATCAGCCAAGCTTCCCACATCATTTAACGGAACATAAAAGGCCAGGGAAAGAGAATCATAAAAATGCTTGGTGTACACTGCATCGCGCTCAGTAATACCCGTCAGGTTCATTTTTTCATTCCACTCAACCAGCACACGGTAATATGTTTCAAACTGCTCTAACTGACTGTCATTAATTACAATACTATGCTCTGCCAGCCGCTGCTTAAATTGCTGTTGTATCGCGTCCATTATGATCCCCTTGCTGCCGTTACGCGGTTATAATGCTCCAGATAAACCAGCAAAATGGAAATATCCGCAGGAGTTACACCCGAAATACGGGATGCTTGGCCAATCGACATCGGACGGATCTTTTCAAGCTTCTGCTTGGCTTCAATGGCCAGTCCTTGAACTTCATTGTATACAATATCCTCTGGGAGCTTCTTCTTCTCCATCTTTTGCAGACGCTCCACATGCATCAATTGCTTCTCAATGTAGCCCGCATACTTAATCTGGATTTCCACCTGCTCCTGTTCTTCCTCAGTAAGAGCTATAGGTGAAGGTGAGATTTGTGCTACTTGCGCATAACTGATCTCTGGTCGACGTAGCACCGTTAACAAATTACTGCCATCCTGTATTGGTGCAGATCCGCCTTGCTCCAGCATCTCATTTATATCAACCGGACGAACCTTCGCCAAGCGCAAACGCTCAATCTCTTGCTCTACCTTTTGCTTTTTATCCAAAAAGCGCTCGTATCGTTCATCCGTAATTAGGCCAATATCATGCCCGATCGGAGTCAATCGCAGGTCCGCATTATCATGACGCAATAACAGACGGTATTCTGCACGCGACGTCAGCAGACGATAAGGCTCATTCGTCCCCTTCGTCACCAAATCATCGATCAGAACCCCAATGTAGCCTTGCGAACGGTCCAATACGACGGGTTCTTTGCCCTGCACCTTACGAGCTGCGTTAATCCCTGCCATAATTCCTTGGCCCGCAGCTTCTTCATAACCAGAGGTACCGTTAATTTGACCTGCTGTGAACAAGCCAGGAACTTTCTTCGTTTCCAAAGTAGGCCATAACTGCGTAGGTACCATTGCATCATATTCAATAGCATAGCCATTGCGCATCATCTCTACCTTTTCCATCCCCGGAATCGAACGCAGCACAGCTAATTGCACATCCTCTGGTAAGCTGGTCGACAAGCCTTGAACATAGTATTCAGATGTGTTTTTACCTTCAGGCTCCAAAAAGATTTGGTGCTTAGGCTTATCACTGAAACGTACCACTTTATCTTCAATAGATGGGCAATAACGTGGTCCCGTTCCTTCAATCAGACCAGAGAACATGGGTGCACGGTGCAAGTTATCATTAATAATCTGATGCGTTTCTACTGAAGTATATGTCAGCCAGCAAGGAAGCTGTTCATTATCCGAAGACTTCGTTTCATAGGAAAAGAACTTCGGTTGATCATCACCCGGTTGTATTTCCGTTTTGCTAAAATCAATCGTGTCCTTGTGTACACGTGGTGGCGTTCCTGTCTTAAATCGAACCAGATCAAAACCCAGTTCTCTCAAATGCTCAGACAATCTCAACGAAGGCTGTTGATTGTTCGGACCACTCTCATACATCAGCTCGCCCATAATGATTTTTCCCCGCAGATAAGTGCCTGTGGTTAGGACAACTGCTTTACTTCGATACTCTGTGCCCGTCTTCGTAATTACACCTACGCAATGGCCGTCTTCCATAATCAGCTCTTCCACCATACCTTGGCGTAAGGTTAGATTCGGTTCCTTTTCCATCGTTTCCTTCATCGCATGCTGATAAGAAAACTTGTCTGCTTGTGCACGCAATGCATGAACCGCCGGACCCTTACCAGTATTTAACATTCTCATTTGGATAAATGTCTTATCAATATTCCGACCCATTTCGCCGCCCAGTGCATCAATTTCTCGCACCACATGCCCTTTTGCAGGACCGCCAATAGACGGGTTGCAGGGCATGAACGCGACCATATCCAGGTTAATTGTGATCATCAATGTGCGGCAGCCCATCCGTGCTGCTGCCAAGGCTGATTCTACGCCCGCATGGCCCGCGCCTACGACAATTACGTCATAGTCGCCTCCTTGGTAACCCATACCTTTCTTACCTCCTTATACATTCCGGTCTTCACGCCGAATATGCTCTTGTATATCTATAACGATAGCAGGCTTATATCAGCCATGCTTGAATGTTCTATTTGCCCAGACAAAATTGTGAAAATATTTGATCTATCAACGCATCATGCGCAGTATCGCCTACAATCTCGCCCAAATGCTCCCATGCCAGCCTTACATCAATCTGGATCATGTCGATCGGAACAAATTGATCAGCGGCTTCATAGGCATCTACCAGCGATTGGCGCGCCTTCTTCAACAAAGCAATATGCCGTACGTTGCTGACATATGTCATATCCGCTGATTCCAGCTTGCCGCTAAAGAATAACTTGGATATCGCCTGCTCCAGTCGGTCCGCTCCCTCATTTTCCTTCACAGACATCGGTACGATAAGCTCTTCGGGAACATAACGCAGCAACAAATCCCGGTCTACTTGGGCCGGTAAGTCCATTTTATTCATAATGACAATCGCTTGTCTACCGCGGATTTGTTCCATTAATGCCATTTCATCCTCATGCAGTGGTTCGTTGGCGTTAATGACGATGAGCAGCAGATCCGCTTCACTAACCGCCGTTCTCGAACGTTCTACTCCGATCCGTTCCACTACATCCATCGTTTCACGAATCCCTGCTGTATCCAGCAACTTGAGCGGAATACTATTAAGCGTCACATATTCCTCAATAACGTCACGAGTTGTGCCCGGAATATCGGTCACAATGGCCCGCTCGCCCTGAGCCAATGTGTTCAGCAGTGACGATTTGCCCACATTTGGCCTTCCAACAATCGCTGTGGTCAGCCCTTCGCGCAAAATCTTTCCCTGCTCCGCCGTATGCAGCAGCCGATCAATTTCCGTCATAACCTGACTGCTTTTATCCTTGATTAAGTCAGATGTAAAAGATTCAACATCATGCTCAGGATAATCAATGTTCACTTCAATATGAGCAAGTGTCTCCACCAAGACATGACGCAGACGACGAATATTCTGGGACAGTTGTCCATCTACCTGCTTCAAAGCCACCGAAAAAGCTTTATCTGATTTGGAGCGGATTAAGTCAATGACGCCCTCTGCCTGACTCAGATCAATACGACCATTCAGAAAAGCACGTTTCGTAAATTCACCTGGCTCAGCCAGACGTATATTTTGCAGCAATAGTAAATCCATCACCCGTTTGACGGCTACGACCCCGCCATGAGTGCTGATTTCTACGACATCTTCTGTCGTAAAAGAGCGTGGCGCCCGCATCACTGTAACTAAAACTTCCTCCACCTTTTCCTGGCTTTGAGGATCTATAATATGTCCATAATGTACTGTGTGAGTTGGAGCCTTGCTTAGAGGTGTTTTACTACGGAACAAAGCCTCCACTTCTGTGACCGCTTCTGGACCGCTGACTCGTACAACCGCAATGCCGCCCTCGCCGACAGCCGTTGCAATGGCAGCTATAGTATCACTCAGCATAAAGTTTCTACCTCCTATCAAGTAGAAACGACATTGCCGTCCTTCATCAAGGACGGCAGCCGTTTCAGCGAGAATTATAAGAAAAAAAGCAATGGCTTCTGCATCTTGCAGAGAGCCATTGCGTCGGATTATTTTTTAGCAATGATGACGCGCCGATTGGGCTCGTCCCCCTTGCTGTATGTTCTAACCAGCGCATGCTGTTGGAGCTTGGCATGAATCAGCTTCCGCTCCTGTGACGGCATTGGCTCCAGTACCACTTCCTTGCCATAACGAATAGCCTGGTTCGCCAACCGATCTGCCAAATCTTCCAGCGTTTTTTGCCGACGTGCACGGAATTGCTCGGCATCCAGCACAATTCGGATGAACTTGTCAGAATGACGGTTGGCAACGATATTCGTCAGGTACTGCAATGCATCCAACGTCTGTCCTCTGCGGCCGATCAACATACCGAGCGACGGACCGGAGATATCCAGTGTACTTTCATCCTTGCGGTGGCGGACATCGACTTTAACGTCCAGTCCCATTCCTGCTGCTGTTTCACGGATAAAACGCACCGCCTCTTCATAAGGATCTATATGTCCCGAGGGTGCTTCCGTGTTCATCTGTGCTTCCTGTGCAACAGGCCTAGTTTCTTTTGATAAAGCCTGTCCCACGCTAGAAGGTGCTTGAGCCGATATATGAAGTTCAGCCGCGTGTGTGGTTTCAGGAGACGGCTCAGAGAGCAGCGTAAGCTCCACCTTCGCCTTCTTGACCCCGAGCCACCCCAGGAATCCTTTTGACGGCTGTTCCAACACGCTTACGGTTACCCGTTCACGGCTTACTCCCAGCTGGGAGAGTCCTTGTCTTACAGCATCTTCAACGGTTTTTCCTGATGTCACGACTTTGGTCATCTCGACTTTTTAGCCCCCTTCGTGTTTTTACCACCTTTTTTCTTACTATTGGAGGAACCAGTTTTCGCGAGACTGGCTGTTTTCACACTCGCCAGTGCTGCTTCTTTATCCTTATTCCGATAAAGGAAATAGTTTTGAATGATCGTGTAAATATTACTGTAGAACCAGTATAACGGCAAAGCGGATGGGAAGTTGTACGACATGAACAGAATCAGCACCGGATAGACGTACAGCAAAAATTGCATCGGTCCCTGCTGCGGCGTCGGATTCATTTTCATCATCATCCAAGTTTGGACAAATGTCGTAATCGCTGCCAAAATCGGCAGGATAAACAAGTGATCCGGTTTACCTAACTGGAGCCACAAGAAGTCATGATCCCGCAATGCTGAGTTATAATAAATGGCATTATAAAGCGCGATGAAAATTGGCATCTGTACTACCAAAGGAAGACAGCCAGCCATCGGGTTGACCTTGTTTTCCTGGAACAACTTCATCGTCTCTTGCTGGACCTTTTCAGGCGTATCCTTGTACTTCGCTTGGATTTCTTTTAATTGCGGCTGAATGGCCTGCATAGCTTTGGAACTACGTACTTGCTTGAGTGTAAGCGGCAAAATAATGGTTCGCACGATAATCACCAGAATCAGTACGGCCAGGCCATACTCTCCAGAGAACCATTGGGCAAATGTATCTAGCGCATACGAAAACCAGTAAACGACATATCTTTGCCAAAACGATCCATTGGCCAAGTCTGCCGTCGTGTAAGAATTGTGGGCCGTCTGGGCACATCCGGACAGCACAGCAACAAGTGCCAATAAGGCAATCAGGAGGAACCATTTTCCCCGTTGAGTCTTCAAACGCGACACTTCATAACCCCTTTCTTAACCAATCCATTCCAACGTAAATCATACCATATCCTGTAGGACAAAGATACTGACTATCGGCGTGAAGACTTGAGCAGCGAGGCTTTGCGTAGAACGTGCAGCACGCTTTTCTCCAGCTCTTGATACGACATTGTAACCGCACCTTTACGAACGATAAAAATCAGGTCAATCTGCTCCACCAATTCATGCTCATGATGGCGCACAATTTCCTTAACGATTCTACGCATCCGGTTGCGAACCACTGCATTGCCGATCTTCTTGCTGGCCGAAATTCCGACGCGGAACTGCTCTACCTCTCTGCGGCGGAACCAGTACACCACAAACTGATGGTTGGCAAAAGATTTGCCATGGCGGTATACGCGCCCAAAGTCCGCCCGGTTTCGTAGACGCAATTTTTTTTGCACGGCGCTTCTCCTTGCTCATCTCTTTTACACATGTCGGTAAGCTTACCTTTACCTTTTATATAGTAAGAAGTATGGACAACATTCCAACATGGTAATCTCGCTTATTTTATATCCGTTTTTAAAAGCTTCATCTAATATAGGACAGGATGCTGGACTTCTCCCTCTACTTTCGCTACATTTTTACAACAATAGAAGAAGGGGGCCGATCCCTGAATACCTCAATTATGAAAAAAAAGACCACCGTAGTGGTCTTTATGCACGCATTACGCACTCAATACTTTTCTACCTTTTTGGCGACGAGCTGCCAAAACTTTACGGCCATTCTTCGTGCTCATTCTTTTACGGAAGCCGTGAACTTTTTTACGTTTGCTGACATTCGGTCTGAAAGTCGGTCTCATTGTGCTGCACCTCCTTACAAGGAATACGTTTTATATGGAATATACCTAACGTAGCAATCTCCACAAAAAACACCTTTGTACATTTAACCACAAATAGCGGCCAAAGTCAATGTACTTGTGAATCCTCTCCCTCTTTTTCGAATCAGGAAGCCTCCTCCCCTTCCCCCGCTCACTCACTTCACTCTTTTATTCCCTTATTTCATAAAATTTCTTTCGCCTCTCCTCCGTTATCAGCATTCTATTTGTAGTTTTCACTCCTCCAAAAACTGCTCTTTTTACATTTCTTCATTCTGTGACTTGAATCCATCCTATTTTCAGATCGACGTTATCGGGTTCGTTCAAAAATAATGTCGGAAACGTTACCGGAAATTTTCAACAGAAAAATAAGCCTCTGTGACCAAAAGGCAACAGCTGTTATACACAGATCCCCAAAAAGAACTGAATTGTGATTTAAATGGTCATAACCTGTGCATAACATTTTAGAGTAAAAAAGAGTTATTGTCGAAAACTGAACAAATTATAAACAATATCTTGTGTTGTGAATAAAAATTGTACACAACAGATTGAATTTGTGGATAAATAACCACCAGTCATTGAAATACAAGGCTTCTTTTGCTATGATGATATTACTTTTGAATGTGAATATGTTGTTTTACCCTCCATATTATCAACACCCTGTGGATAAAGTTGTGAACAAGTTCAATTTATCCATCTTTTTATTTTTGTGCGGATTTGGGATTCTGGGGATATATTCTACATTTTTCATTTGATTTCGACATATTGCAGTCCCGTTTTGGCCTGCGGGATCAAGAGAACGGATCGTGCCGCACATTCCCTCCTGAGAAATATCGCCTCTCTTCTGCTGATCAGCAGCGGAATTTCCATTAGCTATTTTTCAGGGTCATTTTGTGCTGCGTTCTCTCACCACACTGCCGCATGATTTAGGCGGCGGTATGTCTTTTTATGGCCTTCAACAACATTTTTGGGATTTTAGGCGTTTTGCCGAAGCGCCGAGAGCAGCTCTCTGCAGCTTAATTCGGTAAAATGTCAGGATTTAAAAGGAGTGACGTCTGTGGACAGCCATACCTCTGAACTATGGCAGCAAATTCTATCCATTATACAAACCAAGCTGAGTAAGCCGAGTTACGACACTTGGTTTAAGGCTACCAAGGCAGCGAAACTAAATGACCACTCCATTGTGATTTCTGCACCGACAACTTTTGCCGTGGAATGGCTTGAAAGCCGCTATACCAAGCTAGTCGGAGCAACGGTTTATGAAATTTTGGGCAAACAGCTAGAGGTCAAGTTCGTTATTGAAGAGAACAAGCCCGCCGAGGTCGACCTTCAGCAACAACCTCAGCAGCAGCCGGTCGTTCATGAAGAAGCTGTGTCCCATATGCTGAATCCCAAATATACATTCGATACATTCGTCATCGGATCGGGGAACCGTTTTGCCCATGCGGCATCGCTGGCCGTCGCCGAGGCGCCGGCCAAAGCTTACAATCCGCTGTTTTTATACGGTGGTGTGGGGCTGGGAAAAACGCATCTGATGCACGCTATCGGGCACTATATTTTGGAGCACAATCCGACCAGCAAGGTCGTTTATTTATCGTCGGAGAAGTTTACGAATGAATTCATTAATGCCATCCGGGACAACCGCGGGGAAAGTTTCCGGAATAAATATCGCAACATTGATATTTTGCTCATTGATGATATTCAATTCATTGCGGGCAAGGAATCGACGCAGGAGGAATTTTTCCACACGTTTAACGCGCTTCATGAGGAACGCAAGCAGATTATAATCTCAAGCGATCGGCCGCCTAAAGAAATTCCAACGCTGGAAGAACGGCTGCGCTCTCGCTTCGAGTGGGGACTTATTACGGATATTCAGCCGCCGGATCTGGAGACGAGAATTGCTATTCTTCGGAAAAAGGCGCGGGCGGAAAACCTGGATATTCCCAATGAGGCCATGATGTATATCGCTAATCAAATTGATACGAACATCCGTGAGCTGGAAGGGGCGCTAATACGCGTTGTCGCCTATTCTTCCTTAACAAATCAGGATGTAACAAGTCATCTTGCGGCTGAAGCGTTGAAGGACATTATCCCGTCCAGCCGTCCAAAAATGATCACGATTCAGGATATACAGCATCAAGTCGGGGAATTTTACAATCTACGGCTGGAGGATTTTAAAGCGCGTAAGCGGACGAAGGCTGTAGCTTTTCCACGGCAAATTGCCATGTACCTGTCTCGTGAGCTAACCGACTATTCTTTGCCGAAAATCGGCGAAGCTTTCGGTGGGCGTGATCATACGACTGTCATTCATGCGCACGAAAAAATCTCCAAATCCATTCAAGTGGATCAGGATCTGTTTAAAGTTATCAACAACCTAATAGAAAAAATCAAAAATCCAACCTGAACAAGTTCAGAGCCTATACACAATTTATACACATGTGGATAGGCTTGATTTTATTAGGGTTACAGTGACTTATCCACATATTCAGTGCGCCTATTACTATTACTAATATATTTTAAAGATATACATCACCTAAATAAGGCCCGCGTCAACGCGTGCTTGAAGGATTAAAACCCGTAGGAGGAACTTATGAAGATCAGCATTCTGAAAAACGTTTTGAACGAGGCTATACAACATGTATCCAAAGCGATATCAAGTCGGACTACGATTCCAATTCTGAGCGGTATTAAGCTGGATGTGAATCACCAGGGAGTAACGCTGACCGCCAGCGATACAGACATCTCCATTCAATCCTTTATTCCGATGGAGGATGGTGACCAAACTGTTGTTCAGGTTGAACAACCCGGTAGTGTTGTGCTGCCAGCCAAATTCTTTGTCGAAATTATCAAAAAGTTGCCGTCTCAGGAGATCCGTATGGAGGTAAAAGACCAATTCCAAACCTTTATCTCGTCCGGTGCAACTGAAATTCAGATTGTTGGCTTGGACCCTGAAGAATTCCCGGTGCTTCCCAACATTGAAGAAAATCAAGTCATCTCTGTGCCAGGAGATTTACTTAAAAATATGATTAAACAGACGGTGTTCTCCATTTCCACCCACGAAACGACACCGATTTTAACCGGCGTGTTGTGGAATCTGGCTGAGGGGGAACTGAAGTTTGTGGCAACGGACCGCCACCGCCTTGCCACCCGCAGCGCTCATTTGGAGACGTCTGAAGGCTTGCGCTTTAGCAATGTTGTCATTGCGGGCAAAACGCTAAATGAGCTGAGCAGAATTATTCCAGACCAAAATATGCTTGTGGATATCGTAGTAGCGGACAATCAGGTATTATTCAAAGTAGATCGGGTGCTATTTTATTCCCGCATCTTGGACGGCACCTATCCTGATACTTCTAGAATTATTCCGACCTCCTACAAAACAGAACTGATTGTGGATACAAAAAGTTTAAGTGAGTCAATTGACCGTGCTTATTTGCTGTCCCGTGAGGAAAAAACGAATATTGTAAAAATGCAGTCGCTGGAAAATGGCGGCTTGGAAATTTCCTCTAGTTCCTCTGAGCTTGGCAAAGTGCGTGAGGAAGTAACTGTGTCCAAATTTGAGGGAGAGCCGCTCAAAATTTCGTTCAACTCCAAATACATGCTCGACGTGCTCAAGGTGATTGACAGCGAGCAGCTGACGATTGCTTTTACCGGCATTATGAGTCCCATTATTTTAAAACCGGCAGATTCCAGCAATGCGCTGTATATCATCCTGCCATATCGCACAACCAACTGACGTTTAGCTTTAACCCACCCGAGGACAAGCGAAAGGATGAACAAGCCTTGAAACAGATATCTATACAGACCGAATACATCAAGCTCGATCAATTTTTAAAATTAGCCGATTGTGTATCCACAGGAGGCATGGCTAAAGCCCTGCTGCAAGAGGGACAAGTCCGTGTGAATGGTGAACCGGAAGAACGTCGTGGAAGAAAACTGTACCCGGGTGATACCGTAGAAGTAGAGGACAACGGAAGTTTCGAAGTTACAGCAGGAGCATGATCGCCTGGGTGGCAAGGACTCCTTTTAGGTACGGAGTAACAAGGGGGACCCTATGTGTTTGTGAACAACATTGTTTTGCAGCAGTACCGGAACTATGAACAGCTGGAGCTGAATGAATTTGGTCCCGTTAATTTGCTAATCGGACAAAATGCGCAGGGCAAAACGAATCTGGTAGAGGCGATTTTTGTACTGGCTTTAACCAAAAGTCATCGAACGTCCCGCGATAAGGAGTTAATCTCCTTCGGGGCTACTTCCACTCACCTGGCTGCGGATGTGGATAAAAAATACGGGAAAATCAGACTGGATCTCGCGTTATCCACACAAGGCAAAAAAGCAAAGATCAACGGACTGGAGCAGCGAAAACTGAGCGATTTTATCGGTTCGTTAAATGTGGTCATGTTTGCACCTGAGGATCTCGAAATCGTCAAAGGAACACCGGGGGTTCGCCGCCGGTTTCTTGACATGGAAATTGGACAGGTTGCGCCAGGATATCTGTATCATTTGCAGCAATACCAGAAAGTATTGGTGCAGCGAAATAACCTGCTCAAGCAAGCTTGGGGTAAGGATATGGCTTCAGTGCAGCTGATGCTGGAGGTTTGGAATGAGCAACTTGTTGAGCATGGTGTTAAAATTGTTAAAAAGCGGAAACAATTTATAACAAAGCTACAAAAGTGGGCTCAGGCCATTCATGAAGGGATTGCAGGTGGGACAGAAGAGTTAAAATTAACCTATGTTCCCTCCTTCAGTGAGCCAGAGGAAGAAGATGAAGCTGTCTTATTGGAGCGATTTATGATAAAGTTATCCCAAATGAGGGAACAGGAAATCCGCCGTGGCATGACTTTGGCGGGACCCCATCGTGATGATTTGGCCTTTGCCATTAACGGCAGAGAAGTGCATACGTATGGCTCGCAGGGGCAGCAGCGGACGACGGCCCTGTCCTTGAAGCTGGCCGAAATAGAGTTAATTCATGAAGAAATTGGTGAATATCCTGTCCTGCTGCTGGATGATGTTTTGTCCGAGCTGGACCCCTATCGTCAGACTCAGCTGATCGAGACTTTCCAAAGCAAGGTACAGACCTTTATCACGGCAACCGGGGTTGAGACTTTGAACGCAGAACGACTCAAGGATGCCAATATTTATCACGTCCACGACGGGCATGTGGAACACTAAGGAGTGAGTGACCGCTATGTATATTCATCTGGGTGGAGAAAAAATCATCCGCTCTTCAGAGCTTGTGGCTATTTTCGATATCTCGATTGAAAAATCCTCTAAAATCTCCAAGCAATACGTGAACCACGCCCAACAGCAGAAGCATGTCGAGATGATTGGCGAAGAGGAAGCCAAGTCCATCGTAGTGACTCAGAATACGGTGTATTATTCCCCCATCTCCTCAACAACACTCAAAAAGCGGGCAAACCAGTTTGTTGCCAATGCTTAACCATAGAATCTATAGAAGTAGGTGAAAGGCATGTCTATGAATCAACCGTCTTATGATGCGGGCGAGATTCAGGTCCTTGAGGGCCTGGAAGCGGTTCGGAAACGTCCCGGGATGTATATTGGCTCCACGAGCGCCAAAGGTCTCCATCATTTGGTCTGGGAAGTTGTGGACAACAGCATTGACGAAGCGCTGGCGGGTTACTGTGACAGCATTCAAGTTGTCGTTCACGAAGACAATAGCATTACCGTTACAGATAACGGTCGCGGTATTCCAGTAAGTGAACACGCCAAAATGAAAAAATCTGCGCTGGAAGTCGTTATGACCGTGCTTCACGCAGGTGGTAAATTTGGAGGCGGAGGGTACAAGGTATCCGGTGGTCTGCACGGGGTTGGTGTATCCGTAGTAAATGCCCTCTCCAGCAAAATGATCGTGCATGTTAAACGGGACGGACATCTGTATGAGCAGGAATATCATCGTGGTGCTCCGCAGTATGATGTCAGAGTCATCGGTGACACAGACGAGACGGGTACCCAAACGACTTTTTATCCTGACGATCAAATCTTTACAGAAACGACCGTATATGACTATGATACGCTCCAGACGCGGATTCGTGAGTTGGCTTTCCTGAACAAAGGTATTGCAATCAGCTTGACTGATGAACGGACGGGCGCCAGCGATACATTTCACTACGAGGGCGGAATCAGTGAATATGTGCAATTTTTGAATCAAAAAAGAGAAGCGCTGCATGAACAGCCGATTTATGTCGAAGGCTCGCGTGATATGATTCAAGTCGAAGTGGCATTGCAATATAACGACAGCTATACCGAGAATATTTATTCTTTTGCCAACAACATCAACACCCATGAGGGCGGAACTCACGAATCAGGTTTCAAGAGTGCATTAACCCGGATTATTAACGATTATGCACGTAAAAATGGCTTGATTAAGGACAACAACGCCAACTTGACCGGTGACGATGTGCGTGAAGGATTGACGGCGATTATCTCCGTCAAAATTCCAGAACCACAGTTTGAGGGTCAGACCAAGACAAAGCTTGGTAACAGTGAGGTGCGAGGGATTGTCGAATCCCTATTCGCAGAGAAACTCCAGGAATTCCTAGAGGAAAATCCGTCTGTTTCCCGCCGGGTGGTTGATAAATCCTTACAAGCAGCACGTGCCCGGGAAGCAGCGCGTAAAGCGCGTGAGCTTACACGTCGTAAAAGTGCGCTGGAAATCAGTTCGCTCCCAGGCAAGCTGGCGGATTGCTCCTCTAAGGATGCTTCGATTAGTGAACTGTACATCGTCGAAGGTGACTCAGCAGGAGGATCTGCCAAGCAGGGTCGTGATCGTCACTTTCAAGCTATTTTGCCGATTCGCGGTAAAATCCTGAATGTTGAAAAGGCACGCTTGGACCGTATTTTGTCCAGTGATGAAATCCGGTCGATGGTAACAGCAATGGGTACAGGGATCGGAGACGACTTTGACATCGCCAAAGCCCGTTATCACAAGGTCATTATCATGACAGATGCGGATGTCGATGGTGCCCATATTCGTACGTTGTTGCTGACGTTCTTCTATCGGTACATGCGTAAAATCATTGATGCAGGCTATATTTATATTGCTCAGCCACCACTATTCAAAGTGGAGCGTAACAAAGTTGTACGTTATGCGAACTCCGAGGCGGAACGTGATGAGATCATCAGGGAATTTGGAGAAAACGCGAAATACAATGTACAGCGCTATAAAGGCTTGGGTGAGATGAATGCGACCCAACTTTGGGAAACTACGATGGATCCTGAGAGTCGTACTATGCTTCAGGTAACTGTCAGTGACGCGATGTTGGCTGATACACTGTTCAATACCTTGATGGGTGATAATGTAGAACCTCGTCGTGACTTTATCCAAGAACATGCGAAGTACGTGAAAAATCTTGATTTTTAATGTGTGATGTTCCTTCCTAGTGGCTGTATTACGTGCTCATTAGGTAGTATTTTGTAGGAGTTCACAAGGGGCGCCCAAATGGGCGTCCCTTTTCTTCTCATTAACCAGCCCGGGTGTATTTGAATATTTGAACTCATTGTTTTAGGCTTTTTTCTTAGAGCGTATGGTTTTACCCGTGGATGAAGAGTACCGGCCGTAGCCTACTGCATATCTGAATATTTTATGATAGAGGCTCTTGTTTGGAAGAGAAGAGAACACCTTAATTGCTGGTCTCGTATTAACCTCCAGAATCCACGGATAATTTTGCTGATCCAGTCCCACATCTAATCCAATTTCCCTTAAACGTGGGTATCTTTTTTGCAACTGCCAGGCTACCCGTTCGCCCATTTTTGATAATTTTTGCTCCAGTCGTACAGCTTCCTTTACATCCATGTATGGAGCGACCAGCTCATTGAAAAAGCGCGTTGTTCCACCGCTGTGATGATTGGTGACGACTTTGTCAGGAGCAGCTACGCGTCCTACAATAAGCGTTGTTTCCCATTGGTGTCTCAAATTCATCTGGGTTAATACCCTCAGATCGAAAGGGCGTGCTTCATGCTGAAGAAGTGGAATTCCACGCTGGATCAGATATGGACGTTTTCGTATGCGGGAAGAAACCACTTTATGCAGATCTTCTAGACTTTCGAAGGTGAAGGTATCTACTTCATAGCGAAGCACATACCAAGTTCTCTCTTCGATAATTCCTTCTTCTGTCGGTGGAAGCGGCTCTGTCAGCCTCTCTGCCCGCATAACCCCTTTTCCATAAGTACCGTTATCCGGCTTAATATAGACAGTACCATACACAGCCAACATTTCGTTCAAGTGATCAAATGTGTACAACCGTGTTTCCGGTACATAAGCGGCCAATGTCGGATTGGGGAGAATGGCATTTGTTTTGGTCCACTTACTGGATACTCGCTGAATAGACAAGTAATCTCATCCCTTTCTTTTCGAAATATGAGTCATGTACTTGGAATCCGCAACACTTTGACAAAACAAGGGAAACTAAAGGACAAGCGCGTAAAACAATGATATAATAGAGAAATACGGCGTTTTTCGGAATTTTGCTAAGTGAACCCTGACCGTATACGTATTGTATGTGGAAAAGGCCCTTAGGGTGGGGGCTAATCCCCAGCTCTGGGGAATTTGTTATAATCAGGGCTTGTGAGTTGTACAAGAGATAGCAATCTGCTACACGCAGAAAGAGAATGACGAGGGATTTACGCTGTAAAGAGGACAGATGCGTTTAATTGTGCTCTTTTTGTGAAAGTAATATAATTACACAGATGAGGATTTCAGCCAAAATCCTGCGCAGAGAGCGGAGTGTATAGGCAGTATCTTGTTAGGCTTTTCACATAGAGAGCATTGTATTGAAGGATAAGAAGGAGGACCAGCATGGCGGATCAAAATAACTCGCAAATCATCAATAGGGATATCGGAGTGGAAATGCGCGAATCCTTTATGGATTATGCCATGAGTATTATTGTTAGCCGTGCCTTGCCTGATGTGCGGGACGGACTGAAGCCGGTACACCGTCGTATTCTGTATGCGATGTCCGAGCTAGGCATGTCGCCAGATAAGCCTTACAAAAAATCGGCAAGAATCGTCGGCGAAGTTATCGGTAAATATCACCCTCATGGTGATACGGCTGTATATGATACGATGGTGCGGATGGCGCAGGATTTTTCCTTGCGTTATATGTTGGTGGATGGACACGGTAACTTTGGCTCCGTGGATGGAGATATGGCGGCTGCGATGCGTTACACCGAAGCACGGTTGTCCAAGATTGCCATGGAAATGCTACGTGATTTGAACAAAGAGACCGTTGATTTTATGCCGAACTACGATGGTGAAGAGAGCGAGCCCGTCGTATTACCTGCACGTTATCCTAACTTGCTGGTGAATGGCGTCGGCGGAATTGCAGTCGGGATGGCTACCAATATTCCTCCGCATAACTTGGGAGAGGTTATCGATGGTGTACAAGCACTGATCGAAAACCCTGACATTACGCCGATGGAACTTATGGATTATATTCAAGGGCCCGATTTCCCGACAGCAGGTTATATTTTAGGACGCTCTGGTATTCGTCAGGCGTACCAGACTGGCCGCGGATCTGTGACCATGCGTGCGAAGACCACCATAGAAGAGATTGGCAATAAAGCACGGATTATCGTGCATGAGCTGCCTTACCAAGTGAATAAGGCTCGTCTGGTCGAGAAAATTGCCGAATTAGTACGTGACAAACGTATTGAAGGCATTACGGATCTTCGGGATGAATCGGACCGTACGGGTATGCGTGTCGTTATTGAGTTGCGTAGAGACGTGAACCCGAATGTCGTTCTGAATAATTTGTTTAAACATACGGCCATGCAGTCGAATTTCGGTATTAATATGCTTGCCATTGTAAACAACGAACCGAAGATTTTGAACCTGAAGGATGTCTTATATCATTATCTCAAACATCAGGTCGAGGTTATTCGTCGCCGGACAGAGTTTGACCTGAAAAAAGCCGAAGCTAGAGCACACATTCTGGAAGGCTTGCGCATTGCCCTTGATCATCTGGACGAAGTTATTGCCTTGATTCGCTCTTCCCAAACTGCAGAAGCAGCTCGTGAAGGACTGATTGAGCGTTTCTCGCTCACTCTTGAGCAGTCTCAGGCTATTCTCGATATGCGTCTGCAGCGCTTAACCGGTTTGGAACGTGAGAAGATCGAGAACGAATATAACGAGCTAATACAAAAGATTGCGGAATACCGTGAGATTTTGGCGAATGAGCATCTGGTACTCAACATTATTAGCGAAGAGCTGAATGAACTTAAAGAACGTTTCGCTGATGAACGTCGCACTGAAATTACAGTGGGTGAAGAGAGTATTCTGGATGAGGATCTCATTCCGCGTGAAGATGTTATTATTACTGTAACCCATACAGGATATATCAAACGCCTTCCTGTTACTACCTATCGCAGTCAAAAGCGCGGTGGTCGTGGTGTAGTAGGTATGGATACCAAAGATGAGGATTTCGTAGAGCATCTGTTCATTACGAATTCACATCATCATTTGTTATTCTTTACCGACAAGGGTAAGGTATATCGGATTAAGGCCTATGAGATTCCTGATCTAAGCCGGACTGCCCGGGGGACACCGATTATTAACCTGATTCAGATTGAACAGGGTGAGTCGATCAATGCGGTAATTCCAATCGAGGAATTTGTGGAGGATAGCTATCTATTCTTTGCGACCCAGCATGGAATCATTAAGAAGACACCTCTTGACGACTATGCAAATATCCGCAAAGGTGGCTTGATTGCCATTAACTTGCGTGAAGATGACGCCCTGATCGAAGTGAAGCTGACGGACGGACAGCAGGAAATGATTATTGGTACAGCACAAGGCATGTCTATCCGTTTCCCTGAAAGTGATGTACGGTCTATGGGCCGTAGCGCTACAGGGGTTAAAGGGATCAACCTTGATGAGAGTGATGCTGTAATAGGTATGGATATCGTAGATACCAGCCTGGATATCCTGATTGTAACGGCCAAAGGTTATGGCAAGCGTACCCCTGTTGTGGATTATCGTATCCAAAGCCGTGGAGGTAAGGGGATCAAGACGATTAATGTTACGGATAAAAATGGTCCGGTTGTCGGTCTCAAGGTTGTAAAAACCGAAGAGGATCTGATGATCATTACAGCTAGTGGCACCTTGATTCGGACTAGCATGGGGGAAATCTCCACGATGGGTCGGAATACACAAGGGGTAAGGCTGATTAATATTCGCGATGATGATTCGGTTGCAACTGTTTGTCGAGCGAACAAGAATGAGGAGCAGGATGAACTGCTTGAAGAATTATTAGAGGATGGGGAAGCTGGAGAGGGCTCCTCTCTATCATCTGTTGAACCAACTCTCGAAATGAATACAGAAGATACGGAAGGTAACGACCCAGAATCTTCTGAGGGCGAATAAGAGCCTGCATATGGAAACAACAATAGTTATTAAATTTTAGATGGAAGAGACTCTCTGACTATTTGGTCGGGGAGCCTTTTTCTTTTTCTGGCTAGCGAATTCAGACAAGTATGCTTTAAATGGCATAAAATGAATGTACAGGATCAATCCCAAGTAATATAATGACATCATAACTGGCAGCTGGAGCAGCTGTTGTGAGAACAGAGAGGTTGACCATGACAACTGTACCCGTATCCGAATTAAAAGCAGGACTTAGATTGCAAAGCGATGTATTTACAGAAATGGGCAGCTTGCTGCTACCGAAAGGGCGCATTCTACTACCGCGTGACTTGGAGATTTTACAGGCGTTCCTGATCCAGCAAGTTGAGGTAGGGACGGATGATCTTGCAAAATCCAGTAGCGAGTCTACGACTGTTCGATCTGGAATATCTGAATCGCAAGGACCTTCGTTAGATGGGCGAGATGAATCTGAACAATTTCAGGATGAGTATGACAAAATGGTGATGCTCGTTAAGAACGCATTTCAATCGGTACTCGTATCTAATTTATCTATATATGAACTGCGAGGACAATTGGAGTCCTTACTGGTGCACATTCAGCGCTATAATGTAATGACCTATACTCCGCCCGCCATGATTGAAGTGGACTATATTTTTCACAACGCCGTGCTAACCTCCCTTACTTCCTACTCCATTGCACAATGGATCGGATTACCTCAAAAGGATTGGATGCAGGTGGCTTTTGCTGGATTGCTTCATGACATAGGGAACGCTAAAATGGACCCGGCCATTCTGTACAAGCCCTCCAAACTAACGTGGGAAGAGCAAGAAGAAATACGTAGTCATACATCACTAGGATACCAGTTGCTTAAAAATGTGAAAGCTATTAACGAAGGTGTGCGTTTGGCAGCTCTTCAGCATCATGAGAAAGTGGACGGTACTGGATATCCACTGCGTCTTAAAGGAGAACAAATCCACATCTACGCTAAAATCGTTGGAGTGGCTGATGTATTCCATGCTATGACTCTAGAGAAAACATACCGGCCTGCCCAATCACCGTATCTAGTTCTAGAGCAAATCAAGTCAGAATCATTTGGAAAGCTGGACCCAAGTGTCGTACAAGTTTTTATTCATAAGTTAACCCAATTCAATAATGGAACCAAGGTGCGCCTCAATGATAGCCGTACAGGGGAAATTATATTTGCTGATCGAGATCATCCGACTCGTCCGTTGATTCAAGTAGATGGGGAAATCATTAACTTAATGCTGCAAAGAGAGCTTTATATCGAGTGTATTGTTACTTAACTAAGTATTTTAAAAAAACAGTTGCACAATATAAAGAAAGTATGATATATTATTTCTTGTCGCTTCAAGTGTTATCAAAAAGAGCGAAAAACACTTTTGAAAAAAAGTGTTGACATGACTCTGGGGAATATGATACACTATAAAAGTTGCTGAGGGGTTGAAAGAAACGCCGAGGCGGACAATGAATGTTTGATCTTTGAAAACTGAACAACGAGTGAGTAAAACGATTTTGCTTGCAAAATCAAACAAGAGATATTTTTATCTCGTCAGTTTCAACATGAGCTTATCGCTCTTTCTATAAACCAGCTTCGGTTGGTCTTTAATGGAGAGTTTGATCCTGGCTCAGGACGAACGCTGGCGGCGTGCCTAATACATGCAAGTCG